>JAFAFL010000084.1 GCA_023423535.1 Pseudomonadota bacterium
CCCGGGCAAGGGTGTCTCCCCGGCGGGCCTCGGCCACTGGCCCATGTTCCGCAGCACCTCTTCCGCCGTCCGGCGGTCGCTCACCACCGCCACCACACGCCGACGGCCGCCGCACGGGCACTTCCACGCTCTTCCCGCTCTTCAACGCGGAGTTGCCGGTGGGCGTGGTGACTGCCCTGCTCGGCGGGCCGTTCTTCCTCGTGCTCCTGCACCGCAGAGAGGCCGCGCTGCGGCTCGGTTGAAGCGCTGAGCCCCGATCATTCGGCCGCTGGCATTCGGTGAGGCGCAGGCAGCGCTCTGGACGGTGGCGAGGGAGACGTCAGGCGGAGCCGTGAACGAGCGGCAAGGGGAGCGGCGTCGTGGGGCACGCATCTTGACGCTCCATATTGCGAGCATCATGATGCCTGCATGCGCACCACCCTCACGCTTGATCCGGACGTCGCGCGGCTGCTCGAAGAGGAAGCGCACAGGCAGCGGAAGTCGTTCAAGGAGGTCGTGAACGAGGCCATCCGCCGGGGTCTCATGCCCGCGCCGTCTGCCAGACAGGCGCCCTATCGAGTGAAGGTGCACAGAGCGCAGCTTCTTCCGGGCATCGACCGGGCAGGCTTCAATCGACTGACTGACGAGCTCGAGGATGAGGCGGTCGTGACCCGCGTCAGGAAGGCCCGCCGGTGATCATCCCGGACGTGAACCTGCTGCTCTACGCGCACATCGAGGGCATGCCCGAACATCGCAAGGCGCTCGCATGGTGGCAGGGGCTTCTCAACAGCGAGGAGGCGGTCGGAATCGCGTTGCCGGCGCTCTTCGGGTTTATCCGCATCGTGACGAACCCGCGCATCTTCGACCGGCCCATGAGCGTCGATGGCGCCGTGGAGACGACGGAACAGTGGCTGAGCCGCCGGAACGTCCGGCTTCTGGTTCCAGGCCGGCAGCATCTCGACATCGTGTTCGGGCTGCTCCGTCAGGTTGGCGCCGCCGCAAATCTCACCACCGACGCGCAACTGGCTGCGCTCGCCATCGAGCATCAAGGGGAGCTTCACTCGAGCGACACCGACTTCGCCCGGTTCAAGGGGGTGCGGTGGGTCAATCCCATTGAATGAGCGGTGGGGCTGGGGTCTTCAGCGGCTCTGCGGAGAGCGCTCGTTAATCGGTCAGAGTGATCCGCTCCAGGAAGCGGAGCACGACCTGGCGCGTGCATCCTGACTGCGTCTCACGGCCCGCACCAGGTCCGAGCCAGGCTCCCCGTCGGGACCGGCCAACCATCACGCGCAGCGGTGCGGCCGGGGACGGACCAGGCGCGCAGCGCGGGCGTCCAGCCATGCACGCCGGTTTCCCACTCCAGCCACCGCCCGTCGTGAAGTGCCACGCCGCTCGCGGGGCCACGAGGCCCCCGGCAGCGGAACTCGAGCTGCCCCTCGGCCGAGATCTCGACGAGGTCGATGGCGCCGGTGAGCTGGCTCCGCGTGACGAGCAGCGTGCCGCCCTCCGCCGTGCGCGCGGCAGTGTGAACCAGCACGCCCACGCCCAGCGGCACCTTCCAGATCAGGTCGCCCGTGTCTGGGTCCCACCGCGACCACCACTGCTCATCCATGTACGTGCCGCAGCCGGGCGTCCCCGGCGCGAGCACCGCGAGCTCCACCGCGCGCTCCGACGCCACCAGCGACGAGCGCCGGAAGGTGGGCGAGCGCACCGGCAGCACCGCCTTCACGACCCCCGTCCCCGCATCGAGCAGCGTGAGCGGCGCGCATACCTCCGACGAAACGAGGAGCGTGTCTCCCGACAGGCCATACACCCAGCCATGGCCCGGCGCCCGCCAGCGCTCGGCGAGGTTCGCGCCGAAGGCGACGATCTCCAGCTCACGCCCGCTTCCGGTCTCGCGCCACACGCCCACGAACAGATTGCCTTCGTGATCCGCCGCAATCGATGGCGCAACGTCCACGCGCCTATCGTAGGTGTAGTGCGAGTCCACATGCGGCTCGCTCGCGAGCTCGAGGACGCGCAGGACGGCGCCGCTGGCGGAGTCCAGCTCCGCGGCGAAGAGGCGGCTTCGCCAGTGTGATCCCTCCGCCGTGAGGAGCAGACGCAGCACGGAAGACCCTTCGGCGCCCTCCAGCACCGCCAGTGACTGCAGCTTTGGCGGAGACGTCGCCGGTGGGAGGAGCGGCAGCACGTGTGGCTCGATGTCGACGATCCATCGCACCGCACCCGTCGCGGGATCGAATGACACGAGCCCGTTCCAGTAGGTCGCCACCAGCAGCGCCCCCCCCGCGTACGCGACGAGTGTCGGCGCGGACTGCGCGGTGTTCAGACCCGAGGTTGGCGGCGGAGGCTCGCGCCACCACCTGACGTCCCCGTCCGGCGCGACCGCTTTCACGAGGAACGACAGGCGGTTGTCGGCCACCACGTACGCGGTGCCGTCTTCGCCCAATGCCATCGAGTGCACGAAGCGCGTGGGGGCTGGGCCAACGCCCGCCTCCTGCCGCCACAGGGGCGCGAGGGTCCCCGGCTCCGGCAGGTCGCATTGGCCATCGCGGCAGACGCCGGGACCGGCGCAGGGAGAGGTGAGTCCGCACGGAGCCCCCTCCGGCACCGCTCGCGCGACGCACGCGCCCGCGATACAGACGTCCGCGACGCCGCAGCCGCTCCGCCCACAGACGGTCCCATCTGCGACGGGCGCCACGGTGCAGCCGACTGCCGGATTGCAGAGCGCCGCAAGACACGGATCATCGACGCCGGGGCATTCGACGGGTGTATGCGTGCATCCGGCGGCGCTGCACGCATCGACCGTGCAGGGGTTGTTGTCGTCGCACGTGCGCGCGCGGCCGACGCACTCGCCCGCCACGCAGACGCTGCCCTCGACCAGGCACGCGTCCTCGCAAGCGGTCCCCTGGGGTGCGTTCACGGGCACGCAGGTTCCAGAGGCGGCGTCCAGATTCCACGCGCGGCAAGCCGTGTCGACCGGACATGCGCTCATTGATTCGCCCCTGCCCGTGAGCCTGACCCGCCGCGAGGCGCCTTCGCTGCCGAGCTCCAGGTCTCCGCCGAACGCGCGGGCCTGCGTGGGTTGGAAGGTGATGGGCACTTCGAGCACTGCGCCCGCCAGAAGCTCCACCTGCTCGGGATGCGAGAAGCCTTCCGGACCCCGCAGCTCCACGAGCTGCCGATGGCGCGCCCCGCTCCGCAGGACGACGGTGCGCTTGAGCCGGGTCCCCACGGGCACCGCGCCGAAGCTCACCTCCGTCGCGTCCACCTCCAGCCGCGCGTCGACCGACTCGAGCTGCGCCTCGTGGCATCCGAGCCCGACCAGCACGAACGCGAGGAGAGCAGCGCGGAGCATTGATGGGCGCGTTAAGCACGACGGCGGGCTTTGACAACCCGGCCAGGCTCCCGCGCGGCGCGCCCCTCCTCAATCAGTCGGAGACAGGACATGGCCCCGAAACACGCAGCAGTTCAGGCCCTACGACACAGTCGTGGATTTCCACGGCTCGCCTCGAGGTGCGTCAGAGGCACAAACTGCGCGCCATGACGCTGCTGGAACACCGCCACAACGCATTCTCGTGCCTCGTCGCCGGCGCATTCCTGCTCGGCGGCTGCGCGCTGAAGACGTCGCCTTCACCACCATCGGTCTCCGCGAGGCTGCAGTTCGTCGAGGGAAGCTGGATCGAGGTCCGGGTGAGGGGAGAGGACGCGGCCGCGAAGGCGGTCTGCGAGGCGGAGGCGGGGAGGGAAGCGCAGCGGATGCCGGGGAGCGTGAAGGTTCTGCGCGCGTGCGAGGCGGCGCCGCTGCCGCCGGTGCGGACGGAGGGCGTGGTGCTGGTTCAAGAGGCTCTGCCGGTGGCGGACCTGCTGCTGCCGCATGGCCCCGAGGCGCGCATCACCACCTTCAGCCCGTTCCCGGACGCAGAGGCGTGCGCGGAGGCGTTGGCGCAATTGCAAGCGCGACTCTCCGCCGCAGAGGACGCGGCCCTGGGGGCGCAGGCGGAGCTCCTCGGTGAGGCGCTGGCCAGCGCTCGGAGGTCGGAGACCGAGGCGTGCCGGGCCGCTGCAGACGCGCCCGCATGTGAGGAGCAGCAGGAGGTGAGCGCCGCGGTGGAGAAGGCCTGCGCCCAAGGGAAGGGCGGCGAGAGGTGCACCCGCGCAAAGGAACGCGCCTTCGCGCTCAACACCCGCGAGATGCAGCGCGACCTGCTGGAGCGGGAGTGCTCGGAGGCGAAGCGGAGGGCGGCGGCGATTGCGAAAAGGACGCCGGAGCGGGCAGCGGCGTCGGCGGTAAACGCGCGGTGCGAGGCGGGATGGCGCTGAGGTCTCGGCTGGACCAGGCGTCGCTGCAGCGGGTCGTCAGTCCGCTGCGGCGGAGGCCTTCCACCACAGCTCCTCCGGGTCACCCAGGACGTGCGTCGCGTCGAGCGACGTGACCCACCAACTCCCCCTGCGGATCTCGGCTTCCAACTACCCCGTGGCCCAGCCCGACAGTCCCGTGAAGCTGACCGCGCCTGGCGGCGGCGCTTCCTCCTCCTGGAGCGAGCGCCAGCGCAAAATACCGCGCTCCTCCCAGACGACGAGACGATGTCTGCTGACCGGTCCGCCGAAGCGGTCGCCTTCGGGCAGTGCGCTGTAGCCATCCGGCGGGCGGGTGCGGTTGAGGATGACGCCGAGCATCCCGCGCGCCTCCTCGCGCACGAGCAGAACGACGGTGCGGTCAAAGGTGGGGTCGGTGGCGCGAGGCCTGGCGAGCTGTGAGATGGGATGAAGCGGCTGGCCGCCACGAGCGTGGTAGCCAGAGCCCCACGAACGAACGCGGTCATCGCCGCAGTGGAGGCCAGCCATGGACCATCTTGGCATCGACGTACACAAGCGGG
>JAFAFL010000024.1 GCA_023423535.1 Pseudomonadota bacterium
GGCTGGCGAAGTCGAAGTCCAGGGGAATGGCCACCGCCTCGTCGCGGCGCAGGATCGCAACGTCTTCAGCCTGCCGCTTGACGTAGGACGCATAGCGCGCGTCGACTTCCAGCTGCGCCGCGATGCCAGGCTCCAGGCTGGCGATCTCCGGCCAGATCACGCTGATCCGGGTCATGTCGACGCCAGGATAGGCCAGCAGCTCGAAAGCGCTGCGCCGCCGGCCGTCGCGATTGATCTCCAGACCGACCTGGGCGCCTTCCGTCGGGGTCAGCGACAGGCTCTCCAGCAGGGCCAAACCCTCAGCCAAAGCCGTCGTCTTGGCCGCGAAAGCTTGCGACCGCTCGCTGCCGACACAGCCGATGGCCTCGCCGCGTGGTGTCAGCCGCTGGTCGGCGTTGTCGGCGCGCAGCTTGAGCCGGTACTCGGCGCGCGAGGTGAACATCCGATACGGCTCGCTGACCCCGCGCGTAACGAGATCGTCGATCATCACGCCCATGTAGCCTTCGGTGCGGGAGACCACGAAGGTCTCCGCGCCACCGCCCGCTTTCAGCGCCGCATTGATACCCGCTGCGATTCCCTGCGCGCCGGCTTCTTCATAGCCAGTCGTGCCGTTGATCTGGCCGGCCAGGAACAGACCAGACAGGCGCTTGGTCTCAAGTGTCGGCAGCAGTTCGCGCGGATCGACATAGTCATACTCGATCGCGTAGCCGGGCCGCTTGATGACGACGTTCTCAAGCCCCGGCATGGTGCGCAGGAACGCGTCCTGCACATCGACAGGCAGCGACGTCGAGACGCCATTGGGATAGACGGTGTCGTCGTCCAGACCCTCGGGCTCCAGGAACACCTGGTGCGCCGTGCGATCGGCGAAGCGGACGACCTTGTCCTCGATCGACGGGCAATAGCGCGGCCCGATGCTGCCGATCTGGCCGGAGTACATCGGCGAGCGATGCAAGTTGGCGCGGATGATCGCGTGGGTAGCTTCCGTCGTTGTGGTGACGCCGCATTCGATCTGCGGCGTGCTGATCCGATCCGTCAGGAAGGAGAACGGGACCGCCGGGTCATCCCCAGGTTGTTTCTCCAACTTATCCCACGCGATGGACGTGCCATCGAGCCGGGCAGGCGTACCGGTCTTGAGGCGGCCGAGGCGCAGGTTCAGCGCAGCCAGCCGCTCGGCCAATTTGACGGCGGGCGCTTCGCCGACGCGACCGGCCGGTATCTGCTGCTCGCCCATATGGATGAGACCGCGCAGGAAGGTGCCTGTCGTCAGCACGACGGCCCCCGCGCGGACCTCGTCGCCATTGGCCAGCACGACACCCGCGACGACACCATCCTGGACGATCAGATCATCGACGCCACCTTCGATCACTTCGAGATTGGCGGTCGCTTGGATGGCGGCCTGCATTGCAAGGCGGTAGAGCTTTCGGTCAGCCTGAGCGCGGGGACCCTGGACCGCTGGTCCCTTGGACCGGTTGAGCAAGCGGAACTGGATACCGCCCGCATCGGCGACGCGACCCATCAGACCGTCCAGGGCATCGATCTCGCGCACGAGATGACCCTTGCCCAGGCCACCGATGGCCGGGTTGCAGGACATCTCGCCGATGGTCGCGAACTTGTGCGTCACCAGCGCGGTGCGTGCGCCCATGCGCGCGGCGGTGGCAGCGGCTTCGGTGCCTGCATGCCCACCACCAACGACGATCACATCAAAAGCGCGCGCGCTCATCTTGGAATGACTGCCACCTGTTTGAAGAAGTGGCCGGACAATACGCGATAGACCGGATCGTGGCAAAGCAGTGGCGCGTGAAATCTCCGGCGAATCGCCGCGTTGTTCACGAACCGCCAGGAAACTCTACGAATTCTCCACAGAACCTGGGTTGGTGCCTAGCAACCGCGATACTGCACTGAAGTTTCACGTGAAACATCTGTTAACGGCACTAAAACCGGCTATTTTCCTATGCAGAACCTGTGGAAAATCTGGTCAAGCACCTGTTCAGCGTCGACCCGGCCTGTCAGCCGGCCGAGCGCGTTGGCCGCCAGACGCAGGTCCTCGGCCCGCAGCTCGAGCTGATCCGGGTCACCGTCGCGGAAGGCGGCCAGCCAACGCACACAGTCTTCCAGGTTGGTCCGGTGACGCGCCTGCGTCAGTCCCGGATGTTCGGATGGAGCGATCCGCTCAGTAGCGATAGCGGCCAGGCGCTTGGACAGCGCAGCGATACCATCGCCCGTCTTGACCGAGATGGATAGGGCACCCTCCGGAATGCCGCCTGCCGGATGCGCGCCCTGCAGGTCCGCTTTGTTGACGACCCACAGCGTACGATCCGCCATCGCAGCCAGCTCGGCCGGAAGCGTAGGCTCAGGCGACGACGCGTCCATCAGCCAGACGATGAGATCGGCAGCGCGGCTGCGCTGCAACGTGCGGCGGATACCTTCGCGCTCGATCGCGCCGGCCGCGTCCCGCACACCCGCCGTATCGCTGACGATCACCGGCAGTCCATCGAGATCCAACCGCACCTCGATGACATCGCGCGTCGTACCGGCTTCCTCCGAGACGATCGCCGCTTCACGCCGCGCCAGGGCATTCAGCAGGCTGGACTTGCCGACGTTCGGTGGTCCGGCCAGTACGACCTGGAACCCATCGCGCAGGATTTCGCCGCGGTGGTCATCATCCAGATGGCGGCGGATGACCGTCTCCAGCTCGCCGGTGATCACCGCCGCCTGCGTGTAGGTTTTGGCTCCGACGTCACCTTCATCGGAGAAGTCGATGGCCGCTTCGACCAAGGCCAGCGCGGTGATCAGGGATTCGCGCCAGCCTTCATACAGCGCATCGAGTACGCCGCCTGCCTGCCGCAGGGCCTGCTTGCGCTGCGCCTCGGTCTCCGCATCGATCAGATCGGCAAGGCCCTCGGCCATGGTCAGGTCGAGCTTGCCGTTGGCGAAGGCGCGGCGGGCAAACTCCCCCGCTTCAGCCAGCCGGCATCCCGGCATCGCGGCGAGCATGTTCAGCACGGCCTGGACGACGGCGCGACCACCATGGACGTGGAATTCGACGACATCGTTTCCCGTGAAACTCGCCGGCGCGGGGAACCATAACACCAGCGCTTCATCGAGGACCTCGCCGGTTTCCGGATGCTTGATGCGCCGGATCGCTGCCATCCTAGGTGTCGGTCGCGGCGTCGCGACTTGGTCGAGAATGGCGCCGGATTGCGGTCCGCATATCCGCACCACCGCGACGCCCGCCCGGCCCGGCGCGCTCGATAGCGCAAAAATGGTTGCAACCTCAGTCATGGCAATGAGTCATCATAGTAAGACAGAAACCGATCCGACAGCGGCCAACGGGACAGCGTGATGAGCGAGAATAGACTAAGCCGGGAAACCAGCCCCTATCTGCTGCAGCACAAGGACAATCCTGTCCACTGGTGGGCGTGGGGGCCTGAGGCCCTCGCCGAAGCCAAGCGGACCAATAAGCCG
>JAFAFL010000045.1 GCA_023423535.1 Pseudomonadota bacterium
GACGAGTTGTGCGGCGGCGGGAACCTGACCTTGCGCGCGGTGCACGGCGAGGCCGAAGCGCGCGAAGCGCTGGCCGAGGACGGCTGGGACGGCATGGTGCTGGCCATCTCCGACGAGGATTCGCCCACCCTGAAGCTGCTGGAAGGGCTGACGGATGAAGAGCGCGCCACGCTGCCGTCGCCTGTGGCCTGGGTGGGGCGTCCCCTATCGCCGCGAGAAGAGCGGGTCCTCAGGGGTCACGCGGCGTCCATCCTGATGGCGGACGCGGAAGGCGCCTCCGAAAGATTGTTGGCGGACGTGGCGCTCCTGCTGCACCGGCCGCCGGAGCAGTTGCCGCCGCGCGCTCGGCACGCGCTGGCTCACAGGGATGGGCGCGAGGTGCAGGAGAGCCTCCGGGTGTTGGTGGTGGACGACGACGTGCGGAACCTCTTCGCGCTCGCGTCGGTGCTGGAGCGGCGCGGGATGGAGGTGCGCACCGCGGAGGACGGCAAGGCGGCCATCGAGATGCTGCGGGAGGGACCGCAGGTCGACGCGCTCTTGATGGACGTGATGATGCCGGAGATGGACGGCTACGAGACGATGCGCGCCGTCCGGTCGATGGACGACCGCAAGGACCTGCCGATCATCGCGCTCACCGCGAAGGCGATGAAGGGCGACCGCGAGAAGTGCGTGGAGGCCGGCGCGTCCGACTACATCACCAAGCCGGTGGAGACCGATCAGCTGCTCTCGCTGCTGCGCGTCTGGCTCTACAAGAGCGCGGGGCGGTAGCAGACGATGGAGGTCCGGAAGGGATCGCGGGCCACCGGAGAGGTGCCGGTGGCCGGCGCAGACACCGAAGGCGCGGCTCGGCGCAACGAGGCGGAGGGCGTCCAGGTCCTCTCGCCGGCTGCGCCACCTGCCGCGCCATCGGCATCGACGCCGACATCGGCAGCGACGCCGACATCGGCATCGGCGATCGCATCGGCATCGACGCCGCGGACGGGGCCGAACAGCGAGCTCGAGGCGCTGGAGATCGAGCTGCTGCTGGAGGGCGTGTACCGGCACTGGGGCGCGGACTTCCGCAACTACGCGCGGGCGTCCCTGCGGCGGCGGATCAGCAACATGCTGCAGGCGGAGGGGCTGCCCACGGTGTCGGCGCTGCAGGCGCGCGTGCTGCACGACCCGGACGCCTACTCGCGGCTGCTCGGACACCTGTCGGTCAACGTGACGACGATGTTCCGGGACCCGTCCTTCTTCCAGGCGCTGCGGGAGAAGGTCATCCCGCATCTGTTCTCGGTGCCGTTCGTGCGCATCTGGCACGCAGGCTGTTCCACCGGCGAGGAGGTCTACTCGCTGGCGATCCTTCTGCAGGAGGAGGGCCTGTACGACCGCTGCCGCATCTACGCGACGGACATGAACCAGACGGTGCTGGAGAAGGCGAAGGCCGGCATCTACCCGCTCGACCAGATGCAGGAGTTCACCGCGAACTACACCCGCGCGGGGGCGAAGCGGCCGTTCAGCGACTACTACACGGCGCAGTACGACAGCGCGATCTTCCGGCAGTCGCTGCGCAAGAACATCGTCTTCGCGCAGCACAACCTCGCGATCGACGGGTCGTTCAACGAGTTCAACCTCATCCTCTGCCGCAACGTGATGATCTACTTCAACCAGGAGCTGCAGGGCCGGGTGCACCAGCTGCTGTACCAGAGCCTGCGCCGCTTCGGCGTGCTCGCGCTGGGGCGGCGGGAGACGATGCGTCACACCGTCCGCGAGGCGGACTACGACGTGGTGGACGAGGACGAGCGCCTCTATCGGAAGCGGGGGCCCTGACGTGGCAGGGGCCTCGATCGACGGCTTGAAGGTGCCGCGAGGGCTCATCGCCATCGGCGCCTCGTGGGGTGGGCTCGGCGCGCTGCAGCGGCTGCTCGCCGCGCTGCCGCGCACGTTCGAGATCCCGCTGGTCGTGGTGCAGCACCGGGGCAAGGAGGGCGACGGCAAGCTCTCGCAGGTGCTGCAGCGGAGCTCGACCCTGCCGGTGGTGGAGGTCTGCGACAAGCAGCCGGTGGAGGGAGGCCGCGTGTATCTCGCGCCGCCGGACTACCACGTGCTGGTGGAGGGCCTCCCGCTCTCGCACCTGCCGGCGCCGCGGAGGATCTCCGGCAGCGGGGCAGGGGTGGGGCCTCCGGGTGCGCCGAGCGCGTTCGGCCTCGGCGACGCGGCGGAGGCGAGGCGGCGTGACTACCGCACCTTCGCGCTGAGCGTGGACCCGCCGGTCTCCTGGGCGCGCCCGTCGATCGACGCGCTCTTCGAATCGGTGGCGCAGGCCTTTGGACCGCAGGCGGTGGGCGTGGTGCTGACCGGCGCCGGACGCGACGGCGTGACCGGCCTCTGCGCGATCAGGGACGCGGGCGGGGTGACGGTGGTGCAGGACCCGAAGACCGCCGAGGCGCCGCAGCTCCCCGAGGCCGCGGTGCGCGTCTGCCGCCCGGCGCACGTGCTGCCGCTCGAGGAGATCGCTCCCTTCCTCGTCCAGCGCTTCGGAGCAGGTCAGCCCTCGAGGTCGTCCGTTCCGTAGAGCGGGCGGACCTCCATCAGCCGGAGCGAGCGGAAGCGCAGGTCGATCTGGCAGCGCGCGGTGTAGCCCTGCACGGGGAGGTGAAGCTCCTCCACCGGTGACGCGGGATCGCTGTCCTCCGGCTGGGACTCGGCGAGCTCGGCGGCCTGCTGCCGCATCGCGTCCTGGATCTTCCGGAAGGTGTCGCGGGAGATGATCGATACCTGACCCCACACCTCCGGGTGGATCTCGACGGTGAACCCCCTGTGCCCCAGACGTCTCACAGGAGGCTCTTATTGCCAGACGCGTGCCGGGGCCGAAGCGAGTGATCCCGACCGTTTGCGCGATCCCCCTTCGGTGGATCAGCAGCAATTACAGGGCGCGATCCGTAAACAGTTCAGGTTTGAGCGCTCCCGTAGCTCGACAGTGAGGCTGGACGCGTCCCCGGGAACAGGATGGCGAGCCGCGGCCGCCGCAGCAACGTGCCCCCGCGCGATCAGGCGCGTCCGGCGCGGCGGGGTGGTGGGTGGCCCAGGCGGTGATCCTCGATGTGGACGGGGTGCTGACCTCCACCGCGACCGTTCACGAGCGCGCGTGGAAGCTGCTCTTCGACGAGGTGCTCGCGGCGCATGGAGACCCGCGGCCGTTCGGGCGGGAGGAGTATCTCGCGCACGTGGATGGCAAACCCCGCGAGGATGGCCTGCGGGATCTGCTCGTCGCGCGCGGCCTCCAGCTCGAGCCGCAGGAGCTTCGCGCGCTGGCGGAACGGAAGAACGCGTACTTCCTCGCGCAGCTCGAGCGGGACGGCGTGCAGGCATACGAAGACGCCGCGCCTCAGCTGAAGCGGTGGCGCGAGGGGAGGCTGCGCATCGCCTTCGTCTCCTCCAGCCGCAACGCGCAGCGGGTGCTCTCCGCAGCCGGGCTCGCGGGCCTGTGCGACGTGCGGGTGGATGGCGAGACCGCGGAGCAGGAGGGGCTGAGGGGAAAGCCCGACCTCTTTCGCGAGGCGGCGCGCAGGCTCGGTGTGGCGCTCGAACGCGCGGTGGTGATCGAGGACTCGGTGGCGGGCGTCGCCGCCGCGCGGCGCGAGGGCTTCGGCACCGTGATCGGCGTCGACCGTTCTCCGACCGGTGCGCACCGCGAGGCGCTCCTTGCGCAGGGGGCCCACCGGATCGTTCAGCGCCTCGACGAGCTGGGCGATCTGGGGGACCCGGCGCCGGCGACGGCCACCGGCGGACCGGACGCAGCGGCTGGGGTCGTGAAATCCGTCGTGAAGCCGATCGATGCCTGGACGCTGCGCTTTGACGGCTGGAACCCGGCGCGCGAAGGGCTGCGCGAGGCGCTGTGCACGCTGGGGAACGGCAACTTCGCCACCCGGGGCGCGGCGGAGGAGGCCTCGGCGGATGGCGTGCACTACCCGGGGACCTATCTGGCCGGTGGCTACGATCGGATCGCCTCGGAGATCGCGGGCGAGCTGCTCGTGAACGAGGACCTCGTCAACTGGCCGAACTGGCTCCGGCTCTCCTTCAGGCCGCGCGGCGGCGAGTGGCTGTTGATGTCGCGGATGGAGGTCCTCGAGCTGACGCAGGAGCTCGACCTTCGCCGCGGGGTGCTGCAGCGGCGCGTGCGCGTGAGGGACCGGAAGGGCCGCGAGACGCTGCTCCGGAGCCACAGGTTCGTGAGCATGGCCTCCGCCCATCTGGCGGCGCTGAGCTGGGAGCTCGTGCCCCTCAACTGGGAGGGGCCGCTGGAGCTGCACAGCGCGCTCGATGGCACGGTGGGCAATGAGGGCGTGGCGCGCTACCGGCAACTGCGCGCGCAGCACCTGGAGGCGGACGCGGCCGGCGGCGACGAGCCGGGCGTGATCTGGCTCGCGGTGCACAGCCGCCAGTCCCACATCCGGATGGCCCAGGCCGCGCGGACGCGGGTGGAGGCCGGCGGCGCCGTCTCCCAGCCGAAGGTGAAGGCCGTGGGCGACCGGGTGACGCAGTGCTTCGAGATCGAAGCGCGCCGGGGAGAGGCGATCCGCGTGGAGAAGATCGCCGTGCTCGTCAGCTCTCGGGATCCGGCGATCTCCGAGCCGCTGGAGGACGCGCGCGGACGGATCGGCGACGCGGCGGACTTCGCGCAGCTCCTCAAGGCACACGAGCAACGATGGGCGGAGCTGTGGCAGCGCTGCGACATCCAGCTCGGCCCGTCGCGCGTGGAGGAGAACCGCAACCTGCGGCTGCACATCTTCCACCTGCTGCAGGTGGTGTCGCCGCACATCATCCACCGCGACGTGGGCGTTCCCGCGCGAGGGCTGCACGGGGAGGCCTACCGCGGACACGTGTTCTGGGACGAGCTGTTCATCTTCCCCTACCTGAACTTCCGCATCCCGGAGCTGACGCGCGAGCTCTTGATGTACCGCTACCTGCGGCTCGACGAGGCCCGTCGCCTCGCGCGGGAGGCCGGCTTCGAGGGCGCTGCGTTTCCGTGGCAGAGCGGGAGCAGCGGCCGCGAGGAGAGCCAGCGGATGCACCTCAACCCGCGCTCCGGGAGATGGACGCCGGACGAGACCTCACGGCAGCGGCACATCAGCGCCGCGGTGGCGTGGAACGTCTGGCACTACTTCGAGGTGACCGGGGACCGGCAGTTCCTCGCCTACTACGGGGCGGAGCTGATCCTCGAGGTCGCGCGGTACTGGGCGAGCGTGGCCGAGTGGGACGCGTCGCTGCAGCGCTACCGCATCCGCGCCGTAGTGGGCCCGGACGAGTTCCACACCGCCTACCCGGACGCGTCCTCCGCCGGGATCGACGACAACGCGTACACGAACGTGATGGCCTCGTGGTGTCTGCGCACCGCGGAGCGCGCACTCGACGTGCTCGGGGCGGAGCGGCGGTGCGAGCTCCTCGGTTTTCTCGGGCTCGGCGAGGACGAAGTGCAGCGCTGGCAAGCGATCGCGCGGGGCCTGCGGGTGGTCTTCACCGGAGGCGGCCGCATCATCAGCCAGTTCGACGGCTACGACGCGCTGGAGGAGCTCGACTGGGAGGCGTACCGCGCGCGGCACGGCGACCTGCAGCGGCTCGACCGGATCCTCGAGGCGGAGGGGACGACGCCGAACCGCTTCAAGGTGAGCAAGCAGGCCGATGTGCTGATGCTCTTCTTCGTGCTGACGCCGGCGCAGATCGTCGAGCAGATGGAGTGGATGGGCTACCCGTTCGAGCGTTCGGCGATCCGGGAGAACATCGACTACTACCTTCGGCGCACCACGCACGGGTCGACGCTGAGCAGCGTGCTGCACTCGTGGGTGCTCGCCCGGGTCGATCGGGCGAACTCGTGGCGGCTGTTCGCGCAGGCGCTGCAGGCGGACGTGGGGGACGTGCAGCGGGGGACCACCGCCGAGGGCATCCACCTCGGTGCGATGGCGAGCACGGTGGATCTCGCGCAGCGCGGCTACACCGGCGCCGAGGTGAGGGACGACGTGCTGTGGCTCGACCCGCAGCTGCCGGACGAGCTCTCCGAGCTGTCGATGCGGCTGCGCTTCCGCAGCGCCTGGATCGAAGTGGGGATCTCCGACGGGTTCCTCTCGCTCGAGCTCACCAGCGGCGAGACGATGACCGCGAAGGTCGGCGTGCGCGGAGACGTCCACGTGCTGCGGCGGGGGGAGCGGCGGCGCTTCATGCTCTGACGCGCGGGCGCGGACCTCCTCGAAGGGAACGGGCGCACCTCATGCGTGCCGCTGCTGCGCGTGGTGTTCGAGCTTTCAGGGTCCCGGCCGCAACGGACGTAGGCTAAGACCCCGCACCGGCCGCGAGCCTGCACGAGTGGCGAAACCGGTAGACGCAGCGGACTTAAAATCCGCAGCCCCGAAGGGGGAATGAGGGTTCGAGTCCCTCCTCGTGCACATGTCCCGTTCTCCCTCCACACTGTCGCGACGCGGTCTGCTCATCGGGGCGGGGGCAGTGGCTGCGTACGCGGTGCTCCCGCGCGAGGCGCATGCGCGGCGCAGCGAGCGGCTCGGCGCGGCGGCTCGCACCGCACGAGGGACCGGCGCTTTCCCGCTCGGCGTGGCCAGCGGTGAGGTCACGCACGCCTCCGCGATGTTGTGGACGCGCTACGTGGGAACGAGTCCGCTGGAGTGCGCGGTGTTCGCAGAGTCGGAGGCCACCGCGCTGGCGGGAGGGAACCCGGTCTTCTACGGCGTGGTGACACCGGACAGCGGCGGCTTCGTTCATCTGCCGGTCGGCGGCCTCGAGCCCGGTCGCCGCTACGCGTATCTCTTCCGGGAGCGAGAAGGAGGCTCGCACGCGATCGCCGGCCGCTTCCGCGCGGCGGATGGTCCGGGGACGGTGCGGCCGCTCGTCTTCACCGCGTCCGCCTGCGCGCGCAACGGGCGCACCTTCGGAACGCTGAGAGGGCTCGATCGCGACACGGAGGGCGACTTCCACGTGCTGCTCGGCGACACGACCTACGCGGACGGCGCGTTCACGGTCGAAGAGTTCCGCGACAAGTGGGCGGAGAACCTCTGCCGCGAGGAGTTCCGCGCGCTGCGTGCCTCGCGAGGCCTCGTCGTCTCCTGGGACGACCACGAGGTCGCCAACGACTGGGCGGGGGACAACCTCGGGACGGAGCGGGTCGCCGCCGCCACCCAGGCCTTCTTCGAGCACGCGCCGCTGCACCGCGTGACCGGCGCCCCGAACCGGCTCTGGCGTTCGCACCGCTTCGGCGACACCGCGGAGCTGTTCGTGCTCGACGTGCGCAGCGAGCGCATCCCCGAGTCGCGGCTCGATCGCGACGGACAGTACCTCTCTGCGGCGCAGTTCACCTGGCTCACCGAGTCCCTGCAGGCGAGCACCGCGCGCTTCAAGATCCTCGTGAACTCGGTGCCCATCGGCGACTTCCCCGGACCGTTCCGGCCCTTCACCCGCGACCGCTGGGTCGGCTATCCGGCACAACGTCAAGCGCTCTTGACCTTCATCGAAGACCACAAGCTGCCCGGCGTGTTCTTCCTCTCCGGCGACTTCCACATGGCGAGCCTCGGCTCCGTCTCGCCGACCGGCGCAGGCCGCTCGATCCCCGAAGTGCTCGTGGGCGCGGTGGCAGCCCGTTCGCGTAACCCGCTGACCGAAGCCTGCCGCCCGCCTCGCTACAGCTTCGCCAGCGCCGCGGAGCACACCGCACGGCTCCGGCTCGACCCGCTCACCGGCGAGGTCACCGTCCAGTGGCGCGCAGGCCCGGGAGTGCTCCTCGCCGAGCGCCGCTTCACCGTCTGAGCATTCGCCGTCAGCGCCTCTTCAACGGACTTGCAGACCTCCGCGCGCCGCGCGATCCCGGGGCACATGAACGCACCGCGCATCTCCGACGTCACCATCCGCGGGCAGAAGGTCCCGCAGCTCGGGCTCGGCACCTGGCGGCTGGAGGGCGACACCTGCCGCCGCATCGTCTCGCGCGCGCTGGAGCTCGGATACCGGCACCTCGACACCGCGCAGGGCTACGGCAACGAGGCGGAGGTGGGCAGAGCGCTCGCGGAGAGCGGCGTGCCGCGCGACGAGATCTTCCTCACCACCAAGGCCTGGCCCGACGACCTCGTCCACGCCAAGGACTGCGCGGCCCAGAGCCTCGAGCGTCTCCGCGTCTCGCAGGTGGATCTCTTCCTCATCCACTGGCCGAGCCCCACGCTCCCGCTCGAGCAGACGATCGATGCGCTGCGCGAGGTGAAGGCGCGCGGTCTGGCGAAGCAGATCGGCGTCTCGAACTTCCCGCCCGGCCTCCTCACCCGCGCGCTGGAGCGAGCGCCGGAACTCTTCTGCAACCAGGTCGAGTACCACCCGTTCCTGCCGCAGCCGCGACTGCTCGACCTGGCGCGCAAGCACGACCTCCTGTTCGCCGCCTACAGCCCGCTCGCGCGCGGAGACGTGGCGCACCCGGAGGCGCTGAAGGGCATCGGCGAGCGTCACGGCAAGACCGCCTCGCAGGTCGCGCTGCGATGGCTCGTCCAGCAGGAGAAGGTGTGCGCGATCCCCAAGACCGCGAACGAGGCGCGGCTGGCGGAGAACCTCGCGATCTTCGACTTCGCGCTCTCCGACGACGAGGTGCGGCGCATCCACGCGCTCGCGACCGGCAAGCGCTACGTGAACCCGGAGTGGGGTCCGGACTGGGAAGACTAGGGCAGAGCGCCCATCGCTGCCGGCGTCTCGGCCACCTGCATGTCGCGACCGAGCAGCGCGCGCATCGCGTACCACGCGGGCTTGCGCCGGCCGCCGTACTCCACCAGCCCGAGGTGGTACTCGTTCTCGTCCACGTGGAAGCCCTCGATGGCCTCCCGCCGCGGATCGAGATCGATGAGGTTGTACCAGTAGAGCCGCTCCGCGCCGGACGCCGCCGCGTCGCAGAGCCGCGCCACCTGCTGCGCGTGGAGGCCCTCGCGTCTCTTCTCCAGATCCCACGTGGAGAGCCCGCTCTCCGTCACCCACACCGGACGGCCCTCCGTGTGCGCGCCGATGTAGTCGAGCTTCGCCTGCCAACCGTTCCAGTCGCGCGACCAGTCCCAGTTCGGCGCCTGCGACCACCACATGCCGGGGAACGCGTGGATCGCCACCACGTCGATCACCGAGAACAGCCCGTGCTCGCGCATGAGCCCGAGCCAGTGGTGGTCGACCGGAATCATCCCGCCGAGCACCGTGCGCTTGCCCATCGCCCTCGCGGTGAAGGCGGCCATGCCGATCATCTCGGCGAACTTCCTCCACTGCGGATCGTGCCGGATGAACGCCCACTTGTAGTTGTTGTTCGGCTCGTTCCAGAGCTCGAGATCCGCGAACTGCGACCCGTACCGATCGATCACCAGCCAGATGAAGTCCGCGTAGTCCTTCAGCACCCGCGGCGGCGCGTTACAGGTGCCGTCCTCGCTCAGTGACGGCGGCGTGTGCCAGACGGAGAGGAGCACCTCGAAGCCGCGCAGCTGGCGCATCTGCCAGTCGTAGAAGGCCTGACCGCCGGGGCGGTGGAAGTCCGCCCAGGAGATGCCGGTGCGCAGGTGCTTCACGCCGAGCGCACGCAGCTCGCTCACCGCGCGCTCCACGTCCTCGTACGCTTCGAAGTGAAACCACTGGCACACCCCGAGCCTGTCGCGCGTCATGGCCTCTCCGTGGGTCGTCGAGTGCATGGGGTGGCACCGGCGCGACGCGCGGGCAACTGTCTCCGGGCCCGGTGTGGTGCAGCGTCCGGTGCTACAACTTCGCCCTCTCCGAAGGACGAGGCCCATGCCCGAGTACCCGGACATCACCGTCTACATCGAGGCGCTCGAGCGCCACGTGAAGGGGACCGTGCTCGAGTCGGTGCGCGTCGCAAGCCCCTTCGTGGTGCGCACCTTCGATCCGCCGATCAAGGAGGCCGCGGGCAAGCGCGTCGTCGGCCTGCGGCGGATGGGCAAGCGGATCGTCTTCGAGCTCGAAGGTGAACTGTTCCTCGTGCTGCACCTGATGATCAGCGGCAGGCTGCAGTGGAAGGCGAAGGGCGCGAAGGTTCCCGGCCGCGTGGGCCTGTGCGCGTTCGACTTCGCGGACGGCACGCTCATCCTCACCGAGGCCTCGACGAAGAAGCGCGCCTCCCTTCACCTCGTGCGCGGCGAGGCGGCGCTCTCCCCGTTCGACAAGGGCGGCCTCGAGCCGCTGGAGGCCGACACCGCGCAGTTCGCCGAGGCGCTGCGGAAGGAGAACCACACGCTGAAGCGAACGCTCACCGATCCGCGGCTGCTGAGCGGTATAGGCAACGCGTACTCCGACGAGATCCTCCACCGCGCGAAGCTGTCGCCGCTGAAGCTCTCGCAGAAGCTCACCGACGAGGAGATCGCGACCCTGCATGCCGCTACGCGCGAGGTCCTCACCGAGTGGACGCACCGCCTGCGCGCGGAGGTGGGGGAGGGCTTCCCGGAAAAGGTCACCGCCTTCCGTCCGGAGATGGCGGTGCACGGCAAGTTCAAGGAGCCCTGTCCGGTGTGCGGTGCGCCGGTGCAGCGGATCGTCCACGCGGAGAACGAGACGAACTACTGCGCCCGATGCCAGACCGGCGGCAGGCTTCTCGCGGACCGCGCGCTGTCGAAGCTCCTGCACGACGACTGGCCGAAGACGATCGACGACCTCGAACGATGAGCGGTGAGCGCTTGCGTCCCCAGAGGACCTCGGCTAAACGTGCGCCCGCTTCCGCCGTTTGCGCGATTAGCTCAGCTGGATAGAGCGTTGGCCTCCGGAGCCAAAGGTCGCAGGTTCGACTCCTGCATCGCGCGCTGAAGGGGCCGTGACCCTGGGAAACCCTCCCAAGGTCGCGGCCCCTTCTGCTTTCGCGCTCTCCCACCCACGGTTCGGAAGAGCAGCCAGCCGAGCAGCCGCGCGGGCATTTTCCGCTCTTGGACCCGCTCAGTCGCCTGTGCTACGGAGGCGCACATATGAACTGGCTGAAGAGCACTGTCGGTTGTGGCCTGGCTGCTGGCCTCGCGCTGGCCGGCTTCTCCACTCCCGCGCGCGCCAGCGTCTTCGGCGGCTGGGTCGATCTCGCGACCACCACCACCACGGTGGGCGGTGCGGCGGCGGCGGTGTTCCTCCTCCTCGGCAAGGACGGGAAGGCGGAGAAGGCGGACCCGGAGGCCGAGACCACCAAGGCCACGCTCCTCTACCTCCGCGACAACCACCTGCAGCTCGTGCAGGACCTCGCCGCGGGTGACGGGCCGGTGCTGACGGAGCTGGCCTCGGCGGCGCGGATCAAGGGCGAGAACCGGGCGCGCTTCGGGCAGCAGATGCAGGCGCACGCGGCGGAGCTGATCGAGCTCTCCTCGCCGGAGCAGCTCGATGGCGAGCGGACGATCAAGTTCCTCGAGCGCTACCTCGAGATCGCCGGCGCGGACGGGCTGCTGGAGAACGATCACCTGGCGATGCCGGAGTAGGAGTTCCCGCTGCGCGCCGCCCTTCTGTTCCTGGTCTGCGCGCTGCCGGTTCTTGCGGCGGAGCCCCCTGAGCTCGCCGCCGAAGTCGAATCCACCGGAGCATCCGAAGCATCCGAAGTGCCCGAGTCACCCGAGGCGGTGCTCGCGCGTCACGGCCTCACGCTCCATCCCACGGCGGACGCGTTCACCGCACTCGAGCGCCGGGCGCTGGCGGACGGTCTGCAGGCGCTGCCGGAAGCGCTGCGTGCCCCTCCCGGCGGCCCGCTGGTCATCGAGCGCGTGCGTGGCACCGGCCCGTTCGGCATGGGCGACGGCTCATCCGAGCGCCCCGAGTGGAAGGACGGCCGGTTTCTCCTCTACGACTTCACCGAACCCGAGAGCGAAGAGCGCGCGCGTTTCCGCACCGAGGCGCTGAGCCGGGACGAGCGCGAGACGCTCTGGCGCCGGCGCGCGGCGGTGCACGCGTTGATGAAGCGCTGGGACGACGCGGAGAAGTGGAGCCGGCGCGACGGCTGGCGGGTCATCTCCGGTTGGACGGACGGCCTTTTTGGTCGCGCCCGCGGGCCGCTGAATCTCTACACCTGGGCGTTCAGCCGAGAGCGCGGCCGTCAGAGCGCGCAGCTCGACCTGCTGACCTTCTCGGAGGAGCTCTTCGTCACCCCGGACTCGCTGCGCCCCGGCGCGGTGCCGGTGGACGACTCCTTGCGCTGCCAGGAGCTCACCCGCTCCCGCTTCGTGGACGAAACGCTGCAAGGGCTCGGCGCATCGCTGCCGCCGCGCGGCGAGTGCCCGCTCTTCGATGCGTGGAGCAGCCCGGACGATCTGGAGCGCTTCGACATCATGCTCGCCGAGCCCTCCGCCGTTCATCCGGAGAGCGTGTTCGGGCACATGCTGATGCAGCCCATCCGCAAGAAGGAGCGGCCGCCCTCCGCGCAGGACGTCTTCGAGATCGCCGCAGTGGTGGACGGCAACGACGGGCTGCTGCAGTTCATCATCAAGGGGACGCTGGGCGGCTACCAGTCCACCTTCGGCCGCGCGACGATGGCGCAGCTGCGTCACCGCTACCTCGAGCTCGATCAGCGCACGCTCCGCCGGTTCCAGCTCCACCTCACCCACGAGGAACGCGTGCGGGTGATGGAGCGGATGTGGGAGCTCGAGCGGCGCGGCTACCTCCCGTACTACTTCGCCTCCGACAACTGCGCGTCGTTGCTGCTCTTCCTCCTCGCGCCGGCGCTGGGCACCGAGGCCACCGCGTTCCGCTATCCGTGGGCGATGCCGACGGTGGTGCTCGACGAGCTCGCGCGCACGCGGCGCACGGTGGACGTGGGCGACGGCACGCAGGTGGAGGTCCCGCTGCTCACGCTCGCGCCGGAGCACGAGCCCGCGGACATCGAGCTCGCTTTCCGCGCGGACCGGCAGCGGCCGGCGACGCTGTGGAGGCTTCGCACGAAGCTCGACGCGCACTCGCGCCGGAAGCTCAACGCGTGGCTGAACGAGGCGCAGGACTCGGACCCGGAGACGCGGCGGCGCGCGTACGAGAGGGTGGGCGCGCTGATCCTCGAATCGCTGGAGCGCACGCCGCCGGAGCACCGCGACGTGCACCGCGTCCTCTGGGCGCGGCTGGTGGACGAACAGGTCGCCATCGAGCGCTACGCCGCGGATCGTGCTCGCCGCGCGGTGGCGGCGGTGGACGACGCGCGCATCATCCGGGAGAAGGTGAAGCCGCCCTCCGCCGCGGAACTCCTCAACTTCCGCCAGCGGCTCTTCCGCACCGAGGATCCCTCGCGCCCGCGGCAGGAGCTGCGGCAGGTGATCGAGATCGAGTGGCTCTGGTCCACCGCGCCCAGAAGGCCGCACACGCAGAAGGAGCTGGCCACCCTCGAGCGCTCGAAGGTCGTCCACGACGCGTTCCGGATCCTCGCCACCAACGGCGCCACGCTGCGCGCGGATGGGACCCTGCCGCCGGTGCAGAAGAGCGAGCCGCCGGACAGGGGCGCGTGGCTGCGCGAACAGGCGAAGCCGGGACAGCGCGGCAGCGGACACGCGCGCTGGCACCTGCAGCCGCTGGTGCTCGGCTTCGGCGAGGGTGGGGGACCGCTCGAGCTGCAGCCCGGCCTCCGCCTGCGGGTGGCGTTCCTCATCGAGCACCTCGGCGATCAGCGCGACCGCGGCTTCGGCCCGAGGACCGAGGTGCGCGCGCTCGACTTCTCGGCGGTGCTCGGCTGGCGCGAGGGCGCGCCGACCGTGCCGTGGGCGGACGTCGTCCTCTTCCACTTCCGCAGCACGCACCGGCAGCCGGAGCAGATGCGCACCGGGCTCTTCACCACCACCGGTCGCGGCGCGGGGCTCGAGTACAGAAGGCGCGACGGCGCGCTCTGGCGCGACACCGTGGACCTCCATGGCGGGCTCTACCTGCCGCTCTTCGGGCTCGATGGCACCGACGGCCGGCTGTGGACGATCGGCGCCGGTGGCACGGGGCAGTTGCGCTTCGGACCCGGCTCGGAGCGCAGCGTGGGGCTCGGGCCGAGGCTGGAGTGGATGCACCGCTTCCCGCTCGCGACGCGCCGCAGCGGGTCGGCGTTGAGGCTGGAGGCGATTTACAGCCCGCTCTGGTCGCGCAGCCACCCGGTGGAGCACCAGGGAGTGGGGAACCTCGCGCTGGAGGTGCCGGTCCGCCTGTTCACGCGGGACGTGCTGCTCGCGCCGACGGTGGGCGTGGAGGTCGACCAGCGGAGCGACGCGGGGAGGCGGTTGCGCGGCAACGCGGGACTGGTGATCGAGGCGCTGTAGCGCTGAAGCGCTGCAGGCGCTGGCGCGCGAAGTCACACGTGCAGCGAGTCGAGGATGAGCGACAAGGAGCCGTCCGCGCCGTCCTTCGGCAGGTAGTAGCAGTGCTCGGTGGAGAGGGTGTCGCCGACCTGCTTCGCGTCCGCCGACGTCAGCAGCACCACGTGGGGCGCGGGGTTCGGGAGGTTCTGAAGCACCTCGCGGCCGCTGACCCCGGGCATGTTCAGGTCGAGGAGGATGACCGGAAAGTTCTCCCGCTCCATCAGCGCCAGCGCGTGGGCGCCGTCCTCCGCCTCCACGCCCTCGTAGCCGAGCTCCTCCACGGAGAGGCGCAGCACCTCGCGCCAGTCCTTGTCGTCGTCCACGATCAGGATTCGCTTCGCCATCACGACCGGAACGCTCCCCATCGTTCGTTCCATCCGCCCGCGCGCGTGGAGCGACTGCTCACTTGCCCACCGGCCGCGCGCGGGGCGCGGACGCAGTCAGAGACGGGGCGCGGGCGGGCCGTCTGCCGGAAGGCGCACGGTGACCGTGGTGCCCTCGCCGAGGGTGCTCGAGAGGTCGATCTGCCCGCCGTGCTGCAGCACGATGCGGCGGCACAGCGGGAGCCCGAGCCCCGTGCCTTCACCGGCCACGCGGGTGCTGAAGAAGGGCTCGAAGGCGCGCTCCGCGGCCTCGGGCGGCATGCCGCAGCCGGTGTCGCTCACCTGGACGATGATCTCGTCGCCCACCGACCGGGCGGACAGCCGGACGCGCCCCTGCGACCCGACCGCTCGCAACGCGTTGTCCACGAGGTTGATCCACACCTGCGTGAGCGAGCCCGCGTCGCCGACCAGCGGCACCTCCACCGCGTGCTCCTGCTCGAGGACGACGTCCGGCGGCACCTTCCACTGGAGCGAACGCACCGCCGCACCCAGGGTGGCGGTCACGTCGAGCGGCACGCGGTCCGGCGTGGTGCGCACCATCGCCAACAGGCTCTCGGCGAGGTGCTTCACCCGCTGCACCGCTTCCTCCACCACGTCGAGCATCGCCGCCGCCAGCTCCGGATCCGGGCGCTCCGTCACCGCCTCGCGCAGCGGCGCGAGCGAATTGATGAGCCCGTTCAGGGGGTTGCGGACCTCGTGCGCGAAGCCGGAGGTGAGAAGGCTCGTCGCCGCCAGCCGCTCGGTCTGCGCAATGCGCGCGGTGGCCTCCCGCAGGCGAAGCTGCGTCTCCACGCGCGCGAGCAGCTCCCGCGGCGAGAAGGGCTTGGAGATGTAGTCGCTGGCGCCGAACTCCAGACCGGTGACGCGCGACTCCAGCTCCTGCCGCGCGGTGAGGAGGATGACCGGCAGGTCCGCGGTGTCCGGCGCACCGCGCAGCTCGTGCAGCAGCGAGATGCCCGACATCACCGGCATCATCACGTCGCTCACCACCAGCGCGGGCCGCCGCGACCGGGCGAGCGCGAGTCCCTGCGCGCCGTCCTCCGCGGTCAGCACCGAGTACCGCGCGCCGATGAGGTCGGCGATGAAGGCGCGGATCTCCGGGTCGTCCTCCACCACGAGCACCGTCTGCGCGCCGGCGGTCTGCTCGAGCCTCACCGCACTGGCGGCGGGGTCGGTGTGCGAGGCGGCCAGTGCCGCGGCCGCGGTGGCCGGCGCCAGCCCGAGGCGACGCAGCGATACCGGCGAGAAGGATGGCGGCTGCAGCGCGCGCACGGGCTCGGGGAGGGCCTCATGGTCCAGCGCTGCCTCCACCGCGGCGGCGTTGGCCGCGAACCGGAGCTCCTCCAGCGCGGGCTCCTTCGGACGCGGATCCCGCAACGACTCCTTCACGTGCGAGGTCCCCATCGGCAGCGAGACCGTGAAGGTCGCGCCCTCGCCGAGCCTGCTCTCCACGCGCACCGAGCCCTCGTGCAGCTCCACCATCTCCCGCACCACCGCGAGCCCGATGCCGGTGCCGCCGAAGCGCCGCACCCCGTCCGCGCCCGCCTGGGCGAAGCGCTGGAAGAGCAGCTTCTGGTCCTCCTCGCTGATCCCCGGCCCGGTGTCGCTGACCTCCACCTGCAGGGCGCCCGCCTCGTTGCGCACGCGCACCGCCACCTCGCCGCGGGTCGTGAACTTCAGCGCGTTGCCGATGAGGTTCTGGAACACCATGTCGAGGCGCTCCGGATCCGCCCACACCGGCTTCACGTCCGGCGCGCACTCCAGCGACAGCCGCAGCCCCTTCTGCTCCGCCTGCACGCGGAAGGGCACGAGCATCCCCTCCAGGAGCTCCGGCAGGTCGACCTCCGCGTAGCGAAGGCGCATCTTCCCGGCCTCGATCTTCGCGAGGTCGAGCAGGTCGTTGATCAGCCGCAAGAGCCGGCCCGCGCTCCGCTGTACCCGCTCGAGGTGCGGCGCGGCGGACTCCGGCAGCGCGATCTGCGGCGAGCGCAGCGTCTCCAGCGAGAGGAGGATGAGGGTGAGCGGCGTGCGCAGCTCGTGGCTCACGTTGTCGAAGAACTCGGTCCGCAGACGCATCGCCTCACGCTCGCGGGAGACGCTCTGCTCGAGCTCCTGCAGCGTGCTGTTCAGCGCGGCGGTCCGCTCGTCCACCTTGAGGGAGAGCCGGTCGCGGTACTCGCTGAGCAGCCCGAAGGAGCGCGCGTTGCCCACCGCGATGCTCACCCAGGGCACCAGATCGTCGAGCAGCACCAGCGGCGCCTGTGCCTCCACGCCGCCGACCGCGGAGACAGCTTCCAGCCGGCCCACCTGCTCGGCGCCGGAGGTCAGCGTGTAGGTGCGGGTCTCGCCTCCTGTGGGACCGTCCGTCGCCGCGGCGGACGCAAGTCCCGACTCCGGCTCCGCCGCGCAGAGCAGGTGCTCCTCGCCGCCCTCGCCGGAGACGTACACGCGCACGGCGAGCGAGGGGAGGGACTCGGTGAAGGCGGCGGAGAGGGCGCGCGCGAGGCCCTCCAGCTGCGTCTGCCGCGCGAGCTCGTGGCCGAGGCGGTTCACCACCTCCAGGCGCGCGGTCTTCTCCGCCAGCGCGGCGCGTGTGTTCGACAGCTCGGCGTTGCGCGCCTCGAGGTCGGTGTTCGTCTCCTGCAGCGCGCGCGCGACCGCCACCGCGGAGATGGGCCGCGTCACCGACCGCCTCAGCCGCGGAAGGATCCCGGCGCCGGCGGGGACCTCCACCCGGTAGCGCGCGCCGTTCTCCAGCGGCGTCATCTCCACCTTCGCGCTGCTCAGCCCCAGCGCGCGCGGCATCCCGCGAAAGTTCCCCTCGCAGACGGTGAAGAACTCCGGGCAGGTGGCGAAGCCCGGCTTGATCCGCAGCTCCAGCGAGAGGACGCGCTCACCGACCTGCTCCAGCGCGTAGTCCACGCAGGTGAAGCCGCGCCCGCCCGCGCCGTTCTGCTTGTCGAAGACCCAGCGGTAGAAGCCCGGGCCGTCGAAGAGGAAGCGCGAGAAGAGCGACATCGTCTTCAGCGCCGGTGAGGAGAAGAACGACTCGCCGATCGCGAGGAGCTGCTCGCGTGACCAGACGCGGCCCACGTTGGACATGAAGCCGCAGAAGGCGTCCCAGTCGATGCGGTTGTGCTTGTTCGTCAGGTGCGAGGCGGGAACGCCGACGCCCTGCACCAGAAGCTCGAGCGGCACGCGGTCTCGCCGCGCGCGCTGGAAGAACACGTCGAGGACCTGGCAGGAGACCTCATTCATCGCCCCCATCGAATCACCATCCCCGACCAGGTGATCCCACTTCCGCCAGTATGAAGTGCCGCGACGTGCCCGGCTGCCAGGAGACCTTCCCGCTCCCCCATGCCGAGCATGAAGGGGATGTTGCAGGCGGCCAGGCTGCCGGTCCACGCGAACGAGTCGAACGTGCGCGCACGATGGATGCCGATGTGTGCCTGGGTGACCTGCCGGAACCAGCGGGTGGACTGGTGGGTGGCGTAGAAGTCCACGTCGTCGTGCCGGAGCCCCGCGTCCTTCAGCGCGTCCTCCACGCCGTCCTTCGCCAGGTCCGCGATCGCCATCAGCATCCGGCGCGCGGCGTCGCGGTCCGGGGTGTAGAGGTAGAGCGGCTCGCCCTTCGCCTGGTACCAGAGCTTGCCCGGCGAGCCGACGATCAGCGCGTCGTGGAACGAGCCGTCCGTCTTGTGCGAGGTGCCGAGGATGCCGCGGCCTTCGCTCACCGGACCGACGACCACCGCGGTGGCCGCATCGCCCATCCAGGCGCTGTGCGGATCCTCGGGGCGGCACAGGTGTCCCACCGCCGCCGACTGCACGAGCAGCGCGTAGCGCGCGCGGCCGCCGCGGATCATCTGCTCGGCGAGGGTCATCTGCTGCACGAAGGCGTTGCAGGCGCTGTCGGTGCTCATGCTGAAGCAGTTGCGCGGGAGCCCCAGCCGCTCGTGGACGCGCGTGGCGTTGGAGATGATGAGCTGGTCGGGCACCTGGCTGAAGACGAAGAGGAGATCGATCTCCTCGCGCTTCACGCCGGCCCGCGCGAGCGCGTCCTCCGCCGCCGCGACCTCCATGTCCGAGGGCTTCATCCCCGCCGGCATCACCCGGCGCTCCACCGCGCCCTTGAACGGATCGTCCGCCCAGTCCGCCATGCCGGAGAAGGTCTGGCGCGCGCCGTCGGTCAGCGGGTCCGCATGCTCGCGCTCCGCCCGCGCGAGGTTCTTCGCCTGACGACCCTCGCGCCACGAGTCCACGATGTGCTCGGGCCACCAGTCGTTCCGGCGCACCTCCTCGGGCAGATAGAGGCCGATGCCGAGGATGCCGACGGGGGTCTTCGAGAGATCGTTCATGGCGGGGCTCACTGGGAAGAGAAGTTCTTGATCTGCGCCACCCGGCCGTTGACGGGGAACGCGCTGCGCGGGTCCACCTCGAAGTCGAGCACGCAGGGCACATCGCCGGTCAGGTGCTCCTGCGGGATGGCCTCGAGGTCCGCCTCGCAGCGGATGGTGTAGCCACGCGCACCCACGCTGCGCGCGAGCGCGGCGAAGTCCACCCGCGGGCCGTCCATCTGTCCCGCGCGGCCGAAGATGCGCTGCAGCCCGCCCTCGACCATGCGCATGCGCGCGTCGTTGAAGACGGCGAAGACCACGCCCACCCGGTCCTGCACGCAGGTGGCGATCTCCATCCCGTTCATCTGGAAGCCGAAGTCACCGCAGATGGCGACCACCGGCCGGCGCGGCGCGGCGATCTTCGCGCCGATGGCGCTGCCGATCCCTGAGCCCATCGATCCGAGGCCGGTGTTCACGATGAAGGAGTCCGGCCGGTCGATGCGCAGGTAGTGCAGCGCGAAGATCGTGTGCTCGCCGATGTCGCTGGCAAAGAGCGTCTCGTCGGGCATGCGGTCCTGCAGCATCCGGAGGATCCGCGCCGGCTTCAGCGGGGAGGTCTCGGCCTCCATCGCCTCGGGCTCGTGGTAGCGCACGCCGCCCGCGGGGGCCGGACGGGGCCGGCGGCGCAGGCGCGCGTTGATCTCGCGGAGGACGTCGTTGGCCGGGCCCACGAGGCCGTGGTCCACGTGGTAGTTCTTGCCGATCTGCGCTGCGTCGATGTCGATCTGGATGAACGCGTCCGACGCCTGCAGCAGCGGGCTCCACGAGTTCGTGCCGGTCTCGCCGAGCCCGCAGCCCACGCACAACAGCGTGTCGATGCCGGCCTCGAGGTACTCGCTCGCGGACGGGTGCCCGCCGAGCCCGAACACGCCGAGCGACAGCGGGTCGCTCTCGGGGAAGGTGCCCTTCGCCTTCGGCGTCGTCGCCACCGGCATCTGCAGCATCGAGGCGATGGAGCCGACCATCCGGCCGGCCTCGGGGTGGCGCGCGCCGGAGCCCACGAGGATGAGCCCGCGCTGCGCGGACTGCAGCGCCTCCGCCGCCTGATCGAGCGCGTCCTCGTCGAGCTCGAACTGGGTGGAGACCCGCGTGGAGGTGAGGGAGGGGGCGACGAGCTCGTTGGAGACGTCGAGCGGGAGCGAGAGGAACACCGGCCCCTGGCGGCCGGAGAGCGCGGTCTGCACCGCCTTGCGCACGAGGTTCGCGGCGGCGCGCGGGTTCGTCACCTCGGCGCAGAACTTCGTCACGCTGCGCACCATCCCCAGCACGTCGAGGTGGTAGCGGCTGCCCTCCTGGAGCGCGCCGCGGCCGAAGTTCTTCCGCGGCACCTCGCCGGCGATGGCGATGAGCGGGATCCCGTCCGCGTGCGCGGCGGCGAGTCCGGTCAGCGCGTTGGTGATGCCGGGGCCGGACGTCATCAATACCGCGGGAAGGGAGCCGCCCACGCGCGAGTGGCCCATGGCCATGAAGACCGCGCCGGTCTCGTGCCGCGTGTTGATCACCCTCGCACCCCGCGCGTCGATCAGCGCGTCGTAGACGGACGAGATGGCGCCGCCGGGGATGCCGTAGAAGGTGTTGACGCCGAACTCCGCGAGCGTCTGCACGATCACGTCGGCCACGCGCTGCTTCTCGGGCTGAAGGTGATCTCGCGGAGAGGGGAAGAGACCGGTCACGATTTTCGGGGCTGCCATGCTTTGCACTCCAGGCTGATGAGAACGGCGACGTCATGCTGCATGGGCGCAGCGTCCAATCCATGAACCGGCCGCGGTGTGCCGGACGTGCCAGGTCGTGGAACCCGGGCGACTTCGGAACACCTTCGAGAAACGCGACCCTTCCCCGATGGGCGCTCACAGGCACTCAGGCGTGCCGACGTCAGTCCGCACGGCTGCAAGATCAGTGCTTTGGGCTGTTCAGCGGACCGGGAGAACCGCCAATCGCGGAAAGCGATCGGCGGACGAGAGGCACGAAGGACTCAGTGCGTTGGGCTCGACCTCGAGGCCCAGCGCCGAACACTTCGACCTCTTGCAGGTTCCTGCACGGACCTCGCGCAATTTACGCGCACCCCTCCCGCACGCTGCGCGTCCAGCGAGTCAGGGGCCTGCGCGGTTGTCTGGCTTCTCAGGTCCGCGGCGGAAGCGAGCGGCTTCGCGGATGGCGCACGTCGGTTCCGCGCACCATGTAGATGACCATCTCCGCGAGGTTCTCCGCGTGGTCGCCGATGCGCTCGAGGTGCTTCGACACGAACATGAGGTTCATCGCACGGCGGATGAACTTCGAGTCCTCGAGCATGAAAGCGACGAGCTCGTTGAAGATCTTGAGGAAGAGGGCATCGACGTGGTCGTCGCCCTTGAGCACCTCTTCCGCGAGCGGCGCGTCGCCGGCCACGAACGCGTCCAGCGCGCGCTTCACCTGCTGCTGCGCGAGCTCCGCCAGCCTCGGGAGGTCGTGGTAGGGCGCGAGCGGAGGCGCCTGTGCGAGATCGACCGCGCGGTCGGCGATGTTCACCGCCAGGTCGCCGATGCGCTCGAGGTCGGTGACGATCTTGAGCGCGGTGGTGATGAAGCGGAGGTCCGACGCCGCCGGCTGCCGCAGCGCGAGGATCTTCCGGCACATCTGGTCGACGTCGACCTCGAGCCGGTTCAGCTCGAGGTCGCTCTGGGAGACGCTCTCCGCCAGCGCCACGTCCCGCTCGATGAGCGCGCGCATGCTGTCGGCGATCTGCCGCTCCACGCGGGCGCCCATGGAGAGGAGCATCTCGCGCAGATCGCGCAGGTCCTGCTCGAACGCCTTGTCGGTGTGGACGCTGCCGGCGCGGCGCGAATCAGCCGAATTTGCCTGTGACATAGTCTTCCGTTCGCTTCACGCGCGGGTTGGTGAAGATCTGCTCGGTGGGGCCCACCTCCACCAGCTCACCCATGTAGAAGAACGCGGTTCGGTCCGAGACGCGAGCCGCCTGCTGCATGTTGTGGGTGACGATCGCGATCGTGTACCGGCTCTTGAGCTCGTGGATGAGCTCCTCGATTTTCGCCGTGGCGATGGGGTCGAGCGCGGAGGCGGGCTCGTCCATCAAGAGGACCTCGGGCTCGACCGCCAGCGCGCGCGCGATGCACAGGCGCTGCTGCTGGCCACCGGAGAGCGCGAGCGCGCTGTCGTTGAGGCGGTCCTTCACCTCGTCCCACAGCGCCGCGTCCTTCAGCGAGCTCTCCACCCGCGACTGCAGCTCCGCCTTGTCCCGCATCCCGCCGATGCGCAGCCCGTAGGCCACGTTCTCGAAGATCGACTTGGGGAACGGGTTCGACTTCTGGAACACCATGCCCACGCGGCGGCGCAGGTCCACCACGTCGAGCCCGCGCGCGTGGATGCTCTCACCGTCGAGGAGGATCTCACCCGCGTGCGAGGCCTCGAGGATGAGGTCGTTCATCCGGTTCAACGAACGCAGGAAGGTGCTCTTGCCGCAGCCCGACGGGCCGATGAGCGCGGTGACGCGGTGCTCGGGGATCTCGAGGCTGATGTCGCGGATGGCCGTCTTCTGGCCGTAGCGGATCGAGAGCTGCCGGGCCTCCATCTTGGGACGGGCGGAAGGGGTCGTCATGGTCGCGAGGCAGGAGTAGCCGAGAGGCGAGTGTGCGGGGTGTGACATCGCGGTGACGTGCCGATCGCCCGCAAGCTTCGCAGCCGAGGCACCTAGTAGCTCGCCTGCAGCTGCAGCGTGAACACGTTGTCGCGCGGGTCGAGCGCGCCGTCCGGGCCCCCGGTCATCGGCAGCTCGTACGCCGCGGTGAGCTTCAGCTTCTCGTGGGGCGCGTGGACGACGGCGAAGCCCAGCGTGTGCACCGCGTTCGTCCTCTCCGGGCGCGTCGCGTCCCCAGGCATCGCCACATCCGCGGTGCCGAGCAGCCCGTCGAACACGTCGTAGCGGACGGCGATCGTGTTCCGCCACGGCAGCTCCTGCGTCAGCAGCGCATAGCCGCCCCACGCGGGCAGGCCGAACTGCTCGGCGCCATCGCGCCAGTACGTGCGGCCGCGCACCGCCTCGAGCTTCAGCGCCGTCTCGCGGTCGCCCCACGGCGTCAGCTTCACCTGGAGGTCGGCGCCGAGCCGGGTGCGGTCGAAGGTGCGCTCCGTCGCGGGGATCTCGGCCTCGCCGTCCTCGAGCGCGCGCACGGTCTGGCCGTACCACCCCGAGACGCCGCCGCTCACCGCGCCCAGCTCCACGCCCACCCGACCGACGACGTCCTTGTAGCGGTCATTGTCCCGGCCCACGAACCCGCGCGCGTCGATGCCGTTGCCGTCGAAGACGCCGCCGCTGAAGCGCACGATGCCGGCCTTGCCGCGCAGGCGCGCCCCGCGGTCCCGCTCGTTGCTGAAGAAGGCGCGGAAGGCCCTCGAGCGCTCCGGCAGCTCGCGCTCCTGGGAGGACTGCAGCACCTCGTATCCGAAGGGCCACTTCATCTGGCCCACCGAGAGCTCCAGCCCGCCGAGCAGGGGCATCTTCAGGCGCGCCTCCGCGTCACGCAGCGTCACGCCCCGAGGCGAACCGTCGATCTGCAAGACCACGCCGCCGTGCTCGCCGAGCCACTCGAGCTTCAGCCGCGCGCGGCGGACGGTGAACCCGTCGGTCACCCGGTCGTGCGTGGACTGCTCGTCCCACACGAAGCGGCCCTGCACGTAGCCGGAGAGCTCCGGCAGGGGCAGGGCAGAGTCCTCACCCTCCTCGGCGGCGAAGGCGACGGCAGGGAGCGAGAAGACGAGTGCGGCGGCGAGGGCTCGGGCAGGAGTCGTCATGGGCCCGAGCCTTCTGCGTCACGGCTGCGTCCCCTTCAAGCAACAACGCGGTCACGAACGCTTCGTCTGCTGCAGACGCATGCGCAGCCAGATGGCGGTGCCGTTGAGAACGAGCATCACCGCGAGCAGCACCACGATGCCCGCGGCGGCGTTGACGTGGAAGTCCGCCTGCGGACGCGACACCCAGTTGAAGATCTGGATCGGCAGCGCGGTGAAGGCGCTGTGCACGCTGTCCGGCAGGAACGCCACGTAGGTCAGCGCGCCGATGGTGATGAGCGGCGCGGTCTCGCCGATCGCGCGCGCCAGCGAGAGGATGATCCCCGTCAGCACGCCGGGAAGACACGACGGCACCACCACCCGCCAGATGGACTGCCAGCGGGTGGCGCCGAGGGCGAGCGAGGCCTCGCGGTAGGCCCGGGGCACCGTGCGCAGCGCCTCGCGCGAGACGATGATCACCATCGGCAGCAGCAGCAGCGACAGCGTGGCCGCGCCGGCGAGCAGGCTGCGGCCCATGCCCAGCACGCGCACGAAGATCTCCAGCCCGAGCAGGCCGTAGATGATCGACGGCACGCCCGCGAGGTTGGAGATGTTCAGCTCGATGAACGAGGTGAACCGGTTCGGCCGCGCGTACTCCTCCAGATAGATCGCCGCGCCGAGCCCGACGGGGATGGCCATGGCCGCGGTCAGCGCCATGAGGCAGGCGGTGCCCACCAGCGCGGGGAGGATGCCCGCCGCCGACGCGCGACGAGAGGGGAAGGAGGTGAGGAAGTCCCAGTCGATCCGGGGCAGCGCCTGCACCAGCGCGGTCCCGAAGAGCAGCGCGAGCACCACCAGCGGGAGGATGAGCGCGACCCAGCAGAGCGCCTTGAAGGTGCGCTCGGTGAAGAAGCGGCGCCTGGGCATCCCGCGCGGGCGGGTGCGCTCGGGGCGACGCGTGTCGGGTGCGCCGCCGGGGAGCGCGGTCAGGGCAGGCGGCACGACAGAGGCCTGCGGATCGTCGGTGCGGACGGCGAGGCTTATGGGCGCGAGGCTCACAGGACACCTCCCTTGCGGATGCGCAGGCGCAGCCGGTGGGACACGACGTTGAGCGCGAGGGTCATGAGGAACAGCGTGGTCCCCACCGCGAAGATGGTCTGGTACGCGAGCGTGCCGGTCGGCGTGTCGCCCATGCTCACCTGCACGATGTAGGCGGTCATTGTCTCCACCGGCACGCGCGGGTCGAGCGTGAGGCGAGGCTGCAGGCCGGCGGCGATGGCGACGATCATCGTCTCGCCGATGGCGCGCGAGATGCCGAGGATGATCGACGCGGCGATGCCGCTGTACGCGGCGGGCACGACCACCCGGAAGATGGTGCTGATGCGATCCGCGCCGAGCGCGAACGAGCTCTCGCGCAGGCCCATGCTCACCGCGTGCAGCGCGTCCTCGCTGAGCGAGGCGATGATCGGGAGGATCATGATCCCCATCACCACGCCCGCGCCCAGCGCGTTGAAGCCGGAGAGGCCGGGCACCACGTGCTGCAGGGCCGGCGTCACCACGGTGAGCGCGAAGTAGCCGTACACCACGGTGGGCACGCCGGCGAGGATCTCCAGCGCGGGCTTGAGCAGGCGGCGCACGCGGCGCGAGGCGAACTCGGAGAGGTAGATCGCCGCCAAAAGGCCCAGCGGGATCGCCACCGCCAGCGCAATGCCGGTGGTCAGCAGCGTGCCGCTCAGCAGCGGCAGCACGCCGAACTGCTTGTCCGCGAAGAGCGGCGTCCACTGCGTGCCGGTGAGGAAGTCCCAGACCGAGACCTCGCGGAAGAACCCGAACGTCTCCACCGCCAGCACCGCGATGATGCCAATGGTGGTGATGATCGACACCGCCGCGCAGAGGAGGAACACCGAGTGGACGCCCGCCTCCTGGCCGCGGCGCCAGAGCGTACGTCGCGCATTCGGGCCCGCGCTTCCGGACGGCCCCCTGGCGACTGCTGTGCTTGCGTCGGAGGACATGGGCTACGGCTCCGCCTTCTGGGGCTCGCGCTGCTGCTCCTTCTCGAGCAGCGCGGGGATGGAGACGCCGACCTGCGAGCCCTTGCCGCCGAAGAGCGAACCCGTCCGCCGTGCGTCGACGCGTGCCTGGGACAGCTCGTACGCGCGCTGCGGGAGCGGGATGTAGCCCACCTCCTTCACCAGCTCGCCGCCCTCGGTGTTGAGGTACTTCACCAGCGCCGCCACCGCCGGCTTCTCCAGCGAGGCCTTCGACACGTAGACGAACACCGGGCGCGAGAGCGGCTGGTACGAGCCGTCGCTGATCGTCTCCAGCGAGGGCACCACGCCGTTCACCGGGAGCACCTTCAGCTTGTCCTTGTTCTCCGCGTAGTAGGCGAAGCCGAAGAACCCGAGCGCGTTGGTGTCGTTGGCGATGCCGGTGACGATCACGTTGTCGTCCTCGGAGGAGGTGAAGTCGCCGCGGCTCGCGTGCTCCTGACCGACCACCGCCTCGGTGAAGTAGTCGTAGGTGCCGCTGTCCACGCCGGGCCCGTACAGGCGCAGCTCGGTGTCCGGCCAGCCCTCGCGCACCTGGCTCCAGCGCGAGATCTTCCCCTGCGCCGCGGGCTCGAACATCGCCTTCAGCTCGGCGACGCTGATCTCGTTTGCCCAGCTGTTCTTCGGGTTCACCACCACCGCCAGCCCGTCGTACGCCACCGGCAGCTCCACGTACTCCACGCCGTTCTTCGCGCAGAGCTCGACCTCCGAAGGCTTGATCGGCCGCGAGGCGTTGGAGAGGTCCGTCTCGCCGGTGCAGAACTTCTTGAAGCCCCCGCCGGTGCCGCTGATGCCCACGGTCACGTGCACGCCGCGGTTCGCGCGGCCGTACTCCTCCGCGATGGCCTCCATGATCGGGAACACCGTGCTCGAGCCGTCCACCTTCACGGCCTGCGCCTGGTTCTCGCTCTTCTTGCACCCGAAAAGCCCGGTGGCGCCTGCCACCGCCGCCCCCACGACCACTGCCTTCCACAGCCCGGTCTTGCGCATGCGTTCCGTCCTCCGACTGGCGGCAGGAGGGGTACCGCGGCGGGCCGTGTCACGACGTGACAGCTATGTGACGGTTCGGTGAACGGGCCCGGCCATCCGCCCGGCGAGCGCGCTGGCGAGCGTCTTCGGAAGGGGACTGTGACGCCTACGCCTCGCCGTCGGCCGCGAGCGGATGCGCGTCCGGCAGCGAGTCCTCGGCGTCACCGGAGAGCCCGCGCGGATCGAGCTCCTCGTCCACGGTGTCCACCGCGAGCGCGTCACCCTCCCCGGCGAGGTGCGAAGGCGGCGGCGGCAGATGCGGCGCACCGGCGCGCGCGTGCGGCGGCGGACGGAGCAGCGGCGGCGGCGGAAGTCCGGAGTGCCTGCGCGCGGCCTCGAGCAGCTCGCGGTGATGGCGGTAGCGGCCCTCGAGCATCTTGTGGATGAGCAGCGGTCCGCCGGGCACGCGCTTCTGATGGAAGGCCTCGGTCGCGCGCCGCAGCGTGTAGCGCACGCGCCGGATCTGCACCCGCCAGCCGCGCGGCGTGTACGTGAACAGGCCCCACGCCGGACGGTGATCCCCATCGCGCGGGATGCCGGCCGAGGCCACGTCGGCGATGAGGAGCTTTCCCACCCGCCTTCGGTAGGGAAAGTGGAGGTGTCCGAACGCGAGCGCCGCCGCATCGAGCCCGCCCACGTAGCGGCGCAGCACGCTCTCGTCGAGCGTCGGGTCCAGCGAGTCTTCGAGGTTCTTCGGGTTCGCGTGACAGACGAAGAGGTCCTGTCCGCGCCTCGGCGAGTAGCGCGCGCTGAAGGGGAGCTGGCCGAGCTTCCGGCACAGCTCTTCGCCCATCTGATCGCGCGTCCACGCGAGCAGCTCGCTCTTCCAGTGCTCCGGCTCGCGGTACGCGCCGCCGAGGTAGGTGCCGGCGATGTAGCAGTCGGTGTTGCCCATCAGCAGCGTGTCGCACCGGCTGAGCAGGAGCTCCACCGTCTCGCGCGGATGGGCGCCGCGCAGCGCGAGGTCTCCGGCGGCGACGATGGCGTCCGGCTTCTGCCGGGCGATGTCCTCGAGCACGGCTTCGCAGGCGGGCAGATTCCCGTGGATGTCGGCGAGGATGGCGACCCGCATGATGACGTCCTTCAGTCTAGCCGCTGAACCGCGCCGAGGCGCCCGCGCTTTTCGGCGCTCCGCTGCTCGGTCGGGTGCCCGGCCAGGTGGCCGGCGGAGGGGAGGCGTCCCGCTTCCGCCCCAGCGACGCGATGCGCAACGTGTATCGCAAGACGCTGCAAGAGCGCGAAAGGAGACGCGAAATGGGTGAGTGGACGGACAAGGCGAAGGGCAGGGTGAAGGAGACGGTGGGGGCGGCGACGGGCGACCGGGAGCTCGAAGCGGAGGGCAAGACGGACACCGCGAAGGGGAAGGTGAAGGGCGGCATCGAAGAGGTGAAGCGCGGGATCAAGGACGCGTTCGGCGGCGGCCCCGCGCGCGGCAACGGGCCGAAGGATCTCTAGCCGCCGGTTACCCGAGGCGCAGCCGGCAGGGTCACGGTGAAGCGTGCACCCTTGCCCGGCTCGCTCTCCACCTTCACCTCGCCGCCCATCGCGGAGGCGAGGTGCTTGACGATCGCCAGCCCGAGTCCGGTGCCGCCGGTCTCGCGGCTGCGCCCGCTGTCCACGCGGTAGAAGCGCTCGAAGATGCGGGAGAGGTGACGCGGTTCGATGCCCGGCCCGGAGTCGATCACCGAGAGCTGGCACAGCCCGTCCTCGTCGAACCGCTCGCCGACGACGGTGACCCTTCCCCCGGCAGGCGTGTACTTCACCGCGTTCTCCACGAGGTTGAGGAGGATCTGCTCCACCGCGCGCGGGTCCCCTCTGGCGGTGAGCCCCTGTTCGAGGTCCACGCCGATCGTCTGGCCCTTGTCCGCGGCCCTCGGCGAGACGACCTCCAGCACCCGAGAGACGATCTCGCCCAGCGGCACCGGCACGCGCTCCAGCGCCTGGCCGCCGCCGGACTCGAGCCGCGAGAGCTCCAGCAGATCCGACACCAGCGCGGCGAGCCTCTCCGACTGGCGCAGGATGACGTCCACCATCTTCGGCGCGTGCACCGGGTCCGCGAGCGCGCCCTCCTTCAGCGTCTCCGCGTAGCCCCGGATCGCGGCCAGCGGCGTGCGCAGCTCGTGCGAGACGTTGGAGACGAAGTCCTTGCGCATGTGCTCGAGCCGGCGAAGCTCGGTCACGTCGCGAAATACCGCGGCCGAGCCGTACGCCGCCTGCAGCGGGACGACCTGCACCGCGAGGATGCGCGGCCGCGGCGTCTCCACGGTGATCTCCATCGTCGAGCCCACCCCGCGTTCGCAGGCCGCGAGCACCGCCTCGTGGAGCTCCGCGCTGCGGATGAGCGAGAGGGGACGCTCACCCACCAGCGGCGCGGTGGGCGCTCCGCCGGGAGAGGGCGAACCGGAGGTGGCGACGAGCTCCGCCATCGCGCCGTTGTGCCTTCGCACCACCCCGAGCGCGTCGGTGATCCACACGCCCTCGCGCATCCCGTCGAGCACCGCGGCGAGCACCCGGACGTCCGACGCGAGGTCCTCCGCGCGGAGCTTCCACGTCAGCGCCAGCTCCCCGAAGGTCAGCTGCACCGTCTCCAGCTCGTCCTCGCCGGAGACGACCGCGCCCTCCGGCTCCGCGGCCGCTCGCACGGTGCGGGCAAACCCGCGCGCGCGACGGACGAGCCCGTAGAACGCAAAGGCGATCGCCGCCGCCGAGGTGACCGCCGCGCCGATCGCCGCGTAGGCCGCCAGCGCCGCGTCACCGCCGGAGAGGAGCACCGCCGCCGCAGCACCCGCCGCCGCCACGCACGAGGGCAGCGTGACCAGCCGCGTCCACAGCCGCATCTACTCGCCGCCCGGGGGCACGAGCTTGTAGCCCACGCCGCGCACCGTCTCGATGATGTCCGCCGGCGCGCCGAGCTTCTCGCGCAGACGCTTGATGTGCGTGTCCACGGTGCGGGTCATGATCTCCGCCTGGATCCCCCACACGTCCGAGAGCAGCACCTCGCGCGTCTGCACCCGGCCGGGGCGCTCGAGCAGCGTCTTGAGGAGCCGGAACTCCAGCGCGGTCAGTGCCACCGTCTTTCCGCCGGAGCGCACCTCGTGACGGCCCGGATCGAGCTCGATCTCGCCCGCGCGCATCAGCGGTCCAGCAGAGGGCGCCGGCGCATCCTGCGCGACCCGCCGCAGCACCGCCTTCACCCGGAGCACCAGCTCCTTCACCGCGAACGGCTTCACCACGTAGTCGTCCGCGCCGAGCTCGAGGCCCTTCACCCGGTCCTCCTCCTCGCCGCGCGCGGTCACCATCACCACCGCGGTGCGCGCGTGCTCCGGCTCCGCCTTCAGCGTGCGGATGACTTCGTGGCCGTTGATGTCCGGGAGCATGAGGTCCAGCAGCACGAGGTCCGGCCGGAAGTCCCGCGCCTTCATCAGGGCCGCAGCCCCGGTAGAGGCGATCTCCACCTCGTAGCCCTGCGTCTGCAGGTTGTAGTGGAGCAGCTCCGCGAGGTCCCGCTCGTCCTCCACGATCAGGATGCGCGCCACAGAGAGACCTCCATGTCGATGACGACTAGCAGATCGCGCCCCATCGGCAAGCGGGTGGGGGCTTCAGTCGATCCGCGGATCGCAGGCCACCGGCCCGCCCTCCGGCAGGTCGAGCGGCTGGGCGAGGATGAGCGTGTTCTCGCGACGGACCTCGACGTTCGGTCTGCAGGAGATGGCGAGCAGCTGCGGCGGATCCGACTTCGACAGGGCCTCCACCACCAGCCCGTAGTCGCGGCCCACCGGCACGTCGCGCATCACCACGTCCTGGGTCTGGAACTCGCCCTCGGTGGTGAGGCTCACGCTCACCCGCATCGCGCGCGCATCGCGGCCCTCCGAGTTGGTGAAGGAGACGAGCTCGTTGAGCGAGTCCAGCTGGTCGCGCAGGCAGCCCTGCGTGAGTCCGGTGCAGGCGTTGCTCCCGCTGCCCTTCTTCCTCAGCGAGAGCTGGAACGCGCCCACCTCCTCGATCACCGCGCGCGAGACGTAGAGCTCGAAGCCGACGTCGCCGCCTTCGCCACCACCCGGCGCCTCACCGCATCCGGTCGCGAAGAGCGCGCTCGCGAGCAGCGCTGAAAGAACGATGCGCTTCACGGCTGCACCCGGATCTTCACCGGCACGTCTCCCGTCGGCTGCCGCGTGGCCGCGAAGGCGATGCCGCCCGCCACGCCCGCCGCGACGACGCCACCTGCGATCCACACCCACGGCTTGCGGTACCACGCGTCGGCATCCACGGTCGGGGGCTCCGCGCCACCACCGGGCGCGCGCACGGTGAAGTTCAGCGGGTTCAGTGAGTCGCCCCGTCCCGCGAGCCTTCGCTGCGCCGCGTCCGCGACCTCGAGGTAGTACTCCACGTCGAACGAGCGCCGGTCGGCGGGGAACTCGAAGGCGGGGACGACGGCGCGGAACTCCTCTCGCGACTGCGCCTGCGGATCGCGCGCGAACTCCACCGACGAGTAGGACTGCACGCCCGCGCGCCGGTAGTAGAGCTTTGCCCGCGCGCCGAGCGCCATGTCCTCGATGCGCGCCTGCACCTCCAGCGGCTGACCGGCGGTGTGTCCCTGCAGCGGCTCGAAGTAGATCGTCACCGGCCGCACGCGGCGCTTGCGGATGTCCTCGCGGATGCGCGCGTAGAGCTCGCGGATCCGCGGCGCGGTGGAGCGCGGCAGCTCGTAGTCGGGCCGGGCCTGCAGGAGCTTCTCGTAAGCGTCGCGCGCCTTCTGCTCGTCGCCGAGGTAGAGGTAGGCAAGGCCCATCAGCCGGTAGAGCTCCACCAGCTCGTCGTCGGTCACGTCCGCGCGGGAGACGCCCCGCTGCAGCACCCTCACCGCGCGTTCGAACTCGGCCTCGGACATGAGGCGTTCGCCTTCGCGCGCCTCGGGGCTGCGCGTCCCCAGCTGGGCAAAGGTCAGGGAAGCCGCGTGGTGGGCGAGCGTCCCCTGCAGGGCCGGCGCGCCTGCCGCACGTGCGGGGAACAGGGCGAGCGCCAGCGCTGCGAAGAGAGGCCCGAGGAGCCGGGTCATCGCTCGCAAGGTAGCAAACGAACCGATGGAATCCCACTTGCCCGCTCGCCAGTTCCGTACAGACGGGGTAGGAGGCCGCGACATGTTGCAGATCAAGTACGACCAGATCCGCGAGGGCGGGTTCACCGTGAACGAGTCGGTGGGCCTCCCGCTCATCGAGTCCGCGCTCGCCGAGGCGGAGGGCGAGGGCTTCACGGTGGAGAAGCCGTTCCAGCTCCAGGCGAAGCTCCACAAGGTCGGCACCGGCGTGCTGCTCAACGGGCGCTTCACCGCGGAGGTGAAGGTCCCCTGCAAGCGGTGCCTCACCGAGTGCACGCTCACCCTGCCGCAGGAGTTCACGCTGAACCTCATCCCGAAGACGCTGGCCCGGGACATGGGCCTGACGCAGGAGGAGGCGGAGGACGACGGGCGCACCGAGCGCGCGGGGACCTTCAACCTCGACGACGCGGAGCAGGAGGTCTTCGACGGCAAGATCATCGACCTCGAGCCCATCGTCCGTGAGCAGCTGCTGCTGGCGCTGCCCATGTCCGCTGTGTGCCGGGAAGCGTGTGAGGGGCTCTGCGCGCAGTGCGGCCAGAACCTCAACGAGAAGCACTGCAGCTGCGAGAAGAAGGTGAGCGACCCTCGCCTGGCTGCTTTGAAGGACATCAAGCTCAACTGAGGGCTGGCGTTCCGACCGGGTTTTGCGGTAGGACGCCGCCCCTTTTCCGAGGTGTGACGTGGGAGTTCCCAAGAAGCGGACGTCGAAGATGCGCCGGGACCGCCGCCGCGCGGCCAACAGCAACCTGAGGACCCCGGTGCAGGTCATCAGCTGCCCGAAGTGCAAGGAGCCGGTGCTGCCGCACCGCGCGTGCAAGGCTTGCGGCCACTACAAGGGCCGTGAGGTGCTCGCGGTACAGTAGTCGCGGTCGCCCCGTGCGGCTTCGGGTCTCATGAACGTGCGGCTCGCCCTCGATGCCATGGGTGGGGATTTCGCCCCCTCCGCGGCCGTCGAGGGCGCCGTGCGTCATGCGCGCGCGCATCCGGATCACGCGGTCGTCCTCGTGGGCGACACGGGGTCCGTGCGTCCGCTGCTCGCCCGGCTGCACGCGCCGTCCAACCTGATCCTCCACCATGCGGCGGAGACGGTCGGGATGGACGACGAGCCCTCGCAAGCGATCCGGCGCAAGAAGGATTCGTCCCTCCGCGTGGGCCTCGAGCTCGTGCGGGCGGGCGAGGCCGACGCGTTCGTGTCCGCGGGGCATTCGGGTGCGGTGCTCGCGGGCGCGTTGCTCGTGCTCGGCCGTCTCGAAGGCGCCGAGCGTCCGGCGATCGCCGCGCTGTTGCCGGCCCTGAAGAAGGGCCGTTGCCTGCTGCTCGATGCAGGCGCGAACGTGGAGTGTCGCCCCCGCCAGCTCGCACAGTGGGCGGTGATGGGCGAGGCCTACGTGCGCACGGTGATGCACGTGCCGAAGCCGCGCGTGGCCGTGCTCTCCAATGGAGAAGAAGCCTCAAAAGGTACCGCGCTGACGCGTGAGGCCGCGGAGTTCCTGCGCGCCGGGCGTGAGGCGGGCGGGCTCGACTTCCGGGGCTACGTGGAGGGGAAGGACATCTTCTCAGGCGCGGTGGAGGTCGTCGTCACCGACGGCTTCACCGGCAACGTGGTGCTCAAGACCGCCGAGGGCACCGCGCTGGGCGTGGTCGGCCTCATCAAGCAGGCGATCGAGAAGAGCCCTTTGCCCGAACGCATCGGCGCGCTCCTGATGAAGCCCACGTTGATGGGCCTGCGGAAGGTCGTGGACTGGGCCGAGTACGGCGGCGCTCCGCTGCTGGGCGTGAACGGGGTGGTGCTCGTGGCGCACGGCCGCTCGGATGCTCGGGCGGTAGAGAACGCGCTGCGCGCGGCGTGCACGACGGTGGAGCTCGGACTGTTGCCTGCTCTGGAAGATGCGCTGCGCCGCGCCGCATCATGGATTCCGGGGCGTGACGGACGCCCTGTTTCCGATTAGACACCGCGCCGCCGTTGTTAGGCGGCTCGATATGGCAAACGCAAACGCTCCCCAGCTCCGTCGCACGCGCATCATCGGAACCGGCTCCTACGCGCCGGAGAAGGTCCTGACGAACAAGGACCTCGAGAAGATCGTCGATACGACGGACGAGTGGATCGTCGAGCGCACCGGCATCCGCGAGCGCCGCATGGCCGCGGACGACGAGGTCACCTCCGACATGGCCCACAAGGCCGCGCTGCGCGCCCTGGAGATGGCGGGCACGAAGCCGGAAGAGCTCGACCTCATCATCGTCGGGACGATCTCGCCGGACATGCCCATGCCGTCCTCGGCGGCGTTCCTCCAGCACAAGCTCGGGGCGAAGCGGGCGTTCGCGTTCGACCTCTCGGCGGCCTGCGCCGGTTCGCTCTACGGCCTCTCCATCGCGGACCAGTTCGTGAAGACGGGCGCGGTGAAGCGCGCGCTGGTGATCGGCGTGGAGCTTTTGACCCGAATCATCGACTGGGAGGACCGCAACACCTGCGTGCTCTTCGGCGATGCGGCGGGCGCGTTCGTGCTCGGGCCGGCGGAGGACGGGGACGACTCGCGCGGGATCCTCTCCACGCACCTGCACACCGAGGGCGCGCTGACCGACATCCTCTGCATTCGCGGCGGCGGGTCGAAGCACCCGATGAGCGAGCAGGTGATGAAGGACAAGCTCCACAAGGTCGCGATGAACGGCCGCGAGGTCTTCAAGTTCGCGGTGCGCTCGCTGAGCGACGCGGTGAACGAGGCGCTGACCCACAACGGGCTGACCGCCGAACAGGTCGATCACGTCATCGCGCACCAGGCGAACGTTCGGATCATCGACGCGGTGCTGGACCGGGTGGGCCTGCCGCAGGAGAAGGTCTGGCTGAACATCCACAAGTACGGCAACACGTCTTCGGCCTCGCTGCCGATGACGCTGGACGAGGCGAACCGCGCGGGCCGCCTGAAGAAGGGCGACACCATCGCGATGATGGCCATCGGCGCCGGCATGGCGTGGGGCAGCGCGATCGTCCGCTGGTAGCGCGCGCGGGTTCGGATCACAGGGAGGCGGGACATGTCGAAGCTTGCATTCATCTTCCCCGGCCAGGGGAGCCAGACGGTCGGGATGGGGAAGGCGCTCTACGAGGCGTCCCCCGAGGCGCGCGCGGTGTTCGACGCCGCGGACGAGGCGCTGGGCGAGAAGCTCTCTCAGCTCTGCTTCGAGGGGCCGGACGAGGCGCTGAAGCTCACCGCGAACACGCAGCCGGCGATCCTCACCGTCAGCGTGGCGGCACACGCGGCGTTCACCGCGGCGGCGGGGGCGAAGGGCCTGAAGCTGGAGCCGGCGTTCGTGGCGGGGCACTCGCTCGGTGAGTACAGCGCGCTGGTGGCGGCCGGAGCGCTGTCCCTGGCGGACGCGGTGCGCAGCGTGCGCGCGCGCGGGCAGTTCATGCAGGAGGCGGTGCCCGCCGGCGTGGGGGCGATGGCCGCGGTGCTCGGCATGGCGCCGGAGCAGGTGAAGGCGCTGTGCGACCAGAGCGCGCAGGGTGAGGTCGTCTCGCCCGCGAACTACAACTCGCCGGAGCAGACGGTGATCGCAGGTCACGCCGCCGCGGTCGCGCGCGCGTCCGACGCGATCAAGGCGGCCGGCGCGAAGCGGGTGATGCCGCTGCCCGTGAGCGCACCCTTCCACTGCGCGCTGATGGAGCCGGTGAAGCCGCGCCTCGGCGAGGTGCTGGGCAAGGTGACGGTGAAGGCGCCAGCGGTGCCGGTGGTCTCGAACGTGGAGGCCCAGCCGAACGCGGACGCTTTGCGGATCGTGCCGCTGCTGCTCGAGCAGGTGACCGCCTCCGTCCGCTGGATCGAGTGCGTGGAGGCCTTGAAGGCGCAGGGCGTGACCCGCGTGGTGGAGCTGGGGCCGGGCAAGGTGCTCTGCGGCCTGGTGAAGCGGATCACGAAGGACATCGAGTGCTTCAACGTGGAAGACGCAGCGTCGCTGGAGAAGACGCTCGCCGCGCTGAGCGCCTAGCCGCAGGGAGAGACACGCGTGTTCAACTTCAGTGACAAGGTCGTCTTCATCACCGGCGGCTCGCGCGGCATCGGCCGGGCGTGCGTGCTCGCGTTCGCGAAGGCGGGCGCGCAGGTGGTGTTCAGCTACGCCGGCAACGAGGCGGCGGCGAACGAGACCTCCGGCATGGTGACCGCGGCGGGCGGCAAGGCCCCGAAGGCGGTGCGCTTCGACGTGAGCGACACGAAGGCCTGCGCCGACACGGTCGACGCGATCGTGAAGGAGTTCGGGAAGCTCGACGTGCTGGTGAACAACGCCGGCGTGGCGGTGGACGGCCTCGTGATGCGGGTGAAGGACGAGGACTGGGACCGGCAGCTGGACACGAACCTCAAGGGCGCGTTCGCGCTCATCCGCGCGGCGTCGAGGCCGATGATGAAGGCGCGCGGCGGGGCGATCGTGAACCTGACCTCCGTCGTCGGCGAGATGGGCAACGGCGGGCAGGCGGCCTACGCGGCGTCGAAGGCGGGGCTCATCGGCCTCACCAAGTCGATCGCGAAGGAGCTCTCCTCGCGCGGCATCCGGTGCAACGCGGTCTCGCCCGGCTTCATCGGGACGGACATGACCGCGGGCCTGAACGAGGAGTTGAAGGGGAAGATGATGGAGGCGATTCCGCTCGGCCGGCTGGGCTCGGCGGAGGATGTCGCCAATGCGGTGCTGTTCCTCTCGAGTGACGCGGCGGGCTACGTGACCGGCGAAGTGCTCAAGGTGAACGGCGGGATGTACATGTAGCGAGTTCTGGTCAGGGGCTGAGGTGTCGGCTATACCGCGCCCCGTTTTCTGTCCGTACGAAGGTACGAACCACGGAGAGGTTTTCTATGTCGACGTCTGCAATCGAGGCCAAGGTCAAGTCCATCATCGCCGATCAGCTCGGCGTGGGTGAGGACGAGATCAAGCCGGAGTCCTCCTTCATCGAGGATCTCGGCGCGGACAGCCTCGACATCGTGGAGCTGGTGATGGCGATGGAGGAGGAGTTCGAGGTGGAGATCCCGGACGAGGAGGCGGAGAACATCAAGACCGTCGGGGACGCCATCAACTACATCAACACCCACAAGAAGTAGCCGCGCGCGCCTGACGCAGCGCAGCAGGGTGTGACGTGTGGGGGCGGGGTGCGGAATGTCGCTCCCGCCCCTGCGCGTTTTCAACGGAATCGCTCTCGGAGAAGCCATGTCGGAACGTCGCGTCGTCGTCACTGGAATGGGACTCATCACCGCGCTCGGGACCGGCGTGGAGAAGAACTGGCAGGCGCTGCTCGCCGGTCAGAGCGGCATCGCGCCGATCACCCGGTTCGAGGTCGGGAAGCTCGACACGATCATCGCCGGTGAGGTGAAGGACTTCCAGGCGGAGGAGTACATCGACCGCAAGGAGGCCCGGCGGATGGACCTCTTCACGCAGTACGCGGTGGCGGCCGCGGAGATGGCGGTGCGCCAGAGCGGGCTGCCCATCGGCGCGGACAAGCCGAACGGCTATGCGGCCGAGCGCGTGGGCGTGATCGTGGGCTCCGGGATCGGCGGCATCGCGTCGCTGGAGGAGCAGCACAAGAAGGGGATGGAGAAGGGGTTCGACCGCGTGTCGCCGTTCTTCATCATCCAGATGATCATCAACATGGCGCCGGGGACGATCAGCATCCGCTACGGCGCGAAGGGCCCGAACTGGGCGCCGGTCTCCGCCTGCGCGACCTCTGCCCACGCGATCGGCGAGGCCTGGAAGTCGATCAAGTTCGGCGAGACCGACGCGATGATCTGCGGCGGTTCCGAGTCGTCGGTGACGCCGCTGTCGCTGGGCGGGTTCTCGGTGATGAAGGCGCTGAGCACGCGCAACTCGGAGCCCACGCGCGCGTCGCGGCCGTTCGACAAGGAGCGGGACGGCTTCGTGATGGGCGAGGGCGCCGGCGTGCTGGTGCTCGAGGAGCTGGAGAGCGCGAAGAAGCGCGGCGCGACGATCCTCGCGGAGCTGGTGGGCTACGGGGCGAACTCGGACGCGTACCACGCCACGGCTCCGGCGCCGGAGGGTGAGGGCGCGGCGCGGTGCATGAAGCTCGCGCTGCAGTCGGCGGGGATGAAGCCGGAGGAGGTGGGCTACATCAACGCCCACGGCACCTCGACCCCGTACAACGACGAGAACGAGTCGAAGGCGATCAAGGCGGTCTTCGGCGAGCACGCGAAGAAGCTCGCGGTGTCGTCCACCAAGTCGATGACCGGGCACATGCTCGGCGCGGCGGGCGGGGCGGAGGCGGTGATCAGCGTGCTGGCCATCACCCGCGGTGTCCTGCCCCCGACCATCAACCTCGAGAACCCGGATCCCGAGTGCGACCTGGACTATGTCCCGAACCAGGCGCGCGAGCTGCGCGTGGACGCCGCGATGAGCAACTCGTTCGGGTTCGGTGGCACCAACGCGGTGCTGCTCTTCAAGCGGTTCCGTTAGGAGGCGTGTGAACAGCATCGCTCGGGTCTCGGTCCTCCTCACGCTGGCCGGGTGCTTCGCCGTGGGCTGCGGTCCCGGCATCCCGGGCGAGCTGATCGCCACCACCGAGCCGTTCAGCCGCGGGCTCGACCAGTCCGCGGACCGGCTCTTCTGGCACGGCGAAGAGGGCATCTTTTCGCTGCCGAAGGGGGGCGGGGAGCCCGAGCAGCTCGCCTCCGGACAGCGGCCCATGTCGCTGCGCGTGGCGGGCTCGGACGTCTGCTGGATGAACCGCGAGGGCGAGTGGCAGGTGCGCTGCATGCCCCAAACCGGCGGCGAGGTCCGCACGCTGGCGACGCAGGCGGAAGACGAGTTCACCGTGCGGCCCATGGCCACCGACGGGACGAACCTCTACTGGTCCACCAGCGCGAGGAAGATCCGGCGGGTGGCGCTGGCGGGCGGGGACGCGGTGGATTTCTCGGCGGTGGATGCGGAGAGCGCTTCGGTGGCGGTGACGCCGGAGGGCGAGGTCTTCGCCTCGGACCAGCGCGGCATCGTGCGGCTGCCGGGTGGTGGCGCGGAGGCGGTGCGGATCGCGGGCGGCGCGGTGGTGGTGCCCTCGGGGATCGCGCTGTCGAACCCGCCGGACGACTTCGTGTACTGGACCGAGATCGGCATCTCCGCGCGCGACGGGCTCGTGCTCCGGGCACCGAAGGCGGGGGGAGAGGTCGTGCTCCTCGCGCGGCGGCAGACGCTTCCGTCGGAGCTGGTGGTGGACGGCCAGCACGTGTGGTGGGCCACCGGCGGCGGGACGGACAGGATTCGCCGCATCGGCACCAACGGCGGGCGCGAAGAGGACTTCGCCCACGGCGGCAACCAGGTGGGGACGCCGGTCGTGGATGGCGAGAACGTCTTCTGGATCGACCCCGACGGCAACGTGCACCGCGCGGCGAAGTAGCGCGCGCTTGGCCTTCGGAGGCGCGGGTTCCGTCGTGGCCTCGGCCGGCGTGCGGCGGTAACCTCCGCGCCCGACATGTCTCGTGAAACATTGATTCAGGCGCTGCGGCCCGTCTTCGAGGCGGCGGCGGAGATCGATCTCAAGGCACCGGATGCGGCGGAGCGCATGGAGGCGCGGCTCCCACTCTCGGGCGAGGTGGTGCAGGGGCTGCGGAACCTCGTGCGGCAGGGCGTGCGCGAAGGCTGGCTCTGCGAGCGCGAGGCGGACGGCGTGCGCTTCTGCCGGCTGACGAAGGCGAACGCGGAGACGCGCGGGTTCAGCGTGGACGTGGTGCACATGCAGACGCCGGGGCCCGGGCACACGCACCCGAACGGCGAGATCGATCTCTGCTTCGGCGTGGAGGGCGAGCCGACGTTCGACGGTCGCGCGCCGGGCTGGACGGTGTATCCCCCGGGCTCGTGGCACGTGCCGTCGGTGCATGGCGGCGCGATGGACATCATCTATCTGCTGCCCGAAGGGGCCATCCAGTTCGGGCCGAAGCCGCAGGGCTGACGCGTTCAGCGTGCGCTGCACGTGTTCGGCACGTGTTCGGAAGGAAGAGGGACATGAAGATCGTCATCGCATCGGATCACGCGGGGCTGGCGCTGAAGGCGGAGCTGCTGGAGCTCATGCGCGGGAAGGGACACACGGTCGACGACCTCGGCGCGTTCAGCGGGGAGTCGGTGGACTACCCGGACTTCGCCTCGCGCGCGTCGAAGGCGGTGGCGGGAGGCGAGGCGGATCGCGGGGTGCTGGTGTGTGGCACCGGCATCGGCATGAGCATCGTGGCGAACAAGCACAAGGGCGTGCGCGCCGCGCTCTGCACGAGCGAGTTCGAGGCCCGCATGTCGCGCGCGCACAACGACGCCAACGTGCTCTGCCTCGGGCAGCGCGTCGTCGGCGGAGGGCTGGCGCGGGCGATCCTCGAGGCGTTCCTCGAGCAGCCCTTCGAGGGCGGGCGCCACGAGAAGCGGGTGCAGAAGATCCGCGACGTGGAGGCGGAGGAGTGACCGCCGCGCGGCCTGTGCTCTTGCTGGCGCTGGTGGTCATGGCCGCGGTGATCGGCGGCTGCACGGCGCGGACGCTCATCCACCCCTTGCCCGAGGCCGGCTCGGAGGGGCCTTCGCGGGTGCGCGTGGAGGGCTGCAACGTGCGCGACTTCGCCACTGCGGCGGAGCTGCCGCCGGGCTCGGTGAACCTCGGCTGGGTGTCCGTGGAGCTGCAGGAGACGAAGGACGAGACCTTCCTCCTGCTGCGGAAGAAAGTCTGCGAGCTCGGCGGGAACGCGCTCTCGCAGGCGGCGTGGGAGCGCGACAACAACCAGCCGGATGCGCCGCGCAAGCTCACCGCCAACGCCTGGGCGCTGCCGTGACCTCCGGCGCTGCAACGGCTGTGAAGCCGCGGCGGATGTGCCCCGGCTGCGACAGCGCGATGCAGGCCTTCTTCGCCGCCGGCGTGGACGGGCTGGAGGTGGACCGCTGCCACTTCTGCGGCGGGTTCTGGCTCGACGGTGGCGAGCTGGAGGGCGTGCTCGGTCACGCGGTGGAGTTCGAGGACACCGGGTCGGATTCGCGGCGGCGCTGCGTGGGCTGCGCGGTGACGCTCCGCTGCGTGCACGTGCAGGACGTGGCGGCCGAACGCTGCAGCCTCTGCGGTGGCGTGTATCTCGACGACGGCGAGCTCGAGACGCTGGCGCGGGAAGGGGTGAGACTCGCTCCCACCACATCGGCTCGGGCGGCTGACGCCGCGAGCGCCCGGGAGAGGATCACCTTCCGCTGCGCCGGCTGCGGCTCGGAGAGGGAACTCGACGAAGGTCTGGCCACGGGGCGCGGACTTGCCTGCTCGCTGTGCGTGGGGAGCCTGAACGACGTGCCGATGGTGAACGTGCCCGGCGTGCGTTGGGGCGTCCGCCAGAGATACGGCTACACCGACGTGCTCGCGCACGGTGCGTTCACCGGGCTGGACGACCTCGTGTCGTTCGTGGCGCGCCTGTTCCGCTGACGAAGGGCGCCTTGTGCTGTAGAAGCGCCGCCATGGAAAACACCGCGCCGCTGTCCCAGGTCGATCCCGACATCCACCGGCTCATCCGCGAGGAGACGCTGCGACAGGAGGAGGGCCTGGAGCTCATCGCGTCGGAGAACTTCGTCAGCCCCGCGGTGCTCGAGGCGCTCGGCTCCACGCTGACGAACAAGTACGCCGAAGGTTATCCCGGCAAGCGCTACTACGGCGGCTGCGAGGTGGTGGACCAGGTCGAGGACCTCGCCATCTCGCGCGCGAAGCAGCTCTTCGGCGCGGAGCACGCGAACGTGCAGGCGCACTCCGGAAGCCAGGCGAACATGGCGGCCTACATGGCGCTGATGGACGTGGGCGACACGCTGCTCTCGCTGGACCTCAACAGCGGCGGGCACCTCACCCACGGCGCGCCGGTGAACTTCAGCGGCAAGCTCTACAAGATCGTCCACTACGGGCTGTCGCGCGACTCGGAGACCATCGACTTCGCGCAGGTGCGGCAGCTTGCGCGTGAGCACAAGCCGAAGGTGATTGTCGTCGGCGCTTCGGCCTATCCGCGCACGCTGGACTTCGCGCGCTTCCGCGAGATCGCGGACGAGGTCGGCGCGAAGATGGTCGTGGACATGGCGCACATCGCCGGGCTCATCGCGGCGGGGCTGCACCCGAACCCGGTGCCGCTGGCGGAGTTCGTCACCTCCACCACGCACAAGACGCTGCGCGGGCCGCGCGGTGGACTGGTGCTCTGCAAGGAGCCGTTCGCGAAGGGCGTGAACAGCCGCATCTTCCCCGGCATCCAGGGCGGGCCGTTGATGCACGTCATCGCCGCGAAGGCGGTCGCGTTCGGCGAGGCGCTGCAGCCGTCCTTCAAGGCGTACCAGAAGCAGATCCTCGACAACGCGCAGGCGCTGGCCGAGGCGCTGAAGGGCGCGGGCCTGCGGCTGTGCTCGGGCGGGACGGACAACCACCTCATGCTGGTGGACCTGCGCTCGAAGGGCCTCACCGGCAAGGTCGCGGAGGAGGCGCTGGGCAAGGCGGGGATCACCGTGAACAAGAACATGATCCCGTTCGATCCCGAGAAGCCGATGGTGACGTCCGGCATCCGGGTGGGCACGCCGGCGATCACCTCGCGCGGGATGAAGGCGCAGGACATGGCGCAGGTGGGCCGGCTCATCGGCCGCGCGCTGGATTCGGCGAGCGACGACGCGGCGCTCTCGAAGATCCGCGGAGAGGTGAAGGAGCTGTGCGTGCAGTTCCCGCTCTACGCCTCGCGGCTGCGCGGCCAGTAGAGAGGGCTTCCATTCATGCGCTGTCCCTTCTGTCAGGAGCCGGAGAACAAGGTCATCGACTCGCGCGAGTCGCAGGAGTCGACCGTCATCCGGCGCCGGCGCGAGTGCCTCGGGTGCAAGCGCCGCTTCACCACCTACGAGCGCGTGGAGGAGCTGCTCCCGCTCATCGCGAAGAAGGACGGGCGGCGCGAGGCCTACGACCGCGACAAGCTCCTCTCCGGCCTGAAGAAGGCTTGTGAGAAGCGGCCAGTCTCCATGGAGCAGCTCGAGGCCATCGCCGACGAGGTCGAGCGCAAGCTGCAGGAGATGGGCGAGAAGGAGGTGCCCTCGTCGATTCTCGGTGAAGAGGTGATGAAGCGCCTCCACAAGCTCGACGAGGTCGCCTACGTCCGCTTCGCGTCGGTGTACCGGTCGTTCCGCGACATCAGCGAGTTCATGACCGAGCTGAAGGACCTCCTCGAGGATCGCGCGCAGTCGCCGAAGGGCCGCGGGGGCAACGGGCGATGAGGGTGCTCGGCCGAGCGAAGAGGCTGGCCGGGAAGATTCCGCGCGCGCGCCGCACCGAGGAGTTCGACCGGGCGGTGGCCGAGTTCTTCATGCGCATCGCGCTCGACGAGGCGGCGCGTGGCGTGGGCAGGACGCATCCCAATCCGGCGGTGGGCGCGATCCTCGTGAAGGGCGGGCGGGTCATCTCGCGCGGGCATCACCGCAAGGCGGGGACGGCGCACGCGGAGGTGGTGGCCATAGAGGCGGCCGGGGCGAAGGCGCGCGGCGCGGACCTCTACACCACGCTCGAGCCCTGCGATCACTGGGGACGGACGGGGCCCTGCAGTCAGGCGATCCTCGACGCGGGGATCAAGCGCGTCATCTGCGGCTCGGAGGATCCCAATCCGCTGGTGCTGGGGAAGGGCGTGGAGCGGCTGCGCGCCGCGGGCGTGGAGGTCGTGCAGGGCGTGCTGCGCGCGGAGGCGGATGCGCTCAACCGGCCCTTCTTCAAGTTCATGCGCACCGGCATGCCGTGGGTCACGCTCAAGGCGGCGGTGACGCTGGATGGGAAGCTGGCCACGGCGACGGGGGATTCGCGCTGGGTGACAGGCGAGGAGGCGAGGCTCGCGGTGCACCGCCTGCGCAACCGGGCCGACGCGGTCCTCGTGGGCGCGAACACGGTGATGCAGGACGATCCCGAGCTGACCACGCGGCTGCCCGAGGGCGACGAAGCAGGGCCGGGACGTCACGCGGTGAGGGTGATCGTGGACTCGCACCTGCGCGTGCCGATCGGACGGAAGGTCTTCGCGGAGCGGCATCCGGGCAGGACGATCGTCGCCACGCTGGAGAAGGCGGACGGGCCGCAGGCCGCGAAGATGAAGCGGCTCACCGCGCGAGGCGTGGAGCTGTGGACCGTGCGCGCGCGCGGCGGACGCGTGGATACGAAGGCGCTGCTTCGCCGGCTCGCGGCGGAGGGGCTCTTGCACGTGATGGTCGAGGGCGGCGCGGAACTCTTCGGGACGCTCTTGCGCGACAAGCTCGCGGACGAGCTCTGGCTGTTCCTGGCGCCGAAGCTGGTGGGGAAGAGCGGCATGAGCTGGGTCGGTGAGCTCGGCGTGGCGCGGATGGCGAAGGCGCTGGAGACGGGCACGCTGGAGGTCGAGCGGCACGGGCGCGACGTGCTCCTCAAGTCGCTGCTGGCGACGGGCGCGTAGCCGTGGCCCCTCCGGGAGAGCGTGGCCCGCCGGAGCGGACGCAGACGGTGCGCGCCGCGCTGCTCGCCGCGTTGGAGGAGGGACCCGCGACCGCGAAGGACCTCTCCGGTGCGGTCGGCATCCGCGAGAAGGACGTGGGCGGGCACCTGGAGCACCTCGCGAGGTCGCTCGCGCGCGAGGGCCGGAAGCTCTCGATCACCCCTGCCTCCTGCATCGCGTGCGGCTTCGTGTTCAAGGACCGGACGCGCTTCGAGAAGCCCGGCAGCTGTCCCCAGTGCCGGAGCACCCGCATCGATCCGCCGGTGTTCTCGCTGAGCGACGACGAGCCGTAGCAGGCACGCGCGGCCGGGCGCATAAGCTCCGCCCGGATGCTGCGAGCCGGCCCACGCCTCGGAGAGCGCACGCGGAGAGGGCCGCGTTCGCTGCTGCTGCCCGCGCTCGCCCTGTACGCAACGCTCTTCACCGGCTGCTTCACCGCGGACGCGGTGCGGAAGGAGTCGCTCCAACGGCTGCGCGATCGGGACGAGGCTTCGCGCCCGGACGTGGTGCTCCACGACGATGCGGAGAGAGAGCTGGCCTGGCTCGCGTTGGGCTCCGCGCGGCTCGATCCGCACTCGTGGGTGCGGCTGCGGCGCATGGACGGGACGTGGACGCCGGCGTTCTCGGCGCGTCACCTGCGAGTGGGCTCGGAGGGCGTGCTCGTCGCGGTCCGTGCGCTGACGTGGGAGGAGATCGGCGTCGTCGAGGTCCGCTCTGCATCGCCGGCGTTCCTCGCGGCGCTCCATGCGGTGACGCCACCGGGCGCAAAGGTCGAGCCGACGGATCTCGGGCTGCGACTTCGGCCAGGGCCCGGGCTCCTGCGTGCGTGGTTGCAGGCGGTGCCGCTCCCGCTCGATGAGCGCGCTCTCTTCACCCTCCACCCGCGCAGCGTGGGCCCACTGCCGGAGCTCGACGCGAGGGAGCTCGCGCGGGCGCTGGAGGGCGAGGTGCCGGTGGCGGACGGGATCCGCTGGGCGGACCTGGAGGGCGCGGAGGTGACGAACCTCGATGGCGCCATGACCTGGGCTGCGGTCGTGGGAGGGCTGGTCACCGTGCCGGCCGGCGGCTTCATGTACTCGCTGGTGATGCCGGAGAAGACGAAGCCTCCACCGGTGCTCGAGGTCACCGCTTCTTCGCCGCGGCTGCTCACCTCGGGTGCGCTGACGCCGCCCCGGCACGACGATCCGACCGCGAGGCGCGTGTTCACCGAGCGAGAGCTTCAGCGCGCGAGCCTGCGGCTCTACGGCGCAGGTGTGTTCGGGTCGCACCTGCAGGATCTCGGTCGCGCGCACGCGATGCTCGGCGCGGGCGTCCGCCTGAGGAACCTCTACGAGCTCGGGCTCGAGGCCGGGCCCTACTGGCACGCGCCGAATGCTCCTGGCGGAACGCTCCCCGGCGATCCGCTCTCACCCGGACGCGACGCGCGGCTGCCGCTGCCGGTGATCGCCGCGCGCGCCGGCCTCCACTTCGAGGTCGATTCGGCGCGCCGCTTCGCGCTGCCCGTCGCAATCAGCGCGGGCGCGGCTTTCGGTGACGAAAGCGCCGTGCAACTGCGAGCGCGTTACGGCGTTCGGGTGCGGCCGTGGCGGGGCCTCTGGCTCGGGCTCTATCCGCTGAACCCGTCGTGGACGAGCGGGTATGGGTGGGGCTTCCCGAGCGGGCTCGAGCTTCTCTACGAGCACTGAGGCGGCCGGCCAGCCGCGCACCACGCACCGCCCGTGTCCCAGCGGAGGAACTGCTCGCGGCGGGTGATCACCGACCCTCGCGGAAGGCACTACCCACGTCGCGCGAGGCCTCTCCGAGTGACGCGAAGGGGCATGCATGTTGCTCAACCGCCGCGCGCGGCCGGGACGCCCTGCGGGGTGCCTACAACAGCGGCCGCCGGAGACCGAACTTGTGGTGCGGCGAGCGGCGAGAGCGGGCGACGGGGGTCGGGATGTGGCGGGTGTGGGGATTGGTGTGCGCGGCCGCGCTGCTGAGCGCCTGCGCGGGTCCATCGGCATCGACCATCGCCACGCCGGCGAAGCTTCGCGCGAAGGCGGAGCGCCGCCTCATGTCGTGCCTCGGCTGGAACGTGGGCGCGCGGCCAATGCACCCGCAGCAGCGCACGAGCTGCCTGGAGGAGTCGCGGCAGTGGTGCCGGTCGCAGGGACTCGAGCCGGGCTGCGGTGCTTCGGGGCTGTGGACGAGGGATCGGTCGTGGGCCGGTTGAGGCGTGCGGCGCTGGTCGCGTCCGCGGCGTGCGTCTCGATGTTCGGCTCGGCGTGTGAGGTGCCGCCGGACTTCGTCACGCCGCGCGGCGCTGCGTTCTTCCTCAACGGCTCGGAGTTGATCGCTCCCTCCGAGGTCGCCGATCAGGAGCTCCGGTTCGTGGAGCGACTCGAAGAGGCAGGCCTCGCGGACGGCGGAGAGTGCTGGTCGCAGGTGCAGGTGCACATCGTCCCCGGTGGCGCCTTCCCGTGCGCTGGCGCGGTGAACACGACGTGTGCGGGAGAGCAGTACGGCCCTCACCTCAAGGTCGCCGACGCCGCGCCCGAGGACTCCGCCTGGCGTCACGAGCTGCTGCACTGGCTGCTCGAGTGTCGCGGCCAGGCGCCCGATCACGCGCACTCAGGCGACGTGTGGCGGCTGGTGGATTGAGCCGCTGAAACGCCGAGGCGCCGCACCCGGAGTTCCGGAGCGGCGCCTCAGCTCGGTTCGTTCAGCGGCGGGTAGCGGTCACTCCACCACGAGCCGCAAGACGACCGTGGACGCGCTGCCCTGTGCGTCGAGTCGCTGCGTCTGAAGCGCGCTCACCAGCGTCTTCACCAGCGCCGCCGAGCCCGCGCCGCCGTGCACCAGCGCGACGTTCGTCACCTTTCCGTCCGCGCCGAGTTCGAGCTGCAGCGTGACCTCGCCGCGGAAGCCGTCCGCCTCGAGCTGCTTGCGCACCGACGACATTGCGCGCCGCACCAGCGCCTCGACGTCCGCCTTTGCGGCCGGGCCCTTCACCACCACCTGCGCGATCCGGGGGAGTGCCCGCTTCGCCTTGTCCTGCTTCTCTTCCGGCTTCGACAGCTCGCCCTTCACCGAGTCGTCACCGAAGTCGATCGCTGCCTTCCTCCGCGTCGGACGCTCGCTCGGCGTTGCGCTGGCGATGGGAGCGGGCTCGGCCTCTGCCGCGGGAGCCGACCTCGGCGAGGGGCGAACGAACGCCGGAGGAGCCGGCGGCGACCTCGGCGCGGCGGAGGCCCTCGCACCGCCACCACCGAGCCCACCGAGGCTCGAAGAACCCGTGCCCACCGCCTGGCCCTGCGGCTGGGCGAAGGCGCCATGCACCGTCCCCTCCGGCGCGAGCACCGGCTGGACGACCTGCGCGGGCGCTCCTTCACCTGTGCGCACCGCTTCGTCCACCGCGACGAACGAGGTGTAGGGGCTCATCAGCTTGTAGGCGAGCGCGGTCTTCGTGATCGCCTCGATGAGCTCCGGCTTCTCGCCGCCGTACTGCTGCGCGGAGAGGTGCTCGATCTTCGCGCGGCCGAACATGGAGGCCAGCGCGGAGTTGGCGACCTGCGTCGCGCGCGGGAGCTCGACCTCGATGCGCTCGGTGTAGGGCCGGTTCGCGATGCGCCCCTTCAGCGTGAACGCGCCGCGCCCGCCGCCCTTGAAGCGCCCGGTGACGATGATCGGCTGCGCGGCGTAGAGGTCCTTCAGCTGCCGCGGATAGACCTCTTCGACGCCCATCGAACCGAAGTCGAGCTCGAGGTCCACGAGGTACGGCTTCGCGATCCGGTCGTAGAAGCGCTCCACCGACTTCTGCGTGTCCTCCGTCGGCGGCGAGTACTGGTAGTAGCCGCGTCCGACCTCGGCCATGCGCTCGAGGAGGAAGTGGTTCACCGAGGAGCCCACGCCGTAGAGGAACATCCGCGAGTGCCCGATTTGCTTCTGCACCGCGTCGATCACCTGCAGGTCGTTGCCCACGTAGCCGTCGGTGAGGAAGAGCACCATGCGCAGCCGCTCCGGATCGCGCGGGTGGTTCAGCGCCGCCCCGATGCCGAGGAGCATCTCCGTGCCGCCGTTCGTCTGCAGCCCGTCCACGAACGCCTTCGCCCTCGCCACGTTCTCCCGGTTGTTCGGCAGCGACTTCGGCGAGAAGAAGCCCACGCCGCTGTGGAAGGTGATCACGTTGAAGGTGTCGTTCGCGTTCATCCGCTCCAGCGCCTGGTGGATGATCGCCTTCTGCTTCGCCATCGGCAGGCCGCTCTGCGAGCACGACTGATCGATGACGAAGAACATCTCCTTCGGCGTGATCTCCTGCGCGCGGAAGTCCGCCTGCGGCTGGAGCATCAGTGTGAAGAAGCCCTCGCTCTCGTTGCGGTGGGTGAGCACCGCGGCCTGCAGGCGCTCTCCCGCCACCGCGTAGCGGAGGATGAAGTCCTTGTTCGGCAGCGTGTCGTGCGGCTTGATCCGCACCTCCGCCGCGCGCATCCCCTGACGGATGATCTCCACGTCATGTGACGGCGAGCGCATCTCGCGGATCTCCACGCCCGCATCCAGCTTCAACGTCAGCGACACGTCGTGCCCGCTGCGCAGGCCCTCGGGCAACAGCGGCGGGCTGATCCGCTTCGCCTCCGCCGCGCTCACCGAGCCGTTGGCCGGGATGTAGCGGGGGCCGACGACCATGGGGAAGTTGAAGGTGTATTCACCTGCGTCGTACGCGAGCGGCGCCACGTAGGTGAGGGTGATCTGGATCTTCTCCCCGGGGAGGATGTTCGCCACCGCCTGGGTGAAGATGTTCGGGCGCTCCTGATCGAGCAGCGCCGCGGTCCGGCCCTGGTTCTTCGCCGCCTCGTAGAGCTGCCGCGCCTCCTCGCGCCGCTTGATCTCGCCGCGCACCGTGCGCTGGCCGATGCGCATGGTCATCCCGTCCACCGCGCCCTTGTCCGGGAGGGGGAAGACGTAGAGCGCCTCGATGCGCTCTGCGAACGGGTTCTGGAAGGTCTGCACCACCTGCACGCGCGAGACGAAGCCGGAGACCTCGGCCTCCACCGCGGTGTGCTCGAGCGGCAGGGCCACGCGTCTGCCATCTGCGGTGACGGTGCGCATCGACCCTTCGGTGATGGCGTCGGGGTCGGCGAAGGAGAGGGCGGGGACGAGGAGGGCGGCGGCGAGCGCCACCCTTCGAAGCGTGATCCGTGCGTGCATGTGGCTGGCCTCCAGACGGGCTGGCGGACGTGAACGGACGCGGCGCGGAAAGGATCTACGGAAGCGCCGGGCAGGCAGGCGCATCAAGAACGGCACACCCGCCCCGGCCGCGCTATAAGCCGCGCGAATGTTCACCGGCCTCGTGCAGGACATGGGCACCGTCGAGCGCGTCCTCCCCGGCGGCACGACCGATTTCTGGATCCGCACCTCACTCGGTGCCGCGCAGTTCGAGCTCGGCGAGTCGATCGCGGTGGAGGGCGCGTGCCTCACCGTGGTGGAGCGCGAGGGCGACCACTTCAAGGTGCAGGCGGCACCGGAGACGCTGCGGCGGACGACGCTCGGTGAGCTCGGGCCCGGCAGCCGCGTGAACCTGGAGCGCGCAATGCGGCTGGGCGACAGGCTCGGCGGTCACCTCGTGCAGGGCCACGTGGACGCGGTGGGCGAATTGCTCTCGCGCAAGAGCGAGGGCTCTTCCATCGTGCTGACCTTCTCGCTGCCCGCCATGCTGCGGACCTGCTTCATCGAGAAGGGCTCGGTGTGCATCGACGGCGTGAGCCTCACCGTCACCACCGTCGAGCCGGATCGCTTCAGCGTGATGCTCATCCCCGAGACGCAGGCGCGCACCACGCTCGGCCAGAAGCGGGTGGGCGAGCGCGTGAACCTCGAGGGAGATCTGATTGGGAAATACGTCGCGCGGCTGTATGCGCTCGGCGAGCGGCCCGGCGCGGCGTCGGGCGGTGCGGGCTCAGGCTCGGGTGTGACGGAGGCGCTGCTGCAGTCGGCAGGCTTCGGGACGAGGAAGTAGCGGCAGTCAGGGAGTTGGCGCGTGGCGACGACGAAGAAGAAGGCATCGAAGGCAGCGGCTTCCCGGGTTCACGACGAGCACGAGAGCGTGCGTTTGGTGCAGAAGGCGCTCGCGGACATCCGGCGCGGGAAGATGGTGATCCTCACCGACGACGAGGATCGCGAGAACGAGGGCGACCTCGTGATGGCCGCGGAGAAGGTCACGCCGGCCGCGGTGAACTTCATGGCCCAGCACGGCCGCGGGCTCATCTGCCTCACGCTCACCGCCGAGCGCGTCGCGCAACTCAACCTGCCGATGATGGTGCAGGAGAACACCTCTCCCTTCGGCACCGCGTTCACCATCTCCATTGAAGCGGCGACCGGCGTCTCCACCGGCATCAGCGCCGCGGACCGCGCGAGGACGATCCAGGTGGCGGTGCAGCCGGACGCGAAGCCCGGCGATCTGGTGCGGCCGGGTCACATCTTCCCCCTGCGCGCGCGGGACGGCGGCGTGCTCGTGCGCAGCGGTCAGACGGAGGGCTCGGTGGATCTGGCGCGCATGGCGGGGCTCATGCCCGCAGGCGTCATCTGCGAGATCATGAACCCGGACGGCACCATGTCCCGCCGCCCGCAGCTGTTGAAGTTCGCGGCGAAGCACAAGCTGACGATGCTCAGCGTCGCGGACATCATCCGCTTCCGGCTCATGCACGATCAGCTCGTGCGCCGCGTGGCGGAGAACGCGGAGGCGGCCTTCGGCGGCGGTGACTTCCGCGCCCTCCTCTACGAATCGCAGGAGGACGTCGGCGTCCACGTGGCGCTGGTGAAGGGCGACATCACCGGCCGCGAGCCGGTGCTCACCCGCGTGCACCGCGGCTGCCTCGCGGGCGATCTGCTCGGCGGGACCGCGTGTGACTGCGGCGCCCAGATGCAGGCGGCGCTGGAGTGCATCCGCAAGGAGGGCCGCGGCGTGTTCGTGTATCTCCACAAGAAGATGCCCTCGGAGCTGCGGCTCGAGTGCACCCGCCAGTTCGCCTCCGACGAGGGCCGCCACCCGACCGACACGCGGCTGCGCGAGTTCGGCATCGGCGCGCAGATCCTCCGCGACGTGGGGCTGCACCGCCTGCGCCTGCTGACGAACAACCCCCGGAAGATCGTCGGCCTGGAGAGCTACGGGCTCGAGCTGGTGGAGCAGGTGCCCATCCGGCTCGATACGGGCGCGCAGCCGAAGAAGACCTCCGCCCGCCGCCGCTCGTGATACCCAATCCCACCCTGCTGGAGTAGAGAGCCCGCATGCCGCGCATCGTGGAAGGCACCTTCCTCCCCCCCAAAGGCCGCTTCGCCCTCTGTGTCACCCGCTTCAACGCCTTCATCACCGAAGAGCTGCTGGAGGGCGCGCTGGACACGCTGCGCCGCCACGGGGTGAACGACGGGGACATCGACGTGTACCGCACCCCCGGCGCCTTCGAGCTGCCGCAGGTCGTCCGCCGCGTGGTGGAGAGCGGGAAGTACGCGGGCGTGATCACGCTCGGCGCGGTCATTCGCGGAGGGACGCCGCACTTCGAGTACGTCAGCGGCGAGGTCGCCAAGGGCGTGGGACAGATCGCGCTGAAGGCGGAGTGCGCGGTGACGTTCGGTGTGCTGACGGTGGACTCGATCGAGCAGGCCATCGAGCGCGCGGGCACGAAGGCGGGCAACAAGGGCGGCGAGGCGGCGATGGCGTGCCTCGAGCTGGTGAACCTCTTCGCGGCGATGGGTGCGGCGACGGGCGCAGCCGGGACGGAGCGCTGATGGGCGCGCGTCGCACGGCGCGGGAGCGGGCGCTGCAGGCCCTCTACCAGCTCGACATGAGCGGTGGTCGTCCGGACGAGGCGCTCGCCGGCGCGTGGGAGTCGGTGGCCACCGAGATGCCGAAGCCGGATCCCGCGGCGATCGAGTTCGCGCAGCAGCTCGTCGAGGGCGTGGTGAAGAACCTCGCGGAGATCGACGGGCTCATCGAGACCCACAGCCACAACTGGCGGCTGGACCGGATGGACCGGATCGATCGCAACGTGCTGCGGCTCGCGGTGTTCGAGCTGCGCTACCGCGACGACATCCCGCGCAAGGTGAGCCTCAACGAGGCGGTGGAGCTGGGGAAGACCTTCGGCACCGAGGGCTCGTCCGCGTTCGTCAACGGCCTGCTCGACCGCGTGGCGATGGCGCTCGGGAAGAAGTGATGGCCGCGCCGGCCGCGTCTGCGACTCTCAGCACGGTGGAGGTGACCCTCGAGAACCTCGACGCGCTCGGGGATTTCGAGTCGCTCTGCCTCTTCATCGCCGAGGACGAGCGTCCGCTGCGAGGCGCGGCAGGCTACGTGGACTGGCGCATGTGCGGCGCGCTCTCGCGGGTGCTGCGCGAGAACTTCTTTGGCGGCACCGTGGACGACGCGCTGCTGTTGCCCACCGGCGGCAGGCTGCCGTCGAAGCGGATCTTCGTCATGGGGCTGGGGCCGTCGCGGAAGCTGAGCGCGGAGGCGCTGGGCATGGCGCTGCGGCGCGCGGCGGACACCCTCAAGCGCGCGAAGGCGGAGAGCGTGGCGGTGGAGCTGCCGGGAGACGGACAGCTCGACGAGGACGTCCGCGCCGGCGCGCTGAAGGCGGAGTTTCTCCAGCGGGTGGGGACGCCGAAGGTCGCGGTGCTCGGGGCGAAGAGCCTGGGCCGGCTGCTGACCGGCTGAGCGGGCCTGCCGCCGTTCTGCTAAGGTGCGGCGCGCGCTCCTCACGAACGAACGGGCGCACCGCTCCGATGCCCTTCAAGGTGCTGATCGTCGAGGACTCCAGAGCCTCCCGCGAGTTCATCGCGGCGACGGTGGAGTCCGTTGCCGGCGTGACCGCCTTCACCACCGGCAGCGGCTTCGAGGCGCTGAAGCTCCTGCCGCGTCACCGGTTCGACCTGATCATCACCGACATCAACATGCCGGACATCAACGGGCTCGAGCTGATCAACTTCGTGAAGAAGAACCCGCACTACCGCACCACGCCGCTCTTCGTGATCACCACCGAAGGACGCGAGCAGGACCGGCAGAAGGGGCTCGCGCTCGGGGCGGCGGAGTACCTCATCAAGCCGTTCGATCCGCGCAGCCTCGAGGCGCTGATGCGGCGGTACCTGAACCTCGAACCGTTGCCTTGAGCCCGCCCTCGTCCTCCAAAGGCCTCGCCGAGTTCGTCGCCGAGGGGACGGAGATCCTCGACGCGCTCTCGGGGGAGCTGCTGGCGCTCGATGAAGCGCGCGGGGACGAGCCGGATCCAGAGCTGCTCAACGCCATCTTCCGCGCGGCGCACTCGCTGAAGGGGCTGTCCGGGATGTTCGGGCAGGACCGGATCGCGCAGCTCGCGCACGCGGCGGAGGACCTGCTCGACCGGCTGCGGCTGGGGAAGGTCGGCGCCGAGGACGCGGTGTTCGACGCGCTCATCGCCTCGCTCGACGTGTTCGGCGCGCTGCTCGCGGAGGCAGCGCACGGGACCGAGTCCCCCGAGGTCACCTCGCGCGCGAGGGAGCTGGCGAGGCACCTGGCGCGGCTGTCGGGCGAATCCCCGGACACGTCCTCCGCTCCGGAGCAGACGAGCGCTTCATCCCAGCGACAGGAGACGGCAGCGGAGGATCCGCTCGACGAGCTGGGGCTCGATGCGAGCGTGCGCGCGGTCCTCACCGAGTACGAGGAGCACCGGCTCCGCGAGAACGCTCGGAAGGGGCTGGCGCTGTGGAAGCTGCGCGCGGCGTTCGATCTGAGCGACTTCGACACGCGCCTCGCCGAGCTCAACGCGCGGCTGAAAGGCCTGGGCGAGCTCATCAGCACGCTGCCCTCCGCCGAGCCGGGAATGGGCACCGGCATCGCGTTCGATCTGCTCTTCGGCGCGAAGTGCTCGCGGGAGGAGCTGGAGACAGCGACGGAAGGTCGGGTGACCTCGCTGGTGCGCATCGGCCGCTCGGACGAGAGCGAGCCCGTTCGAAGTGCAGCTGTGAGCGCGCTGCCGCCGAGCCCGCTGGCACCCGCGCCGGTCATCGACACCGAGACCTCGCTGCGCTCACTGACGCAGACGGTGCGGGTGGACATCGCGCGCCTGGACGGGCTGATGAACGCGGTGGGCGAGCTGCTGCTCATCCGCGCAAACCTGCAGCGGCTGGCGGACGGTGCGCGACAGGGCGCGACGGCGCCGAAGCTGCTCGCGCAGGAGCTGCAGCGGGAGACGCGCCAGCTGGAGCGGAAGCTGGATGAGCTGCAGAAGGGCATCCTCGACGTGCGGATGGTCCCGCTCGGGCAGGTGTTCGACAAGCTCGCGAGGCTCGTCCGTCGCATCGCGCGCGAGAGCGGCAAGGAGATCGACTTCGTCATTACCGGCGGCGAGGTGGAGCTCGACAAGCTGATCGTCGAAGAGCTCTCCGATCCGCTGATGCACATCATCCGCAACGCGATCGATCACGGCGTGGAGGCACCGGACGTGCGCGCGCACCGAGGCAAGCCGAGACGGGCGACGATCTCGCTGCGCGCGGTGCAGCAGGGAAACCACGTGGTCATCGAGGTCCGCGACGACGGGCCGGGCGTGGACGAAGGGCGGGTGAAGGAGGTGGCGATCTCGCGCGACCTCATCACGGCGGCCCAGGCTTCCGAGCTGTCCCGGCGCGACCTCTTGAACCTCGTGTTTCTGCCCGGCTTCTCCACCGCGCGCAGCGTCTCCGAGCTGAGCGGCCGCGGCGTGGGGCTCGACGTGGTGAAGACGAACATCGCGCACCTGTCGGGGATCATCGATCTGCACAGCGAGCCGGGGAGGGGAACGACCTTCGCGATCACGCTGCCCTTGACGCTCGCGATCATCCGCGCGCTGGTGGTGCAGGTGAGCGGACGCACCTACGCGGTGCCGCTGAACAGCGTGCTGGAGATCCTCTCGGTGCACTCGCGCGACATCCGCACCGTCGAGCGCCGCGAGATCCTCGACGTGCGCGGACAGACTCTCCCGCTCGCGCGACTGAGCCGGCTCTTCGCCCTGCCGGAGCGCCCGCTGGATCGTCACTACGTGGTGGTGGTGGGCCTTGCGCAGGACCGACTGGGCATCGCGGTGGACGAGCTGCTCGGGCAGCAGGACATCGTGACCAAGCCGCTCGGTGGCCGGCTGCAGCACGTGCGCGGTGTGAGCGGTGCGACCGATCTGGGCAATCGACGGACCGTGCTGGTGCTCGACGTGGGCGCGCTCGTCGAAGAGGTCCTCGCGACCGAGCGCCGCGCAGAGGCGTCGTGAACGCAGGCGCCGCGCCGCGAGCGGAAGCTGACGATCGTCGGTCACCTCATCGCGCTCTTCTGCCGGGTCGGCGGCTGGTTCTTCCCCATGTACGGCGCGGGCAAGTTGGAGGCGCAGAACATCCGCGAGTACGAGCATGCCGCGAGGCTCGCCTGGGTCGCCGGCCTCCACGCGTTCGTCGAGCCGCTGCTGGAGATGGCCGAGGTCGAGTGGGATCACGAGCGCTTCTTCCGCGAGAAGGCGCAGTCGCACGCGCTCTGGCGCTTCATGCCGCGTTGGCCCATGCCGCTTCCGCGCACGGAGATCCGCGCGTCGTTCGACCGCTTCCGCGAGGCCTGCGAGCGAGGAGAGGCCCTCGTCGAACACGTCCACGCGCCGCTGCTCGTTCGCTGACCCAGGCTGCGTGAGCCATCCGGCATGACGCACCTGGCCATGCTCGCCGAGCATGCAGGCGGACTCTCCACTCCTGTTGTGTCCGGGTCGGCCGAACGGGATCCTTCGGCCCTCCATGTTCCGCCGGCTCCTGCTCTCCGCGCTGCTCGCCACGTCCCTCATCAGCTGCACCGAAGTCGAGCCGGAAGAGATCGATCCGGAGAACCCCGGTCCCGGTCCGTGCGGCGAGAAGAAGCAGTCACTGCAGGCCAGCGAGGGCGTCCAAACGGCAGGCAGCGCTGAACTCCGAGAAGCCGAGCCGGTCCTCGTGCGGCTGCGTCCTTCGCGTGACGGGAGCGCGGTCGCGAAGCTCGTCGGAGGTCGTTCGCGGCGCGTGACCGCAGACGGTGCCCTCTTGTCGATGACGGTGACGCCTCGGGAGCGGGCGTTGCTGGAGCGGCACCCGGACGTCGCGCTGATCTCGCGAGATCGTCCGGTGCGCGCGTTCGGGCTCGGCGAGTACACGACTGGCTTGCGGATGATCGGCGCGCCGGACGTGTGGGATCGGGACGGCGACGGCCTCCCCGACGAAGGTGCGCCTCTCGGTCAGGGCATCACGATCTGCGTCGGCGACTCCGGCCTCGACCTCACGCACCCGGAGCTGAAGGCGGTGTACGCCGGCGGCTACGACTTCGTGGACGACGACACGGATCCGAGCGACCTCTCCCTCTCCGACGACGGCACGGTGCGCATCGGTGGCGGTCACGGCACGCACGTGGCGGGGACGATCGCCGCGCAGTTCGGATCCGCGGGCCGGCTGCCTCACGGCATGGACGAGGGCGGCGTGGTCGGGGTCGCGCCGGGCGTGCGGCTGCTGGTGGCGCGCGTGCTCGACATCCACGGCGGCGGCTCGACGATGAACGTCATCCGCGCGGTGTCCTGGTGCACCGAGCAGGGCGCGAAGATCATCTCCCTCTCGCTCGGCTCGATGGAGCACAACCCCGAGGAAGAGGCGGCGATGAAGGCCGCGATGGATCAGGGCGTGCTGATCGTCGCCGCGTCGGGCAACGGCGGCACCGGCGATCCGGAGACAGAGCCTCCGGTTGCGTTCCCCGCCGCGTACCCGGGCGTCATCGCGGTCGGCGCGGTGGATGGCGCGGGCGCTCCGACGTCGTACACGCAGAAGGGACCGGAGCTGACGCTGGTGGCGCCGGGAACGGGCGTGCTCTCGTGTGGCATCGTCGGCACCTCGCACTCGCCCTCCGTGACCGTGGGCGACGACCGCCTCATCGCCCAGCCCCTCTACGAAGCGGCGGTGGGCAGCCGCTACGAAGGCACGCTGGTGGACTGTGGCCTCGGCGACTCGTTCACCTCCTGCGGCCAGGGCGCGACCTGCGGAGGCTTCGTCGCGGTCGTCACGCGCGGGGGGACGTCCTTCCGTTCAAAGGCGCGCTACCTGATGGGGCAAGGCGCGCGCGCGGTGATCTTCGTGAGCAACAAGCCGCCCGAGGAGAGCGGCTACACCTTCGGCGAACACGACGACGCGTGGGTCCCCTCGGTGCTCGTCGAGCAGGCGGACGAAGCGCGCATCCGCGGACGCATCGGCTCGCGCGCGCTGGTGGACATGGGCAGCGCCGACTACGTGATGCAGACCGGAACCTCGATGGCCGCGCCCCACGTCGCCGGTGCCGCGGCGCTGGTGTGGAGCGCGAAGCCGAGCCTCACCGCGCTGGACGTGAAGCAGCTGCTCATCGACACCGCGAAGGACGTCGGCGACGAGGGGCACGACACCTTCAGCGGCCACGGACTCGTGCAGCCCGCCGCGGCGATCGAGCGGCTCTCACTGCCGATGCCTTGAGAGCGCGGGCCAGGCGCCCGTCACGCAGCGCTGATCTCCGGCCGCAGCCGCGCGCTCTGCGGGTAGGGGAAGATGTCCACGATCTCTCCCGCGCGGATCTTCTCCTGGATCCCGCGCCACCACGCCGCGGTGAAGAGCTCGCCGTGCTCTTCGCGCAGCACGCGCTCCAGCGCCGGAGACAGCCCGAGGAAGCGCGGAAACTCCTCGGGGAAGATGTCGTCCTCGTCCACGAAGAACCAGGGCTCGGCGCGCATGTCGTCGTCGTCGTCGCGCGCGGTGGGCATGTCGCGGAACTGGCACTCGGTGACCAGCGAGAGCTCGTCGTAGTCGTAGAAGATGACGCGCCCGTTGCGGGTGACGCCGAAGTTCTTCAGCAGCAGGTCGCCGGGGAAGGTGTTCGTCGCCGCGAGGTCGCGGATCGCCTGGCCGTAGTCGAGCACCGCGCCGCGCGCGCTCTCCTCGTCGGTCTCGCGGAGGAAGAGGTTCAGCGGACGGACGCGCCGTTCGACGTAGAGGTGGCGCAGGTGCACCCAGTCGCCCTCGCAGCGGATGGCGCTCGGCGCGTCCTCCAGCAGCTCGTCGATCACCCGCGGGTCGATGCCGTCGCGGCGGAAGGTGAGGTGCTCGAACTCCTGCGCGTCCACCAGCCGGCCCGCGCGGTCCTGCCGGTACACGAGGTTGTACTTGGCCTTCACCTCGTCGTGGCTCGTGTTCTTCGGCGGCGGGATGCGGTCGCGGATGACCTTGAAGACGAGGTTCAGCGACGGGTAGTTGAAGACGATCATCACCATGCCGCGGTCGCCCTCGGCGGGCACGAGCCGCTCGCCGCTGCGCTGCGCGTGCTCGGCCACCTCGCGATAGAGCTCCGTCTTGCCGTGCTTGGTGAAGCCGAGCGAGATGTAGAGCTCCGAGAGCCTTCGCATGGGCAGCAGCGCGTGCAGCAGATCCACCAGCGCGCGCGGGTGGCTCACGTCCACGTGGAAGTAGGAGCGCGTGAAGCTGAAGAGGATGCGCGCCTGCCGATCCTCGAGCAGCACCGCGTCGAGGATCACGCCCTGCTCCTGGTGACGGAACGCGAGGATGAACGGCGTGAAGGTCTCGCCCCGCCATGCGCGGCCCACGAGGTACGCCGCCTTGCCACGGAAGAAGGGCCAGCACGCGAGCTCCACGCGCTCGAACATCTCCCTGTTCGCGAAGTGCGCGTCGATCCACGCGGCGCCGGCCTTCACGTCCTCGTCGAACGAGCGGTAGGTCGCATCGAAGCGGTACGTCTCGAGGATCTCGCGCAGCAGCGTTTCGGTGGCGCCGGGGCCCTCGCCGCGCGTGAAGCTCCGCGTGACCTCTTCGGTGGACGGTCCGGGCCGCGCTTCCGGAGAGACGAACTCGATCTGCGCGTCCACGCCGAGGGTGCTGAAGATGCGGCGGGTGACCGAGTTGTAGAAGGTCTCCGCCAGCTCGACCGTGGGCAGCCCTTCGATGGCGCGGGCGTAGGAGGTCTTGATCTGCGCCCACAGCGCGCGGTCCGCGATCCGGTCGCCGAACTGGGTGCGCAGCACGAGCATCGACTGCCACACGTGCTCGGAGACGAGCGTCAGCCTCGCCAGCGCGTCGCGTTGACCTCCACGCCAGTCGCAGGTCTCGAAGCGGCGTTTCGCGCGCCGGGTGATGACCTGGAACTCCTGGAGGTAGTCGTCGTAGGCCTTGCGAAGCGTGGTGCAGGCCCAGCGCACCATCCGCTCCGACGGCTGCTGCCCGGTGTCGGCGCTCATCGCCTCCGGGCTTAGCAGAAAAGCGTGCGGGTCAACCGGCCGCGGACAGCGACGCCTCGCGGCGACGTTCACGGTTGCGCTCGTCGCGCGTGCGGTCGTCTCGGTGAGGTGCCTCGCGGGCCGCTCGCAGCGCTTCTGCGCCGCCGTTCTGCAGGACCAGCGCGTCGAGCAGCCGGCGCGTGGCGGGATCGACGTCGACGAACTGCAGCCCGAAGCCGGCGACGAGATCACCGCCGGTGCCGCGGCTCCACATCACCTCGCTGATCGGAAGCGGGATGACCGCGCCCGCCCACTGAAGCTCGATGCGAAGACGCGTGCCGACCGGGAACGGATCCGCACTTCGGATGAACATGCCGTTGACCGACAGGTTCATCGCCCACAGGCGTCGAGTCGGGCCCTTGCCATCGGCGCGCCGCACGCGGAGCGGGTGCTGGAAGTGGACTCGGGGGGAACGGACGTCGCGCAGCTCCATGACGACGCTGAGTGTCGAACACTCCAGCGAACAGTGCAAACCCCCGCGACAAAAGGAGATTTCCGTGCCGGGAGAGCGGAACAGTTCGGCTACACTGCCCGCGTGGCCCGCTTCGAGGACCTCCTCGCCGACTTCTTCTACCGGCCCGATGAGCCGGTCGGCGCGCTCTTCGATGCCGGGCTGCCGAGCGAGCAGGACGCATCTCAACCGATCGACGACGAGCCTCCGCGCGAGTTCCTCGCCTTCTCGCTGCAGGTCGAAGACCCGTCGAGAGCGGGCGGCACGCACGCGGAGACGTACGCGGTTCCGATCGAGCAGGTGCGCGAGATCGTGAAGGTGCCGCCGCTCACCGAGATCCCGCGCGCGACGAAGGATCTGCTCGGCGTAATCAACCTGCGCGGGGAGGTCTTGCCGGTCTACGACCTCAAGCTGCGGCTCGGGATCTCGGAGGCGCCGGCGCCGATCGCGGGACCGGACGCGGACCTGCGCGCCATCCCCAGGACCTCGCGCATCCTCATCGTGCACGACGAGCTCGGCGACGCGGGCGTGCTGGTGGACGCGGTGCACGAGGCGGTGAAGCTGCGCGCCTCCACCGTCGAAGCGCCCCCGCGAGGGCTCGGCCCGACGGACCGCGCGACGATCGCCGGCATCGGACGGCGGCGGGAGCAGCTCTTCATCCTTCTCGATCTCGCGCAGGCGCTCCCATGAACCCGACGACGCTCTCGAACGACGCCGTCCAGCTCTGCGCGTTCTACGTGGGCGGCACCGAATACGCGGTGGACATCATGCGCGTGGACGAGATCCTCCAGCCGCAGCGCGTGACGCCGCTTCCCGACGCGCCGCCGTGGATCGAGGGCGTGATGAACCTGCGCGGGCAGCTCGTGCCGGTGGTGGATCTGCGCAGCCGGCTCGGTGCGAAGGGAACGCCGCCACCGCGCTTGAAGCCGAAGTGGGTGGTCACGCTGGTGGGGCGCCGTCGCATCGCGCTCGCCGTGGATGGGGTGAGCGAGGTCGCGCGCGTCTCCCGTAACGCGCTGAGGCCACTGCCCTCGCTGGGACTTTCGCGAACCGAGGCCTCCCCGGTGATCGGCGGCTTCGGTCCGCCGGAGCGCGTGCGCCTGCTGCTCGATGTGAAGGCGCTGCTCCGGCATGACGCCCAGGGGACCCGCTGAATGCTGCCGCACGATCCGGACGAAGAGCTCCGATACCAGCGGCTGCAGGAGGTCTCTGCCGATGCGGCCGAACAGTTCCTCACCGCACTGCGCGATCCGAGCTGGCGCGTGCGTCGTCGCGCAGCGGAGCGGCTGGTGGAGCTTCCTCACACGGCGGAGCTCGTGTCCCGGTTGATCGCAGTGCTCGCAGCTCGTGACGAGACGGGCGCACGCAACGCGGCGGCGGAGGCGCTCGTCGGCATCGGCGCGGAAGCGGTCCCCGCTCTTCTCGCGCTGCTCGGGCATGCGGATCCGGACCAGCGCAAGTTCGCCGCGGACATCCTCGGGCTCATCGGCCCGCGCGCAGGTGCACGACGCATGGCGCCTGTTGAAGAGGCACTGGCGGCGGCACTGGACGACGAGGACGCGAACGTGCGCGTGTCGGCGGCGGAGGCGCTCGGCCTCGTGGGAGATGCGCAGGCGGCGCCCGCACTACAGCGCGCCCTTCAGCGTGAGGATCTCCTGCTGCAGCTGGCGTCGCTCACCGCGCTGACGCGTTTGAAGTCACCTCCGCCGCTGCAGGAGTTGATGCGGCTGATGCAGGCCGCGGCGCTTCGTCCCGTGTGTCTGCGGGCGCTCGGCCTCCTCGATGATCCCGCTGCGCGAAGCGAGATCCTGCGCGCACTCGGCGACGAGACTCCGCGGGCTGTGTTCGAGGCCGCGCTCGCAGCCGTTTCGCTGACTCCAGAAACACAGACCTCGCTGCAGCTCATGACGGCCTCGCAGCGCGATCGTCTCGTGCACGCCTTGTCGGACTCGGAGGACGAAGAGACCCGTCGCGGAGCGCTGCGGTGTCTGTCGCTGGCAGGCGATCCGCTGACGGCGCCCGCACTCGCGGAGGCCGCCGAGGACGATCGCCTGGCGGAGGACGCGCTCTCGGCGCTCTTGCGACTGGGGCCGGCCGGAGCCCGCGTGCTCGCCGAACGCATGGAGACGATGAGCGGTCCCTCACGGGTCGTCGCCGCGGAGGCGATTGTCCGCTGCGCCGATGCATCGCTGCTGCCGGCGCTGCTCCGGATGCTCGAAAGCGCCGAGCCGGAGCTGCAGTCGGCGGCGGTCACTGCGCTCGGTCGCACCCGATCAGCGGAGGCGCTCGCTCCTCTGACGAACGCGTTGAGGGAGCCGGCCCTGTCCGTGCGCGCGGCGGCGGCGCTGGTACAGCTCGACGAGGTGGCCTCGGGTGAGGTGCGGCGCATCCTTCACGAGGCGGCCTCGCAGGAGGAGAACGCCGCCGCGCTGCACGCGTTGGTGGAGCTCGAAGGCCCGGCGACGCTGCCACTGCTCCGCACGGCGGCGAAGTCCGTGGATGCCCGGATGCGCGCGGCCGCAGCCAGGGCAACGGCGATGATCGGCGGCGAGTCGTCGACGGCGCTTCTTCGCACGCTGCTCTCGGACGAGTCTTCGCAGGTGCGCGCAGCTGCGGCGCGTGCGGTGGGCCGGACGAAGGACGCCGACGTGGCGACGCTCCTCGGCCCGCTGCTCTCGGACGAGGATGAGGACCCCTCGATCCAGGAAGCCGCGCTCGAAGCAGCAGGTGAGGCGGCGCCTCCCGAACTCCTGCCACGCCTGCGCGAGTTGGCAGGGTCTCCTCGCGCCGCGCTGGCCATCGGTGCGCTGAAGGCGCTCTCGCGAATGAAGGGACTCGCTGGAGACGTGCTGTTGCGCGCGGCCGATCACCCGGAGCCGGAGGTCGTGCGCGAGGCGCTGGTGCTCGGCGCGGCGCAGCCCGAAGCGGTGGCGATCGCGCGGCGCCTCCTTGCGCACGGACGTTGGGAGCTGCGTGTCGCGGCGGCGCGGGTGCTGGGAGACAGCGGAGGCGCAGCAGACCTGCCGCGTGTGACAGAGGCGCTGGAGCGGGAAGGCGATCCACTCGTGCGCGACGCGCTGGAGCAGGCGCGGGTGCAGCTCGGGCGGAGGTGATCTCGCGTGGCCCCGTTCGAGGACAACCGGCCGGGGATGGACGCCGAGACCTTCCGGCGGCTGCGCGACCTCGTGTACGACCACTGCGGCATCCTCATCCGCGACGACATGAAGTTCGTGATGGAGCGCCGGCTGTGGCCGCGCGCCGAGGCGCTCGGGCTCGGAGACTTCGCGGCGTACGACCGGTTCCTCCGCTTCGACCCGACGCGCAAGGCGGAGCTCGAGCTCGCCGTCGAAGCGCTCACCACGCACGAGACCTACTTCTTCCGCGAGCCCATCCAGCTCGAGGCCTTCAGCGAAGAGCTTCTGCCACAGCTCGCCCAACGCAACGCCGCGTCCCGTCGGCTGCGCATCTGGAGCGCGGGCTGTTCGTCGGGAGAAGAGGCCTACACGATCGCGATGCTCGTGCACGCGTCCGGTCTCTTCGCGGGCTGGGACGTCGAGGTGTACGGCACCGACATCAGCCGCCGCGTGCTCGCCACCGCGCGCAGGGCGGAGTACGGACCATCGTCGTTGCGCGCCACGTCCGAGCGAGACCGTCAGCGCTTCTTCGAGCCCGTCGAGGGCCCATCCACGGCCACGCCCCCTTTGGCTTCCACGTCCGCGCGTCTGCGCGTCCGTCCGGAGCTCCGGGCGCTGGTCTCCTTCGGCCACCTGAACCTGCTCGACCGCGAGATGGGAGGGCTCGTCGCGCGGATGGACGCCGTCTTCTGCCGCAACGTGTTGATCTACTTCGATCTTCCGGCGCGCCGCCGCGTGCTCTCGCTCTTCTACGACCGGCTCGTGGAGGGCGGATTCCTTCTCCTCGGGCACTCGGAGAGTCTGCTCACGCTCGCGTCGGACTTCGAGCTGGTGCACCTGAAGAAGGACCTCGTGTACCGCCGCCCGCTTCGCACGAGGGCCACGCCATGACGCGCGCGCCTCGCCAGACGCCGAAGGTCCGCGTGCTGATCGTGGACGACTCGCCGGGCAACCGGCGGACGCTGACGCTGCTGCTCGAGTCGTCGCCGGACATCGAGGTGGTGGGCCGCGCGAGCGACGGCGAAGAAGGGCTGAAGCAGGCGAACGCGCTGCGTCCGGACGTGATCACGCTCGACCTCGAGATGCCGAAGCTCGACGGGTTCGCGTTCCTCCGGCTGCTGATGGCGAACGTGCCCACGCCGGTGATCGTGATCTCCTCGTACGCGCACCGCTCGGACGTGTTCAAGGCGCTGGACCTCGGTGCGTTCGACTTCATCGCCAAGCCCTCGCGCACGGGGAAGGACGAGCTCGATCGCCTGCGACGCGAGCTGCTGGAGAAGGTCCGCTCGGTGCGCCTCGTGCGGCCCGATGCACGACGTTCCCTCACGCCGCCCCCGTCGCCCGCCGCGCTGCGAAAGCCGGTCGCCGAACCGCCGCCGATGATCGTCGCGGTGGGTGCCTCGACCGGTGGACCTCCCGCGGTGCAGCGCATCCTCGAGAGCGTCCCGCCCGATTCTCCGCTCTGCCTGCTCGTGTCGCAGCACATGCCGCCGCGCTTCACGACCGCCTTCGCCGAGCGGCTCGATCGCACCGGCGCGTGGACGGTGACCGAGGCTGCGTCAGGAGACGTGCCCGCGCGCGGCCGAGCGTTCATCTGTCCCGGTGGCTTCAGCCTCCAGCTCCTTCGCAACGGGAAGGGGACGCTGGAGCTGGAGGTCGTCCCGCCCGCGGCGCAGGACAAGCACGCGCCGTCGGTGGACCGGCTCTTCGAGAGCGCCGCGCGGGTGCTCGGGAGCGAGTCGCTCGGCATCGTGCTCACCGGCATGGGCGCGGACGGCGCCGAAGGCTGTCGAGCGCTCCGTAAAGCGGGCGGCCAGGCGTGGGCGGAGTCGGAGAAGACCGCGGTGATCTACGGCATGCCGCGCGAGGCCATCGCCACCGGCGCGGTGCAGCGAGTGCTCGCGCTCGACGAGGTCGGTCCGGCGCTCGCCGCCGAAGCGCAGAAGCGGCGCAACCGCGGTTGAAGCGGTAGGGTAGGCCGCATGGCTCAGCTTCGCGCGCTCGTGGTGGATGACTCGGATGCCATGCGGCGCAACCTCATCGCCGCGCTCCGCCGGATGGGGCGCTTCAGCATCGACGAGGCGCAGGACGGCGTGGACGCGCTCAAGCTCCTCGCGCAGACGACCTACGATCTCGTGCTCACCGACATCAACATGCCGAGGATGGACGGCCTCAAGCTGGTGAACCACATCCGGCAGTCCGCGGCCAACGGCTCGGTGCCCATCGTGGTCATCACCACCGAGAACGCGCAGGAGGATCGCCAGCGCGCGATGACGCTCGGCGCGACCGCGTACCTCGTGAAGCCGGTTCAGGCGAAGGACGTGGTGCAGACGGTGTCCGACCTGCTCGGGCTGCAGCCGGCGGCGGCCGAGTGATGCACCGCTCCGTCAGCGTCCTCACTCTCTCTGCGCTGATCGCCGTCACCGCGGCCAGCTCCGCACACGCATCAGCGCCCGTCACCGACGTGTGGCCCTCGAAGGTGCGGCGGCTGGAGGACGGAGGTCTCGAGTACACCTACGACCTCAAGCCGGTGAAGTCGCGCAAGGTCACGCTCGACTTCGGGCCGGACGCGGAGGAGGCGGACGCGGCGAAGTTCCTGCGCTCGCTGCCGGACTCGGTCACCGCACGCGTCGAGCTCGGCAAGTCGCGACTGCGCTTCCACGCCGCGGGAGGGCTGGAGGACGCGCCGCTCGCTCCTTCTTTCGCGCAGAGCTCGCAGGGTGTCTTCGCCGCGCCGGGGGTGGGCGCCCGCGGGCGAGACGTGAAGGTGCCGGCGCTGCATCCGGACGCACCGCACCCGCTCCCCTCGGCGGATCTGCTGCTGTGGCATCACCGGCAGGCGCAGGACGGCGCGTGGGCGGCGCTGCTGCTCGCGGCCCACGATGGCAACGTCGGCGTGTCGATGAACCGGCGCACGTTCCTGCAGCGCGTGCTCGAGCAGAGCCTTCACCGCGCGGCCACGCTCCAGGGCGATTCACGAGACGGCGCGCGAAGGCTGGCGGCGCGTCTGGCGGGTGTGATGGAGGCGACCGGTGCCCCCGGTGCCCGGCCGTGGCGGAGCGATCCGGAGCTGTGGACGAAGGTGCAGGAGGAGGCGCAGCTCCTCGCGCGCGCCGAGCCGCGCTTTCCCTCGACGCCGTGGCTGCAGTGGCGCGACTCGATGCGGAACCTGCCCCCGTTCGACCGCGCGGTGCAGCGGCCCTTCGAGAACACGCGCATCGGCGCGGCGGCGGTGCTCACCTTCCTCGCGATCCTCGAGCGTGACGGCGAGCTGCAGACCGCGTGGGCCGAGCACCGGCGCCTCCGCGACCGGCTCTTCGGCCAGCCCACCAGTGAGCTCATCGCCTGGTATCGCGGCGCGCTGGGCGACGGCACGGCGGACGCGGCGCTGGAGGATCTCTCGCCGTTCCTCGCGCGCATGCCGCGGGAGCTGGTCGAGTCGGAGGTCACCGCGCCGCTGATCGCGAAGCCCCACACGCCGCTGACGCGCTTCCTCGCCGCGCTCGAAGGCCCCGAGCAGCTGCACGGCGTGGAGGAGCTGACCGTCGCGCTCCAGGACGGACGGGTGCGCTTCGACGCGGGCGCGGACAAGCCGTGGTGGCAGGCGAAGGACGCGTGGGCGCAGGCGCTGGTCGCGGCCACCGAGGACGAGCGGCTCGGCTCCACGCCCGACTACCGGCAGCGGCTCGCGCGCACGATGCAGGCGCTGCTCGGCGCGCACGACGAGATCCGAGGCGGTGAGTCGTGGCTCGAGGACGACGCGCAGGCGCAGGGGCAGCCGCGAACGACGGTGCAACGGGCTTCGACGAACACGGAGCCGCGCAACGGCTTCCGGATCCGCCTGATGGTCCCGCCGCACCTCGAGCTCGAGCCCCTCCCGGAGGTGTACGCGGAGATCGCGCGCGGCTGGCAGAGGCTCGCGGCGGCGGCGAAGGAGCAGGGGAGGGCGGCGTCGCTGAAGGGGCTCGCGCCCAACGGTGGTCAACGGAGCTTGACGATCGCGGCCGAGGCGCAGCGGATGGGCGCGCTCTTCTCCGGGCTCGCAATCGTCGCGCGTGTGGCGCTCGGTGAGGAGGCGCCGGCGAACGACGCGGACCGCAAGCTGATGCGCGAAGCCACAACCTTCCTCGCGCGCTGGCGCACGATGCCGGAGCTCCGCGCCGACGCGCGCTATCTGCTGCCGGTGGGCGAGGCGATGGATCCGGGGACCTTCGTGCACTCCGGCGTGCTGGGCATCGGCCGGCGCGAGCTGGAGGTGCGCTTCGAGACCGCGCCGCAGGTGGAGCTGAAGAGCGCCGGACGCGCGATCGATCTCGACGCCGTCTTTGAACTCCACGCGCGCGCGGTGCAGCGCTACCAGTTGCCGGTGCTCGCGACCGGAGCGGTCACCGTCGGACGGGTGGAGCCGCTCGAGTCGAAGGTGCTGCGCGAGGTCGCGGATCGGGAGAAGAAGCGCGACGCGATTGAAGCCGCGCTGCCGGGGACGCTGGTGCGTTCACTCCAGCAGGTGCACTGAACGCCACGCCTTGCGTGGCACATCCGCTCAGCGGCAGTCCGCGCGCCGGTACTCCACGCCCGCCTCGGTGCGGTACGCGTAGAGGACGCCGCCCTCGTTCTGGATCGCGAAGTCGCGGAAGGACTCCTCGGGGAGCGTCGTCGCCGGAAGCTCCGCCTGACCGAGCGGCGCGCCGTCCTCTCCTCGCAGGCAGACCAGTCGCACGTTGAAGCGCGAGGCCTCGTCGGCAGTCGCTCCCGGCAGCTCCACCAGCAGGCCCACGTACACCACGCCCTGCAGGTCCGTATCGAGCGCGAGGATCGCCAGCAGCGGCACGCCCAGCTGCAGCTCGCGCGTATAGAGGTGGTCCTGCTCGGGCCGCGAGATCGCGTTGACGTAGAGCCTCCCGCCCGCCGCGTCGATGAGGCCGGCGTTGAGGAAGAACTTCCCGTTGCGGCTCGGCCGGCCGGGGATCTCCGGACGCTCGGAATCGGGGCGTCCCTGCGTGTCTCCGACCTTCACCAGCGCGCCGTGCTCGCGCTCCAGGTACACGTCCTCGCCGTCGATGAAGAGTCCGGTCACGCCGCCCGGCTCGTCGATCCCGCGACCTGCGACGGGCAATTCGCCGAGCAGCTTTCCGGTCTCGTCGTGGATCGCCACCGTCCGGTCCGCCAGCCTGTCCAGCACCGCGAGCGTGCCGTCCTGCGCCACCGCCACGTCCTGCGCCGCGCGCACCGTGAGCGGCACCTCATCCTTCACCGCACCGTCTTCACCGAGCCGCAAGAGCCGCCCGTTCACCTGATCGAGCACCACCGCGCGGCCCTGCGCATCCACCGCGAAGCTCATCGGGCCTTCGGGGTTCGCCTCCTCCGGACGATCCCTTCCGAGGTTCTCGCTCCCCGAGCCCCACCCGAACTTCGCGAACACGCCGCTGTCGCGACGAGCGGGCGCGGCCTTCACCTGCGAGGCACCGCTGCTCGTCGCCGTCAGGCTCGAACGCGGGCCGCCGGAAGCGTTCGCCGCGAGATCGTCTCCACCGGCCCGCGAGGTGACGCCATCGACGTCTCTTGCGCCCGCCGTCTCCGAAGGCGCAGCCTCCGACTGCCGCGACGACCAGAACACGCTCACGAGGAACAGCACCGCGAGCGCCGCGACGAGCCCGACCACTGCCTTCACCCGCCGCCCGCCCTCTGCCGAACGCTGCGTCATCCGCGGCAGAGAACCACGCACGGCGACGGGTCGCCAACGTCCGTCCAGAAGTCACCATCCGTGGGGCGCTGTCGCCGAAAAGGTCGGTGGGTGTCCTGAAGTCACGCACACGCACGCAGGTCGAACGTGAATGCCCGTTACACCCAAGGGGCAAAATACAGCTGGTACGCATTTCGCTCATGGCCCCGCGCGACTCACGGAGGCTGCACATGACGCGGAACTCGGCCGGGCTGTTCTGGAACGCGACGGTGGCGATGGGCCTCGGGCTGGCGCTCAGCGCGTGCGGCGGCAGCGAGCTCACCGTGACCTCCGCGAACCTCCAGGGCGCCGACGAGAACGCCGTCACGCTGACCGGCGAGCTCTCCACTTCGGTCCCGGTGGGCAGCACGTTGCAGGCGACCGCGGACGTGAATCTGCGGACCGGCGCATCCACTGAGTACAAGGTCCTCCACGTGGTGCCGCGCGGCTCGAAGCTCGTCACCGTCGAGCGCACCGCGCCGCAGAACGGCTTCTACAAGGTGAAGCACAACGGGGTCGTGGGCTGGACGCACGGTGGCTACTACACGCTCGTCGGCTCGCCCTCGAGCGGTGGCGACCTCAGCGCGCGCGACGCCGCGATTGCGCGGGCGCAGACGGGCGTCGGCTTCTCCTACTGGTGGGGTCACGGCCGTTGGCTCGCGTCGGGCGCGACGTCGCAGAACAAGGGTTACTGCTCCGGTTCCTGCCCCAACTGCTCGCACTCGGGCTCGTACGGCGCGGACTGCAGCGGCTACGTGGCGAAGGTGTGGCGCGTGCCGGGCAACAACGTGGACCTCTCCACCGACGCGCACCCGTACAGCACCTACAACTTCAACAACGAGACGACGCACTGGAGCCCCATCTCCATCGGCAGCCTGAAGAAGGCGGACGCGATGGTGTACCGGTCGGGCGGCGCGGGTCACATCTTCATCTACGAGTCCGGCGACGGCTGGGGCTCGATGTGGGCCTACGAGGCGAAGAACTGCGCGAGCGGGATCGTGAAGAACCTCCGCAGCGCGACCTCCGGCTACAAGGCCATCCGCCGCAACGGCTGGTGAGCGGGGCCGGGCCTCGGGTGTTAGAAGCGGCGCGTGTCAGCAGATGCGCCGTCGGTGCTCGAGGTCGTGGGGCTGGGCAAGGTCTATGGCGACGTGCGCGCGGTGGAGGGCGTCTCCTTCCGCGTCGGCGCAGGTGAGATCGTCGGACTCGTCGGACCGAACGGCGCGGGCAAGACCACCACGCTGCGCTGCGTCTCCGGGATCATCCCGCCCACCCAGGGCGAGGTCCGCATCGGCGGCCACGCGCTGCGCACGCATCCGGTGGAGGCGAAGCGCGCGCTGGCCTTCCTCCCCGACGAGCCTCGGCTCTTCGAGTACCTCACCGTCCGCGAGCACCTGAACCTCACCGCGCGGCTCTTTGGCGTGGAGGACTGGGAGCCTCGCGCGCAGCGGCTCCTGGAGGAGCTGGAGCTTCGGGGCCGCGAGGACGTGCTGCCCGGAGAGCTCTCGCGCGGGATGAAGCAGAAGCTCGCCATCGCCTGCGGCTTTCTGCACGACCCCCGGCTGATCATCCTCGACGAGCCGCTGACGGGCCTCGACCCTCTGGGCATCCGCAACATGAAGGCGTCGCTCCGCGCGCGCGCCGAGAGCGGCAGCGGGCTCATCCTCTCCTCGCACCTGCTGCCGCTGGTGGAGGAGATCTGTCACCGCATCCTCGTCATCGCCGGAGGCCGGCTGCTCGCGCAGGGAACGCTCGACGAGATCCGCGCGCAGCTCGCGGACGGGACGGCCGGCGCCGATTCGCTCTCCCTCGAAGAGCTCTTCATCCGGATCACCGGCGCCAGATGAGGATCCTCTCCGTTCTCGTCTTCCTCACCGCCGCGTCGCTGCGCAACCGGGCACTCGCGCAGCTCCGCCGGCTGAAGCGTCCGCGCTACGTCGTCGCCACCGCGTTCGCGCTCGTCTACCTCTGGCTCATCTTCGGGCGCAGGCTGGGGATGGAGACGGTGCAGCTCGGGCCCGTCGCGCGCAGCGTCATTCCGTCCGCGTTCGGGCTGGTGTGGTTCGCGCTGCTGCTCTCGAACTGGATCTTCGGCCGCAAGCGTCCCGCGTTGACGTTCAGTGAAGCGGAGATCCAGCTCCTCTTTCCGGCACCGCTCTCGCGCCGGGCGCTGCTCCTCTACAAGGTCGCGCGCTCGTTGCTCCTCGTCCTCTTCACCGCGCTCCTGACCTCGGCGCTCTTCGGCGCGCGGATGACGGGCAGCTTCCTCTTCTTCTTCGCCGGCGCCTGGGCGGGCTTCGGACTTCACGCGCTGCACGAGATGGGCGTGCAGCTCACCCGTGGCGGGCTCGTGGCGCGAGGACGCCGCGGGATCGCGCTGCTGGCCGGCGGCATCGTCGCTTCGGTGATCGTGCTCGTCGTCGCCGGCTTCGTCGGGCTGCCGCAGATCCCGGAGCTGCCTCTGCGCCGCGACGAGGCGTTCGCCTTCGTGCAGCGCCTCGTCGAAGGACCGCTCGGGATCGCGCTGGTGCCCTTGCGCGCGCCGCTGGAGCTGGCCCTCGCGCCGGACCTCGGGCACGCGCTGCGCTGGGCGCCGGTGGTGCTCGTGCTGCTCGCGCTTCACGTGGCCTGGATCCTCCGCAGCGACACCGCGTTCGAGGAGGCCTCGCTGGAGGAGGCGGAGCGCCGGGCGCGGCTGCGTGAGTCCAGAAGAACCCCGAACTCCGCGCCCGCCGCCGGTCGTCCCACCCGCTCTTCTGCACTCGCCGCGCGCGGAAGACCGGAGCTGGCGCTGGCGTGGAAGAACCTCCTCGCTGCGCGCAGGTTGTGGGGTTCGAAGTTGTGGGCGCTGGCGCTGCCGATCGCGGTGATGGTGGTGATGTTCGGCCTGCTGCTCGGCGGAACCTCCGCGCCCGGCGGGGTGCCGATGGGCATCGCGATCTCTCTGGCGGGCGCGGCGGCGATGGTCTCGGTGATAGGGCCCGGCACGCTGCGCAGCGATCTGCGGGCGGACCACGCGCACATGGATCTCCTCCGGGCCATGCCGCTCTCCGGCGCTCAGGTGGTGGCGGGCGAGCTCGCGGGTCCCTGGCTCCTCCTCACGATGGTGCAGTGGGGACTGCTCCTCGCCTCGGGCGTCGCGCTGGGGGCCGCGGTCTTCGTCTCCGTCGAGGCCTGGGAGCCGCTCGCGCTGTTCGTCGGCCTCGGGGCGGTGCTGGTGCTGCCCTGCGTGACGCTGATCCAGCTGCTCGTGCAGAACGCGGTGGTGCTGCTGCTCCCCGGCTGGGCGGACACCGGCGCAGAGCGCTCGCGCGGCCTCGAGGCAATGGGCCAGCGCATGCTCCTCTTCATCGGCGGGCTCTTCGTGCTGGTGGCGGTCTTCCTGCCCGCCGCGGCCATTGCCGGCGTGGTGGGCGCGCTCGGGTGGTGGGTCGCAGGTCCCGTGGCGATCCCGCTCGCGGCGGCGGTCGGTGCGGCGGTGCTCCTCGGCGAGGCGGCGCTGGCGATCCTCTTCCTCGGCCGCGCGTTCGAGCGCTACGACCTGACGTCGGCCTGAGGCCGGGCACAAGTCTGAGCGTGTGCCGGCGTCATCGCCGCCCGAGCCCCGAGCGTGGTCAGGCCGTCGCCCATCGCCGCGCGCCGCTGCACCTCGGGATAGTCCTCCCACGCGGTGCCGAACGCGCGGTCGAGCACCACCGTGAAGAGCCCGTAGTGCCCGGTGTAGCGGGCGTGGTGCATGGCGTGGAAGCTCACCGAGTAGAGGACCCGCCCCAGCGCGCTCCGTCCGAACGAAGCGGGAAAGAGCTCCACGTTGAGGTGGCCGACGACGTTGAGGAGGTAGTTGAAAAGGAAGTAGCCGACGATGACCTTCAGCGAGAGCGGCCACACCGCGCCGACGCCGAAGACGAAGAGCAGCGCGCCGGACTGGAGGATCGCGCGTTCGGCGATGCCGAAGGAGAGCGAGGTCAGCGGGTGGGTGACCTTCGCCACGTGGTGCTGCGCGTGGAGGAAGTAGAGCGGCTTGAGGTGCAGCGCGCGGTGGGTGACGTAGAACCAGATCTCGAACCAGACGAAGAGCAGGGCGAACTGGAGGAGCGATTCGACCACGCCCGGTTCGCCGAGCGGCACGGCGCCGGTCGCGCGGAGCAGGCCGACGAGGACCCCGTCGAACACGATGGTGATGAGCCCCGCCCGGAGCTCGCTGCGCATCTGGCCGTCGGCGAAGGTCCGGCGGTACACGCGGCGCGCCTGGGCGAAGCGGCTCCTGGCGACGAAGAGCATTGCCGGACCCACCACCACGACCGCGCGGAGCAGGAAGTAGGCGATGAACGTGAGGATGACGAGCGGGGCCGCGGGGCTCATGTCGTCCGAAGTATCGATGAAATGGCGCTCGGAAATAACCCGGCGCGTCCCTTGTCCCTCAGCTGAGCACGCTGCGCGAGGGGCGCAGCCGCGGAGGGCAGACGATCATGGATGCGTCGCAGCTGGGGCAGGTGGCGGAGGGCGAGGAGCGCCGGAGTGGGCGGAGGTGGATGGCGGTGGGAGTCGCCGCGCTGGCGGTGGGGGCGGGCGCCGCGACCCTGCTCTTCCTCCCGCGCGATGCGGATGTCCGGGTCGAACCCCAGCTCCAGGCTGAGCGGACCGCGCCGCCGGCCGTGGACGAAGGGGCCGGAGCAGACGATCGGCAGTCCGGGACTTCCGCGGCGGCCCGTGCGCGGGCTCCCGCGTTGGGGAACAGCGACGGCTTCATGAGGGACGCGCTCACGTCGCTGACCGAAGGCGCTGCGGCGGCGCGCGCGTGGGTCTCGGGAGGCGACACCGCGCGGCGGGCGGCGGCGGTGCTGATGGGGCTCGTGGAGGGCGAGGTCCCGCGGTCGCTGCTCTCCGCGTTTGCGCCCGCAGGCGACTTCGAGGTCGAGGACCGGGACGGTGGCCTGCGCGTGAAGCCCTCCAGCTACGCGCGCTACGACGGGATCGCGGCCTGGGTGGGCGGCCTCGATGCGGAGCGGCTCGGCGAGGTGTACCGGACCGTGGAGCCCGTGCTCGAGCAGGCCTGGCGAGAGGTTGCTCCTCCGCGTCTCACCCTGCGCGACGCGGCCGGCAAGGCGACCGCGCACCTGCTCTCGGCGCCGCTTCCACCCGAGGACGTGGAGCTGGTGGAGAAGGGCGCGGTCTACGCGTTCGCCGACCCGTCGCTGGAGTCGCTCTCGCCGGCGCAGAAGCAGCTCTTGCGGATGGGCCCCCAGAACGCGCGGATCGTCCAGGCGAAGCTGCGCGAGGTGCGCGCCGCGCTCGGGCTTCCGGTCGGGCTGCGTTAGGCCTCACCGCCGCGGCGTGGGGCGGCTGACCTGTGGGACCTCCGCGCTCTGGAGGCGGACGGCGCCGGGCGGGGATCCCCGCGAAGTTGTGTGGCGCGCGGGAGGAACACGGCGCTATGTAGAGGTCCATGGGCCTGTTCTCAGGAAACGTCCCGAAGGTCGGAGACACCGCGCCGGACTTCACGGTCACGGACACCGAGGGCCGGTCCTGGACGCTGTCGGAGATGGTGAAGAAGGGCCCGGCGGTGCTGGCCTTCTTCCCCAAGGCCTTCACACCCGGTTGAACGCACGAGCTCTCGGCGTACCGGGATCGGTATGCGGACATCGAGCAGGCCGAAGGACAGGTCCTCGCGATCTCCACGGACAGCCGTGAGACGCAGGCGAAGTTCAAGGCGTCGTTGAAGGCGCCGTTCGCCTTCATCGCGGACGAGGACGCGTCCCTGACGAAGGCCTACGGCGTGAAGACCCCGCTGGTGGACTTCGCGCTGCGCTACACGTTCCTCGTGGGCCCGGACCGCAAGATCCTCAAGGTGGACAGCGGCAAGGACGCGGTCGATCCCACCACGACGATCGTCGCCTGCAGCATCCCGGCCCGGAAGTAGCGGAGCCGGGCCGGAACGCCGCCACGCACCACCGAAGAACTCCGATCAGCCCCGCTTCGGCGCCAGGGCCGCGGCCACGCGCTCCTTGAACTGGGGCGACGTCCACGCCGGCATCACCGACCGGAAATATACTTCATCTTCCGGCCGCAGCAGCGACTCGCCGTTGAGCGCGCGCTTGGTGGCGGCGTACGCGTCGGCCGGATGTGCGGCGAGCTTCTCCAGGCGCCCGCGCGCGTAGCCGAGCAGCTCCCGGTCGGTCAGATCGTCGAGGTACCCGAGCAGCCCCGCCGCATCCGGCCGCAGCAGCTGCGCGCCGAGCAGCGCCTCGTGGATGCGCTCCTTCGGCAGGCGCTCGCGGAGCATGCGCAGGATGCCCGGCGGAAACTGCAGCCCGAGCGCGACCTCGTTGAGGCCGATCCGGATGTCCATGTCCGCACGCGCGACCCGCAGATCGCAGCAGAGCGCGAGAATGCAGCCGCCCGCGATCGCGTGTCCGTTCACCGCCGCCACCGTCGGCCCGCTGTACGTGTAGAGCGCCGACACCAGCCGCTCCAGCTTGCGCAGGAACGCCTCCATCCCCGCCGCATCCAGCGTCTGGATCTTCTTGAGGTTCAGCCCCGCGCTGAAGGCGTCCCCCTTGCCCGTCAGCAGCACCGGTGCGCCGGCCGCCGCCTCCAGCTCGCCGAGGAGGAAGTCCATCATCTTCGTGCCGAGCGCGTTCTTGCCCGGCCCATCCATCACGACCTCGCGGATCTCTGCCATGCGGGGCACGGTACATCGCCGGCAGCGGGCGTCCGCTGGCTTGTTGCAGGACTGTCTGCCCTCCCGTAAGGAAGCCGCATGTCGTCACTGCCCGAGCGCTACGAGCCGCAGCGAATCGAACCCGCATGGCAGGCGCGCTGGAACGAGCTCGGGGTCTTCCGGGCCGGCACGCGCCCGAACGCGCCGAAGAAGTACATCCTCGAGATGCTCCCGTACCCCAGCGGCAAGATGCACATGGGGCACGTGCGCAACTACCTGCTGGGGGACGTGTACACGCGCTACTTCCTCATGAAGGGCTTCGACGTCCTCCACCCCATGGGTTGGGACGCCTTCGGCCTGCCGGCGGAGAACGCGGCGATCAAGGAGAAGGTGCACCCCGCGGTGCGCACGCGCGAGAACATCGAGTCCTTCAAGCGCGAGATCATCAGCCTCGGCTACTCGTACGACTGGTCGCGCGAGGTGAACACCTCGGACCCGTCCTACTACCGCTGGAACCAGTGGTTCTTCCTCCGGATGCTGGAGAAGGGGCTCGTCTATCGCCGCTTCAGCAAGGTGAACTGGTGCACCGGCTGCCTCACCGTCATCGCCAACGAGCAGGTGAAGGACGGCGTCTGCGAGCGCTGCGATTCGAAGGTCATCGACAGGGAGATGCCGGAGTGGGCGTTCCGGATCACGAAGTACTCCGATGACCTGCTCAACGGGCTCGACGGGCTGACCCAGTGGCCGGACCGCGTCACGTCGATGCAGCGCAACTGGATCGGCAAGTCGGAGGGCGCGGAGGCGTCGTTCACGCTGGAAGACGTGCTGAGCGATAAATGCGCGCACTGCGGCGACGTGGAGGGTGAACACGTCGCGACCAAATGTCTCTTTGCTCCGGCGAGCTTCAAGCCGCGACCTGAAGACATCCGCGTCTTCACCACCCGCGTGGACACGATCTTCGGCTGCACCTACGTGGTGCTCGCGCCGGATCACCCGCTGGTCTCGCGCATCACGAAGCCGGAGCAGCGCGCGGAGGTCGAGGCCTTCGCGAAGCGGATGGCGGCCACCGACAAGGAGACCCGCACCGCCGAGGGAGGGGAGAAGGAGGGCGTCTTCACCGGCGCCCACGCGAAGAACCCGTTCACCGGCGAGAGCGTCCCGGTGTGGGTGGCGAACTTCGTGCTCGCGGACTACGGCACCGGCGCGGTGATGAGCGTGCCCGCGCACGACGAGCGGGACTTCGCCTTTGCGCGCAAGTACGGCCTGCCGGTGAAGGTCGTCATCCAGCCCTCGCCCGAGAGCGGCGCGGCGCGCATCGAGAGCGCGGCCTCGCTGGAGAACGCGTACACCGAAGACGGCGTGCTGCAGGACTCGGGCGAGTTCACCGGCCTTCATTCCGCCGAGGCGCGGAAGAAGATGTCGCAGTGGCTCGAGGCGCAGGGCAAGGGCCAGCCGAAGGTGACCTGGCGCCAGCGCGACTGGGGCTTCTCCCGTCAGCGCTACTGGGGCACGCCCATCCCCATCGTCTACTGCGAGAAGTGCGATCCGGAGCACAACGGCATCCCGGTCCCGGACGACCAGCTGCCGGTGCGCCTGCCGGACATCGACACCGAGAAGGTGCTCACCGGCAAGGGCGAGCCCCCGCTGGCGAAGGTGCCCTCCTTCGTGGAGACGACCTGCCCGAAGTGCGGCGGCCCCGCGCGGCGCGAGACGGAGACGATGGACACCTTCGTCGACTCCTGCTGGTACTTCGCGCGCTACCTCTCGCCGAACTACGACAAGGCCCCGTTCGATCCCGCGGAGGCGAAGCGCTGGCTCCCGGTGGACGTGTACGTGGGCGGCCCCGAGCACGCGGTGATGCACCTGCTCTACTTCCGCTTCTGGACGCGGGTGATGAAGGAGCTGGGGCTCTCTCCGGTGGACGAGCCGGTCACGCGGCTGGTGACCCAGGGCATCGTCAACGGGCCGGACGGCCGCAAGATGTCGAAGCGCTGGGGCAACAGCGTGGCGCCCGCGGCGATCGTGCAGAAGTACGGCGCGGACACGGCGCGGACCTACGTGCTCTTCGCCGGACCGCCGGAGCGTGACTTCGACTGGTCGGACGATCAGGTGGAGGGCGCCTTCCGCTTCCTCAAGCGGGCCTGGACGCTGGCGGTGAACCACCACGGCAACGGCGTCCCCGGCGCGACCCACGACGGCCCCTTCGAGGGCAAGGCGCTGGAGATACGCCGCGCGGCGCACAAGTGCCTCAAGCGGGTGAGCGAGGCCATCGACAGGCTCTCGTTCAACACCGCCATCGCCGGGATCATGGAGTACCTCAACGCGCTCTACGCGGCGGAGAAGGCAGAGACGCCCGCGGAGAAGGCGGCGATGAACGAGGCGATCCGCGTGCTCACCGTGGTGCTCACGCCCTTCGCGCCGCACCTCGCGGACGAGGTCGCGCAGGCCTACGGCAACCCCACGCCGGTGGTGTCGCAGCAGTGGCCGGACTTCGATCCCGCGCTGACGGTGGACGACGTCGTCACCTACGCGGTGCAGGTGAACGGGAAGCTGCGCGCCGAGGTGAAGGTCCCCGCGGACGCAGGCGAGGCGGCGGTGCGCGCGGCGGCGGAGGCGGACGAGAAGGTCGCCGGACATCTCGCGGGCAAGCAGCTGAAGAAGGTCGTCTTCGTGCCGAAGCGGCTGCTCAACTTTGTGGTGGCCGGCTAGCCCGATGCCCGCCGAAGTCCTCGTGATGTGCCCGGCGTGCGCGCGGCCCCAGCCCAGCGCGAGCGCGTGCGTCCACTGCGGCGCCGCGCTCCCAGAGGCCCCGCGGCCCCCCGGCTCGTCCGACGCGCTTCGTCCGGACCCGCTGCTCCGCCCCCGAGCGCCCGCCGAGGTCGAGGTCCCTCTCGGCGAGTCCACGAGGCTCTTCGTCGGGGAAGACGCGCTCGAGCTTCGCGGCGGAGACGGCTCGCGGGAGCGGGTGGCGCTGGCCGATGTGCGGCGGGTGGGGCTCGAGCGGCAGCGGTCCTGGCCACTGCTCGCCGCCGCGGCGCTGCCGGTGCTCGTCGCCTTTGCGCTGGTGGACGGGTGGGTCATCAGACTGGTGCTCTTCGTGCTCGGGGCCGGCCTCGCGTTCCTCCTGCTTCGCCGCGAGGTCCTCTACCTCCGCATCGAGCGCGTCGACGCGGAGCCTCGTCGCATCCGCCTCGGGCAGCGCGGCAGCACCGGCTCTGCCACCGGCGTCGCCACCAGCAGCCGTTGGGCGGAGCTCTCCGAAGAGCTGCGCCGCCGCGGGGTCGACGTCCAGGGCTAGCGCCGGCCGGGCTGTGGGATGCAGAGCGGCCTGCGTTAACGTGGGCCGATGCTTCACCTCCGCCGCGCCCGTCGCGTCGCCAACGCCCTCACGAGCCTTCTCGCAGCGCTGCTCTTCGCGCTCGTGCCCTCGACCGCGCTGGGCGCGCCGCCCCCCGCCGAAAAAGGCCCGCCGACCACGACCACGACCGCGCCCTCCACCCCGCCCGTGGCGCTGGTGCTGGTGAACGGCGCCGGGCTCTCCTCCGATGTCCAGGCGCTCGTGCGCAAGTCGCTGTCCGGCGCGATCGCGAAGACCGGCAGCGCAGCGACGGATCTCTCCCCCCTGACCTCCGCCATCTTCGAGGCCGGGATGCTCGTGCCCGCCTTCGACCGCCCTCCGCCGCAGGGCTGGCCCGAGGCGCTCCGTCCGCTGTGGCAGGAGGGGAACCTCGCCTGTCAGGAGCAGGTGGGGGCGCCGGGAAAGAGCGCGCGCCGCCGGCTCCTGCACGCCACCGCCTCCGTCGAGTGCCAGCGCATCCTCGCCGAGGCCCTCTACGCGCGGCTGCTCGCGCACACGGCGCCGGAGCGCGTGTTGGAGGTCACCGTCCGGCCCTCGCGCGGTGGCCCGGACGCGCCCCTGCGGCTGCAGGCCCGGCTCTTTGCACCCGGCGCGGGGGAGGCACGGCTCGCCGAGTCCGAGTCCTCTCGCGCGGGTCTCCCCGAAGCGGCCGCGGGGCTCGCGCAGGCAGTGCTCGCCGGCGGAGGCAACCCCGCGCCCGCCCCCGGTGAAGGCGCGTTTCCGCAGCGCCCGAGGCCCACCGTGGCCGCGCTCGAAGAGGAGAGGGGAGAGCCGAAGCTGCCGGCGCTGCAGCTCGATGCCGCGTGCCTGAAGAAGCTCCCCGCGCGGCTGCAGCTCACGCCCGAGCCGAAGGAGAGCCGCTTCTCCTCGGCCCTCGCGCGGCGCTGGGAGGCCACGGTCCGTGCGGCGCAGCCTTCGCCCTCGGCGCTCAACTGCACGCTCAGCGGCTACCCCACGAGGGTGAACGCAGGCGGCGAAGCGGTCCCCGCGGTGGAGGTCGTCGCGGTGTGCGGGGACAGCGAGCACCGCGCCAACGCCCCACTCGATCCGGCGCTCCGCCGCCGCCGGGAGTCACTGCACGACGTCCTCAGCGCCTCGCTCATCCGGCAAATGGCCGCCGCGCGCTGCGGCGAGTAGGGTGCCCGCGAGATGTCCCGCACCCGCTGCCCCCGCCGTCCGCGCCTCGCGCCCACCGCGCTCGCGCTGCTCCTCCTTCCGCTCCTCTCGCTCTCCTGCGCCTACCGCTTCGCCGCGGCGGGAGGGCTGCCGGAGGGGGTGACCCGGGTGCGCGCGCCCGTGTTCATCAACCACACCGCGGAGCCCGGCATCGAGGCGCTCTTCGCGCAGTCCCTCCGCGAGCAGCTCGCGCAGACCGGGGTGCGCGCGGACGCGGGCGCGGAGGCGGAGCTTCTGGGCGAGGTGCTCGGCGTGTGGGGCGGGCCGACGATCCTCACCACGCCCACGCCCCAGCAGCCTGCGCCGGTATTGGCGAGCTACCGGCTCTTCGCCTCGGTGCGCCTGCGGCTTTTGCGCGGCGGCAACACGCTGGGCGCGGTGGAGGTGGTGGGCTCGGAGGACTTCCTGCCGGGTCGCATCGGCGGGTCGGGCGACATCCTCGTCACCGAATCCAACCGCCAGGCGGCGCTGCACCGGCTCTCGGAACGACTGATGCGCGAAGCCCTCGACCGGATGCAGCCGAGAGCCCGCGCACGGGGTGCTTCCTCTACTGTGACCGGACCCTGAGGGCCCGGCGCGCGGCTACTTCTGCGCGGAGGCCTTGTTCGCGGCCTTCATCAGGCGCGAGGTCCGGCGCGCGGCGGTCCGCTTGTGGAGCACGCCCTTCGAAGCCGCCTTGCCCAGCGTCCGCACCGCGTTCGTCAGCGCGTCCTTCATCTTGCCCGCGTCCTTCGTGGCGGTCGCCTCGCGAAGGTTCTTCACCGCGGTCTTCACGGTGGAGCGAACGGACTGGTTGCGGGCGCGGCGCTTCTGCGACTGACGGTTGCGCTTCTCTGCGGAGGTGGTGTTGGCCACGGTTCTTCTCCAGATGCCAAATGCGAACGGCGAAAATTGAGGGGGCGCTACCTACTTCGCGCGCACGCCCCGGTCAAGGTTCCCCTTGCCCCGAGCCCCGAAAGGCCCGTGCGGCAGATTTCCGCGCGGACGGCCGGCAGGCGGCTCTTCACTCTGCACTCCACAGGGAGGCACAGACTTGTCCCCAGTTTTCACACAGAACCTGTGGACAATTCGTGCAATCCGCCCCGCATCGGTTGAACGGATCGTTCAAACGCCGGTGGCAAAACGCCACGACACGCCGTCCGGGTCGGTGAACCGCAGCGCAAAGGCGCCGTCCTCGGCAGAGACCCCGGCGCCTTCCGTCACCGCGGCCCCGAGCAGGTTCCCCAGCCGCTCCACCGACGCCCGCGAGGGCGCCTCCAGCGTCAGCTCCCCTGCGAAACCGGCCGGGCCCTCGCCCTGGCCCTCCACGAAGCGCAGCTCCACCGGCCCGGTCAGGAAGCAGAGCGCGCCCCTCACGTGTCGCTCACTCCAGCCGAGCGCCTCCACCAGCGGCGCCCAGAACGCGCGCTGTCGCTCGAGGTCGGTCACGCGGAGGGTCATCCGGATCGGCGCTGCCCGCGGCCCGTGCTGTGGCGGCGGCAGGCCGTACGCCTTGTCCTTCTCCTTCTGCTTCGCCCGGTTCCAGAGCGCGTCCATCTGCTCCAGCGTCGCCTCGCCAAAGGGCACGCCCTCCGCGCGCAGGCCCTCCTCGACCTCGTGGAAGCGCCTCGTGAAGCGCGCGTTCGCCTGCCGCAGCGCGTCCTCCGGCGGGGTCTTGATGAAGCGCGCGAGGTTCGCCAGCGAGAAGAGGACATCGCCCAGCTCGTGCTCGAGCGCGTCGCGGTCGCCGCCGGCAATCGCCTCATCGAGCTCGCGCAGCTCCTCGTCGAGCTTGGCGCGCACGCCCGCCAGATCCGGCCAGTCGAAGCCGATCCGCGAGGCCTTCTCCGTCAGCCGCTCCGCGCGCATCAACGAGGGCGCCCCGGTGGGCACGCCGTCGAGCACCGACACGTCGCGGCCCTTCTTGCGCTTCTTCTCCTCGGCCTTGAGCTTGGCCCAGTTGTCGAGCACCTGCTCCGCGCCGTCCACCTTCACGTCGCCGAACACGTGCGGGTGGCGGCTCTCGATCTTGTCGCTGATCGCCTTCGCCACGTCGGCCATGCCGAACTCGCCCTTCTCGGTCGCGAGCTGCGCGTGGAAGACGATCTGGAAGAGCAGGTCGCCCAGCTCCTCGCACAGGGGCGCCCAGGGGCCGCCGTAGGAGACCCGGTCCATCTCGTCGAGGACCTCGAACGCCTCCTCGACGAGGTAGGGACGGAGCGACCGCAGGTCCTGCTCCCGGTCCCAGGGACAGCCGCCTTCTCCTCGGAGGCGCGCCATGATGCCGACCAACCGTTCCAGCTCGATTCCAACCCGTGTGGACACTTCGTGGCTCCGTGTGAGCCGCTCAGGCTATCATCCGGCCACCGCGATGCCCTTCACCTTCCGCTCGCACCGTCCGCTGCCCGTTGCGCTGTACGCCGCGCTGGCCCTGCTGATCGTCATCGGCATGCCCGCCGCCGTCCGCGCGCAGCCCTCCACGGCGACGCCGGCGGCCGAAGGCTCCGAGCTCGATCGCGCCTTCGACGAGTTCGACAACCTGCCCGCCGCGCCGGCGAAGCCTGCTCGCAAGCCGAACCCGGAGGCGCCCGCGCTCACCTCGCCGGATCCGTCGCTGCGAGGCGCCTCCGAGACGCCGCCGCGAAAGAACACCGCGACCACGCCTCCGTCCGCCACGCCTCCGTCCACCGCTGCGCAGGGGGCCATCCAGCCGGCGCCCGCGCTCGGGGCGATCACCCTTCCAAAGGCCACCGATGAGGAGCTGCGCGTGGCCTTTGCCCGCTTCCGAGACGCGAACCTCGGGCTCGACCTCAAGGGTGCGGCGGGCGCGCAGAAGGCGCTGCTGGAGCTGAAGGCGGACCTCGGGATCGACGGGCTCGACGCGCCGGCAGTGGCGTTCGCCCGCGCGGCGGCAAAGCGTGCGGAGGCGAAGGATCACCTGGGCTCGGTGCAGCTCGCCGAGGCCTCGGTGGCGCTCTCACCGCAGCTTCCCTGGGCGCACTGGGCGCTGGCGCGGGCGCACTTCTTCTCCGACCCGGCGGAAGTCGGTCGCTGGGGCCCGGCGCTCTTCTCGGCGGCGGGCGCTGCGTTCGACGATCCGCGCTACCTGCGGCCCTGGCTGGCGGATCTCGGCGCGGCCTTCGTGTCCGCGCTGGTGGGGACCGCGGTCTTCTGCCTGCTGGTGCTCGGTGCGCGCAGGCTTCGCTACTTCCTCCACGACGTGCACCACCTCTTCCCGCGCGCCGCGGCCCGCTGGCAGACCGCGCCGCTGGCGGTGCTCCTCCTCAGCCTCCCGCTGGTGTTCCGGATGGGGCTGGTGCCGGTGCTCGTGGGGCTGCTCTTCGCGGTGGCGATGTACCTCGACCTCAAGGAGCGGATCGTGGCCGCCGCGCTGGTGGCGCTGCTCGGCGTTGCGCCGCCGCTGGCCGGCATCATCACCGACGCCACGAGCTTCGGCGGCACGCCCGCGGAGGACGTCTATCGGGTGGAGCGGGGCGGGCTCGACGCGGAGCTGTCGGCGGCGGCCATCCGCGCGCGGCTGGAGAAGGGCGACGCGCAGTTCGCCGAGCTCTACGCGCTCTCCCGCCACGAGCTCGGTCGCGGCCGGGTGGCGCAGGCCTCGGAGCTGATGAAGCGGGCGGCGCTGCAGCGCTCGAACGACGCGCGACTGTCGGTGCTGCTGGGCAACGCGCGCTTCGGGGCGGGCGACATGGACGGCGCGCTGGCGCACTTCCGGCGCGCGAGGGAGCTCGACCCGCTGCTTCCCCACGCGGCCTGGAACCTCTCGCGGGTGCACTTCCGCATCGCGGCGGGAACGCAGGGCGCGCAGAAGGCGCTGGAGCTGGAGAAGGCGCAGACCGCGCTCGCGCAGGCGCACCTGGCGGACCCTTCCCTGGTCTCGCGCGCGCAGCCGGCGGACGACGAGGTGCGGCTGCACCGTCTGATGATGAGCCCGCCGCTGCCGTGGCCCGAGGTCGCCGCGCTGGCGAGGGTGCCGGACGCGGGCAAGCGGGTGGCGGATCAGCTCGCGTGGCGCCTGATGGGGACGACCTCCGGTCCGCTGATGTGGGTGCTGCCGGCGCTGCTCGCGCTCGCGGCGGTGGGGCTGGGGCAGGCGAGGCTCTCCGTCGGCGCGTCGAAGAGCTGCGACAAGTGCGGCCGCGCGGTGTGCCGGCGCTGCGACCCCGAGCTCTCCGCGGCGAGCACGCTGTGCGGCCAGTGCGTGAACGTGTTCGCGCGGCGGGGCCTCGTGGCGCCGCAGGTGAAGCTGCGCAAGCAGATCGAGGTGGACCGCTACCAGACGCGGAAGGATCGCGCGGCGTGGCTGATGGGCATCCTCTGCTCGGGCGCCGGCCACCTCAGCGCGGGTCTGCCGATGCGGGGCGTGCTCTTCGTGTTCGGCTTCGCCTTCTTCGTGGCGCTGGCGGTGCTGCGTGACGGCGTGTTGCGCGCGCCCTACGGCGAGCTGCCGGTGTGGGCGCGGGTCGTGCCGGCGGTGCTCGCGCTGGCGGTGGTGTACCTCCTCTCGCTGCGGAGCCTCCGCAGGACCCAGGTGGGCCAGGCATGGCGCTGAAGGGAACGCTGAAGGACTTCGGCATCGCCGACATCCTCCAGCTCATCGGTCACCAGCAGAAGACGGGCGTGCTCCACCTCAAGGCGCGCGACCAGGAGACGCACGTCTATTTCAAGGACGGGAACATCGTCCGGGCCGAGAGCGCCTCGCGGAAGAAGAAGGAGCTCATCGGCAACATGCTCGTGCGCGCGGAGCTCGTCACCGAGGGCCAGCTCGAGCACGCGCTGGAGACTCAGCGGCGCACGCTGAAGCGGCTGGGCGACGTGATGGTCAGCTCGCGGATGGTGACGAAGGAGCGCTTCGCCCAGATGGTCTCGCTGCAGACCACCGAGACGCTCTACCGGCTCTTCTCCTGGAAGACCGGCTCCTACGAGTTCCAGGGCGGCGAGGTGGAGATCGACCCGGACGCGATGCTCAGCCTGCGCGCCGAGTCGGTCCTGATGGAAGGCTTCCGGATGGTCGACGAGTGGCCGGTGATCAAGCGCACGATCACCTCCTACGAGTTGACCTTCCAGCGGCTGAAGGACCTGCCGGCGATCGCCGCGCCCTCTGGGGACGACTTCGACGCCGCGCTCGACGCCGCGTTCGAAGGCGGGCTGCCGGAGCGGGAGAAGAAGCCGAAGGGCGGGGAGTTCTCCAGCGTCGGCGAGAACGAGCGGCGGGTGTACTTCCTCGCCACGCCGGGCCGCGAGGTGCGCAAGCTCATCGACCTCTCGTGCCTCGGCGAGTTCGAGACCTGCAAGTCGCTGCTGAACCTCGTGAACCAGGGCTACCTCGCGCCGGTGGCGCCCTCGGGCCGCACGCACGCGGTGGGCGGCAGCGAGACGCGCTTTGGCCGGGCGGTGGGCGCGGCGGGGCGGGTGGCGGTGACGGTGGCGGTGCTCGCGCTGCTGGTGCTCATCGGCTCGCGGCTGAACCTCGAGGCGGTCTCCTTTGGGCAGAGCGCGGCGCAGTTCAACGACCCCGCCGCGCAGCGGATGATCAGCCGCGCGCAGATGGCCCGCATCGAGGCGGCGCTGGACGTCTACCGCCTCGAGGCCGGCGAGCTGCCCGACGGGCTCTCTCGACTCGTGGAGGCCGGGCTGCTGACCGAGACCGACGTGCGGCACCCCTGGCGCGCGCCCTACCACTACCGGCGCACCGACACAGGCTTCGTCCTCCTTCCGCCGCTCCGCTAGAAATCTCGCCCCCCGCCGGATGAAGGCCCCTCGGCGCGGTGTTATGGCCTCTGCGGCAGGTGAAGGCGGCGGCCCGCCTGCGCATGATGGAGTCCGCCGGCCCTGCGCCCGCCTGGCCGCTCGTCGCATCGAGAGGCCCGGGGCATCAAGGAGTAGGGCAGCAGGGCAGTGACAGCGCAGCATGGCGCCCCCGGCGAACTCCGGGGACTGGAGCAAGACCCGATTGCAGACAGACCGAGCGCAGAAGATGGAGCACACCACCGCGAAGGTGAACCTGGGGGACAACGCAGTGGCCCAGGCGGTGTGCGGCAACCACAACGAGAACCTGAAGCTCCTGGAGCGCAGGCTCGGGGTGCGGGTGGGGATGCGCGGCACGGACCTCACCCTCTCGGGGTCGCCGGAGGAGGTGTCCTTTGCGGCGCGCCTCATCGACGAGCTCGCGGGGATGGCGCGCGCGGGTCGCAGCCTCTACCTGCAGGACGTGGAGCAGGCCATCAAGGTGATGGGCCAGGGTGAGGAGCGCGTCCGCGACCTCTTCATGGGCCCCGTCCTCAACCGCGGCACCGGCCGTCAGGTGTCGCCGAAGAGCCTCGCGCAGAAGCGGTACGTGGACGCCATCCGCAACCACGACATCGTCTTCGGCATCGGGCCGGCGGGGACGGGCAAGACCTATCTCGCCATGGCCATGGCCATCGCCTACCTGCAGGAGCGGAAGGTCAAGCGGATCATCCTCGCGCGGCCGGCGGTGGAGGCGGGCGAGAAGCTGGGCTTCCTCCCCGGTGACCTCGCGGAGAAGGTGAACCCGTACCTGCGTCCGCTCTACGACGCGCTCCACGACATGATGGACGTGGGCCGCGCCGCGCAGCTGGTGGAGGAGGGCGTGGTGGAGGTCGCGCCGCTGGCGTTCATGCGCGGCCGCACCCTCAACGACGCGTTCGTCATCCTCGACGAGGCGCAGAACACCACCGTGGAACAGATGAAGATGTTCCTCACCCGGCTCGGGTTCCACTCCAAGGCGGTGGTCACCGGCGACACGACCCAGGTGGACCTGCCGGTGGGCCGGATGTCGGGCCTCACCCACGCGCAGCGGATCCTCGCGGGGACGCCGGGCATCGCGTTCTCCACCTTTGGAGACGTGGACGTGGTGCGCCACCCGCTGGTGCAGGCGGTGATTCGGGCCTACGAGGTCTCCGACGCGCAGGAGGCCGCCGCGTCCGCGAAGAAGGCGGAGGCAGAGGCGCTGCCTGAGGGCGTCACGCCGGTTGGGGTGGGTGCGGTACCCACGCCCGCCGAGGACAGCGAGCCTTCGGCCGTTCCGCGCACGGAGGTCGGCTAGGCGGGCGGGCAGGGTCAGCCTTGCTGCACCCGCGCCCGTCCGTTTACGGTGGCTCCCCCCATGTCGTCTGAACCGACCCCATCGGGATCGGCGCCCCGGGGCCGGACCCCCTTCGATGCGCTGGTGGAGTTTCTCCGCCGCGCGTCGCCCTCCGGCCTTCGTGGGCGACTGACCCACATCGTCCTGCTCGTCGCGGTGGCGGTGTGCGCGACCTTCTTCATCTCACCGGGCCTGACCCAGCAGCAGGTCCCGCCGCTCGGCGAGGAGGACCTCGGGCGCCCGTTCCGCAGCGCGTCACCGGCCGGCTTCAAGGCCAGCCGCGACTACGAGATCGTCGACCGCGCCGCGAGCGAGCAGGCCCGCGTCAACGCCCGCGCGGCGGTGCGGCCCGTCTATGACTTCAACCCCGTCGTCGCCGGCGAGGTCCGCGGTGCGGTGAGGGATGCCTTCGTCGCCATGCAGGACCTCGTGGCGAAGCACCACGCCCAGGAGGCCGAGCGCGCCGCCGGAACGGATGGCAACGGCGGGCCGAACGGACAGGGCGCCAACGGGCAGGGCAACGGCCACGCGAACGGCAACGGGAGCGGCCGCAAGCGGGCGGAGATCGATCCGAAGGCCAGCGAAGAGGCGCTGACCGCGCTCCTGAAGAACGAGCGCAAGGCCTTCGAGCAGCGCCTCTATCCGCTCGAGGACGACGACTGGAACGAGCTGGTGAAGGCGCGGTTCTCGAAGGAGGCCGAGGCCGCGACGCTGCTGCTCCTCGAGCGCGCCTACGCGGGCGAGCGCGGCTCGGTGCCCATCGTCGCCACCCGCGACGAGCTGCTGCAGGTGGACGGCGGCGTGATCACCGTCCGCGACGTCTCCACCCGCACCGAGCGGCAGACCGCGGTGTCCGCGCCGGCGGTGCTCGACGTGCGCGAGGCGCTGGCGGAGGTAGACCGGTTCGCCTCCGTTCCCGGAAATATACTTCCGGATTCGCCCATCCCGCTCCGGCGCGCGGTGCTGCGGCTGGCGAAGCGCCAGGTGCGCCCGAACCTCACGGTGAACACCGCGGAGACCGAGGCCCGGCGGCTGGCGGCGGCGGGCGCGGCGAAGGACGCGGTGATCCAGATCCGCAAGGGTCAGAAGATCATCGGCGACGGCGAGCTCATCGAGCCGCGGCACCTCGTCATCCTCGAGGGGATGCGCGCGCAGACGGACGAGCTCGATCTCGTCCAGGTGCAGCTGGGGAGCGCGGGCCTGGTGGCGCTGATCATCGCAGCGGTCTACGCCTTCCACCGCGCCTCGTTCCGGCGCTTCCGGCCCACGCGCAAGGACGCGGTGGTGCTGGGGCTCCTGCTCATCGTGTTCCTCGGGATGGTGCAGGTCTGGACCACCGTCGCGGACGCGGTGCACGACCGCTATCCGCACATTCCTCCCGAGGCGCTCTACTTCGCGGTGCCCATCGCCGCCGGCGCGATGCTCGTGCGCTTCCTCCTCTCGCAGGAGCTGGCGCTCTTCTTCGCCATCGTCCTCTCCTGCCTGGCGGGGATGATGCTGGGGAACTCGCTCGCGTTCGGGATCTTCACCCTCGTGGGCTCGCTGGTGGCGGCGGACCGGATCACCCGCGCGAAGGACCGGGTGGGCATCTTCAAGGCCGGCCTTCTGACCGGCGTCGCGAACCTCGTCACCGTGCTCTTCTTCGCCTTCGCGGAGGGGAAGGGCTTCACCAGCGACACGCTCTACGTGGCCGCGTTCGCGCTGATCGGCACGAGCCTCGCGGTGCCGGTGACGGTGATGGCGCTGACCCCGCTGACCGAGGCGGCGTTCGGCTACGCGTCGGACATCAAGCTGCTGGAGCTGGCGAACCTCAACCACCCGGCGCTGAAGGAGCTCATCGTCCAGGCGCCGGGCACCTACCACCACTCGATCATCATGGGCAGCCTGGTGGAGGCGGCGGCGGAGGCCATCGGCGCGAACCCGCTGCTGGCGCGGAGCTGCGCGTACTACCACGACATCGGAAAGGGCCGGAATCCGCTCTTCTTCGGTGAGAACCAGAAGGGCGACAACCGCCACGAGCAGCTCGCGCCGGCGATGAGCGCGGTGATCATCAAGCGCCACGTCACCGAGGGCATGGAGATGGCGCGCCACTACCGGCTGCCGAAGCTCGTGGCGGACGCGATCCCGCAGCACCACGGCACGAGGCTCGTCGGCTTCTTCTTCCACAAGGCGCTGAAGGAGCAGGAGGGCAAGGAGAACCCCCAGCCCATCGACGAGAGCGTCTTCCGCTATCCGGGTCCCAAGCCGCAGTTCCGCGAGGCCGCGCTGGTGATGATCGCGGACGCGGTGGAGGCGGCGTCGCGGTCGATGCCGGACCAGAGCACGCCGAAGCTGCAGGCCCTGGTGCAGAAGATGATCAACATGATCTTCAGCGAGGGGCAGCTCGACGAGTGCGACCTCACGCTGAAGGATCTGAACCTCATCGCGCACTCCTTCGTGCGGACGCTGGAGGGCATCTACCACGCGCGGCCCGTGTACCCGCCGGGGGCGCTCCAGCAGCCGAAGCCCGGGCAGACGGTGCAGTCGGGCCCCGCGCCCGGCGGTACCGGACCGATGGGAGGCACGGGCGGCACCGGGGCGCTGCACGCATTGCCGAATAACGGCGGCGAGAGCGCGTCTCCGGGCGCAACCTCCAGGCCGGACGGACGCAAGACCGGCTCGGCCTGATCTCATCCAGCTGTGCTAGAGGGCCTCACCATGCGCGCACTCGTCCTCGCTTCGGCCGTCGTCACCGTCGCGTCGTTCTCCTCCGTTGCCCTCGCCGCGGATCCCGCGGGCGGTCTCACCTGGAAGGCGCCGGACGCCTGGAAGCGCGGGCCGGACCGGCCGATGCGCGCGGCGACCTACGCCATCCCCGCCGCGAAGGGCGACGGGGACGCGGGTGAGCTCGGCGTCTTCTATTTCGGGCCCGGACAGGGCGGCGCGGTGGACGCGAACCTCGAGCGCTGGGTGAACCAGTTCGAGCAGCCGGACGGAAGCCCGTCGCAGAAGCTGGCGAAGACCTCGAAGGACCAGGTGCGCGGGATGAACGTGACCCGCGTCGAGGTGACGGGGACGTACACCGCCGGCGGCGGGATGATGATGGGCGGCGGCGCACCTCCGGCGAAGAAGACCGGCTACCGGCTGCTCGGCGCGATCGTCGAGGGCCCCGAGGGCGCGGTCTTCTTCAAGCTCACCGGGCCGGACAAGACGGTTCAGGCGGCGCGCAAGGACTTCGACGCGCTGCTCAAGTCGGTGGAGAGCGCCTCGGCGAAAGGCCCGGCGCCGGCGCCGAAGCGGCCGTAGATGATCGAGGTTCACGTCCAGGCGCGAGGGCTTCGGGCGAAGCGGCTCGCGCCGCGGGTGAAGCGCGAGGCCCTCGTCTTCCTCGAGCAGCTGAAGGTCCGCAACGCGGAGCTGTCGATCGCGCTCGTCGGCGATGCGGCGATCCGAAGGCTCAACCGCGAGTGGCGCGACAAGGACAAGGCCACGGACGTGCTGAGCTTTCCCGGCGGCGAGCTACCGAAGGGCGTGCCGGGGCCGCGGCCGCTGGGCGACGTGATCATCAGCGTGGACACCGCGGTGCGCCGCGCGAAGAGCCACGGCGTGACGGTGGCGGAGGAGGTTGCGCTCTATCTCGCGCACGGCATCCTCCACCTGCTCGGGCACGACCACGAGCTCGGCGAGCGCGAGGCGAAGGCGATGGCGCGGCTGGAGGCGAAGCTGCTCGCGGCCGTCGGGCTGGCGGACAGACCGGGCCTCATCCGGCGCACGCACGAGGCGTAGCGCGGCCTGGCGGCTCGACGTGGCTTGACTCGGCGCGAGCTGCGGAAGTGAAGTCTTCCGCATGCACGCCCACCCGCATCCGCACTCCGTGGACATCGACTCCGAGACCATCCACTTCGACGGCGCCTGGCGCACGCGCGAGGAGCTGGTGGCGGAGATCCGGACGATGCTCGACGCGGGCAACTACGGCATCGCGCGGCAGAGCGCGGCGCTGGAGACGCTGGCCGAGGCCATGGCGGACGTGAGGCGGGTGGAGTTCCGCGCCACCTCGTCGCTCGCCGACGACCTCTTCGCCGCGGCGCAGAAGGAGGGCCGCACGCCGGACGCGCTGCTGCGGGACGCGGTGGCCCGCTACCTCGCCTCGCGAATGGAGGACGCGAACCCGCGCCTGCCGCAGGAGCCGGAGGGCAGGCGTCAGACCTACCCCGAGCTTCGCGCCATGGCCGGGCTCGTTCCGGTGGGCGGCGCCTACGGGGCCGGGCTTTCGGGCGCGTGGGCGGGCGAGGTGCCGGTCACCGTTCCCGAAGAGGATCCCGAAGGGCTGGGCCCCATTCTCCAGGCGTCGGTGGAGGCGGGCGGGCGCGTGGCGCTCGCGCAGGACGAGGTGGTGACCGAGCCCGTTTCGCCCGAGGAGGCCGCGCAGACGAACCCGGTGGAGCTGCCGCCCAAGCACCGCGCCGACGGCGAGGGGCGGCCCGAGCGCCGCTGGTTCGACGGACCGTGAGCTTCTCCGCGGCTCGCCGGGAGTGACGGGCGAACGCCGCGCGTTGTACGTAGCCGGCCCATGCCACACCGTCACGTCCTCACCGCTCTCCTGCTCGCCCTCACCCTGGCGTTGCCCCAGCTGGCGCACGCCGCGCCGCCTGCGCCGTGGGGAACGGGCGAGAGCCGTCCGGAGGATCTTCAGGTCACGCTGGTGACCTTCGGCGTGGGGCCGGAGATCCCCTCCTGGTTCGGGCACACCGCGCTGGTGGTGGAGGACACGCGGCTGCGGACGGCGCGCCTCTACAACTACGGGATGTTCTCCGGCAGCGGCGAGATGCTCGCGCGCTTCGCGATGGGGCGGCTCGAGTTCTACGTGGGGGACACCTCGCAGGTGACGGGCACCTACCGCTTCTATGCGGCGGAGAACCGGCACGTCCGGCTGCAGCGGCTGAACCTCACGCCAGAGCGCAGCGCGAAGCTGGCGAAGGCGCTCGCGGACAACGTGCTCCCCGAGAACCGCGACTACCTCTACCACCACTACTTCGACAACTGCGCCACGCGGCCGCGCGACATCATCGACGACGCGCTGGGCGGGCAGTTGGCGGAGGACGGCAGGGCGCCGGCGCGGATGACGCTGCGCGACCACACGCGGCGGCACTCGCACGTGTTCCCGCCGATGAGCGTGCTGCTCGACTTCCTCATGAACGACGAGATCGACCGGCCGATCACCCGCTGGGAGGAGCTCTTCCTCCCGGGCGAGCTGGAGTCGCTGGTCGCCAACGCGACGTGGCGGGACTCGGACGGGACGGAGCGGCCGCTCGTCGCCGAGCAGCGCACCTGGTTCAAGGCGGACCGCTTCGAGCCGCCGGCGCAGGTGCCGAACTACTTCCCCTGGCTGCTCCTGCTCGGCGCGGCGCTGGGCGCGGTGGGGCTGCTGCTCTCCCTGTGGCATCGCCGCAAGCCGCCGGCGCGGCTGCCGCGCGTGTTCTTCGGGCTGTGGAACGCGCTGCTGGGGCTCGTGTTCGGGCTGCCGGGGCTGGTGCTCTTCCTCATGTGGACCTTCACCGACCACACGGTGACCTGGCGGAACGAGAACCTCCTGCTCGCCTCGCCGGTGACGTTCTTCGCGCTGCCGTTCGGCCTCGCGGTGGCGTTCGGCAGGCGGTGGGCGGGACACGCGCTGCGCTCGACGTGGCTGCTGCTCGCGGGGACGTCGGTGCTCGGCGTGCTGCTGAAGCTCTTGCCCATGTTCGATCAGGACAACTGGCGGCTCATCGCGCTCCTGCTGCCGGTGAATCTCGCCATGGCGGCGGCGGCCGTGTTGTATGAAGCCCACGCGCGCCGGGTGACGGTGGCGGAGCGGCCGGCGGCGGGGGCCTCCACCACCACCGCGGCGTAGGCCTTGAACCTGCCGCGCACCACCGCGCGAACGCCACGAACGACGAGGACCGACACCCATGGCAGATCACACCGAGAAGCTCAGCGAGCTGCGTTCGAGGTTGGACGCGCTCCGGGGGCATCTTTGACGTCGACCGCAAGCGGTCGCGCATTGCCCTGATCGAGCGGGACGCAGGTCAGCCGGACTTCTGGAACGACAACGTCAAGGCGCAGAGCCTGCTGAAGGAGAAGTCGGGGCTCGAGCAGACGGTGTCCGTGTACGACCGCGCGCTCCGCGGCATCGACGACGCGCAGACGCTCTACGAGCTCGCGGACGAGGCGGCGGACGAGGCCACCCGCGCCGAGGCGGTGCAGGCCGTCGAGGCGGTGGACGCGGAGATCGCCCGGCTCGAGTTCCAGCGGATGCTGTCGGGCGAGCAGGACCGCAACAGCTGCTACATGGAGATCAACGCCGGCGCCGGCGGGACCGATTCCATGGACTGGGCCGCGATGCTCCTGCGCATGTACACGCGCTACGCCGAGTCGAAGGGCTGGAAGGTCGAGCTCAACGACTTCGTCGCCGGTGAAGAGGCGGGGATGAAGAACGCCTCCATCCACATCCAGGGCGAGTGGGCGTACGGGTTCCTCAAGGCGGAGAACGGCGTTCACCGGCTCGTGCGCATCAGCCCGTTCGACGCCAACGCGCGGCGGCAGACCGCGTTCGCCTCCATCTTCGTGTACCCCGAGGTCGAGGACGACATCGTCATCGACATCCCGGAGAAGGACGTGCGCACCGACGTGTACCGCGCGTCCGGCGCCGGCGGGCAGAAGGTGAACAAGACCTCGTCCGCGGTTCGGCTCACGCACCTTCCGACCGGGATCACGGTGGCGGTGCAGAACGAGCGCTCGCAGCACTCGAACCGCGACGTGGCGTGGAAGATCCTCCGCTCGCGGCTCTACGAGGCGGAGGTGAAGAAGCGCGAGGCCGCGCGCGACGAGGTCGAGGCGGGGAAGAAGGACATCGCCTTCGGTTCGCAGATCCGCAGCTACGTGCTCGCGCCCTACCGGATGGTGAAGGACCACCGCACGGGCGTGGAGACCGGGAACCCGGACGCGGTGCTCGATGGGGACATCGAGGAGTTCATCACCTCGCAGCTGCTCGGCGTGAAGAACCCCAACCGCGCGGCTCCGGAGTAGCGGTGAGTCTCTCCTTGTGGGTGGTCGTGCTCGCGGTGATCGCGGGCGCGCACCCGGAGGAGGGCGCAACTTCGGCGGCCGCGGGCGTCGAGGCAGAGGACGCGCCGCGTGCGGAGGACGGTGCCGCGCCGCTGTTCTCGCCCGTGGCGGTGAGGTTGCACGGCGGACCGTTCGCTCTCATCGCCGCCGGCGCTGCGTCCCCCACGCTCTAGTTTTCGGCGGGGACCACCCTGCACCTGCGGGACGTGCGGTCGCTCGTGGTGGAGGCCGGGTACCTCCGCGGGCACCGCGGCACGGGGCGAGCGCTTCTGGGAGTACGACGACGGGATCGTCGCGATGGGCATCGCGCAGCAGCGGTCCGCGGACCGGCCGCTCAGCGGCGCGTTCCTCCAGCCGAAGCTCATCGTCGCCTGTGCCCGGAACCGGCAGCGCGACACGGGCGCCGAGTTCCCGAGGTCCGACCGGACGCTGCCGCTCTTCGGCGCCCAGCTGGGGCTCGGCGTCGGCTACCAGTTCCGGCCGGGGCCGCTCTACGTCGCGCCGATCATCGGCGCCAGCATCGGGTCGGGGATGCTGCCTTCCGGGTTCAGCATGTATCCGCTGGGAGAGCTCGTCGGAGACGGCAGGCCGAGGCCCCCGTCGACCTCAACCTGAACCTGCTTCGCGCGGGTGCCGTGTTCTCACGCGTGCCGCAGGTGCCGGCCGCGACGCCGCAGACAGCTCCGAACTCGAGCATCCGCGTGGTGCCAGCACTCCGCGCGCGCCGGCGACTTCAAGTGGGCGGGTCGAGGTGCCCGAGCCCGACGGATCAGCGGCGGCGGTGACCCGCCTCGCCGTCGAGCGCGGTCGAGCGTCGTCGCAACGGCCGTCGCGAATGGGCCGCCGCTCGGGGAGCTACCGGGGTCGGGGTTCCTCGAACCAGCGGACGAGTCGCTCGACTCCCTCGCGGTCCTCGTCGTCGAAGCGGGCCGGCTCGGCGGAGTCGATGTCGAGCACCGCGAGCAACGGACGGTCGTGGGACGGTGAGTTCGCTGCGCCCGGGCCGAAGACAGGGACCACGATCTCCGAGCGCGAGCGGCCGTCGCAGGTGATGTGGCCGGGGAAGGCGTGCACGTCCGGTACGATGACGGTCTCCCGGCGCGCGGCGGCGGTTCCGCACACGCCCTTGCCGAACGGGATCTCGAGGCACCCGAGCGTCCCCTGGTAGGGGCCGACGCGCAGCAGCTGCCCGGGCGCGACCACCCGGTAGAACCCGGTCCAGAGGTGGCCGAAGCCGTGGTGGAGCAGGGCGCTGAAGGTGGCCATGGCGGTGACTTCGTCGGTCACGCCCTCGAGCACCGCGCGCAGGTGCACGTCCAGCTGCTCGTAGGCCTCGCGCTTTGGGAGGCCCCGCAGGTCGAGCGTCGTCTCTGCCATGCGCGGTCTTCTAGCACCGGCCCCGATCCGTCAGCCGCGCAGCGGGCCGCTCAGGTGGAGGATGCGGAAGACCGGCTCCGCGCCGCGCTCCACCATCGCGTCCGCCAGGGCTTCGTTGCGTTCGATCACGAGCTGCAGGGAGTGCTCCCGCCAGCTGCCGTCGCTGAAGGTCTGCCGGTGCGGCTCGAGCGCAGCGAGGAGCGCCGCAGCCGTGCGGAGGTCCGCGGCGGAGAAGGGGAAGGCGCCCGGGAAGGCCGGATCGAAGGAGGCGAGGCCGACGACCTGCAATATATTTCTGGGTTCCGCCGCGGCCGCGGGGCAGCTGACTGGAAGTATATTGCCGCTGTCCGGTCCCGCCGGCCGCGCTCCAGCAGGCAGTATATTGCCGGTTGTGGGCGTGCTCGCGTGGGCTCCAGGCAGTATATTGCCGGTCTTGGGCGCGGGCGCAGGCGCTTCGGAAGGCAGTATATTGCCGTGATCCGGCCCTGCCGGCCGCGCGCTGATAGGCAGTATATTTCGGGCTTCAGCCGCGTCCGGGCGTCCCGGTTCCGGCAGTATACTTCCGGCCAGAACCCCCGCCACGGCGGCGGAGGCTTCGGGCCGAGCCTCCGCGCTGGATCTTCCCGACACGCGGCCCGGCGGCGTCCGCGGCGCCCAGGCGATGCGTACGAGCCGGCCCTGATCGACCCCGCGCTGCAGAGAGCCTTCGAGAAGGCCCAGCGTCCGCTCCACTTCGGCCGCACCCTCGACCCGGTCGGTGACGGTGAGGGCCGGACCCTCGTCGCCGGGCTGCGGCAATGGCACGTCCCACCGGACCCGCAGCACCCGGGTGGGGTACTCGGTTCGCAGCCCGAGCGACTCGTAGAGACGGATCGCGGCGACGTTGTCGTCCTTCACGTTGAGGCACCAGCGGGTCGCGCCCGACTCGACGCCGCGCCGCATGGCCTCGCGCAGGAGCTTCCGTCCGATGCCCTGGCGGCGCACGGCCGGGTCGGACACCACGTTGCGCACGTAGAGCACGCCGCCGAGGAGCTCGTACCAGAGGTAGCCCACCACCTCTCTGCGCACCTCCGCGACGATCGTCTGCGGGCCCTGCCGCGCCCACCAGACGTCCAGCGGCGGGACGGGATCCGGCACCTCCAGCTCGCGGAAGAGCCGCGCATAGACGGGGTGGTCCTCGGGGAAGGCGCGCCGGAGGGTGGGCATCGTCCCCCTTCTTACCGCCGCCACGGCGGAGCGCAGATCCTCGGCCGGCGCCACCCGTTGAAGCCAGCAGGGCCCACCCGAAGGAGACCGACATGGCCGTGCGCCGCCTCTTGCTCCCGCTCACCACGCTGCTGTTCACGCTGCCCGCGCTCGCGCGTCCCGCAGGGCTCGCGCCTCGTTACGCGGAGGTGGTTCAGCGGGTGGGCAACCTCACCCACGACGGCGAGGCCCAGGCGCTGGCCTCGAGGCACGGGCTGCAGATCCTCAACGTGCTGTGGGAGGACACCGGCCGCTGGCAGGGCTCGTCGGTGGGGCCGAACATCAGCGACGTGACCATCGAGGTGCGCGGAGAGGACGCGCCGCCGACCCTGATGCCGGTCATCCGCTTCCCGAACTTCACCGACAAGACCGGCGACGTGCCGCTCGACCGGATCATCCTTCCGGTGGGCAATCAGAAGGAGGGCGGCAAGCTCTCCACGGTCTCGCTGAAGGAGTTCCTCGCGAACCCGGCGCGATACCTGAGCGATCCGGAGGACGGGAAGATCAAGGGAGGCTCACTGCTGGCGAAGCGCGACTCGCACGCGCTGGTCAGCGCCCAGGCGGTCTTCCTGCCCGTTCCCACCGGCGCGCAGGCCACCTTCCACCCGGTCATCTTCAACTACCAGTCCACCGCGAAGAACCCGGCGGTGCTCACGCTGCTCGTCACGCGGCAGGGCACCTCGATGACGGTGATCGACAACGCGCGCGACACGGTCAGCGGTGGTGCGAGCTGGGGGCAACGGCTCTTCTTCAACTCGGGCGGCCAGCGCGCGCCGCTCACCGCCGAGCGCCGCTCCGATGTGGAGGCCAACGGCGTGACCGCGAACGGTGAGGCGGCGTCCACTCTCAACGAGGACGCGAACCTGCTCATGCTCATCCAGGTGCCGCTGAAGTACCGCGAGCCGCCGCGTCGGAAGCTGGGCCTCTTCGGCATGTCGGCCGCGGCGCCCGCGGCGGGCGGCGCGGCGATGGAGACGCAGGCCATGCCCACCGACCTGGACGACACCGAAGAAGCGGTGCTTGGGCATGGTGCGCTGGAGGGTCCCTACACCGAGCTCGATGGCCTCACCGTCGAGCGCGACGAGCGCTTCCCGGTCCGCGTGACCGTGCAGTTCTACCAGGCCACCTCCACCGGCAAGGTCGCAGCGCCGACGATGGAGCGGCTCGCGGCGCAGATCGCGCGCGTGTACGAGGACGCCGATCACGTGGGCTCGCTGGTCGTGCCGCGCCCCGAGGATCTCGAGCGGCCGACGAACTGGGACGGCGTCTCGCCCGCGCCGAAGGACGTCTCGTGGTGGCACTTCCCCGGCCTGCGCGAGCGGTTCGAGCGCTTCGGCTGGCTGGGCCGCGAGGGCGCAAAGCCGTAGCCGTAAATCGAGGACCGGAGCCGAAAAACGAAGAGCGGCGGGTCCCGCTGAGGAACCC
>JAFAFL010000067.1 GCA_023423535.1 Pseudomonadota bacterium
GTCGTGGACCACCGCGCCCACGTCGTTCATGCCGGGGACGTCTTCTGCGGTGAGCACCGCGTGCACGCCGGGCATGGCGCGCGCGGTTTCGGCCGTCAGGCGGGTGATGCGCGCGTGGGCGTGAGGCGACGTCACCAGGTGCACCACCAGGGTTCCCGGCGGCATCGGCAAGTCGTCCACGTAGAGCGCTTCGCCGGTGGCGTGACGCAGGCCGCTCTCATGCTGCGCGGGCTGGTGAAGGGGCGACTTCGGCGCGCGTTCCGACGGCACCGGGGGCTCGAGCTTGCGCATGGCTACCTCACCTCCACGGTGGCGGTGTGCGGGTGGGGCAACTTCGGCGCGCGCGCCTTCTTCGTCTCCTCGACGAAGCCCACGAGCAGATTCCGGGCGACGAGCGCGCGGTAACGCGCGGAGCCGCGGTGGTCACTCATGGGCGTGAAGTCCTCCGCGAGCTTCTCCGCCGCTGCCTTCACGGTCTGCGCGTTCAGGCTCTGGCCCACCAGCGCCGCCTCCGCCTTGCGTGCGCGCGCCGGCGTCGCCGCCATGCCGCCGTAGGCGAGCCGCGCCTTCGTCACCGTGCCCTGCGCGTCCGTTTCCACGTAGAAGCCGGCGGCCACCGCGCTGATGTCCAGCTCGCGGCGCTTGGAGACCTTGTACGCGCAGACGTACGCGTCCGCGGACGGTCTGGGCACCTCCACCGCTGCCAGCACCTCGCTCGGCGCGAGCGCGGTCTTCCGGTACGCGAGGAAGAAGTCCTCCAGAGGCAGCCTGCGTTCGCGCCCGCGGGAGGCCAGGACCACGGTGGCCCCGAGCGCCATCAACACCGGCGGCAAATCGCCAATGGGCGACGCGTTGCAGAGGTTGCCGCCCACGGTGGCGCGGCTCTTGATGGCGCGCGCGCCGAAGTAGCGGAGCACCCGGTCCAAAGGAGGCAGGTGCCCCTCCGCCCACGCCTCGAGGTCGGTGAGCGGGGTGGTGGCTCCAAAGCGCCAGCCTGTGCCATCCGCCAGGTCGCTCACGCCCCGGAGCGACGCGATGCCCTCCAGGGACACCAGCACCCGCGGCTCGGCGTGGCGCTTGGTGACCTCCAATGAGAGGTCGGTTCCGCCCACCACGATGCGCGCGGACTTCGGGTGCGCGTCGAACACCTCCCACAGTTCGTCCAGCGAGGTGGGGTTGAAGTAGCGCTGCTCTCCCGCCTGGTAGGAGAGCGCCATGTCCTCCGGGCGGAGCGAGGCGGCCTTCAGCGCGCGGGCGAAGTCGTCGTCCGGGACCACGCCAGCGACAGCGCGGGCGGCGTCACGGATGGGCCGGTAGCCGGTGCAGCGGCAAAGGTTGCCGCACATCTGCGCGTCCAGCTTCCAGGGCGCGTCCAGGTCTTCGCGGTAGGCGGCCTCGAAGAGCGCCATCACCACACCCGGCGTGCAGTAGCCGCACTGCGACCCGAGCTTCTCCGCCATGGTCGTCTGGACCAGGTGCGCCTGCCCGCTGCGCTTCAGCGCCTCCACCGTGTAGACGCGCTTGCCCTGCACCATGGGCAGCAGCAGCAGGCAGGCATTCACCGCGCGGTAGGTGGGCTTGCCGTCGGACCCGGGCTCGACCACGGCCACGGTGCAGGCGCCGCAGTCGCCTTCCGCGCAGCCTTCCTTGGTGCCCGTGAGGTGGGCTTCATCGCGCAAGTAGCGCAGCAGCGTGGTGGTGGGTGACGCGCCGCGCAACTCCACCCAGCGATCATTGAGACAGAAGCGGAGTCGGTTCATGGTTGGAGGTCAGAGGTTATAACCGGAGCACCATGCCGAACTTCAATGGACCCCAGGCAGACCGACGACAGGGTGACCGCCAGGTCGCGCTGCAGGCCGCGCAGATTCAGCTCGCGGAGGGGCCGCCCACGCTGGCGATGATCCAGAACGTCAGCCCCACCGGCGCGCTCTTGTTCACCGGGGCGTCCTTCGAGCCGGGGACGGTGCTTCCTCTGAAGCTCCTGCTCGCTGGCTCGGACGCTGACGGCGTGGCCGCGGAGGGCGAGGTCGTCCGCTGCACGCGGCGTGATGGGCAGACCTTGTGGCGCCACGAGGTGGCCGTGCGGTTCCGCGCGCCCCTGCCGCTTCGGAGCTGAAGGCCGACGTCAGCTGCCCGTTGGCGCCACCGCGCGGACCTGGAAGGTGGGCTGCGCCTGGATGGCCCGCTTCACCGCGCATTGGTCCACCGTCCGCAGGACCGCCTCGCGGTACTTCTCGGGGAAGTCGGCGGGCAATTCCACGTCGAGCGCGACGTGTGAGAGCACCCCGGTCTCCGGATCCGTCTCCACCCTTTGCCGGACGCGGATGCCGTCGGTGGGGATCTCCCGCTTCTGGCAGAAGGACAGGACGTAGAACCCGGCGCAGGTCGCCAGGGACGCCAGGAAGAGCGAGAAGGGCGCCGGCGCCGAGTCTTCACCATATGGCTGGGGCTGGTCGGTCTGGACCAGGTGCTTGCCCACCTGCGCGTGAACCCTCTTGCCCTCACCGAACCCGACGACGATCTCCTGCGCGCTGCCCATGGCGTTCTCTCTCCTGTCAAAGGGGCTACGGCCGTGAGAGCCAACCACGAGAAGGAGGGTTCA
>JAFAFL010000111.1 GCA_023423535.1 Pseudomonadota bacterium
GTTCTGCGCCAAAGTTCGCGAACACCGCCTCGAATTGTGGGACAACGAAAATCAGCAGGATGCTGCTGACCAGGATGGCTACCGCAATCACCATCGCGGGGTAGAAAAGCGCCTTCTTGATCTTGCCCTTCAGGGATTCGATATTTTCCTTGTAGGTGGCAATCGTCTCCAGCACCGTTTCCAGCACACCCGCGCCTTCACCGGCCTTGACCAGGTTTCGGTACAGCTCGTCGAACTGCACCGGATGCTTGCTCATGGCCTCGTAGATCGACGAGCCGCCTTCGATGTCCAGCCGTAAGCTGTCAACCATCACTTTCATCCGGGGATTTTTGTTGCCGTTGGCGATGATCTCCAGCGCCTGCACGATCGGTACGCCTGACTTGATCATGGTCGCCAGCTGGCGACTGAAGACCGCGATCTCCTTGGCGGAGATGCGCTTGCCGGCGCTGCCGAACAGAGGCTTGGGTTTGGGTTTGACTAATTGGGGCGTGATGCCTTGGCGGCGCAGTTCTGCGCGGAGCAGGTTGGCATTCTTCGCCTGCTGCTCCCCCTTCATCTTCTTGCCGCGCTTGTCGGTGCCTTGCCAGACGAAAGGCGTCAGCTCAACGCCCGCGCGCTGCTGCAATGCGGGCTTCTTCGCGGCGGTGCGCGCGGCGCTACGTGTCACGGACATGCTTGAACTCCCCAGTAGGTCCGGACCCCGGCCGGACCGCAGACCCGCATCCTAAACCCTTGCGGGGCAAAGTGTAGTTCCGTTTGGTGACGGGGTGCCGGGTTCCGGCACGCGCCGCTCAGTCCACCGTGATCCGGTTGATCTCGGCCAGACTGGTCAGCCCGTTTTTCACCTTGAGCAGGGCCGACTGGCGCAGGTCCTTGACCCCAGACCGCTGGGCGGCCTCGGCGATGTCCAGGGCGTTGCCGCCCTCCAGTACGATCTCCTGGATCGCCTCGCTCATCGGCATCACCTGGTACACGCCCAGGCGGCCCTTATAGCCGTTGGTGCAGTCGTCGCAGCCCACCGCCTCGTACACGGTGAAGCCTTCGTTGATCTCGACCATGGTGAAGCCCTCGGCCAGCAGGGCGTTGTCCGGGAGTTCCGCCGGGCGCTTGCACTTGGGGCAGAGCCGGCGCGCCCGGCGCTGGGCGATCACCAGGGTCACGGAACTGGTGATGTTGTAGGGCGCGATGCCCATGTTCATCAGGCGGGCGATGGTTTGCGGCGCATCGTTGGTGTGCAGGGTGGAGAGCACCATGTGGCCGGTCTGCGCCGCCTTGATGGCGATTTCCGCCGTTTCCAGGTCGCGGATCTCGCCGACCATGATGATGTCCGGATCCTGGCGCAGGAAGCTGCGCAAGGCGGCGGCGAAGGTCATGCCGCGCCTCACGTTCTGCTGGACCTGGTTCACGCCGGGCAGGCGAATTTCCACAGGGTCCTCGGCGGTGGAGATGTTGCGGGTCTCGTCGTTCAGGATGCCCAGCGCCGTGTACAGGCTCACCGTCTTGCCCGAGCCGGTGGGGCCGGTCACCAGCACCATGCCGTAGGGCTTGTGGATGGCCTCCTCGAACAACCGCTGCTGGTCGGGCTCGTAGCCCAGCTTGTCGATGCCCAGCTTGGCGGCACCGCCGTCCAGCAGACGCAGGACGATCTTCTCGCCGAACAGCGTGGGCAAGGTGCTCACGCGGAAGTCCATTTGCTTGGTCTTGGACAGGTTGAGCTTGATGCGGCCGTCCTGCGGTACGCGTTTCTCGGCGATGTCCAGCTGCGCCATGACCTTCAGGCGCGCGGCGATGCGTGCGTGCATCTTGTTGGCCATCCGCGAGACGCTGCGCAGCACGCCATCGATGCGGAAGCGCACGCGGTAGTTGTCCTCGTACGGCTCGAAGTGGATGTCCGAGGCGCCGCGGCGGATCGCATCGACCAGGATCTTGTTGATGAACTTGACAATCGGCGTGTCGTCCTCGCCCTTGGTATCGACGCCCTTGTCCCCGGCCTCTTCCTTGCCATCGGCCACGTCCAGTTCGCCGACGTCATCGCCCCCGCCCAAGTCGAATCCCGCCAAGTTGTCACCGGCCGCCTGCCACAGTTCCAGTGTGCGGGCGAGGGTATCGGCATCCACCAGTACCGGCTCCACTGCCAGGCTGGATTGGAACTTGATCTCGTCCATGCCGTGGACATTCGCCGGATCGGCCGTCGCGACGAACAGCCGGTTGCCGCGCTTGAGGAGCGGCAGCACCTTGTGCTTCTGCACCAGCTCATCCGACACCAGTTTCAGCGTTTCCGGCTGCGGCGGCATCGTGGCCGGGTCGAACACCGGCAGTCCGAACTCCACCGCGTTGGCGGCGGTCAACTGCGCCGGACTGACCAGCTTTTCGTCCAGCAGCCATTGGGCGATCGGGCGGCGGGCCTTGGCCGCGCTTTCCTGCGCGGCGCGGGCGGCGTCTGAGTCCAGCACGCCATCCATCGCCAGGCGGCGGGTGATGCCGGTGATGCCGATTAAATTCTGGTTCAGTACGGCGTTCATCCACAGCACTCCGGTGACA
>JAFAFL010000028.1 GCA_023423535.1 Pseudomonadota bacterium
GCGATCTCCTCCTGCTCGGCCGGGGCCAGCAGCCGCGTGCCCAAGCCCTGGCTCCGCGCCGCCACCGCCGGGTGCTCGTCGGGGACGAAGAGCGTGAAGCTCGACCCCTCGCCGGGCGTGCTCTCCAGGCGGATCTCGCCGCCCAGGAGCCGTGCGATCTCGCGGCTGATCGACAGGCCCAGGCCGGTGCCGCCGAAGCGGCGGCTGGTGGTTCCGTCGGCCTGCTGGAAGGCCTCGAAGATGAGCCGCTGCTTGTCGGCGGGGATGCCGATGCCGGTGTCACGCACCGACAGGGCGACGACGGACCGTGCCGTGCTGAGCGTCGGGTGGTCGTGGCTCCACCCCTCGGTGGCGGTGACGATCCGCAGGTCCACGCGGCCGCGCTCGGTGAACTTGAAGGCGTTGGAGAGGAGATTCTTGAGGATCTGCCGCAGCCGCTTGGAGTCCGTGCACAGCAGCGGGGGGAGTTCCTCGCCGATCTCGATGTCGAAGCCGAGGTTGCGGTCCTCGGCGACGTGGCGGAACGTGCGGTCCACGTACTCCCGCAGGTCCCCGAAGAGGACCTCGTCGATCTCCAGCGTGACCGTGCCCGACTCGATCTTGGAGAGGTCGAGGATGTCGTTGATCAGCTGCATCAGGTCGCTGCCGGCGCTGTGGATCGTGCGGGCGAACTTGACCTGCTTCTCGCTCAGGTTCCCCTCGGGGTTGTCCGCGAGCTGGTGCGCGAGGATCAGGAGGCTGTTGAGCGGCGTCCGCAGCTCGTGCGACATGTTCGCGAGGAACTCGGACTTGTACTTGGACGTGAGGGCCAGCTGCGTCGCCTTCTCCTCCAGCGCCCCCTTGGCCTGCTCGACCTCGCGGTTCTTCCGCTCCACCTCCGAGTTCTGCTCGACCAGCAGCCGGGCCTTCTCCTCCAGCTGGTCGTTGGTCCGCTGCAGCTCCTCCTGCCGGCTCTGCAGCTCGCGGGCGAGGGACTGCGACTGCTTGAGCAGCTCCTCGGTCCGCATGTTCGCCTCGATCGTGTTGAGCACGATGCCGATCGACTCGGTCAGCTGGTCGAGGAACATCTCGTGGGTCGCGCTGAAGTGCTGGAACGACGCCAGCTCGATCACCGCCTTGACCTGCCCCTCGAAGAGCACCGGCAGCACGATGATGCTCGCCGGCGGCGCGTCCCCCAGCCCCGAGTTCACCCGCACGTAGCTCGACGGAACGTCCGTGATGACGATCCGCTCCTTCTCCATGGCGCACTGGCCGATCAGCCCCTGCCCGAGCTTGTACTCCCGCGGCAGGCTCTCGTCGTCGCTGGAGGCGTACCCCGCCATCAGCCGCAGGCGCGGGTCCTCCCGCGCCGAGTCCATCAGGAAGAAGACCCCGTGCTGCGCCGAGACCAGCGGCGCCAGCTCCGAGAGGATCAGCTTCGTCACCGCCATCAGGTCGCGCTGCCCCTGCAGCATGTTCGTGAAGCGGGCGAGGTTCGTCTTGAGCCAGTCCTGCTCGGAGTTCTTCTGCGTGGTGTCGCGCAGGTTCCGGATCATCTCGTTGATGTTGTCCTTCAGCGCCGCCACCTCCCCCCGCGCGTCCACGCGGATCGAGCGCGTCAGGTCCCCCTTGGTCACCGCCGTCGCCACCTCCGCGATCGCTCGCACCTGCGTCGTCAGGTTCTCCGCGAGCTGGTTCACGTTGTCGGTCAGCGCCTTCCACGTGCCCGCGGCGCCCGGCACCGACGCCTGCCCGCCCAGCTTCCCCTCCACGCCCACCTCGCGGGCCACGCTCGTCACCTGGTCGGCGAACGTCGCCAGCGTGTCGATCATGCCGTTGATCGTGTCCGCCAGCGCCGCGATCTCCCCCTTGGCCTCCACCTGCAGCTTCAGCCGCAGGTTGCCGTTGGCGACGCCCGTCACGACCTTGGCGATGCCGCGGACCTGCCCGGTCAGGTTCGTCGCCATGAAGTTGACGTTGTCGGTGAGGTCCTTCCACGTGCCGGCGACGCCGCGGACCTCCGCCTGGCCGCCGAGCTTTCCTTCGGTGCCCACCTCGCGGGCCACGCGGGTGACCTCGGAGGCGAAGGCGTTGAGCTGATCGACCATCGTGTTGATGGTGTTCTTCAGGTCGAGGATCTCCCCCTTGACGTCGACGGTGATCTTTTTGGAGAGGTCGCCGTTGGCGACGGCGGTCGTCACGCCCGCGATGTTGCGCACCTGGGCCGTGAGGTTGCCGGCCATGAGGTTCACGTTGTCGGTGAGGTCCTTCCACGTCCCGGCGACGCCGACGACGTACGCCTGGCCGCCGAGCTTTCCTTCGGTGCCCACCTCGCGGGCCACGCGGGTGACCTCGGAGGCGAAGGAGCGGAGCTGGTCCACCATGGTGTAGATGGTGTCCTTGAGCTCCAGGATTTCCCCCTTCACGTCCACGGTGATCTTCTTGGAGAGGTCACCCTTCGCGACGGCGGTCGTCACCTCGGCGATGTTGCGCACCTGACCGGTGAGGTTGTTCGCCATGAAGTTCACATTGTCCGTGAGGTCCTTCCAGGTGCCGCCCACACCGCGCACGTCGGCCTGCCCGCCCAGGCGCCCTTCGGTGCCCACCTCGCGCGCCACACGCGTGACTTCCTCCGCGAAGGCGTTGAGC
>JAFAFL010000058.1 GCA_023423535.1 Pseudomonadota bacterium
CGAACAGCGTGCTCGCTCGAGATGACGTGGCCCCAGGCCGCGGCTGATCAGGCGTGCCCGGAAGCACCGGAATCGACCGCCAGGCCGGTCATGAAGCCGCGCGCGACGCTTCTCGGATCAAGCCTGAGCCTCAAGGGCGTTGGCGGATTCCGCCGAGGGCCCCAGATCCGGGTTTGCGTTAATTCGTTTGAAGGCGTCATCGATCGAAGCGGTGAAGGCCGCTCCGAGTCTTGGTCTCGCCGCTTCGAGGTAGACACGCGCTTCCACTGCCTCTTCGGCAGCCTCCTCCATCACGAACAGGGGGACGGGTTTCACGCCTTGAGACGCGCGAGAAGGTCTGCAGCGGGAATCAGGGACGCCGTCCCCGCGCGTGCTCGCGAAAGACGACGGCTGATCTCGGCGTGGTAGTCGTCGGGCCACTCGTTCGACACGGCACCCATGTCTGGCGGCAGCGTGGCCTGCAGCGCGTCGATCAGTCGCGCCCGTTCTGCAGGCTCCAACTTCAGGCACTCGTGAAGAAGGCGATCCGCGTCGGTCATCTGAGATCCCTCCTCACGTTAGCGAGCGTGCCGCGTCATCGCCAGCACACGCACCCGCCTGCTCGCCCGCCCGGCACTGGTGTGGGACCGGTGGCCGCCGCGTCTTCCGCGGACGCGCCACCGGTCGAAGCGGCGAACCGCTACGCCTTCTTCTCAGCTGCAGCCGCAGCCGCCGGGGCCACGCCGAACATCTGCTCCACGAGCGCCCGATGTCCCTGGATGGCCACCCGCTGCAGGTAGAGGGACATGCCGCGCGTGCCACCGAGCTCTTCACCGCCACCGGCGCGACCGGGGCCGCCGTGCAGGAGGCCGGGCAGCACCATGCCGGGCGGGAGGGACTGTCCCGCGAGCTTCTCGTTGGCGATCGTCACCCGCCCGTGGTGCGGCGCGATCCCCAGCACGGCGTCGGTGAGGAAGCGGCGCTCGTCGGAGTACACGCTGCTCACGAGCCCACCGCCGCCCGCCGCCACCAGCTGCAGGAGCGAGGGGAGATCCCGGTAAGCCATCACGGTGACGACCGGTCCGAAGACCTCCATCTGGTTCGCGGGGGACTCCGGCCGCGGGTCGGCGTCGATGATGATCGTCGGCTTGACGAAGTAGCCCTTGCCCTCGGGCGCGCCGTTGCCGTTCACGGCGTCCGCGCCACCGAGCGCCACCGTGCGGCCCTCGGCGAGCTTCGCGATTCCCTCGCGCACCGAGCGCAGCTGCGCCGCGGTGGAGACGGGGCCCATGGTCACCTTGTCGTCCGCAGGATTGCCCACGCGGATCTCTCCCATGCGCTCCACCAGCGCCTCGCGGACCTCGTCGAGGCGCTCGTGCGGCACGAACACGCGGCGGGTGGCGGTGCACTTCTGGCCGGTCTTCTGGGTGACCTCCTTCGCCACGTCGGTGAGGAAGACGTTCCAGGTCTCGCTGCCCGGCGAGACGTCCGGCCCGAGGATCGCCGCGTTGAGGCTGTCCGCCTCCACGTTCACGTGCACGTTGTGCTCGGCGAGGTTCGGCATCGTGCGCAGCTGCGCCGCGGTGTGACCGGAGCCGGTGAACGCGAGCACGTCCTGGCCGCGCAGGTGCGAGAGCAGATCGCCCACGCCGCCGCAGACGAACGAGAGCGCGCCCTCGGGCAGCGCCTTGCTCTCCACCCACAGCTGCATGATCCGGTGCGCCATCAGCGCGGTCGCCGTGGCCGGCTTGGTGATGACCGGCATGCCCGCGAGCAGCGCCACCGCGAGCTTCTCCGCCATGCCCCACGCGGGGAAGTTGAACGCGTTGATGTGCACCGCCACGCCCTCGCGCGGCACGAGCACGTGCTGACCGAACAGCCGCGCCGAACGCCCGAGCGGCGTGCCCTCGCCGTCCACCAACGCCTTCACGTCGCCGAGCTTCTGGCCGAGGTCCGCGTAGAACATCAGCGTCCCGGACGCGCCGTCGATGTCGAACTTCGCGTCGCCGCGCGTGTTGCCGGCGTTGGCGATGCCCAGCGCAATGAGCTCCTCGCGCGCGTCGTTGATCGTCTTCGCCAGCGTCTTCAGCAGCTCCGCGCGCCCCTTGAACGTCATCGCCCGGAGCGCGGGGCCGCCCTTCTCGCGCGCGAACTTCACCGCGGCGGCGAAGTCGAGGCCCTCGGTGGAGGTCTCCGCGAGCACCTCTTCGGTGGACGGGTTGAGGAGCTGCGTGGCCTTGCCCTGGCCTTGCTGCCACGCACCACACAGATAGCTTTGAAGAACGGTCGGCATGGCGGCGGACCCTACACCAGCCCTGTACGGTGAAAAGCGTGGCAATGATCGCGGACGCGCACGCGGACTCGTTGATGTGGAACCGGGATCTCACCTGCCACTCGGAGAGGGGGCAGGCAGACTTCCCGAGGCTTCGCGCCGCCGGCGTGCGCATCCAGTGCTTCACGCTCGTCACCCGCGGCTATCCGTTCATCGGAGGCTTTCCCCTCTTCGCCGCGTGGCGCGGCTGGCCCCGCGAGGCGCGACGCAGCGAATGGTCACGCGCCCAGTGGCAGCTCGATCGGATGCACGCGTTCTGCGATGCCGCGAAGGCAGAGGCGGTGCTCGCGGACTCCACTCGCGTCCTTGAAGAGGGACTGGCGGAGGACAGGCTCTGCGCGGTGCTCGGCGTGGAGGGCGCGCACGCCATTGAAGGGGACGTCTCGCGGGTGGACGAACTCTTCAAGCGCGGCGTGCGCTTCATGAGCCTCACCCACCTCTCCAACAACGAGCTCGGCGGCTCGTCCTTCCCGCTGATGGGCAACCGCGGCCTCACGCCACTCGGTCGAGACGTACTGGACGCGATGGCGCAGGCCGGCATGAGCGTGGACCTCGCGCACGCGTCGCCTCGCACCGTGGAGGAGATCCTCGCGCACAAGACCGCGCGGCCCATGTGCTCGCACACCGGCGTCCGGGGCGCGGCGAGCATGTGGCGCAACCTCGACGACGGCAGCCTGCGCCGCATCGCGGACAAGGGCGGGGTGGTGGGGATCATCTTCGCCACCGTGTACCTGGGCGGCCGCGAACTCACCGACGTGGCCAGGCACGTGGCGCATGCGGTGTCGGTGATGGGCGAGGACGGCGTGGCGCTCGGCAGCGACTTCGACGGGATGGTGCCCCTGCCGAGGGGCATGCGTGACGCGAGGGACCTGCCGGCGCTGGCGGAGGTCATCTCCACAAAGCTGCCCGAGCGCGTGGCGGAGAAGGTCCTCTTCGGCAACTGGCGGCGCTACTTCGCGGAGACGCTGGACGGCGCGCGCGGCCCCGAGCGGCCCACATCGAAATAGGTGACGCGCCGTTTTCTTCGCGACATATTCCGCCGCCATGCGCACGCCCTTCGTCCTCTTCGCCGTCCTCGTCTCCGCCTTCCTCCTCGGGGCCTGCGGTGGACCGGACGCGGGCGACTCGTGCAACACCAACGGCTTCGTCTGCGGCGACGACAAGACGGTGCTCGAGTGCACGAGCGGGAAGTGGCGCTCCATCCCCTGCCGCGGCGCCGGTGGCTGCAGCGTGAACAACAACCGCGTGAGCTGCGACGTCACGCGCAACCAGGCCGGCGATGCGTGCGCGAGCGCGAACGAAGGTCAGGGCATCTGCCACCCCAACGGCTCCGCCACGCTCGAGTGCCGCAACGGCGTCTTCGTGCAGACGAACACCTGCTCGTCGTGCACGGTCAGCGGCGAGCGCGTGGTCTGCACGCCGTGAGCCGTGATCTGGTGACCCGCTGAGCTACTGCGGCCTCACGCCGCCTTCGGCCTTGTTCTCGCGCTCGTAGTCCTGCACCGGCGCTTCGCCCTCGCCGGGCTGCATCGGGCTGTCGCGCCAGGGCGACTGCTCACCCTCGCTCTCCACGCCCGAGCCGCCGGTGCCTTCGCTCTCGTGCTGGCCGAACGAGCCCTGCTGACCTGAGCCGTCGTTGCGCTCCAGCTCGCGCGAGTCGCTGGGCGGGCGGTTCTGATCGTCGGGCTGGTTGCCGGTCTCCTGCGCGCCGCGCACGCCCTCGTAGCCGCTGCCGCCGTACGCGTCGGTCTTCTCCTCGCGCATGCAGCCGCCGAACACGAGGCCCCCCGCCGCGAGCGCGCACACCCAGAGCTTCTTCATGGTCTGTCTCCTCCAAGTTGCTTTCACGCAAAGGAGGGGACGGGCAGCCTCGATCGCAAACGTCGCGCGCCCTCCCGGCCGCCCCTCGGCCGGGCGTCACGACTCGCGAAGCATCACCCCCGCAAAGGCGCAAAGAACGAGCGCAGCGCCTCGTTGAACGCCTCCGGCTGCTCGAGGTTCGGCAGGTGTCCCGCGCCCCGGATCCGGCGCAGCTCCGAACCCTTCACCAGGTCCGCCATCTCCTGCGCCTTCTGCGGCGGCGTGATCTCGTCCTGCTCACCGACGACGACGAGCAGCGGACCTGCGTAACGGGCGAGGATGTCTCGCGAATCCGGACGCTCGGCCATGCCGCGGGTGGCGGCCGCCGCGGCGAGCGGAGAGGTCTCGCGGATCCAGCCGCGCACCTGCTTGACGAGCTCCTGCGGCGCCGGCTGCGCGAGGAGCTTCGGCGGCATCGACACCTCGAGCAGCCCCATGCCCCGCGCCTCCAGCGCCCGCGCGGTGTCCTCGCGCCGCTGCTTGCCGGCCTCGTCGTCGGCGGACATCTGCGTGTCGGAGAGGACCAGCGCGCGCACGCGGGAGGGATCGGTCCGCAGGAGCGCCAGCGCGATGTACCCGCCCATGGACACGCCACCGAGCGCGACCTCCTCGAGGCCGAGGTGCTCCATCAACGCGAGCACGTCGTCCGCGTAGTCCTGCATGGTGATCGCCTCACCCGAGGCGACCGCGCCGCTCCTGCCGAAGCCGCGCAGATCCGGCGCGATGATCCGCAGCTCGGATCGGAGAGCCTGCAGCTGCGGCCGGAAGAGCTCGGCGTGGAGCGGGAACGCGTGGAGGAGGACGAGCGGCGGGCCCTCGCCCTCGTCGAGGTAGTGATGCGTGCGTCCTGCGTGCGTGAACGTGGGCATGATCAGAACCACTCCTTGTGTCGGAACCAGAGGACGAGCCCGGCGGGCACCAGCACCATCGACGCGAGCATCACCCAGAAGAGGGCCGGCGCGGTGAGCGCGTGGAAGTTCTGTCCGAAGAACCCGGTGATGAAGGAGAGCGGCAGGAAGATCGTGGCGAAGATCGTCAGCTGCTTCGTCACGTCGTTGGTGCGGTTGGCGATGACGGACAGCCAGGCCTCGCGCGCGCTGGCGAGAAGCTCCCGCGTCGCGTCGAGCTGCTCGATGACCCGGATGAGGTGGTCGTACACGTCGCGGAAGTAGAGGGCGGTGCGCTCCTGCACGAAGCCGGAACCCGGACCGCGCCGAGCCAGCAACGAGAGCACGTCCCGTTGCGGCGAGAGCACGCGGCGCACCTCCACCACCGCGCGGCGCAGCCTCGACATGTGCGGCAGGTGCCCGGCGCGGGCCTCGTCGAACACCTCCGACTCGAGGTCTTCGATCGCCGAGTCCAGCGCGTCCACCACCGGGAAGTTGCCGTCCATCAGCGCGTCCGCGACGGTGTAGGCGATGAAGTCCGGGCCGCGTGCAAACGAGCTCGCGGGGTCCGGGGCCAGGCGGCGCCGCGCCTCCTCGATCACCTCCACCGCATCCTGGTGCACGGTGATGATCAGGTCCGGCAGGAGGATGAAGTGCACCTCGCGCAGCTTCGGCTCCCACACCTCGGGGCCGGCGCCGAAACCCTGGAGCACGATGAACGGGTGGTTCGGATACTCCTCGAGCTTCGGGCGCTGGCCGAGCTTCAGGCAGTCCTCCACCGCGAGCCGGTGGATGCCGAACTTCACCCGCAGGCTCTCCATCTCCTCCGGCGTGGGGCTCACCACGTCCATCCAGCGGGGGCCCTTCGCATCGAGCAGCGAGTCGTCGCCCACCCGGAGCGAGCCGTCCTCCGCCACGACGGTCACCGTGTGCATGAGACGGTGCTAGTCCACGGGAGGTCATGCGTCTAGACTCCGCGCCCGGATGTCGGACGCTCCCCCCGAACCTTCACTCGCACCCCGCCTGGAGGAGGTCCTCCAGTCCCTGCCGGATCCCGACTTCGCCCTGCGACTGCGCGAGGTGTACGAGGCCGCCGCCCGGACGATCCAGCGCCTCGGCGACATGGATCTGCTGCGCTACGAGAGCACCAGCGTCGAGGGCGCGCCGGACCTCTCGCTGTGGGAGGAGATGGCGCCGGTCATCCGCGACACGGTGGTGGACGTGAACGCGCTGCTCTCCACCGCGCGCAACAACTTCCCGCCGCCGTCCGAGGAGGGCGAGTTCGACCCGCTGCTTGCGTCGCTCGGAGACGGCGTCCCGCCGGCGAGCGCGGCCATGCAGCGGCGTCAGTCGGAGGCGGCCTCGGTCATCCAGGCCCTCACGCAGGAGATGGCGGCGCAGATCACCGGCCTCGGCGAGCGCATGCGCAGCCCGCAGGTGGTGGCGGATCGCTGGAACCTCCTCGCGGATCTGCAGGCCTTCCGCAGCCGCTTCCGCGAGCTCATCGGCGACCTCGTGTACGAGTCCGCCAACGCGTTTGCGCACGTCTCGCGCGCGGAGGTCGTTCCCTTCTGGCGCGAGGAGCTCGAGGCGACGGTGGCGGTGCGCGCCGCGCTGGCGGATCTCTCGCGGCTGATGACCGCGCGCGCCCGAGAAGTGGAGAGCTGCGAGCCGGAGGACGTGCAGTGGCACGCGCAGAGGCTCGCGAGGGATCTCGACGCGTTCGGCCGCACGCCGGCGTATCGGGGCCTCCGCGCGCAGGACAAGCGGGTGCTCATCGAGTTCCGGCACTCGCTCGCCGAGGTGACCGGTCGCACCGGCCTTCCGCGCGCGGAGCTGCTCGCCCTGGTCACACCGTTCGGTGAGTTCGCCGCGGGCCTGCTGCGGGTGAACCAGCGGGAGATCCTCCTCGCGCATGATCGAGAAGTGCTCGCCGCGGTGGGCGTGCAGCTCGAGCAGTCCGAAGCGCTCTGGACGCACCACCCGGAGACCGCACGCGTGGGCTTCCTCACCGCGGTCCGCCACGCGCAGGCGCTCTACGGTCGAGACGGCGGACTCGACGTGTTCCTGCGCAAGGACCGGAAGGGGACGCTGGCGACGCTCGACGACGCGACCCTCCGCGCCGAGCTGGAGACCTTCCGTCAGCTGCTGGCCGAGATTCCGCTCGCTTGATTCCGATGATGACGACGAAGACGAAGGGTGAGCCCAGGCCGCTCGCCGAGGCAGACCTTTCCTCCGTTCAGGCGGTGTTCACCGACGTGGACGGCACGCTGACCTCCGGCGGCAAGCTGGAGAGCACGACGATCCGCGCGCTGGAGGAGCTGAGCGAAGCCGGCCTGCGCGTGGTGCTCGTGAGCGGAAGGCCCGCAGGCTGGGGCGAGTGCTGGGCGCGCAACCTGCCGGTGGACGGCGTGATCGTGGAGAACGGCGGTCTCTACTTCGCGCGCGATCCAAAGGATCCTCGTGGAGAGAAGGCGCCCCTGCGGAAGGTCTATGCGCAGAGCGACGAGGAGCGCGCGGTCACTCGTCCGAAGCTCCTGCGCGAGGTCGCCCGCGCGATGAAGAAGGTCCCCGGCGCCCGGCTGTCGAAGGACAGCGCGTACACAGAGGTGGACGTCGCCATCGACTACAACGAGGAGATCTCGCTCGGCTCTGAAGCGGCGGACGCCCTCGAGCAGACGCTGCGCGCGCGAGGGATCCAGGCGGTGCGCTCCAACGTGCACGTGAACTGCTGGATCGGCGAGTTCGACAAGCTCTCCATGGTGCGCGAGTTCATCAGCCGCGAGTGGAAGGGATCGCTCCGCAAGCGAGACGCCCGCTTCGTGTACGCGGGCGATTCCTTCAACGATTCCCCCATGTTCGGCGCGTTCTCCCTCTCGGTGGGCGTGGCGAACGTGCGCGCGGTGCTCGACCGGATCGACCACCCGCCGGCGTTCATCACCCGCGCCGCGGAAGGGAAGGGCTTCCGCGAGCTGACCCGCGCGGTGCTGAAGGCGCGCCGGTAGCTCGGCGGTAGTCGCACGAGCGGGGCTGCGCTATGCCCGCGCCCCATGTCCGTCCTCCGACTCGAGCTGCAGAAGGGCCTCGGCCGCCACCTTCGTGCGGGCCACCCGTGGGTGTTCCGGCGCGCGCTGGATCAGCCGCCGAGGGTGCCCGCCGGCAGTGTGGTGGACCTGACGGAGAACGGCCGCTTCGTCGCGCGCGGCTACTACGATCCCCTCTCCGCGATCAGCGTGCGCGTGCTCACCCGCGACGAGCACGAGCGCATCGACACCGCCTTCTTCGTCCGCCGCGTGAAGGCCGCGTGGGCGGAGCGACAGGAGCTCATCGACCTCACCGACACCGACAGCTTCCGCCTCGTGCACGGCGAGGGCGACGGCCTGCCGGGCGTGGTCGTCGATCTCTACGCCGGCCACGCGGTGCTCAAGCTCTACAGCGCGGGCCTCACGCCGTACCGGGCGATGATCGTGGACGCGCTGGCGCAGGCGGTGCCGGGCCTGAAAGGCGTGCTCGGCCGCGACGAGGTGGGCCGCGACGACGCGGATGACGACGAGGACACGCCCTCTGCGCGCGTGCTGTGGGGAGAGAAGCCGCCGGAGCGCATCGCCATCCTCGAGCGCGGCGCGAAGTTCTGGGTCGATCCGTGGCGCGGACAGAAGACGGGGTTCTTCCTCGACCAGCGCGAGAACCGCTTCCTCATCCGCCGGCTCGCGCAGGGCCGCGACGTCCTCAACTGCTTCGCCTTCAGCGGAGGCTTCAGCGTCAACGCCGCGCTCGGTGGCGCGAAGAGCGTGTTCAGCGTGGATCAGGACGCGGACGCCGTGGCGCTGGCGCGGGACAACTTCGCGCTGAACGATCTCCCTCCGGAGAAGAGCGACTTCCTCGCTGCGGACGTGTTCGAGCTGCTCGCCTCCTTCAAGAAGGAGGGCCGCACCTTCGATCTGCTGATCCTCGATCCGCCCGCGTTCGCGAAGAGCCAGAAGGCGGTGCAGGCGGCGATCGACGGCTACGCGTCGTTGAACCGTCAGGCGCTCGCGGTGCTGCGGCCGGGCGGACTGCTGGCCACCGCGTCGTGCTCGGCGCGCGTGTCGCCGGACGCGTTCCTCGGCGCGCTGAAGGAGGCCTCGTTCAAGGCCGGCGTGGAATTGGCTCTGGTGGAGGAGCGCTACCAGCCGCCCGATCACCCGGTGCGATTGCAGTTCCCGGAGGGCCGCTACCTCAAGTTCCACGTGCTGCGCGCCGTGTAGCCGCTGGGGACAGCAAATTTCCTGCAGCCGAGAAGTGCCCGGGCGGATCTCGTCCTCATGTCACGTGCCTTCTGGGCGCAAGTGTTGACGCCGGGACTCGCTACACCCTAAGAAGCGCGGGCTTTCAGGGCCGGTCCTGTCCCGCTCACCAGGGGACCCTTCAAGGAGAAGTACATGCGTTCTGTCTCTGTGCTGTTCGCGGCCGCGGCCGCTTTCCTCATGGCCTGCAACGGCGGCCAGCCCACCACGTACATCGTCGCCATCGACGAGAGTCCGCTCGGCGCACTGCCCCCCACCTGCTACGCGAACAACGAGCTTCCGTCCTCGACGACGCGGCAGACCTACGCCAACCTGCGTGGCGAGTATGAGTGGGTGGTCTGGGACGGCATCGACGGCAACCAGTACCTCAGCATCGGCGGCGCGAACTTCGATCTCGGCCACGCGGCGCCCATTGCGCTCGATACGAACGAGGTCATCGAGGGCAAGGACAACCTCTTCGCGGGCAGCCGGACCTCCACCCGCATTCCTGAGCAGGGCACCGGCTACAGCTTCGTCCGGACCCGCTCCATCACGGTGAGCTTCGACAACCAGGGGACGTCGCCCACGGGGACGATCGACCTCAGCTCCAACTACGTCTGCACCAACTGCGCGCAGGGCGAGACCGAGCAGGTCGGCAACAAGAACTGCTCCACCCGCATGAGCTGGGCCGGCCGCCGCGTCGACGTGGACCGCATGGCGGTGCACTCGAACTAATCTGGCGCCTCGCGAGCTAGGGTCGAAGTCGCGACTCAAGGAAGGCCCGGATCTTAAGTGATCCGGGCCTTTTTATTTGATGCACTCAATAGGTCCTTGCTCGCGGAGATCTGAATACAAGTAGGCCTAGCCCGGATCGGTCACACGTATGCGCGGCAGCGGCCACCGGACGCGCTCGCCTGCTGCTCGCGCTCCGCCGGAGCGTCCATGAGCGCGAAGCGGATGTGATTGGACACACGTCTCCCGCCTCCCGCTGGAGCTGCTTCGTCTTTGGATT
>JAFAFL010000065.1 GCA_023423535.1 Pseudomonadota bacterium
GGCTGACGCTGCACGCGCACCAGCGTGGTCAGCAGCTTGCCGCGGGTGCCCAGCTCGAGGCCCTCCAGCGACGACAGCCGCAGCGGGCGCAGGCCCTTGAGGATCTGGTCGAGCGACTGCTTCTGCCGCGCGAGGTCGCCCTGGGTCAGCGCCTTCTCCAGCGCCGGCAGCTCGGTCACGACGCGGTGCGCGCCGCCGCCGCCGCGGTCATCACGGTCCCGCCCGCCCCGACCGCCACCGCGCTTGTCGCCGCCGCGCCCACCTTCGCGCCCGCCGCCGCGTCCGCCGTCACGGCCACCGCCGCGACCCTCGCGTCCGCCTGCGCCAAATTCGAAGCCGCCCTTCTTGTTCTCGTTCGCCACAGCCCTGTTCCTCGCGTTTTCCGTAACCGCCAAAGCGCGCGTCACTACTACGAACGCGGCCCGGGCGGACGGACAAAGCGTCAGGCAGGCCGGCGCGAGTCGAGATCGAACAGCTCGTAGCGCTCCGCCGGCGTCCGCTGCATCCCGCCGTCGGTGAAGATCATCACCGCCGCGTCGGGCGGCGCCTCCCGGAGGCCCGAAGCGTAGTGGACCCGCTCGTCCGTCACCGTGAGCTGGCGCAGCGGCCCGTCCTCGACCGGCGCGCCCTCCTCTTCCGCCCACGGCCCGAGCAGCTTGCGGCTCTTGCCGTGCCGCACGTGACCCACCACCTGCACGAGGCGCCGGGGCAGCCGCCGCGGGTCGAACTTGCGGCCCTTCGGCCCCTCGAGCTGTGTGGGGTGCGCCGCGCGGTGGAAGAACATCCCCACGCCCTCTCCGGCTGCCGCGCTGCCGGGAACGTGGAGCGGACGCAGGTCCAGAGGGCCCTCGCCGCGCTGGGCCCAACGCTCGCGCAGGAGCGCGTTCAGCCGGTCCGCCAGGCGCTGCGCCGGCGCGTCACCGAGCGCCTCGACGCCTCCGAGGCCCAGTGCCTCCAGCTGCTCGAGGTGAAGCCCGGCGTGCAGGAGCAGCGTCCGCGCGTCCGCCGCGTGCGCGAGCTGCACGCGCCCCGCCTCGATCGCCGCGGAGACCCACTCCGACTGGTGCGGCTCGTAGCTCGCCCAGTCGCGGGCGACGACCTCCGCGGTGGGGAACATGGGGTATTCACGAAGGAAATCGCGCTCGGCCGCGGGGTCGGGAACGCCCTCGCGCCAGGCCAGCTGCGCCGACAGCAGCGCCGCGTCGAACGCGTATCCGGCCCAGCCGTGCAGCTCGCAGACGCGCGCGAGATCGTGGTTCCCCAGCAGCACGATGACCTGCTCCGGCGGGTGCGCGCAGAGCCAGGCGAAGAGCGCTGTCGATTGGCGGGAGACCTCGCGGCGCTCGCTGCTGCGGCCCCAGTCGAAGTGGTCGCCCATCGAGACGAGCTGCACGTCCGCCCGCAGCCTTCCGGTGGGCGCGAGCAGCCCGCGCCGGTCGAGCACCTCGAGGAACTTTCGCAGCGGCGCCTGAGGATCGCCCACCGCCAGACGCCGGGAGAAGGCTCCGCGGTGGTGCCGCCCGAGGCCGTGACGGGCGCGCCAGACGACACCGCGGAGGTCCCCCGCGTCCTCGAACGCGAGCGCCTCCGCGGTGTCGATGCGGTCCGTGTGTCGCTCCGGACGGTGGCTAGAACGCGTAGCGGACGTTCGGGGTCACGGTGAACCCCATGCTCTGCGTGCGCGCCAGCAGCGTGAACGTGCTCTCGAGCCCCACCGAGAAGTGGCGCAGGCGGGTGAAGTACTCCACGCCCGGCCCTGCGAAGACCATCAGGTCCGGGTCGGGGAGGATCGTCGTGGGTGAAAAGAGCGCGAGGCCCGCGCCGCCGCGCACGTAGAGCCAGGTGCGCTTGACGTCCTGCGAGTCGTCGAACCCGAGGAAGTTGAACTTCACGTTCGCGCCCGGCACGACGGTGGAGAAGTCGCCGGAGTACGCCTTGTTCGCGCTGAAGCCGGTGTACGTGGACGACGCGCGGTTCTGCGACGCCATCACGAACGCGGCGACGCTGATCCGCTCGCCGAACTCGTAGCCGACCTCGATGAACGCGGCCTGACCCGACGAGAAGGGCCCGCGCGTGCCCGAGGGCGCCGGCGCGTTGAGCAGGTACCGCGCACCGCCCTGCACGCCGAAGAAGAAGCCACGCTCGATCTCGTCGAAGGTGACCGCCGTCCGGTCCCGCGAGGCGGCGGAGGGCGCCTGGGCCCTCGCCGCGCCGAAGGGGAGCAGCGCCACCGCGCACAGCATGAGGAAGGTGCGGCTCATGACTCTCTATTCACCCGACTGCTTGAAGATGAAGGGATAGGTGACGACGACCACGCCGCCGCCCTTGGGCTTGGGGAACTGCCAGGTCCGGACGCGGCCGGCCACGCAGGTCTCGAGCTCCGCGTTGTTCGCCGTGCTCTGGCTCACGCTCGAGGAGGACACGTCGCCGTTCATGGTGATGACGAAGCGGACGGTGACCTTGCCGTTGAGGTTCGGGTGCCGGGTCAGCTGGCTCTCGTAGCAGAACCGGATCTGGCCGCGGTTCCGGTGGATGACCTGCCGGATGAGCTCCTTGTCCAGCGAGCCCATCACCGTCGGCTCCGAGGACGTGATGCCGATGTCCACGCCCTTCTTGCCGCCCATGCCGAGGCCCACGCCGTCGCCGTAGCTTCCGCTGCCACCGCCGCGGCCCTTGGTGCCGATGCCGCCGATGCCGATGGTGTTGCCCACCCCGCCGCCGCCCGAACCCGAGCCGCGCAGGCCGAGCCCGCCCATGCCGCCCGCGTCACCCGCGGTGGCGCCGAAGAGGCCGCCCATCGCCGCCTTGAGCTCGCCGCCCATGCCGTTGCCGAAGATGGCGGAGGTGCCGCCGCCCTTCGAGCCGAACACGTCCTTCATCAGCATGCGGGCCTGATCCTTGTTGTTCGGATCGCCCTTGGGGGCCATGCGCGCGTTGCGCTCCGGCGCGTCCTTCTTGCCGGCCTTGCCCTCGTCCTTCTGGTGCTTCGCCGCCATCTCGCCGCCGGACTTCTTCTCCTGGTTCAGGCGCTCGAGCAGCGGGTTCTTCTTCTCCAGCTCCGGCGGCTTGATGATCAGCTTGGCGATCCGCGCGGTGTTCGCGTTGAGCTCGTCGGAGTACTCCTCGCCGTCCCCGAGCATGTTTCGCGCACTGACCACGAACACCGCCGCGAGGAAGAAGAGCACCAGCAGGATGTTCAGCATGGTGAAGTCGAGGCCCTCGCCGAACGGCACGAGCACCGGCTTCGGCACCGGCTGCAGGCACGCCTCGACCTTGATGCCGCCGAGGTCCACCACCACGAAGTCGTCCGGGCCGACGGTGATCGCGTAGGCGTCGCCGTCGCGCGTGGCCCGCCGCGACTCGATGGCCGCGGTGAGGTCCATCACCTCCGACTTGTGCCAGTACTCACCGGTCATCTTCCCGGTGAAGCGGACCTGGAAGCCCTCCTTGTCCGGACGCACCAGCACGAACGAGGGCTCGCCGAGCTTTCCGTCGCCCATCTCGAAGCCCACGCCCTTCGCGGAGCCGACGGTGAAGGGGCGCAGGTTCTGGCCCGGCCGGAGCAGGTGCTCGGCGACGATCTGGTCCTCGCCCCACACGAAGCGGAGCTCGAGGCCGAGGGGACCTGCGCCCTTGCGGCGCTGCGAGCGGTGAGGGCGCTGCGGCGCGGCCTCGACGGCGGCAGCAGCGGCAGGCACGACCTGCTGCACCGGCGCGACGTACGCGGCGGCGGGCGGCGGCGGAGGTGCGGCGACCGGCTGCGCGGCGACCGGCTGCGCGACGGGGGCCGGCTGCACGGG
>JAFAFL010000076.1 GCA_023423535.1 Pseudomonadota bacterium
CCCGGAGGCCGGCCGCGCAGCCGCCGCGAGCGCCTCGTCGAGCACCTGCCGCAGCTCGGCCAGGACTGCAGGGTCCAGCCCTTGGAGGTGCCGACGGTCGATGGTGATCCGGTCTGCCGTCACGCGCCACGGGCGCGCGGGGCTCGCCGGGGCCGCCTTCTCCTGGTCCGCCGCCGCCTCGGGCTTACGCCCGCTGATGGCGGTGTCGACGTAGGTCGTAATGCGCCGAAGGCCCCAGTTCTCACTGAGGCACTGCTCGATGGCGCTGCGCACGCGCTCGTCGGCAGCCTTGGGGGCGCGCTTCGCGAGCAGGTGCTTGTGGAGGCGCGCGAACTCCAGCGCCGCGAGCATGTCGAGCTTCCGGCTCTCCCGCTTCTCCTTGCCCTTCGACGTGGTCTCCGGCTGGCCCTGGTCGTTGAGCACCGGCACGAGGATGCCGCTCGCCACTCCATCCCGGATGACAGCCGGTGCGCCCGCGAGCCGAAGGAGCCGCACCACGCGCTGCTCGGGCTGGCTCGTCAGCTGCGCCACCTCCTTCGCGGTCTTCGCGGCCGACATGTCCCGGATGCGGACGAGCGCCTCCGCCTCTTCGATGGGGTTGAGCGCGGCCCGGCGCGTGTTCTCCACGTATGCGTCGACGGCGAGGCGCGTGTCGTCCAGGGCGAGCTGGACGAAGCCCGGAATCGCGCTCCACCGCTCTCGCTGCTCGGGTTCCGCCGCCCGGTCCCGCAGGAGCCGGTACGCCGCACGCCGGCGATGGCCCGCGACGATGATGTAGCGCCCATCGGCCTTCGGCCGGATCGCGATGGGCTGCAGGAGGCCGTCTCGCTCCAGGGAGGACGCGAGCTCCTCGAGCTCCGTCGGGTCCATCGAGACGCGCGGCTGGTAGGGGTTGTCGTCCAGTTCGTCGAGGAGGACGTGCCGCAGCTCCCCCTGCTGAACGACCGGCGAGGACGGCGCGGTCGCGCCGGCACGAGCCGGGGTCAGGACATCTTCAAGCGAACCACCACCGGACTTGTCGAGCTTATAGGTTCCCACGGGCAATCACCTCTTCTGCGAGACGGTTGTACTGCTCTGCTGCACGGCTCTTCGGCGCGTGAAGGACGATGGGGATGCCGCGCCCGGCGGCCTCACGGATGGCGGCGCTGCGACTGATGAAGGTGCTGAAGACGAGTTCGCCGAAGACGTCGCCCAGCATCGTCAGCAGCTTCTTCGGCACCGCCTCCGTCTCCGCATGGAAGGTCGGAAGCACGCCAAGGATGCGCGTCGCGGGCTCCAGCTCCAGGCGGACGTTGTCGGCGAAGCGCTGGAGGGAGCGCGCGCCCATGACGGCCTCGTAGGCGAGCTCGACCGGGATGAGGATGTCGGGGCACGCGGCGACGGCGTTGAGCGCCATCATGCCGAGCGTGGGGCCGCAGTCGGTGAGGACGTAATCGTAGTCGTGCTCGACGGGCCGCAGCGCCATCGAGAGCCTGCGCGGCCCCGAGAGGATGTTGTCGAGGAGCCGCTTCTCCAGGAGCGCCATGGCCTCGGTCGAGGGCAGGACGTCGAGGCCGGGAAGAAGCTGGTCGCGCTGCGGAGCGAAGCTCCCCTCCCCCAGGGTGAACTCGGCGGCGCCGTAGAGGCCGGGCTCGTTGACCTTCACAGCGAGCCCGAGCACCTGCGAGCAGTTCTTCTGGTAGTCGAAGTCGATGACCAGCACCCGCTTGCCCCGCTGCGCCAGCGCGACAGCGAGGTTGGCGACTGTGGTCGTTTTCGCGACCCCACCCTTCTGGTTCACCACGGCGATGCGTCGTGCCACGTCGTCTCCTTGCGTTCTTTTCGTACTCCTTTCGCATCATTCGCAATCCGTAATCAAGTCGTTTTCAGCAACAGCCCGCTGCGGGCAAAAAAAAAGGCGCCCAAGCGGGCGCCTTCGGAGAGGTCGTGGGGGCCTGGTTCAGCGCTGCAGGTAGAGCACGACGGCCTCGGCAACGAGGTCGCTCACATCCCGCTCCTCCTCGACCGCGCGCATCGCCAACTGCTTCGAGAGCGAGACCTCGAGGTAGACGCTGTGCTGGCGGACTGCGCGGCCATCCGTCCGCTGCAGGGTGCGACGGCCACCGGCTTTCGGAGCGGCCGCGGGGGCAGCCGCGGCCGTACGACGCGCGCGCGCATCCCCGGAGCTGGCGATGGGCCGGGATCGCGCGGGGGCCGATGCACTCGCCGGCGCCGCAGGCGCCTCCTGGGGCAGCTCAGCCACCGCCACCGCACCCTGCTCGACCACGGGCTCCGACGGCACCGCCACGAGCGCGGGGCGCGCAGCGTCCAGCGAAGCCGGTGCCGCGAGCGGCGCCTGGCCTCCCTCGACAAAAGCGGTCAGCGCTGCAGTCGGCGCGCGGAAAGAGATGGTGGGCTTCTTCGAGTTAGCCATGGGCGAGGAGCCTTTCGGACTGGCGGGTGTTGAGAGCAAGGACTTCGTCGGTGATGGCGCGGAGCTCCCGGGCAGCCGCGTCCGCGGGTGCGTACTGGGCCACGCCACATCCGGCCGCGAGCGCCTCCTGCCAGGCGACGCGGTAGGTGGTTTCGGCGCTCAACAGGGGCAGAGGCGCCGTTGCGGCCACGTCGCGCGCACTCTTACCCAGCGACGTCCGCGGGAGCTTCCGGGTGATGACGAGCCGCGCCTGAAGGTCCGGTCGGAGAATCTGCGCCTCTTGCACGGCCTCGAGCGTCTGCGTGACGCCCCACGCATCCGCGGCGCTCTGCCCCACGGGCACGAGCGCGAGGTCGGCGACCATCAGCGCAGCGCGCTGGACGTCCCCGAGGCGTCCAGGGGTGTCGATGACGACGTAGTCGAAGCTCCGCGCGAGGGTGGGGAGCTGGTCCGGCCGGTACATGTCCTTCCCGAGGGCGACGATGCTCGGTGCGGCCTGTCCGGTCTCTGCCGCAACTTCGCCGGTCACGCGGAGCGTGCCCTGCGGATCGGCGTCGACGGCGAGCACTCGGTGGCCGCGCGCCTGGAGCTCCCAGGCGAGTGAGATGGCGAGCGTGGACTTCCCCACCCCGCCCTTCTGCGAAACGAAGGCGATGATCATGGACGGGGACTCTACGCCGGTCACCTGACCCCGCAAGTTCCTGACCACTCAGACCCTCAACGCGCCGAACCGCCAGCGCCCCAGCAGCGCAGCGCCCCAGGCGCCAGACACCTCAACCACTGGCACCGCCAGCCACCCGAGGCGCTAAGGACGCAGGCGGCCAGGACCCCAAACCCCGAGCACCTTAGAGCCTCGACACCTCGGCAACGGAACACGCTGCAACCCTGGACGGCCAACGCCTCGGCAGCCCGAGCTGTCACCCACCCGAGCACGCAGCGCGCCAGACACCCGAACTGCCAGCAGCGCAGCCGCCCGAGCCCTCAAACAGCCAGCACGCCAGCAACCCGGAGGGTTGAAACCTCAGAGCGCCGAGAGTCCAGCGGCGCAGGTCGCCAAAACCTCAGCGCCTCAAGACCTCGAAGGTGCAAGACCCTGGACCGCGGAACGCCCAACGCCCCAGACGTCCGCGCCCCTGAGGTGGTGGACGCCTGAAACCTCAGCGCATCAAAGACCCAGCGGCCGAGGCCTTCAGCACCTCCGGCGCTCGAACTGCCGAGGGGTCAGGAACTCAGGCTGCGCGAGCTCGCGCGCGGCAACCCTTGCACCACGACTGCGGCAGACGCTCTCCTCGGAGAATGCGCCACCCAAAGTCCGCGTCGACGTCGCCGCAGTGACCGCAGTGGGGGCAGCGGGTCGTCGACGGTGCTGCAACGGCATCTGCGCCCTCCACGCGCACCGCGTCGGCGGTCAGACGGAGAGCGTCCTTGAAGGATGAGGCGTTCAGCGTATTCGACCGCGTCCGGCCGCCCTCGCCGTACAGCGTCACCACGTCGATGCCGCCGAAGAGGACGTGCTGCTCGACGACGCGAGGCGGAAGGGTGGCGCGGGTGCGGCTCATGCTGGGGAGACATACGTCGAGCCTCTGACGTTGCAGCTCGGGGCCGCGCGTCCGGACGCGAGGCGTGGATGCCTTGGTGCGTCAGGCCTGCCGTGCGCGCGGAGGTGTGGGCGCGTAGAAGGTCCGGCCTCCATTCGGGGCACGGTAGCGGCACCTGTCTGCGCCGTGATCAGCCGGGCCGCACCACGGGCAGTGATAGGGGGCGTTGTTCCGGTCGACCTCAGGCTGATCCGCGGGCGTGCCGCGGACCACTGCAGGGGGCGTTTCGGAAGGCATGTGGTCCGGGGGTGGGTGGCGGCTAGAAGCAGTCGCCGGTCGCCACGAGGTAGCGGATGGAGAGGTCCTCGAGGATGTGCAGCTCGGAGAGGACCTCCGGGTCGGCGCCCAGGTCGCGCAGCTCGTGGAGGAGGACCTCGTTGAAGAACTGCGAGGGGGTGATGCCGGCGTCGTGCGCGGCGAAGTAGTCCTGGTGGGGAAGGTCGGTGACGCTGAGGCCCACCTTGCTCGTTACGAGCGTGTCCACCTCGTTCATCCAGGCACTGAAGGTCATGCTGTACGCCATGTGCGGTTGCTCCTCGAAATGTGCGGCCAGCTCGTCAGCCGCTTCGCCCAAGAAGCGCGGCTGACGAGCGGCCGGAGCTCCCGCGCAGCCGTCGTGAAGCGCAGTGGGCCAAGGCAACGGCCATGACAGCGCCGTGTGCTGGCGGGGCCGTTCGCCGCGGCCTCGCGCGAAACAGGCGGAGCGGGGGCACCAGAGAGGAGCGGCCCCGGGCGGGATGGCTGGCCGTGCGGCCGGGGGAGGGGAGAGATCCGGGCCGGCGGGGGGGCTCAGCCGAAGTCGATAGTGCCTTCAGGCTGCAGCTGAGTGAGCGCGAGCAGCTGCTCGGTACGGAGCAGGAGGTAGCCGACGGGTCGGCCGGAGTCGTAGACGGTGCAACGGGAGGGCCGGCGGTCCACGCGAGGAGGGGTGCCGGGATCCTCGTTTCGCGCGACGTTCGTCCACAGGCGTCGGCGGCAACGCGCTGCGAGCTCCGAGCTGGAGACCGACCCGGTCAGGAACTCCCCCGGCTCGAGCCCGAGCCATTCGAGGAGTGCGCGGGCGTTCACGTTGCTGACGTTGACGTAGGTGGACGAGTCCTCCCAGTCGACGTCGAGGCCGCGAACGCTGAAGGTGACCGTCATTAGGCACCTCCTGCGGGAAGGGCAGTCTCGGAGGGCGTCCGCAGGTGCAGTCGGCCGTCCATCGGGAGGACGTCGAGGTGCACGTTGATGGAGCCGTCGTGGTTGACGACTGCGTAGCCGGCGCGAATCCAGATGGTGTTGCCGTTGACGGTGCGGATGCTGAAGACCTGGAGGCGAGTCCCGGGATCGAGGGGCGTGCCGATGCGCATGTGTTCCTTTCGATGTCGGAGGCGGCCTGCGGTGCCGCTCTCGCCCCACGCGGAGCGGCACGCCAGGCGCCTGCAGCAGCCCCGGCCGAGCGCGACTCCCGCGGGAGCGCACGGCAGGGCAGCGCCCGTGACAGCGCTGTTTGCTGGCCGCGGGCGCGTGCGCGCTCCCACGGGACGATGAGGCGCCGTCTCGGCCGGGGCGAACGAACACAGAAGGGTCCAGCTCGCCTGATGCCGGCCTTATGTAGCGGACGACGGGCGACGTTGCTACATAAGGTTCCATGCCCAGCCGACGCGAGACGGAGAAGGTGCTCAAGCAGCTGCTCGAAACGGCCTCGGCGACGGACCTGGCGCAGCGTGCCGCCGCAATTGAGGCGGCCGTCCGCCGCCGAGCTGGTGAGGCGGGTGAGGGGCGTGGTGGTGGCGCCTCGCGCACGACGTTGCTGGAGACCGCGCACGACGAGGTGACCTATCGGCTGCAGGAGATTCGCTGCGGGCGCGCGTGCCGGTGTCAGGAGGGCTATCTGCACGGGCCCTACTGGTACGGGTTCTGGCGCAGCGCGAACGGGAGGATGCGGTCCGTCTACATCGGGAAGAAGTTGCGGAGGCTGGAGCGAGGAGAGGCAGAGAAGGTGAAGGAGGACCTCGCCGAAGCGCGGCGCGACGGCGGGTGAGCCGCGGCCGCGCCGGCGCAACCACGCGTCGTCAGGCGGCCTCTGCGGCTTCGTCCACCTCCGTCGCCGCATCGCAGAGGGCATCAAGAAGCGTCGTTGCCGCCCTGGCGATGCGGGTCCCGCTGCGCTCGACGAGCCGGAGAGCGTCGTCCCCGGCCGCCCATCCGGCCACATAGGGGAAGCTGTAGGTCCCGCTGTCGATGCCCAGGGCGTGGCAGACGACGAACGCGGTGCTTTCGGCCTCGACCTCCCGCTCCGGCCGGGAGTGCGGGTCGCCGAGGGGGTGGAGGAGGGCGTGCGCGAGCTCGTGGCAGAGGGTGCGGAACTGCTGGGCCCGGCTGCGGCCGCTCGTGATGACCACGATCCGCTGGGTCGCCGGCACGTACCAGCCGTTCGCGTCGGGATGGTCGCCGGGAGCCCGCTCGCGGAGCTCGAGGCCCTGGACCTCCGGGAGGGTGGCGGCTACCGCGCGGAGCTTCTCGAGGCTGCTGGCGAAGGCTTCGTCACCCGCGATGTCCGGGAGCGTGAAGGAGGGGAGGGGATCGCCCTCGGTCTGCTCCTCGGTGAAAACAGGGAGGAGGCGGAAGCCCGCCAGCCGCTTCGCCGGCTCCTCCTCCGAGCCCGCCGAGCTGCTGCTGTCGGCGTCCTCGGTGCGCCGGCGGAACACCGGGGCGAGGATGTGCACGGCCTTCTCGCCCTTGCGGACGTGGCGCCCCATCCGCAGCCAGGCCTGGAAGGTCGCGACCCGCTGCGCGGCCGGCCGACTGGACAGGACGAGGAGGATGTTGCCGAAGCTCAACCGCGTGATGGACAGCGCTCCCGCGTGCGCCATGGCCCGCAGGACCTGCTGCCAGTCGTCTGAGGACTGAAGCTTCCTGAGCCCCTCGTCGAGTGCAGCCCGCGCGCCCTCGAGCTTCTGCTGCTTTCCCTCCAGCCACGCCTCCTTGTCGAACTTCTTTGCCATCGCCTGCTCCTGGTGACGGGGCGACGGGAGCGCCGCCCTCGCCCCGGCCGGGGCGGCGCGCCAGGGCCCGGTAAACCGCAGGGGCGGCACCAGCCGACCGCCCTCGCGCGGAAGCGGCAGCGGCCGTGACGGGCTGTCGTTCGCCCGGCGCGAGCCGATGCACGAGGGCGGAGAGGCGCCTCTGGTGCCGCCACGGCGGTCTGGGAGCAGGGAAGGGGATGAGACGAGACGGAGCGGAGGAGGGGAGGGCGAGCAGGCTCCGCGGGCCACGCCGAGCTGTCCACGAAGGGCTCGAGGAGCGCGCGTGCTGCACGCCCGCGCTTCGGAACTCCGGTGACACGCACGAACGCCCTGCGAGGAGGGGGCGCCCCTTCGGGGCGCGGCTACGCCGCTCGTGTGCTCGCCCAATGCGCAGCAGCTCTCCGAACGCGCCGGGTGCTGATTCGACGGCGGCAGAGGGACCGGGTGGTCGGCGCCGGAAGCTGTCCCCCGGGCGTCGGAGGCTGCTCGCAACCTTCTCTCTGCGTGTACGCATCTACGAGGTGGCTCCATGGATGAAGTGGTTGAGGTGATGAAGCTGGGGTTGTTGGTGGCGCTGATCGTCGTGGCGAAGAGTCCGCCGCTGCGCCTGCCCAGGTGGGGGTGCACCGGGTCCCACCACGAGGACTCGGCGGTCCGGCAGAGCTGTCCACGGTGTCGCGGAGGATGCGGTCCAGGTCCTTCTCTTTGCGGTGAACGCAGCTGCGAGGTGCTCCGTGGATGAAGTGGTTGAGGTGATGAAGCTGGGGTTGGTGGTGGTGCTGGTCGTGGTGGCGAAGAGTCCGCCTCTGCGCCTCGCCAGGTGGGGGTGCGCCGGGCGCCCCCGCGAGGACTCGGCGGGCCGGCAGGGCTGTCCATGGTGCCGTGGAGGATGCGGCCCTTCTCTCTGCGCTGAACGCAGAACCGGACAGGAGTGGCCTCATGGATAGCGTGGTCTCGCTGGTGGCGATGTTGGTGGTGCTGGTCGTCGTGCTGAAGATCCCGCCGCCGCCCGGCGGAGGCAGCTCGCGCATGAAGGGGCCGAGGATCGGTGGCCGCGCGCGGCGGAGTCGTCATGGTCCGCGTCTGCATCACTGACTGCCGTCCTCTCACTGCACCCGAGCTCAGGCCGCTGAAGGCACCGCGGCCCTCGAGCTCCATGCACGACCCGCCCACACCGCGAGCCTGGGGCGCAGCTCCTTCAAGGTCTCGGCCTGCTCGCGCTCGCGTTGGCGCAGATCCTCAGAGGAAAAGAGCAGCGCGCCACCGGAGGCAGCGCGCCGCTCAAGCCCGCTAGGCCGCAGTCGCCGGCGGGGCGGCAGCGGTCTCGGGAGCGTCGGCGCCGTTGAGCTGTGCCTCGATCCCCGCGATGTCGACGCCGTAGTGGGCGCAGGCCTGCGTGAGCAAGGTCCCGTAGCCATCCCGCCAGAAGGCACCCCGGCAGAGGATGATCTCGACCGCCACGCCCAGCAGCTGCTCGGGGGACGCCGACTCGACGAAGCGCGACAGGGTCTCCTGCGGCCGTTCGCCCTTCACGGTGAGGCCCCGGCGCCGCACGAGCTCCTGGATGCTGTCATGCCACGAGCCCTGAAGGAGCCCCTGCACGAGGAGCCGCCAGAGCTCTCCGCCGGCCGGGGTGGCTTCGGCCTTCGCGACGACCTGGCCGATGGCCTCGCGGGAGACGGAGGCCTTCGTGGCGAGCTGCGCGCGCCGCTGCCGTTCCGCCACTGCCAGGGGAGCGGCGGTGACGCTGGCGGGCGAGCCCTGGGCGAACTCGTATCCGAGGCTCTTCAGCGTCGCAGCGGCGATCTGCTTCGGGACCAACTCGTGTGCCCGGTTCGTGGTGTCGCGAGCGACGGTGATGGGGACGTGGGCCTTCCGCATCAGCTGGCCCCACGTGCGACCCTTCGGATCCGCAGCGCACCGCTCCGAGAGGTCCACCCACGGGGCGTTGTGGGCGAGCTTCGTCCCATACGGGAAGAGCTCCTTCGAGGCGGCCTCGTCGAGGACCTCCTTGCCCCGGGCAAGCGCGAGCTCCGCGCGGCGGGTCCACGCGGCCTCCGTCTTCTGCGCGTAGCAGGTGGGATCCGTGCAGACCTCCTTCGAGCTCACGTCTCCGAAGAGTTCACGCTGGTTGCCCGTGCGCTTCGGGCAGGGCCCGCAAGCCCCGGCGTCTGGAACGAGGGTGCCGTCCCGGCGATCGAAGGGCGCGTGCTGCAGGACGAGCATGAACTTCCGCTGCACCAGCTCCTGCACCTCGCGGGTGGTGAGCGGGGTCCGGTCGTAACGCCCCTGCAACACCGCCTCGAGCGCCTGCACCTGGAGATCCGGGTGTGGGATGCGCGCGAGGAGGTAGGCGACCTGGAGGTTGAAGCGATCGGCGTAGAAGGCCTTCCGAGCCGCGGCGCAGAGGTCGCAGAGCTTCAGCCGGAGGAGAACGTACGAACGGGGCTTGCTCACTGCGGAGGCGACTTCGTCGATGGACCGCCCGAAGCGCTGGGAGAGCACCTGGAAGGCCTCTGCCTCCTCCATGGGGTGGACGTCCTCGCGCTGCCCGTTCTCGATGAGCTGGGCCTGCAGGACCTCCTCCGGGGCCATCGGCGCGACGAGGGCCGGCAGGTGCGTCAGGCCGGCTTCGCGAGCGGCCAGGAAGCGCCGCTGGCCGTAGACGAGGGGGTAGCGCCCGTCGGAGGTGACGGGGAGGGTGCGCGCCGGCGTGAGGACGCCGTTCGCACGGATGCTGGCGACGAGCTCGGAGAGGTCACCGACTCGCGTTCGCGGATTGGGGAGGACGTCGATCGCGTCCAGGGGGATCTGCTGCACCGACATCGAGGCTGCTGCTGCCTGCATCTCTTTGCTCCTTGTTGTTCTCGGGGCCGGCGACCGCCGCCGCCCTCGCCCCGAGATGGGCGGCGCGGTGACCGGCCCGCGGAGGCCGCGACGCGCGCAGCAGGACCAGCCGTCGTCTTCAGGCAGAAGGGCATGCCGGCCTGGGTTTCGGCCGGCATGGCCGCTGCGACGGATGGGCCGGTTTCGCGAAGCGCGTTCGAGGCCGTGCCCAGGAGCAAAGAACAGGGCGAGCCGTACGACAGGGGATGCGGACGCCCGGGAAGCATCCGCGGGCTGCACGCCCGCGTTCGTGCCTTATGTAGCGACTCGCCACCGCGTGCTACATAAGGTCCAGACCGAGGTGGAACGCGCGACCGACCTGTCGAGGAGGGGGCGCCCCTTCGGGGCGCGGCTTCGCCGCTCGTGTGCTCGCCCGATGTGCAGCTGCGCTTCGACCGTCCCTCGGGTGCCAGTCCGTACGGCGGCCGATGGGCGGGGGGTGGACCGTCGACGACACGTCAGAGGCCGAGCTCGCGACAGAGCTGCTCGGCGGTGTCACGCGAACAGTCGACGAGGTGGGCGGATGCGTGTGCCACGAAGGCCTGCACGCCCAGACGTTCCTGCGCCGCGCGGATGACTTCCGTCAGCGCATCCAGCAGATCGCCAGGCCGAGCGGGAGCGCACTCGAGGCGGTGAAGGGTGACGATGGCCATCTGAGGAGCAGAGGGCGTGGACAGCGTCGATGTGGTGGCACGCCAGGTCTTCTGCAGCATCGATGGGCTCCGCGGTGGGTGCGGTGAGGGGATCAACTGGACTTCGCGGTCAGGGCCCGGGCACCGCGCGCAGTGCCTTGGCGCAGAGATCACAGGGGGAGCGCCGGCAAGAACACTCCTCGAACGCAAAGCGGGCGCCGGTGAAGTCGTAGAGCGGCTCGCCGTGCAGGGGATGCCTGTCGGGAGAGGGCTCAAACCAGATACGGGTCTGGTCGTACGGGCCGAGCGTCAGGGTGAGGGTCTTCGTCTCAGGCTCCACGTGCACCGCCTCGGAGCCGAAGAGCGCACGGACTGCCTCGAGGCTGAGCAGCGGGCAGGCCCAGCCGCTCCATGTCTCGCCGCGCGTAAAGCCAGGGACGGGCGCCGTGGCTTGCGAGTCGAAGAGGGTGACGAACGTTGGGCGCAGAGGCCGGAGAGAGCCCTCCGTCATCGCAACCCCCAACGCAGCTCGCACCACTCGAAGGCGTCGTCCCGCTCGAGGAACTCGGGCCGCCCCTGCTCGTCTCGCACCTCCCCCGGCGCGGGCAGAGCCGGCACCGGGGAACGAGCAGGAGCAGCCCTTTTCCGCCGCCGCTTCGGCGCCGCAGCGCCCCCGCGGACTACAAGATCCCGTGCGATGGCGCGGCCGATGGTTTCGCCAATGAGCTCCGCAGAGTCGAGAGCGTTCATGGTGGTCACTGAGGCACCACGGGAATGGAGGGGAGGACAGCCGAGGTCGACATCGCGAGCTCACCGGCGTCGAAGAGCGGCAACTGCCCAGCACGCCTGGAGCGAACGGAGAGGCCTTGCTCTTCAGCTGCGAGCCGCTCAGCCGCGTACGTGGCGAACCTGGGGACGACTTCCATGCCGATGAAGCGCCGGCCGAGGCGGAGGCACGCGGCGCCAGTGGTCCCGCTGCCGGCGAAGGGGTCGAGGATGATGTCGTCGGGGTCCGTGAACTGCGCGATCTGCTCGAGCATGAGCGGGAGCGGTTTCGGCGTGGAGTGCTCGCGCTCGTCCGCCTGGGAGTTCACGATCGGGTGAACCCACGTCGCCGGCTTACCTCCGCCGTTCCAGCGAAGCCGTGTCCGCGGCGCATGGGTAATGACGCACGCCTCGACGCCCTGAGCGGGTCGGTCGCCTGAGAATTGTGGTGTCGAATGCACGCGGAACCAGATGCCGGTGCGGACGTAGCGGAGCCGCTCCTGCTCCAGCTCCGTGCGCCACGGATGGGCGCCCTCGATGTCGCACCAGACGAGGGCCCAGCGCTTTGCCAGGCGCGCAAACTCCGAAGTGCAGGTGCTGCGCAAGGTGTCGGTCAGAGCCCCGTAGCCGAAATCGTAGATCTTCCCCTCGCGCCGCTGCTGCAGCACCGCACCGTTGCGCCGGGCATTGCGCATCGTCCTCGGCGTGTACGGGGGGTCGGTGATGACGTGCGTAACAACGCGGTCCGGCAACAGGGGGAGGAGCTGGACGCAGTCGCCCATCAGAAGACACCAGCGACGACGGCCCTCGAGGACGTCCTGCATTTCTTTGACGTGCGACTCGAACATGACGCCTCGGAGGGGAATGACTCGGTGGTGATGCCTGGGAGTGCCGGGCGCGGAGACCGAACCCGGCAACCCCCGTTAGCGAGGTCAGGCCGCGCTCGACGTCTGATCGCGCTCCTTCGGAGGCAGGAGCACGAGCTTGTTGTTGAGGGGGAGGGCGTTGAGCATCAGGTTGAAGCCCTGGCCGTTCGGATGCGGGAACGCGGTGCCGATCCGCGTCCAGAACTCGTTGCGCTCTTCACCGCCGGCGGAGGGTTCTGCCGACTCCGCCGCTGCACCGTCGCGGGTGGTGATGGTGTAGACGGCCAGGGGCTTTCTCTTCTCGGACATGCGACTCTCCATGTGACCAGCGCGCGAAATGCGCCCTGGGTGCTGCAGGGGTTTGGTCAGGCCGCCGCCTCGAATGCGGTGAGCTCGGCGAGCCAGGCGTCGATGGCGGAGGGGCCGAGGGCGTGCGCGACCGCGAGCTCGGCGAGGACGCCGAGAAAAAGGGGCTCGAGCTGGCGGACCGGCAGTCTCCGGCCGAAGACGCCGTGCCCCGTCCACAACGACCACACGACAGAGAGAAGTGCGCTCTCTTCCGCGGTGACGACTCCGGGGTAATCGCCGGCGACGAGCGCTACGAAGTCGTCAGCGGGGCCGTCCGCAGTCCAGAGGAGCTCGAGGCTCCCGGTGCGGAGCAGGGTTCGGCAGACTGCATCTCGCTGTGCCTCGTCGCGGAAGGGCATGACGGGTCAGCCCCCCGCCGCGATCGCGGTGCGGAAGGTGTCGAAGTGTGGCGCCACCGCGACCTCGAGCTGGCGCACGCGCTCGCGCGTGAGACCGCCGAGGGAGGTCCCGATCGACTGCAGGGTCTCGTCGAAGAGCAGCCGCCGGAGGAAGATTTGCGCGTCTCTCGCGGGCGCGGGCGCGATTGCATGGTTGCGGCCTCGAGGGAGGGCCCGTTGTCGCGCGAGGTGCTTCTCAAGCTTGAGCGCGAGCAGGTGGGCCTCGGCCATGAGTTCCTGATCGGGCACCGAAGAGGGTGATTCGTGGAGGTCCTCCAGCGCCAGGACGGGAGTCGCGCCGACGTGGTGGATGAGCCGCCGCGCGGCCCGCTGACAGAACGCGCGCGCCCACCACCACGCCCAGGTCGTGAAAGTAGTGCCTCGCTCCGGAGAGTAGGTGAGGGCGCTGCGGTAGATGCCGATGAGCGCCTCCTGCTGGAGGTCCTCGACGTGCGGCCGCAGCCGCGGCGTGTGCCGGACCAGGCGCCACGCGACCGTCCGCGCAATCCGCTGGTGCGCGAGCGCCAAGCCCCAAGCGCGACGAGAAGAACCTGCAGGCGACAGCGGCAAAAACCTCATCATCGCAGCACCTTCCCGGACAGACCCGCGAGAGCATCAATGCGAGCGTGCTTTATACGCATCGTTTTCGCATCAATTCAAGTCTATTTCTAGTGCATGCACCAAATCCCGCGAGCGCCAGGCGCGCACACAGGCCGTGGCTCGCCGCTGAGGCCCCCTCTAAGAGCCGCTGTGCGGGCGTAGAGCTGTCGGAGGATGGAACGAGCGGAAGTGTGGGCCGGCGAAGCGCGGCAGCGCAGAACGCCTCCCAGGCCCGTCGGGCTGGGCGTCGTCGTCCCCACTGGCGCCGTTGTCGTGCGGCCGTTCCCTAGAAGCGTAGTCGTCGGACGGTCGTCAGCTCGCTTTGCGGAGGAGCTGGTGGAGCGCGGGCAGTCGGTTCGGAACGGTGAGACTGGTCACCAGCTCGGGGGCCGTGGCCCCCGTGGCCCAGCAGCCTTCTTGGGTGTTTTCCACAACAGACGAGGTCCCTACTACCGGTAATCCTATCGGCTTTGATCTACAGGCAAAAACCTACAGGATCGCAAGACTTGTGCCCGTCTAAGCTGCGGTAATACCTAAGGAAAATGGCACCTCCCGAACACGCCGGTGACCGCATCAGCGTGGGATGGTGACCGGATCAGCGTGCGGGTGGTGACCGCATCAGCGTGAAGTGCGGTGACCGCATCAGCGTGGGAAACTCCCGGGAGCTCGGCGGCCTGTGGGAAGTGCCTTCCCTGGGGTACGAGCGAGCAACTAGCGGATTTTACAAGGGAAGTGACCGCATCAGCGTGGCGCTGGGAGCTTTATCGGCGCCCGGCAGTGGCGGGACGTGATGTGAAAAGCGAGGCGGTTTTAGGACGCGGCGCGCAACCTCCTGATTCTACAGGAGAAGTGACCGCATCAGCGTGAGGTCCTCGAGGTTTCGCCGCTGCCCCTCGGTTGAGGACGAAGCGACAACGGATAGGCTTCGGTGGCATGGAGCGACCTCCAACCCCCGAGCAGCTCGAGGAGCTCCACCAGCAGCTGCGCGCCGCCATCGCGCGCGCCCACGCGAGGCCGCCGGCGGAGGCGGACCATGCGACCTGGAAGCTCGTTCGCGAGAACGTCGAGGCCTTCGTGACGTTGTGGCCGCTGGCGAAGGCCGGGAACGTGCGCGCTGCGCGGCTTGCCCGCCTCACCGCCCACTTCGTGATCAGCCTGATTGAAGAGGATCGGCCCCAGGGGTAGGCGAACTCCTTGGCAGAAGCTCGAAACACCGCCGCAGGCCGGAAACGCCGGTCGCCGAAGCGATCGGAACCATTGAGGAAATGACCGCATCAGCGGCCAGGGGCGCGCGTTGGGGCCGTCCGGACCGCGGGGCCTACGGGGAGCCGAGACGGCGCCGAGCTGGGACGTGCGAGGGACTCTCGTGGAGGACGATGCCCTTCTCGGAGCGATGGACTCGAGCCTCCGGGTAGAGCTGAAGGACGAGGTTCAGGCGCTGGGCGAACTTGCGCTGGAAGTCGACCACGCGGCCGTAGTCGCCTCCGAACTGCAGCTGGAGACTCTGCCAGGGGATGAACTGCTCGCCCTTCAGGTAGCTCATGCGGTGCGTGAGCCAGGTGTAGATGTCGAGGGCGAGCGAGGACTTCGTCTTGGCGAGTCGCTGCAGCGCGCGAATGTCGATCGGAACGGGGCGCTCGATGATGGCTTCGTAGAAGCGCTGATTCAGGGTGAGGGTGGACTTCCACAGCGCGGTCTGGTCGGGGCGCCTGGGGTCCCACCAGAGGCAGTGCTGCTCGACGGGAGCCACGCGACCGCCGGCATCCATGGAGTCGGTCTGGTAGCGCCAGGAGATGGTCGTGCTCAAGAGGCGCTGCAGGTGAGACCGGAGCGCGGCGATGGTGCCGCGGTTGCCGCCGCGGACCTCGAGGCCGACATCTCGCATGAACGCACTGAGGCTGTCGCCGAGCTCCAGCGTCGGGCATCTCGTCCGGACGGCCTCCGTCGTCAGCCAGCACATGATGAGCCGCGGGTAGGTCCCGTACGGGAGGCCGATTTCCGGATCCGCCAGCATCGAGACGGTGATGTGGCCGTTGGTGCGGCTGAACTTCGCGGCGTCCGTCTTCGAGTGCGGCATGGTCGCGCTGACGAGCATGCGGGCCATGAAGCCGACGGAGTTGGCGGCCTGAGCATCCTCGGCGCGAAGCGCCAGGGCGTTCTCCACGAACCGGCTCGCGGCATCAACGGACATTTGCCGTTGCCGGCGGGCGGCAGGCGTCGTGATCGCCGAAGCGTCGGCCGAAGCCGTTGCTCGCTCGTCGTTGTCTGGGTGGCCTGGCATCTGCGTCCCCTCAAGTGCGGTATTGCACGAACGGTGCGGTTTCTAAAGCGGCGCGGGCACCCCGGCGTCCGCGGTGGAGGCGGCCAGCTGGTAGGCCTCGTAGAACTCGAGGACGCGTCGCACGTAGCGGGGCGTCTCGCCGTTCTTCGGCAGCGGCGCCCCGAGTTTGCGCGGGCGGGCGTTGTAGGCCGCGAGCGCGGAGATGACGTCCCCCTCGTAGTGCATCAGGAGCACCGCCAGGAGCCGCACGCCGGCGAGGATGTTCTTCGCGGGGTCCCGCAGGTCCTTCGCGCGGAGGCCGAGGCGCTCGGCGTTCCAGGGCATCACCTGCATGAGGCCCACCGCGCCGGCGGACGAGAGTGCATCGGGGTTCCAGTTGCTCTCGACGCGGATGATCGCCTGCACGAGCGGCACCGGGACAGGATGGATCTTCTCCACGTCCCGCACCGCGTCGCGGATGGCTTGGTCGTACGTCGCCGGCGGAGGCTTCGTGGCGACGATGGAGAGCAGGAGCGCCGTGAGGATCACGCTGCGTCCTCCCGGCGAGCCTCCTCGCGCGCGAGCTCATTGTAGCGACGGACGAGGAGCTCGACGACGTAGTCGCGCAGCGGGCGATCGCCGGCATCGGCTATCAGCGTCTCTGTGATGTGCGCAGGAAGGTCGTAGCAGGTGCGCGCGTCACGGACGAGCTCGCGGACCGCGTCGTTGAAGCCACCGAGGGCCCGGCCGTGCTGCTTCACCCATTCGAAGTCGTCCGGCGCGAAGCGCACGGTTGCGGGAATGGTCGGGGAAGAGGAAGCGCGAGGCATGTGGACCTTTCAGGAGCGCGCCGGCGCGCGCGGACGGGTGGAGGGTTTCGGGGCGATCGGCTCGAGGTGACGGCAGGCCGGGTATCCGGAGCACCCCCAGAAGCGGCCCTTCGCGCTCTTCCGCTCGAGCATCGGCCGGCTGCATTGCGGACAGGTCTTGCCTGCCTTCTGCGCCTTCGCCAGGGCCTTCACGTCCAGCGTCGCCTTGCAGGTCGGGTACTGGCTGCAGCCGTAGAAGGTGCCCTTGTTCCGCATCGGCGAGTTGCACGCTGGGCACTTCACGTCGCTCAGCGGAGCGAGGTCCTCGGTGGCGCCGCACTCCTTGCGAGGGCAGCGGGCGTAGGGTCCGAGCTTGCCCTGGAGCTGCTCCATCGGTGACGCGCAGCGCGGGCAGGGGCGCGTGGTGGTCTTGACTGACGGGTCCGCCGTGTAGTCGCACCCTGGGAACGCGCTGCAGGCGAGGAATGCGCCCTTCTTGCCCGGCCGGAGCAGCAGCTCCGCCGAGCAGCGTGGACAGGGTTTGCCCGTGCCTTTCGGAGCACCTGCTTCGGCCGCGAGCTCAGGATGCGCCGCAGCGGCCGCGGCGACGGCGGCCGGGGCGCCGGAGAGCATCGGTTCGAAGCCGCGGTACCAGGCGCGGAGTTCGTCCTTCCAGCGCCGTTTGCCGGCGGCCACGTCGTCGAGCTGCTGCTCCAGGTCCGCTGTGTAGGACGCGCTGACGAGCGAGCCGAAGGCGCGCTCGAGGACCTCGTCGACGAGGCGGCCTCGGCCGGTGGGAACGACGCTCTTCTTCTGCTCCTCGAGGTACTCGCGCTCGAAAAGGGTCTTCACGGTGGCTGCGTACGTCGAGGGGCGGCCGATGCCTGAACGCTCCATCTCCTTGATGAGGGTTGCCTGGGTGAAGCGGGGTGGAGGCGTCGTCTCCTTCCGCGCGACATCGATGCCGGCGACGTCGAGGACCTCGCCGGGGCGCAGGAGCGGCAACTTCGCGGGCGGGTCCTGGGAGTCGTCGCGATCCTCGTCGGCCGCGGCGTAGTGGAGGAACCCCGGGAACAGCGGGACCTCGCCGACGGCACGCCACCAGGTGCCGCCGGAGTGGATGGCAACAACGGTGCGGGAGGCCGTCGCGGGCTTGCATTGCGAGGCGAGGAAACGCCGGCGGACGAGCTCGTAGAGCTGCAGCTCCGCCTCCTCGAGGCCCGCGGGCGGATGGGGATCGAGCGCCGTGGGTCGGATCGCTTCATGCGCTTCCTGCGCGGAGGCTTTCGAGCGGTAGACGGGCGGTGACGCCGGCAGGCCGGCCGGGAAGTCGCGCGCGATGAAGGCACGCGCCAGCTCCACTGCCTCTGGTGAGAGCGCGACTGAGTCCGTCCGGTGGTAGGTGATGAGGCCCTTCTCGAACAGCGCCTGGGCCAGCGCCATGGTGCGCTCCGGACGCAGTCCCAGCGCGACGGACGCGGCCTGCTGCAGCGTCGAGGTGGTGAAGGGCGGCTTCGGGCGGCGCTCGACGGGCTCGGTCTTCACCTCACGCACGACGTGAGGATCTGCAGCTGCAGCGACGACCGCGCGAGCGTCCGCCTCGCTCGACAGCTTCGCCTCGACGAGCCCACCGGCCTGTGTGCGGGTGGCGAGCTCGGCCTTGAAGCCCTGGCGGTAGCGCGCGGTGAGGGTCCAGTACGGGGTGGCCCGGAAGGCCTCGCGCTCCTTCTCGCGGACGACGACGAGGTGCAGGGTGGCACTCTGCACGCGCCCCGCGGAGTGGTTCGAGCCGAGCGGCCGGAGCAGCGGGCTGACCTGGTAGCCAACGATGCGGTCGAGGACGCGCCGTGCCTGCTGAGCGTCGACGAGGTGCTGGTCGATGGTGGTGGCGGAAGCCACGGCCTTCTGCAGCGCCGGTGCCGTGATCTCGGTGAAGCGGATTCGCTTCGCGCTCCGTAACCGCAGCGCCTGCGCGACGTGCCAGGCGATGGCCTCTCCTTCGCGATCGGCGTCGGTGGCGAGCAGGACCTCGCCAGCGGCCGCAGCCTTTGCCTTCAGCTTTGAGAGGACGCTCTGCTTGCCCTCGGTGATGACGTAGAGCGGCTCGAAGGAGGCCAGGTCGACGCCGAGCTCGCCGTCCGGGAGGTCACGGAAGTGCCCGACCGTGGCTACAACCTCGTAGCCTGGGCCGAGGTAGGCGCGGATCTTCTCGCACTTGTTGGGCGACTCGACGACGACGAGCTTCTTCACTGCCCACCTCCGGCCGGCCGGAGAGGCCTGCGCCGCTCGGGCGCGTCCTCGCGCGCGGTGGTGGATGGGAGAGGAGCTGGAGCAACGAGGGGCTTTCGGCGGCCCGTCGCTACCCAGGGCTCGATGTCGATCGGCGGCTCCGAAGGCTCGGCGGAAGCGGTGACGGCAGAGGCCGCGGAAGTTGCGCTCGAGCGCGAGCTCGAGGAGGGCTTCTTCGCCGGCGTCACCGGGTTGTCGAGCTGCTCGCGCGGAGAGGTGAAGATGTTCCAGGCCAGCCCGCTGTTCACGCCGAGGCCGTAGATGAAGAAGCCGGCGAAGAGGACGACCCAGAGCTTCCAGAAGCGAAGGAGGAAGGCGTAGTACTGGAAGATTTCCATCACGAGCTCCGCGCACAGCTCCGCCGCGCGGGGACACCGCACGGCGAGCTGCGTGGTTGGTGGTTGAGGGGGAGAGCCGCCGCAGGAGGGTGCGCCGGCCGAGTGCTTCTACGAACCGCGGGGTGCTACACGTCAACGGCTACGCTTCTTTGCTGCCTGGTCCACAACGAGCCCGACCCGATGGTCGGGGAAGGTTCACAGGTACCAGCTCCAGCTCAGCGTCAACGGCACCGTGATCGCCACGGTCGGGTCGGGACCGAGCAGCAGCTCGACGCGTGGCAAGAGCGAGAGGCTCCAGTGATCTCCAGCCGCCCACTCGAGCCCGACGACGGGCGCGAGCAGGAAGTTGTCGGTGCGGAACGCCGGCAACGCGAGCTCGTAGTCGATAGGACCTGACACCTCCGAGACGTCCAGGTGGGTGAAGTCGCTGTAGCCGCGACGACTCCAGCCGACGTCCAGGCCAACGGTGGCACGCCAGACCATCCCGTGAAGGTAGCGGGCGCCCACCACCGCGCCATACCGGTGCATCCGATGAGTGAGGGTGCCTGGGAACTCACCACGTTCGGTGGGTACCGTGACGTTGTGGTGCCAGTAGGTCACCGGCGGCTCGTAGAAGCCGCCCAGGGCGAGCTCGAGCTCGTTCCGCAGCGCGTAGCGGCCTCCGAGCCAGACGGCAGGGGCAACCCCATTCACGGCCACCTGCGGGCGCGCGAACGGGGCGCCGAGACGAAGCCCCGTCACACCGCCGCCCACGTCGACGGTGAGGGCGCCGCGATCGGCGGAGGCCACACCGCCACAGACGGTGATCGCAACGAGGAGCAGCAAGCGCGAGAGGTGCAGGGCCGAGGGCATGTCGTCGTCTCGCGTGTCTTCAGCGCTTCCGGATGCAGCAGACTTGCGCCGTCGCAAGGGGGAGCTCAACGAGGGCCGTTCCAGTCAAAGGGGCCCAATTGCACTGCCAGCCGGGAACGGCGCCGACGGAGGTCCACCCGATGGGCCTCCCGCCGGTGTGGTACGCCTGCGGCGGGTTCTGCGTGCCTTGGGTGAGCGTGCCGTAGCAGGCGCCGGTGAGGCCCAGGTCCTCGGCCGAGTCGCACTCGGCGAGCAGCTCCATGTTGTTTGCCGCCCCCGCGCCCTGGACGGTGTTGCAATAGACGTCCGAGTGGGACTGGTAGAAGTTGACGCCGGGCATCCCCGGGGCGCCAGGCATCCCCTGCATGCCAGTGTCCCCCTTCGGGCCGGTTGGACCGATGGGCCCCTGGGGGCCGGTCGCGCCGACGGGACCTTCCGGCCCCTCGGGTCCGGCCGGGCCGCGAGCTCCTCCGGAGCAGCCCAGGAGTGCGACGGCGACGAGCGAGGTGACGATGATGGAGCGGTGCATGGCAGGCCTCAGTGCGTGAACTGCACGGTGAAGGTTTGAGCGCTGATCGTTTTAATGCCCGGTCCGACGCGCTCATAGCCGCCGGAGCCGTTGGGCATCAGTCCGGTCGTCGTGACGTCGAGCGCAGGCGTGGCGCCGTGGCTGCGGGTCTCGACGGTGCCGAGGACCTCGTACCAACGATGCGCGCGGTAGCGCGTGAGGCAGGCAGAAGGCTGGCTCTGCGGCGCGCAGCAGTAGCCGTTGGTGCCGGTCGAGGACCAGAAGTCCGCGTACCAGAACTGGTAGCGGGGAGTCGGATCGTAGGGGTTCGCGCCCCACGCCAGCGGCTTCGTGCGCGTGGTGGCGCGCGGACCTCCCACGTAAACCGCGACGGTGCCGGAGCTGGAGCCCGTCGCCGGCGGCACCACGCGGTAGCCGCCCGTGACCTGGACCGGCGCGGTGGTCTCGGTGGCGGTGCTGTTCGCGTTGACGAAGTAGCGGAACGAGTCACTGGCAAAGCCGAGACGGCCGAAGGAGAGGGTCTCCGGCGCGGAGCTCGGCGGTGCCGGGAGGTTGCGGCAGACGTACTGCGTGGCGGGGTTGGTATTGCCGATGATGTGGATGGGGAAGCGGCTATCTCGCTGTCCCGCGCCGCAGGGGAAGTAGTCGCCGGCGCCACACACGCTCTGGAAGGTGCTGCCCGGGTTCGCATCCCAATAGGGGCCCACCCGGAAGGTCTGGCCGTCGAGCTGGTAGGTGTCGCCGTCCGCACCCGGCAGCGCGTAGGCCGCCGCTCCCCAGGACTCGTACGTGGTGAGGCCGAAGCTCGAGGCGGGGAGGGTGTAGAAGCCGACCGGCACGGAGTGGGGGTTGTGGGCGACGTAGCGAACGACGCGCACGAAGTTGTCCGGCGCGAAGTTCGCGTTGTTGGGGTTGAAGAGGTCCGGGTAGGACTGGTTCGAGACCCGGTACGGGAACACGCTGCGAGGATCGTTTTTCGCTGCGTAGTTCATGTCACGCACCCACGCGAGCGTCGGGGCCTGCACGTGGAAGAGCCTGGCGCCGAGCCACTGAATCGCGCTGTTGCCGGCTGCATCGGTGGCGGTGACGCGGGTCTCGACCTGGAGCGTGCCGTTGCTGCCGGTACGCGCCAGCTCAGGAAGAGTCTCGAGCGCGATGGGCAGCAGGAAGTTCAGGAAGCCCGTCGTGGGCGCCGCGGCGATGGCAGGCACGGCCTGAGTCGTCACCGCGCCCGTGCATCCCGTACAGCCCTGAACGGTGAAGCTGAACGTGACGGAGGTGATGGGCGCGTCGACCGCGGCGTCATAGGGAATGGCGATCTTGAAGAAAGGCGTGTTGAACGCGTTGGTGCCCTCGAGCTGCGCGGCGGTGGGAGCGGTCGGTCCCCAGCTCAGGCGTGCAGCGGACTTGTAGAGGGCGGTGACGGTGTTCAGGTCGACGCGCGCACTGGAGGCGTAGGTGTAGACGACAGGCATCACCGGCGAGCCGTCCGCGTTCGTCTGGAAGCCCATGCCGTCTTCGGAACGGTAGGAAGCTGCCGGCACCGCGGTGACGCTGGGCGGCTGGGTGTCACGGCGCACCTGCAGCGTGAGCTCGTGGGTACCACCGCGCCCCTGCCCAGAGTTCGCCGGCATCGCGAGGTCTTCGGCCCAGACGGTGATGGTGTTGCTCCCGTTGCCGAGCGCCACGGGCGGAAACTGCCACTCACCGCCCACCAGAGTCGCCTGTACCTGCGGTGAGCCGTTGCGCGAGGCATGGACGGATTTCACGCCTGCACCGAGATCTGCGGCCGTCACGGCGAAGGTAACGGAGGACTGGTTGGTGTGCTGCGGCACGCTGCCGACGAGTGAGAGCGTCGGAGCAGTGCGGTCGATCGTCACGGCGCGGGTTGAGGTCTCGCAGTTGCGCACCACGTCGCACGCGGTGAAGGTCTCGATGGTGGGCCCATCCACGAGAGCAGGCGCGAGCGTCCACGAGCTCGCGGCCGCGTCGATGTGGTTGAGCGCCGAGTCGCCGTCCACGGCTCCGGCCGGGCTCAGGAGGTCGAACGACGCCAGGGACGTGTTGTCGTTGGCGAAGGCCTCCACGCGGTAGCTTTGCGAGTAGAAGCCCGGCTGCGGGTGGACCGCGCTGATGGTGGGCTTCGTGTTGTCGACGGTGACGGTGGTGGAGCTCGTTCCCGTGTTGGACAGCTTGTCGGTGGCCGTCGCGGTGAACGTCAGTGGTCCGTCCTGGGTCGTCTGGACGACGGCGATGAACCGCGAGCTCGTGCTTCCGGCCGCAGGGGTCAAGGGGTTGCCCGCCATTTCGAGCGAGATGGCGTGTACGCCGCTCGGGTCAGCGGCAACGGCCTCGACAGTGACGACATGGGACACCAGCTGCGAGGGGCCCACAGGGAGATTATTGGTGCTGCCGTCCGGCCCCGCGAACCGCACCGTGAAGGTGACCGTGGGCGGCATGTTGTCGAAGGGGATCGGCGGCTGCGACGAGGGGTAGAGCACCGACTGGTCGAGCGAGAAGTTGTCGTAGACACGCGGGCTGCCGTTGAGCAGGTCAGACCGCGAGATCCCCACCTGGTTCTGGGGACCGCGGACGAAGCCGTCGAGCGCGATAGCCAGTGCAAAGCGAGTGGTGTTCGCGGTGACGTCCTGCGGGGTGGTGCCGCCCGTGCGCAGCTGCAGCATCCCGGCGCGGCCATCGAAGAGGCCGTCGGCGGCGAGGTCCTGGCGAAGAAGGTCGACGAGCATCGGCGCGTTGAATGCGCTGCCCGGGGTGAGGCCCGCGAGCACCGCGAGCTCGCGCGCGAGCTGGTTGAGCGCAACGTCCGGCATCGCGGCAAAGACCACGTCGCGGAGCGACTGCGAAGGAGGCTGGGTGAGGGAGACGGGGTGGGTGTCGCGGAGGCTCCACGTCACCGGCTTGGAGACGTGGGAGACGAAGAGGCCATCCACGAGCGCCTGCGCCTGGGGAAGCGGCTGCGGCGTCGAGAGGGACGGGTTCAGGCCCTGCGCCACAGCACGCACGGCGGAGTCGGCGAGGCTCGTCCAGAGGGTGATGGGCGCGGTGAGAGTAGTGCCCGTCGTGTACTGCGGGATGTAGCTCGTGAGCTTGAACGTCGACGGGAGGTGGATGACGGTCACGCCGTCGCTGGGGTCCACATAGGACAGCGCGTTACCCGAGGCGACGAGCTGCACGGGGCCGGACCAGTTCTCCTGCGAGAGCGTGAACGTGAGCGTCCCGTCCGGCTGGGTCGGTCCGCCCTGGCCCAGCACGGCACCTCCAGCCCGGCCGGAGACAGGCAGGCCCGTCGCGGCATCGATAGCGAGCAGCTGTACGGTGGCGCCGGCGATCGGCGCCCCCGCGCTGAGCTGCGTGGTGACGGTCCCGAACGGAACGTTGTCCACGTGGACATCGACCGTCACGTCCGCGAAGCCGCCCAGGGTGTCTTCGGCACGGAAGGTCAGGGTGACGAGGCCTTCGGGGGACTTCGTCGTGTCCCACGACGCGGCGAAGGTGTCCGCGGCGGGCACCTGGTCAGTGCCCACGCCGGGAGGGGCATTGCGCAGCTCGAGCTTCGCGACGGCGCCTGCCTGAGCCTGCGCAGTGGCGGTGATGAGCACGGCACCCGAGACGACGAGCCCGGCCGAAGGGGACCCTACGGTGATGACCGGGCCCTTGTTGGCGACGATGATGGAGAGGGTGCGCTCCGTGGTGTTGCCGGCGACATCGCGCGCGATGAACTTGAGCTCGAGCGGCCCATCTTCCCGCGAGCTGACGTCGAGCGTGCCGGTGAGAAGGGCGACCTTGCGGTCGTTCTCGTAGGTGGTCTGCACGCCGGTGACGACGACGCCGGGAGAAGCCAGCGCGAGGGACGCCATCTCCGTCTCGTCCTCGGCGCGGATCCGCAGCTCCGCCGAAGCGCGCACACCGGAGCCGGACTCCGGCGAGACGAAGACGATGACCGGCGCCTCAACGTCGATGCCACTCGCGGTGCACGTGGGCGAGGTCTCCTGCTGCGGGCAGAAGAGCCACGGGTCCCCGTTGGTGGCCAGCGCATCGATAAGCGGCTTCACCTCCGGAAGCCGGAGCGCGGAGCCGTTGCGGTCACTGCCGATGAAAGCGGCGAGCGCCTGCGCGAGGCCCTGGCGCGCGGTCGAGCCGTCGAGCTTCACCTTCGCCTGCGAGATCGCGCCGGACGGGCCGATGCCGTCGAGGGTGCCGTCAGCTGCGAGGTCCTGCGCGAGCGCGGTGGTCAGCGTGGCCGCGTTCACGACGAGGCCGGGTGATACGCCGCTCTGCTCGGCCATCTGCCGCGCCTGGTACGAGAGCCCGGCGAGGATGAGCCCTGCAGTTGCCTCGGGCGAGATGTTCGCCACGCCGGGAGCAGTCACGTCCGCGGGCGTGACTCGGGCCCAATCGAGATTGCCGAAGTGGCCGTTGAGGTGCGTCGCCGCCTCGAGCGCCGCCGTCTTGACGTCCTTGCCCTTCACGCGCACGTGAAAAGTGGTCGCAGCCGTGGCGAGGGTGGAAATGGGGGTGAGCCGCAGTCCCTCAACCTTCGAGCCCGACTTGTACTCGGGGAGGAGCAGCGTGAGCTCGTGTCCATCGAGCTTCACGGGAAAGCCGATCGCCTCCTCCGTGTACGTGCCGCTGGAGGCGACGAGGAGCAGCGGACCGTTGAAGCTCGGGAGGTCGATGCGGAAGGCGCCGGAATCATCGGTGGTCGCGGAGCCGAGGGCGCGCCCACGCGCGAGCGAGTCGTCGAGCTGATAGGCCGTGACGACACCGGACACGAGCGGGCCCTTGATGACGAGCCCGGCGAGCTGGCCTTCGGACTTGCCCGTGGGCAGCACCGGCTCTCCGCCGCCGCACCCAGTGGTGAACCTCGCAACGAAGGCCATCATTACGGCCAGGCCCAGAAGCATCTTCGAGTGACGCAGCATTCCGATCTCCTTCAGTGCGCAGGGCGGCAGCCATGCGGTAGAGCCGTATCTAATCTAAAAAGCGCATCATAGGCAATGCGCAAACGATGCGAAAAGGCTTTCGAGCTAGAAGGCCTCTTCGACGAAGATGTCGAAGTCGACGCCCTGGTCGAGCAGGAGCGTGTCACCGATGGAGCCCGGCCCCGACGCCGTGCCGCTCTGGTTGACGACACGATCGCCGGCGTTCCGCGCCACTTCCTGCGGGGTGTCGCCGCCCACCTTCGCGAGAACCGTGTTCGCCGTGTCCTTCAGGACCTGCTTCGCAACCGAGTCCTGCTTCGGAGCTGCACCGGCGATGCGCCGCCCGGCCTGCAGGCCCGGCTTGCCGTCGTCGAGATCCATCGCGAGACCCTGGAAGCGAACCTCGCGGCTATCGGGCAGGCGGATGGTCCCGAAGTGAATGAGGAAGCGCCCACCCTGCGCAGTGGAACGGCCGTAGAGCATCGTGCGAGAGGGCAGGAGGACCTGGCCCGCGTGAACGAAGGGGCGCGTCAGCATTGCCTGGACGGGCCCGTTCGCGACGGTCCGGCTATCGAGGTTGCTGCGAAGCCTCACGCGGATATGCGCGCCGAGCGGGATGCCGAGGGTGGTCGCTGTTGCGGCCTCGGCCGGCGCCGTCGTCGTCTTGAGCCAGGCTGGGCCTTGCGGCGCCTTCGGTGCAGCAGGACCTCCCGGTACCTGCGGACGGCCGTACTGCTCCGCCAACATCCGGTCGATGGCCTGTTCGTCCTCGTTCATGGTGCCCGGCCGCCTCGTGGGCGCGGAGGGTCGTTTCGCGACCTCGTCGCCCGCAACTGCATCGGCCGTTGCCACTTCAGCAGGCGCCGCACCTGGCGCGGGCGCATCGAGCGACGCCGGCGGAACAAGCGGCAGGCGGGTTTGGGTGGCAGGCGTGGAGGGTGTTGCGGTGGCGGGCTGCTGCGCCTCCGTCAGGAGGCTCCTGGGCTTTTGCTCGGGGTCAGCGTTGTTCGCCGTCCACTGCAGCAGGGCGAGGTAGGAGCCGACGAGCACAACGAGGACACCGCCGAGAGCGAGCGGGAGATGTTTCCTGCGCTGCGCTGAGGCGGAGCTCGCATTCAACCGTGGCTGCAGCTTCCGCACGGCAGAGGGCAGTGCGTCGGGAGTGTCCGGATGGAGGTCCTCGATCGGAGCAGCTGCATCCGGAGGAATGAAGCGCCCGCTGCGCTCCGCCGTCGGCGCAGAGAAGCCCCCGATGGGCGCTGCACCGGACGCTGAGCGTGGCTGCGATGCCTGGGCTCGGAGTGACGTCGGACGGGCAGGAGGGGTCGGCATCGCCTCCACCGAGAGCTGGGGGACGGCGGCCGCGCCGCCCACGACAACACCGGGGGGCAACGGCGTGGCCACAGAAGCGATGGAGATGGAGATGCCGTTCGGAGGGGCATCGTTCGGCCGGATCGGCCGCGTGACGGCCAACGGCGCGCGGGCAGCACGCGAGGCGCGAGCAGGCACGTCGAAGGGCTGGTCCCAGGACTCGTCAGCCAGCTCGAGCGCGCGCTCGAGCTCCAGGGCGAGTTCCTCGCCGGTCTGCGGCCGATGCTCAGGCTTCTTCGCGAGCAGGGACATGCACACGTCGTCGATGCGACCGGGGATCCGCTCATTGAGCGCAGACGGCAGCTGCGGAAGGTGGTCCCGGATGGCCTCCAGCAGGCTCAGGGGGACCGAGGTGCCGTCGTGGCTGTCTTCGAGCGGATCGGTCTTCCGGAACGGCGGCTCGCCCGTCAGCAGCTCGTAGAGCATGTAGCCGACGCAGTGCAGGTCCTGTGCGGGCCCGAACGGGAACTTGTCCGTCTTGTTCTTGCTGGCTGCGAGCACCCACGCGCAGTACTCCGGCGTGAAGTGGGTGTAGGTCCCGAGCATCGAGCGCGCGGCGGTCATCGTGTAGCTGGACTTCGGCTTCGAGATGCCGAAGTCGACAATGACCGGCTCCCCATCTGAGCGGACGAGGACGTTCTCGCTCTTGAGGTCGCGGTGCACGATGTGGACTCGGTGCATCTCGTGGAGAGCCCGGGCGATCTTCAGGATGACGATGCAGATGGCGCGGAGCGAGGGTGTCGTGCGGTCGCGCCAGTCGTAGAGGCGGTACCCGTCGACGAAGTCCATCAGGATATACGGGTAGCCGGTCTCGATGTCCGGCCAGCGGCCGAACTCGTGGGCGCGCACGATGTTCGGGTGGTTGAGGCTCTTGAGCGCAACGACCTCCCGGTCGGCTCGCTCCTCCTGGCGCCGCTGCTCCTCCGGCGTGAAGTCGGAGAACCGCGTCGTGCTGAGCTTCAACGCATAGATGCGCTCGTCGGCGGTGACCTTGTAGAGGGCGCCGAAGCCACCGGCGCCGACGCGATCGAGGATGGTGTACCCGCGCACGACAGTGCCAGGCGGGAGGTAATCGGGCTTGAGCTCGGTCGTCATGGGTGCCTCAGAGGCGAAGGCCCTCGAGCCGAACGTGGCGATTGCCGTTCTTCTCGAAGAGCTGGAGCGTGTACGTCTGGGAAGCTGTCTGCTCAGGCGTCTTGAAGGCGATGACGACGCGCTCCACCTCATCAGGCGGAAGCGCGTTCATTTCGGCGACGAAGGCCTCGACCTTCGCGTCCGCGGCTTCGCCGCCGCCGTCGACCTTCACCTCCGGCCGGTCGAGGACCCACGCGCGCGTCGGATCACGGTTCTCCACCGTGAGGACGACATACGTGTAGTCGAAGAGCCTGTAGACCTGCCGGACCTGCACGAGCAGCCTGCTCTGCTTGTCGAGCGCACGGAGCTCTCGGCGCTCGACGATGAACGTCTGCGGCCGCTCGGCATCCTGGGCGACGATGAGACTGGCCACGTTGCGAATACCAGCGCGCCCCTGCGTTGCCTGACACTCGTCGAGCTGCGCGCGCAGCTGAGTGTTCGCGGCGCGCAGCGCTGCCGGCGACTCGGGCGACGCCCTCGCCTCGAGCTGCAACACCACGTCGACCTGGACGTCCGCGCGCGAAGGGTGCGTCGTCAGGCGAAACGGCAGGATCGTGCCGTCCTCCAGCGTGACAGTCAGGGTCGTGAGCGCGCCCGGCCGCGGCGCCTTCTTCGGCACGAGCAGCACAACGCGCTCCATCGCCTGGGGCGGGTAGAAGACGTCCTGCGCGTCAGCGAGCAGGACGCCGCCCGTGCGGAGGGGGATCTGGAACGCAATGCTGGTAGGGACGCCCTCGGCGACGTGGATTTCAGCCACCGTGCTCAGCGTCTCGTCCGTGATGGTGAGCGTGCGCCGGATGAGCTCCAGCGAAGGAGTTGGCGAGGACGGGGACGCCGAGGACGGCGGCGCCGCCCGGCCGGACTGCTTCGGAGTGCGCGCCCCCGCAGGCTGGTCTGAAGCGACCGCCAGGCGCGGAAGAACCGCAACAACGAGGGCTAGAGAGATTTGGACGTAGAAGCGGCTCATGGCGACGACTCCGCGCGAGCAGGAGAGGACGGAGATGCGGGATTTTCTGCCACGGCGGGGCTCAATCGCCATTCGAGAACTTCGAGGCCGTCCGGACGAGCGGCCGAGCGAGGCACTACACGCTGCACAAGGTCCACGTGCAGGCGGTCGACCGTCGGAGTGCGACGGTCGAGCAAGCCGTGCTTCTCGCGGGTGACCGTCGCGCGAACGTGAAGGAGCTCCCGGGTGCGCTCCACAAGGTCGAGGTCGTCGAAGGTGAGGCGGGTGCGCACCTGGGCGAGGCGGTAGGTCTCGATGAGCTTCTGCGCGGTCGATTCCTGCTCGAGGCGCGCACGGAGCTCCGGCGCCATCATGCCCAACGCCTCGGGCCATGCCTCAGCCACCGTGGAGCTGTTGATGGCGAGGGCCCGCGTGACGAAGTCGCGCGTGAACCGGGTGACCGTCACGTCACTCGGCTGGCCCTTCTGCTCCTGGATGAAGGAGAGCAGCGCGTCGCTCGCGACACGGCGGTCGAGATACTGACCCTTCCCGTCGGGCCCGACGACCACCACGTCAGGTGCGCGCGTGGCCATCCGCATGTTGACGAGGACGAGCAGCGCGATGAGCGCCATCTGCCCGACGAGGACCCAGTTCTTCCACGCGCCCTGGCGGAGGAACGCGGCCCATATGGCAGGCGGAGCGCCGGCCGCACGGGGCGACGAGGATGTGCGAACGACAGGGACACGGCTAACGGATGCGGACATGTGGGTTCTCCTGGCTAGGGACGACGGACGGCACCACGAGCAGCGCCGCGAGCAACGTGACCAGCGACAGCCGCGCCACCGCCGGTTTTCGCAATGACTGCCGCCTTCAGGGCCATCGCCTTTGTGGCGAGGAGCGAGCTTCCGGCGAGGTCGGGTGAGGCGGCGCCGATGAGAAGCGACGCCAGCTTCGGGACCATCACGGCGCTGCCAGCGAGGACGAGAGAGATGGCCAGAGCGCCGGTGGTGTTGCTGAGGTCCTTCAGCTCCGAGCCGTCGAGTCCTACGGAGAGGGTGAGCTGCAGCAGGAGGCCGGAAAGGATGGGCCAGCACGCGAAGGTGAGGAAGGTGCGGAACCACGCGCCGCCTACGCCGGAGCCGCGCGGGATGGATGCGACCACCGCGAGCGGGCCGAGGATGTAGAGGGTCACCGCAGAGAGGGTGCCCGTGCGCGCGACGACCCAGTGGGAGAGCTCGGCCCCCAGCATGAGGACGTGCACGATCGCGTCGAAGATCTGCCCTCCGACCGCCGCAGCGACCGACTCCTTGAAGCCCATGCCGGGTGCAGACGTACTGCCCTGCGCTGCGCCGCTCGTCACGGCGACGTCCGACATTCGCTCGACGAAGGCCAACTTCGCCGCAGCGCCGAACTTCAGAGTCGCGAGCTCCGGCGTGAGCCGCTCGGCGATGCCCTGGGTGAGGTTGAAGACGGAGCCGACGAGCACGCCGTAGAAGCGCAGGACGACGAGGGCGACAATGGCGCGCCACACGCAGCCGGCGTAGTCACGCGCCCCCACGGGCGAAGTACCGAAGGCCTCCTGCAGCAGCGCCAGCAGGAAGAAGAAGCCCAACAGGCTCCAGGCCAGCCCACTGGTGGTGCCGAGCAGCTGCGCGGCAGGCCCCCGCGTCAGGTCGAACGCGATGTTGCCGGCGAGGGCAGGCGCCGGAAGCGCCAGCGCGCCCAAAAGAGCTAGGCGCCGCATTACCGGCCTCCAGTCGTGCCGAAGAAGTCGAGCCCCTCGGTCTTCACCTTGGCGGGCTTCGCGCCGAGGAGCTCGGAGGCCTCGAGCACCATTTCGCGCCGCTGCCGCGCCTCCTCGAGCTCGCGCTTCCGGGCCGCGTTCTCCTGGAGGACGCGAACGGCCTGCAGCCGGTTGGCCTCCACCAGCTGGTCGGAGATGAGCGTCTGCTGCTCCAGCTGCAGCAGCTCAGCGGTGTGCGCCGCGGCCTGGCACGCTGCGATGTTCTCCTCGCTCGTGCCGGCAGTGCAAAGGGCGAGCAAGGAACGGGCATTCGCGCGGTTGACCTGGTTCCGCCCCATCTGGGCGGAGCCGGAGGCCAGGGCGACCGCGGCCTCCTGATCGGCGACACGCGCTTCGACGCCCATCGGGCCGTCCGGCGCGGTGCCGAACGCGGTGGCGATGGCATCCCGCGCCTCACCCAGCGTGACGGCGCGGTGCACTTCAACGCAGTCGGAACCGGCGAAGCGCCGCCCCGCGCAGTACACCATCTTCTGCCGCAGCACCGGGTTCTCCCCCGCGTTGAGGATGCCTCCGGTCTGGATCTCGTTGTGGAAGTAGGCGAGGTCAGGGAAGGAGCGGTCGAGCGTGGCGAGCAGGTCCGCGCCGAACATCTCGCCGCTGTACTTCTGGTACGACTCGAACGCGCGGTGGGCGTCCTGGGCATAGCCGACGAGGGCCTTGGTCTCCTCGTACGTCTGCCGCGCAACGCGCACCTGCTGGCGCAGCTGCTCGATCTCCGTGAACGAATTCACGAGGAGGTCGAGAAGGATGGGGATGTCGGCGCCAGCGATGTCGGCCGCGGCCGGGCGGACACCCACAGTCAGGGAGAGGGTTAGGGAGAGTGCAGCGGCGATGCGGGTCGAACTACGCATGTGCGGACCTCCTGCTCAGGCAGCGTGGACGGCTCGGGGTGAGGCGCGCGGAGCGCCATGGGGGTAGCGGGCGGCGAGCTCCTCGAGGAGCTGGAGCCGGCCGAGGAGCGGGTTCTTCTCCGCCGCGCGGTCGATGAGCCGCCGGTCGTCCGGATCCGTCGTCAGAATCCAGTAGGCCAGCGGGTGAAGCGCGAGGCGGACCGTGCTGAGCTTCTGCCCGTACATGAGCAGAAAGTCGGAGTAGTGGCCGCTGCGGCGCTGCAGCGACCGGAAGGCGTGTGCCGCGCGCTCCGGCAGGTGGAAGTGCTCGATGACCTGGTCATGGCCCGCGTCGTGCCGGAGGAAGAGCTTGAGCTTGGAGTTGTTGATGATGGCGTCGCCGACCTTCGAGTTGCGGAAGTCGGAGAACTGCTGGCTGATCATCCACATCGCCACGTCGTACTTGCGCATCTTCCGGTAGCACCCCGCGAGGTAGCGCTCGGCCACCTCGTCGGAGCCGAGGTGCTCGTGCCCCTCGTCGATTTCGACGAGCGTCCGGTTCCGCCGCGCCGCAGCGCGATTGGTGATGGCCTGCATGATGGTGGCCATCGCCACCGCTTTGGTCACCGGGTTCTTCGAGACGTGCTGGAGGTCGAACGTCAGGATGCGCGCAGAGAAGTCCAGCTTCGAGGGGCGGTTGAGGAAGTCGGCGTAGATGCCGTCGCAGAAGATGGCCAGCCGGCGTGCGAGGTCTGCCGCGACGGCCTTGTCGTCTGGGTGGCTCGACGGGAACTCGGCGATCGCCGCGCGGAAATCGGAGATGAGCGGACGCTGCTCCGGGCGCTCGCGAAACCGCTCCAGGTAGCAACGACGCACCGCACGCGCGACGAGGTCGGTGGTGAGGCGGTTGAAGGAGGGCTTCTCCGGCTCGCGGAGACACACCTCGAGGAAGCTGACCACGTCCTGAATGGCGTCGTTGTCGAGCTCGCCCTGGGCGTCGACGATCTGGCCGTAGCCCACGAAGGGAGAGATGGAGGTCCGGATGTCGACGGGGATGTGGGTGCCACCGAGCAGCTCCGTGAGCGGTCGCCAGCTGTTGCCGTTGTCGACGAGGATGGCATCCACGCCGGCGGCGAGCGCGTCGAGCGTGAGCGCTCCCAGGCCGACCGACTTTCCGGAGCCGGTGTCCGCGACGACGAGGCCGTGGTGTGCAGCCGCGAGGCGCTTGTCGAAGAGGTCGAACCGCAGAACGTCGCCACCTGGCGTGAGCAATAGGCTCGAAGCCCGGCTGGTCCCGCGCCACGGGGCGAAGACCGGCAGGAAGTCACCGGCGTTGCGGCTCGTGCAGGACTTCTTGCGGAGCTGATACGCCCCGGCACCGGGGAGCATCGAGAGAAACGCCGGAACCTGGGCCACGTCTTCGACGAGCAGCTCGCTGTTGCCTGCCGCGCCGAAAGCGGCGCGAGCCGCCTCGGTGCGCGCGTCCAGGACGTCGAGAGAGGGACCCTCCAGAAGAACGCTGACGGAGAGAGTGACAATCTTGCTGCTCATCTCGTTCAGCTCTTCGAAGAGCTCGCTGATGCTCCGCTGCTTCGCTTCATCGGCCGCCTGGCGCGCGACGCTGTTGTCCGCGAGGAAGGGGATGGCATTGCGGAGAGCGTCGACGAGGCCGTGCTGCGCATTGAGGAGCCAGCGCGTCTTCCCCTGCGGCTGAATGTGCAGGGCGACAGCCAGCGTGTACGCGAACGGCACCGCCTCGCCGTCGGGAGCTGGAGTGGAGAGCTGGAGCAGCGGCTCGCTCGCGAAGTAGTCGGTACCGCCCTCCGGGAGCACCTTCAGCGTGCACACCCTGCGGAAGGTCTCCCCCTGGCGAAAGTGCCCTCGGGCGTCCTGCAGGTCCTCGAACACCAGCTGCTCCGCCTCTGACAGTTCGCGGAGTTCCTCTCCGTGCCGGGCGATGTGCGAGTCGTCGAAGAGCTGATCGCGCACCTGGATACGCGGGGGTGCTGCACGCGCCGCCGCCAGAGTGGGATTGAGCATCTCGTAGTGGAGCCGCCAGACGTCGTCGACGGTCAGCTCGCGCGAGACGATGCCCATTTGCGCCAGACGGCCTGCGAGGCGATCGCGCAGCGTCGATAGCGCCTGCACCTCGCGCGCATGAAACTCCGCCGTCACCTTCGCCGGCGAAGCGAACATCAGCCGGGCGCCGATGTGGCCGCGGGAGAGCGCGCTCTTCGCGAACGGCCGAGCGGAGAAGAAGAGGTAAAGCCGCACGCGCCGCAGCTTCCGTGCGCGCAGCCAGCGCGCGCGAGACGCGACGTACTCACGGAGTGCCGACGGCTCCGCAGCAGCGCAGTGGGTCTCGTACTCGCGAATGTCCTCTTCGGCGTCGTGCCCAACCCGGTAGAGGAAGAGGAGGGAGGCCTCGTCGTCGATCGACCCGACGAAGCTCCGGAGGCCTTCTCCCAGGGCGTCGAGCTGCTCTTCGCCCATGAAGCGGGCGTCGACTCCTGTCAGCTCGAGCGCGCCGACGTAGTCCAGCGCCGGCGTGACGAGGATGGTCGTCTCTGACTCGCGCAGCGTGCGCCAGAGAGGGATGAGGTCTGCAAGGGGGAGTTCTCTCACCGGCGCCTCCGGGGGAGGTCGCGGCAGACATAGGCCGCGTGTGGAAAGCGAGGCGTGCGCATGCGCGCGGCCGCCGAAAGACGGCCGCGCGCGTAGCCCCGCCGGAAAAGGAACAACATGCCGTGCTGCAGGAAGAGAGGCGCGCGGCCGTAGGCCAGCAGCCGCACGCCGGCGTAGGCACCGATGCCGCAGAGCAGTGCGGTGCCAGGCGGCAGGAGCAGCATCGAGACCCAGAACGCCGAGAGGACGACGAGCACCTCGGACGGGAACGCCAAGCCGAGGAGGGTGTTGCGGGCCTCGATGTTGCGGTAGATGGGCGCGCGCACCGGACGGCTATCCCTTCATCGCGTTCATCAGCGAGGGCGCCGACGAGATCAGGAAGAAGAGGACGGCAGAGATGATCGCGGCGTAGACGGCGCCGCGGACGAAGTCCGGCCGGAAGACGCTCGCCGCCAGCGCGACAACGATGGAGAGCAGGCCGAGCGGCGCGATGATGTAGGCGCGCGCGAACTCGAGGAGCTTCTGCCCGGGGTATCCAGCGGCCTGGGCAACGGCGAGATCCGCGACGCCGACGACGAGGAAGAGCAGCAGGAAGCGCGCGGCGCCTCGCAGCAAAGACGTCGTGTCAGCGTTCGGGCGGTTGTTGGGGATCGACTGCGTCGGGGTCTGCATCGGGGTGCTCCTCTTGTTGGCGCGCGAGCGCGCGGTGGTAGACGGCCTGCACTTCCTGGAGGCGCTGGCGCAGCTGAGCGCCATAGGCCGCGGGCGAAAGTGCCCGGGGCCGCTCCCACAGGAAGAGGACGAGGACCGCCATCAGTGCCGCGAGCACCACCGCGAGAGCGGGGCGCTGGCCGAGCAGCACGAGGAAGGAGTCGTCGTCAGAAGCCGCAAACCGCCCAACGAGGATTGCCCCGGGAGGCAGGAGCGAACAGCCGAGCAGGGCCACCGCCACGAAGCGCTCGCGCATCGGCAACAGGCCAATGCGGCGACGGGTGGTGAGTGGGCGCTGCTGGGCCATTGGGCACTCCGCTACTTCTTCGGCTTCGCCGCCGTCTTCGGCGGCGCGCCCCAGCCTTCGCCGGGCGCCACGTCACCGCGGATGAGCGCCTGGTAGCGGAGGGTGAGCAGGTGGATGACGTAGTCGCGCGTCCACTCCTTCCCGAACGCCTCCATGTCGCGCTCGAGCTCCTCGCGGATGATCGACGGGAGCTGGAAGAGCGTCCGCGCGTCCGCGACGGCCTCACAGATGGAGGAATTGAACGAGCCGGTCACCTGGCCGCGCTCTGCGCGCGCCCAGTCGGCGTCGGGCACGGGAATCCGCAGCGACGTGGCAAACATCTCAATCTGAGAAGGCGTCTTGGCCATGGGCCACACTCCTAACGCTCGTCGCATGATGCGGTTTATGCATCATCCGGCGAACCAAGGTCAATACTAAATCCACTCGCGGGCCATCCGCGCGCGTCGGCGGGTTTATGTCAGCAGCGATGCGGCCTTGGAAGCAGGGAGCGAGCGGCGGGGCGCGGCAGCACCGAGCCGGGCCGCAGCAGTCGTCCTGCCGGAGGCGTGGCGCAGAAGGGGTTCCTCAGGGTGAGGATGACGAGGAACCCGCGGTCACGTCGCTGGGCGTAGAGTCAGGAGCCAGGCGGACGAGGGCTTCGCCTGGGAGCGCGAAACGAAGCGTGAGAAGCCCCTCGTTCCGCTCGTCGTCGAGGACGAGCAGGCCAAGCAGGAGACGCTCGGATCGACCGTCGTCAGCTCTGAACACCCTCTCGACGAGAAACGTGCGCGCAGCCACGAGAGGCGGCCTCTGCAGTGGATGGACCAACGTCCGCAGCGAGACGCCCTCTTCACAGGCAGTCTCGACTCGCGGACGGCTGAGTCTCTGACGTGGACGGTCGCTGAAGTTCTGCGCGAGCTCGCGCGCACCTGCAGTCGTCGCAACGGCAGCTCGAGGGGGAAGTGCGGGGCCCAGGAGGAAGGTATCCTTCGTGTCGGCCGCCGAGCTCCGAGGTGAGCGCGCAAGGGGCATCGCGCGAGAAGCGCGGAGCAACAGGGGTTTGGGGCTGTAGGCCCCAACTGCGGCAGGGGAGGAAGTCGGCGGATGGGTTCTCGTCGGAAAGGGAAGCTGGACGCGCTGAGGAGGCTCGTCGCGAAGGGGCTGGACTGCACGCCCGGAGCCGCGCCGCCTGTCCCGCCGCCGACGCAGGAGGCGGCGCAGCAGGGCGAGGTGGCACCCCGCGCTCCTGCCGCCAGGGGCGCAATCGAGGACTTTCGCTCGCTCCGGTCGAACGCCCCTACGCCAGCAGCGCTCCTAGAGCGATTCGCGGTGACGAAGCCGCCGGTGGATGTCACGGCGATGGCGCGGCGCCTCGGACTGACTGTGGAGTGGCTCGAGATGGAGGGCCGTGCGGGGGGGCTGGATGCGCGTGGAGGCAGGGGCCAGGGACGCATCATCGTACGGGCGTCGGACCCGCCGGCGAGGCAACGCTTCACGATCGCAGTCGCGCTCTACTACGCCCTGAACAAGCCAGACGGCGCATACGCCCGCTCTGCCAGCGACGAGGCCGCGATGAGCTTCGCGGCGGAGCTGCTCATGCCGGACGTCCTCCTCCGGCCGCAGCTGGAGTATCGACTTCGGCCGGCGGTGCCCGAGCTCGCGGGTCTCTTTGAAGTCTCACGCGATGCGCTCGAGCGGCGTCTGGAGGCCTATTCGCTGGAGTTTCTCTGGAAGGACGACCCCTTCAGCGTTCTGGAGATGCCGAGAAACCCGCCCCCCACGCAGCGCACCATCCGCGACGCAGAGGCGGCGCTGCTGGCGAAGCACGACTCGTGGGAGAGGCTGTACCAGTCGCCGGAGGAGCAGGGACAGGCCGAGCTGAAGGTCGCAGCCATCCGTGAGGCGGCGCGATTTCTGAGTGAGCTCCAAAGCAAGGGCCGCTTCGACAGGGAGCGACGTGATCACCGGCCCGGTGGCATGTCGCGCGACGTGCTCGCCAGGGCCCGAGAGGTCCTCGTGGAGCACGGCTGGACGCCTTGGGAGACTGCCGTGGACGAAGCAGGCAACCGGATCGACTGGGCGAAGCCCGAGGCCGCGCGGTTCAGCATCGTCGGGGCGGTCTACAAGGCGGCGATGCAGCTCTGGTCACAACCGCAGCAGCGAACAATCGGAGCAAAGGCCGCGCTCTCCTGGCTCGCGCGCACCGTGGAGCTCCGGAGCTCGGATCTTCAGGACTGGAACAAGCAGGAGGGCCGTTCGGTCGAGGAGGTGCTGGGGCTCATAGAGCGAACGCTCGACTCCCTGGAGCCGAGTACGACGAGCACCGGCGGGAAGTTGACATAAGATGGCTTATTGGAACTAAGTAGTGGACCTTACCACGGCACCGGCTTTCCGCAAAGAAAACCTCGAGCGTTGTCGTGGGCCGGCCGGGAACTGCGGAGCCCTTTTAGGAGGTGACGCAATGCGGATGTCACCCCTTCGAAAGGACACTCCACACATGAAGCGAATCCCACTGTCGGTACCCGACTCCAGCGCTCTTACTCTCCTCGACCGCGTGAGCGGGAGTGGCCTGCCGAGAGCGTTCGAGCAGATGATGCGGTTCGAGCGCCAGCTCGAGCAGATGTTGCGCCCGACCCTCCAGGTGACAGCGCATCTCGCGGAGGTGCTGCGTCCGACCCTTCAGGCGACAGCTCATCTCACGCACTCCGCCCTGGACGGGCTTCTCCAAGCCTACGCATCGCCCATCATGCAGATGGAGGCGTGGGCGGAGGAGAATCGCGCGATCTGGGGCCCGCCTATCTTGAAGTTCCTGGTCGCCTTCGAGCAGGTGGCCTCCGCGGCAGAGCGTCTCCGGCCCTTCACGTTCCAGATGCCGACGCAGCTGGACTTCTGCGAGGAAGCGTACTGGTCCGCGCGGCAGGGAAAACCCGAGGACAAGCAGGCGCTGATCGACTTCACGAGCGACTACCTCCGAATGCCTCGAGCGGATTGGTGGCGCGTCGGCAGCGCTCTCCTCCGCAGCAACTGGCGGAGTGCCAAGGACCCAGTCAGGTACCTGCAGCGGCAGGTCTCGCGTGACGCGAACGACTGCGATGGAGCGTCGCGGAGCCAAGCCCGGCTCGTCTATTCGGCGCCGGGCGAGCTCCGGCCGCCCGCCACGAACCCGTGGGAAGAGCTGGAGTCGAGCCTTGCGCTGCAGCAGGCATGGGAGCGCAGCGTGTGCGATCCCGAAGTCAGGGAACTGGTAGCGGCACGAATGCTGACGGACTCATTCGAGGAGGCGCGCGGCCTACTCGGGTGGAATCGAGTGAAGTTTCAGCGCATCCACCAGCGGCTGCTGCGGGCCCGGCCGGAGCTTCGGAGGATACTCCTCAACGCCTGACGCCGAGTCGGATGATGACGGTGGTGGTAGGCCGCCTCCGGCCGGCACAAAAGCAGGCCCGTCCAACCGTCCGAGTTGCTCGTTCTATGCCTCTCCCCTCCGACCCGCGGCGAGCAGGGCGTTCAGCTTCACGGTCGATCCGGGGGGCTCGAACAGCGCGATAATGGCCCCCGGCTCCGAGGCCAACCAGACGAACGAGTTCCAAGCGAGCGCTGCGACGGACCTGCGAAACGCCTGCTCCGTGCGACTCAGGAAGGCCGTGACGAAAGCTACATCGGACTCCGCGAACCCGGCCGACGTAGCTAGTGCCAGAAGCTCCGCCCGGCGAGCCTCATGCACCGGCCCGTCCGTCGCAACCACCTCGACGAAGACGAGCTGGATCGGGTCGCCCAAGTCAGCCAGGACGATGTCCGGCAGGTTTCTCTGCTGGTCGATGTTCAGCCCGATCATCTTAGCGAGCATCTGGTCCTGCTCGATGACCTTGTTGGAGCTCTCGCTGAGCGAAAGAACCGTAGGCTGATTCAGAAACCGGGGTGCGAACTCCTCGATGACAGCCTTGGTGATGACGGAGCTGGGGCCGGGCGACAGGTGACGGACCGACCGATTCGGAAACTGAACCGGCACCTTGTCTCCGGTGAGTGCGGCGCCCGCAGACGTCATGGCGATCTTCATGAGCGCGGGCTTGCTGAGGCGCTTCTCACGCCACTTCAGGATCGCTGCCGACAGCTCATCTCCCTCGAGTGACGGGTCGAAGAGAGCAGCGAAGTCCGCGTACAGCGCGTGCCTCGGGGCGGGAGATGTTGTCGGCACATCCGTCCGCGCGAAGGCAGCGCCGACGGTCATCAGACCGTGCCGCAAGGTCTCGTCCCGGATCGGCTCCCGCGTGTTGTCCGCGTACCAGGAAGGCCCGCGCGAGGTGAAACCGGGCGCCAGGACCTCTTTGCCATACTCCACGCGCGCGGCGTCGGACGTCAGTGCGGCCTGCTCATCGCCCATCCGGTACACATGCTTCGGGCCGATGAACTCGCCGACCCCCTCCACGGCGCCCACGTAGAGCATCGTGAAGACGGTCGCACCGGCCAAGTCCCGCACCACGTAGTTACGGTTCGGCAGTCCCTCAGGGAAGATCCGCTGAAGCCGGGCGATCACCACCTCGCGAGAGACATAAGGGGGCAGCTTCCGAATCATTTCTCACCGTAGAGGCGCGCGCAGAAGACGTCGACCTCGTCGCGCCGATGCGGTCCGTTCAATAGGTCGGCAAGCCCCTTCATCGCCCAGGCAGGAGGAAGCGGCATCGACTCAAGCTCGTACGCCGAGACTGCGACCGTGCCGCTGATGCACCGGAAGGCACGGTCGGCGATGCCGCTATTGAGGAACGCCGCGAGGGTCTTCGTGTCCACCGCGGGCTCCGGAACGATGGGCACGATCATGTTCAAATGGTTCTCCACCGTGATCGCGCCGTGCTCGTCGAGGAACTCCTGCGGGAGCTGTGCGGCGACGAGGCGCCGCAGCTGCTCCTTCGAGGTCGTGCGCTGGAGTAATACGCAGGGCCGTCGCACCGCGAGGGCGTCGTCGCCCTTCTTCAGCTGAAAATAGGGGGCGTGATTCCGGCGGGCGGCCCTGAAGGTGAACGTCCCATCGGCGCTCACCGCCTCTGCCCAGATCAACGGCACCGCCCCGGAGCCGGGCTTCTGCCTCAGCTGCTCCTTGTACCGGTTCCAGACGAGAGGACCCGTGCTGACGGCGTACCCCCAATCCGCGAGGCGCGCCGTCATGTTCCGCATGCGCGAGGCGATCCCAACGGCGGAAGGCGCTCTGGGCACGATCCACGGATGTGCGTCCGAGGAAGGAAGTGTCACCGCGCCAGCGCTACTCACATTGAGCTGATCGCCCTTCACGTCGACGAAGCGGACCTCAGGATCGCCGCGTCGCCCGGACTTCCGGAACACCGCTAACAGCGTCTCCTGGAGCACGTCATCGAACACGCCTTCGCGGTCCGTAATGAACTCCAGCGCTGCGGGTGGCGCGTTCGCACCAAGCACCGCACGCAGGTTCTTGAAGTACTCGCCGCAGAGAAACCCGGTGGGGGTGACGTACGCGATGAGCCCTTGGGGCTTCGCCAGATCGACGGCCAGGTCCAGGAACAGTCCGTACAGATTGGCGTGGCCGAAGAGACTTCGCGTGAAGCGCTGCCGGACAGTCGGCGCGAGCTTTACGCGCCCGTACGGCGGGTTGCCGATGATCAGGTCAAACTCGCCGGAGGACTGGCGCTCTAGACTGTCAGTCACATCGACGAGAGAGAAACCCTCGTCGCCCGAGATGCCCAGTTCCTCGAAGAGCGTGGCATCAACGAATACCGACGACATCCACGCGGAGAAGGCGTCGAGCTCGAACCCTCGGAGCCGGCGCTGGAGCTGCCGCAGAATCAGCCTGCGGTCGCTACCTCGCATCGACGGCGCCATCCGTCGCAACACGGGGCCAAGGAACGCTCCACCGCCACAGGCCGGATCGAGGACGGCGGCCTGCGCCCAGTCAATGCCCGCGGCCTCCACCGCATCGAGGAGGCGCCGGACCACATGCGGAGGCGTGTAGAAGACTCCGTTCTGCGACCTGAAGTCCTCGGGGAGCATCGTCGCGTAGATGCGTCCAACGAGGTAGCTGGCCTCGTCCGCATCGCGCGCGGCGGCAGCGTCGGCAATAGCCTCGGCCAGCTCGAGCGCATAACCCTTCAGAGGCGACGGCTCGCCCGTCCACTCTCGAAGATCGCGGCGCGGTCTCGGCCGCAACTTCGACCAGTACCTAGTAACGGTCTCGCAGCAGAAGGAGCGCGCGTACGCCAGCCTCAGCTTCGGTGGCACCGACTCGGCCAGTGACCGCGCCTGCTTCCTGAGTGCCTCGAGCTGCGCCAGCCCAACGGCAGGGGGCGTGGTGACGCGGGCCTCGGCGACGAGCGACGCGGCGTCGTCTACGTGCTCAGACGTGGGGAGGCGAGTTGCCATCGCGGCCCGCTTCTTATCTCACTCTGCACGGTCGCCAATACGCCGCTGCCACTCAGCCTCCCCGCGCCTCAAGGATAGAAGGGCGCGTCCACCCACGCGAGGAACGCGGCGAGGTGCGGGCGGTCCCACGTGGCAACCGCATCGAAAAACGCGAAGGGAGCAGCGTGCGACGGGTACGGGTGGCCCTCCTCGCGCGCGATGTCCTCCCAGGGGGCGGTCTGGTTCCACACCTGCAGGACGAACCGCCCGGCGTGGAGTTCGCCGTGGCTCAGACCCTTGCTGCAGAGCCAGCGGAGGAACGCATCCTGGTCCCACGGGGTGACCCCCGCCGCATGAGTGAGTGAGGGGAAGGACTGGACGAGCTTGCTCATGGCCTCGCGACCCGAGCTGGGCCACCGCGCGCTCCGCTCGGCGCCGTCCTCCAGCTCGGCGATGACCGTGCGAACGCTCTCCTCGTCGGGGCCGGTGATGACACCGCCGCGCCAGGGAAGCTCGACGGTGGGGGAGGCAGAGGAGGTGCGCTGCAGGGGCTTCTTCTCATGCGTCATCAGGAACTCCTTCGGTGTGAGGTTGTACGTGGGACGGGGCACTTCGCGTCAACAGGTCGGAGCGGAAGGAGTGACCCACCCTCCCCCCACCCCCATTGCCGCCGTGCGCGCCGGCTAGGTGCTGCAGTCGAAGCGCCGCTGCACGTCAGGGCGAGTACACGAGCGGCGTAGCCGCGGCCCGGAGGGACGCCCCCGCCGCGGTGGTCGACGGCGCGATCCACGGAGGACCGAAGCGCGGGCGTGCAGCCCGCGCGCACCTCGGCAGCTGGAGGCCCCGTCCGGAGACGGGGCCTGGAGGGCGCTACGCCGCCCCGGCGGGTTCCGCTGCGGCCGGGGTGTCCGAGGTCTTCTCCTTCTCCTCCTTCGCGAAGAGCGCGAACTCGCCCTCGAGGTGGTTGAGGAAGAGGACGCCGGTCTTGCCGTTGTCGCGGATGACGAGGGTCCCGACGTCCTTGTAGATGGCGCCGCCCGCCTTGCTGATGTGCTTCTTCTTGACGTTGAAGGTCTGCATGGTTCGTGTGCTCCTGTTGTTGGGGAGCGGCTCCATCCCGCTCTCACCCAGTGAGGAGCGGATGGAGCTGAGCCCCTCGAAGCGCAGCGCCGGCCGAGGTCCCGACCGACCCCCGTCAGGGGCAGCGGACGTGACAGCGCTGTTTGCTGGCGCGGCCGCGTGCGGAGGGCGGGACGTTTCGAGGACGGCGCGGAGCGGAGCAAGGAGCGCTCGATGCAGGGCTCCACGCCAGGATGAGCCAGCACGGAGGGGGCTTCGCCGTCAGAGGCGATCGGGGGCCGCGGCCCTTCCCGGAGCCACGGCCAGTGCGGGCCGTTCGGACGCCGGCGCGGGTTGGGAGCTCCGCGCTCGAGGAGAGGCACCGAGCCGCCCGGCCGAAACTCGTGCAACGCCGCAGCTGCGGACACCCTCTTCGGCGCGAGCTGGGGCGTGCCTCAGGCATCCGCAACGATGTCCGCGCTCGTGATGAAGTGCTCGTAGAGCCGGAGACCGCGTGCGCGCGCCTGGTCCTTTCGGGGCAGCGGCAGGTCGCACGAGATGTCCGGGAGCATGCCGTAGGAGACGGGGACGAGGGCTTCGTCGTTGTAGAGGTAGCCCTGTCCGCAGCGCTCGAGGCTCTTGATGGCGTTCGGATGGAGCCGGTAGGACTCGACGAGCTTCGTCGAGGCGTCGCCCGTCGTGAGGGACGTGAACAGAGCGCCCTGCTGCATCCGGACGGTCTTCTCGATGATCTGGTGGGTGCCGATGCTCTTCGCCAACTTCTCGCACAGCTCAGGGTTGTCCTGGTTGAGGATGTCCTTCGTGCGCGTGTTGTCCCAGACCGCGACGGCGAACTCCTTGCTGACGAGCTCGAGGTCCGCGATTGACTGGTGCGCGAGGGTGTACTCCAGGTTCGCGTCGCGGAGCTTGTTCAGCGAGTCGACGATGGAGATGTCGGCGAAGTTGTAGAACTCGTCGACCATCACGGCGAAGGGCGTCTGGTTGCGCGCGGAGCGGAAGACCTGCCGCAGGCTCCCCTCCTGCTGGACGTCCATCAGCATCACCTTCCCCATCGCCGGCGCCTGGATCTTGAAGAGGTTCGCCGGGAGCTGGACGTAGACGAGGCCGTTCCGCTCCAGGACCTCCTCGAAGATGATGTCCGGGTCGTAGGCGTTCACGAGCGGCGAGAGGAACTTGTCCAGCGCCCCGACGATGCCGCTGAAGCACTTGTGCACGTCCTGGCCGAGGCGATCGATCTGCGACTGCACCTCGCGCGCGGCGTCCATGTCCTTCGAGTTGTGGAGGCAGTGGTCGAGCGCGCGCGACCAGCCGCCCTTTCCTCCTACGCCCTTGAGAAGGACCACCACGTCGCGGAGGACGAACGGCAGGCCATAGCCGCGCTCGTCGACCATGCCGTGGAGGACGCGGCAGAGGTTGGTGAAGATGATCTGCGCCTGGGTGTTGTAGTACTCGTTGTCGCCGAGCGGCAGGACGCTGAAGACGCGCTCGGCGGTGGCCACCGGATCGCCGCCCTCGTCGGTAGGAGTCCGCGGGCGCACGTACACCATGTTGTACGTGTGGCTGAAGAGCTGAGGCCGGTTCCACGCCGGCAATGCGAACACCTTGAGCTCCGGGAGGCGCTCCGCGAGAGCCGCGATGCCCTTCATGGTGCGGATGTTCTCGTCAGAGCCCTTCGCGTCCATGACGAGGACACCCTTACCGTCGAGCGCATCCTGGAGCGCCGAAGGCCAGAGGACCGACATCGTCTTGCCGCTGCCCGTCTTCCCGATGACGTGGCGGTGCATCGTCTTCTGTCGCTGCGAGAGGTAGACCGGCTCCCAGCGGCGCCGGAGCAGGCCGTCCACCGGCCTCAGTCCAACGAAGTAGTGCTTCGGCGGCCGTCGCGCGATCTGCTCGACGAGGTCAAAGGTGCGGAGCGGGAAGCCGGCGACGTCCGCGCTGAACTTCGTGCCGGACAGCCGCGCGACGACCTGGTTGTGCCAGAAGAGCAGCCAGTACCGCAGCGCGACCACTGTGAGCGCGACGGCGCCGGCAACGGCGCAGGCGGCGAGGAGGGGATGGTCTAGGACCCACCCGCGCACCGCGAGATACCGCGCGAGCACCGGGGCCGTGAGCCGGGTGATGATGGCGGAGCCAGGACCACTCGCGAACGCGGGAAGCGCCAGAGCGCGATAGAGCCCTTCGCACGCGAGGACGAAGAAGAGGAAGGCGAGGCCGAGTCGCGGGAGCAGGGGGATCTGCTGGCGAGGGCGCCCCGTCGCCGTCTGAGCGGGAGCACCGCTCATGCTGCACCTCCGCCGCGCGCGACACCTGCCCCACCGCTCCAGCGCAGCACGAGTTCGCGCACCTGCTCCGCACCGGACGGGTACGCCGGCGGGGCGACGCCTTTCACGCGAGCCTCCGCGCGAGCGGACTTGAAGTGGGCGATGGTGTCGTGGACGAAGGTTGCCAGGAGCCGCCGATCGGCGTCACTCAAGGAAGAGGGCGAGCCGGCCGGTCCAGGCGGCGGAGCCGCAGGCGGGGGCGCGACCACGCCGGTCAGTGGAAGGAGCTGCGCAGCAGCCTCCTCCACGACGAGCGCGCGCAGCGCGAGGCGGCGTACGCCACGCCCCGCGCTCCACCGCTGGAGAGCACTGTTGATGTTCGCGGCGCGGACGGCGGAGGGAACGACGAAGAGGACCTCCGGCGTGAAGGCGTCCGGGAAAGTCTTCTCGTAGAAGGTGGTCTTCCGGCCCGCCTCCGCGAAGCCCATGACGAAGGACTCGTAGCGCTCCGCCTTTGCGATCGTCGCGCCCGGTTTGGTCCCGGTCGCCGACTCGATGGAGTGGGTGCCCATCTCGCACTCGAGGAAGATGCGCCGCCGCGCCGCGGGCAGCTCGAGCACGGCGTCGGGGAGGATGAGGCGCTCGCGGGTCTTCCCGGCCGCGAGGTACTCGCGCCAGGGGAGCCTTGCGGACTCCGACGACACCCAGCGCCACGGGAGCCGGGTCGCGCGGACACATCCGGACGGATCGAGGTGCGGCTCGACGAGCCGGACGAGGAGCTCGTTGAGCGTGAGGGCGTGGTCGAGGAACTCGTCCCGGCCGGTGAGACGGGGCCCGCGCAGAGCGCGCCCGGAAACCTCCCCCGCCAGCCAGTACCCCAGCGGCGTCAGGGCCCAAGCGACGTCGTCGTGCCCCGCGTGGCTCCGGAAGCGAATACGCCGGAGGTAGGGCTTCGCCACGCCGCCCTTCCCTTCCGCCGCCAGCACACGGAGTCGAGACAGGCACCGCTTCACGTGCTTCCCCCGGAACCCGACCTGCACCAGCTGAGCCGTCGAGAGGTACCTCGCCGTCGCCAGCATCACCATCAACTGACGATCCCGCTCCGTCAGTCGCTCCCGCCGCATTGGCGCTGCTGAAGCCATCCGAACTCCTCCTCACTGAACCTGACGAGCACCAGCAGTTCCCCCACCCACTGCCTTTGCTGTTGCCGTTGTCGTTGCTGTTGTTGTTGCTGTTGGTTTTGACTTTGATTTCTGTGTTCTCTCTTCTTCCTTCCTCCTCTGACTTCTCGCTTCAGAGAGATAGAGAGAGATGAAGAGAGGGCTCCTCTGGAGGGGACTCACCTCCCCCTCCGCTGCACCGCCGCCGCCTTCCACTGGGGAACTCCCAGAGCACCGCTTCCCGACCCCTCCATCACGTCGTTGTGAGGGAGGGGTCGGGAAGCGGAGCGCGGCGGCGGCGCCGTCCCCACCGATGCGGCGGCGGTGCAGCGGCCCCGAGGGGAGAACCCTCCCCTGCCCCGCTCCGCGACACGGGCGAAAGCCCGTGCCGCGGGGCGTCCAGGCAGGAACGGGGATCGCCCCACCCCACCGGGCGGTCCCGGGCACGGCCTCAATCAGCGCTGACTGACGCCTCGCCGGGGGCATCCGCAGGCCCCCCGGAGGCCG
>JAFAFL010000088.1 GCA_023423535.1 Pseudomonadota bacterium
GGTCACGGCCGCGCTCGTCGACGGGACCGGGATGAAGCACGACGTCCGCGATCCCGACGCGCACCGCGCCGTCGCGCTCGCCGCGTCGCGCCTCGGGGACCTGCGCGTGTGGGTCAACAATGCGGGCGTGCTGACGGTCGGCGAGAGCTGGACCGTCGACGACGAGGCGACGCGGCGCATGGTCGAGGTCAACCTCCTGGGCGTGATCTGGGGCTGCCACGCCGCCGTCGAGACGATGCGCGAGGGCACGATCCTCAACATCGCGTCGATGTCGTCGATCACGCCGACGCCGGGGCTCGCGGTGTACGGCGCGACGAAGCACGGCGTGCTCGGGTACTCGCTGTCCCTCGCGAGCGAGCTGCGCACGGCGAAGCGGCCGATCACGGTGAGCTCGCTCCTGCCGGCCGCGATCAAGGGCGACATGACCGACCACGTCGCGGGCGACGAAGCCTCGAAGCTCCTGTTCGCGAGCGGCCCGCTGCTCGCGATGGACGATGTCGCCGACGCGGCGGTCCGGCTCGTCGAGCGCCCGAAGCTCGCGCGCACGCTGCCGGCGTACCGCGCGGCGCCGATCCACCTGCTGCGCCCGTTTCCGTCGCTGACGCTGCCGATCCTCGAGCGGATCGCGAAGCTCGGCCGCCGGCGCTAGCTCAGTCGATCTTCCACTGATACACGCCGGACAGGCCCGCGGCGGCGATCACGCGGCCCGGCGACGGGGCGGCGATCGCGCGGACGGGCGTCGCGGTCGCGTGCGTCGCGACGGTCTGCGGCGACGACGGCGTCGCGAGGGAGACGACGATGACGCCGAAGTCGTGACCGAGGACGGCGTGGCCCTCGTACGTTCCGACCGACCATGCCTGCGCGGTCTCGGGCGCGGGGATCACGGCGACGCGCGCCGGCGCGAGCGTGTTCGAGACGTCGACGATGTGGAAGCCGTCCCCGCCACACGCGACGATCGCGAGGTTGCCGAGCAGCGCCACGTCGCGCGCGGCCTCGCAGTCCTGGCTGTAGACACCGAGCGGCTTCATCAGCGTCAGCACGTTGATGTCGAACAGGCGCAGGCCGCCGGGGCCGGTCAGCGGCTCGTCCGCGACGTAGGCGATGCCACCGCGGATGTCGACGTCCATCGCCTTGCTGGTCTCGTGACCACCGATGAAGCTCGGGATCGATGGCGTGCTGACATCGAACGCCTTGAGCGCGCCCCCGTTCGTGCCCTCGGCGACGAACGCGGTGGTGCCGTCGATCGCGACGCCCGACGGCGAGCCGCCGGTGCCGACCGCGCCGACCGGCGTGATCGCGCTCGGCGTCGATGCGTCGTAGATGCGAAGGCCGAACAACCAGTCGGCGACGTAGACGTGGTCACCCGCGATCTGGACGTCCTCGAACACGAACTGCAGGCCGCCGCTATCGGGGACGACCGGCAGCGCGGGCGAACGCGCGATGCTCTTCAGATCCGCGAGCGTGCCGGTGCGGACGCCGCCGACGATGTCCGCGAGGTACAGGGTCGTGTCCTTGACGGCGACGCCGACGCAGTCCGCGCACAGCGAGACGTCGACGACGCGGCCCTCGCTCGGCAGGGTCGGCGCGGAGAGCCCGTAGGTCAGCATGCGGCCGCGGTCGGTGATGACGGCGAGCGCGTCGTTGCTCGCGGCGGCGTCGTTGACGTTCGTCGTCAGCGCGGCGATCGGACCGGTGCGCGTGATCGCGGTCGGCGTCGTCAGATCGAGCACGTGCATGCCGTCATCGGCGGGGATGTACGCGGTCGTGCCGCGGATCGCGATCGCGCGCGCGAACGGGCCCTCGTCGGGCTCGCCGAACGCGAAGCGCTGGACGGGGTTGTTCGGATCGGTGACGTCCTGGACGAAGATGCCGTCGGGACCCGCGGTGACCATCAGGTTGCCGCTGAACGCGACGCCCGCCGCGGTGCCGGCGCTGCTGCCGCCGAGCTCCGCGAGCTCGTTGTCGGTCTCGAGCACGTTGTAGCCGGACCCGATGAAGCTCTGGCCGATCGTGTACAGCCGCTTGCCCACGAGCTGGAGGCCGGTGACACCGCCGTTGCCGCCGACGCGGACCTTCGTCGGTGCGTCGGGATTCGCGAGCGAGAGCTCGACGACGCCCTGCTCCTGATCGGCGACGTAGAGCGTCGCGCCTTCGCCCGCCTCGAGGTCGCGGATGTTCGTGTACATGCCGACGCCGACCGACAGCGACGCGGTCTCGACGGGCGCGGCCGGGTTCGAGATGTCGATGACGTGGATCATGCTGTCGAGATCCTTGCGCTCGGCGACGTACGCGCGGTCTCCGACGACGGCGATCGCATCGACGATGCCCCGCAGCGGCGCGCTCTCACCGACGAACGTCGGCCCATTCACGCCCGCCAGGTCCCAGATCGCGAGGCGCGGTCCGACGCCGACGTACGCGCGCGTTCCGACGACGACCACGGCCTCCGGGGATCCACCGGCCTGCGCGCGGTCGAGGGGCACCTCGATCGGTCCGGCGTCGGGCTCGGGGCCCGCATCCGGCGTCGTGACGGGGTCCTGGTTGTCGCCGCAGGCGGCGAGGGCGAGCAGCAGCGTTGCGACGGAACGGCGTGACATCCGATCGTCGTATCGCGGCCTCCGAAATCACACCATCGTGCGACTGCGTGCGACCAGCACGCGACGTGGATGCGACGTGACGATTTCGCTAATTGAGCAGCGCGTCTTCGGCGGGCTTCGGCTCGATCTTCGAGTCCGTCAGCTTCTTCTTCGACTCGCTCTCGGCGGCCTCGAGGATCTCGCGGCGCGACAGGCGGCCCGTGACCTCGGCCTTCTGCTGCGCGGCGGCCTCGGCGAGGCGCTTCGCGTTGCGCTCGAAGATGAACTGCGTGATGTACGGGAAGCCGACGTGGATGCCGTTGAGCTTGGGCGCGATCGTCGCCTGCAGGCCGAACATGATCACCGCGGCGCGCTCGACGTAGAACCAGCCCTCGGGATACGCGATCGACTTCATCAGCTCGCGCAGCTCCTCGCGCCTCATCTCGGGATCGGCGAGCTGCTCGGCGACCTTCGGATCGATCTTCGAGAAGTCGCTGATGTTGAGGTTGAGGAGCTTCTCGAAGTACTTGCGCACGGTGCGCTCGAGCAGCACGCGGTCGCCGTTGGGCGCGACGAAGCCCATCGTGCCGATGCCCTTCACGACGAGGTCGTCCTTGCGGGTCATCAGCCCGGACAGGATGTCGAACATGCCGTCGGCGAGGTGATCGCCGAGCTCGGTCGCGGAGCCGAGGTCGAGCACGACGATGCGGACCTGGCCCTCGGGCCCGCGCTGCACGAAGAAGTTTCCGGGGTGCGGATCGGCGTGGAAGAAGCGATCGATGAACAGCTGCTTGTAGAAGACCTTGATCAGCTTCGTCGCGACGTCATACGGGTCGAGCTGCAGCTTCGACAGCGCGTCCTGCTTCGTGATCTTGACGCCGTCCATGAACGTCATCGTCATCACGGTCGCGCTCGACCACTGCTTGTAGACCTTCGGGAACAGGACGTCCGGGTCGCCCTCGAAGTTCGCCGACATCCGATCGATGCAGCGCGCCTCGTTGAGGAGGTCGGTCTCGCGCGACAGCATGTCGGCGAGCTGCTCGTGCACGCGGCTGATCTGCTGGATCGGGACGAAGTTCTTGTACAGCGCGAGCGCCCAGCCGAGGACCTTGAGGTCGATCTTGATGATCGTCGCGACGTTCGGATAGAGGATCTTCACCGCGAGGCGCTCGCCGTCGGCGCTCGTCGCCTGGTGAACCTGACCGAGGGACGCGGCCGCGATCGGCTCCTCATTGAAGGTCGTGAAGACCTGGTGCGGCGTCTTGCCGAACGACTTCACGAACGTCCGCTTCACGCTCGCGTACGAGGCGGGCGGGACGTCGTCCTGCAGCCCCTCGAGCTCTTCCGTGTACTCGCGGGGCAGGAACGTGCCCATCACGGACAGGATCTGGCCGAGCTTGATGTAGACGCCGCGCAGCTTCACGAAGCCGCGGTACATGCGCTTCGCGTTGCGACGGTTGATCTTCTGCCAGCGCTCCCGCCGGCCGTAGCGATCGGGCCACAGCCGCGCGAGCGACATCTGCCACAGGTAGCTGAGGAAGATGACCGCGAACACGCGTAGTGCGCGCAGGAGTCGGATCGCGGCCCACATCAGTCGAAGCGCTCGCTCGATGGTAGCATCGTCAGCGTGTCGGACCTGTTCGATCGCGCCGCGAAGTTCTTCCAGGAGCTGCAAGGCACGATCTGCCGCACACTCGCCGACGCCGACGGGGCGAAGGACTTCGGCGCCGACGCGTGGCAGCGCCCGGGTGGCGGCGGCGGCATCGCCCGCGTGCTCGAGGGCGGGGTGCTGTTCGAGAAGGCGGGGGTGAACTGGTCGAGCGTCGAAGGGGACCTCCCCGCCGAGCTCGCCGCCCACATGCCGGGCGAGGGCACGCAGTTCCGGGCGAGCGGTATCTCCCTGGTGTTGCACCCGCGCTCACCGATGGTGCCGACCACCCATGCGAATTTCCGCTGCTTGACCAAGGGAGACATCCTCTGGTTCGGCGGAGGTGCAGACCTCACGCCGTATTACGTGTTCGAGGACGACGCGGTCCACTTCCATAAGACGCTCGCGGACGCGTGTGACCGCCACCGCCCG
>JAFAFL010000106.1 GCA_023423535.1 Pseudomonadota bacterium
GAGGTGACGGGTTGGCGGGCGTGAACGGTACCGGCGGCGGCGGAGGTGGCGGCGGCGGAGGACAGTCCGGTCCGCTCTGCAACGGCGGCACCGGCAACGGCGGTGGGGGTGGTGGCGGAGGCGGCTGCGGCGGCACCCGAGGGACCGGCGGCGGCAGCGGCGGCGGGAGCTTCGCCGTGGTGCTGGTGAGCTCGACGGGCGCGACGGTCACCAGCAGCACGCTCACGGCGGGACGTGGCGGCGCGGGAGGCGCAGGCGGCGCGGGCGGCTGCGGAGGTTCCGGGGGCGCAGGCGGCGCGGGCGGCAACAACTGCACGAACGAGGTGGGCCGCGGCGGCAACGGCGGCATCGGAGGAGGCGGCGGGCGCGGTGGCCACGGAGGTGGCGGTCAGGGCGGCGCCTCCTATGCGCTGGTGCGGCTCTCCACCTCGATCACGCCCTCGGGCAGCACGCTCACTGCGACGGGTGGAGGCGCCGGGGGCGCGGGCGCATCACGTACCTGCTTCGGCGGCAGCAGCGCCGGCCTGGCGGGACAGCCGGGGCCCGCGGGTCAGCTGTTCTGACGGTGGCCCGCCCATGCCGGTCATTTCCGAGCGCGGCGTGGCGACCGGCTGGCGGTTGGGGGCAGCAGCGGCAGCGGGCCCCGGATGCACGGGCCCACTGTCGCGGCATGGCCTCACCGACGGCGACGCGACCTCGCGGCAGCCGCGCCCATCCCGAGGAGGGCGAGCCACAGCACGCTCCCGTCGGCGGCCACGCAGCCGCAGCCGGGCTTGAGGGTCCCGATGTCGTCGCCGTCTGCATCGGACCCCGCATCGACCGTGCCGCCACCCGCGTCCGCGCCTCCGGTGAGGCCTGCATCGGTGTCCCCTGCTCCGGCGTCATCGTCGTTGGAGCCGGCGTCCTCGTCGCTGCCTGCGTCGGAGGGCGTGGTGCCGGCGTCCTCGGGCATCCCCGCGTCGGGCATGGCCGGGGTGCCGCAGCCGGTGCCGTCGAGGCGGGTGTCCATCGTGCCGCGGCCGTCGGTGGCCCAGGTGAACCACTGCTCGAAGCGGCGGCGGTAGGCATCGACCTTGTCGAGCTGCGCGGCGGTGGGCGTGGTGCCCTGCTCCGCGACGAGGATGAACGCCACGCGCCAGCACTTCTGCGCGGTGGCAGAGGACGGCACGCGGGGTCCCATCGCGCGGATGACGTCGTCCACGGTGACGTCCACCCGGGTGCCGATCTTCGTCGCGGTCTGGCCCTTGGGGATGGCCACGGCCGGGTTGCCCTCGCCGCTGCCGTCGTCGATGAGGAAGGTGTCGGCGGTCTCATTCGGCGCGCGCAGGCCCATGAGGTACTGGTCGAGGTGGCCGTACTTCCGGTCGCCGCCGGCGAGCGTGAAGCTCCCGTTGCCGTGGTCGGTGATGAAGTTGCCGTACATCACCGAGTGCGAGTCCGCGTGGTAGTTGTAGTGCCCGTTGGGGCTGCCGCTCTCGTAGCCGCGCAGCAGGTGCTGCGGGCCCCGGCCGTCGGCCTTGTCGTACATGAGCCAGAGCAGCCAGTGATGGCCGTACTCGTGGCCGACGAGCTCCACGCCGGTCAGTCCCAGCGGCAGACCGAAAAACACCTGCACCGGCCCGTCGGGGTTGTTGGGGAGCTTCTGCAGCGAGCCCATGAAGACGCACTGCGCGAGCTTGTTGTTGCTGCCGTAGCTCGCGGAGAAGTTGAAGGACGGCGAGGTGCTGATCCCCTGCGCGGTGAGCATCACCGGGGTGCCCTGCTGCACGTTCTCGAGGTCGCTCAGGCTCCGGGTGGTGAAGGTGACCACGCCGTCGAACTGGTCCGGGTTCACCTGCAGGAAGCGCTTCGCGGTCTCGCGGCAGAACGCGGACTGGAGAGGGAAGCCGCCGTGGATCGCCCCGTTGGTGTCGAGCACCACCGCCACGTCCGACTGCGCCGCCGCGCGCGTGCCGGCCAGGGCCAGGGCGACCGTGAGAAAGAGTCCAGGCCGCATGCGTCCCTCCGGGGTGTGCGGTACCGCGAAAAGCGGCGCAACAGAGCACGCGCCAAAGCGCGCGTTCAACACGAGCAGGGCGGCACGCGATGGGCGCGGCACGCCGCGCGCGCCGGCTCTCTTTTTCTCAGCACGTGAGAGGGAGCGACGCTCTGTCCGCGGTGACGTTCCTCGTCGTCCGGGCTCGGCCGTCGCAGGCGCGTGAATGCCTCGGGGCCCGGTTGGCGCCGCGCCGGATGCGTTTGGTACACGTCGCGGAATGCACCTGCGTCCCTCGATGTCCCTCGCCGTGGCGGCAGCACTCGCGGTCGCGCTGGTGACGGGCGGCTGCGGCCCCACCGAAGAGCCGCCCGCGTCCACCGAACCCACGTGGCACGGCGACATCCACCCGATCATCGAGGCCCGGTGCGGCGGCTGCCACGTGCAGGGAGGGATCGCGCCCTTCGCGCTGAGCACCTTCGAGCAGGCGCAGACGCACGCGCTGGCCATTGCCGACGCGGTGGTGCAGCGCCGGATGCCGCCCTGGATGCCGAGCGACGACTGCCAGAGCTTCCACGGGTCGCGCCGGATGCCTCAGGAGGAGATCGACCAGATCGCGCGCTGGGTGGCGCTCGATTCGCCGGAGGGCTCGCCGCCCGCCGCACCTCCCGCGCCCGCGAAGCTGCCCTCGCTCGCGTGGGTGGATGCAGAGGTGAGCGCCGACGAGGACTACCTCCCGCCCGACGGCGCGAGCGACGACTACCGCTGCCTCATCGCCGAGACCGGCGTCACCTCCGCGCGCGATCTCATCGGCTTCGAGATCCTCCCCGGCTCCACCCGCACGGTGCACCACGTGATCCTCTACGCGATGGACCGTGAAGAGGCGCAGCAGCGGGACAGCGCGGAGGCGGGGCTCGGCTACACCTGCTTCGGCGGACCGGGCGGCTCGCCGCGGATGGTGGGCGCGTGGGCGCCGGGCTCGGGGGCGGTGGTGCTGCCGCGCTCGACGGGGATGACGCTCTACTCGGACGACGTGCTGGTGATGCAGGTCCACTACAACCTCTCCTCGGCGCGAGAGCCGGACCGCACGAAGGTCGCGCTGCAGTTCGCGCAGCAGCCTCGTCCGCTGAAGGGCCACATGTTCCCGCTGCCGGCTGACGACTTCCGGCTCGCGCCCCGCTCCACCGACCAGAGCACCACGCTCGAGTACGAGGTCCCGCTGCCGATCACGCTGTGGGGCGTGATGCCGCACATGCACCTGCTCGGGCGCAGCATCCGCCTCGAGGTCGAGCGCGCCGGCGGTGAAGAGGCCTGCCTCATCGACATCCCGAAGTGGCAGTTCCACTGGCAGCAGTCGTACTTCTACACGGACCTGCGCGGCATCCCGCTCAACGAGGGCGACAGGGTCCGGCTGACCTGCACCTGGGACAACCCCACCGACCGCGAGATCACCTGGGGCGAGGGCACCGCCGACGAGATGTGCCTGATGCTCATCTACGTCACCAGCGGAGGGTGACGTTCGACCGGCTCGGCTCGGCCCGGTCCGGCCCGGCTCACGGTTTCGGGTGATCGCGCAGGAACCGCCACACTTCCTGCGGCCACGAGCCTGGCTGCGTCGCGTTGGTGTTGAACGCGGGGATGTGCCCGCCGTTCTGCACCGTCCACAGCTCCGCGGCGCCGCCGGTGCAACCGCCGTGGGCGCGGACGGCCGTCTCGGCACCGACGAGCGTGGGCACGAGGTCCTTCGCGTTCCCCTCCTCCGTCACCGCGCTGCACCCGTTGCGAGAGGCCCAGTCCGCTACCGTCTGCTGCGCCGACGGATAGGCCCGCCCGAAGAGCGCGCCGCCGCCGTAGAGGATCGTCGCGTCCGCGGTGCCGTGAACCTGCAGCACCGACACAGGGGCGGAGGGCTGACACGCCGCCTCGTCCGCGAAGCCGGCACCGGCCAACGAGACGATCGCCGCGAGGACGTCCGCCGCGTCGCACGCCAGCCGGTGCGCCATGAAGCCGCCGTTGGAGTGGCCGACCGCGTAGATGCGCTTCGGATCGACCGCAAACTTCGACCGAACGTCGGCGACGACCGCGCGGAAGTAGGCCACGTCGTCGATCCCCCGGCTCTCGAAGTCGCAGCAGGCGTCGGTGGCGTTCCAGAACCGGCGCGCGCTGGAGTCGAAGGTGCCGTCGGGGGTGGCGAGCAGAAAGCCCTCGCGCTGGGCCACCGCGCCGAGCCCGAAGTAGAGGTCCTGATTCGCACCATCCGCGCCGTAGCCGTGGAAGAGCACCACCAGCGGGGCCGGCGCCGTCGCGTCGTGTCCGGGCGGAACGACGAAGCGGTAGGGCCTCGCGGCGATGAGCTCGGCGCCCTCCACGCCCGCGTCCGTGACACCGGCGTCCGGGACGACACCGCCATCCGTCCCTGTGCCGCCGTCGCCTTCCCCGTTCTCTCCGGCATCAGCGCGGCCGGCGTCCGCTGCGTGCTCACCGCCGCCGTCGGCGAAGGTCTCGCCCGCGTCGGTTCCGCCGACCTGCGGCGCGGGCGCAATCCCGCAGCCGCTCGCGACGAGCCCTACGCTCCCGAGCAGACTCGCCATCACCGCGGCCAGGAGCCCTCTGCGGATCACGAAGGAGAACGCGACGGGGGACATGGTGACCTCGCTCGGTCGATCGGTTCAGCGGTTGAGGATCATCACGGTGAGCACGCCCTGAAGCTGCGGCGCCGCGGAGCTGCTGACGTTCGCGGTCGACGCGCACGGCAACCCGCTCATCCCGCTCACCGCGCCGACCGCGAAACTGTGCGGGCCCGGCGTGAGGTTGGTGAACGAGCGCGCCATCGACCAGTTCCCCACGAGCTGCGCCAGCTGCGAGCTGTTCACGATGGAGACGCGCCGCGCGACGGACGGGACGCTCGCCGCGTTGTGGAAGAGGCCCACGTCCACCACGCTGCAGCTCGTGGAGGTGGCGCCGGTGCTCTGCATGCCGCCGCTGGTGGAGACGTACACGACCGCGTTGGCGGGCACGTTCACCGTCTGCACGAGCCCCGGCACCAGCGTCCACGCAGTGGTCGAACTCGTGACCTGCAGCTGCGCGGTGCCGAGGGCCTCGAACACGTCCTGCCCCGTCGTTCCCGGCGGCCCGGGATCGCCCGGCGAGCCCACCGGTCCGGGCGCACCTGCAGGCCCCGTGGGTCCGGTCGGCCCGGTCGCGCCCGGCATCCCCGCCGTTCCCGCGGTGCCGTTGCACGCGTACGCGGCCTGTCCCATCCCCACCTGCAGCCGCACGCCGCCGCCGGGGCACGCGGCGCTTCCCTGCGCCACCGCGGTCAGCGTCACCGACTCGCCCGTCGCGCCGCGCGGTCCCTGCATGCCGGTCTCACCGGTCGGCCCCGTGGGGCCGGTGGCGCCGGTCGGACCCGCCGCACCTGCAGAGCCCTGGGGTCCCTCCAGCGCGCAACCGGAGAGCAGCAGCGCGGCCGCCGCCAACGCGCCCGTGAGAATCGACCTGACCGACACGACTGCCCTCATCTGCAACGACCTCCGGAGTTCGAAGAGACAGCTTGTGTCCCAGTCGAACGGCTGGGCAAGTCCGCTCCACTTCCGCACGCGCGCCTCGCGAGATAGGGACGAGGCATGCCGCGGATCATCGACTCGCTCCCCGTCCTCTACGCGAACCTGCTCCCGGAGCTCTTCCGCGCGGAGATCCCGCACGAGGAGAAGGCCACCTGCGCCAACTGCGCGATGTGCGAGGGCTCGGCGCGCACCGCTCGCGTGGACTCGGTGGACGGCGTGTCGCGCTTCTTCCGCCCGGACACGAAGTGCTGCACCTACCACCCGCGGCTGCCGAACTACCTCGTGGGCGCGATCCTCTCCGACGAACGCCCGGAGCTCGCCGAGGGCCGCCGCCGCATCTCCGAGCGCATCCGTGATCGCCAGGGCGCGACCCCGCAGTGGCTGCGCGCGCCGGCCTCCTACAACCTTCTCTACGCGCACGCGCGCAAGTCCTTCGGCAAGGCGGAGAGCCTGCTCTGCCCGTACTTCTCGCGTGACACCGGCGGCTGCACGGTGTGGCCCTGGCGCGAGGCCGTCTGCTCCACCTACTTCTGCCAGTACGTCGCCGGCGCCGACGGGCGTGCGCAGTGGACGGAGACGAAGCGCTTCCTCACGCTGGTGGAGGTGCAGCTGTCGCGCTGGGCAGTCTGGAAGCTGTTGCCCGCGTTCCTCGACGAGGGCCGCGATCGCGACGATGGCAGCGTGGGGATCCTCGGACCGGAGGAGCTCGACGGTCTCGGCACGCCGCTCGGCGATCACCGCGCGCTGTGGAAGGAGTGGACCGGCCGCGAGGAGGACTTCTACCGCGAGTGCTTCCGGCTCGTGTCCGGCCTCACCGCCGCGGATCTCGAGCGGATGCTCGGGCTCGACGGCGAGCTGCAGCGGGACGTGCTGCGAAACCGGCTGCGCGCGGCGACGGAGCCCACGCTGCCTTCGACTCTTCGCTTCAACCCGGAGGCCACCGTGCAGTGGCGGCCGCATGGGAGCGTGGCGCTCGGTGCGTACAGCGAGAACGAGGCGCTGGAGCTGCCCGGCGTCGCGTACTCGCTGCTGGTGGAGTTCCGCGGCGGCGGCGAGCCCGTGGACTCCGTGCGCGCGCGGCTGCGGGAGAAGCACGGCGCGGACCTCGACGAGGCCGTGCTGCTCACGCTCTACCGCCACCGCGTGCTCGTCGATGGCGGGAGGCCTGCGTAGGCACCGGGCCTAGAACACGAGGCCGGCGGACGCGTAGGGGCCGACGAACAGCTCGCTGTTGCTCACACCGTCCACCCGGCCCTGGTCGTTGATGGCCAGCAGGCGCATGCCGCCGCGCACCTCCACCACGCCCAGCCGGAGGCCGAGGCCCGCGCGGGTATCGACCTTCGTGAAGGGGAAGAGCGTGAGGTTCGCGGCCGCATCGAAGGTCAGCGGCCCGAGGATCTTCGCCGAGGCGGAGAGCCCGCCGTAGGGCCCGAGGAACGTCGCGTCCGGCGCGAACGCCGAGGAGAGCCCGAGGTGCCCGCGGAGCCGGCCCTTCTCGCCGGAGACGATCGCGCGGGTGATCGACGCGTCGAAGAGCGTGACCGTGTCCATCGGCGAGCCCCACTCCTCGGGCAGGAACACGAGGTGATCCACCCGCGTGTCGAAGCCCCAGCTGCTCCAGTCCGCGAGCATCCCGGCGCTGAGGATCCCCGCGCCGAGCGCCGGCTGCGCGCCCGCCATCAACTCGAAGCGCTGCAGCTCGGGGCCGCTGCCGTGGCCGTCGTCGTGGTGCGAGTGCACGTGTGCGCCGGAGCTGACGTAGGTGCGGCTGCGCACCACCACCGGACGGTGGCCGCAGCAGGGCTCGGAGGCGGCGTAGACCGGGCCGGCGGCATGGGCCCCGCGCACCGGCACCGCGCTGGCGGCGTGTGCGCGCGGCTGCGACCTCTTCTCCGCGCGGTGCTCGCTCTTCGAAGCGCTCGAGCCGGACGCGGAGCCGCTCTTCTTCTCGTTGCTCTTCGACTGCTTCGACGCCTTCGCGTCCTTCGGGTCGGAGGCCTTCCCGAAGCGGGCCTCGGCGTCGCCCGCCCACAGGAGCGCACACGCGGCGAAGAGGGAGACGATGAGCGAGAGGTGCGTCTTCATGGCAGGCCTCGGGGAGCGGAGAGCGGGCATGTCCTCCGCTCGGACGGGAGGCCGGCGCAGTTATTCAAAAGGGGCCGCCTCGGCGGGCCGCCTACGGCTCGGGCACGTGGAGCTCGTGCACGAACGCGAGCCGCGCGGCGTCTCGGCGCAGCCCCTCGATCGTCTGCCGCTGCCGCTCCGCGCGATGGGCGAGCCCGGCGAAGTCGAAGGCGCGCAGGCGCTCGTCGTTCGGCGCGAGCACCCGGAACGAGAGCCAGAGCGCGTGCTTCCCGTCGATGCCGGTGGCGATCTGCTCCAGCGCGAGGAAGTTGCTCGCGGGCGAGAAGAACAGGCCCTTCTCCTTCACCCCGATCCGTCCCAGCCTTCCGCCGATGCGACCCGCCACGAGCTTGGTCAGCGCCGTGCGGAACCCCAACGCGCTCTGCACCGCGAGCAGCTCGCGGCGGTCCTCGCGCAGCTCCTCGAGGAACGCCTCCAGCACCGGGCGGTGACGCTCGAAGCCGCGCTCGAGACACTGCATGACCAGCTCCTCCGCCACGAACGCGCCGAGCAGGTGGTCGTCGATGTAGGTCGCCAGTCTGGGTCGCACAGCCCTCACGCTGCGCATCGTCTCTACCGCCACCAAGCCAATGCGCCCGGCCGTCTCCCCTCCAACCGGTCAGCGCCTCCTGCGCCGCAGCGTCCCCACCAGCGCGAAGAGCCCGAACGGCAGGAGCCACCCTGCTCCGCCGGCGCCGCAGCCACAGCCGCCTCCCCCGCCAAAGCCGAGCTCCGCGCGGCCCTCGTTGCCCGCCGCATCGAGCGCGGTGACCGCGAGCACGTGGTTCCCGCCGGAGAAGGCCGACGCATCGAACTCCGCCTGCCACGGCGGCTCGACGAGGCTGGCGAACGGCGCGCCGTCCACGCTGAAGGTGACCTGCGTGACGCCGCGATCGTCGGTCGCATCCGCGAGCACGGTGATCATCCCCGACAGCGGCCCCGGCTGCGGGCTGAGGATGGTGACGGTGGGCTTCGTGGTGTCCGGCGCGTTGTTCGTCAGCTCCACCGTGATCTCCTGAGACCAGGTGGTGTTCCCCGCCGCATCGAGCACGCCCGCGCGCAGCCGTCGCGCGCCGTCCGGATGCGTGCGCGTGTCCCAGGTCAGCTCGTAGGGCGCCAGCTGCGCCTCGCCGATCTCCACGTCGTCCACGGTGAAGCGCACCAGCGCCACCCGGGGCGCGTCGTTCACCTGCGCGGACAGCTTCACGTTGCCCAGCAGCTTCGCGCCGTTCGTCGGGCTCGCCAGCGCCACCACCAGCGCGGGCGGCTCCTGCTGCGTGACCACCACCTGCGCGGTGGCGCCGAAGCCGCCGGAGTTCGCGGTGACCGTGTGCGGACCACCGGAGGTCGCGCCCGCGGTGAACTTCCCCTCCGCGTCGATGCTACCGCCCGCCGACACCGCCCAGTTGAAGGCCGGCTGCGGAACCATGGGGGCGCCGAACTGATCTCTCGCCCGCGCGATGAACTGCGCCGTGCCGTTGGGCTTCACCGTCGCCTGCAGCGGCGTGACCTTCACCTCTCCCGCGCGCTGTTCGACCACCACGTCCACGCTGCTCTGCGCGGAGAGCCCGAAGGGATCCTGCACGGTCGCAGTGAGCTGGTACGTGCCAGCGCGGGTGAAGGTCGCGGTGCTCTCGCGGGCCGCGTTGCTGCCGTTGGGCGAGAACGCGACCTGCGCCGGCCCGGTCGCCGTCCACGCGTAGGTGAGCACTTCATCGCCGCCGTCATCCGTCGCGAGCACGGTGACGGTCGCGGTCTTGCCGGTGACGGGATTCGGATTCACCGAAGCGGCCTGCGTCACCAGAGGCGGCGTGCCCGCGCCGACGATGACCTGCGCGCTGCCGGACACGCCGTTCGCGGTGGCGGTGATCGTGAACGGACCGCCGGAGGTGTCGCCCGCGGCGAAGAGCCCGGTCTGGCTGATCGTCCCTCCGCCGGCCACGGTCCAGGCGAAGGAAGGCGGCGGCGCGACCGTCTGGCCGAACTGATCGAGCGCGTTGGCGGTGAACTGCCGCGTGGTGTTCACCGCGACCGCCGCGGTGGCCGGGCTGATCGTCACGCCGGTCGGCGTCTGCGCCACGACGACGGTGACGTTCGCGGGCGTGGTCTGGTTCGCCGCGTCACGGATCCCGGCGGTGAGCACATAGGTGCCCGCGCGCGAGAAGGTGGCGACCGTCTGCTTCGCGGCGTTCGTCCCGTTCGGCGAGAACGAGACGGGCGCGGGGCCCTGCGCCGTCCAGGCATAGACGAGCGCCGCCTCGCCTCCGTCGTCCGCGCCGAGAACGGAGAGCTGCGTCGAATCACCCGTCACCGGAGAGGGGTTCGCGCTCGCCGCGGTCGCGATCGTCGGCACGCGATCGAGCGGCCCGCATCCGTTCGGCGTGCCCGGCTCCCAGTCCTCGCAGACGCCGCTGTTCGGCCCGGTCCACACGCCGTAGCTCCCGGTCTCCGGCAGGTAGGCCACGTTGCCTTGCGGGTCCTCGAAGACGAAGACGTAGCGCCGGCACGCGGGGCCGTTGAAGGTGTGGTCGTAGCGCCAGGTGCCGTTCGTCTGAGAGCCGCGCTCGAGCGACATCGTGTGGCACTCGCCGTCGATGTTCACGCGCGCGCCGTTCGGGCCGCCGGCGGTGTTGTAGTAGTTCACGCGGAACTCGATCGGCAGGTTCCCGGTGCCGGGTATGCGCGGGAAGTGACCGCCGGCGATCACCGAACCCGACGGCGTCCCCGACCCTCCGAAGTTCTGCACCCAGAAGGCCTGGGTGGCGAAGAAGCCCACGCCGATCGCGCCGTGGTTCGACAGCAGGTTCGAGCAGTGCCCCTGGCTGTTCATCCAGCCGGTGTGCACGTGCCACGGAGAGCCATAGCCGTAGGCGATGTTCTCGCCCGAGCCCGGCGTTCCGAAGAGGCCGATGCGCGTGAAGGTCGGCGTGCCCTCGCCCGGCCCGAGCAGCGTCCCGTTCTGACAGGCACAGGAGAGCTCGCCGTCGCACATCCCGTTGGGCAGGTAGATGCTCGCGAGGTTCGGCACGAGGTGGCACGACGAGTCGTGCTCGAAGTAGTCGGACCCGCCCTGCGCGATCGCCGCCTGGAGGTTCCGTGCGTGGAAGCGTGCGGCGCGGTTGAGGTTGTAGCTCCACACCAGCGGCGGACGGACGGTGGACGCGGAGCAGGCCTTCATCTCGCCCGTCGGATCGGCGCGCGCACGGTTCGCGTACACCTGCACCATGCGCTCCTCCCACGAGGGGAAGCCGTTCTGCGGCACGCCTTGCTGCGCGTGTGCGGACGGCGCGTGGAGGAGCGTGACGAGGGACGTGAGGACGAACGCGCAGGCGAGTACGACCTGCGACGACACGGAGCGGCGGCGAGACATGCGCGCGACCTTAGCGGCTTCTCGCATCGACCGGCACGCCTACGCGTGGAGCCGGGTGCCGCAGTACTTGCAGTGCTTTGCGTCGAGATCGTGTCCCTCCGCGCCGCAGCCCTGGCAGGCGCGGCCGAGCACCTCCTGCTGCGAAGCGCGGGTCGCGTTGGCCATCTCCACCGAGACGATGCCGGTGGGCACCGCGATGATCCCGTAGCCCAGCAGCATCAGCGCGCCCGCCACGAAGCGCCCGAGCGGCGTGACCGGCACGTAGTCGCCGTAGCCGACGGTGGTGACGGTGACGATGGCCCAGTACATCCCCTGCGGGATGTTCTCGATGTGGCCGTTCGGTCCTTCGATCACCGCGATCAGCGACCCGGCGATGACCACCAGCGAGAGCACCCCGCCGATGAAGACGATGATCTTCTGCCGGCTCTGCACCAGCGCCGACACGAGGATGTCCGCGTGCGGAACGAACGACGCCAGCTTGAGCACGCGGAACACGCGCAGCAGCCGGACCACGCGCACCACGAGCAGCTGCTGCGTGCCGGGGAGGATGAGGCTCAGCGGCGTGGGGATGAGCGCGAGCAGATCGATGATGCCGAAGAAGCTCGTGGCGTAGCGGAGCGGGCGCTGCACGGAGAAGAGCCGCAGCACGTACTCGACCGCGAAGAGCACGGTGAAGCCCCACTCCGCCGCGCGAAGCTCGGGGCCCAGGAACAGGCGGTACTCGGCGACGCTCTCGAGGATGACCGCCGCCACGCTGGCGAGGATCACCAGCAAGAGCAGCACGTCGAACAGCTTCCCGGCGGGCGTGTCCGCCTCGAAGATGATGTCGTGGAGCTTCGCGCGAAGGCCCGGCTCCGGCTTCAGCTCGGCGTCTTTCCTCCCCGTCGCGCGCACGCGGGCATATTCCCCCCGACCGCCATTCGCCGGAAGAAAGCGGCAGACCGCACTGCGGCCGCGCGTGGAGGTGCTCCGTGCCTCAGGTCTTGCCTCGCGGAGGCTCGATGAGCCCCTTGAACAGAGGAGGAGCGATGGCAATCGGCAGATGGACCGTGGGATGTGCGGCGGGGTTCGCGCTGGTGTTCTCCGGCTGCGTGCGTGACGAGGTGCAGCGCCGGCCGCCCGATCCCCGGACGGACCGCCTCCCGCCGATGGAGTCCGAGGCACCGCCCTTCGCGCCTGACGCGGCGGGCAACCGGGAGAGCTCCGAGGTGCAGGCGCAGGCGAGCGAGACGCGCCTTCCGTCAGCGCCCGTCGTCGAAGGCCGCGTGGTCCGGGTGCAGCGGGATCTCGTGGTGCTGCGCGACGAGCTCGGGAATGACTACGCGCTGCGGCGAACGCCCGAGACACGCACCCACGTCGCGCTGGAGCAGGGGCAGTCGGTGCGCGCGTCGTGGCAGATGGTGGAGGACACGCTCGTGGCGACCGAAATCTCCCCGGCGGGCGCGGCCGAAACCGAAGAACCGCCGCTCTCGCCCCTGCCGCTGCCAGCGCCGTGACGTCTGCGCTCTTCGCTACGTGAGCCCGCCCACCGGACCGACCTCGTAGGTGAGCGCGTTGCCGAAGTGGACGTCGCCGTAGTCGAAGAGGTTGAGCAGCGCCGTGTACACGTTGTGCAGCGAGGTCTTCGAGTCGTAGAGCGGCGCGCTCGCGCGGTTGAAGTCGAGGTGCCGCCCGCCTCGCAGCCTGCCCCCCGAACCTCCCGCGAGCAGCACCGGCACGTCTGCGCCGCTGTGTGCGCCGCCGTTGCTGAACTCGCTCGTCCACAGGCACACGGTGGTGTCGAGCATGTTCCCCAGGCCTTCGGGAATGGCCTTCAGCCCGTCGAGGAAGCGCCCCAGCAGCGACAAGCGCCAGCGCCGGTTCTGGATCATCGCCGCCACCCACGCTGCGTGGTGGGCCCCCGCGGAGCCCTGCTGGCCGGTCGCCATGGAGAGGTGGTGCATCGCGTGGGCGTTGCCCTCGTCGGAGACGTAGGCGGGCGAGAGCCACAGCGCCTCGATGTCGCCGATCTCCAGCGCGCCCACGTTCGTCAGCCCGCAGCGCAGCGCCGCGAGAAGGATGTCCACGTGCGCGCGGCCGATCTCGTCGCCGTTGCGCAGCTCGCCGGGCGCGGTCGGCTTCACGCAGCCGGGAAGCTGGGGAAGGGCGAGCCTCTCGAGGCGCTGCTCCAGCTCGCGCAGGTGCTCGAGGTGCGCCTCCACCGTCTGACGATCCCGCGCGCCGAGCCTCGTTCGGAACTGCCGCGTCATCTCACCGGTGCCGTCGAGCACGCTCTTGCGCAGGGCCCTCGCGCGCGCGGCGGCGGGCTCCTCCTTTGCGCCTTCCTCGCGCACGCCGGCGAAGAGCGCATCGAACGCGGCGACCGGATCCTTCTGCGGCGAGACCTGCTGGTGCGCGGCCCGGTAGAACGGCGAGCCGTAGTGGTAGCCGTCGATCATCAGGTGCACCGACGAGAACGGAACCGGGTGTCGCAGCGCGAGGCGCTCGGCGAGCACGCGGTCGATGCTCGGGCCGTGCGCGCTCTTCTCCATCTCGGTCTGGGTACCGGTGGTGCTCGCGTCCGCGCAGGTCAACGCGGTGGCGTTGTTGAAGCCGTGGTCCCCGTCCAGCCACGTCGCGCGCCGGCCGGCCGCGTTGTCCACGCCGCGCAGCTGCAGCAGCGAGTCCTTGTGCGACGCGACAGCCTGCAGGATCGGCCCGGGCACCAGCGCCTCGCCCGAAGAGAGCGGAGACCAGCCGTCCACCGCGGACTCCGCGCCGCTGCCGTCGTAGCGGACGCCATCCTTGCCCACGTTGCTCAGCGTGCCGCCGTGCTCGAAGAAGACGACGAAGCGCCTGGGAGCGACCGGCTTCCCACCAGAGCGCCCGGTCTGCGCCTGCACCTCCAGCAGCGGCAGTCCGATCAACGCGCCGCCGAAGCCCTGCAACACGAGCCGCCTGGAGAGTTTCACGGCGCCACCCTCACCTTCCGCACGGGCGCGCCGGTCGCGACGTCCAGCCAGAGCGCGCGCAGATCCCCTGTCTCCCGGAACCGCGCCTGAAGCGAATCGAGCGTGCACGAGTCCTTCGCGTTCGCCTTCCTCGCCAGCGCGCGTTCGAAGACGGTGAGCGCGTGGCAGTCCAGCGCCGTGGGGCTCTCCGCGAGCCGCCGGCTGAGCTCGAGCGGACCCGACACGAAGCCACGCACGTCCGCGAAGGCGACGTTCGCGCCCGTGTCCACCTCCGCCAGCACGTCGATGCCCGCGCGCGTGGCGGCCCACTCGTGGGTGCGGAAGCGCCCGAGCGCGTCGTACTGCTCGAAGGCAAAGCCGGGCGGGTTCACGATCCGGTGACAGCCCTGACACGACTGGCCGGACGTCTTGCCCTCCGCGATCCGGCGCGTGGTCTGCGGCAGGTCCGCGTTCGGATTCGGCTGCGCGGTGCTCGCGTCCGGCGGCGGGTCGCCCATCGGCTGGCAGAGCAGGTGCCGGTGGAGGTGCACGCCGCGCCGGATGGGGGACGGACGCTCGGGACCTGCGTGCGCGGTGAGGAACGCAGCGCGGGTGAGCAGGCCGCCTCGCTGCTGGGGATCGAGCTGCACCCACCCCTCCCCCACGTTCTCCGGAAGCTCGACGCCATAGAGCGCCGCGAGGTCGCGATCGACGAAGGCCTCGGTGCCGGTGAGGAGGTCGTGGAAGGTCTGCTCACGCTCCACCGCTCGCGCGTAGAAGCGCTCCGTCTCACGGCGCATCGCGGGCAGCAGCGTCGGCGGAAGCGGCTCTGACTTGTGCAGCGCCTCCAGCGCCGGCTGCTTGTGGCCCTCGTCGAGTCCCAGCCACTCGGATGCGAAGCGCCCGAGCCGCTCGCGTCCTCGCTTCGTCTCCAGCAACCGCTCCGCCTGCGCGCGCAGCACCGCGTCGTCCATCAGCGCGCCGGAAGCCGCGACCAGGCGGAGCGCGTCGTCCGGCGGCGCATCCGTGAGCAACAGCGCGAGCCGCTCTGCGCGAAGCCATGGGTCCGCGTCACGCACCGCCGGCGTGCCCTCCTCTACAACGGCGTTGACCGGCGTCCGATACCAGAGCTGCGGCGCCTGGAAGACGACCTCCGCCACCGCATCGAGCGCTTCGCGGAAGCTCGCGCGCGGCTCGATCGTCTCGTCGTCGCGCAGCCGCACGTGGATCGCGCGCAGCGTCTCGACCTCCTCGTCCGTCACCGGCCTGCGGAACGCGCGCGAGCCGAGGTTCCGGATGAAGACCTCCATGCACCCATCGTCGTGCGCACCGGCGGGATCACACGGGGCCAGCGCGAGATGAGCACCGCGCTTCACCAGCGCCTCCGCCGCAACGGCCAGCGTCTCGACCTCCAGCTGCGTGGGCATCTCGCCACGCGCCTCGGGCAACCGCGGGACGTCGTTCAGGCTCTCGGGCGACTGCGCACCGAGCAGCTCGGCGACCGCGTTCGCATACTGGATCGGCGTCAGACGCCCGAGCCGCTCCTCCGGCACGTCCTCCTCGCAGAGTTCCTCCACTTGCGCAGGAGGCGACGGCGCGCGCACCGCCGGGGTCTCCGCGGAGGGCGGCGGCGGGACGGAGCAGGCAGCGAGCAGCGCCGCGAGCACCAGGGGCGCACCGGCGCGCTGGAGCGAAGAGAGCATCGGGCCCGATGGTGCCAGAGCCGCGAGGCAGGACAAAGGCCTCAGCCGCTGAGGCCGGCGGTGAGGAGGACGTTGAGGCCCTCGGCCATGGTGGGGTGGGTGAAGAGCGCGTCGCGCAGCACGGTGGACGGCAGCTCGCCGAGCATCGCCGTCTGCGCCTTCGCCATCGGCAACCGCGCCACGCGAACGTCGAGGCCGCGACCTCCTCGGAAGCGCCTCACGAGCGCCGCAGCCATCCCGGAGAACGACGCCGCCGTCCGCGGGCGTATGCTCTGCCCATGCAACGGGTTCTCAGCGTCTGCGCCTTCATTCTCTCCGCCGCCACGCTCGCGCTGGTCGCCTTCCGGCCCCAGGCCTCGTCGCCCGTGGACACCGCACCGCCGCCCGCCGCTGCCTCGGCAATGCTGGGAGATGATCCCGATCACCTCGCGCTGCGCATGGCGGCGATGGAGGACCGGATCGCGAACCTCTCGCGGCGGGTGATGGAGCTCGATCGGAACGCGCGCGGCGTGGTGCCCTCCTCCGCGACGACCGCGCCCGGCCAGGAGACCCAGCAGGATGTCGCCGGAGAGCTCCGCCAGCTCCGCGCGGACCTGCACGCGGTGGCGACCGCCGAAGCCCTGAGCACCGACCGCGGCCGCGAGCTCCTCAAGGAGGCCGTGCGCAGCGTTCAGGGCGAGGTCACCGCGGACCGCTTCCGCGAGCTGCGAGAACGTCAGGACACCGCGCGCGAGGAGCGGCTGCAGCGCCTCGTGCGCGACGCGCGGCTGACCGGCTCGCAGGAGCGGAGCGTGCGTTCGGCGATGGAGACGGAGGCCGCGCAGCGCGACGCGCTGGTGGAGCGGATGCGGGGCGGCGAGCGCAACCGGGAGACCTTCACCGAGCTGCGCGCGCTCCGCGACGGGACGGACGCGCAGGTGCGGTCGCTGCTCTCGCCGGAGCAGTACGAGCAGTACACGGCCATCCGGGAAGAGGAGCGCCGGATGTGGGCAGGTGGAGGTGCAGGGGGCGGCCGGCGTCCGGACGCAACCTCTGCCGCGCCCGGGCGATAATCCCCTTCAGGAGCTGACATGACCGTCATCCGTCCCGGAAGCCTCTCGCCGTCCCTCACCGCCACGAACACGGCCGCGCGTCCCCAGACGTCGGCGCAGACGTCGTTCGCGCAGCGGCTCCAGGGCTCGCAGACGCAGAAGACGGCGCAGGCCTCCACGCACGTGCCCGGTCACTCGCAGGACGACGGCTCGCGCCCGCTCACCCCGCAGGAGCTGCAGGAGGAGCTGCGCAGCGTGGCGCTCCAGCAGGGCCTGATGATGGGTCAGCGGCTGCTCGCCATGGGCAACGGCGGACCGCAGCTCGACCGCGAGTAGCAGGCAGCCGGACGCCTCGGCGCGCAGCACAGAGGCAGGAACCTCGCGCAGGGTGGGCGGAGTCCGGTAAGGAAGCCGCATGTCCCGCCTCGCGTACCTCCCCATGAATCAGGACGACCTCCGCGCCCGTGGCTGGGACGCGGTGGACATCGTCATCGTCTCGGGCGACGCGTACGTCGATCACCCCGCCTTCGGTCCGCCGCTCATCGCCCGCTTCCTCGAGGGCCGAGGCTTCCGCGTCGGCATCATCGCGCAGCCCGACTGGCAGTCCGCCGAGCCCTTCCGGGCGCTGGGCAAGCCCCGCCTCTTCTTCGGCGTGGCGGCCGGCAACATGGACTCGATGCTCAACCGGCTGACGGCGCAGAAGAAGAACCGCAGCGAGGATCAGTACAGCCCCGGCGGGCGCACCTCGTCTCGTCCGGACCGCGCGTCGATCGTCTATGCGCAGCGCTGTCGCGAGGCCTATCCCGAGGTGCCGGTGGTCATCGGCGGCATCGAGGCCTCGCTGCGGCGCATCGCGCACTTCGACTACTGGAGCGAGAAGGTGCGGCGCTCGGTGTTGATGGACGCGAAGGCGGACCTGCTCGTGTTCGGGATGGGCGAGCGCCCCATCTGGGAGATCGCCGACCGGATGCGCAAGGGCGAGCGCGTGGAGGACCTGCGCGACATCCGCGGCACCGGCTACATCGTGGACGCGGCGCGGATGCGCGAGCTGGAGAGCGATCCGGCGCAGCGCGCGGCGGACAGAAAGCCGGTGGTGCTGCCCTCGTTCGAGGAGGTCTCGGCGCAGACCGAAGAGGGCCGCTTCGCCTTCGCGAAGATGTCCGGCCTCTTCCAGCGCGAGACGAACCCGGGCAACGCGCGGCCGATCGTACAGCGTCACGGCGACCGCGGCGTGTTCTTCAACCCGCCCCCGTTCCCGCTCGAGGACGGCGTGGGCAAGGGCCCGGACGCGGTGGCGATGGACGAGCTGTACGACCTCCCGTTCACGCGCCTGCCGCACCCCTCCTACAAGGAGCGCATCCCCGCGTACGAGACGGTGAAGCACTCGGTGGTGCTGATGCGCGGCTGCTTCGGCGGGTGCTCGTTCTGCTCCATCACCGAGCACGAGGGCCGCGTCATCCAGAGCCGCTCGTCGGAGAGCGTGCTGCGCGAGATCCGCGCGCTGCGCCGGATGGGCGACTTCCGCGGCACGGTGACCGACCTCGGTGGGCCGACCGCGAACATGTACAAGATGAAGTGCCGGTCGGAGCAGATCGAGAAGGCCTGCCGCAAGCTCTCCTGCGTGCACCCGGGCGTCTGCGAGAACCTCAATACGGACCACGGCCCGCTGATCGACGTGATGCAGAAGGCGCGCGCGGAGCCGGGGGTGAAGCACCTCTTCATCGCCTCGGGCGTGCGCTACGACCTCGCGGAGAGGTCGCCGGAATACGTGAAGGAGCTCGCCACGCACCACGTGGGCGGACAGCTGTCGGTCGCGCCGGAGCACGTGTCGAAGCGGGTGCTGGACAAGATGAAGAAGCCCGGCATCGAGAGCTTCGAGCGCTTCCAGAACATGTTCGCCTGCGCGAGCGAGGACGCGGGGAAGGAGCAGTACGACATCCCCTACTTCATCAGCGGACACCCGGGCTCGACGCTGGAGGACATGGTCGAGCTCGCGCTGTGGCTGAAGAAGAACGGCAAGCGCCCGCGCCAGGTGCAGGACTTCATCCCCACGCCGATGAGCATGGCCACCGCCATGTACTACTCCGGCTACGACCCGATGAAGCTCGAGCCCGTGTACACGGCGAAGGGCCTGCGCGAGAAGCGGCTGCAGAAGGCGCTGCTCCTCTACTGGAACCCCGAGCAGTGGCCGCTCGCCCGCGAAGCGCTGGAGCTGGCGGGACGTTCGGACCTCATCGGCCGCGCGCCTCACTGCCTCGTCCCGCCGGAGACGCACGCCGAGCTGGCGAGAGGCCCGGCCGCGCGTCCGCAGCCTTCGCGCAGGAACTAGAGGGTCGCCGGCGACCCGGTGCGTTTGCCTGACACCGGCGCAGCGTGCGTCTCCCGACGAGAGCCGTAGGCCCCGCCGCTGGCCCGCCCCTTGCGATGGCGAAGCCCCGTCATGCACACCTCGACTGCGGCCGATCAGGGCGCCGCGCTCCAGCACTCCCCGGGCTCCTCCTCTTCCGAGCTCGCGCTCTACCTGCGCTGTCCCCACTGCGGCTCGCGGAAGGTCCGCCGCGACGCGATGAAGGGTTTGCGCGAGCTCTTGATGCGCTTCCTCACCAACGTGCGCGCGCACCACTGCGGCAAGTGCCGACACCGCTGGTTCGAGGAGAAGTCCCGCGCGCTGCCCGGCTGGGGGAGCACGCAGGCCGCGTGAGGGTGACTCAGACTCAGCGAATGGGACGGCGGTCCGGCGCGGCGGTGGGGATCTCCCGCTCACGCTCGACCTGCGCTTCGCGCTCGTCCTCCCCCTCGAGGATGTCGCGGTAGAGCGCGACGTGCTGCCGCACCTTGCCGGCCTCCACGCCCTCCGGCTCGAGCATCAAGTAGGTCTGGTAGCTCGCGATCGCATCGAGCGTCAGCCCCATCCGCGCGTAGGTCGCGCCCAGATGCAGGTGGCAGCGCGCCAGCGACGGCTGCATCGCCACGCAGCGCAGAAAGCGGTCCCGCGCCCGCGTGAACTTCCGGCTCATCAGCGCCTTCTGCCCTTCGTCCACCAGCTCGAGGAGCTTCGCCTGCGCGAGCAGCTCGTCGTGGCTCAGCGTCTTCCCCGCCGGCGCGGACGGGAGCTTCACCGGCTCGGCGTGCTCGCCCGGCGGCGTGGGCGTGGCGGCGCTCGCGGCGACGGAGACGAACAGGATCGGGAGGAGCCGCTTCGCCGTGCGCAGGATCATGGACCGAGTGTGCCACGAGTTCGGCCCTCTTCTGCTGGAGCCCAGGCCGGCAGCGGAAGGATGACCGCCCCGCGTCGGCAGGATGGGCAGCCGGCGCGGAGGGCGCGAAGCCGGCGCCGGGTGGAGGACTCACCGGCCTCGACTGGACGAGCACCCTGCACCGCCCGGATGAATCCCCGGTCACGGGAGGATGGAGGGCCGGCGGTGGGGAAATTCGCCCCGTGCTGACTGGATGAGCGCCCGGTGACGGGAGGATGAGGACCCGGTCACCGGAGGATGAGGACCCGGTAACGGGAGGATGAGGACCCGGCGGCGCCCGCAGATGCCCCCGGGGACAGAGGAAGAGTCCTCCGCTGAACATCCCGACCCTGCCCCGGAGGGCAGCTGCGTGTCCGCGAGCTCCCGCAACTCATGAAGCTCCTCCCACCGGCAATAGCGCCGCAAAACGGGAGGAAGTCATGCCGCCGAACATGAAGCTCGTCGCGAAGGGGAAGTCGGAGCCGCTGGTGGGGCTGAGGGATCAGGGCGCGTACTCGCTGGGGCTGTCGGAGAAGTACGCCGCCGCGCTCGCGCGAGCGGGCTGGACCGCGAATGAGCATGCGGAGCTGCAGACGGTGATGGCCGCGCTCGACTCGCAGCGGGCCCAGCAGGTCGAACAGCGCGATCAGTGCAGGCAGAGCCTCGCCGCCGAACGCGAGGCCCTCGCCGAGGCCAAGGTGTTCAAGCGCCACCTCGACCTCGCCGTGGCCGACCTCTTCGCCCGCGCGGCCGTGGACGACTCGCTGGTGCTGATTCCCACGCGCGACGCGTTCCGCTTGCGAGGCCTCGGCGAGCTGGGACGTTCGACGGCGAAGCACGTCAGCTACCTCGCCGAGGTCCGGCCGCACGTGCAGGCAGTGGCCACGCAGCTCGCGCCGTACTTCGACGGAAGGGACGCGGCGAAGCAGCTCGACGAGGTGCGCGCGGCGCTCGAGGCGGCGCAGGCGAAACAGGAGGTCACCTACGCGTCGCTCCCGTCGGACACGGAGGAGGTGTACGAGGCCAAGGGACGAGCGCTGCTCCTCATCGAGCGCCTCAACCGCGCGGGGAAGATCGCGTTCGCAGGTCAGGCCGCGGTCGCCGCGCAGTTCAACAAGGACATCCTCCTCCGCGCGCGGAAGGCGAGGAAGGCAGACCCGGCCGTGCCGGTGACGCCGGTCGAGCCCGCGGCGTAGGTGCGGCCCGCCTCACCGCTCCCGCGAGGTCCGCTGCGGATTGCCGGCCGCGTTGAGCCAGCCGCTCGGTGCCGGCCGGCGTCCTAGGACCGGGAGCGCGACGAGCTCGCTGCGCCGGTTGTCGAAGATCACCCAGCGACCGCCGGCGAGAACGGGCTCGCTGTACCAGGGCTCGATCGGCGCGGAGAGGGGGCACGCCCAGCGCTCGGCGCCGTCGAGGTCGAACTCGAAGAGGGTCAGGTTCGCCTGCGCGTTTCCGCCCCCCGGGTTCGGCACGCGCTCACCGCTGGCGACGATCACCGTGGCCGCGTCGCTGAGCAGCGGCGGAAGTACCGTGCCCTCGGTCCAGGTGCCCAGCGTGCGGCGCCAGCCTTCCGCACCGGTCGCGAGATCGAACCGCCGCAGCATCGACCACGTGCCGGAGCAAACGTTCGGCGCTGGCTGTGGACCGGCGATCGTCTGGAACGCTGCGCCGGCGGTCATGACCATCGAGTGGCCTTCGTAGCGCCAGCCGGAGAGCAGCGGAGGTTGAGTGGACATCACCGTTCCGCTTCCTGTCTCCAGCACGGCCATGCCGGACGCGCAGGCCGTGCCGGGCACCCCCACGCCGAGCAGCCCTGCACTGACGCCGCGCGGAAGCCGGTTCGACTCGAACCAGCGCTGCTGCATCGACGGCGCCAGCGCGAGCGCGCCGTAGTCCACGCCGCCAGAGGGGCTCGGGATGCTGACGTCGAGGTAGAGGTTGCCGGCGCGGTCCACCACCTGGTTCCCGGAGTTGAAGCCGCGCGCGACCTTCTCCAGCCGAAGGAGCGTCCCGGTGTGCGGGTCGAGGTCCGCGATGAATCCGCCGACGGAGTGCGCCTTCCACGGACGAACCGCGAGAGCGTGCACCGGGACGCCAAGCTTTCCACCCGCGGTCTCGATGAGGCCGGGGAAGTTGAGCATGTACCCATCGGCCGGCTCGGGCGGGGACTCGAGCAGCGGCAACACGTCGGGCAACAGCTCGCGGCGCCACAGGTGCGCACCATCCGAACGACGGAAGCCGTGCACGGCGACGGACGAGTACTCGCTCTCCCCTTCGATCGCGAACACCACGTCGTCCAGCACCGCCGACGCCTCGACGTGCAGGGAACCCGCCGGCAACGGAACCTCCCACCGCAGCACGCCATCCGGCGCGAGCGAAAGGAGCGTCGTCGTCTGCTGCTGCCCCCGCACGTGCGGCGAGCGATGCACCGAGTAGAGGTTCCCGTCGGGGTCCACCGGCAGTCGTTGCGCGTGGTGGCTGATGGGTCTCGTCCACTCGGGCTGGAGCGTTTGCGCCGGCGGACGCACACACGTTCCCGACGTGCAGACCCCGAGCGCCTGGCACGGTGACGGATGGCCGCACGGAGCGCCGTCGGGTGCCTCGCGCTCCACACACGCGCCCGCGATGCACACGTCCCTCACCGCGCACTCCCTCCGGCCACAGGGCGTGCCGTCCTCCACCGGCGCCTGCGTGCACCCGACGATCGGATCGCACAGTGCGGCGAGGCAGGGCGACTCCGGCGCTTCGCAGGTCATCGCGACGCTCACGCAGCCCGCGGTCGAAGAGCACGAGTCCTCGGTGCAGGGGTTCCCGTCGTCGCAGCTGCGCGCGCGCCCGGTGCACTGGCCTGCGAAACAGGTCGGGGCGAGCAGGCACGCGTCCTCGCACGGCGTTCCGTCCGGAGCGCTCTCCACTTCGCACCGGCCCGCCTCTGCATCGAAGAAAGCACGCGCGCACGACGAGGTCGCGTCACACGAGGGAGGCTCGAGTCCGATGCCGGTGACCTCCACCTTCAGCTCGGTACCCTCCGAGGTGAAGAGGATGCTCGCCGAGTGAGCCCCCGTCGTCTTTGGCCGGAAGTGCACCGCGACCTTCCGCTGCGACCCGGCCGCCATCCGCAGGCCCTCGGTGGGGACGTCCACGGTGAACGGCGCCTGGACCCCGACCGACACCGCGCGATCGATGCGACCCGGGTTGCTGAGCTCCACCACGCCCGAAGCGCCTGCGCCCACCCAAACGGGCGGCAGCGCCAGTGGCGAAGGCGTGAGGACGATCAGCTCGCCCTCTGCGCCCGTCAGCGGCGCTGACGGCGAGCAGCCCCCGATGGGCATCGCGCCCGCAGTGAAGATGGTGACGGCGACGACGAAGGTGCCGCGGGATGAGGCGCGCAGATCCATTCCGCCAGTCTGCCGAGCGGTGGATGGATGGTGGCGCGGTCGCGAAGGTCTTTGCGTGCGCCGTGCAATGCGCGACAGGTGAGGACTACAGGTACGGCGCGAAGAGCCTCGCCACGCCGTCCCGCAGCTTCACGGGGAAGGGCCGCGCGTCGAGTTCTTCCCGCGTGATCGGCCTCGAGCGCGCGAGCCGTTCGCGGAACACGCCCTCCGCCTGAGCGGCGAAGGCGCGGTCGTAGGCCTCGACGCAGAACTCGAAGTTGAGGCGGAGGCTGCGCGGATCCCAGTTAGCGCTGCCGAGGAGCACCCAGGCCTCGTCCACGATCATCAGCTTCGTGTGATCGAACGGCGGCCGCGAGAGGTGGATGCGGCAGCCGCGCTCGAGGTTCTGCCAGAGCTGCGCGGTGGAGGCCCACTGCACCAGCGGCAGATTCCCCCGCTCCGGCAACACGATGTCCACCTCCACGCCGCGCAGCGCCGCGACGTTGAGCCCGGTCACCAGCGCGGTGTCCGGCAGGAAGTACGGCGTCACCACCCGCACGCTGCGGCGCGCGGACGCGAGCGCCCCGAGCATCACCCAGCGCAGCACGTCGAAGGACTCGTCCGGCCCGTCGATGATCCCGCGCGCGTGCACGCCGGGCTCGCCTTCGACCACCGGCGCCAGAGTGGGGAACCACTTCTCTCCGGAGAGGGCCTCACCGGTGGTGAAGACCCAGTCTTCGGCGAATGCGTCCTGCAGGTGGCGCACGACCGGGCCCTCGACGCGGAAGTGGAGATCCTCGGCGGGCTCGACGTCCGCGCGCGAGGCGAGCGGCATGAAGTCGTCGCGGATGTTCATCCCGCCGGTGAAGCCCACGCGCCCGTCCGCGACCATGATCTTGCGGTGGTTGCGCAGGTTGAGGAACGGCAGCCGCGCCGGCGCGATCGAGGGCATGAACAGCGCCACGCGAACTCCCTCGCGACGCAGCCGCTTGTGGATGGGCCTTCGGCTGTAGCGCACGCCCACCGCATCGACGAGCACGCGGACCTCCACGCCCCGGCGCACCGCCCCGCCCAGCGCGAGCGCGAACTGCTCGCCCACCGGATCGCGATCGAAGATGTACGTGCAGAGTGTGAGTGAGGTCCGCGCGGAGCGGATGGCCTCGAGCATCGCGGGATAGGTCTTCGCCCCGCCGTCGAGGATCTCAAGCCGGTTCCCCGCCAGCAGCGGCCGGCGCGTCACCTTGCCGCCGAGCTTCGCCATGGTGACGAGGTGTGCGTCGCGCAGGTCGAGCCACGGCTCGTCGCCCACCGGCGGAGGCAGCAGCGCTGACGGCGGCGCGCGACCCTGCTCGAGCTTCAGCGCGTGCGCCTTGCGCGTGATCCGGTTGATCCCCAGCAGCACGTAGAGGACCGCGCCGACGATCGGCACCAGCCAGATGAGGCCCACCCACGACACCGCCGAGCGGTTGTCTCGCTTCCACAGCACCGCGTGCCCCGAGGTCAGCGCGCTCAAGGCCACCGTCAGCACCGCGGCGACGGTCGGCCAGAGATCGAGGAAGAGCTGCGGGACCATGGGTTCGGTTCTGTCTTCCGTCGGCGCGGGCGGCGTCCGGAAAATTGCCCGGCCCCGGCGTGGGCTTACCTTGTCCCACATCACGGCCGGGTCGGGAGATCAGATGCGTCAGCTCGAACTTCGCACCATCCACTCGCTTCGCAACCTCCTGGTGGGCGCGGGCCTCGCGCTCACGCTCGGGTGCGGCGGACCGGCGGAAGATCCGCTCGGCCCGGGCGCGCCCTCTTCCTCTCAGCGCTGCCTGCGCCTTCGCCCGCAGGGGGACACGGCCGTCTCGCTGCCCGCGCGGATCAGCGTGCTCTTCACTGTCGATACCTGCGCCGGAGAGCCGGTGCCGGGCCTCACCGTGGCGGACTTCACGCTGTCGGAGAACGGCAGCCCCATCTCGCCCTGGGAGAGCCGGATGACGCTGCAGCCGCGCGCGCAGCAGCACCGGATGCACACCGCGCTGCTCCTCGACATGTCCGGGTCCATCCTCCAATCCGGCGCCTGGCCCGAGCTGCGCGCGGCGGTGGAGCGCTTCGTGGGCGAGGTGCTCGCGGATCCGCAGAGCGGACACCAGCTCGCGCTGCTCACCTTCGACGGCCGAGCGCAGCCCACGGAGCGCGTCGCGTACACCTCCGACCGGCTGAAGCTGCTCGCGGCGCTCGATGCGCTGGAGGTCCGCGAGTGCACGACCAACGCGCAGTGCTCCGCGTTCCCGGACCGGGCCTCGTGCGCGGCGTGGCGCTGCGTGGACGACAGCACGAACCTCTTCGGCGCGGTCGTGGCGGGCACGCAGCACGTGGCGCAGTCTCTGAGCGCGGAGGGTCCGACGTACCGGCAGGCCGCGCTCGTCGTCTTCACCGACGGCACCGATCAAGCCGCGCGCGCGACCCGTCGCGAGGCCGAGGAGGCCATTGCTGCGTCGGGCGTGCACGCGTTCACCGTGGGGCTCGGTGGAGAGGTCGATGCGTCGGCACTGCAGGCGCTCGGGCCGGCGGGACACTTCTCGGCCACGCGGCCGGAGGAGCTCGGCGCTGCCTTCGGTGGCGTGGCCTCGCGGCTCACCGCGCTGGCGGGCAGGTTCTACGCGCTCGATTACTGCTCGCCGAAGCGCCGTGGCCGCCACTCGCTGGAGCTGCGCGCGAAGTGGACCGCACCGGACGGTGTCGTCCTCACCGGCCTGCTGGAGTCGAAGTTCGACGCCGAGGGTTTCGGTCCCGGCTGCGACGTCGGCGCGGTGCCCTGAACGCAGCCGGCCGCTTGTTCACGCTCTGGTGGCACCGCGCGGGGAACAGCGCGAAAGGGATCGACGCCGTGGTGCACGCGGCGCGCGAAGACTCGGCCGCCGCGATTGCCGGACGACGGGTGCGGCACGGCGTGGAGTGCGATCTGAAGTGGACGCCCGGCGCGCACGCGCAGGGGGCGCCGCTGCTCTACCTGCATCACGGTCCGACGGGACTGGAGCGACTCTCTCGTGCGGAGGTTGAACGGCGCGCAGCAGAGGGAGAGTTGCTCCTGCTCGGTGATGCGCTCGCGCGTCCGGGCGCCGCCGAGCTCGCGTGGATGGTCGAGCTCAAGCGCGGACACGGTCCCACCGCAGCTGCCGTGAGCGCGTGTGTCGCGGCGTTCGATCGGCACGAAGCACGATCGAGGCTGCTCTTCGCTTCGAGTTCGCTGGCGGTGCTCGAAGAGGTGCGAGCCGCGCATGCGGACGTCCGCACCGGACTCTTCGTGTCGTGGATCTTCCGCGACGGCCGTGTGCTGCAGGTGCCAAAGGTGGAGGTCGCCAGCGCGCTTCGCCGAGGGCTCGTGCACCGCGCGGAGTCGCTCGCAGCCGTGGTGGACCTCGTCATCTGCACCAACCCTCTCGCCGCGGGACGAGCGCTTCCGACGGGCACCGCTCAAGCGCCGATCGCGCGGAGCCTCTCGTCGGCCCACACGTTCGCGAAGGCAGGCCTCTCGGGTGCGTTCACCTGGTTCCCTCCGAGCGCCGTTTCAGGCAGCGCACGACCTGGCCGCGGCTAGAATCCCGGCCATGCGTTTCGCTCCCCTCACCCTCGCGCTCCTCGTGATCGCCGCTTGCGGCACGCCCTCGAAGGAGCCTTCAGAGCCCCAGACGCCGCAGCCCGTGCTCGACGGCGGCGCGGAGGCGAAGGTGATGCCGGACTTCTCGCTCGAGGATCGCAACCCGTCCTCGCAGTCGTTCCAGACGCGCGTCTCGCCTCGCGCGCACGAGGGCGAGATCACCGGTTGGTACTTCTCACACGCGAGTTGAGGCTACTGCCGGAGCCAGTTTGGCTCCCTCACCCGGATGCAGCAGGAGCTCAACGCCGAGTCCCTCCCGGTGCCGGTGCGCCTCTTCGCGATCAACGAACGGGGACAGGAGGCCGGCTTCGGCGCGCTGGATCCGTCGCACTCGCTGCCGTGGCTGCAGGACACCGCGAGCGTCGACGCGTGGGGAGCATGGGAGGTCACCTACCGGGACGTGGTCATCCTCGGCACGAAGAACGAGAAGCTGGGCATCTACAACCTCACCCAGCACGACCTCTCGGTGACCGCGAACTACGACGCGCTGAAGTCCGCGCTCCGGCAGGCCTCGCACGACGCGACGCCCTGACGAGCGGCAACACGGCCCCACGGGCTCGGGAAGATCCGGACGCGCCGGCTGTAGTGGACGACGCTCCGGAGGATTGCCCGCATGCCCTTGCGCACGCTGCTCGTCGCCGTCGCTGCACTCACCTTTTCCCACCCGCTCTTCGTCACGGAAGCCCGCGCAGAGACACCGACAGGCGCGCTGGCCTCGCAGCGGCACGGCGTCCCCGAACGCACGGTGATCGACGTGGTGAAGCGGGTCAGCCCGGCGGTGGTGAGCGTCTTCACCCAGGGCGGCGGCGGCACCGGCTTCCTCATCCGCGAGGACGGGCTCATCCTCACCAACTCGCACGTGGTGGGCGAGGCGGCGCAGGTGACGGTGCGGCTCGGCAACGGCGAGCGCCGGCGCGGTGAGGTGCTCGGGCGGGATGCGCGCGCGGACATCGCGGTGCTGAAGATCGAAGGCACCCAGCTGCCGGTGGCGGAGCTGGGTGACAGCGACGCGCTGGAGGTGGGCCAGGCCGTGATCGCCATCGGCAACCCGCTGGGCCTCGAACGCACGGTGACCATGGGCGTGCTCTCCGCCATCAACCGCCGCCTGGATGCCGACCGGCCGGAGGGACTCATCCAGACCGACGCGGCGATCAACCCGGGCAACTCCGGCGGGCCGCTGCTCGACTCGCAGGGCCGCGTCATCGGCATCAACACGCTCATCCTCCGCCGCAACGGCGCGACCGGGCTCGGCTTCGCGGTGCCGATCAACGTGGCGCGCGACATCGCCGAGCGCGTGCTCACCGAGGGCCGCGTGCGCCGCGCGAGGCTCGGCATCTCCTACAACGACGTCGATCCGGAGATGGCGCGCGCCTTCCGCATGCCGGTCAGCGCGGGCGTGGTGGTGGAGAACGTGCTCGCGGGCTCGCCGGCCGCTCGCGGTGGGCTGCGGCCGGGCGACATCATCACCCGCGTGGGACCGCGCGCGATCCGCGGTGGCGGCGACCTGCGCGTGGCACTGCGCGCGCTGCGTCCGGGCGACGTGGTGGAGGTCGCCTATACGCGCGGCGAGCGGCACCTCGTGGTGGAGGTGGCGCTCGCCGGGGTGGACAACGTCTAGCTCGCCGCGGTGGTCGCCCCAGCCCGGCTCGGCCCGGAGCTGATCGACTCGCCCCTGCCGAAGAGCGGCGCGAACGACGCGCGGTGCGACCACATCAGCCAGCCGTGCGCGATGAGGACGACGAAGGTCACCGCGTTCGGCGGCGCGAGGAGGAAGTGGAAGGCGACGATGTTGAAGACGATCGGCGCGAGCACCGCCAGCGCCGCCGGCACGAAGCGGTTCGCCAGCAGGAGCAGCCCCATCGCCACCTCGAGCCCCTTCACCACCTGCAGCAGATAGCCGGTCCTCACCAGCGCGCCGATGAAGTGGCCCGCCTCCCCCGAGTGCGGCGGCGCGGGCAGGAAGCCGAAGAAGCCGTTGAGGCCGAACACGACGAAGAGAAGGCCGAGGAAGATCCGGACTGCAGGGGTGACGTAATGCACGACGGGCTGCGACATGACCGTGCTCCTTTGGGGCGCCCCGATTGGACGCCGTGGGTGGTGGGCGCAGAAATGTCGGCGTTGCCTCTTGGCTACAACTCGTGCTTCCGCAAGGTTCCGTTGCCATGGCGCAACACGGGACGAAGAAGCAGAAGCAGCCCGCGGACGCAGCCTCGCTCGACGGGGTGGCGCTCTTCCTCAGGGTGGTGGAGGCCGGCTCCTTCACCGCCGCCGCGCGCAGGCTGACGGTCCCCACCTCGACGGTGACGCGGATCGTCTCGCGGCTCGAGCAATCGCTGCGGGTCCGGCTCGTGCACCGCGAGGCGCGCAGGCTGGTGCTCACCGAGGCGGGACGCAGGCTGGTGGCTCAGGCCTCGCCGCACGTGGCCGCGCTGCAGGAGGCGGCGGTGGCGGCGCAGGCGGAGGTCGAACAGCCCAGCGGGACGCTCCGGGTGGCCGCTGGCAGCGGCATCGGCGCGTCGCCCATCGGCGAATTGCTCACCCGCTTCGTGGCGCAGTACCCGCTGGTGTCGCTCGAGCTCGACCTGTCGCCGCGGGCGGTGGACCTCGTGGCCGAGGGCTTCGACGTCGCGCTGCGCGCCAGCGGGAAGCTGCAGGACGACTCGAGGCTCGTGGCCCGGCGGCTGGCGGAATCGACGATGGGGGTGTTCGCAGCGCCGGACTACCTCGCGCGCCGCGGGACGCCGACGACCGTCGAGGCGCTCTCCGCACACGACTGCGTGCTCTTCCGCCCGAAGAACGGCCGCAACGTGTGGGTGCTCAGCGGTCCAGACGGCAGGCGCAGCGTAGAGGTCACCGGGCGGCTCTCCTCCAGCGACCTGCCCTTCATCCGGGACGTGGTGCGGCTCGGCGTGGGACTTGGGATGTTCCCGCTCAACCTCGCGTCCGAGGACGTGCGCGCCGGGCGGCTGGTCCGCGTCCTGCCCGGATACACGCGCCGCGGGGGAACGCTCTACGTCGTCTACCCCGCGGCCAGACATCTGCCGCGGAAGGTGGCCGTCTTCCGCGACTTCTTTCTCGCGCACGCGGCCAGGCTGGGGCCGCCGCTCGAGGAGAGCTGACTACCGCCGCAGCGACATGAGCAGCCGCAGCACGTAGAAGAACAGCAGCGCGACGGAGGCGAAGAGCTGCAGCGACGCGGCCACGTGCGAGCCGACCGGGTAATGGTGGAGCACGTTGCTCGTCGAATAGAGGATGTAGCCCGCCGCGAGGAGGATCATCGCGCCGGCGAAGAGCGAGCCCAGCGTGAAGCCGAAGAGGATGGAGGCGACGATCACGCCCATCGCCGCGAAGCCCGCGATGGTCAGCGCGCTGCGCATGAAGGAGAAGTCCTTCTTCGTCATGAACACGGTGAAGGTCAGCCCGCCGAAGATCATCGCCGTGTAGATGCCGGCCTCGAGGATGATCTGCGGGCCGAACATGCTCGCGGCGAGGAAGAGCAGCGGCGTGAAGATGATCGCCTCGGCCACCACGTAGAGCCCCAGCCCGGCGTACTGCATTGCCGGCGAGGTCGCGCTCTCCGCCCACCGCTGCGCCACCCAGCCCACGGCCATGAAGCCGCCGAGCACCAGCAGCCAGCCGAAGCGGGTGCCCAGCAGCGTGCGCGACAGCGTCTCGCCCATGCCGGAGGAGAGGATGACGTAGAGCACCGCCATGAAGGCGATGACCGCGCCCGCGAGGTGCAGGTAGGTCTGCCGGATGAACTCGGCCCGAGCGGCGGCGGGGGCCTGGGCAGCGGGGAGGTGGGCGTAGGCGCCTCGGTAGTCCATGTCTGTGTTTCTCCTTTGGCCCCAGTACGTCCGGCGGCCAGAGCGCTTTCATCTAGCACCGGGTCCCCCTCCCCGCCTGCTCGAACGCAGTGCCCGCGCCTGCCCGCCCTGCCGGCAAACGCGCCGCAGCACAGTGGCCGCGCGCGTGTTAAGGCACCGGCTCGATGAGCGACACCACCGACCCCCGCGCACCCCGCACCGAGCGGGCCGACCGCGACGACTCGAAGCCCGCGCACTTCATCCGCCAGATCATCGAAGAGGACATGCGCACCGGGAAGTGGAACGGCCGCGTCCACACGCGCTTCCCGCCCGAGCCCAACGGCTACCTCCACATCGGCCACGCGAAGGCGGTGCTGCTCAACGACAGCATGGCCCGCGAGTTCGGCGGCCTCTTCAACCTCCGCTTCGACGACACGAACCCGGCGAAGGAGGAGCAGGAGTACGTGGACGCGATCATCCGCGACGTGCGCTGGCTCGGCGCGGACTTCGGGGACCGGATCTTCTACGCCTCGGACTACTTCGACTTCATGTACGAGTGCGCCGAGACCCTCATCAAGAAGGGCAAGGCGTTCGTCTGCGACCTCAACGCGGATCAGATCCGCGAGTACCGCGGCACGCTGACCGAGCCCGGCCGCCCGTCGCCGCACCGCGACCGCTCGGTGGAGGAGAACCTCGACCTCTTCCGCCGCATGCGTGCCGGTGAGTTCCCGGACGGCTCGCGGACGCTGCGCGCGAAGATCGACATGGCGTCGCCGAACCTCAACCTGCGCGACCCGGTGATGTACCGCATCCTCCACGCCCACCATCACCGGCAGGGCGACAAGTGGAACGTGTACCCGATGTACGACTGGGCGCACGGGCTCGAGGACTCGGTGGAGAAGATCACCCACTCGCTCTGCTCGCTGGAGTTCGAGAACCACCGCCCGCTCTACGACTGGTTCCTCCGCGAGCTCGGCGTGTACCACCCGCAGCAGATCGAGTTCGCGCGGCTGAACCTCACCTACACCGTGATGAGCAAGCGCAAGCTGCTCGAGCTGGTGAAGGGCGGCTGGGTGAAGGGCTGGGACGATCCGCGCATGCCCACGCTCAGCGGCATGCGGCGCCGCGGCTTCACCCCCGAGGCGATCCGCGCCTTCTGCGAGGAGGTCGGCGTCACCAAGGTGCACTCGGTCATCGACGTGGGCCGCCTGGAGAACGCGGTGCGCGACCACCTCAACCGGATCGCCCCGCGGATGATGGCGGTGCTGCGCCCGGTGAAGGTCACGCTCGAGAACTGGCCGGAGGGCCACGTGGAGTGGCTCGACGCGGTGAACAACCCCGAGGATCCCGCCGCGGGCACGCGCAAGGTCCCCTTCAGCGGCACGCTCTTCCTCGAGCGCGACGACTTCATGGAGGACCCGCCGAAGAAGTTCTTCCGCCTCTCGCCCGGCGCGGAAGTCCGCCTGCGCTACGCCTACTTCATCAAGTGCGTGGGCGTGGTGAAGGACCCGCAGACCGGGGAGATCACCGAGCTGCGCTGCACCTACGATCCGGCGACGAAGGGCGGTGACGCGCCGGATGGCCGCAAGGTGAAGGCGACGCTGCACTGGCTCTCGGCGGAGCACGCGAAGGACGCCGAGGTGCGGCTCTTCGACCGGCTCTTCAACGTGCCGGAGCCGGACCGCTCGCCGAAGGACCAGAAGGACTTCGACTTCAAGGTGAACCTCAACCCCGCGTCGCTGGAGGTCCTCTCCAACGCGAAGATCGAGCCCGCGCTGGCGGAGTGCGCCGCGGAGGATCGCGTGCAGTTCGAGCGGCTCGGCTACTTCTGTGTCGATCCGGATTCGAAGCCGGGCAAGCCCGTCTTCAACCGCGCGGTGACCCTCAAGGACCTGTGGGCGAAGGAGCAGGCGAAGGGCGCGAAGTAGCCGCGTCCTCTCCCTCCAGCGGCAGGAGCACCTCTGCCTCCGTCCCGCCTCCCTCGCGCGGGCGGAGGCGGATGGTGCCGCCGTGCAGCCGGACGATCTCCCGCGAGATGTAGAGCCCCACGCCCAGCCCGGCGATCTGCCGGATGCCGCGCACGCTCCCGCGGGAGAAGCGGCCGAAGAGCGAATCCGGATCCGAGCCGCCGAGGCCCACGCCGCGATCCGCAACCGTCAGCCTTGCTTCGTTCGCCTCCCGGCGCAGGGTCACCGCGATCTCGCCGCCCGCCGGGCTGTACTTCACCGCGTTGGCGACGAGGTTGTGCACCACCTGCTCGAGCCGGAGCTCGTCCCACTGGCCCTCCACCGGCGCCACGTCGAGCCGCAGCGAGTGGTGCGCCGACGGGAGGACCACCGCCTCGGCGACGCGCGTGACGACCGTGGAGAGCTCCACCGGGTGACGCTCCAGCGGCAGTCGTCCGCTGCCCAGCTGCGACGCGTCGAGGAGCTGGTCCACCAGCCGCGAGAGCCGGTCGAGCTGCCGCGTCAGCGTCTCCAGCCGCTCCGGATCCGGCGTGCGCCCGAGCCGCTGCAACAGCTGCAGCTGCGCCTTGATCGCGGTGATCGGCGTCTTCAGCTCGTGCGAGGCGATGGTGAGGAACTCGTCCTTCGCGCGGCTCTGCGCCTCGATGGTGGAGAGGCGCTGCTCGAGCTCCACCGCCATGTGATCGAAGCTGCGTCCGAGCTCGCGCAGCTCCAGCGCCGCCGCATCCACCCGCGCGCCGACGCGCACCCGCTCCTCGCCCACCGCCAGCCGCGCCGCCGCCGCCGAGACCACGCGCAGCGGCGTCACCAGCACCGGCGTCAGCGCCGCCACCAGCCCCATCAGGCAGGCCAGGGCGAAGAGGCCCCCGAGCAGCAGCCGCGCGTACGACATCTCCACCAGCTGCGCGAGCCGGACCTCCGGCTGCTCCACCACCACGCGCCACGGCACCACGTCCACGCCCGCGGTGGTGAAGCGCCACGTGCGCTGCTCCCGCTCCGCGATCAGCGCGCCGCCCGCGGTGGTGTAGCTGCCCTGTGCTCCCACCGGCGTGCGCTCCAGCGCGCCTCCCAGCGGCGTGCCCACCACGCTCTCCACGGCGCGGCGCGGGGCCGGCTGCGCGTCGCCATCCGGCGAACCCTCGCCCACCACCACGTTGCCCAGCGCATCGATCACGCGCACCCGCTGATCGGGCAGGCCCACGCCCGAGACCAGCTCCTCGAGCACCTGAAGGTCGAGCGCGCCGAGCACGTAGCCGCGCGGCTTGCCCTCGTGCCAGATGGGCGCCACCGTCACCACCAGCGGGCCCTCCACCCCGCCTCGGCCCTGGAACACGCCGGAGACGAAGGAGGCCTCGCTCGCGCGCGCACGCGCGACGTACTCCCGGTCGCCGAAGTCGCTGCCGACGAGCGGCGTTCCCTTCGGCCCCTGTCGCGGAGAGAAGGCCAGCGCGCGGCCCTCGGCGTTGCCCACGTACGCGTTGACGAGGTACGGCGAGACCGTCACCAGCCGGTCGAGCAGCTCCTCGAGCTCGGCCTGCGACGGCATCTTCCCCTCTTCGTCGATGCGGTCGTCCACCGTCCCCGCCGCGAGCTGCACCGCACGCTGGGCGGCCCGAAGGCGCTCCTCCAGCACCAGCGTCACCGTGCGCGCGGTGGAGAGGTTCTCGTTCTCCACCCGGGCGGTTTCGCGGCGGTAGCGCTCGCGGCCCTCGAGCACGCCGAGCACGAGAAGGGGCAGCACCGCCACCAGCGCCACCGCCGCGCTGAACGCCGAGCGCACCGGGTAGTCGAGGATGGGCCTCGGCAAGAAGTCGCGCAGCCGCGTCCGCAGGGAGGGCAGCAGCATCACGCCCTGGACCACCAGCGCCGCCAGCAGTCCGTTGAGCGGCTGCTTCACCGCGACCGCCGGGAAGGAGGCCAGCGGGAACTTCACGATGAAGACGTAGGAGACGTAGAGGTAGGGGACGCCGAAGCACCAGTAGATCGTGTCCGCGAGCACCGGCCGCATCCGCCCGCGCAGCGCGCCGACCGTCAGCCCCTCGAGCGCGAAGCCGAACCACGCCCACGGATGGCCCCACAACAGCAGCGTGGGGAACCCCGAGATCAGGCCCGCGGTGAAGCCCGCCACAGGTCCGCCGATGACCGCCGCGAAGATGACGAACAGCGGTCCCACCAGCACGTGCACGGCCGGCAGGACCTCGATTGGAAAGGCATTCACCAGCAGGCCGGCCCCGCCGAACGCCAGACCCAGCAAGAGGGGGCGCAGGTGCCGCCGCATGCTCAGGGTGTCGCACGTCACGGGCGGACGGCCAAAGCCGCTTTTCTCCTGCACTGGTCTCTGCCAAACACGGCGGCCCCTCTTCATCGTGTCACTCGCTCCCACCGCCGAAGGCGCGCGCGCCGCGTCGAACCTCTCCACCCTGCTGCGGCTGGCCTGGCCGATCGTCGTCTCGCGCTCCACGCAGACGATCGTCGGACTGACGGACGCGCTGATGATCGCGCACCTCGGCAAGGAGGCGCTCGCCGCCACCACCACCGGCGCGATGAACGCGATGGCGCTGTTCATCCTGCCGATGGGGACGGTGTTCATCGTCTCGTCGTTCGCGGCGCAGTTCTTCGGCCGGGGTGACGCGACGGGCGCGCGCAGGTTCGCCTTCTACGGGCTCCTCGTGGCCGCGGTGACGCAGGGTTTGGCGTTCCTCTCACCGCTGGCGATCGATCCGGCGATTGGCCTCTTCGGCTTCGAGCCCGAGGTGGAGCGTTTGCTGAAGGCGTACCTCGTCATCCGCCTGCTCTCCGGCGGCGCGGTGGTGGGCCAGGAGGCGCTGGCGAACTACTACGGCGGGCTGGGCAACACGCGGCTGCCGATGATCGTGAACCTCTGCTCGATGGTGCTCAACGTCTTCGGGAACTGGGTGCTCATCGACGGGCGGCTGGGGATGCCGGCGCTGGGCGTGGCGGGTGCGGCGTGGGCCAGCGCGATCGCGAGCATCGTCTCCTTCCTCGGCTTCTTCGCCTTCTTCCTCGCCGAAGGCCGCAGGACCGGCCGCGTCTTACCGAGGCTGCGCGCCGACGAGTGGTGGCGCACGCTGCGCTTCGGGCTCCCGTCGGGCCTCAACTGGTTCTTCGAGTTCTTCGGCTTCCTCTTCTTCGTCAACGTCGTCGTCGCCGGGCTGGGGACCACTGCGCTGGCCGCGATGATGGGCGTGATGCAGCTCAACTCGGTGGCGTTCATGCCCGCGTTCGCCATCGCCTCGGCGGGCGCGATCGTCGTGGGCCAGGCCATCGGCGCGAAGGCGCACGACGAGGTACCGGCCGCGGTGCGCAGGACCTTTCTGCTCGCGGGCACGTGGCAGGGTTTGGTGGGCGTGGCCTTCGTGGCGGTGCCGGCGATCCTCTTCGCGCCGCTCGCGCGGGGAGAGGGCTCGGAGGAGCTGCTCGCGGTGGGCGCGCGCATGCTGTCCCTGTCCGCCGCGTGGATGCTCTTCGACGCCGCGGCCACCACCCTCGCCGAGGCGCTCCGCGCGGCCGGCGACACCGCCTTCACCCTGTGGGCGCGCGTGGTGCTCGCCTGGGGCGTGTTCGTGCCGGGCGGGTGGATCAGCGTCCGCCTGCTCGGTGGTGACGAGCTCGTCGCCCTCTTCTGGCTCACCGCGTACCTCGCGCTGCTGGCGGCGGTGCTCTGGTGGCGCTTCCGCCGAGGGACGTGGCGGCTGTTCGATTTGGTGGGCGAGCACCCTACACGGTAAGAACCGGGGATGAGCCGGGACTGGCAGGACGCGCTCCAGACGGTGGTCTACGAACGGGAAAGCGGAGCGGCTTCGGCCTCCTCCGTTGGCCCGCGCAACGAGGTCGCGCCGCAGCCGGTGCAGCGCCTCGAGGATCGCGGGCAGATCGGCTCCGGTGGGATGTGCGCCGTGCACCGCGCCTTCGACCGCACGCTGCAGCGGGACGTGGCGCTGAAGGTGATGCACAAGGAGCGCGCCGCCAAGCCGGACGCGGCGAAGCGGTTCGTGGAGGAGGCGCAGCTCACCGCACAGCTCGACCACCCGCACGTGGTGCCGGTGCACGACCTCGGCATGACCCCGGACGGGCGCCCGTTCTTCACCATGAAGGTGGTGGAGGGCCGCACCTTCGAGGAGCTGCTGCAGGCGCGCGACTTCTCCATCTCCGACACCCGTTCGCTCGGAAGTGCGCTGCGCGTCTTGCTGAAGGTCTGCGACGCGGTGGCCTGGGCGCACAGCCGCGGCGTGCTGCACCTCGACCTCAAGCCACTGAACGTGATGGTCGGCACGCACGGCCAGGTGCACGTGATGGACTGGGGCATCGCGCGGAAGCTCGAGGACCTGCGCAAGAACCCCACCGCCACCCGCGTCGCCGGCACCCGCGGCTACATGGCGCCGGAGCAGGCGCGCGGACAGCTCGGGGCGCTCGATGCGCGGACGGACGTGTTCGCGCTGGGCGCGATCCTCTACCGGATCCTCGCCGGCTTCCCTCCGCACGGAGAGCTCGACAGGGATTCGGCGCTGGCGCGGATGCGGCTCGGCGACCTGCCGCCGCCGGACGCGTTCGGCGCGGAGGACCGCTTCATGCCGCGGAGGCTGGTGGCGATCTGCGTGAAGGCCACCCGCGCGCAGCCCGAGGAGCGGTACCAGACGGTGGAGAGCTTCCAGGAGGAGCTGGAGGACTTCCTCACCGGCGCCTCACGCTTCCCCACCACCTCGTATCGCGCGGGCGCGGAGATCATCCGCGAGGGCGACCGCGGCGACGCGGCCTTCATCATCGTCCGCGGCCGCTGCCAGGTGTTCAAGGGACAGGGCCCGGAGCGCGTGCCGCTTCGCGTGCTCGACCGCGGAGACATCTTCGGCGAGACGGCGATCCTCACCTCCGCCGCGCGCACCGCCACCGTCATCGCGCTCGAGGACTCGCTGCTGGCGGTGGTCAGCCGCGAGGCGCTGGAGGAGGAGCTGGGCAGATCGCCGCTCGGACAGCAGGCCATCCACGCGCTGGCGGACCGGTTCGCGGATCTCGATCAGCGGGCCACCGCGCTCACCGCGAGGCTCGCCGCCAGTGAGCTGCGCGAAAGCGTGCTGCGCTGGTTCGTCCTCCACGGCGCGCCTGTTGCGAAGACCGACACCGACGGTCCCGAGCAGCGTCGCGCCGCCCCGTGGCGCGAGCTGTGCGCGTCGCTGATGAAGCAGACCGGGTTTGGCGCGGAGGACGTGGTCGCGCGCGTGGCCGCGCTCGGCGGCTTCAGCATCGACGCGGGCGCTGACCGCATCGAGTGGGCGCCCTAGCCCTCTTCAGCCTCCGTCGGCTGCGTTTGCCGGGGGCGTCGTCTCCGGCACCTCGAACCCGCCCACGTCCACGCGCGCGTCGGTCAGGGGCGTGCCGTGCGCGTCGAAGAGGGGAACCCGGCTCCCGTCACCCGACGCGTGCCACAGCCCCACGTGCACCCGCCAGCTCCCCGCCTTCCAGTCGTGCGCGCTGACCCCGAACGAGTCACGAAGGAGCACGCCGCGCGGCGCGTTCTTGAAGAAGTAAGTGCCCGCCACCACCTCGTGGTCCGCGCTCTTCCGGTCGGAAGGTCCGGGCAGGTGCACGAAGATCCCCACCGACCGCGGCACCGGGCCGTCCACCACCCAGTAGAGCTCCAGCGGAACGATCCCGCGTTCGTCCGGCGCCGCCGGTACGCGAGCGGCCACCAGGCGCACCGGCAGGGCAAAGCGCACGTCGAGCGGCGTCGCGTCCGTCGGCAGCGCCTCCACCACGATGGGGCCGCCGTCCGGGTTCGTCAGCCTCGGCGCGAGCACCGGCTCCTTCCACATCGCCGCCACCGCTGCCGTCGCCCCGAGCGGCAACAGGCCCAGCCCCACCGCGAGCCACGCACCGATCGACGCGCGCTGCGTTCGCCTCGCGAAGGTGACCGCGCCCACGGCCAGGATCAGCGCGAGCAGCGACACCGCCGCGCCCCCGATCGCGCTCCTCGGCAGAAAGCGCAGGGTGACCGTGTGCAGGCCCCCGGGCACGTCCACCGCGAGCAGCCCCTCGTGCGACACGGCAGTGCCCACGTCCGCGCGCCAGCCCGGGTGGTAGTTCTGGTTCACCAGCACCCGCGCCGGCCGCTCTGCGTCCACCCGAAGCACGAGCCGGTTCGGCGTCCACTCGACTCGCTCCACCGTCGCCGCGTCGGGCTCCAGCGCGTACTCCTCCGCCGGCAGGTTTCCCCCGAGCAGCGGGGACATGGGCACTGGATAGGCCTCACCGCAGGAGAGCGAGCCGCGGTCGATGGCGGTGAAGTGCAGCGAGACCCACCGGTTGCCTCGGGCCTGGGCGAAGGGCTGGGGCTCGCGCGGGAGCGTGTACCCGAGCTCCGTGCGGCGCGTGAGGGCGTCGAACGCGTGCAGCTGGAAGCCCCAGCCGCCGAGCACGAGCAGCACCGCCAGCGGGCCCACGACGGCCATCACGCGCGGCAGCCGCAGACCCAGCGCGGTCTCGGAGCGGGCCCGCCGCAGGAGCACACCCACCGCGAAGAGCCCCAGCGCCGCCAGCTCCGCGAGGTAGAGCCCGGCGAACACGAGGAAGCGCGCGGGATAGCGGATCGTCTCGTACACCGGCAGCGAGCGCAGCGCCTCGAACGCCGAGGGCCGCACCGCGTAGCCGGTGGCCAGCCAGAATGCGAGGCCGAGCCCCAGCAGCGGGAAGACCGCACGAAGGCGCGTGCCCCGCGTGGCGAACGCAGCGAGGGCGAAGACCCCCGCCACCGGGGCGACAAAGAAGGTGCCGCTGTCGCTGCGCGCGTCCGACGAGGCGAGCCCGAAGAACATCCGCAGGAGGTCACCCGCGGCGTGCTTCGGGCTGCCGGCCATCACCCGCGGGCCCTGCGCCATCGTCTCCAGCACCGGCCAGAAGCGGAAGAGGCAGAGCCCCACGGTGAAGAGCGCGCCCGCCACGAGCAGCGGCACCGCCACCGACAAGGGCGCTCGCCGCTTGCGCTCCAGCAGCGCGCGGGCCGCCTCCAGCACGACGAAGATCGCAGAGAGCGGCACCGGATAGGTTCCGCCGAACCCGAGCATCAGCGCAAAGGCGAGCCCGGTGTAGAGCAGCCCGTCCGCCCTCCCGCGCACGAGCCGCGTCACGCCCACCAGCGCCCACGGCAGCAGCAGGTACCCGAGAAACTGCACCCACCCGAGCGACCAGCTGAACGCGAAGTGCCCGCTGAGCACGAAGAGCGGCGCCGCGAGCACGGCCCCCAGCGCGGTCCGCGAGCGCAGCCGCACATAGCGGTGGAAGCCCTCCATCCCCAGCACGAGGAAGAGCAGCAGCATCGCGCCCTCGGAGGCGCGCGCGCCCATGGCGAACGAGAGCAGCGTCGCCGGCGAGGCCGACTTCGACTGCGGGTTGCCGGGCAGGTACATCCCGCCGCAGCTCCAGGGGTTCCACAGCGGCCACTGCCCGTACTCGCGCAGGCTGCGCTCGGCGACGATGTCGTAGGTGTGGAGGACGTGGGCGTCGCGGAACTCGTTCGTGCGCCCGAGCCCTCCCAGGGCCGTCCACGAGCCCACCAGCGCGAGCAGCGAAAACAGCGCCAACCGCACCGGGGCCCGCCGCACGAAGGCCCCAGCGAGCCGCCAGAGCCCGGAGAGCCGACGCACGCCAGTCCCCACTTCCCTCTCCGCCTCCGGCGCACCCATCGGCGCTACTCGTAGTACGCGCGCGGCTTGATGGGGGACGCGTTCGCCTTGCGCGGCGGCGAGACCTCATGACGCCGCAGGTCCTCGTCCACCGCGCGGAACACGTCCGACACTGGCACGTTGCGTTGCGCCGCGGCCGTGACCGCCCACTGCCGCTCGGTGGCGTGGAAGTCGTCCTCCTGGCTCCAGAGGTCCTGCGGAAACCGGCGCATGGTGTTCACGCGCCACTGAGGCTCGGCCTGCCGCGCCGCCTCACCGAGCGCGACCCGCTCCGTCTCTGCGAGCCGCCTCTGCGGGTGCCGCTCCGGCGCGGTGTAGATCCGCGCCAGCGCCACGGCCCAGATGACGGCGAGCGCGCCCCAGGCCAGCGGGCGCGCCCACCTCTGCTCGTGCTTCAGCAGGCCCACCGGCTAGGCCTGACGGCGGCGGCGGCGCAGCGCGGGCACCGCCAGCCCCGCGAGCAGCCACAGCAGCGTCGGACCACCCACCGCCGAGCAGCCGCCCTCCTTGTCCTCCGGCTTGGCGAGGCCGTTGCCCACCACGCCCACCGACAGCTCCGGCTGGCTCTGGCCGTCCACCGTCACCGTGACGCTCCCGGTGGCCGTCCCCGCCGCGGTGGGCGCGAACGTCACCTGGAAGCTGACCTGGCCGTTGGCGGGCACCGTCGTCGGCGCGCCGGGCTCCACCGTGAAGGCCGGGTGGGTGCTGCCGTAGCTCGCGATCTGCACCGGCTGGCCTGTCTTGTTCGACAGGGTGAGCTCCTGGGTCATCTGCGAGCCCACCTGCACCTCGCCGAAGTCGCGCGTGCCGGACGGGCTCTCGAGGACGCGGCTCACCGAGTTGCCGGTCAGCGTCACCGTCACGCCCGCCACCCGCGTGTCCGCCGCGCCGAGGCGCAGCGTGCCGGTGTGGGTGCCACCGCTCTGCGGGCGGTAGGTCACGTTGGCGGTCACCGTGCCGTTGGCCTCGATCGCAGTCGCGCTGAAGGAGACCGCGAAGTCCGCCACGTTCGCGCCGCCGAGCTGCGCGGGCGACAGGGGAAGGCTCTCGGCGGAGAGGTTCGTCAGCGTGATCTCCACCGGAGCGCTCGGCGAGCCCTGGCGGCGCACGCCGAAGTCCACCGTGGCCGGCGTGACCGAGAAGACCTCGCTGATGCCCAGCGCGGTGAGGTCCACCTGCGCGGTGCCCGCCCCCGTCGCGTCCGACTGGATGTTCAGCCGCGCCGCGACCTCACCCGCCGTCGCCGCCGTCACCACCACCGACACCGTGCGGCTGCCCCCGGCCGGAACCGAGAAGGGCCCGTTCGGCTGCGCGACCGCAAAGGACGACGCGTTCATCCCCGTCAGCGCGACCGAGAAGACCTGCAGCGGCGCGTTGCCCGGGTTGTGCAGCTGCAGCGTCCGCGCGGACGACGTGCGGCCGACGACCTGCGCCCCGAACGACAGCGTGGTGTCCGAGAGCATGAGCGTCGGCGCGATGCCCTCGCCCGCCAGCGAGAGCTGCACGGTGGGGTTCTGCGGATCGTCGGTCAGCACCGTGAGCTGCGCGTTCGCCGCGCCCACCGCGTTGGGGGTGAAGGTGACGCCCACCACCCGGCCCGGCGCGTTCGGCTGCAGCGTGACCGGGACGATGCCCGGCTGCCGCGAGAAGCGCGCCGCGTCCGGCCCGGTGAAGGTGAGGTCGGTGATCGTCAGCGGGCCGGTGCCGGTGTTCTGCATCACGAAGGTGCGGATCTCCGCCTGACCCACGCGCACCTGACCGAAGGAGAGGTTCAGCGGGCTCACCGAGACGCTCGGCGACTGGCCGATGCCCGCGACCTGCACCTGCACCGACGGCTGCAGCGGGTCGTTGGAGACGACGGTCAGCGTGGACGCGCGCGCGCCGCCGATCGTGGGCTGGAAGGTGAGGCCCACCTTCAGCGATGCACCCGGCGCCACCGTGGCCGGCACGGAGGTGGTGGTCCCGAACTCCGCCGCCGCGCCGCCGCTGAAGGTCAGCCCGGTGATGGAGAGCGGCGTGTTGCCGCTGTTCGAAACGGTCAGCGTTCCGTGCCCGGTCCCGCCGAGGTTCACCGCGCCGAAGTTGAAGCTCGTGGCGCTGAGCGACTTCACCGCGCCCACGCCCTCGCCCGACACCGGCACCGAGAACGTCCCCGCCGGGTAGGTGTTCGAGGCCACCGTCAGCAGCGCCGAGCGCGGCCCCACGGTGGTCGGCGCGAACCGCACGTCGAAGGTCTGCGTCCCGCCCGCCGCCACGGTGAACGGCACCGCCGGCGCGCCCTGGATCGTGTACTCGCCCGCCGCCCCGCCGCCGAGGCTCAGCGCGCTGACCGTGAGGGGCGCGTCACCGGCGTTCGTCAGCGTGAGCGTGCTCGTTCCGGAGGAGCCCAGCGCCACACTGCCCAGCGACACGCTGGACGGCGAAAGCTGCGCGATGGGCGCGGTGGCGGTCGCGGTGAGCGTGAGCACCCGCGGCGCACCGGAGGCGTCGCTGGGGATGCTGATCGTTCCCTGCGCGGGGCCCGGCGCCGCCGGCACGAAGGTGACGGTGTAGTTGCCCGTGCCGCCCGCCGCGAGCTGTCCCGCGACGAGGGTGGTGGTGAAGGGCCCGGTCACCGTCGGCGCCAGCAGGTTCAGCGGCGCGGTTCCGTTGTTGGAGATGGAGAAGGCGACCGGCGCGCTCTGCTGCCCGACGACGACCGACGGGAAGGTCAGCGCGGTGGGCGAGAGCTGCAGCTGCGGCTCGGTGCCGTTGCCACTGAGCGAGACCTGGTGCGGCGAGCCCGGCGCGTCGCTGTGCACGAAGAGGGTGCCGGTGTGGCTGCCCGGGCTCGGCGGATTGAAGGTCACGTTGAACTGCGTGCTCTGCCCCGCGTTCACCACGACGCCCGCGAGCCCGCTCACGCCGAACGGACCGCTGGTCGAACCGCCGGTCACCGTCAGCGGCGCGTTGCCGGTGTTGGAGAGCGTGATCGAACGGGTGGCCGGCGCGCCGCCGAAGCCCCAGTCGCCGAAGGACACGGTCGTCGGGTTCAGCGAGACCGCCGGATCCGCGCCGGTCACCGACAGCGTCACGGTGTGCGGGCTGTTCGGCGCGCTGCTCTGGATGACGAAGGTGCCGGTGTGGCTGCCGATGGACGGCGGCGTCGTCGCCACCTGGAACACGACCTGCCCGTTCGGCTGCACCGTCGTCGGCAGCGCGGGGCCGCCCACCAGCGAGAAGGGCCCGGTGAACGAGGTGGAGTTGATCGTCACCGCGGTCTGGCCCTGGTTCTCGAAGGTCACGTTCAGCGGCGCGCTGGTCACCGCCACCTTGCGCCCGCCAAAGGCCAACGACGTCGGCGACAGCTGCACGCCGGCGAGGGTGAACGCGGTGTTGCCGCCGTTGAACTGCACCCACGTGCTCGTGCCCGGGAAGGAGCCGATGTAGGCCTCACGCACCTGCCACTGGTAGGCGCCCGCCGCGAGCCCGCTCACCTCGATGAACGGGTACTCCTGCAGCACGCCAGTGGGCTTCGCCATCGGCGTGGACATGTGCGTGGGCGTGCCGGTGAACGGCGTGCCCACCGGCCGGATCTCCAGGTGGAGCTGGTAGGTCGGCGTCGTCGAGTCAAACGTCGCCGGGTCCGAAGAGGCGGTGATCCGCACCGCGTTGCCCGGCACCGTACCGCCGCCGGGAATGTTCGCTCCGCCCAGCGTCTCCTGCTTCAGCGACAGCGGCGGCAGCGGGTGGCTCGCCCAGGCGTTGCCCGCCCCGAGCACCACCAGCAGCGGCGCGATGCCCGCGAGGAACTTCGCCATCGTCTTCTTCATCGTTCCCCCAGTGCCCTCACGACCGGGCACGCCCCTCCGGCGGCGCAGCGCCGGCACCAGCCCCACGAGCAGCAGCGCCAGCGCCGGACCACCCGCCGCCGAACACCCGCCGCCGTCTTCCTGCGCCTTGGTGGCGATACCGCTCACCGACAGGTTCAGCTCCGCCTGGCCCTCCGGCTGACCGTCCAGCGCCACGCCGATGGTGGCGAACCCGGGGCCCTCCACGGTGGGAACGAAGCTGACGGTGATCGCCGCCGGCTTGCCCGGCTCCAGCGTCCCCGGCGTGCCCGGCTCCACCACGAACGCCGGCGCCGACGAAGACACCGAGGCGATGGAGAGCGTCGCGTTCGTCTTGTTGGTGATGTTGAAGGTGTGGCTCACCTTCTGGCCCACCGCGACCGGGCCGTAGTCGTGCGTGAACGGCTGGGCCTCGAGGATCTGCGACACCGAGGTCCCGGTTACCGTCACCTGCGCCGGCGGCACGCGGTTGTCGCTGGACGCGAGCTGCAGCGTGGCCACGTGCTGCGCCGCGCCCTGCGGCTTGTAGGTCACCCGCGCGGTGACCGTGCCCAGCGGCTCGACCTGCGCCGCGGTGAAGACGACCTGGAAGTCGGACGCGTTCTGACCGGTGAGGCTCGCCGGAGACATCTGCAGCGTCTCCGAGGAGAGGTTCGACAGCGTCACCGTCAGCGGCTGGCTGCTCGTCCCCGCCTTCACGATGCCGAAGTCGAGGATCGTCGGGCTGAGCGAGAACACGTCGCTGATGCCGAGTCCCACGAGGTCCACGTACGCGCTGCCGGTGCCCGGGCGGTCGCTCTGGATGTTCAGCCGCGCGGTGGACTCCCCCACGGCGGCCGCGGTCATCACCACCGACACGGTCCGGCTCTCACCGGCGGGGATGCTGAACTGGCCGGTGGGCATCTCCACGCGGAACGCGCTGGAGGCCTGGCCGGTCACGCCGAGCGAGAAGACCTGCAGCGGCGCGCTCCCGGTGTTCGTGATCTCGAAGGTCCGGGCCGCGGACGGACGGGCCACCACCTGCGCGCCGAAGGTCAGCGTGGTGGTGGAGAGGCTGAGGCCCGGGGCAATGCCCTCGCCCTCGAGCGCCACCTGGATCGACGGCGAGAGCGGGTCGTCGGACACCACGTGCAGCGTGGCGTTGGCCGCGCCCACCGCGGACGGCTGGAAGACGACCTGCACGTTCACCGGCTGGCCGTTCGGCGGCACCGTGAACGGCGTGCCCACGCCCGAGATCGTGAAGCGCGGCGCGCTGTTGCCGAGGAACTGCAGCGAGGACACGGTGAGCGCCCCGGTGCCGGTGTTCTGGATGGTGACGGTGCGGGTGCTGCTCTGGCCTACACGCACCTGGCCCCACGACACGCTGAGCGGCGCGACGCTGACCGTCGCGCTCTGGCCGGAGCCCGTGAGCGAGACCGCCACGCTCGGCCGCAGTGCGTCGCTGGAGACGACGTTCAGCGTCGCCTGCCGGTTGCCTCCCTGGGTGGGCCGGAACTGGACCGTCAGCTGCTGCTGCGCGCCCGGCGCGACGGTGAACGGCACCGCCTGGGAGGAGAGGAAGTCGGACGCGCCGTTGCCGGAGAACACCAGCCCGGTGACGGTGAGCGGCGCGTTGCCCGTGTTCGAGACGGTCAGGGTCCGGCTCCCCGAGCCGCCCACATTCACCGGATCAAAGGTGAGCGAGGTGGCGGAGAGCGTGAGGATCTCGCCGGAGCCCTCGCCCGCGAGCGGAATGGCGAGCGTCCCCGCCGGATAGCGGTTGCTCTGGATGTTCAGCGTGCCGGTGCGGTTGCCGGTGGCGGTGGGCTGGAAGCGGACCGCGAACTGCTGGGTCGCGCCCGGCGCCACGGTGAACGGCAGCGGCGGCTGACCGGAGAGCGCGAACTCGTTGGCCACGCCGGTGCTCACGGACATCGCGGTGATGGTCAGCGGCGCGTCACCGGTGTTCGCCAGCGAGAGCGTGCCGGTCTGGTACGCGCCGAGCGCCACCGGCCCGAAAGCGAGCTGCGCGGGCGTCACCGTCGCCACCGGGGCGCGCGCGGTGCCGCTGAGCTGGAGGATGTTCGGGCTGCCGGTGCTGTCGCTGGGGATGGAGATCTGCCCGGTGATGGGGCCCGGCGCGGTGGGCTGGAACCGGACGGTGAAGTTCTGCGACGCGCCCTGCGGCACGGTGCCCGCCGCGAGCGTGGTGGTGAAGGGACCAGTCACGGTCGGCGCGACGAGGTTCAGCGAGCCGATGCCGGTGTTGCCGATGGAGAAGGTGACAGGCGCGCTCATCCCGCCCACGAGCACGTCGGGGAAGGTGATGCTGCCCGGCGCGAGCACCAGCTGCGGCTGCGTGCCGTTGCCCTGCGCGGTGAGCGTGTGCGGAGAGTTCGGCGCGTTGCTCGTCACGGTGACGGTGCCCGTGTGCGGACCGATGGTCGTGGGGAGGAAGCGCAGCGTGAAGGAGGTGCTGCCGCCCGCCGCGACCGCGGTGTTGGCGGTGAAGTTCGTCACGCTGAAGGGCGCGGTGGCGGTGACGCTCGCCACGGTCATCGGCGCGTTGCCGGTGTTCTGGATGACGACCTGACGGGTGGCGTGCGCGCCGTTGATGCCCCAGTCGCCGAAGTTGACGGTCGAAGGCGCGAGCGCGAGCTGCGACTGCGCGCCGGTCACCGTGAGCTGCGCCACGTGCGGGCTGTTCAGCGCGTTGGAGGTGACCGAGAAGGTGCCGGTGTGGTTGCCCATCGCCGGCGGGTTGGCCACCACGCCGAAGGTGAGGCTGCTGCCGCTGGCGAGCGTGGTGGGCAGCGTGGGCCCGGAGGCGAGCGTGAACGGGCCGGTGAGCGTCGTCCCGTTGATCGTCACCGCCGCCGCGCTGTCGTTGGAGAGGGTGATCGTCTGCGGCGCGCTGGCGATGCCCACCGCCTGACCGCCGAACGCCACGGTGGACGGACTGACCTGCACCGCCGCGATGGTGAAGGCCGCGGCCCCGCCGTTGAACTGGGACCAGGTGGAGGGCGAGCTCAGCGCGATCTCACGCACCTGCCAGTGGTAGGTGCCGGGCGCGAGGTTGCTCACCGTGATCCACGGGTACTCCTGCACCACGCAGGAGGGCTTCGCCATGAACGCGCTCTGGTGCGTCGGCGTGTTGCTGAAGGCCGTGCCCAGCGGGCGGATCTCGAGGTCCAGCCGGTAGTTCAGCGTGGACGAGTCGCAGGTCGCCGAGTCGGAAGACGCGGTGATCTCGACCGAGGTCTGGGTGATCGTCCCGCCGGTCGGCACCGTGGCTCCTCCCGGCAACCTCTGGGTGAGGGTCAGCGGTGCGACGGGATGGGCCGCAAGCGCCGTCTGGGCAAGCAGGCTCAGCGCAACGACAAGGATGCGTTTGGCGTTCATCAGCTCACTCGGATGGGGAGGTGCCGAGGTTATAGGCGCGACAAGGGTGTAGAATTCAACCCCCCCGCTACAGGCCGACGAGCCCGAGCAGGTGCGACAGCGCCGGGGCGGACTGGCAGTGAACCTTTGCCGTCGCACGCAGCAGCCGGGCTTCTTCAGAAGAAGGCGCGGGCAGCACGACCAGCGCGTGGCCTCGTCCCGCTTCACCGGCCTCCACCGCCGAGACCTGCGCCGTGAGGATGCGACCGGTCGGCAACTCCAGCGACACCGGCCTGCCCACGTGCACCCGATGCAGCTCCGAGGCCTCGAGCGGGATGCGGGCACGGACCTCTCGCGCGTCGGCCACCTGTCCGAGCGCCTCTCCCCGGCGCACCTGCGCGTCCGCCTCGACCTGCGGAGAGAAGGTGCCGGTGATCGGCGCGCGCAGCACGCTCGTCTCCACGAGGTGTTCGAGCTCCGCGAGCCGGTGCGCGACCGCCTCCTGCCGCACCTCGAGCGCCTCCACCTCCGCCGCGCCGGAGCGCTCCCGGAAGGTTGCCGTCGCCGCCAGCAGCTCCGCCTCGCGAGCGGACTTCATCGACGCGCTGCGCGCCCTCGCGAGCCGCGTCCTAGCCCGCTCCACGCGCGCGGCCTCGAGCTTCGCCTCCGCGCTGTCTGCCCTCGCCGCCGCGAGCAGCCGCTTCGCCTCCAGCCCCTGCAGCTCCGCCTCCAGCCGCGCGCGCTCTTCGGAGAGCTCCAGCGAAACGAGCTGCAGCACCGCGGTGCCCTCCGACACCTCGGCCCCGCGCTCCGCCAGCAGCACCACCTTCGCGTCGGCCGATGCGCTGAGCGCGTGCACCACCGCCGGCTCGAAGGAGACCTCCGCGCTCACCGTGTAGGGCAACGGAACGCCGAGGATCCCCAGCACCGCCGCCGTGCCCACCGCCGCCGCCAGCGCGGAGACGCGCCTTCGCTTCGGACGCGCGCGGGACGGGAGCTCGGCGGTCATGGTGCGAGGGATCGCGGGGCCCGTCGTCACGGTCAGGCCTGCGCCTGCGCCCAGCCGCTCGTCGATCCGCGCACGGAGGGAGGATGCCTCGGGAAGGTCCGGCTGCAGCTTCGCCAGCGCGTCGAGCTGCGCGCGAGCGGCCTCGAAGCGCTCTTCGCGAAAGGCGCGCAGGGCGCTCTGGAAGTGGGCGCGGATCTCCGGCGTCCACTGCACCCTCGGCGCCCACGGTCCGTGCTCCGGGAGGCCGTTCGCGGAGCGGGTGCCGGGCGCCTCGAGGAAGTCGTACGCATGGAGCCGGCGGAGAAAGGTGCCGAGGCTCTCGAAGGAGAGCGGGATGCCAATGTGCGCGGCCGCGGCGACGAGCGCCGAGGCGGAGCGGCGCCCATCGAGCATGCGCGCGATGGAGACCTCGTATTCGTAGAGCCCGAGCACGCGTTCGGTGCCCGGAAGCACCGCGTCGAAGAGGACCGCGCCGCGCGGATTCGGCGTCACCAGCAGGTCGCGCCGCAGCCTCGGCACCGCATCCTCCGGTGCTCTCGGAAGCAGCGGGGGCGCGTTTTCCCGGGTGTCCTTGTCCCTCTGCATCGGCCAGGCAGAGCATCCCCGCATCCGGGGCGCCGGCTCAACCCTCCCCCGCCTCCAGCGCCGCCACCACGTCGGTGAGGATGGCCCCGAGCTCCTTCATCCGGGCTTTCCCCACTTCTCGCGCGAGCGCGTCCTCCACTTCGGCGAGCACCGAGAGCCCGTCCGCGATCGCCTCGCGGCCCTCGGCGGTGAAGCGCACCAGCCGCGCGCGTCCGTCCTTCGGATCCGGCACCGACTCGAGCACCCCGAGCCCTGCGAGGTCGTCCACCAGCTGCTGCACCGCCTGCTTGGTGATGCCCACCGCGCGGGCGATGTCGCTGGGGCGGCTGCCCTCTTCGGCGATGTGCGGAAACAGCCGCGTGTGCGCCGGCCGCAGCTGCGTGCTCAGCCCACCCGCGGCGTTCACCCGCTCCAGCGCGCGCTCGTCGAGCAGCCGCGCCGCCTTGAGGAGCAGCTGCCCCACACTCTGCCTCTTGAGGGCGTCGAGCTTCTTCCAGTCCATGGCCATGGTTCCGGGGATCCCGATGATCCCGATGGTGAAGCATCCTTGACGAACGCGGGTGCCGCAATTATCTGAACATGGTCAAGCAAGCCTGACCAATTCTGAGAAGGAGCCGCACATGGCCACGCCCCGCTGGTTGGACACTGCCGCCTACCCGTTCACGCCGGACCGCTTCGTGGAGCTGGACTGGGGGCGGATGCACTACCTCGACGAGGGCCCTCGGGACGCACCGGTGCTCCTCTTCGTCCACGGCACGCCCACCTGGTCGTTCGAGTGGCGGCACCTCATCCGGGCGCTCTCGGATCGCTACCGCTGCGTGGCGCCGGACCTGCTCGGCTTCGGGCTCTCGGAGCGGCCGCGCAAGGTCGAGGGCGGCTTCGACTACACCCCGGAGGCTCACGCACGGGCCGTTCGCCAGTTCGTCCAGCGCCTGGACCTGCGCGACCTCACGCTGGCCGTGCACGACTTCGGCGGCCCCATCGCGCTGCCGCTGGCGCTGGACGGAGACCTCGTGCGCCGGCTGGTGGTGCTGAACTCGTGGATGTGGCCGTTCGACGACGACCCGGTGATGGCGAAGCGCGCGCGCATGGCGTCCGGAGGCTTCGGCCGCTTCCTCTATAGGAGGCTCAACGCGTCACTCCGCCTCATCGCGCCCAGCGCGTGGGGAGACCGCCGCAAGCTGACGGCGAAGATCCAGTCGCAATACCTCGCGCCCTTCCGAGGCGATCCGGACGCGCGCGAGCAGGTGCTGTGGACGCTCGCGCGATCGCTGCTCGGCTCGAGCGCGCACTACCGCTCTTTGTGGGACCGGCGCGCTTCGCTGTCACGGCTGCCGGCGCTGATCGTGTGGGGCCTTCGCGACAGCGCGTTCCCGCCGCGGATGCTGGACCGGTGGCGCGAGGCCCTGCCGCACGCGCAGGTCGTCACGCTGGACGGCGCCGGGCACTGGCCCCACGAAGAGGAGCCGGAAGAGGTGGTGCGAGCGCTGGAGGCCTTCCTGCGCGATCAGCCCGGGACGTTCGCGTCGTCGCCTTCGGTGGAGTCTTCCTCCTCCGCGGGCGAGCCGGTGACGCTGCGCTGATCCGGCCAGAAGTACTCCTTCACCTCCGTCCGGTAGAGCGCGTCGGCCACCAGCGCGTCGATGTCCAGCTTCCGCTCTGCCTCGGTGCACTCGGCGTCGCTGGAGGAGACGCTGGGGCTCTTCGGCAGGAAGAGCTGGCAGCAGTCCTGGTCGGGGAGGATGGAGGTCTCGAAAGTCCCCAGCCGCTCCGCCTGATCGATGATCTCCTGCTTGTCGCTGCCGCACAGCGGACGGAGGATCGGCAGCTCCGCGACCGCGTCCACCGCCGCGATGTTCTGCAGCGTCTGCGATGCGACCTGGCCCACGCTCTCGCCGGTCACCAGCGCCCGAGCGCCCCGCCGCTGCGCGATCTTCTGCGCGATGCGGACCATGAAGCGCCGGTAGAGGAGCACGCGCAGACGCTCCGGCGCGTTGAGGCGCACCGCCGTCTGCACCTCCAGGAGCGGCACGAGGTGAAGGCGCGACCGGTACTGCCAGCGCGTGAGCCGCTCGGTGAGGTCTTCGGCCTTCTCGATCGTCGCCCGGTCCACCCGCGGGTAGCTGTGGAAGTGCACGAACTCCGCGCGGCAGCCGCGCTTGATCATCCGGAACGCGGCCACCGGCGAGTCGATCCCGCCGGAGAGCAGCACCGCGACCTTGCCCGCCGTGCCCACCGGCAGCCCGCCGATGCCGCGCAGCTTGCGCGTGCCCACGAGCATCTGGTCCCCGTACACGAGCACGAACGCCTCGAGCTCCGGGCGGTTGAGCTTTACCGGCACGCCGGTCGCCGTGTGCACGAGCCCGCCGATCAGCCGGTTCAGCTCGTCGGAGGTCTGGTGGTACGTCTTCTCGCGACGCCGCGCGGTGATGCGGAAGTTCTGCGGTTTCTCCGCGCGGATGGTCTCGATCACCGTGCGCGCCACCGCCTCCGGATCCGCCCCGTGCCGCACCACCGGCATCGCGTGCGCCACGCCGCAGGTCTCCAGCGCCCGGCGCAGGGCCTCCGCGCCATCGACGTCCGCGCCCTCGACGAGCATGCCGCCGGTGTAGCGATCCACCCTCACCTTCCCCAGCGGCGCGAGCGCGGTGAGGAGGTTCTGCTTCAGCCGGCGCTCGAAGAGGCCGCGGTTGCCGCCCTTGAGGGCCACCTCGTGGAAGTGGATGGAGATGGGATCCAAGTGTGCTCCGACGCGCGTTGGGGCGCGGGTCTGTATCACCTTTCTTTTCGTCCACAGCCGCTCCGTGCAGGGCGGCCGGCCGAGCGGGGAGCTTGCCGCGCCGCAGGGCACGCCGGACCCTGAGAGGGTGACGGTCGCGAACGAAGGCCCGCTGGTGTTTCTCCTCTCTCCGGCGAACAGCGGCGGGGTCCGGATGCACCTGCTCACGCGGCCGCAGGCCCAGATCGCGCTCGCGCTGCAGCTTCGCAGCGAGGAGGGCGCGTCGCTCGGGGAGTGCTTCACCTTCGCCAGCGGGCTCTACTTCCGGGGCAAGCGCCTCTACGCGCAGGCCTTCGCGCGGCCGCCGCCGGGCACGCCGCGCGGACTGGTCATCACGCCCGGCCGAGGCCTCGTCGATCTCAACACGCGGGTGCATCCGGAGGACCTGCGCCGCTTCGCGGAGGTGCCGGTCGATCCGGAGGACGCGCGCTTCCGCGAGCCTCTGGAGCGGGATGCGGCAGCGCTGGCGGAGCGGCTCGGTGCAGAAGGTCGCGCGGTGCTGCTGGGGAGCGTGGCCACCGCGAAGTACACGCAGATCCTCGTGCGGGCACTGGGCGAGCGCCTCCTCTTTCCCGCCGAGTTCGTCGGCCGCGGGGACATGAGCCGCGGTGGGCTGCTCCTGCGAGCGGTGCGCGCGGGAGAGGAGCTGACCTACCTGCCGGTGGCCGGCGCGGTGGTGAAGGGAAAGCGGCCGCCGAAGCTGCAGCGGCGCCGATGACGATTGAAAACAGCGTGGGCCGGATGCTGTCGTGGCCGGTCTATGCGCCCTCTGGTCCCGCTCTTCGTCTGCGCGCTGTCGCCGCCACCGTGACAGTCCTCCCCGGGGCGGTGGCCGGGACGTTCTGAAGCTCGGAGCGGCATGGCGCCACTGGCGGGTATAGATTTTCCCCATGGACCCGCACCGGCTCGCGGAAGAGCGAAGCATCGCCATGCATGCGCGCATCGCGGTGTCGCTTCGTTCGCGGCCGGAGTTGCTCGAAGTGGCCCGCGCACGAGTTGAAGCGTGGACCCAATCAGGCCTCGTCCCACCGCACTACACGCGCAGCTGGAGTGACCTTCTGGCTCAGCCGCTCGAGGTCGTCTGCTCGGCCCTTGTCTCGAACGACGAGAGGATGAGGGCGCTCCGACAGGTCTCGCCTTTCGCGGGAGTTCTGGATCCACGCGAGCGGTGGGAGATCCGCCGTGCAGTCGCCCGTCGCGCAGGTAAGGCATCGCCATGACGCGGCACCAGCTGGAGCACATCATCCGGGCCTCGGCGATGATCGCCGACGATGGCGAGCTGGTGATCGTGGGTAGCCAGGCGGTTCTCGGCCAGTTTCCGGATGCTCCGCCGTTCCTCCTGCGATCGATGGGGGCCGACGTGTTTCCGAAGAATCACCCCGACCGGGCGGAGCTGATCGACGGCAGCATCGGAGAGCTCTCTCCGTTTCATGAGAGCTTCGGTTACTACGCGCAAGGCGTCGGTCCGCGCACGGCGGTTCTGCCGCCCGGGTGGCAGGCTCGCCTCGTTCCGATCCGCAATGAGAACACGCGGATGGCCACGGGATGGTGCCTGGAGATTCACGACCTGCTCATCGCCAAGTGCGTGGCGTGGAGAGAGAAGGACATCGAGTTCATAGAGGCCGCGCTGAGGCACGGACTCGCGCGGGTCGATGAACTCGAACGACGCGTTGCGCAGCTCGAGGTGGACGCAGCACTTCGTGAAGCAGTGTTCAGGCGCGTGAGAGGCTTCGGTACGGGGCCCGCGTCCGAGTAGGAGGAGCGCGTCCGCACCAGGCAGCCAGGCACGCAGGACGTGCACGCCCGCCCGGCCAGTCCCATCTTCTCCGCCGAGACGCACGGCTCGTCCTCAAGAGGGGGGAAGACATGGACGCACTGACGCTGCTGGCGAAGGACCACCGCGAGGTGGAGAAGCTCTTCAAGCGCTTCGAGCGCACCGACTCGGGCGCGGAGAAGAAGAAGATCGTCGCCGAGGTCATCCGCGAGCTGTCGAAGCACGCGGTGATCGAGGAGCAGTTCCTCTACCCGGCCATCCGGGAGCGCGGCGGCAAGAAGGCGGAGCTCGCGCTGGAGGGCCTCGAGGAGCACCACGTGGTGAAGTGGCTTCTCTCCGAGCTCGACGGGCGTTCGGTGAAGGACGAGCGCTTCGATCCGAAGATGAAGGTGCTGATGGAGAACGTGCGGCACCACGTGGAGGAGGAAGAGGAGGAGCTCTTCGCGCTGGTGCGCCGGACCTTCACCCCGCACGAGCTCGAGGACCTCGGTACGCTGATGGAGGAGGCGAAGCGCTTCGCTCCCACCCATCCCCACCCGCGCTCGCCGGACACGCCGCCGGGGAACTTCATCGCCGGAGCGGTGGCCTCGCTCATCGACCGCGGCCGCGACCTCATTGCCGGGGTGACGGAAACGAACAAGGGGACGAAAGCCGCGACCGGTTCGCGCCGCGCGCCGCAACAGTTGGCGGCGAAACGGGCCTCGCGTGGGGGTCGCCAGAAGAAGTAGGGGTTGCTACGGTTGCGGCTCAAAGGAGCTCGAAGGGAAGCGCGGGAGGCTCGATGGCACCGAACACCGGACATCGCGTGGGTTTTCGCCAGGGGTGCGCGGCAGCAGCCGCCGCCCTCTTCCTCATCACCTTCACGGTGCCGGTCACCGCACACGCAGGTGGCCGCGCGCTGGAGCTCCGGCAGCCGCACGCCTTCTCCCGTGACGAGGCGAAGATCCGGGTGGATCAGCTCCTCGACTACTGGGAGGGCCGCTTCGGCGTGCAGCGGCGCTGGGAGGGCGACAGCGTCCGCGTGCGCGGCAAGTTCTGGGGCATGGACTTCGACGGGGTGCTCGTCGTCCGCGAGGGCGAGGTCGAGGCCATCGCCGAGGACGCCGGCAAGCCGCTCCCCCGCACCGCGGTGGACTACGTCGGCGGGAAGCTCCGCAAGTACCTGCACCCGACCTACGACGAGGGCTGAGCGCGGCTGACGGCCGAACTCGCTTTCGCTCCGAGTCAAGGGCAGGCAAACAGGCTCGTTCCCGAGTGGGGAAGTTGCATTCCGTGGCGCGTTCGTTGCACAACGCCACGTCTCCCTGCTCGAACGGCCAATGAACAACGCCAAGCCCGCCCTGGTTGCCACTTTCCTCCTGCTCGCCGCCAGTTTCCCGGCAGCCGCAGATGAGGCGGCCCCCACGCCGCCCCCCACGGCCGAGGCGGAGCCCGCCGCCGCCGAACCCGTTGCCGAGCCCGCCTCGGAGCCCGCTGCCGAAGTGACGGCAGAGGCCGCCCCGAAGCCGGCCCCGGACGCGAAGCCCGCTGCCGAGGTGAAGGCGACGCCTGCCCCCGCGCCCGCGCCCGCCCCGGAGAAGAAGGGCCTCTTCCGCGGCTCCACCCTCTCCTACTCGCACAGCGCGCGCGCGGTGAGCGCGGACAAGTCGTTCGAGCCGCTGTGGAACCCCTACTACGTGCACCGGCTCACCCTGCGCCCGCAGGTGACGGTGGCGGATCAGCTCTACGTGCGCGCGTCGCTGGACGTGGGCCAGGAGCTGACCATCGCCGACGACACCAACCGCCGCTACGAGCTCGTGCTCTCCGACGCGGTGCTGGACGTGGGCGCGCTGGGCGTGAAGGACCCGCTGCTCGGCATCCAGTTCGCCGCGTCGCTGCGCGTGGGCGCGGGCCTCTCGAAGGTCTCGCAGGCGCAGACGAAGTTCCTCACGCTGGGGCCGGGCGTCTCGGTGGCGCGGTCCTTCAACGTGCTCGACGGGCTGAGCCTCCGCTACGACGCGCGCTACACCGAGCGCTTCCACCGCTCCACCACCTCGCTCTACGAGGCCTCCACGCTCGTCATCTGCGAGACCGCCTACGTCGCGCAGTGCGACAGCACCACCTCCTCGGGCGTGCGCAACGTGCAGCGCGACGTGCTGCAGAGCGTGGGCTTTGGCTTCTCTCCGCACCGCCGCGTGTCGCTCAGCGCGCAGGGCCTGCTGAGCCACGGCTTCCTCTACGCGCTCACCGCCAGCGACCGTCTCGATGGGCTGGAGGCGGAGGGCACGAACGTCCGCTACGCCTGGGGCTTCAACCTCGGCGCGTCGGTGAAGCTGACGAAGGAGCTCTCGCTCAATCTCGGCGCGTCCACCTTCGTGCCGCAGCTCGATCCGTCCGGCGTGCGCCAGCACCCGTTCTTCCACCGCAGCACCAACGTCTACGCCGACCTCGGCCTCGATCTCGAAGCCCTCCTGCAGCGCCTGTAGCCACACCCCGAAGGACCCTCACTCCATGAACATGAGACAACACCCCCGTCCGCTCGCTGCGCTCTTCGCCGCGGCGCTCTTCGCGGTCGCGTGCGCGGAGGAGCAGCCGCCCATCGACCGGGTCCAGCCGAACTACTTCGACAAGTCGTTCTTCGTCGGCCAGAACCTGCTCGATACGCAGGACGACCCCGAGTTCTACGCCCAGGGCACCCTGGTGGACGTGGGCTACGGCGCGGCACAGGACGGCCTGTTCACCTCCACCTACGCGCAGCCGCTCAACCGCGTGAAGTGGAGCATCACCGAGGACATGCTCATCGCCCGGCTGGCGTACGAGCGCATCCGCGGCTCCGACGGCAAGGGCGCGGGCAAGGCGACGAACGACGGCATCGTCGTGGCGGCCTACCGCATCCTCAAGCACTTCGACGTGCAGCGCTCCTACAACCCGGCGACGGGCGAGCGCTACAACGTGGTCGAGGAGAACAGCGTGGACCGCCCCTGGTTCGAGCGCCAGTACATGCGCGTGGACTGGTCGCGGAACATGAACACCGATAACTACGAGTTCGACACGCTCTCGCAGCTGGGGATCTACGGCGGCGTCTCCTACGAGCCGCTCTCCTACTACGTGAACGACCCGTCCCACGAGGACGCGCCGGTGTTCGTGCCCGACCAGGGCTACCTCGACATCACCACCAAGGCGTTCGCGCGCCCGCAGCTCATCGACATCAGCTCGTTCGGCTGGGGGCTCTCCGTCGTTCCGGCCTGCTGGTTCGACGCGGACTTCATGGGCGGCCCGGGTCCTTCGGCGATGTGCTCGCCGGTGGAGCTGACCATCCGGCACTCGTTCCACAAGGTGCCGCAGAGCGACTACGAGCCCATGAACTGGGACGGCCACCGCTTCCAGGCGTTCGGCGCGTTCTACACGGAGCGCAAGGGCTACGCGCGCAACTACGGCATGACCGACACCCAGTGGCACCGGTTCATCAACCGCTACGACATTTGGGAGCGGCACCACTACTACGACGATCCGGCGGCAATGAAGGACCCGGTCGCCTGCTACACGCCCGCCACCACGCCTGCTGGTGAGGACCCGAACCGCGACGTTGACGGCAACGGCACCGCGGACGAGTGTGAGAGCGCCGGCAAGGGCTCGCGTTGCGACACCTTCTCGCAGAAGTGCACCCTGCCCTACCGCGAGCGCACCCCGAAGCCGGTGGTCACCTACTACTCGAACGGCTCGCACGCGGACTACTACGAGCCCTCCGAGGAGTCGGTGCACGAGTGGGACGTGGCGCTGCGTTCGGCGGTGATGACCGCGCGCTACGCGGAGTGCGTGAAGGTCGGCGAGGAGAACTGCCGCCAGAAGTGGCCGGTCTATTACGGCCAGCAGGACGAGAACCACGACGCGCTGCTGCTCGCGCGCGAGGTGGACTCGTGCCGCCGCGGCAAGGCCTACCAGGGCCGTGACTGCAACGCGCTGGCGGACGCGCTGGGCACCGAGCGCGGCTACACCCGCGGCGTGATCGAGCTGGCGAAGCTCGAGGAGATGATGGTGCTCTGCCACAGCCCGGTGCAGGCGGACGACCATCCGTCGTGCGCGCCCACCTCGCAGCGGCTCCGCGAGAACATCACCGCGCGCATGTGCAAGGAGGCGCGCGCGGAGGGAATCGACAAGGCGCTGATCACCGAGTGCGGCAACGCGCTGAACGTGCGCAAGGGCGACCTGCGCTTCCACGCGGTGAACGTGATCGAGACCCCGCAGACGCCGTCGCCGTGGGGCATCATGGTGGACGCGGTGGACCCGCTCACCGGCCGCACCGTGTCCGGCAGCGCGAACGTCTGGAGCCACGTCAACGACTCGTGGAGCCAGGGCATCGTGGACACCGCCCGCTACATCAAGGGCGAGCTGTCGACCTCTGACGTGACCGAGGGCACCTACGTGCAGGACTGGGCGGCGGCGGCGGACGCGGCCTCCCGGAACGGCGCGGCGCCGCAGCTGAGCAAGGCGGAGATCAGCGACCGGATCCGCCAGTTCGCGAAGGGCCACATCAGCGCAGAGGGCGCGGGCGGCAACGCCAACGGCGGCGCGAAGCTGGAGAAGGTGGAGGAGCTCTCTCCGCAGCTGAAGAAGACGCTGCGTGACGTGCGCCGGCAGCTCAACGGCATCCGCGCGGACGCGTACGCGCCGTCGGTGTCGCAGCCGCTCTACCAGCAGCGCCGCGAGCGCGCGCTGGGCTCGAAGACCGAGGCCGCGCTGGTCACCCCGATGATGCAGGCCCGCGCCGGCACCTCGGTGCTGACGGACATCTCCTCGATCATGCAGTTCGCCTCGCCGATGCGCGGCGCCTCTCCGCACATCCAGCGGGACTTCGAGCGCCGCCGTGAGATGGGCTACGCGGACCGCGGCGCGTGCGTGCTGCACGAGGCCCCGGCCCCGTTCGCGATGGCGGACCTCTCCGACCTGCTGGAGGCGAAGTTCGGCGCCTTCAACCCGGCGGACCCGAAGGACACCCAGCTGGCGCGCGCGGAGAAGATGCGCCGCTACCTCGCGCACAAGGCGCACTACGCGGTGATGACGCACGAGCTCGGTCACTCGATCGGCCTGCGCCACAACTTCGTCTCGTCGTCCGACGCGTGGAACTACCGGCCGCAGTACTGGCAGCTGCGCACGGACAACGGCGAGAACAGCACGCCCTGCACCGACGTCTCGCCGGACGGCTCCTGCGTGGGCCCGCGCTACCTCGACCCGGTGAACGACAACGAGAAGAAGAACGTCATCACCATGTTCATGCAGTCCTCGTCCATGGAGTACCCGGGCGAGGCGATGCAGGAGTTCCTCGGCACGGGCGCGTACGACTTCGCCGCCACCCGCATGTTCTACGGTGACGTGGCGCCGGTGTTCTTCGACTCCTCGTTCAACGTGGGCCAGCCGGCCTCGCTGGGGCCGCTCGACAAGATGGACGGCTTCGGCGGCATCCTCGGCTTCCAGCCGACGGTGCAGGACGAGGCGGGCCAGCAGTTCACCGACACGCGCGACATCCACTACTCGGAGCTGCAGCAGCACTACTCGCTCATCGGCAACTGCCGCGAGATCGACCCGCTGAAGTTCAAGCCGGCGAACTGGGACGAGTCGAAGATGGGCGTGTGGCACCCGCTGCTCGACGGCCTCATCGTCGAGGTGGGCGGCAAGTACACGCGCTGCAGCCAGCAGCCGGTGGACTACGTGTTCTGGGATCAGCTCCGCAACCCGACTGCGTCGGAGACGGGCAACACGCTGGGCGGGCCGTCGGTGGACAAGACCGGCCGCGTGCGCTTCCCCTACGGCTTCGCCACCGACCGGTGGGCGGACCTCGGGAACGTGGCGGTGTACCGCGGTGACAACGGCGCGGACCCGTACGAGCTCTTCGACTTCTACATGTCGCAGATGGAGGTGAACCACATCTTCGACAACTACCGGCGCAACCGTCACACCTTCACCGTGCGCGGCGCTTCCGGCCGGACGATGGCGCGCTACAACGAGAAGCTGCGCGACGCGGCGAAGGGCCTCGGGCTGATGGCGACCATCTACCGGGACTTCGCGTACGACGCGGGCTACGACTTCGACACGCTGTGGCCGGTCATCTCGCGCGACTTCTTCGGGCCGAACATCATCGCCTCCGGCATCGGCTTCGACTTCTTCGCGCGGCAGATGGTGCGCCCGCAGTCCGGTCCGCACTACCTCGCGCCGTCGCCGACGGGTGAGAACGGGGCGCCGGTGCTGCGCTCCACCGCGGACTCGCTGCTGTCGAACCCGGGCACCATCCGGGTGAACGTGCCCAACGGCGCCACCGGTCAGTTCCGGAACGTCAACGCGGGCGGCCGTCTGCTCGAGAACCAGCTCGCCTCGGACAAGGGCGAGTACGACGCCGAGTACACGATCAACGCGGGCAGCTATTACGACAAGGCGTTCATGTCGATGCTGATGACCGAGTCGGTGGACAACTTCATCTCCGACTCGCGGCGTGACTTCCTCGACTCGCGCTACCGCGCGGTGTCGATGGCGGACCTCTTCCCGGACGGCTACCGCCGCTGGCTGGCGAACAACCTCACCGGTGACGAGTTCCTCAAGGGCGCGCGCATCGAGGCCACCGCCCAGGGCGCTCCGCTGGTGGACGCGCAGCTCTTCCCGCAGCGCGGGCTCGGCTGGCCGTCGTGGTGGAAGGAGACCCCGGAGGTCTGCTTCCCGTCGGAGACGAACATCCGGTGTGACGCCACCGCGGCGAACAGCATCCCCGTCGAGTCGCAGGTCGGCTGGGAGCAGCAGAAGTTCCTCATCGCCTGGACGCTGATGTACCTGCCGGAGAACCAGATGCAGACCTGGCTCAACCAGATGAACATCTGGGAGCTGGGCGCGGACACCGACCCGGGCTTCCCCAACCGGATCGAGCTGCACCTGCCCAACGGCAAGACCTACATCGCGCGCACGTTCGGCAAGGAGACCCTCTTCGGGCAGACCGTGCAGAAGGGCATCTCGGCGCGGATCCTCGAGTACGCCAACGGCCTGCTGCGCCGCGCGTACGTGACGACCAACGGCCCGGACCTCGACAACGACGGTCAGCCGGACTGGTTCATCCCGGTGATGGGCCCCAACGGCCAGCCGCAGGTCCGCTACGATCCGTCGGTGCAGTGGGTCGACGGCGAGGGCTTCATCCAGCCCACCCCGCGGCCGACGTGCAATCCGACGAACAGCACCGGCTGCACCTGCTCGTCGAACAAGGCGTGCGTGGACCTGTCGAAGTACGACCAGGTGCCCACGTTCATGCGGCAGGCGATGGCCGACTACGGCATGGCCGACCCGACGATGAAGGGCGTGTACTAGCCCCTTCGTGAGCTGAAGCAGCGCGGCCCCTCTTCCACTCCGGTGGAAGGGGGGCTTCGCTTTTGCGGGCCCTCTGCGGCCTGCGGGTGCCTGCGCGGCCGCCGGCGCTTCAGCGCTCTTTCAGCGCCCGGTCGATCCGCTGCTCGATGGCGCGGCGCAGGCGCCGGCCCTCGGCGATCTTCTCCGCGATCTCGCGGCGCAGGGCGGCCACCCGTTCGTCGGCCTCGCTGCGGCGCGCCGTCTGACGCGCGGACTGCTGCCTGGGTGCCTCGATGCGCCCGGTCTGCTCGCCGCTGCGCTTGCGCGCCGTGTTGCCACTCGCCTTCCCCTTCGCCATCCCACCCTCCAAGGTTGTGCCTGTCGGAAGGTGGATCCGCGCTCTCGCGGATGCACGCTGGCCTGCCTGGCTGCTCTGTCCCGTCCGCCACCCCGAAGAGCCCGGTGGTGCGCGCGCCGCCCCACCGTTAACGTGAAAGCGTCATGTTCCAGCTGAAGTCGGAGAAAGAGCTCCTCGCCGCGTTCCGCACCCGCGACCGCAAGCACGTGGAGCCGCCACCGGGCCTGCAGTACCCGCTGTTCGTCCGCAACTACCTCTCGTGGGTGGACCCCACCGGCGTGCGCGCGTTCATCGTCTTCGCCGGCCCGGACGAGTCGCATCCCACCGGCATCGCCTTCCGCCGCGACCAGACCGGTGAGGGCGGCGGAAGCGGCCTGTGCGAGTGGTGCCACAGCAGCGGCAGCTCGGACGAGATCGGCCTGCTGACCACGGACGTATCCGGGCACAAGCGGGTGGGCGTGTACCTCTGCCGCGACCTGCGCTGCGAGGCGAAGATCCAGGACGCCGCGGACAGGTCCGGCCGCAACCCCATCCCGCCGACGCGCGAGGCCCTCCTGCGGATGAGCCGCTTCGCGGAGAACGCGCTGGGCATCAAGCAGACGAACCGATAGCCGAACGACGGTGAGCCGCCGCAGCCGTTGGCGCGGGCGCGGCAGTGCGCCAGCGTCTGCGCATGCCCCTCCTCTCCTCGTCGTGGCGCCGGATGGAGGCCGACGAGCGCCGCCTCTCGCTCGAGGTCTCGGAGCACCAGCTCGTCGAGGTCAGCGCCCCCACCGAAGGCGTGCTGAGGGTGCGCCACCTGACCTGCGCGCGGCTGTCCACGCACGGGACCGGAACGCTGCCGCCGAAGCGGTCGTTCGCCGTCAACGGCGGGCTCGGAGAGGGTCTGCCGATCTCCGTCTCGCGCGTGGGCGCCGACCGCATCCGGGTGGAGGCAGAGGGCGCGTCACTGGAGCTGTGGCGGGACGGCTCTACCGGAGACCTGCGCTGGATCTTCGGCGAGGACCGCGCGGAGTGTCTGTGCCTGCGCGGCGAGGCAGACGTGGGCTACCCGCAGCCGCGCTACAGCTCGGAGCTCATCCTGCGCGCGCCGGAGGGCGAGGCGTACCTCGGCTTCGGCGAGAAGACCGGCCCGCTGGACAAGCGCGGGATGCGCTTCACCTTCTGGAACACCGACGTCCTTCCCCACGGGCCGGACACCGACCCGCTCTACGCGTCGTTTCCCTTCTCTCTCGCGCTGGGCCGGGGCGACGCGTGGGGGCTCTTCGTGGACGAGTCCGCGCGCTCGGAGGTGGACGTGGCGCAGGCGTGCGAGGACCGCGTGCGCTGGCGCGTGCAGGGGCCGGAGGTGGACGTCTATCTCATCGCCGGGCCCACGCCGCTGGAGGTCATCGCGCGTGCGTCGAGGCTCACCGGCCGCCCACAGCTGCCGCCCTTGTGGAGCCTCGGGCTGCACCAGTCGCGCTGGGGCTACGAGGGCCGCGAGGAGGTGCTCTCGATCATCGACGCCTACCGCGCGCACGAACTGCCGCTGGACTGCGTGCACCTCGACATCGATCACCCGCTGGGGCTCCGGCCACTGAGCTGGGACACGTCGCGCTTTGGAGAACCGGAAGACCTCGTCGCCGCCGCCGCCGAGCGCGGGGTGAAGCTGGTGACGATCGTGGATCCGGCCATACCGCTGGTGCCCGGTGAGGCGCTCTTCGAAGAGGCGCGCGAGGGCAACCACCTCGTGCGCGACGACCGCGGCGAGGTGCTGGTGGGCGAGGTCTGGCCGTCCCGCTGCGTGTGGCCCGACTTCACGCGGGACGAGGTGCGCGCGTTCTGGTGCGAGAGGCACGCGCCGCTGCTCGAGGCGGGGATCGCCGGCATCTGGAACGACATGAACGAGCCTTCATGTTTCGCGGTGCATGGCGGCGAACGCATTGGTCCGCCACCGGGCGTGAAGCGCAGCCTGCCGCGAGAGCCGGAGGGCAAGACGCTGCCGGACGACGCTCGTCACGGCACGAGGCGACACCTGGAGGTGCACAACGCCTACGCGTCGGGGATGGCGGAGGCCGCCCACGCTGCGCTGCGGAAGTTCCGTCCGGAGAAGCGGCCGTTCGTGCTGACCCGCGCCGGCTTCAGCGGGATCGCGCGACACGCGGCGATGTGGACGGGCGACAACTCGAGCCACTGGGAGCACCTCGAGCTGTCCCTGACGATGCTGCAGGGGCTCGGGCTGAGCGGGATGCCGTTCTGCGGCGCGGACGTGCCGGGCTTCCTCGGCGTCGCGAGCGGCGAGCTGATGGTGCGCTGGTTCCAGGCCGGCAGCTTCTATCCCTTCCTGCGCAACCACTCCGCGCGAGGCACGCCGCCGAAGGAGCCGTGGCGGTTCGGGGAGCGCTTCCTCGGGCCGGCACGCGAGGCGCTGCTGCGGCGCTACCGGCTCTTGCCGGAGCTCTATTCGCGGATGGAGGAGGCCTCGCGGACGGGCGCGCCGGTGATGCGGCCGCTCTCGCTCCATTGGCCCGAGGATCGCGAGGCGCTGTGGGCGAAGGACTCGTTCCTCTTCGGCGATGCGCTGCTCGTCGCGCCGGTGGTGCGACCGGGACAGACGAAGCGGATGGTCTATCTGCCGCGCGGACGGTGGGCGCCCTTCTCGAACCTCCGCGAGGGCGAGCGCGCGCACCTCATCGAGGGCCCCGCGCACCTCGTGGTGGACGCTCCGCTGGAGGTGACGCCGATGTTCCTGCGCGCGGGCCATGGGCTCGCGCTGACCGCGGCCGCGATGCATACGTCGCGCGCGGTGTGGCCGGAGCTGGCGTGGCACCTGTGCGCGCCGCCGGGTGGCGATGCCTCGGCCGAGCTCTTCGAAGACGAGGGCGACGGGCCGCTCGAGTCAGGCGTGCCGTGGCGGCGGACGCGGATCGACGCGCGGTGGAGAGACATCAAGGGCGGTCACTGTCTGAAGCTCGTGCGCACGCAGACGGGCGCGTCGAAGTCGCCCGCGAGGCCGGAGCGCATCCACCTGCACGGGCTGGCCGCGCTGTCGCTCGGGGGCTCCGGGGGAGAGGTGGCCGCGGTGGGTGGCCACGCGAAGTGGCAGGAGGGCGCGTTGGTCGTGGAGCCGGAAGAGTCCGCGTGGAGCGAAATGACCGTCGTGCTCGGTGGCGTGGAGTAGGATCGCCCTCGCGTGCTCCGGCTGTTCCTGATGCTCGTCGTCCTCCTCGTCGCGCCCGACGCGGCGGCTCACTTCACTTCCTCGGCGCCGCGCAGCGCGCACCTGCTCCCGCGCGCTCCGGCGCATCACGTGCGGCTGGTGCAGGCGCCGGCCGTCGAGGATCCGCTGCCCGGCATCGCACCCGATCCCTATGCCCGGCGGGTGAACATGGCGGAGGTGGCGTTCGGCGCGGCGATGGTGCTCGGCGCGGACGTCGTCTCCGCGGTGATCGGCGCGGGCGTGGGCGGCGCGGCGTACCTGCTGGGGACGAGTCCGATCCTCTCGGTGGTGGCGGGCTTCATCACCTTTCTCGGCGCGGATCTCTTCCTCGCACCGGCAGCGGCGGCGATCGGCGCGTACACCGTGTCGCCGAAGGGCGGAAACAACGGGATGCTCGGGGCGGTGCTCGGCGCGGGGATGGCGCAGCTCGCGTACACCGCCGTGTTCGTCGGCGTGGGCGTGGGCTTCGGCGTGCTGGTGCGCGTGTTCAGCCCGCAGTCGCTTGCGGCGCAGGGAGGTGGGCTGCTCGCGAGCCTCGCGCTGTTGGTCGTGCACACCGTGGTGCTTCCGGTGGGCGCATCGCTCGGGATCCACTGGGCGCCGCCGCAGCCGGACGCGCGGCCCATCCCGCTCGCCACGACGCCGCACGACTTCCATGCGCAGGCGCTCTTGCGGCCCGCCCCCGGCTTCGCCGTCCGCTTCTGACCTCTGCTGGCTGTTCCGTTCGGAGACCCCATGGCCGCCTCACGCAAGACCACCGACACCGACGCGATCGTGAAGGAGCTCCGCGCGTTCGGACTCCGCTACCCGGGCGCGCACATCAAGAGCCCGTGGCCCGACCACGCGGACCTCGCGGTGAACGACAAGACCTTCGCCTACCTCTCCATCGAGGGCCGCCCGTTCGGCATCTCCTGCAAGCTGCCGCAGTCGAGCGATGCCGCCCTGATGCTCCCCTTCGCGAAGCCCGCCGGCTACGGACTGGGCAAGAGCGGGTGGGTGAACGCCGAGTTCGGGCCGGGTGACGTGCCGCCGGTCGAGCTGCTCAAGAAGTGGATCGACGAGAGCTACCGCGCGCAGGCGCCGAAGAAGCTGGTGAAGCAGCTGGACGCGGAGCGGGCGGGTGGCAGTGAAGCGGAGCCGGAGACCGCTCCGGCCGCCAAGAAGAAGGCTCCGGCAAAGAACGCTCCGGCGAAGAAGCGCGCCGCGCCGGCCGCTAAGAGAGCGACGAAAAAGGCCGCAGAACCGACCAAGCCGCCCCGAGCGGTGCAGCGACAGAAGAGCCGTCTCACCGTGGCCACCATGCTCGACGAGGACCGGGGCGCGTGAGCCTCTAAGTGGACACCAGTGCCGTATTGAAGCGGCACATCGAGGAGCCATAGCGACGCATTCGAGCGCTACTTGCTCGCCGACGCGACGTGGGTGACCGCCCGCCATCTTTGGAGCGTGGTTCGGCGGAATCTCGCGCGGCCTCTCGAGGGCGCCGCGCTGGCTGGTGCAATGGCCGTCGACGCCCTTCAGCTCGCGGCCGCTTCTCGCGCCGGAGCAGGCGCCCTCACGTTCCTCACGGGCGATGTGCGCCAGGCACAGGCGGCTCGCTCGCTGGGGTTCGCGGTGCTCGGGGCCTGATCGTTTCGTGGTTCAACGACTCACGGCGCCGCCGCGCGGTACAGCTCAATCGTCTGCAGCTCGTCGTGCTCGTGCTCAAACCCGGTCTCCTTCCGGAACGCGCTCCCGTCGATCACGATCGGGTACTTGAGGTGGGACAGCGCTCCGGGCGGCAGCTTCGGGAATCCGAACCGCCCGAGCATCGCGCGCAGCACGCGCTCCGGGGTGGGGATGGCGATCCGGCCCGCGTGACGGATGACCGCGGAGAGCGGCAGCGGCGGAGGACCTGCCACGTTGAAGATGCCGCGCACGCTCTTCTCCAGCGCGAGCACCACCGCGTTGACCGCGTCCCCCTCCTGCATGAACTGGAAGAGCGGGTCGTAGCCGAGCACCGTGGGCACGCGACGTCCCCGGATGAAGGAGGCCAGGGTGCCGGTGCCGGGCTCGCCCAGCGTGTAGCAGAAGCGCAGCACCGCGGTGGTCATCTCGGGCGCGCGCCAGAGCGAGTTCGCCGCGTAGAGATCTGCAGCGACCAGATCCGCGAGCTCCGGGTAGGCGTCCAGCGCGAGCGGGGGCTCGTGCTCGGTGTGGTAGAGCGGCGAGTCCGGCGCGGCGCCGTAGAAGGTGTGGCGGCCCACGAAGACGGTCTGCTTCACGCCCCAGCGCTGGCCGTACTCGAACACCGCCTGCGTCCCGCCGAGGTTGATCCGGTGCCGCGCCTCGCCGTCCGCCGCCAGCGCGCTCACCGTGGCCATGTGCACCACCGCGTCCGGCCGCACCTTGCGGAACACGTCCTCGGAGGCGCGCTTGCGGATGTCGAAGCGGAAGTGCGTCAGCCCCGGCGGCGCCGAGCTCCACGGTCGCGGATCGATGCCGAAGACCTCGTGGCCGCGCTCCATCAGCCGGCGCGCCACCTGCCGCGCGATGCCTCCGCTCACGCCCGGGATGAGGACCTTCACGACTCGCCCCTCCCCCTCGAGATCAACCCGGCGATGCGGTCCTTCACCTGCTCCACGTAGCGCTCGATGACGCGGTCGTCTTCGTTGCCGGTGCCCTCGAAGTGCATCGGCTCGCCGTAGTGCACCGCGAGCGGCACCGGCAAAGGCACCGGCAGCACCCACGGCGTCACCGGCACGTAGGGCACGCCCAACAACTTTCCCAACAGATAGAGGTTCTTCACCGTGGGGATCGCATCGCCGCCGCCGATGAACCCGAACGGGATGATCGGCGTCTTCGTCTTCAGCGCCAGCCGCATGAAGCCGGTGCCGAAATCGACGAGCGAGTCGCGCTCGGGGAAGAGCTTCGCGGTGCCGCGCGCGCCCTCGGGAAAGACCATGAGGAGGCGCTCGTCCTCGAGCAGGCGCACCGCGTGCTCCGGCAGCCCGGTGAACTGACCGGTGCGGCTCGTCCACACCGCGCTGAGCGGAAAGCGCGCGAGAAACTTCTCCGCCATCCCCTGCCCCAGCCTCGGCGGATCCATCTCCAGCAGGAGCGACACGAGGACCATCGCGCCGTCCAGCGCCACGCCTCCGCTGTGGTTCCCCACGAGCATCCCGCGCCCACGCTTCGGCACGTTCTCGATGCCGTGGCAGCGCACGCGGAAGTAGTGCCGGTAGAGGAACGCCAGCGGTGCGGCCGCGCGCGCGAGGTGTCGCTTGGAGATCCCGTAGGGGTCGTAGCCGAGCGCGTTGAAGGGGAGCTCGAGCCGCTCAACCCGTGCGGCCACCGATTCGTCTGACATCGTGCGCTTCCCCTCCCGGTGGACCGATGAGGCCCGTCGAGCCTGCCGGGAAGATGCACGCGAGAGGCTGTCCGGTCTAGCGTGCTTTCCACTCGCCCGGCCGAGCGAGGAGGACCCCATGAACCTTCGCAACTCCCTCACCTCATTCGTCGTGACGGTGGCGCTCTCTTCGGTGGCGATCGGCACAGGCGCCGGCTGCTCGAAGGAGTCGCCGCAGCACGTGCGCAACGCGGGCTCGCTCGCGCTCTCCAACGACGACGCGCTGGTGTACGCGGCGGACGCCGACAACGGGATCGTCGCGGTGGTGGACGCGGAGAGCGAAGCGAAGGTCACGGAGGTGCCTGTCGGCGCGCATCCCGAGGCGATCCTCGTCGGCCCGGATGATCGCGTGTGGGTGGCCAATCGCGGCAGCGGCACCCTCTCCCACTTCCGCCGCGGCGAGTGGCACGAGGTGGACACGATCCCGGTGGGCGTGGAGCCGGTGAGCCTCGCGATGTCGAAGGACGGCAAGACGCTCTACGTGGTGAATGCCGCGGCGCTGGAGGACGCGCTCCACGGCTCGCTGATGGCGATCGACACCGCGACCTTGAAGCCGCTGTGGGACCTGCAGCTGCCGCTCGACCCGCGCAGCGTGGCGCTCCTGTCGGAGAAGCGCGCGGTCGTCTCGCTCTACCGCAGCGGCGACGTGGTCGAGGTCGATCTCGAGGAGCGCCGCATCGTGCGCGGTGGGACGGGGCTCTTCGAGGCGGTGAACCGCAACCCCTTCGAGACGAGCGGAGGCGACGTCCGGCCCAACGTGCTCTTCCTCGGAGGAACGGTGCGGGCGCGCGGCATGTCGCAGGTGGTCGCGAGCCCTGACGGAAAGCGCGTGTACGCCACCACCACGCTCTCCAGCGACGCGGTGCTCAACGATCCGAACCGCGGCGGTGGCGGTGGTTCGTACGGCAGCGGCAGCGGCAGCGACAGCACCGGCTGCGGCGCGGGCGGCGCGGTGACGACCTCGGGCTTGGTGGCCTTCGATCCGGAGGAGGAGCTGGCGCCGCGGGTGGACTCGGTGCAGGACTGTGGCCCGCGTGAGCCGCGCGATCATCCGCCCACCCTGCTGACCTCGTTCGATGCGCAGCGTCGCGTGCAGGGGCCGACGGCGGCGCTGGTGGACGCGACGGGCACCTGGCTCTTCATCGCGCACCGGGAGACGAACAACGTCGCCGTGGTGCCCACCGCGCGCAACAAGGCCGAGAGCGGCTCGGGCACCTTTTCTCCCGAGGATCTGATGATGCGTTCGGATCCGATGAAGGCGGTCGTCACCGTGGGCAGCGCGCCGACGGGGCTCGCGCTGACGAAGGACGGCACCACGCTCTGGGTGCACAACCAGTTCGACCACACGGTGCAGCGACTGGAGAGCGGCAACCGCGGCGCGCTGACGGCCAGCACGCCCGTGCGCTTTGCCGAGGACAACCTCTCCGAGCTCACACCCGAGGCGCTGCGCGGGCGCCGGCTCTTCTTCAGCGCCACCGACACGCAGATGAACGGCGTGGGCATCTCCTGCGCGAGCTGCCACCTCGAGGGCCGCGAGGACGGTCACGTGTGGAACTTCATCGAGGGGCCGCGGCAGACGCCTTCGCTCGCGGGCCGGCGGCTGGCGGAGACGGGCCCTTTCCACTGGGGCGGCGAGCACTCGGACTTCAAGTCGTTCGTCGATCACACGGTGGGCGAGCGCATGGGCGGCAGCGGCCTCAGCGAAGCGCAGCAGAGCGACCTCATGGCGTTCATCATGTCCATGCCCAGCGCGCCGAACCCGCATCAGAAGTCCGCGCCCACCGACGCGCAGATCCGCGGCGCGCAGGCCTTCCAGAAGGCCGAGTGCGACGACTGCCACGCCCAGGCGACCGCGTTCCAGAACACCGAGCGCCACGACGTGGGCACCTACGTGATCGACGGGCCGGTGCCGGACAGCCTCGAGTTCTTCGCGAAGACCGGCGGGCTGAACACGCCGTCGCTGCTCGGGCTCGCGCGGACCGCGCCCTATCTGCACGACGGCAGCGCGGCCACGCTGAAGGACCGGCTGCTGCGCGACAAGGACGGGGACAGGCACGGCAAGACGTCGCAGCTGACGATGGCCGAGGTGGACGACCTCGTCGAATACCTGAAGTCTCTGTAGCGAAGCGCCACGTTGCGCTCGACGCACCGCGGCTTCATGCGCATCCTCACGCGCCATGAAGCCCGGCGAAGCGCGCGCAGTCATCTACACCCACCACGAGAACGAGGGACCGCTGCGACTGACCGCGGCCCTCCGTCGGGCGGGATTCCATCTGGAGACGAGGCTTCGCGAGGTCCGCGAAGGAGACGAGGACGCCGCGCTGCTGGTGGTGATGGGCGGGCCGATGGCGGCGTATGACGCGGGCGAGCACCCGTTCCTCGAGGCCGAGCGGCGGGTGATCGAGAAGCGCTTGAAGGAGCGCCGGCCAGTGCTGGGGATCTGTCTCGGCGCGCAGCTCATCGCGCAGGCCGCGGGCGCACGCGTGCACAAGGGCGAGGCGGGGATGGTCATCGGCGTGCTGCCGATCACGCTGACCGCGGAGGCCCAGGCGGACCCGCTCTTCGCCGGCTTCGAGGAGCGCTTCGAGGTTCCGCATTGGCATGGCGACACCTGGGAGCCGGTGCACGGCGCGGTGAGGCTCGCGTCGTCGGCGCGCTACCGCGAGGAGGCTTTCCGGCTGGGGAACTCGCTCGCGTTCCAGTTCCACCCGGAGCTCGACGCGGCGACGTACGAGAAGTGGCTGCGGGCGATGCCGGAGGAGCTGGAGAAGACGGGCCGCAAGGTGGAGGACGTGCTCGCGCGCGACCTGCCGAGGCTCAAGGCCGCGGACCGCGACATGGGGCTGCTTCTTGAGCGCATCGCCGCGTTCTTCGCGCGCGAGGTCGGGGCGTCGCCGGAGGAGCGCTATCTGTTCACCGTCGAGCAATCCATGCCCCTGGAAGAACGGGGAATGGTGCTCTGGCCTGGCATCCCGCGGCGCACGCCGATCGTTCGGGTGGGTGAACGCGTGGAGCTGGTGATGCCGGACGCGGCGCGGCTCGCGGGGACGGTGCGAGGCATGGGCGCGTTCGGCGCGGAGGGCGCGTCGCTGCCGCTGCTCGTGCAGCTCGACGAGCAGGGCGCCACCATCCCCACTGGCACCGAGGTGCTCACGCGCGCGAAGCCCTTCGAGTTCGCCGGTCCGCCGCCGGAGAACGGCAAGCCGACGGTGCACTGAAACGCGAACCTCCGCAGAGAGAGCCAGCGGGCGAGCGGCCGGCTCAGGAACGTCTGCCGGACGATTCCTACCCTTCTCCTCAGGATGGGAAGCGGAACGGCGAACAGACGGGGGAGCGCCGGTGCGGTGATTCGTCGCGCGCTCGGCGCCGTCGGGCTGGGGCTGGGGTTGACGCTCAGCGGCTGCGCCTCGGACGGTCGCGCCACGCCGGAAGCGGATCGCGACATGGCCCGGGTCGGCGCCGCCGGAAGCGAGGCCGCACATCGTGCGTCCAGGCCGCGCGTGGATCTCCAGGTGCGGGAGGGCGTGGAGCGGGCGCTCAAAGAGGTGGGACAGGCCGGTGCGCTGAGTCTGGCGGTCGGCGCGAGGACGGGTGTCGGTGGCAGTGGCAACGCGGGAGACGCGTCCAGGGAGGCGGACGCGAAGGCTCAACAGCGTGACGCGCAGCTCGCTGCCCTCTCTGAGCGCCTGCCGCAGGACGTGAGCGCAGAGGTGCGGGCGCAGGTGCTCGACTTCTACTCGGCGCGCGACTGGTCGCCGGCGTGGGTCACGAGCACCGACGGTCATAAGCGTGCGCAGACGCTGCTGCAGACCGCGTGTGAGGCCGCGGCGGAGGGACTCGACGTCGGTGCGTGGAAGCTCGACGACGCGAAGGCTCGGCTGGCTTCGGTGCAGAGCGCACATGGGCCTGAAGCGGTGCCGGCCGCGGTGGAGGCGGAGCTCGCGCTGACCGCGGCGTTCCTGCGGGTCGTGGATGACCTGCGGCACGGACAGGTGGACCCGGAGAGGGTGCGCTGGCTCATCACGGCCGAATCGGAGTCGAAGTCTTCCGGGGACGACGCGCACGCGCTCCTCGGCGAGCTCGTCGAGAAGGACGTGACGAAGCCGAAGACGGTGCTCGAGACGGTCCGTCCGGAACATCCGCAGTACGCGCGGCTGCTGGAGGCGAAGCGCGCGCTGGAGGCGGTGAAGGCGAAGGGCGGCTGGCCGCAGGTCTCGACGGGCAAGATGTTGAAGCCGGGCGATGAGGATCCGCGCGTGACGGAGCTGCGCAAGCGGCTCGCGGCATCGGGAGAGCTTGGTGAGGGCGCGGACCTCGAGTCGCCGCTGTTCGACGACGCGCTGGCCGAAGCGCTGAAGCGCTTTCAACGCAACCGCGGACTCGAGGAGGACGGTGCGCTGGGCACCGCCACGCTCACCGCGTTGCGGGAGCCGGTGGAGAAGCAGCTGGAGCGGATCGCGGTGAACCTCGAGCGCCTGCGCTGGCTGCCGTTCGGGATTGAAGGCCGGCACCTGGTGGTGAACCTGCCGGACTACACGCTGGAGGCGAGGGACGGCGACAAGACGCTCTTCACCAGCCCGGTGGTGGTGGGCGTGGACGACTGGCAGACGCCGATCATGGTCTCGAACATCGTGCGGCTGGAGGTGAACCCGCGGTGGACGGTGCCGCCGCGGATGACGCGCGAGAAGATCTTCCCGAAGTACCAGGCCGCGCCGGACGAGCTGCCGCAGAGCATGCGGATCATCGATCGCGAGACCGGCGACGAGGTCGATCCCGCCGAGGTGGACTGGGAGAGCGCCGAGCCCGGGCAGTACCGCTTCGTGCAGCGCTCCGGTCCGAACAACCCGATGGGCGGCGTGAAGCTGGCGATGGACAACCGCTTCATGATCTTCCTCCACGGCACCAACGAGCCGCAGGCCTTCGAGCAGACGAGGCGCGCGCTGAGCCATGGGTGCGTGCGCGTGAAGGCGTTGGACGAGGTGAGCCGCTTCGCGCTGCCGGACGACGAGCACGCGCGCTACGACGAAGCGAGGGAGAGCGGGCGCGAGACGACGCTGAAGCTCGAGGAGCCGCTGCCGGTGTACTTCGTGTACTTCACCGCGTGGGTGGACGAGGAGGGCACGCTGCAGCAACGCCCCGACATCTACGGCCGGGACGCGCGTACCGCGCAGGCGATGGGCGAGCGGGCGGGGTCTCCTCTCGCATGCCGGTGAGCCGGAGATGACGAAGCGCGCGCTGGAGAAGCGGATGCTCGCGTTGCTGGAGGAGCGAGGCACCGCCACCGCGTGTCCCTCCGAGGTCGCTCGCGCAGTCGAGCCGGACGGAGACTGGCGCGCGCTGATGCCGGAGGTGCGCGAGGCCGCGGCGAGGCTCCGAGAGAAGGGACTGGTGGAGGCCTACCAGCAAGGGCGTCCGGTCGATCCGCTCGCGGCGAAGGGACCGATAAGGCTTCGGGCGGTGAGGGCCGCGGCGCTCGACTACCGCAGGCATCCGGACCGCTACCGCATCGGCCGCGGCGAAGAGGGCGTGCTCACGGTGGAGCCCTACAAGAGCGAGCTGTTGCCGCTGTGGCGCTTTCGCACCGCGGCTGTCGCGGAGAGCTCTGCGCGTGCGTTGCGCGAACGCTTCGAGAAGTACGCCGCCGAAGGCGACTTCGTCGGCATGGACATGGCGCGCAAGTACCTGCAGATGGGCTGGACCCGCGCGCGGCGCTACGCGAACCACAAGGGCGGGCGGAAGTGGGCGAAGGGCGAGGTGCGCACGGTGCTTCCGCTCGAGCACGACGAGGAGAAGGCGCGCGCGGCGGCGATCTTCAAGCGGGTGTACGACGAGGTGCGCGCGGATCCCCGCTACCTCAAGGCGCGCGAGCGGCACGCCCAGAAGCACGTCGCTGGGAAGTGACTACCGCAGCGACCAGCGCGCCTGCGTCCCGCGCACGTCCACGTGAGTGAACGGCCCGCGGTGCGGCCTCGACTTGTAGATCCCAGCGCCGCCGGCGAGCTCCGGGTACTTCTCCTCCACGCGGGTGCTGATGCGCGCGAGAAACTCGGCGTCGTAGTCGTCGCGGCGGCCGTCGCGGTTGAGGTCGTCCATGTAGCCGTCGCCGTCGTCGTCCACCCAGATGTCGGCGGCGTCGCCGTAGGTGTGGCGGCTGAACTTCGCGCGGCCCCTGCCACCAGGCCCGTTGTACTGCGGCGTGCGGTAGCCGCTCATCACGTGGACGCGGCGCGCGGGGATGCCCTCGGCGCGGAGCTCGTCGATGATCAGCTCCAGCTTGTCGAGCAGCCGCGCATCGAGCGGGATGTACTTCGGCCACACGCGCTTCTGGTCCTTTGTGAGGAACTGCCCGAGCGTGAAGTGCTCGGACACCTGCAGCGACGCGAGCCGCTTCGGCACCTCCACGAAGCGCTCCGGCGCGGCGTACTCTCCCGTGCGCGTGCGGCCCGGGTGACGACCGATGTGGTAGCCGTTGAGGTGGGTGCGGTCGTTGGCGAAGTGCGTGCGCGTGATGACCGGGATGCCCACCGCGCGGAACTTCGGCGCGCGCTTGCCGGTCGTCTTCTCCGCCACCTCCAGCCGGTACGCGCCCACCGTCGGCGGCGTGACGACCTCCGGAGCCTCGACCGACAGCTCACCCTGCGCCGAGACCTTGCGCGTGACGAGCTCCACCCAGCGGTAGCGCGCGTTCTCCGGCGTGCCCGGCGGCGGGAGGACCTTCATCCCCGGCTCGCCGAGCGCCACCTGCACGCGCCCGCTGCGGCCCCTCCACCAGAAGGACTGCGCTTCCTCCTGTGCGACCTTCGCGACCGTCGACTCCGGCTGGGGAACGGCGGCGGGCGCTTCGCTCACCTGCTCGATCACGTCCTCGGCGGAGGGGCTGGCGGGCTGTGGCTTCGCATCGGAGGACGCCGCCTGGCCGACACTGACTGCCCCGACCGTGCCGCACACCGCCAGAACACACGCTGCGCCGAAGAGAGAACGTGAAAACATGCGGGTCTCTCACAGCCGAACCCGCGCAGGTATTCCGGCGCGGGCCGCACCGATCGAGCTCACGATGGCCGCTGCCACTCCCCTGCCTGAAGCCTTCCTTCGCGACGTCGCTGCCTCCCTGCCCTCCGACCTGCTCACCACGGAGCCGAGCGAGTTGCAGGAGTACGGCCGCGACTGGACGCGCGTGTTCGACCCTGCGCCCTCTGCTGTCGCGCTCCCCCGCTCCACGGCCGAGGTCGCGACGCTGCTGCGGCTCTGCAACGAGCACGGGATAGCGGTCGTCCCCTCCGGAGGTCGCACAGGCCTCGCGGGCGGTGCGGTGGCGGCGCGCGGAGAGCTCGTCCTCTCGCTCGCGCGGATGAACAAGCTGGGTGAGGTGGATCTGCTCGGGAACACGGTGCGCGTGCAGGCGGGCGCGGTGACCGAAGCGGTGCACCAGCACTGCGCGCCGTACGGGCTGACCTGGCCGGTGGACTTCGCCTCGAAGGGGTCGTCGCAGGTGGGCGGCAACATCGCCACCAACGCGGGCGGGGTGAAGGTCATCCGCTTCGGGCTCACGCGTCAGTGGGTGCTCGGGCTGCAGGTCGTCACCGCCGCGGGCGAGGTGCTCGAGCTCAACGGCGCGCTGGAGAAGAACAACACCGGCACGGATCTGCGGCAGCTCTTCATCGGCAGCGAGGGCACGCTGGGCGTCATCACCGAGGCCACGCTGAAGCTGACCCGGCTGCAGGAGTCGCTCAACGTCTTCCTCTTCGCGGTGCCGGACGTGGCGGCCGTGCTCGCGCTCTTCCGCGACGCGCGCAAGGCGCCCTTCACCCTCTCCGCCTACGAGTTCTTCACCGACCGTTGCCTCGCGCGGCTCCGTCGTCATCGCAGCGTGCGGCCGCCGTTCGAGACCGAAGCGGGCTGTTATGTGCTCCTCGAGTCGGAGGGCGGCGATCCGGCGGCGGTGGAGGCGTGGCTGGGCAGCCTCTTCGAGCGCGGCCTCGTGCTCGACGGGACGATGGCGCAGGGCGTGGGCCAGCAGCGCGAGCTGTGGTCTCTGCGCGAGGGCATCAGCGAGAGCCTCAGCGCCACCGGCCTCCCGCACAAGAACGACGTCGCGCTGCCCATCGCGGGGCTCGAGCCCTTCTGCGCGGAGCTTGAGCAGGTGTTCGCCGCGCGCTATCCGTCGTGGGAGATCTGCCTCTTCGGCCACATCGGCGACGGCAACCTGCACATCAACGTGATGAAGCCGGACGAATTGCCCAAGGCGGAGTTCCTCCAGCACACCTCCGGCGCGGACCACGCGATCTTCGAGCTGGTGCGGCGCCACGGAGGAAGCATCTCCGCGGAGCATGGAATCGGCCTGCTGAAGAAGCCCTACCTCGGCTACTCGAGGAGCGAGCCCGAACTCGCTTTGATGCGAGCAGTCAAGGCGGCGCTCGACCCGAAGGACATCCTGAATCCGGGCAAGGTCCTCTAGGACTGGCCGTTCCGCGCGGCCCGGTTATGATGCCGAAGCCGTGTTCACCAACGTTACCGCGACAGCATTCGTCTTCCCTCCGCGCCCTGATGCGCGACGGGTGACGCTCGTCCGCGGTCGGGTGACCGCCGGGCTCCGCTAGACGCCGCGCTCCCCGACTTCGTTGTTCTCGGGAGCCCGGCGCGCCGGCCTTCCGTCCCCAGTCCGTCGTCTCTTCCGCTTCAGCCTCACTAGATTTCCCTTGTCCCCCGGCGCGGCGAAGGTCGCGTCTGTTCCACCCTCACGCACAGGTCGCTGCCATGAACACGTCCCCCACCACTCCCACCACTACTGACACCGAAACCCTTCCCCCCATCGTCGTGGCCCGCGAGGACTTCGACCGGCTGCAGCGGGTGCTCGAGCAGCACGGGGACGGCCGTCTCGCCGCGATCGTGGAGGTGCTGGACGCGGAGCTGTCGCGCGCGAAGCTCGTGCCCCGGCGCCAGCTGCCGCCGGACGTGGTGGCGATGGAGAGCACGGTCGTGTTTGCGGACGCAGAGACCGGCGCGCAGCGGGAGCTCGTCCTCTGCTGGCCCGGCGACGCGCGCGGAGCGGACGGACGCATCAGCATCCTCTCGCCCATCGGCTCGGCGCTGATCGGCCTGCGCGTGGGTCAGAGCATCGACTGGCCGGTGCACGGTGGCGGCAAGCGCCGGCTGACCATCCTGGAGGTCCGCAGGGCGGAGGCTGCGTGAGCGGCAACGCCGAGCGCATGGACCGGTGGCAGAACCTCGTGAACGCCGCCTTCCTGCTCGACGAAGCGAAAGACGGCGCAGGTCCGGTCCGCGTGGAGCGGGCGCGCGCCGCGTTGGAGAACGTGCTCGAGGTCTTCCCCGGATCGCTCGATCCGGTGGACGACTTCGAGGCCTGGGCGGTGCGGCGCCTCGCGTTGGCGCTGCACCGCACCCTGCAGGAGAGCTGAGCGCGCCCTACGCGGCCTGCACGCCGCCAGCGCCGGCCTTCGCCCGGTCGATCTGGTGGACGAGGTAGTCCACCACGCGCTCGAACGGATCGAACCCGAACGCCTCCGCGATCGACGGCCGCAGGTTCGAGTTGGCATTGATGTCGTAGAAGATGCGACGTCCGTCCGCGGCCTCGAGGTACTCGAGTCCACCCACGTCCAGCCCCGCGGCCTTGAAGAGCCTGCGCCCCTCGGCGACGGCCTCCGGCGGGACCTCCGGGTACGGGTAGAACTCCACCGGCTTCGTCGGCACCGCGGGGATGGCGCAGTGGCTCTCCTCGCCCTCTCCTTCCGGATTGCAGACCGGCGCGGGGCAGAGGTTGAAGCGCCCGTGCGAGACGACCCGCATCGCGTAGAGCAATTCGCCGCCGAGGAACTCCATGCGGACGATCCCCTGCTCCGGAGGCGTGGGGAAGTACTCCTGCAACAGCAGCAGGTTGTCCGGGAGCCAGAGATCCGGCTGCGCCTTCAGCAGCGTGCGCACCTCCTCCACCGACTCGACCAGATGAATGCGCGCGCCGGAGCCGCCCTGCTCCGGCTTCAGCAGCGCGGGGAAGCGGAGCAACTCCGCCGGCACGCGCGCGAGCGCCTCCACGTCGTTGAACACCCAGGACCTCGGGCAGGCGATCCCATGCGCGTGCATCAGCGCCGCCTGCGCGCTCTTGCTCAGCTCCAGCGCGAACGCCTGCGTTCCGTTGAGCACCTTCGCGCCGCGCAGCTCCAGCGCCCGCATCAGCGACATGGCGTAGGGCACCGCGCGCGCGTTGCCGCGGACGTACGCCGAGGGCGAGGCCTGGTTGAAGTAGAGGTCCGCGGCAGGCACCGCGCTGTCCGCAAAGGCGGCGCTCTTGAGGTCGAGCGGCTCGAACGAGACGCCGCGCCTCTTCAGCGCGTTGAACAGCGGCTCCTGCCAGAGCGGGTGCTCGTGGATGACGATGAGGTCGGGTCGAGTGGACACGCCCCGAGCCTAGACCACAGCGGGCGAGACTCGGCCAGCCCGCTGCTGCGTCCGCGCCTCAGTCCTCACCTTCGCGGATGTCCGATCGGTTGGGGACCGGGGAGCCACGCACCCCACCCGCGAAGCTCGGCGGCCCCGCGTCGATGGAGATGTCCTCTCCGCCCTCCACGTCCGCATGGCGGATCACGCCGGCGTCCTCGTCCGCCGCGCCCTCGAGCCCGGTCGAGGCGGGCTCGCGATGCTTTAGCTCTTCCAGCTCTTCGCGTTCGTCTTTCGGCTCAGCCATGCCCCAACGGTGCGCACGCTCGACGGTGAAAGCGCTCCGCGGCCGCTTGCCCGCAGAGAGCGCTAGGAGACGACGCGCGTCTTGATGTCGGTTCCGAGCGCGGCGATGCGGTCCGCCACCGGCTGCGACACGTTCTGATCGAGATCCATGATCAGGTAGCCCACGTTCGGATCGGTGGAGAGCACCTGCGCGTGGATGTTCGCGTTGAGGTCCGAGACGATCTGGTTGATGTCCCTCAGCACGCCCGGGACGTTGCGGTGCACGTTGAGGATGCGGTGGGTGTTCGCGATGAGCGGCATCTCCACCTGCGGGAAGTTCACCGCGCCGGTGGTCGCACCGGCCTTCATGTAGCGCGAGAGGCTGGTGGCGACCTCGCGGCCGATGGCCTCCTGCGCCTCCTCCGTCGAGCCGCCGATGTGCGGCGTGAGCACCACGTTCTCCAGCCCGCGCAGCTCGGTCTCGAAGGTGTCGGTGTTGCCCTCCGGCTCCTCCGGATACACGTCCACCGCGGCGCCGGACACGTGCCCGGTCTTCAGCGCCTCCGCCAGCGCATGGATGTCCACCACCGAGCCGCGGCTGGCGTTGATGAGCCCCGCGCCGCGCTTCATCCGCGCGAACTGCGCCGCGCCGATCATCCACTCCGTCTGCGGCGTGGCCGGCACGTGCAGGGTGACGAAGTCCGAGATGGTGAGCAGCTCGTCGAGCGTGGGCACCGACCGGTTGTTCCCGAGCGGCAGCTTCGTGGCCACGTCGTAGAAGACGACGCGCATGCCCATCGCCTCGGCGAGCACGCCCACCTGCGAGCCGATGTGGCCGTAACCCACGATGCCCAGCGTCTTGCCGCGCACCTCGTGGCTGCCCGCGGCGACCTTCCGCCACTTCCCGTCGTGCATCTCGCGCACGCGATCCGCGAGGTGCCGCGTGAGCATGATGATCTCCGCGATCACCAGCTCCGCCACGCTGCGCGTGTTGCTGAACGGCGCGTTGAAGACCGGCACGCCGTGGGTGTTCGCCGTGCGCAGCTCCACCTGGTTGGTGCCGATGCAGAAGCAGCCCACCGCGAGCAGGCTGTCCGCCGCCTCGAGCACGTCCGCGGTCACGTGGGTCTTGCTGCGGATGCCGAGCAGGTGCACGCCCGCCAGCCGCTCCTTCAGCTCCTCGGGCTTCAGCGCGCCCTTGAGGTTCTCGACCTGGAAGCCCTCCTGCTCGAAGAGCGCGGTCGCGGACGGGTGGATGTTCTCGAGAAGCAGGACCCGCGGCGGACCAATGAGGCGGACCGGCTCGGTGGGAGAAGGAAAGCCAGGCTGGGTCATGACGCGCTTGGCCGTAATCCCCGCACTCTGGAGAGTCAAGCGTGGAGGCGGCGCCGGTCAGCCCGGTTGTTGTCCCCTCCTCGCGCCGTGCAGACGTTGATCGACATGGAGTGGCTCATCGTGGCCATAGCCGCCGGCGCTGCGATCGCGTTCGGCTGGATCTTCGGTGGCCACCGCCTGCCGCCGCCCGGTTACCCGTGGTGGTGAGCGACCACAGAAGCGCCTTCAGAACCTGCCGGTCAGCGCGAGGCCAAGCCCTCCCGGACGTGGCTCGGGCACGGGCATCAGCGATTGCGGCGCCGGCACCGGGCTTCCGCGCAACGCGGTGACGAGCCTGTCGATCCCATACGCCGCCGCGAGCCCCGCCGCGGTGCCGATGACGTTCCAGGCCATGTCCGCCCACGAGGCCACGCCCGGTCCGTAGAGGTCGTCGATCTCCTTCGCCGCGCCCAGCGTGAGGGCGAAGCCCGCGCCGGTGAGCAGTCGCGCCTCGTGGCTGTCGAAGACGAGCGACCCGCCGCCGTACCCCGCCGCCGCAAGCCCGGCGCTGAGCGCGAAGTGCTCCGCCTTGTCCTTGCCGAGGAAGCTGTCCGTGCCCTGCGCCAGCGCGGCGCCACCGCAGAAAGCCGAGCCCAGAGCCAGCGTGAGGAACACGCGCATCCACCCAACGCTGTGTCTGCCACCCGAGCGAATCAAGCGCTGGGCGCCTGCCCGCTGCCGGGGCTGTTGCGGTGATAGACGACCTGCCTCGGGAACGGACTGCCGATGCCGGCCTTGTCGAACGCCTCCTTCACCCGCGCACGCAGCTCACGTTCTATGGCCCAGTGCGTCTGCGGCTTCACCTTCACCACCAGACGGACCTGGATGTCGGAGGGGTTGAGGCCGAGCACGCCGTCGGCCTCGGGCGGGTCGAGCACCGCGTCGGGGAACTCGAGCTTGTACGCATCGCCCACCTCCTTCAGCACCTGCATCGCGCGGCGCACGTCGCCTTCGTACGCGACGCCCACCTGCACCACCGCGCGGCACCAGCCCCGGTTGAAGTTGCCGACGCGATCGATGGTGCCGTTGGGGATGTACCAGAGCTGTCCGTTGAAGGTTCGGACCTGGGTCACGCGCAGGCCGATCTCCTCCACCACGCCGGTCACGTCGCCGAACTGCGCCACGTCGCCCACCGAGATGACGCCGTCGATGATGTTGAAGAAGCCGCTGATGATGTCCTTCACCAGCGTCTGCGCGCCGAAGCCCACCGCGAGCCCGAGGATGCCCGCGCCCGCCAGCACCGTGGTGATGGGCACCCCGAGCTGATCGAGCGCCATCACCACCGCGCTCACCACCACCACCACCCGCACGATGCTGCGCGAGAGCGAGGCGAGCGTCTGACCGCGAGGCGTCTTCAGCAGCGCCGCGGACGCCATGCGCGACAGCAGCAGCGAGAGGAGGTACCCGCCGAGGAGGATGAGCACCGCGACGAGGATCCGGCCGCCCACGTCGCCGATGTACTGCTGTAGTTGCTCCCACATGCCGGCGCTTCTGCCATGCCGCGCGCTGGACGTTCCATCCCGAAAGCCGGTGCACGTCCGCTCCCGAATGACCTAGAGGAGACCCATGCACACGACCCACTCCGCTTCCCGCCGTCCGCTGTCACTTCTCGCCGCCACCTGCGCGATCGCCTTCCTCGGGGCCTCGTGCGCGACGTCGAAGGGCGCGGCCTCGGACACGAATACGCAGGGCCAGACGCAGACCGATCCGTCGCACGCGCACCCGCATCCGCAGGGCCACACGCACGGCAAGGACCTGCCGGTGGACGCGACCGCGACCGCCGAGCTGAAGGACACGCAGGGCACGACCATCGGCAACATCGGGCTGCGCCAGGCGCCGAACGGCGTGGTCCTCCGCATCGAGCTGCGCAACGTGAAGCCGGGCGAGCGCGCGTTCCACATCCACGAGGTCGGTCAGTGCGAGCCGCCGTTCCAGAGCGCGGGCGGCCACTTCAACCCGTTCCGTCACCAGCACGGCATCCAGAACCCCGAGGGCAAGCACGCCGGTGACCTGCCGAACCTGCACGTGCCGGAGAGCGGGAACCTCACGGTGGAGGTCTTCACCGACTCGGTGAACCTCGGCAGCGGCGAGGGCAGCGTGTTCGACGACAACGGCTCGTCGATCATCATCCACGAGGGCGTGGACGACTACCGCAGCGATCCGACGGGCAACGCGGGCGGGCGCTACGCCTGCGGCGTGATCAAGAAGGGTTAGTCAGCGCTTCGTTCGCAGGGCCAGCTCGGCCTCGACGATCCGGCGCTCGACCTTGAGGCGGCCGAAGTTGCTCATCAGGCCGCGCGCGGCGCCGCCGGCGAGGCCGCGCATCTGCACCCGCATGCTGTCCAGCGTGCGGTCCACCCCCTCCTTCCGGCGAGGCAGCTCGCCGTCGGAGCAGAAGGCGATGGAGAGCAGCGCGTCCACCTCGATGCGGCCCTCCAGCTCCTCTTCGATCAGCTGGAGCGAGAGCCGCTTCGGCGCCGGCGCGAGGACGGCCTTCTTTGCCACCGCGAGCACCGCCTTTGCTTCGGTGAAGAGCGCGTCCTTTGCCGGCGCGTCCGCGAACCTGCGCATGTGCGCGCAGAGCTGACCGAGCAGCGGATCCTTCGCGGGGCGGCCCGGCGGACTGAGCAACCGCGAGAGCCACGCGTCCATGCCGTCACCACCGGCCTGTTCGACGACCTGGCGAATCTGCGGGAGAAGCTCCGCGCGGAGGGCGGTGCGCACCTTGTCGAGCGGCGCGCGCTGCATGGCGGCGATCTGGAGCGCCTGCTCCATGCTGGCGATGAGCTGCTCCTTCGGGATGACGCCGCGCGGGTTGTAGTTGCGCTCGCGCCACGGTCCCTGTGACGGCTCCTGCGCCATGGGGAACGGGTTCTTGAAGCGGACCGTGCCCTCGCGGCTGGGATCGAGCACCAGCTGCCGGTGGTGCGCGCTCGAGTCCTCGAAGCTGTCGAGGTCGAGCGGGATGCCGGGCATCGTCCGCTCGTCCTGGAAGATGGGCCCGTCCACGTCGTCGTACGTGAGCTGCTCGTCGGGCGTGAAGGGCTCGCTCTCGAACGCACGGCCCATCTGCGTGGGCTCGTCGTCGAAATCCTCCGTCGGCGTGCGTGGGGGCGGGCTCTTCCTGGACATCGATCCGTGACATGTTCCCACCCCACGATGGGCGTTGAAAAGGTGCGGGTCGACGAAGAGGCGCTGGCAGAGGAAATCGCGCCCGCCGATCGCCTCGCCCGCGGTGCCTTCTTCACCCCCGCGCCCCTCGTCCAGACGGTGCTCGAAGCGGCCGCGCGGTGGCTGCCCCAGTCCTCGTCTCTGAGCGTGGTGGATCCTTCAGCGGGTGGCGGCGCGTTCCTCTCCGCGGCGGCGGAGCGATTCCAGAGCAGCTCGGTCAGGATCTTCGGACTGGAGCTGGATGCCGACTCTGCGGAGAGCTGTGCCGCGCGGGTGCCTCGGGCGCGAGTGATCGAAGGCGATGCCTTGCGCGACGGCTGGCCGAGGCTCTGCGCTGCGCTCCCCGAGGACGCCGTGGAGCTGTGGGTGGGGAACCCACCGTACAACGGCACCTCGCAGGTGCTCCGGGATCCTGCGGCCTACCGCGCGTTGCGAGCGCTGATGCCGGAGGCGCTTCCTCCGGGCACCAGTCTTCGCGACGACTACGCCTTCTTTCTCCTCCGCGCTGCCGAGCGCCTCTCGCATCGCCCGGGTGTGCTCGCGTTCGTGACCAGCGCCACGTTGCTCGACGCGTTCTTGTATGCGCCGCTTCGCGCTGCCCTGCTCCAGCGGCTGCACCTGCGAGAAGTGATCGAGCTCGGTGAGGGCGCCTTCCGCGGCACGCGCGTGCGCACCTGCGTGACGGTGTGGACGAGCCGTTCTCTGGGCTCCACTGCCCGACCGGTCAGCTATCGCACGCGCGTGTCGCAGGGTCCGTTTGAGCCGTCTCAGCTGGGCGCGGCTGAGACGTTCGAGCCCTCGCTGCCCGATCACCTGCTGCGTCCACTTCCGGCGGCGGCGCGTGCGCTCGACGAAGCCTGGCGCGCGAAGGGCGAGACGCTCACGTCGATCATCCCCGTCCACAGCCCCGGCCTGAAGACGCGCTTCGACGAGCTGCTGGTGGACGAGTCGCCCGAAGCCCTGCTCGCGCGGGTGGACGCGTTTCTTCGCCTACCGGCGGACGACGCCTCCGCTTTGGAGACGTTCGCGCGCGCGTTCGCGATCCCCCAACGCGCGATGACGAAGCTCGAGGAGCTGAAGCGCTCGAGCGGGACCGACGCAACGGGTGCAGACGCCTCCCGGTTGCGTCCCTTCTGGCGCTACGCGGGCGCGCGCCACCGCGGCGTGATCCCTCAGAAGGCGCGCGCCTGGTGCTACCTCGACCGCCGGCTCATCCCGCGCGGTGACCACCGCTTTCGCGGCGAGTGGGATCCGCACGCAGGCGAAGTGAAGCTCGTCTTCAACACCCGCGAGCTCCCGCTCTCTGCGGCGATGCTCGAGGAAGAAGGCTGCGTGCACGATCACCGTCACGCCCGCTTCGCGCCGCTCTACGTGCCGCGCCGTCTGCGCGACGAAGGACTCTCCGCCGCGCGCAAAGGCGTCCCACTCGAGCAGCTCGGACCGCTGGTTCCGAACCTCTCGCCTCGCGCGTTGGAGTTCGCCTCGCAGATGCCCGGCGGCCCGCTCGCGTTCTTCCGCGCGCTCTGCAGCTTCATCAACTCCGACGACGTGCAGAAGGTCTGGGCGCCCACCTTCGGCGCGTGCCGTGATCTCCCCGTGCCCCTCCCCCTTCCCGGGAGCTGAATCCACGCCATGTTCCGAGGCGATCTCGATCTCCACGCCACCATCCGCGCGCCGATCACCGCGGTGTTCGACGCGCTGACCGATCACGAAGGCATGGCCGCCTGGCCCGGCGTCGCCAGCGCCCTGCTCGTCCGCGAAGGCTCGCCGCGCAACGGTCCCGGCGCCGTCCGCCGCATTCGCGCCGGCGGCCTCACCATCGACGAGGAGCTCGTCGCCTGGTCACCACCGCACCGCTTCGAGTACCGGATCGTGAAGGGCTTGCCGGTCCGTCACCGCGGAGAGGTCGAACTCACGGAACGCACCGAAGACGGCGGCCCGGTCACCACCGTCACCTGGCGGATCCGGATGTCGAGCCCGATTCCCCTCTTCGCGCCCATCGTCGGCTGGCGGGTGAAGGACGGGCTCCGCGAGGCGCTGGCGTTCGTCACCAGGCGCCTCGAGGCGAGCTACACGGCGTTGCCCTGAAGCGGGCTCAGTCCCTCACGCACATCGGCTTCGGGGAGAGCACCGCGTCGCACGGGTGCCACAGGCGTCCGAGCTGGTTCGGGCTGAGGACATCCTTCGGCGTGCTGCCGCCGACGACGTTGCCGCACGAGTCGATCGCGTCGAAGCCGGTGCTCTGGCAGATGCCGGGCGAGGACTCGTAGGGCGCGATGCGGGTGATCGCGTTGCCCGGCGTGAACTGGAGCGACATCGGCGAAGAGACCTGGCCCGGCGCCACGCGCAGCTCGCTCTGGCCGCCGCCGGTGTTCTTGAACCAGCCGTTGCAGAGGTTCTCTCCCTCCATCTCCAAGGAAGAGATCTTCAGGCCGTACAGCCCGTCGTGCTCCTGCCCGAGCGACGCGGCGCAGGTGGTGGCGAGGTTCCGGTTGCGCACTGCCACGTACACGCCGCGCGGCGGCACGATGTCGGCGGGGCCGAAGTTCATCCAGCGGTAGCTCGCCACCGAGGCGTTGTCGTTGCGGTAGGCGAAGTGGAAGCCGTCGAGCGACACCGGGCAGTTGGTGAGGTTCGTCATCTCAATCGCCTCGCCGTTCTGGCAGCCGCAATTCTGTCCGTTGCTGCAGGGGCCCTCGCCGTTCACGAGGTACTCGCTGAGGATGAGGTTGTCCCTCGTCGCCGGAATGGGCGTCGCGCACTCGCTCACCACGCGCACGCTGACCTGCGACTGCGTGGAGCAGCACCAGAGGTTGTCCGAGCGGCACGCGCGCACGCCGAGCGTCACCTGCTCGCCGGGCTCGTTCGAACCGGGGTGGATGCGCTCCGGCGGCCGCACGTGGTTGTGACCTGCCTCCGCCGTGGCGAGCGGCACGTCGTCCTGCAGCAGCTCGTACACGAGGCCCTGCGGCACCGCGGAGAACTGCACGATGGGCCGGCCGTCCCAGCTCGTCTCGCAGGCGGTGCTCACCGGCGGCGCGGGCGGCATGGTGCAGGGGATGATCGCGTCGATCTCGGTCTCGCAGCAGCTCTGCGCGCCGCGCTCGCTGGTGGCGCAGAACTCGAGCGTCCAAATGCCCTCGCCGTCCACCACGAGGCTCGTGCCGAGGCCGGTTGCGGGGAACGGCGTTCCGGTCGAGCCCTGTGGCCGCGACTTCACCGACCAGCCTTGCGACACCACCGGCACGCCCTGGTCCATCACGTAAGCGCTGAGGAATACGCGCTGGTTCACCGGCGCCTGCTGCGACGCGGGGCACATCACGATCGGGCGCTCGCAGACGAAGTCCTCGTCCACCTCGCCGTCGCAGTCGTCGTCGGCCTCGTCACAGGTCTCGGTGCGCGGCGCGACCTCGCCTTCGCACAGCTCCATCCACACGCCGTCTGCGTCGCAGGTCTGCAGGCCCTCGCGGCAGGCGCCGACATTGCTGCCGCACACGCGCGTGGCGCCCGGCTCGCACGGACAGCCTTCGTCCACCACGCCATCACAGGTGTCGTCGAGCCCGTTGCCGCAGATCTCCTGCGAGAGGCAGCGCGCCTCCACGAGCTGTTCGCTCCCGCAGTTGCAGGCGCTGATCGAGAGGACGGCGGCGACGAAAATGGGACCGAGCAGATGCGACTTCATGACGCGGGCGACCTGACCACCACACCGCGCCCTCCGTCCAGTGCCGGACAGGTGACATCGCCGTCGGCACGCCGTGCTGGCGGGTCCCTGCCGACCCCTCATGCAACCAGGCTCGGGCGCTCCGTCAGAGCGATCAGATGTACCCGAAGCGCCGGCGTAGCAGCCACTCGCCACCGAGCAGCGCGGCGAGGGCCACGAGGTAGTACCAGCGATCCCACAGCGGCCGGTCCCGCGCGCGACCAACCTCGACGACGGGCGGATCGAGCAGCGGCACCTCGGGCAATCCGTTCAGGGGCAGCTTGTACGAGGCGCCGTCGGTGGCCTTCGCGATGTCCGCCATCAGCTCGCCGCGCACCGACGCGTCCGACAGCTCCGGTCCCACCGCGCGCACCGCGACCGCGTCCTCGCCCTCACCGAGCGGCGTCTCGCCCTTCTGCGCCTTCGCGAGGATCTTGTACGGGCCAGGCTTCGGCGAGGGGAACTCGAGCCGCACCACGCCGTCCGGTCCGGTGGTCCCCGTCTGCTGGGCGATCACGCGAGCCTCGTCCACGCTGAAGAGCTCCGCGCGCACCTGCGCCCCTTCGGCGGGCGCGTAGTCCGGCTGCCGCGCGGTGACGATCACGCCCACCGGCTTGCCCGGCTCGACCTGCGGCGGATCGGCGACGACGCTCAAAGTGGTGAGGTCCGGATCGCGCACCAGCCAGCGCAGCGCGTTGGTCCAGAAGCGATCGTAGTAGCGCTCCTGCACGCCCTCCGCCTGCGCGGGGAAGGCCCAGAACCAGCTCGCGTCGGTGGCCAGCGCGAGCGAACGACCGCGCCCGTACTCCCACAACGCGAGCAGCGGCGCGGGCTTGCCCTCCACCTGCAGCGTCGGGTGATCGAGCAGCACCGTCGCGCCCTCCTTCGCCCGCGTGACGTTGGCGCCGGGGATGGGCGGCAGCGCGGCCCAAGCGGCCTCGGCGCTGCGAGCCCCCTGCGCCACCGCGGTGACCGGATGCCGCGCGCCCTCGGGCGTGAGCCTCGCCACGAAGCGCTCTTCGGCTGCCGGAGTTCCGGTGCCCTCGAGCGGCATCGCCTTCATCAAGCGGGGGAACGACGCGCGCCCGGTGCCGAACGCCATATCGCCGCCGAGCATCGCCAGCGCGCCGCCCTCGTGGATGTACTTCTCGAGGTTGCCCTCGTAGCGGCTGATGCTCAGCTGCGGATCGGTGTAGCCAAAGTTCTGGAACACCACGACGTCGAAGGTGTGCAGCTTCTCGTCGAAGATCTGCTCGACCGGGAAGGGGATGAGCGACAGCTCGCGCTCGGGGACGTGCATCTCCTGACCCGCGGTCCGCAGGATGTAGAAGCTCACCAGATCGACGTTCGGATCCTGGCGCAAGAGGCCGCGGAGGAAGCGCTCGTCCCACGAGGGCCTTCCCACCACCATCAGCACGCGCACGCGATCGCGGATGACCTTCAGCACGAAGGAGCGCGCGTTGTTCTCGCGCACCGCCTCGCCCGGAAAAACCGGCACCGCCACCGTGTAGACGAAGCGGCCCGTCTGGTCGGGGGTGAAGGTGAACTCGACCTTCTGCGCTTCGTCGTCGCCGTTCACGCGGACCGTCTTCGACGCCACTGTGCTGCCCTCGCGAGAGAGCGTCACCGGCACCGCCTGCCCCGCGAAGCCGCGCGCGCGGATCTCCACTTCGATGGTCAGCGCGTTGCGCACGAAGGCGAAGTCCTCGACCTTCACCCGCTCCACCGCGAGATCTCGCAGGCCGTCCTTGCCCACGAGCACCGTCGTCACCGGCACGTCCAGATCCGCCAGCGCACTGCGCGCCGCGCCCTGTACCCCGCCCTGCAGCTCCGCGTTGTCCGCGCCGTCACTGACGAGGATGATCCCCGACAGCTTCCGCGCGCCCGCTCCGCCCTCGCCGGCCTTGATCGATCGAATCGCCGAGAGCAGGTCCGTGCGACCACCGCGCGGAGGCTCGTTGCGCAGCGCCGCGACGTTGGTGGGCGAGAGCTCCGGATCGAACCCGTGCACCTCGATCACGAAGCGATCGGAGAGCCGCTCGAAGTCGGACGATGAAGCCTCGAGCCACTCCGCCACCGCCTCCGCGCGCGTGCGCCCGGACTCGTCGATGGGAAAGGACATGGACGCGGACCGGTCCACCAGCACCGCCACGCGGTTCTTCACCTGCGCGACCTGCATCAGCCGCAGGCCGGGCTCCAACAGGAAGAAGAGCGCGGCGATCCCCGCCAGCACGCGCAGCGTCCACAGCGCGAGCTTCCTTCCGCGCGACGGCTCCTTGCGCACGCCCATCCCCGCCAGCACCACGCCAGCGACGATCGCGAGCACCAACAGCCCGAGCGCCCACGTCGGCAGCGCCGAGAGGCTGACGAGCTTCCACGCGTTGTAGGAGGTCTGCCTCTCCAATCAGCGCCGCCGGTTCATGATGAGCGGGAGGTGGACCGCGTCGTCCTTGTAGTCGAGGCAGAGCGCGTACATCGCCACGTTCACGCCGAGCCGGAACGCCATCTCGCGCTGGTGCTCGCCGCCGGGCGTGACCTCGTACTCCCAGCTCCCCGTCTCGTCGCGCGTCCAGGCGCCGGCCACGTCGTTCTGCGAGTACACCACCGCCGCCCTCTGGCCGATCGTCACCGCCTCGAGCTGCGACCGCGCGAGCACGCGGCCCGCCGGCACATCGAGGATGTAGAAGCTCTTGAAGAGCACGTGATCGCGCGGCATCGGCTGCAGCGCGTGCTGCGGCATCACCCGCGCGAGCTCCCGGCGCAGCGACTCGTCGAACGCGCCGCCCTCGCGGCCCTCGTTGCTGTCCGCGAAGACGAAGCCGCCGAAGGTGAGGTAGCGGCGCAGGTTCTCCACCTCCGCGGGCGAGAGCGCAGGCAGCGCGCCGTCAGAGCCGAGATAGAGGAAGGGGTACTCGAAGATGCGCGGGCTGTTCAGCGACATCGGCCGCGCGTCGGGGATGACCTCAACCGAGGTCCGCCGCCCCAGCTCCCACGCCATGCGCCGCAGCCCCGCCACGCGCGCGTCCCAGCGGCCACCGTGCTGGATGACGGCGGGGATGAAGCGCGAGGCATCACCGAACGCACTCGCGGCGGTGGGCACGAGCGGCAGTGCCACGGCGCCAGCGAGCAGCGCGCGACGGCTGAGGGGGCGGTGCGGCATGCGGCACCTATATACCGCCGCAAAGGATTGGCATTCCTCGCGATGTGCTATGTGCGCTGCATGGCTCGCGGCAAAGCGCGCACCCCACCTACAGCGTCCTCACCGGCCATGACCGAGGCCTGGCGCCTCTTCGAAGCGGGCGACAAGCACCGCGCGCGGCAGCGGGCCGAGGCCGTCCTCGCGGGCGCTCCCTCCGAGTCCTCCGAAGCCGCCGAAGCGCGTGAGCTGCTCGAGCGCATCCGGCTTCCCCGCCTGCCGCTCATCGTGGCGGGCGTGCTGGCGACGGCCACGGCGCTGCTCATCCTGCTCGCGGTCATCCGGTACTAGACTTCCGCGCCATGGATTTGCACTCGGTGCTCCGGACGTACCGCACGTTCGATCCCGCGGGCTGGGTGGGCACCTACCGGGCCATGCCCACGTGGCTCGGGATCTGCGCCGTCGTGCTGGGCGTCGCGCTCCTTCTCTTCGGCGGCGGCAGGCTCTTCCGGGTCATCGCCGGGCCCATCGGCGCGGTGGTCGGCTTCCTCTGGGCGCCGATCGTCGCGCTGCGGCTCGGGCTGACGATGGATCCGAACCCGCTCGCCGCCGGCGCCGCCGCGACGCTGGGCGTGGCCGGCTTCGCGCTTCCGGCCTCCGCGCTCTTCATGGCCGCGGGCATTCCGGCCGGGCTCTTCGCCGGAGACCTGGCGGGGAACTCGGACTTCCTTCTCGGCTTCATTCCGGGGTTCGTGGCGTGCGGCACCGTGGCGGCGTTCTTCACGCGGCAGCTGGGCTCGATCCTCAGCGCGTTGATCGGCGCGTGGATGCTCGTGCTCGGCGCGCTCGCCGCACTTCATCGCGTGGGCGGCGTCGTCGCTGCGGTCGCGGCCCAGCCGTGGGTGGTCGTGATCGCCGCGGGCTTCTTCGCGGTGGCCGGCGCCATCTACCAGCTCTTCGTGCGGCCCTCGCCGGAGGAGGCGGAGAAGATCCGGCTGGAGAAGGTCCGCCAGAAGAAGCGCGCGGAGGAACAGCGGGAGCTGGAGAAGCGCTGGGCGAAGTACGGGGCCTCGCCGAGCGACGACTGAGGCTACTCACTTCGCAGCTTCTGCCGCGTCTCCTCGACCTCGGCTGCAGTCAAGCGCGCGCCCCCCTCCTTCGTCACCGCCACGGTGAAAGGCCCGCGCTGCTCGTACCGCACCGAGACCGCACGCGGCTCGAGCACGACCCGCCCATCCTCGACACGCACCTCGAGCGTGACGCCTGCGTGAATACCGGCCTCGCGTTGCACCACTTCGGGAAGAAGGATCCTCCCTTCGGCGTCCACGGTCGTTTCCATCCCGTGAAGTTGTGAGGAACGGCCAGTGCTCGCAACCCGGCCTGCACCCAGCCTCGTGACGAGCGCACCGAAACGCTGCGTCATGCCTACCAACCAGCCAGGCTCGCCACGCTCGACGGGCGAGAGCCCTTCTGTATAGTGCGCGACCTTCGTCATGGCCGAGCCCAAGCTGGTGAATGAGACCCCTGCCGAGCCCGCGCCGGCGCCCTCCCCCACTCCGACCGCCGTCGCCTCGGACAAGACCGGCACGTGGACCCGTCCCGCCGGGCTCTCTCCGAAGGGCTGGGCGATCCTCGCGGGCGTGGTGCTGCTCTTCAACGTGCCGCTCATCCACCGCGCGCTGCGTTCGGAGCAGCCGTTCACCGCTCAGCTGCCCTACCGGAACGACTTCAGCGATCCCGCCTCGCTCAAGCGCGACTTCTGGAGCACCGGCGGTCACTGGCGCGTGGTCAACGGGGAGCTGCTCTCCCCGGGCGTGAAGAACAACCCGCTCTGGCTGCAGGCGAAGCTCCCGCGCGACGTGGCGGTGGAGTTCGACGCACGCAGCGAATCGCCCGAGGGCGATCTGAAGGTGGAGATCTTCGGCGACGGGCTCGACCACGCGTCCGGCTACGTCTTCATCCACGGCGGCTGGAACAACCGGTTCTCGATCATCGCGCGGCTCGACGAGCACGGCCCTTCGCTGGAGCAGCTGCGGCAGAAGGCGCAGGGCAAGGACCTCGTGAACAGCGGCGTCTTCCGCTCCGAGACCGGGATGCGCGTCGAGGGCCGTCACACCCCCGTGCAGATCGGCCGGACCTATCGCTGGCGCATCGAGCGTCGCGGCCCGGTCATCAAGTGGTTCATCGACGGGCAGCCCTACATGGAGTTCGACGATCCCTTCCCGCTCGAGGGAGAGGGCCACGATCGCTTCGGCTTCTCCTCCTGGGACGCGCAGCTCTTCTTCGACAACCTCGTGATCGAGCCGCTGTAGCGCCGGACGATGCGCGGATGGCTGCTGAGACTGGCGCTCGTCTGCGCGGTGCTCGGGAGCGGCAGTGCTCCGGCGCAGGAGCGTCTCTACGCGCCGCCGGTGTACGGCATCGGCTCGTCGAGGCAGCTCTCGCTCGGCGGGGCTTTCGTGGCGGTGGCGGACGGTGGCGCCTTCACCGCGAACCACGCGTCCTTCGCGCAGCCCTCGCCGTGGGTGGGCACAGACTTCGACGCCTTCTTCACCCTGCAGCTCGCGCAGACGGTGGGCGGGCAGGACCTCGACAACGACGCGGCGGTCGATCGCGACGGTGCGCGGCAACTGCTCTTCGGCGCCGGCCTTCGCTGGAAGCGCTTCGGCTTCGGGCTCTACGCGCGCAATGCGGCGGTGTGTCTCGGCGCGGCGTGCAGGGAGGGCGGCCCTGTCGATGCGCAGTTCACCCAGGGCGGGATCAGCGCGGCGCTCTCGTTCATGGACGGGCAGCTCGTCGGCGCGGTCGGCCTGCACGGCACGAGCGCGACGCTGCGGCCGCACGTGGGCACGTGGGGAGGCGGCGGGCTCGGTCTCGATCTGCTCTGGCGTCCCCGCGGCGAACCCTTCCGGATGGGCGCGACCTTCCGCCCGCTCTCGCTCGCGCTTCCCGAACCGCCGCGGCTCGACGGTCCGCTCCCACCGGGCACGCCGCCGAGGCCCTCTCGCGTCGCCTTCCCCGCGACTCTGTCGGTGGGCGTGGCGGCGAAGCTCGACAAGGGGCGCGAGGGGATGAACGTGCCGCGCGAGCGCGACGACGATCCCACCGCGACCGTGCACGCGCACAAGCTCGCCGAGGACATCTTCCGCCACCGCCGCGAGGTGCCTCCGGGAAGACTGCTGGCGACCGCGCAGCTCGACCTCGTGTTTCCGGTGAACGACGCGGTGGGCCTCCACCACTTCATGGCCGAGGGCACTGACCCGGTACCGATGGGGAGGGACCTGCTCGTCACCCCGCGCTTCGGCCTCGAGCACGTCACCGTGCCGGGCCGGCTGCGCCTGCGCGGCGGGACCTACGTCGAGCCCTCGGCGGTGCGCGGCGTGGCGCCGAGACTCCACGCCACCGGCGGGTTCGACCTCTTCCTCTTCCACTTCGTCTTCGACTGGGGCCTCACCGGGTCGCTCGACGTGGCGCCGCGCGTTCGTCAAGGTTCCCTGTCTTTCGGCGTGTGGGGCTGACGCGAGAGGGTGGGTGTGCGCGGACCCGCCCATGCGTCCGGCAGACGCGGAGGCGACGGTGCGTCGAATTTCGGATAAACCGGGCCCGCTTGAACCAGCCGCCGCCCAAGGCCCACCTGCTGATCATCGACGACTCCGACGCCGAGCGTCACGCGACCGCCGAGTACCTCGAGCGGTCCGGCTACGCGATCAGCGAGGCCCGCAGCGCGAAGGAGGCGCTGGCGCTGCTCGACACCGATCCCCTGCCGGACCTCATCCTTCTCGACCTGATGATGCCGGGGATGAGCGGGTGGGAGTTCCGCATCGTGCAGCGCAAGACGCCGCGGATGGCGGACATCCCGGTCGTCGCGGTGACCGGCGAGACGAACGCCATGGCCCGCGCGATCGACGCGGCGGGCATCGTGCAGAAGCCCATCCAGGGCGAGAAGCTGCTCGCGGTGGTGGAGGCGGTGCTCCGCACGCAGGAGGCCGAGCGCGCCACGCAGAGCGGCCAGTTCCAGGTGCTCGGGCGAATCGGCGCCACCGTGGTGGACGAGCTGAACAACCCGCTCGGCTACGCGCGCTCCTACCTTCAGCTGGCGCAGCGCGAGCTCGAACTGCATCCCTGGCCGGACGCGGAGGCCGAGGGCCCGATCGCGCGGATCCAGAAGGCGCTGGAGATGGTCTCGGATGGCCTCGAGCGCAGCGAGCACTCGCTGAAGGATCTGCTCCTCTTCGGCCGCACCCGCGAGCCCACCCTGCGCGAAGTGGAGCTCGAGACGCCGATGCGCCTCGCGCTGAAGATCACCGCCGGCAGGCTCTTCGGCACGCAGGTGGTGGAGGACTTCGCCACCGCGCCGCGCGTCCGCGCCGACGCCTCGCGCCTGTCGCAGGTGTTCGTGAACCTGCTGCTCAACGCGGCGGACGCGCTCGACGAGCGGCCCACCGACACGCGCACGCTCCACATCTCCGCGGAGGCGGTGCCGGAGGGAGTCCTCGTCTCCGTGCGCGACACCGGTCCGGGCATCCCCAGCCACATCATGGGCCGGCTCTTCCAGCCCTTCTTCACCACCAAGCCGCCGGGCCTCGGCACGGGGCTCGGGCTCTTCGTCAGCCGAGGCCTCGTGGAGTCCTGGGGCGGCAGGCTCGATGTGGAGAGCGAGCCGGGCGAGGGCACCACGGTGAAGGTGCTCCTGCCGGCGGGGGACTGAGTCGGTCCTCAGCCGAGCAGCGCCTTCGCGTGATGGCGGAGGTGGTCCTCGATGAACGTGCTGATGAAGTAGTAGTTGTGGTCGTAGCCCTCGCGACGGCGGAGCGTGAGCGATTGACCCGCGCGGGCGCAGGCGGCCTCGAACAGCTCCGGCTTCAGCTGCGGCTCGAGGAACTTGTCCGCGGTGCCCTGATCGACGAGCAGCGTGCCGGGGAAGGTCCTACCGCTCGCGACCAACTGCGTCGCGTCGTACTGCGCCCACTGCGAGCGATCGGTCCCGAGGTACCCGGTGAACGCCTTCTCTCCCCACGGCACCTGCGAGGGCGAGGTGATCGGCGCGAAGGCGGAGACGCTGCGGTACTCGCCGGGCATCGTCAGCGCGATGGTCAGCGCGCCGTGTCCACCCATGGAGTGGCCGAAGATCCCGCGCCGGTCATTGGCGATCGGGAAGTTCCGCTCCACCACGTCGCGCAGCTCGCGCGTGACGTACGTGCGCATCCGGTACGCCTCCGACCACGGCTGGACGGTGGCATCCACGTAGAAGCCCGCGCCCTGGCCGAAGTCCCACGAGGTGTCGTCGCCGGGATACCGCTTCGTGCGCGGGCTCGTGTCGCAGGTCACCAGCGCGAGCCCGAGCTCGGACGCGAACCGCTGCGCGCCCGCCTTGATCATGAACGTCTCTTCCGTGCAGGTCAGGCCCGCAAGGAAGTAGAGCGCCGGCACCTTCGCGCCTCCGAGCGCCGAAGGCGGCAAGTACACCGAGAAGCGCATCGGCCCGGCACAGGCGGCGCTCTCGTGCTCGTAGAAGCCCTGCAGGCCTTCGAAGTGGCGGTGCTCGGAGCGGGTGGTGACACTCATCTTCAGAACTCCACCACGGTGCGGATCGACTCACCGGCGTGCATGAGATCGAAGGCCTCGTTGATCCGCTCCAGCGGCAGCTTGTGCGTGATGAGGCTGTCGATCTCGATCTTCCCGTCCATGTACCAGTCGATGATCCGCGGCACGTCCGTGCGTCCGCGCGCGCCGCCGAAGGCGCTGCCCTTCCACACGCGCCCGGTGACGAGCTGGAACGGCCGCGTGCTGATCTCCTGCCCCGCGCCCGCAACGCCGATGATCACGCTCTGGCCCCAGCCGCGGTGGCAGCACTCGAGCGCCTGCCGCATCAGCTGCACGTTGCCCACGCACTCGAACGAGTAGTCCGCGCCGCCGCCGGTCAGCTCCACCAGGTGGCCCACGAGATCGCCCTTCACCTCCTTCGGGTTCACGAAGTGGGTGAGCCCGAACTTCCGCGCCGTCGCCTCGCGCGCGGGGTTGATGTCCACGCCGACGATCATGTTCGCGCCCACCATCCGCGCGCCCTGGATCACGTTGAGCCCGATCCCGCCGAGCCCGAAGACGACGACGTTCGCGCCCGCCTCCACGCCCGCGGTGAAGAGCACCGCGCCGATGCCCGTGGTCACGCCGCAGCCGACGTAGCAGGCCTTGTCGAACGGCGCGTCCGGCCGGATCTTCGCCAGCGCGATCTCCGGCAGCACGGTGTGGTTCGAGAACGTCGAGCACCCCATGTAGTGGTGGATCTTCCTGCCCTTGATCGAGAAGCGGCTGGTGCCGTCCGGCATCAGGCCCTTCCCCTGCGTGGCGCGGATCGCGGTGCAGAGGTTCGTCTTCCGCGAGAGGCACGACTTACAGTTGCGGCACTCCGGCGTGTAGAGCGGGATGACGTGATCGCCGGGCTTCAGCGTGGTCACGCCCGGGCCGACCTCCAGCACCACGCCCGCGCCCTCGTGTCCAAAGATGACGGGGAAGAGCCCCTCCGGATCCGCGCCGGAGCGCGTGAACTCGTCGGTGTGGCAGACGCCGGTGGCGCGGATCTCCACCAGCACCTCTCCGGCCTTCGGGCCCTCGAGATCCACCTCTTCGATGACCAGCGGCTTCCCGGCTTCCCATGCAACGGCGGCGCGTGTCTTCATGCCCCCGTCTTAACGCTCAGTCGCGCGGCGCGGCGACCAGATCGAAGTCCGGAATGTGCTCCCGCATGAAAGTGCGCATCCGATTGATCAGCGCGGCCTCGATCTGCCGGGCACGTTCACGCGAGACGCCGTACTGATCGCCGATCTCCTGCAGCGTCATCGGCTCCTCGGACATGAGGCGCTTCTCGAAGATGAACTTCTCCTTGTCCTTCAACGAGACCGCGAACTCCGCCACCTTCTCGCGGAAGAGCGCCTTCAGCTCCTCGCCCGCCAACCGCTCGTCCGCGGGCATCGACGTCGAGGGCAACATCCGGTCCAACCGCGGCGCGCGCGACTCGTCACCGGGCGCGTTCATGTCGATGGAGACCTCGTCGTTGCCGAGGCGCTGGTCCATCTCCATCACGTCCTGCTCGGTCACGTTGAGGCGCTCGGCGAGCAGCTTCGGCGTCACCTCCACGCCCGTCTTCGCGAGGCGCTCCTGCTCCTGACGCAACTTGAAGAAGAGCTTCCGCTGGGCCTCCGTCGTCCCCAGCTTCACCATCTTCCAGTTGTCCATGATGTAGCGAAGGATGTACGCGCGGATCCACCAGGCGGCGTAGGTGCTGAGCTTCACGCCCCGGTCCGGGTCGTACTTCTTCACCGCCTGCATCAGGCCGATGTTTCCCTCCTGCACGAGGTCGAGCAGCGTCAGGGGGTTGCGGTGGTACTCGTGCGCGAGCTTCACCACCAGCCGCAGGTTCGCCTGCACCAGTTTGTAGGCGGCCTGCACGTCGCCCGTCTGCCGGTAGCGCACCGCCAGCGCGTGCTCTTCCTCGCGCGTGAGCAGCGGATGGCGCACGACCTCCGCCATGTACGCGGACATCGGGTCCGACGCGCTGATCGCGCGGCTGGGCCCCTTCGCCGGCACGAGGGCAGCGCGCGCGGGGACCGGCAAGACTTCGGCGTCGTCCACCTCGACCTCGGCGGCGACCTCCTCCAGCTCCTCCTCCGCGGGCTCGATCTCCGCCGCGTCGAGCGAAGGCTCCTCCGCCTCGGAAGCGCCCTCCTCGTGCGAAGGGGACTCCCCCACCACCTCCGCGTCCACCACGTCCTCGCGCTTCGCTTTGCGGCGGGTGGGGGCGCCCGGGGCCTTCTGCGCTGTCCTCTTCTTGCGGGCGGCCATCGCCTCGATTCCTAACGCACGGTCCCGCGGGCGTCGACGGTTGTTGCCTCCCCTGTGACCGGGGGCTATGCCCACACCCGACATGAACGAGACCTCCGACAGTTCCGCCGGAGCGACGGAAAGCGGCCCCGCCCACGAGCGCCCCGCCGAGTACGTCGCCGACATCGGCTTCGACGACCTCCCCCTCGCTGAAGAGCTTCGCCAGGCCATCCGTGAACGCGGCTGGGCCTCCCCTACTCCCGTCCAGGCGAAGGCCTTCCTCCCTGCGGTCCACGGCAAGGACCTCATCGTCCGGTCGAAGACGGGCACCGGAAAGACCGGCGCGTTCGGCCTGCCCATCCTCCAGCGCATGCAGCAAGGCGAGCGCGGCGTGAAGGCGATCGTCCTCTGCCCCACCCGCGAGCTGGCGCTGCAGGTCGCCGGCGAGCTGAAGGAGCTGGCGAAGTACCGCGACGTGCAGGTGGCCGCGATCTACGGCGGCGCGTCGATGAAGGATCAGGAGGACGCGCTCGACGACGGCGCGGCGATCGTTGTCGGCACGCCCGGCCGCGTGATCGATCACATCCGGCGCGGCAACCTCAAGCTGCAGGACTGCCGCCACGCGGTGCTCGACGAAGCGGACGAGATGCTCGACCAGGGCTTCTACGAGGATGTCACCCGCATCCTCGACTACCTGCCGAAGAGCCGGCAGGTGCTCCTCTTCAGCGCCACGGTGCCGGACGACATCCAGCGCCTCATCGCCCGCTACACCACCGACGCCGAGACGATCCTCATGTCCGGCGACGTGTACACGGTCGATCACATCCACCACGTCCGCTACGAGGTCAGCGACGCGTATCCGAAGCCGCGCAACCTCATCTACGTGCTGGAGATGGCGGCGCCGGACAACGCGATCATCTTCTGCAACACGCGCGACGACACCTCGCTGGTGACCGCGGTGCTCAACCGCAACGGGTTCGACGCGGAGCTCCTCAACGGCGACCTGCCGCAGAAGGAGCGCGAGCGCGTGATGGCGAAGATCAAGCGCGGCGAGGTCGCCTTCATGGTGGCCACCGACATCGCGGCGCGCGGCATCGACATCTCGGATCTCGGCTACGTCATCAACTACTCGCTGCCCGAGGATCCGGCGGTCTACCTGCACCGCGTCGGACGGACCGGCCGGATCGGCAAGAAGGGCACCGCCATCAACCTCACCTCCGGCCGCGAGCTCGCAACGCTCACCACGCTGGAGAAGAAGTACGGAATCAAGTTCGAGAGGCGCCAGATGCCGACCCCCGATGAAGCCGAGAAGATGTGGACCGAGCGTCACGTGCGCGAGATCAAGGAGGCCTCCGGCAGCAGCGTGTACGAGGGCTTCTTCGGGCTCGCGTCGCAGCTGAAGGGGCGGCCGGACAGCGACGACCTCATCGCGTTCCTGCTGAAGTACTTCTTCACCCAGCACCGGATGGAGAAGGCGAACGTGCGCGAGAAGGCGGACGACGCGCTGCGCGAGGAGCTCGACCGGCCGCGCCGCGAGCGGGCCGAGCGCAAGGAGCGCGAGCGCGTGATGGCGAAGATCAAGCGCGGCGAGGTCGC
>JAFAFL010000143.1 GCA_023423535.1 Pseudomonadota bacterium
CGCCTGCGCGTGGAAAGCAAAACAGGTCACGAAGAACTGGTATCGTAAGCTCAAAGCTGGCGGGACAGCAGCCTGCCCAGCCAATCAAGGATGAGAGTGACGTTGTGTCGATAGAAGACGAGATCAGGACGCTGCAGCAAATCCCGATGTTTCGGGACATGGAAATCAGCAAGCTCAAGCTGATGGCGTTCGCCGGTCAGCGCATCACCTACACGAAGGACGAGGTCCTGTTCGACCAGGATTCCGTATCGGACGCGGTCTACATCATCCTTCAAGGCGAGGTCGACGTCATCAAAGTGACGAACGCCGCCAACGTTCTCCTCGCCCGCCTGGGCGTCACAGAATTGATCGGCGAGATGGGCGTGCTGTGCGACAAGCCCCGGACGGCACGGATTGTCGCTCATACGGATGTGCAGGCTCTCCGGATCGACAAGATGACGTTCCTGCACATCGTCCAGCAGGTCCCTCAACTGTCGATGGCCATTATCCGCGAACTCAGCGATCGGCTCGAACTCGCCAACGAGAAGCTTGCCGCAGCCCGGGCGCGCTGACAGTCGATCGGCCCTTTGGTGGGCTGCGGCGGCCAGCGCCGAAAAATAGAAAAGGGTGCCTCGTCGGGGGGAGACCTAGAGGCACCCTCAAACCACCGATCGAGGTTAGGGGGCAATGACCAGTGGCCAGCGACGAAACGTACCCACCCCTATTTAGTTCCTACGCGGAGCATTGAATTCAATCATAAGTTGCATTTGTGATAATTTAGCCACAAATGTCGCGTTCGGACGGCCTTGTCGTCCCCGGCGCGATTTCCAACGATCTGCACAAACAAAAAGGGATGCCCCGTCGGCTTTGCCGAGGAGACACCCCTTGAACCACCGATCGATTGGGGGGCGCGACCGGAAGACAGCGATAGAACACGGTCACCTGGAATTCGTTCCGACCTCAAATCAATTGTGCTGGACGTGTTACATTAACGCATCATTAATAGTTAGGAGGTGAGTCTCCTACCCGAACACCACACGCTCAGCGGGTATCTGCGCATACTCGTTCCGAAGACCCATATCGCCCGCCGCATACTCACGAGACGCACAGCATCGGGCGCATAGCACCCCACACAAAGTAGAAATGCTCAACACGGCGCAATCCGTTGACACTCCTGTAAACCATGTTAGTCGTAAGTGCGTCAGCGGGGGCATGACTTCCTAGTGTTGTTTTACGCGTCCTGACTCCGCGTTCCTTGTGAGCGTGTGATTCCGTAATGCGCGTTGCGTCCTCCCGTTATCTGATCTCCAAGCGCGCGATCGACATCGCATTTGCATCCGCAGGCGCGCTGATGCTCTCTCCACTCATTCTGTTGACAGCGCTGCTCGTCGCCATCGATGTCGGCTTGCCGTTGATTTTTCGTCAGGCACGGCCTGGGCGCGACGGCCGCCCGATCGTGATCTACAAATTTCGCACCATGCGCCCTGCGTTCACGGCTGACGGTCGGCGCATTCCGGAGCTTCGGCGGATATCTTCGATCGGTAGATTTCTGCGTGCGTCGCGGCTCGATGAACTGCCGCAGCTCCTCAATATTCTCAAAGGCGACATGTCGCTGGTCGGCCCTCGTCCGCTCCTGAGCGAGGATCAGCCCGAAGACGATGCGCTCCGCCTCCATGTCCGACCTGGATTGACTGGTTGGGCCCAGATCAACGGCGGGCGCATCATTTCGAGCGCCGAGAAGGCGAACCTCGATACGTGGTACGTCCGGAACGCCTCCCTGGGGCTCGACATCAAAATCCTCGTACGAACGGCCTGTATGGTGATGACAAACAGTATAGACGGGGCGCGCGCGCACGCCGCCGAGGACCGTCGTTTCTTGTCTGCACAGGACGGGCCGGTCAACCAACCGCTGTCGGGAGATCGTCGCTTGTTCGGCTAGCGTTCATCGAACCGCCATTACGGTGCTTCGACGGACGGAGTTGATTTTTTACCCGCCTCCGGAAAAAAATTCGATGCTACGTTATTCTGCTGACCCACTTTTTCGAGCCAGCCGTTAGCATTAGACAGTTCCTGGGCAGATTGTGTCTGTATCTGACGGACCATTTGGAGATCGTGAGTTGAACGCACCCTCAAATCATTTCGCCCCATCGCGCGATAGCGCCCGATCCGGGAAGAACAAGACCATCCTGGTCACTGGTGGCGCGGGTTTCCTGGGATCGCACCTGAGCGATCGGCTGATCCAGGCCGGACACAATGTCATCTGCGTCGACAACCTCTTCACTGGTTCAAAGCAGAATATCGAGCATCTGCTCGGGCATCCGCATTTCGAATTCATGCGTCACGACGTGACGCTGCCGCTCTATGTCGAGGTCGATGAGATCTACAATCTCGCGTGCCCGGCATCGCCGATCCACTATCAGCACGACCCCGTGCAAACGACGAAGACCACCATCTACGGCGCGATCAACATGCTTGGTCTGGCCAAACGCCTGCGCTGCCGCATCTTCCAGGCGTCGACGTCGGAAGTTTATGGCGATCCGGCCGTCCATCCGCAGAGCGAGGATTACTGGGGCAA
>JAFAFL010000007.1 GCA_023423535.1 Pseudomonadota bacterium
GCGCCCCGCACGGCCGCTCCCGCGAACAGAGGCTGCGAATCCGCCCACGAACTGCCGGATTAGCTCAACCCCGCGAAGATGCTGGGGAAGCGGCGTCCGCGCGGCCCGATCTCAAATCAAGCCTGCCTTGAGGCTCGTCGGCCAGTCGCAAAGCGGACCTTAAACACGGCAAGTCAAAAACCATCTTTTGCAACCAGATTGGCTTTTCGCGCCTCCTGTTTGCGTACCGCTCTATCCACGCAACGTGTTTTCTCAACTTGCGCGCGACGCGACCGAGGAGGCGCCGCTCGGTCAGATATGCTTTGGAGGCAGCCAGCAGGCTGCGGTGCAGCCTTAGCCTCTTCGCAAACTCATCATCCAAGTTCGGGCGCGCGAATATACGCGGGTTGAGAGCCTTGTTGACGGCTCGCCGCTGCGACTTTCTAGATGCTGTTCTCCGCCCCATCTGGCGCCCCCCGAGAAGGTAATCTCGAAGGTCGGGAGCTTAGTCTAAAGAGGTGAGGACAAAATATCGCGCTTCTGGCGACCGGACGGTCAGCGTTCCGCGCGCGGCCGGTCACACCGCCAGCTGAAGCGGCGGTGAGTGACTGACCCGGCCGAGAGGCATCGGCGAGCGGCCGGGGCAACAGCCTCCTGCTATGCAGTGCTCCTCGGCCGTCCGGCGCGTGCTCACCCACCTCCACACTGCGGAAGTCTCCGCACGGGCATTGCGGCACACGTTCGCCTCGAGGTTCCGCCGTTGCAGCGTCGCCCAGTCCAGTCTCGGCCGGCGCGCCGAGCCCACCTGAAGGCCAACAACCAAGCGCTTGAAGCGTCCGTCAACGCAGCCCTTGCCTCTCGCTTCGCGTTTAAGGCGCGAAGACCGGCCGCGGGCGTACGCACCTGCCAGAGCCGGCATGCCCGGAATAGAATTTCTCGCGCTGGCATGAGGCGCGTCTAGCGCCTTGCCCAGGCACGGCCCGGTCTCGCTCTCCTTTACCCCGTCCGGCAGGGTTCATATCGTCGCACCGATGGCGAATGAGGAGCAGGCTGCGGCGGAGCGGAAGCAGGACGAGTCGCTGATCGACTACCTGCGGCGGTTGACGGTGGCCGAGCGCCTCGAGCTCAATGACGCTTCCGTCCGGGCCGCGCTGGAGCTACGCGCTGCCTTTAAACACCGACGCGAAGCAGACGTGGACGACGTGGCGCGATGAGCGCGGATCTCTCCGGGCTGCTTCGGGAGTTGCTCGCAGGTCAGGTCGAGTTCGTCCTGGTGGGAGGGCTCGCGGCGGTTGCGCAGGGCGCGCCGGTGACGACCTTCGACGTGGACATCGTCCATCATCGCTCGGAGGAGAATGTCGACCGGCTTCTTTCGGTGCTGAGCCGGCTACACGCGTACGTTCGAGAGCCCGCGAATCGAAGACTGGCTCCCAGCCGCTCCGCCTTGATGGGCCCGGGCCACAACCTCCTGGTGACCGATCTCGGCCCGCTCGATTGCCTCGGCGCGATCGAGCGCGGGCTCGGGTACGAACAACTGCGGGCTCAATCGGTTGAGCTCGAGCTGCGCGGGCAGGTTCTTCGCGTCGCGCCGCTCGCCACGCTGGTGGCACTCAAGGAGCAGTGGACGGACGAGGAGTCGAAGCTCCGCGCGGCGATCCTTCGGCGAAGCCTGAAGGATCAGGGCTGACGCACTGACGACGCCTCGCCCACCGGTCCCTGCCGCTTCGGCGGCGCGAGGACGTCGATCTCGGCCACGACCTGGTCGCCCTTCCAGGTGACGTAGCTCGCGCGGACCTCTGCGCCGGGCTCGAGCACCAGCGCGGAGGACGGCTGACCTTCACGGCGCACGACGGTGCCCGGGTTGAAGGTGAGGTAGTGCCGGTTCCCCTTGGGGTCGTCCACAATGAGCCGGCGGAAGTCGGTGCTCTGCACTCGGCCGTTCACCACGCCGTCTTCCCCGCGCGCCCAGTTGAGCTCGTGCGCGCCGGGCGTACCTTCCTCTCCCGCGCCACCCACTCCGATCAGTCCATGTCCTTCCGGCTGCTCGCCGAGCCCGACCTTCGGCCCGTCGTCGCAGGCCGTGGTCAACAGGCTCAAGGCGCCCGCCAGCGCCACCCACCGCATCCCCATCCACCCACCCCCGTGCGCAGGAAGGTGGGCAGAGTGCGCGCGTGAAACAAGCGGCGGGGACGATCCGACTGTCCGCGAGCGTTCGCTGGGGCGCCGCGGGCCTACTTGCCCGGCGCTGCGAGCACCCACAACGCGAGCGCCAGCGGTTCTCCACCGTCCGTGTCCACCTCCGCTCGGACGCGTGCGCCGGGGAGCAGATCCTGCGGGTTCACGCGCTCCGCCCACACGTAACGGGTCTTCTCGTTCACGCGCAGGACGAACACGGTGCCGTTGCCGTCTCGCAGCGTCACCGAGTCTCGCGACCTCGCCACGAGCCTGCCGGTGACGGAGCCCACGTCCCACTGCGCGCCGGAGACGGTGCCCGGTGCGAACGACGGTGGCGCAGCGAACGCGGCGCCCGCGGTCATCACCATCAGCGCGGCGAAGCGAGAGCAGACGAGGGAGCGCGAGCGGAGGGACATGAACTGTCGAACGAGTCGAAGCCCGACGACATTCAAGCGGGCCGCGGGTGCAGCTCCCTCACCGATGGCCGCCTGCCCGCCCTGCTCTCGCCTTCGCATCCCACCCATGCAGCGTTCGTCGCCGCAGCGGGCGGTGAGCGATCACATCCCGGCGTCAGCGTCCGCAGCACACTCGGGCGCGCCCGCGCGATACCAACCGGTGAGGGCCTGGCGCTCCTCTTCGCTCGGCTGCGGGTAACCCTCGGGCGGCATGTCACGCGAGACGACGGTGCGCAGGTAGATGCGCTCGGCCTTCTCCTTCGCGGCGTCGATTCCGCCGGGCTCGGCCGTGTACGTGTCGAGCCGGAAGTTCGCGGGCGCGCTGTTCGTCGGCGGCACCGCGTGGCACGAGTTGCAGTACGCGTCCATCACCGGCTTCACGTCGCTGCACCAGTAGGCGACGCCCGCGTCCGCCTCGAAGTTGCCCTCGGTCGGCGCGTCGAGCAGCTCGCAGGTACGGCCGATCGGGCGCACGGAGACGCACACCAGCGGAGACGGACAGTCGAGCGCGGTCTGGCAGGTCTTGCCGGTGGCGCCCTCCCCTTCGAGCGTGCAGCCCGCCGCAGCGACCACGAGCAAAAAAATGAGCGCGCGCATCACATCCCTCCATCCGCGCAGAGCCTCGCGCCGCCGCGCACCCAGTGGGCGACGCGCCGCCGCTCCTCTTCGGTGGGCATCGGCGTGAAGCCCTGCGGCGGCATGTCCTTGAAGTCGCTCATGCGGACCTTGATCCGGTTCGCCTTCGTCTGCGCGCCGGTCAGCGCGGTGGGCATCGCGTTCGGATCGTCCGCGTACATGTCGAGCCGGAACGGCTGGTTGCCGCTCGCGCTGCGATCCTCGCCGTGGCAGGCGGCGCAGTACGTGTCCATGAGCTTGTCCACGTCGTTGCACCAGAAGACGTCCTCGACCGTTCCGCCCCCATCGGTGCCCGCATCGGCAGCGACGGGCCTCGGCGGATAGACGAGGCGGCAGGTGCGCTGGGCCTCGGGATCTGAGGCGACGCAGTCGTAGAAGTCGTCACCGCAATCGGCCTTCTCCTGACAGGGCCGGCCGCCGGGATCCTCGACGGAGATGAGACAGCCCGCGGCAAACGCGGTGAGCGAGACGGCGGCGGTGAAAGCCAGCGGCGTGACGAGGCGGGGCATCGTTCGCACGGGGACCTAGAAGTGGAAGGTGAGGTCGGCCTTCTCGGCGACCGGCTCGGGGAGGAACTCGAGGACCACGCCGTACGCGAGCGTGAGGCCCGCCATCGCGTAGAGCATGTTCGCAGTGGCCGCGGAGGTCCGCGCGTTGTCGAGGATGCGCTGGTGATCCCGCGCGGAGGTGATCGATCCGGCGCGCAACGTCTGGCCCTGCGCCCAGTAGCTCATGCCCAGCCCGCCGATGAGGAAGAGCCCCGCGCCTGCGTACGCGTAGCGCTTCGGTGGGATGCGCACCTGCATCGGCGCGTCGTCGTCCAACTCCAGCTCACCGGAGGCGTTCTGCGCGAGAACAGTGGGCGCAGCGGGCGCGATGGGCGCGTCGTCGAAGCGGGTGCGGTCCTGTGCAAACGCCGCGGCGGGCATCGCGAGGGGGGCGAGCAACCCGAAGAGCACCGGAGCCCGGAGAGCCGTGGGGAGCGTCATCCGCTCCACTATAGAGGAGGCGTGCAGGCGGCACCCAGCACAGTTTGACAGCCCGCGCCCTGACCGATATCGGCCGCTGCGTGAGTCGCGTGAAGCTGCAGATCAACGGCGAGCCGCGCGAGGTGCCGGCGGGTCCTGAAGGCCTGACGATCCTGGCGCTGCTCTCGCACCTGGAGATCGCCCCCGGCCAGGTCGCGGTGGAGGTGAACTCGGAGGTGGTTCGCAAGGCGCTTCACGCCGAGCACCGCCTCCGCGCGGGCGACGAGGTCGAGATCGTCACCTTCGTCGGCGGCGGGTAGCCGCTTTGGCAGAGGACAACCGGAGAGACACCATGACGGACAAGCCCTTCACGATCGCAGGACACACCTTCGGCTCGCGGCTCATCGTGGGCACGGGCAAGTACCCGAGCCTCGAGGTGATGAAGAAGTGCCACGAGGCCTCAGGCGCCGAGATGGTGACCGTGGCGGTGCGAAGGCTCGACCTCACCGCGAAGGGCGAGGCGTCGATGATGCATTGGATCGACACCTCGCGGATGAAGCTGCTGCCGAACACCGCCGGTTGCTACACGGCCGACGACGCGGTGCGCACCTGCCGGCTCGCGGAGGAGCTGGGCATGAGCAAGTGGGTGAAGCTCGAGGTGCTCGGCGACGAGAAGACGCTCTTCCCCGACGTGGAGGAGACGGTGAAGGCCGCGCGCGTGCTGGTGAAGGAGGGCTTCACGGTCCTGCCCTACACGAGCGACGACGTCATCGTGGCGCGCAAGCTCGAGGACGCGGGTTGTGCGGCGGTGATGCCGCTGGCCGCGCCGATCGGCTCGGGCCTCGGCGTGCGCAACCCGCACAACATCCGGCTGATCCTCGAGACGGTGAAGGTGCCGGTGATCATCGACGCGGGCGTGGGCACCGCTTCCGACGCAGCGATCGCGATGGAGCTCGGCTGCGACGGCATCCTCATGAACACCGCGATCGCCGGCGCGAAGGATCCCGTGCGCATGGCCGTGGCGATGAAGAAGGCCACCGAGGCCGGCCGTGACGCGTACCTCGCCGGGCGCATCCCGCGGAAGGCCTACGCCAGCGCGTCGAGCCCGATTGATGGGCTCATCGGCGAGTAACGCCGGGTGACGCCTCCGCGGCTCACCGTCATCACCGACTGGTCGCGCGGGCAGCAGAGACTGCTCGCTGCGATCGAGCGTCTCTCCGCGCTCGGCCCGCGCGTGGCGATCCAGCACCGTCACCCGGAAGCGATGGGCCGACTGTTCCTCGAGGAGGCGCGGCTGCTCGCCGAAGTGTGCGCGCGGACGGGGATGCCGCTCTTCGTGAACGGGCGCGTGGACGTGGCGCTGGCCGTCGATGCGCACCTGCACCTGCCCGCGCACGGCTTCAGCGCGGAGGACGTGCGGCCGCTGCTCGCGAGGGACCGGTGGCTCAGCGTCGCGGTGCACGACGCCGAAGAGGCCTCCCGTCTCACCAGGGCCCAGGCTGAGGGCGGGCACGTGTCCTTCGCGCTGGTGAGCCCGGTGTTCGGCGCGGGATCGAAGCCCGGAGACACGCGAACGCCCCTCGGCGCGGACGGGTTCTCGGAGCTGGCGCGGCTGCTCCCCTGCCCTGCACATGCATTGGGCGGAATCACGGAGAAGTTCGCGCCGGCGCTCACCGGACGTGCGGCCGGGCTGGCGGTGGTGACGGCGGTGCTCGATGCCGAGGACCCGCTGTCGGCGGCGGAGACGCTGCTTGGTATGGTCGCGCCCGCTTGAACACGCTCCCCTCCGACTTCCAGACGCCTCCACCAGACCTGCGCCCGCTCGGAATCGGCGAGCTCATCGATCGCGCTGCGCATGGCTGGCGCCGTCACTTCGGCACGCTCTTCAAGCTGTACCTCGCGTTCCAGCTCGTCGCGTTCATTGGCGGGAAGGCGTTCGAGCTGTCGATGGCGAAGTGGTTCCCGCTGGTGCGCGGCGGACTGCCGATGGCGCGGGCCATCAACGACGGGCGTCAGTCGGAGCTCTTCGGTCAGTACGCGCTCTTCTTCGCCTTCGGGGTCCCGCTGCTGCTCTTCGGCTCGTGGCTCGGCTGGCTCGTGGGCGTGGCGGGTTCGCGCTACTTCATCCGCAAACATCTCGGTGAGCAGGCCACGCTGGCGGACGGGATCGCCCGCATGCGCGCGCGGCTCGGGACGATCACCGGCGTGTTCTTCCTCTCGGTGGGCTGGGTGACGCTGGCGCTCATCCTCTCCGCCCTGCCCGGTGCGGCGCTTGCCGTCGTCGGCATCCTCATCGACGAGCCCGTGCCGAGCGCGATCCTCGCGTTGCTCGGCGTCTTCCTAAGCTTCCTCGGCGTGATCGCCGCGCTGGTGCTCTACGTGCTCCGCTTCCTCTTCACCTCGCAGATCGTCGCGATGGAGGACGTGGGCGCACGCGAGGCGGTGCGGCGCAGCAAGCAGCTCGTCTCCGGCCGCGTGGGTCCCGGCTTCCTCGACCGGGTGAAGGTCCGCGCGACGCTGCTGCTGACGATCGTCACCGCGATCCTCGTCGTCGTCTCGCTGACCGCCGGCATCCCCGCGACGATCATCCACTTCATCTACATGCAGCCCTTCGACCCCGCGAACGCGGATCCGGACGCGGTGCCGCAGCTGCTGCTGGTGCCCGCGCAGCTCCTGCAGACGCTCGCGCAGGCCGCGTTCGCGCCGCTGTTCATGGTGGTGAGCGCGCTGTTCTACGTGGACATGCGCGTGCGCCGTGAAGGGCTCGACCTGGAGCTGAAGCTCGGCCGATGACGCTGGCGGCGGCCACCTTGGCGGTGCTGCTCGCGGCGACCAGCGAAGGCGTCGCGCCGTCGCCCTGTAACGCTCCTGCCGAGACCGCCCGCGCATGGGAGGCCGCGGCCGCAGCCGACGAGGATCTCGCCGCGCGTATCCAGGCCGATGCGCCGGGCTTTCACCGCGCGCTGCTCGAGCGCTTCGATCGTTCGGCCACGCCGGGTGAACGCGCAAAGGCGGCGGGAGAGCGCCTCGCGATCCTCTGCGCGGGGCTCGCGAGCTGGCGGGATCCCTCCATTGAAACGCTGGCCTCTCCGGATCGCTCGCGGCTGGAGGCGATCCTCCAGCGCGAAGAGTTCTCGGGTGCGTCGCGGCGGCAGGGCAACGCGCTCGAGGCCTTTCTCCGTCGCTTCGCCGAAGCGCTGGAACGCATGTTCGGCACCAGCGGCAGCGAGCGCTTCGCATCGGCCTCGCGGGTCCTTGTGCTGACCCTCGCGCTGGCCGCGCTGGTCGGAGGAGTCGCGCGGGTGCTGACGCTGCGGCGGGCGAGACGTTCGGCGCGCGCGGGTGCGGAGGACGCCGCTACGAAAGGACTCGGTAGCGTGGACCTCGCGCATCCGGACGTGCATCGCGAGCGTGCGCGCAGAGCCCTGGAGACCGACCCGCGCAGCGCAATCCGCGAAGGGCTGCTGGCGCTGATCTCCGCGCTCGAGCGGCGGCGCTGGGCGCGTCCGGATCGGGTGAAGACGAACCGCGAGCTCGCGCTGGAGCTGCCGGGACGGGGGGCGCCGCTGGAGCTCTCGGCGGACGTGACGCGCGTGGTGGATTGGTACGACCGCACCTTCTATTCGCTGGAGCCCGTGGCCGCGGAGGAGGCGCAGCGGTTCCTCGACAGGGTGTTCGCGCTGGAGGCCCGCGTCCCGCGCGAGTCCGGCTCTTCGCGAGGTGCCGCGTGAGGGGCTGGCTGCTCTACGGCGTGCTGCTTGTGGTGGCGACGGTGCTTGCGGTCGCCGCGGGTGGACAGGTGGAGCGCGACTCGCCGGTGCCTTCGGTGCGCAACCGGGGACCGCTCGGCGCCGCGGTGCTCTGGACCTATCTGGAGGAGTCCGGCTTCAGCGTCCGTACCAACGACGCCGCGTGGACCTCCGTGCCCTTCGATGCGCTGCGCTCCGAGGGCGCGACCTTCGTCGTCACCGCGCCGCAAGCGAGGCGCATCAAGACCGAAGACGCTGAGCGGCTGCGGGCGTTCGTGGAGGGTGGCGGAAGGCTGGTGCTCCTCGCGCCGCTGCCGAAGAACGGCGAGTCGCAGGAGGCGCTCTCCTCCACTTTCGGCTACGCGCGCGCGACGCCCTGGACGCCACCGGCGCTCAACGTGGCCTGGTTCGACACCGACCCCGCGGGCGCCTCCGCGGAGGTCCTCGCGGGGTTCGGGCCGCTGGAGGGCGCGCGGAACCTGCGGGTGACCGGCGCGCACGGCATCGTGCTCACCGCAGAAGGAGCCAACGCCGTTCCCCTCGCCCGCACCTCTTCGGGAGCGGTGGCGTGGTTCGCGCGTCTGGGCAAGGGCGAGCTCTGGCTCTTCGCCGGCGCGGACGTGATCGAGAACCGGCGGCTGGAGCTCGAGGACAACCTGCGCTTCTGGCACGCCCTCGCCGTGCGCGGGCCGCTGGTCTTCGACGAGCATCACCACCATCCGGATGAGATCGTTCGCACGCCGGTCGCACTGCGGGTGGTGGGGGCGCAGTTGCTCGCGGTGTTCGCGGCCTTCGTCATCGCGCGAGGACAGCGGCTCGGGCCCGCGAGGCCGGAGCCGGCACAGGTGCACCGCTCGATGAAGGAGTACCTCTCCTCGTTCGCGTGGCTGACCCGCCGCGCGCGCGTGGAGCCGGAGCTCTGCCGCGAGCTGCACGCGCGCTTCCGCGTCCTGCTCCACGAGCGGCAGGGCATCCTCGTCTCACTTCCCGACGACGAGGCCGCTCGCGAGCTGGAGCTGCGCTCGCGCATCCCGGCCGCGCAGACGCAGGCCGCGCTGCGGACGTTGAAGGCGCTGGCGGCGATGCCCGAGGTCACGCCGAAAGCCTTTGCCCGCGCGGCCCGGGAGCTCGCGCGCCTCGAGCGAATCGTCACCGGGCGGCGCGACGGAAGGGCCTGAAAGCACTGCTACGCCCGCCCGCGATGAGGGAATTTGGGCGATTCAGAATCCCCAGCAACTTCGGGCTGTTGGGAAAGCCACGCACGGAACTGAGAGCGCTTGGATTGCCCCAGGGGGCGGGACACCCTGCCGCGACCTGCGATGCGGCACCGCGAGACAGTTGCACGCTCCCTTCCCACTACGTGGGTAGCGGCGCTCTTCGGAGTGCTGACCGGCATCATGCTGGTCTACTTCCCGTACGAGTTCAGCGCCCCGGTCTTCCGCTTCATCTACGACGACGCGCGGCTGCTGGGGACGCTCTTCCTCACCGGCTCGCTCCTGCTCGCGGTCTCCGCGCTCTATCCGGAGTGGCCGCGTCCGCTGGACCTCGCCGGCCGCGCGGCCTTCCTCGGTGCGACCGCCGGCTTCTGGTGGAACGCCGCGGTGGTCAACGGCACCTGGACCGGGATCTGGTGCTACGCGCTGCTGATGGGGTTCGTCGCGTGGGAGGCGCGCCGCCCCTCGTCGAGGACGTTCCAGCACTACGCGGTGCTCGCGGCCGCGGGCATCGGATGCCTCATGTGGCTGGGGCCGCCCGTGCTCCGCAACGAGATCTACCGGTACGCCGACGACCACGCGCGCATCCTCGGCCTGGGCTTCCTCGCCGGCGCGGTGCTCCTCGCGTCGGGAGGTCTGCGCCGAAGCCGCAAGCTCTCCGCCGCCGGCCTGTGGCTGCTGCTGCTCTCCTTCGCGGCCATGTCGGTGACGCTGCTCGCCACGCGCGCGTGGAGCGGCGCGGGGATGTACCTCGCGGTCGCGGCCGGGCTCGCCGCACAGCTGTCCCCTCGCCTCTTCCAGGCGAAGGCGGGCATCCGTTGGCAGCTGTGGCGGGCGATGGTCATCGCCTCCTGCGTGCCGCTCATCGGGCTCGGCGCCGTGGCGTGCGTGGCCATGCAGCGAAGCCTCGAGGACCAGGCCCTCGGTGAAGCGGTCACCGCGGTGGACGCCGAGGTGGAGTGGCTCGACCAGCACTTCGACGGCGAGCGCGACGCGCTGATGGCGCACGCGCGGCTCCGGTCCCTCCAGCAGGCGGTGCTCGATCGCGACGTCGATCGACTGGGACCTGCGCTGCAGGTGTTGAAGTTCGACGGGCTCGACTTCGAGGCGGTCTACGTCCTCGACATTGAAGGCCGGGTGCTTGCGCGCACCGTTCCGGGGATCCCGCGGCTCGATGAACAGGGAGACCGCGCGTACTTCCGGGAGGCGCTCGAGGTGGAGGACCTCGTCCTCTCGTCGCCCTACGTCGCCAGCGACGCGTTGCCGCGCGTGGCGATGGCCGCGCCGATGCGCGCGGAAGGCGAGGTGGTGGGCGTGCTGGTGGGGACCTTCTCGCTCTCCGCGCTCTCCAACGTGAACACCCTCACCTCGCGCAAGTACCAGGTCCAGTTGGTGGACCGGCGCACCGGCAAGCTCCTCCGCGAGACGGCGACCGGCAGCGTGGGCGTGGACGCGTGGCTGCCCCCGCCTCTTGCCGAAGAATTGGCCCGCGCCGAGCGCGGTGCGTGGGTCGGACCCGATGCGAACGCGCAGCAGTCGATGGTGGCGTGGAGCCGCGTGCCGCAGACGGACTGGCTGGTGGTGGCGAGGCAGCCGGCGCACGCAGCCTATGGAGCGGTCACGCGGCTCGGCATGGGGGCGGCGCTGTTCGTCACCATCGCGGCGCTGCTGGCGCTGTTCGTCTCGCACCTCGTCGCGTTCAGCGTCACGAGGCGACTGGGAAGGGTCCGGGACGCGGCCGCGGCGCTGGCGGCCGGGGACCTCGCGGTACGCGTGACGCGGGAGCGGGAGGACGAGCTCGGCGCGCTGGCCGACGCGTTCAACCAGATGGGCGCACAGGTGCAGGCGGCGCAGGCGGACCTGCAGCGCTCGAACGAGGAGCTGAAGAGCGCGGTGGCAATCCGAGATCAGTTCCTCTCGCTCGCCAGCCACGAGCTGCGCACCCCGCTCACGCCGCTGAAGGCCACGGTGCAGACGCTGAGGCTGCTGCTGCAGCGCTCCGGCGGACAGCTGGATCCGCAGCGGGTTGCGTTGATGCTCGACCGCGCCGACCGTCAGACGGACCGGCTGCGCACGCTGGTGACGGACATGCTGGACACCTCGCGCATCCAGGCCGGGCGTTTCGTGCTGCAGCCGGGCCCGGTGGATCTGGCGGCGATGGTGGTGGACGTGGTGGAGCGGCACAAGGCCGCGCACCCGCACATCGCCGAGCGGCTGGTGGTGGAGCTGCCCGAGGGGCCGGTGGAGGGCCTCTGGGACGGCCCGCGGCTCGAGCAGGTGGTGGTGAACCTACTGGAGAACGCCGTCTCCTATTCGCCCGCTGGAGGGCCGGTGCGGCTCACCGTCGAGAGCGAAGCGGAGCGCGTCCGGTTCAGCGTGCGGGACTCGGGCATCGGCATCCCGGCGGAGAGCGTGGCGCACCTCTTCGAGCCGTTCTACCGGGCGCCCAACGCGGCGGAGAAGCACTTCGGCGGACTCGGGCTGGGCCTGCACATCTGCCGCGAGATCGTCGAGCGGCATGGCGGGCGGATCTGGGCGGAGAGCGGCGGGCCGGGAGAGGGCAGCCGCTTCATCATCGAGCTGCCCAGGCGCGCTGCCGTGGCCGGCGAGGCCTCGTCCGGCGCAGTGAACGGCGCCGAGAACGGTCGCGCGGCATAGGACGGTCACCCGTCGCGGTGCCGCACGACCTGCGCTGCGTCGACGTACATTCGGCGCATGACGATCGAGCTGAACAACGTCGGCATCGTGGTCGAGGACCTGGGGAAGGCCATCGCCTTCTTCGAGAAGCTCGGGCTGGAGCTCGAGGGCCGGTCGATGATCGAAGGCGAGTGGGCGGGGCGCGTGACCGGGCTCGGTGATCAACGCGTGGAGATCGCGATGATGCGGACGCCGGACGGTCATGGGCGGCTCGAGCTCTCGCGCTTCCTCGCGCCGGAGGTGGTCGCGGACAACCGGCGCGCGCCCGTCAACGCGCTGGGCTACCTCCGGGTGATGTTCCGGGTGGAGGACCTCGACCAGACGCTGCGGCGGCTCGAGCGTCACGGCACGCAGCTGGTGGGCGAGGTGGTCAACTACGAGGGCGTGTACCGGCTCTGCTATGTGCGAGGGCCGGAGGGCATCCTCCTCGGACTCGCGCAGCGGCTGGGCTGACGCCGCGATCCCCGGGCGGGCAGACTCGAGAGGCACGCTCGCCCGCCAGCCGGGCGCGGTGAACGGGCTCGCACGTTTCGCTTTTCTCCGTACAGTCCCCGCGTGCGGCGCTCATTCAATACCCGCGTCGTCGGAGCCGTTCTTCTCGGCCTGCTCTCGGCGCTGTTCTTCACCTCCAGCTACGTGCTCAACCGGGCGATGGCGGTCGGCGGCGGTCACTGGGCCTGGAGTGCGTCGATCCGCTACGTCGTCACGCTGCCGATGCTCGCGCTGCTCATCCCGATGCAGGGCGGCTTCCGGCCGGTCCTGCGAGCGATCCGCGCCCACCCGCTGCCCTGGCTGCTCTGGTCGGGGATCGGCTTCGGCCTCTTCTACGCCTGCATGGCCTACGCGGCGGACAGTGGCCCTTCGTGGCTCGTCGCGGGGAGCTTCCAGCTCACCGTCATCGCCGGAATGCTGCTCTCTCCGTTCATCTACCGCGACGAGCGCAGGCGGATCCCGCGCATGGCGCTGGCGCTCGGCACGGTCGTCTTCGCGGGCGTGCTGCTGATGCAGTTCGGCCACTTCGAGGGCGCGCTCGACGCCGCTGCGTGGATCGCGCTCGGCTGCGTGGTCGTCTCCGCGTTCACCTATCCGTTGGGCAACCGGAAGCTGATGCTCCACCTCGAGGGGACCGGCGAGTCGCTCACCGCCACCCAGCGCGTGTTCGGCATGACGCTCGTCAGCCAGCCCTTCTGGTTCGCGCTCGCGGTGTGGGGCGCATTCGAGGTCGGGCTGCCTTCTGGGCAGCAGCTGCTCCTCTCCGTCGCGGTGGCCTTCTTCGCCGGCGTGCTCGCCACGGTGCTCTTCTTCCACGCGACCTCGCAGGTGCGCGACCACCCCACCGCACTCGGCGCGGTGGAGGCCATGCAGGGATCGGAGATCCTCTTCGCTTCGGCGATCGGCGCGTTGGCGCTCGGCGAGCCGTGGCCCTCCGGCTCGAGCACCCTCGGCGCGCTGCTCGTGCTGTGCGGGATCACCGCCTTTGCGCTGCTGGCGGGCAGAGCGCGTCCCCTCGCCTCCGCGGCATCGGCAAGTGGAGGCCCGATGGAGACGCCTCGCCTTTCCGAGCCCTGATCCGGCGCCTACAATCCAGACATGTCGCCGCTGATCAGGGCCGCCATCGCTGCGTACAGAAGCGCGCTCATCGAGTGCTTCGGGGAGAGGCTGACTGCGTGATCCGCCTCGCCGGCCTGCTCTTCGTACTCCTCACCACCGCGGCATTCGCGGACCCCTTCCCCGTTCCCGTTCAGCGCGCGCCCCAGCCGTCCGCGTTCGTCCCCGCCGGCTGGGTCCTCGAGCAGCGCGTCAACGGCGATCTCAACGGCGACGGGCGCAAGGACGCGGTGCTGGTGCTCGTGCAGTCGCCGGAGACCGAAGGGGAGCGCGAGCGGGCGCTGGTCGTCGCGCTGCGCACGCGTGAAGGCTACGAGGTCGCCGGCACGAACAGCGGGATGCTCGCCTTCGTGGGTGGGCTCGGCGTGCGGGGAGGCAACGCGGCGCCGGAGGTGAAGGTCCGGCGCGGCATCCTCAGCGTGGCGCAGTACGGCGGGTCGCGCGACTGGTACGACGTGGTCCACCGCTTCAAGTGGAGCGCTCACCGAAAGGCGCTGGAGCTGGTGGGGCTGACGAACCGCGTCGGCGACCGGCTGGTGGGCAGCTTCTCCGAGCGGACCTGCGATCTCACCGGCGGCACCTGCGTGGTGCGATCGGTCGAGAAAGCGGGCGCGAAGCAGAAGGTCGTGCGCCAGAAGCCGCCCCGAGCCCCGTCGCTCACCCGGCTCGAGGACGTGACGCGGGACGAGTAGTCAGCCGCTCAGCGGTTCGGGGTGACCACCGCGCGGCCGGCGATCTTGCCGTCCATCAGGGCGCGGTAGGCGTCGAGCGCGTCGTCCAGCTTGTAGGTGGTGACGAGCGGCTTGATCTGCCAGGCGCGGTACATGTCCACCACCTCGAACAGCTCCTCGATGGTGCCCCAGTAGGTGCTCGTCAGCTCGACCTCGTAGGGCGCGGTGAAGAAGGACCACTCGTAGGGGTGCCCGGCGATGCCGACGATCGTGCAGCGGCCTCGCTGCGCCATCGATCCCATCGCGGCCTTGATCGTCGGGGCCACGCCGACGAAGTCGAACGCCGCGTCGACTCCCTTCCCGCCGGTCAGCGCGCGGATCTTCTCCACCTGGTCCGCGCCGCCGCCCACGGTGAGCGCGCCGAGCCTCTCCGCCTCCGCCATGGCCTCCTTCTTCATGTCGGTGGCGATGATCGTGGCGCCGGTGAGCGCCTTGAGGATCTGCACGGCGATGAGGCCCAGCCCGCCGAGGCCGATCACCAGCGCGTGCTTTCCACCACCGGCGAGCTTCGGCAGCGCGAGCTTGATCGCGTGGTACGGGGTGAGGCCCGCGTCCGCCAGCGGCGCGGCGATCACCGGATCCGCATCCCCCAGCGGCACGAGGTTCCGCGCGGGCACCGACACGTACTCCGCCAGGCCGCCGTCGCGTCCGAGCCCGATGCCCGCGTACGGCATCGTCGCCGCGTTCTCGCAGTAGGTGTCCTGGCCGCGCGAACAGGACCGGCAGTGCTGGCAGCCGCGCGGTCCGTACACGAGGTACGCGTCGCCCTTCTTGAAGCCGTTCACGCCGGCGCCCACCTCTTCGACCCAGCCCGAGCTCTCGTGGCCGAGCACGAAGGGCGGCTTCTGCGCCCCCGGATCGCCGGCCGAGAACCCGTCGAAGATCGCCACGTCGGAGTGGCAGAGCCCGGCGCCCGCCACCTTCAGCAGGACCTCGCCGGGACCAGGGGTGGGCCTCTTCACGTCCTTGAGGGACGGAAACGTCTTGAAGTCTTCGAACACGATCGCGCGCATGGGCACATCGGGGGCCGTTGCGCCCCTTCGCGTCAACGTGCCCATGCGCGGCGTGTCTCAGCCCAGACAGCCCAGCCGGCCTCTACGCGGGACTCTTCGCGTCGATGGCGCGCTTCCCCGCCCGACGCTCCTGCGCTTCACGGCGGCGCACCGCCATCCCCACGTGCCGGCGGATGTCGTCCACGCGCGCCTCCCAGCTCTCGTGGAAGATCCGCTTCGCGCGCTCCAGCGACGGACCGGCACCTTCGGCGAGCGCGGCGTCCACCTGCGCGACGAACTCCTCGGGCGTCTCCGCGAGGCGGCACAGGCCCACCTTCTCCACCTCCGGGATCTTCGACGAGACCACCGGCAGTCCCGCGGCGAGGTACTCGCGCACCTTCAGCGGGTTCGCGTTGAGCGTGAGCTCGTTCACGCGGAACGGATTCACTGCGACGTCGAAGCCGCGGCAGTACGCAGGCAGATCCTCGTACCGCTTCCGGCCCAGCAGCTTCACGTTCGGCAGCGCCGCGAGCTTCGACACGTCCACGTCCGGCGCCACCTTGCCCAGCAGCACCACCGTGCCCTCGGGGTGCGCCTTCGCGCAGGCCTCGAGCGCCTCCAGATCCACCCAGTCGGCGATGAGGCCGAAGAAGCCGATCACCGGCTTCGGCAGCGAGGCGAGCTCCTCGGGAACGGCCGTCTCCGGATCACACGCCTTCACGAAATGCGCGTAGTCCACGCCGTGCCGCACGAGCACCGTGTGCGGATTCACCTTCGCCTTGTTCTCGCGCAGGCGCTCGGCGGAGGTGATGACCAGATCCGCCTTGTCCAGCAGCTGCTTCTCCAGCTCCGCGATGTGGCGGCCGTTGGTGTCGCTGAACGCGGAGAACTCGTCCACGCACTGGTACACGACGAGCTGCTCGCCGAGCGTGCCGGACACCGGCGCCGACGCGGGCAGGTAGCTCCAGGAGATGACGTCCTTGAAGCCCAGCCGCTTCATCGCCAGACGGATCTGCGCCCAGAGCAAGCCCCGGTTCGCCACCCGCACCGCCTCGTTCCCGTAGAACGGCACCGCCAGCGGCGCGAGCACGAAGAGGTTCTTCTCCACCTCGGTGATCCCGCGCGTGAACGAACGCAGCTTGTTCCAGATCCGCTTCGCGTCGTGCGCGTTCGCCTTCGGCTGCCGGTTGCCGATGCTGTTCACCCAGAGGATCCGGTTGTTCCTCGCCAGGATCCGCATGATGTGCGTCTTCGACAGCGGATCCCCGTCCCAGTCGTTCGAGAAAACGACCAGATCCCGCCCCACCAGCTCGCGCTCGAGCTGCAGCTCTTCCGTTCGCCGCATCTTCCCTCCCCCTCCCAGGTACCGCCTACGGAGCCACCGCGCCGGTGTGCTCCCTCACGTAGCTCTTCATTGGATCCGGATCGCGCCGCAGCTCACGCGCGGGCACGCCGGCGACGACCGCGCCGCGCGCCACGTCCTTCGTCACCACCGCGTTCGCGCCGATCACCGCGAAGTCTTCGATCGTGATCGCCCCGAGGATCTTCGCCCCCGCACCGATCCGCACGTAATCGCCGATCACCGGCACGCCCGGCTTCCCGCCTCGGCCGCCGATCGTCACGCCCTGCGAGATGAGGCAGTGCCGCCCGATCTTCGCCTCTTCGTGGATGACGATTCCGAGGCCGCCGTAGCCGAGCTCCGTGCCCTCGCCGATCTCCGCCCCCTCGGGCACGTACGCGTGCGCGAGCAGATGGATCGTCTTGCGCAGGAGCGCCGGAACCACGGGCACACCCAGAGCCTTCGCGCGCCGCGCGAGACGGTGCAGCTTCAACGCGTTCATCTTCCCCCCTCGAACTTCAGACCCTGCAGCGCCGGGCGCACCCCAAGGTGATCACGCCGGCCTCCGGCGCAAAGAGGCGAGCACCGCAAAGGGCCGCACGCCCGCCGCGCGCAGGAACGCGAGGTAGCCCGCCGCGAAGAGCGCCCCGCCGATCGCCAGGGGCAGCACGCGCCAGATGAAGCCCGGAGGCACTGCCGCGCCCAACGCAGGCAGGGCAGCACGAAGCCCCGCCACCAGCAGCCCCGCGCCCACCGCCGCCACGAGAGGCCGCCCCAGCTCGCGCACCGGCAGCACCTGGGCGAAGCGCACGAACACGTTTCCTTCGGTGAAGCCCAGGGCCTTCGGCACCCGCGACATCAGGGTGAGCTTGCCCACCAGCTCGGCCAGCGCCCACGACACGATGCCGCCCATCATCCCGAAGCGCTTCACGCCCACCCACACCAGCGGCACGGTGACGCTCGCCTTCACCAGGTAGGAGAAGAAGAGGTAGCGCGTCTCGTTGCGCGCGCGCAGCAGCCCGTCCACCGGGAAGCAGGCCAGCGCGATCGCCATCACGCTCACGCGGAAGTACGGCACCGCGGGGAGGAACTTCTCTCCGAACATCGCGCCGATGAACTCGGGCGCGGCGACGAAGAGGAACGCCGCCATGGGCAGGAAGGCATAGGCCAGCTTCGACGAGGCCTCGCGGAAGGCGCCCACCGCTTCGCGCAGCCTCCCCTGCCGGTCGAGCTCGCCCACGCGGACCATGAGGACCTCGCTCGTCGGCGAATAGAGGAGATCCACCAGCGGGAGCTGGAAGCAGCCCACCGCGTAGATGGCGAAGAGCTCCGGCGGCACCGCGGCGCCCACCGCGTACTGGTGCGCGTACTGCTGCGGGATGGAGAGCAACATCGCCGCGCCGAACGGGGCCGCGTAGAGGAGCTGCCGCAGGAAGAGGCCGCGCTGCAGGACCGGGCCCTGCGTCGTCGCCAGCCCCATCACCCACACCGCGACGAGGCGCACCGCGGCGAAGCCGGCCATCGCGATCATCGAGCCTTCGAGGCCGAAGCCGAGGAACACCGGCACCATCATCGCCGCGGCCCGCAACGCGTCCGAGCCGAGGTACATCACCGCCGCCGCCTTCGTGCGGCCCTGGCAGGTGAGCATGATCTCCAGCGGCATCGAGCCGACGACGCAGGCCACGTAGATGGCGAGCGGCACCGAGTAGCGGAGGAGCTCCGGGTTGCCCAGCAACGCCGCGCCGTGGTGGCCGAAGCCGAGCAGCAGCCCCGCGCCCGCGAAGCCCATCAGCAGCAGCGCCGAGATCGTCTGCAGCACCCACGGCCGCGACTGCTCCGCGCGCGGGAGGAAGAAGTAGAGGCTCTGCGCCACCCCGAACGGCAGGATGTAATAGAGCGTCTGCGCGATGAGGAAGAGCTGCTTGTAGGTGCCGTACTCCTCCAGCGCCATCGCGCGCGCGAGCACCAGCGGAATGGCGAAGGTGATCCCCGCCCCCGCCATGCGCGCGAGCACCAGCGGGCCCGCCTTGCGCAGGAACGAGCCCTCCTCTTTTGCCTCCGCCACCTGTCCTCCCTCGCCCTGCCCCTGTGTGGCCAATCAGTGATCTCCGTGCAGCCCGTGCTCCGGTTCGGTGAATGGCACCGGCACCGTGAGCGGCCCCCGCTGAGGCTTGCGGCCCACGACCACCGTGCCGCCGCCGAGCGTGGTGAAGACGTCGTCCATCTGGCAGCCGGTGAGGCACGACGAGTAGGTCCCGTCGAAGCCGAGGCTGAAGTTCTCCCACAGCACCTTGCGCTTGAGCGTGTAGGGATCGCCGCCCACGCGGTTGAGCAGGTCCTCCGTCGTCACCGCGCTCTTGAAGCCCGCGCGCACGAGCATCCGCACCAGCTCGTCCGAGTACCAGCCGTTGCAGTAGGCGAAGTGCTCGCAGGGCCGGCCCACGTTCTCCTCGATGACGCGCTTGCTCTCGCGGATCTCCCACTCCGCGCGGTCCGGCGACTCGAGCGGCAGCACCGTGTGCGAGACCGTGTGCGCGCCGATGGTGATCCCCGCCTCCGCCATCTCGCGGGCCTCGGCCCAGGTCATCACCTCGCCGCCCTCGGGGATCGTCGAAGGGCCTCCGCCGAGCTGCTGCGCGAGCCCTTCGATGAGCCGCACCGCGAGGCCCGCCGGCTGATCGGCGAGGAACGCATCCACCGCGGCCGCCGGCGTGAGCTGACCTGCGAGCAGCGGCTCCACCACGCTCGCGGCGCTCGGCGGAAGGAGGTCGTAGACCGGCCGGAAGCCGCGCTGCTGCACGAGCCCGAAGAGGTGGAAGAGCCGGTCGTGGTTGAAGCGCTTCTGCGTCCCCATGAAGCCCGACGGCACGTAGACCACCGCCGGCACGCCGAGCTCCTTCAGCACCGGGAAGCCGTGCTGGTACACGTCGCGGTAGCCGTCGTCGAACGTCACCACGCACACGTCACCATCGGTCCGGCGGCGTCCGGAGAGGACGTCCAGCGCGTCATCGATGGAGAGGAAGGTGTAGCCGGACGCGCGCAGGTCGAGCAGCTGCCGGCGCAACGTCTCCTTCGACACCACGAGGCCGGGGATCGTCGTCTGCAGCGCGCCGGTGTAGTCGTCCACCACGCGGTGGTAGCTGAGGATGAGGACCCTGCTGCCACCCGCGCGCAGCCGCCGCACGCCGGCAATGGCGCGCCGGACCCCGGTGTAGTGCAGCAGATTCGCCATCGCCGACTTCGCCGCCCGACGCAGCACGAGCTTTCCCTTCGCCATCCCGTCCCCCTGTCCCAATCGTCTTCGTCGAAGTCCCAGGCGTTGCATCGCAGGTGCCACACGACGCGCCCCGTCAAGCACCCGCGCAGTGGGAAGCGGAGTTCCCACCGTGCCCTTCGCGCTTCCGCCTCAGGCGAACAGCGCCGCTGCCGGTGACGAGCTGTCCCGCGCCACCACGCCCTCGCCCCTCCCCGCTTCGCACGCGCCCGCGTTTCGCAGAACGTTGCGCAAGGGCCGCTGGGGACGTGCGGCGTCCGGCGAGAAGAAGGCGCGGCGCCACTCCTCGAAGACCCACAGCGCGTAGAGCTCTTCGGTGCGGTCGTTCTGGCCCTTGCGGTGCTCGTCGAGCAGGCGCTGCAGGAACCTCGCGCCGAGCAGCCCGCGCGCGGTGCCGTCCGAGGCGAGCAGCCGCTCCCGACAGGCCTCGTGCAGGGAGGTGCGCAGCCAGTTCCCCAGCGGCACCGGGAAGCCGCGCTTCGGGCGGTCGAGGATCGCCTGCGGGATGCGGCCACGCAGCGCCTTGCGCAGGAGCCACTTGCCCACGCTGCCGCGCAGCTTCATCCGAGGCGGCAGGCTCCACGCGTGCTCGAGCATCACGTGATCGAGGAACGGCACCCGCAGCTCCACCGCGGTGGCCATGGTCATCTTGTCCGCCTTCGCGAGCAGGTCGTCCGGCAGCCACACGCGGGTGTCGTTGTAGAGGAGGCGGTGAAGCGGCGGCGCGCCCTCGGTGTGACGCCAGAGCGGCTCGAAGCGCGCGGCGAGCTGCTCCAGCGCCTGCGGACCAAATGCCTCGCAGAGCAGCTCGTCGCGGAAGCCGCGGCCCACGCCGAAGTAGTGCCTCGACAGCGGCCGCCCGAGCAGCCCGAGGTACTTCCTCGCCCGCGCGTCCTTGAGGAAGCGAAGCCCGGTCGCCGACGCGGTCTCCGCCATCGGCCCCAGCAAAGCGCGCGCGCGATCCATGGCCAGCATGCGCGGATAGGCGCCGTAGCCCGCGTAGAGCTCGTCCGCGCCCTCGCCGGAGAGGACGACGGTGACCTCTTCACGCGCACGCCGCGAGAGGAGCATCAGCGGGATGCAGGCGCCGTCCGCGTTCGGCTCGTCGAGGTGCCACACGAGGTTCGGCAATTCGTCGCGGAAGTCCACCGCCGAGACGCGGACCTCGCGGTGCTCGGAGCCCAGTGCACGTGCGGCCTGCCTCGCCCAGGAGAGCTCGCTCTCCTTCGCGCCGTCGTAGCCGACCGCGAAGCTCTTGAAGTGGCGGGTGCCCGCGGCCTTCATCGCCCAGCCCACCGCGGTGGAGTCGATGCCGCCGGAGAGGAGCAGGCCCACCGGGACCTCGCCCATCAGGTGCATCCGCACCGTGTCGCGGAGCAGCTCGATCAGGCGGTCCGCTTCTTCGTTCGCATCCACCGCCGCCTCACCGCCGCGACGATCGGTGGAGGCAGTGACCGGCAGATCCCAGTAGCGGCGCTGCACGAGGCGCCCGCGCTCGAAGGTGATGAGGTGGCCCGGCTCGAGGCGCTCGATACCCGTGAACAGCGTGCGCGGTGCGGGCACGTAGCGCAGCGCCAGATAGGAGGAGAGCTCGGTCTCGTCGAAGCGGCGCGGAACGTCGCCGAACGCGAAGAGCGCCTTCACCTCCGAGGAGAAGAGGAGGTCCTCACCGACGCGCGTCCAGTAGAGCGGCTTGATGCCCACCCGATCCCGCGCGAGCAGGAGCCGCTGGCGAGCGCCATCCCAGATCGCGAACGCGAACATGCCGCGCAGGCGCTTCGGCAGCTCGTCGCCCCAGGCCTCGTAACCATGGAGGAGAACCTCGGTGTCGGACGAGGTGTGGAAGCGTGCGCCGCGCGCCCGAAGCTCCGCCCTCAGCTGCGCGTGGTTGTAGATCTCTCCGTTGAAGACGACCTGAAGACGCCCGTCGTCGGACGCCATGGGCTGCGCGCCGTGCGCCACGTCCACGATCGCCAGGCGCCGGTGGCCGAGCCCCACGTTGCCGCGGAGGTAGAGGCCCTCACCATCGGGGCCGCGGTGGACGAGCAGTCGTGTCGCCGCCGCCAACGCCGCCCCGTCCACCGCCGCTTCCGGCCGGGCGTTGACCCTGCCCACGATGCCGCACATTCCAACCCCCGATGTCGAACCCGCGCCAAGGTAGGGACCGTGCAGCGGGCGCGGAAGCCTTGTCGCCGTCGAGCGCCGCCCTACCTTCCAGCGACGCGCAGGGGCGCAGGAGGGTGGGATGGGGCGCGGGGCTTCAACTTCAACTTCAGATTCAGGAAGGACCGAGGAGAGGGTCCTGCTCATTGGCGACTATCCGCCGCCGATGGGAGGCATCGCCGTTCACGTGCAGCAGTTGCACCGGGCGCTCGTCGCGCGGGGCGTGACCTGCCGGGTGCTCAACATCGGCAAGGGGCGCGCGGAGGCCGAGGGCGTCATCCACGGTCACGGCTACGCGCGCTACACGCGTGAGCTCCTCCGTCACGCGAAGGACGGGTGGCTCCTCCACTTCCACACCAGCGGCAACAACCCGAAGGCCTGGACCGTGGCGATGTCCGTCGCGGTGGCGGGGCAGATGTTCGGCACGCCGTCGGTGATCACCGTGCACTCGGGGCTCGTGCCGCAGAAGTTCCCGGTCGATGCCGCGCTGCGCAGACGCGCGCAGGTGGCGCTCGTCGGCTACACGCACGTGGTCACGGTGTCGGATCCGGTGAAGGAGGCGTTGATCGACATCGGGCTGTCGCCGGACCGCGTCTCCATGTTCCCCGCGTTCTGCGCCACGGAGGTGAAGCCCGGCGCGCCCACCGAGGCACTGCTTGCGGCCCGCGCGCGCAGACGTCCTCTCATCGCGGCCGCGCACCACCCTTCGCCGGTGTACGGGCGCAAGCTGGTGATGAAGGCGGCCGCGCAGCTCGCGCCGCACTTCCCGGATCTGGGGCTCGCGCTGTTTGGTCCGGGGACGGGCTCGCCGGAGTACCTCGCGGACGCTGAGAAGTATGGCGTGACGCACCTGCTCGAGGATCTCGGCGAGCTCGATCACCCGCGCGCGCTGGCGGTCATCAGCCGGGCGGACGTGTTCGTGCGGCCGACGACCGCGGACGGAGACAGCGTCTCGGTACGCGAGGCGCTGGCGCTGGCGGTGCCGTGCGTGGCGACCGACGTGGCGTACCGGCCTCCGGGCACGCTCGTCTGCAAGGGAGGCGATGCGAAGGATCTGGCGGAGAAGATCCGCACCGCGCTCACCGCCTCGCCCGCGCCGGTGCCGCAGCCGGACGCAGCGGAGTACATGCACGGGCTCTACGCGAAGCTCTGGTCGGCAAGGCGGGCGCCGAAGGTGAGGGGCAGCTCATCCCCTCGCCTGCCTGCAGGCTCCGCTGCGGCCGCGCAGATCGTGCCGTAGCCTCTGCCTGTCTCCTCTAGGGTGAGAGGCGCGACGAGGCTCCTCTGCCGCACAGCAGGGGAGCGTCCAGGCTCGGCGGATCAGATGCCGCGATGAATATCGGACGCACGGAGGTTTGGAGCCTCCGTGAGATACACGAATCGAAAAGGTCCGATCCTGTCCGCCGCGCTGCTCGCGGCGATCACCTTCAGCACGGCCGCCATGGCCCAGGCGCAGGTCAGCGCCACCACCGCCACGCACAAGTTCAAGCCGGCCGATCCGGCTCCGCAGAACTCGCCGATCGAGCTCGTCTCGGCGCGCAACGAGTTCGTCAGCTTCCAGGTCGTGGTGAAGGCCGGCGCGCAGCCGGTGCAGAACGTCACCGCGACGCTCACCGGGCTCGACCACGCCGGAGACGGGCCGCGCATCGAGGGACAGTACGTCTCGCTCTACCGCGAGGGCTTTCTCAACCTCACGAACAAGAGCTTCCAGGAGACGCAGCTCGGCCGCTATCCCGACGCGCTGATCCCCGACGTGGACGAGATCGCGCGCGAGAAGCGCAACGCCTTCCCCTTCAACGTTCCGGCGAACGAGCTGCGCACCGTCTGGGTGGACGTGCTCGCGCCCCATGACGCCGCGCCGGGCACGTACACCGGCAACATCGAGATCACCGCCGACGGCACGAAGACGAGCCTGCCGATCACGCTGAGCGTGCTCGACACGGTGATGCCCTCCACGTCGTCGCTTCCCACCGCCTTCCTCTTCCACCGCAACCTCGCCTGCCGCGTGCACACCGGCGACAGCGAGTGCGGCGGCGAGGCGGGTTCGCTCGCGCTGCGCGACAAGTACCAGCGCATGGCGCTCGAGCACCGCGTCACGCTCTCCAACGTCTTCACCTTCCCCCAGGACGGCAACTGGACGCTCTTCGGTCAGCGCTACTCGCCCTGGATGGAGGGCACCGCCGACACGCGCCTGCCCGGCGCGAAGATGACCACCGCGCAGTTCCACGGCGCGCGCACGGCCGCGAACTTCGCCGCCTGGGATCAGTACTTCACGCAGCGCGGCTGGAGCGACCGCGCCTACGACTACACCGGTGACGAGCCGCCCTACGGCATCAGCTTCGCCGAGGCGAAGAGCCGCCTGCAGATGGTGAAGAGCGCCGCGCCGAACCTGCGCACCATGCTGACCACCACGGTCTCCAGCGCGGACGAGTACGGCCTCACGCAGAGCCTCGACATCCTCGCCCCGGTCATCAACCACGTGGACGGCACCGAGAACCCCTACGTGGGCAACCAGCGCGGCCGCTACGACAGCTTCCTCAACGACGGGCAGAACCGCTTCTGGAGCTACCAGAGCTGCATGAGCCACGGCTGCGCGTTCGGCAGCAACATGCCGGAGAACAAGCCGGGCCAGGGCTGGCCGTCGTACATGGTCGATGCCTCGGCGGCGCGAAACCGCGCGATGCAGTGGGTGCTCTACTCGCTCGATGCGCAGGGCGAGCTCTACTACGAGACCGCGCTCGCGCTGGACACCGCGTGGAACGACATCTTCCGCTTCAACGGCAACGGTGACGGCACGCTCTTCTACCCGGGCACCCCGCAGCAGATCGGCGGCACCACCCACGTCCCCGTCTCCTCCATCCGCCTGAAGATGATCCGCCAGGGCATGCAGGACTACGAGTGGCTGAAGAAGGTTGCGGACGCGGGCGACCCGGCCTTCGCGAAGCAGGTGGCGATGTCGCTTGCGCCCAGCGCGCACCAGGTCGGCGACGACGGCGCGGCGTACGATCAGGCGCGGCGCCGGCTCATCAGCCGCTGGCTCGATCTGCAGCCGCAGGGCTGGAAGCCGGTCGAGGGTTCCGCGGAGACGATCCCCGGCCTCGGTCCCGTCGAAGGGGGCGGCAGCGGGCTCGGCGGTGGGGGTGAACCCGGCGGTGACGAGACCTCCCGCGTGACCGGCAAGATGAGCTGCACGGCCGCAGGACCGGAGCTCATGGGGATGCTCGGGGTCGCCGGCATCGGCCTCACCTTCCTGCGGCGCCGCCGCAAGGCCCAGAAGTAGCCGAACCCATTAGGGATTCTCGCTCGCCCCGCGTCACGATTTGTGACGCGGGGCGAGGTGCGTTGTGCGATAGAGGAGCGCCGTTCGCTCCCCCCTGTTCCGCGCCGAGCATGACCGTCCCCGCCCTCTCGCCCGCGTTCGAGCTGCATGACGTGAGCAAGCGCTATGGCCGCCGCTGGGCGCTCGCGCGGCTCACCTACTCACTTCCGCGCGGCCGGTCGCTGCTGCTGACCGGGCACAACGGCTCCGGCAAGACGACGCTGCTCCGGCTCATTGCCACCGCGATGCGGCCCACCGCGGGCAGGCTGGTGGTGCTCGGCCAGGACGCGGTGCTCCAGCGCGACGAGGTCCGCCGCAAGCTCGCGCTGCTCTCGCACGCGTCCTTCCACTACGAGGACCTCAGCGCGGAACAGAACCTCACCCTGCTGGCGAGGCTTTGCGGTGAGCCGCAGCCCGCGCAGGCGGTCTCGGCGCTCCTCGACCGCGTGGGGCTCTCGCGCCGGTCCGACAGCCCGGTGCGCCAGTTCAGCGCCGGCATGCGCAAGCGGCTCGCCATCGCGCGGCTCTTGATGAAGCGGCCGGAGATCGCGCTGCTCGACGAACCTTTCGGTGAGCTCGATCCGGCGGGCATCGCGCAGATGGAGGGGATCATCCGCGAGCTGAAGGAGAGCGGCACCACGCTCATCCTCGCCACCCACCTCATCGAGCAGGGGCTGTCGCTGTGCGAGGAGCGCCTGCACCTGTCGGATGGACGCAAGAGCGCGGTGACCCCTTCTCCGGGCTCGGGCTCCGGCGTGATGACCGAGGTGACGGGATGAACGACGCGCTGGGTACCCGCCTCGAGGGCCGCGTCCCTCCCGGGATCTTCGCCACCACGCTGATCGTGCTGCGCAAGGATCTGCTGCTCGAGTGGCGCACGCGCGCGCGCCTCAACGCCCTGCTCTTCTTCGCGCTGGCCACGCTGCTGCTCTTCTCCTTCGCGCTGGGCCCGGACACGAAGCTGCTCGCGCGCAACGCCGGCGGCTACTTCTGGCTCGCGCTGCTCTTCTCCAGCGTGCTCGCGCTGGGCGAGTCCTTCCGGGTAGAGTCGGAGAACGCGGCGCTGGACGGTCTGCGGCTCGCGCCCACCGATGCGCGCGGGATCTTTCTCGGCAAGGCGCTGGGCAACGCGCTGCTCCTCTTCGGGATGGGCCTCCTCATCCTGCCGGTGATGATCGCGCTCTACAGCGTGGCGCTGCCGTGGGCGGCGGTCGGCCAGTTCCTCCTCGTCCTCCTGCTCGGCTGCCTGGCCATCTGCGCGCCGGGGACGATCTATTCGGCGGTGGCGCACAACGCGCGCGCGCGGGACGTGCTCCTGCCGCTGCTGCTCTTTCCGCTGATCATCCCTGCACTGCTGGCCGCCACCAAGGCAACCAGCCTGGCGCTGCACGGCGATCCCATGGACCAGATGGGTTCATGGCTCGCGCTACTGTGCGGCTTCGACGTCGTCTACTGGGGTCTGGGCATGGTGCTGTTCGGCCGCGTCATCGAGGAGTGAAGATGGACCTGTTCATCCGATACGGCCTGGGCACGGTCGTGATCGTCGGCATCGTGGTGGGGCTGGTGCTCCTCGTGAACCGCGTGGACCGCTCACGCGCGGGCTTCGCGGTGAGGGCCGGCGTCCTCGCGGTCGGTGTGCTGATGCTCGTGGCCGGCGGCTGGCTCGCGCTCTCCTGGGCGCCGCCGGACCGCGAGATGGGCGACGTGCAGCGGATCATGTACGCGCACGTGCCCGCGGTGTGGATGGCGCTCGTCGCGCTGACGCTGAACTTCGGCGCCTCGGTCGCCTACCTCTTCAAGCAGTCGTGGAAGCTCGACGCGCTGGCCGAATCCTCCGCCGAGGTGGGCGTGGTGTTCGGCGCCATCGGCGTGCTGCTCGGCGCGATCTGGGGGAGACCCACCTGGGGCGTGTGGTGGGACTGGGACCCGCGCCTGACCACCGCGGCGATCATGCTCGTCGTGTACACGGGCTACCTCGTGCTGCGGAAGTTCCTCGAGGACCCCGAGCGCCGCGCGCAGCTCTCCTCGGTGGTGGGGATCATCGCCTTCGTCGATCTGCCCATCCTCTGGTTCAGCGTGCGCTGGTGGCGCAGCCTCCACCAGGTGCAGTCCTCGCCGCAGACGGTCGATCCGGACATGACCTTTGCGCTGCGCTTCAACGCGTTCGCGTTCCTCTTCGTGATGATCGCGTTCATCTGGTACCGCTGGCGGATCGCGATGCGCGCGCGGGACGAGGAGATCGCCCTGCCCGACGCGCTGCCGTCCGATGGTCCGTCCAACGGGCCGGAGCTCACCCGGGAGGTGGCGTCATGACCCTCGCTGCCCTGTCGTCCGCCGCAATGGAGGCCGTGTCCCAGACCCTGCTCGCCGCCGAAGCCGCCGAACGCGTCGGCTCGGGAAGAATCGTAGGGGGTTGGGAGTATGTGTGGGCCTCGTACGCGATCGCCTGGGGAGGGATCGCGCTCTACGCCCTGTCGCTCTTCGTGCGCCGCCCGAAGGCCTCGTCCCTTTCGTCGTCTTTGTCCTCGTCGTCCAAGGAGTCGCCGTGAACGCAGCGAGCAAGAACCGGATCGTCGCCCTCGTGGCCCTGGGCGTCTCGGCCGCAGCGCTGGGGTTGATCGTCTTCGCGTCGGACAAGATCGGCGAGAACCTCGTCTATTACTGGAGCCCCTCCGAGGTCCTCTCCAACGGTGAGAAGGCCTATGGACCCACCATCCGGATGGGCGGCGTGGTGAAGGCCGGCTCCATCGAGTGGGACAAGGACAGCACGAACCTCCGCTTCGCGGTGGCGGATGCGAACACCGAGGGCGCGATCAGCGTGAACGTGGTCTCCAACGAGATCCCGCCGCAGATGTTCCGCGACCACATCGGCGTCGTCGTGGAGGGCACCTTCGACAAGAGCGGCACCTTCACCTCAAACCGCCTGATGGTGAATCACTCCAACGAGTACCGCCCGCCCGCCGAGGGCGAGGACCCGAAGGAGTGGATGCAGACCGTGGTGGATGCGGCCAATTCGCAGCAGGGGAAGCCTTGAACTCGTTGCTCGGATCCGGGCTGGTCCTCGCGGGCCTCGCCTTCGCCACGCTGGGTGGCTTCGTCGGTCTCGCCGCGGGAGTCACCCGCCGTGAGGCGCTCTACCCGTGGGCGCGCCGCGCCTCGCTCGGCTTCTTCGTGTCGATGTTCGGCGCGAACGCGGTGATGGTCTACGCGCTGCTCGCGCGCGACTTCAGCGTCTCCTACGTCGCGCAGGTGGGCAGCCACGCCACGCCGACGATCTACACCATCGTCTCGCTCTGGTCGGCGCTCGAGGGCTCCATCCTCTTCTGGGGCCTGATCATGGGCGCGTACATCTGGGCCTTCGCGCGGATCCACAAGAGCGACTCGCAGCGCTTCGTGTCGCTCGCGTCCGGCGTGATGCTGCTGGTGGGCGTGTTCTTCGCCTTCCTCATCGCCGGCCCCGCGAACCCGTTCACGCCGACGCCGGGCCAGGTCCCGCTCGACGGCCCGGGCCCGAACCCGCTCCTGCAGAACCACTGGCTGATGGTCGTGCACCCGCCCATGCTCTACCTGGGCTACGTGGGCATGACGGTGCCGTTCGGCATCGCGCTGGCCGGGCTCATCGGCGGCGAGATGGGCGATTCGTGGATGGCGCCCCTGCGGCGCTGGACGATGGTGCCCTGGCTCTTCCTCACCACCGGGATCATCCTCGGCTCGTGGTGGGCCTACGCGGTGCTCGGCTGGGGCGGCTACTGGGCGTGGGATCCGGTGGAGAACGCGTCCTTCCTCCCGTGGCTCACCGCCACCGCGTTCATGCACTCCACGATGGTGCAGGAGCGCCGCCGGATGCTGAAGCTGTGGACGATCGGCCTCGCGCTGGCGTCGTTCTGGCTGACGATCCTCGGCACCTTCATGACGCGCTCGGGCGTCTTCAACTCGGTGCACTCGTTCACCCAGTCGGACATCGGGCCCACGTTCCTCGTGTTCCTCGCGGTGCTGGCGGTGGTGTGCGTGGGCGCGCTGGGCCTGCGCGGTCACCTGCTGGTGGCGGAGGGCAAGCTCAAGAGCGTGCTCTCGCGCGAGGTCTCCATCCTCGTGAACAACGTTGTCTTCGCGGCGTTCACCTTCGTGGTGCTGCTCGGCACCGTGTACCCGCTGCTCGCCGAAGGCTTCTTCGACAAGCGGCTGTCGGTGGGCGAGCCGTACTTCAACTTCTTCGCGGTGCCGCTCGGGTTGATGGTGCTCTTCCTCATGGGCGTGGGTCCCGCGCTGCCGTGGGGCAAGGGCGAGCCGCGCACGCTGGCGATGCAGTTCGGCGTTCCGGCGGGCATCGGCGCGGTGTGCGCGGTGCTGGCGGCGCTCGCGGGCATGGGCGGGTTCTGGCCGCTGATGACCTTCGGGCTCGCGGGCTTCGTGACCACGGTCACGCTGCGCGAGATGTTCCTCCCCGCGTTCGTGCGCGTGCGCGAGAAGGGCGAGGGCATTGCCACCGCGGTGATCGAGAGTGCGTCGCGCGCCCGGCGCCGCTTCGGCGGCTACATCGTGCACCTGGGGATGGTGATCATCATCGTCGCGGTCGCGGCCTCGAGCGCGTTCGTGACCCAGACCTCCGGCACGCTGCGCGCGGATCAGACGATGACGCTCGGGCCCTACGCGGTGACCTTCCAGGGCCTCGGCACCGGCAAGGAGCCGCACCGCGAGTGGATCGGCGCGAAGCTGCTGGTGAAGAACGCGGAGGGCAAGGCGCTCGGTGAGCTCTTTCCCCGGATGAACTTCTACGAGCGCAGCACCGATCCCATCGGCACGCCCGCAGTCCGCACCGAGCCGCACCAGGACCTCTACGTGTCGCTGATGGCGTTCGACGAGAAGGCCGGCACCGCGAGCATCCGCATGTGGATCTTCCCGATGGTGGCGTGGATCTGGTGGAGCATCCCGCTGCTGGTGCTGGGCACGCTCATCGCGGTGTGGCCGTCGCGCCGGTCGGTGAAGGCGTCTACGGCAGCGCCCGTGGTGCCCGCTTCGGGTTCGGGCGGCGCTTCGCCGGGCGCTGAGGCCGGACAGATCGCGGCGCTCTCCGGTACGGGCGGCACCACCGAGCGGGGCGCGGCATGAAGAAGTGGGCCCTCCTCCTCTCCGCGGTCCTCGTGATCGGGCTCTTCGTGGGCATGCTCGCGAAGGGCTTTGGCCGCAACCCGCGCGAGGTCCCCTTCGGCATGAAGGGCAAGCCGGCGCCCGCGTTCACGCTGCAGGATCTGCAGACGGGCGAGACGGTGTCGCTCGAGTCGCTCGCGGGCAAGCCGGTGGTGATCAACTTCTGGGCGACGTGGTGCGGGCCCTGCAAGCTCGAGCACCCGAACCTCGAGTGGGCCGCGCGCAACTACGGCAAGGACGTGCACTTCCTCGGGATGATCTTCGAGGACACGCCGGAGAACGCGCGGAAGTTCCTCGCGCAGTACGCGGCGAACTACCGGCACCTCGTGGATCCGCACTCTCTGACGGCGGTGAAGTACGGCGCGGCGGGCGTGCCGGAGACCTACTTCATCACCCGCGACGGACTGATCCACGACAAGTACCAGGGACCGATCCCGCGCGACGTCCTCAACGCGCACATCCGCACCCTGCTCGCCGATGCCGCGCCTGCGCCTGGGTCCAGGCCCGGGATGACGGGAGTGACGGGAGTGGCCACGCCATGACCTCTTCTCTCTCTTCGATGCTCCGCGCCGTCGCGCTGGGCCTCTTCGTCTTCGCGTCCGCGGCCTCCGCGCAGTACGCGCCGCAGTCCGCCGGCAGCGAGCCGCTGGAGCCCGCGCTCGAGGCCCGGGTGCTCGCACTGGGCAAGCAGCTGCGCTGCGCCACCTGCCAGGGCCTCTCCATCACCGACTCCCCCGCGTCCATGGCGCGGTCGCAGCTCGACATGGTGCGCGAGCTGGTGAAGGAGGGCCGCAGCGACGAGGAGATCAAGCAGTTCTTCGTCGAGCGCTTCGGCGAGTGGGCGCTGCTCAAGCCCCGCACCGATCCCACCACCGCGCTGCTGTGGGCCGGGCCGGTCGTCCTGCTGCTCGGCGGGATCGCCTTCGTGTTCTGGTTCTCGTTCCGCAACAAGGTCAGCGAGACCGTTGCTTCTGCATCCCCTGACGCGGGCGCGGGGGCCGCGGTGGATGGCGCGGACGGTGCCGCCGCTGCGAACGCGGCGAACGGCGCGGCCGCGGACTCGGATGAAGACCCGTACCTCAGCGCGGTGCGGCGGGAGCTGAACGGATGAGTGTCCCCACCCTCTTCGCGATGATGCCGACGAACTGGACGCCGGGCCTGCTGGTGCTCGGCGCCGGCGTGGCGGTCGCGCTGCTCATCCTCTTCTCCACGCGGAAGCCCACCAGCGTGGCGCCCGCGGTGCGCGACGAGAAGCTCGCGGATCTCGAGCAGCGACTGCAGCTGCTGATGGATCAGCTCCGTGGGCTCGATGCGGAGCGCCACCAGCTCGGCGACTCGTTCGCATCGGAGAAGGCACGCCTCGAGCGCGATGCCGCGGCGGCCATGCGTGCGCGCGACGAGTACCTCAAGGCGCATCCCGAGGCCGTTCGCGCTCCGGGGCCGAAGCAGGCGCCCCCTTCGGCCCATGTTCCCGCGACCTCGACCGGGCCCGCGCCCCCTCCGGCCGCCGCGACGGGCAGTGGCTTCCTCTCCCCGCAGCTGAAGGGCGCGCTGTGGGGCGGAGGCGTGGTCCTCTTCTTCGTGGCCATCGGCTTCGCGCTGCAGAACTGGCAGGGCGAGCGGGACGAGAACGGGATCATGACGGGCCGCACGCCGCCGCCTCCCGAGGTCGCGCAGGCGAACGGAAGCGGCGCGCCGGGCGAAGGTCAGGAACATCCGGGCCTCGGCGAGGCGCTCTCTCGCGCGAAGGCGGACCCGCGGGATCTCGAGGCCGCGTCCTTCGCGTCTCACGAGCTCATCCGGCTCCAGCGCTTCGACGAAGCGGCGGAGCTGACGAACCAGTCCCTGGCGGTCGATCCCTTCCACGTCGAGACGCGCATCCACCGCGCGGTGCTGCGTGCGACCGAAGGCGAATTCCGCCCGGCGCTGGAAGAGCTCGGCATGCTGGCGAACACGTATCCGGACGCGTGGGAGGCGCACCTCTTCCGCGGCGCGCTGGCGCTGCAGGTGGGCGAGTCGCAGGTGGCGCTCGACAGCTTCCTCTGCTTCCAGCGCGAGGCCCCGGCGGACGAGCACCCGCCGCAGCTCGGCGGCGCGATCTCCATGCTGCGCCAGCGCCTGGGGCAGTAGATGGCGCAGCGCAGGTTCGACGCGGCGATCTTCGATCTCGACGGGACCCTGGCCGACACGCTCGGGGACATCGCCGACGCGATGAACCGCGCGCTGACGGACCTGGGCTGTCCGACGCACGATCTCGAGACCTACCGGATGCTCGTGGGCGAGGGCGTGGAGCACCTGGCGCAAGGTGCGCTTCCCGCTCACCGCTCCGACGCAGTGCCCGAAGCGGTGCGCCACTTCCGCCGGCACTATGCGGAGCACGTGGTCGAACACAGCCGCGTGTTTCCGGGCGTGGACGCGATGCTCGAGGCGCTGTGCGCGCGCGACCTGCGGGTGGCGGTGCTCAGCAACAAGCTCGATGCGCTGACGAAGCGGGTGGTGCAGGTGTGCCTGTCGCGCTGGCCGCTCGAGCCCGTCTACGGCGAGCGGCAGGGCGTGGCGCGGAAGCCGGATCCGGCGGCGGCGCTGGAGATCGCGCGGGAGCTTCGCGTGGAGCCCTCGCGCTGCGTCTTCGTGGGCGACACCGCGGTGGACATGAAGACCGCGCGCAACGCCGGCATGTTCGGCGTGGGCGTGCTGTGGGGCTTCCGCGGCCGCGACGAGCTGGAGGGCAACGGCGCGCGCGCGATCATCTCGCGGCCCGAAGAGCTGCTCGCGCTGATCGACGGCTGAACGCGGCCCGCTCTAGCTGAGCTGCCGCCGCTCCTTCATCTCCTGGTGGATCTCCGCCCACGTCTCGCCGGTGAAGCCCGCGAGCATGGCGGGGAAGATCCGCGCCTCCTCCTGCCCCAGGTGCAGCGCCATCAGCGACGCAAACGCGCGCGTCTGCTCCGCGGTCCGCGAAGGCTCGGGCAGCACGCCCGTCTCGGAGAGCGCGCGCCAGGCGGGGACGAGCACCCCGAGGTGCCGCTCCACGTCCACGTGCTCGGCCTCCATCGTCTCCAGCGCAGCGGTGACCTGCGGTTGCGCCAGGTCGCGCACTCTTTGCGCGAGCGAGACGTCCTCGTCCTCTGCGTGCAGCGGCAGCGCGATGCCGAAGTAGCGCGCGAGCTGCAGGCCCGCATCCTTGCGCGCGTCGATCGATCCCGCCGGATCGAGCACGCGCTCGGCAAGCTGCAGATGCGAGCGGATGCGGACGTGGCAGGCGCGCAGGAGGTTCATCGCCGGCGGCTCCTCCACGGCGCAGGAGTTTCGCGGGGCATCACCGATTTTCAGGGGGACGAGCATGTCTCTCCTCAGTGCAAGGCGGCGGCCCAGGCTCCGCCGGTGGATGTGTTCCCTCTCAGAGCGCGGCGGCGCTGCCTGCCCGGCCGTTCCACGACGGGTTCCACGCGTTCCATCCTGTAACGGATGTGGAACCGATGGGCGTCCGTTGGTGCTGGCACCGGCAGTGCAATCAGTTCCGGCAGGAGGAGACATCAGCACCATGATTCAGCCGAGCACCCCCGTCGCGCAGATCGTTCTCGACCACTCGGCCTGCGCGCCGGTTCTTCAGCGACTGCAGATCGACTTCTGCTGCCGCGGCCACCTGGCGCTCGAGCAGGCGTGCGAGGAACGGGGGGTGGACGCGAAGCGGGTCATCCGCGAGCTGGAGTCGGCGATCGCCACGCGGGACGAGGACGACCTCGACGTCTTCGACGCCCGCCTGCTCGATAACCGGGCGTTGATCGAGCACATCGTGAACGTGCACCACCTCTATCTGCGCGACGTGCTCCCCTTCCTCGTGACGCTGTCGCAGAAGGTCGCGCGGGCACACGGCGCGCGGGTCCCCGGGCTGCTGGAGCTGCAGGACGTGGTGCTCGCGCTGCGGGACGAGCTCATCCCGCACATCGACTACGAGGAGTACACGGTCTTCCCTGCCCTGCTCTCGCGCGCGCCCGGGGATCCGATCATCCGCGAGGCGTTGAAGACGATGTACTCGGAGCATCCCGGCGTGGCGCTGCTGCTCGGCGAGGTGCGCCGTCTCACCGGCGACTACACGGTGCCCGAGGAGGCCTGCACGAGCTACACGACCCTCTTCCGCGAGCTGGAGAAGCTCGAGTCGGACACGCTGCGTCATGTCCACCTCGAGAACCACGTGCTCATGCCGCGGTTCGTCTCGCTCGTGCCCGGTGCGGCGGCTCAGCTCCGGTAGTCGGCGTTCTCGCTGATGTACTCGTGGCTGCGGTCCGAGCCGATCACGGTCGCGCGCGCCGTGCCGAGGCCCAGCTCCACCTCCACCTCCACCGCGCGCTCGTGCGGCGGGAAGCGGACGGGCGGCGCAAAGGTGAGGCCGTCCGCGGGAGGCACGCTGGCGTAGAGCTCCGCGCCGCGCATGTGCTCGACCAGCGCGCGCTCGGCCTTGCCGTCGAGCCGGAAGGCGCCGCCGGAGAAGATGACCCGGCCGCCCATGCGCAGCTCGCAGCGTGACGGATCCACCGCCACGCCCTCCGAGCCGAGGTACTTGCCGATCGCCATCACCAGCCGGCCCACGTTCGGGTCGTTGCCGCACACCGCGCACTGGAAGAGCGGCGAGTTCACGATCGCCTTACCCACCCCGCGCGCGAGCTGCGCGTTCGGTCCGCCGCTGACGGTCACGCGGATGACGTGGTGCACGCCCTCGCCGTTGCGGACGACGTCCTCCGACAGATCCCGGCACACCTGCCGCAGCGCCTCGCGGAAGGCCTCGCGTCCACCGCCCGGCAGCGGCACGCGACGAGAGGAGAAGAGCGCCACCGTGTCGGAGGTGGAGGTGTCGCTGTCGATGGAGAGCGCGTTGAAGCTCCCCTCCGCGTTCACCGCGTCGTGCAGCGCCTCGCGCAGGGCCTCGCGCGGCACGTCGAGATCCGTGAGCAGGTACACGAGCATGGTGGCGAGGTTCGGCTCGATCATCCCCGCGCCCTTGGCGATGCCGACGATCGATCCGGCACCCACCTGCGCGCGGCGGACCTTCGCGTAGAGGTCGGTGGTCATGATCCCGTCCGCGGCGGGCATCACGCTGCCGCCGGTCAACGACGCCGCGGCCTCGCGCACCGCCGGCAACATCGAGTCCACCGGAAGCCGCCAGCCGATCACGCCGGTGGAGGACGGCAGCACCTGCTGCGCAGACAGCCCGAGCGCCTTCGCCACCTCCGCGCAGAGGCGCTCCGAGGCCTCCACCCCGCCCGGCGCGCAGACGTTACTCACCTTGTTGTTGATCACCACCGCGCCGAGCGACGGCTCCTCCAGACGCGCGCGGCCGATGACCACCGGCGCGCCGGGGAACGCATTGCGCGTGAACATCGCGGCGAACGAATCGGTCGGCCGCTCGAGCGCGATCAGCGTGACCGTCATCTTCGAAGGCTTCGGCGCCTCCTGCGGCACGAACTCGAGCTTCGCCGTGCCGACGCGAAAGCCCTGCGGCAGTTGCGCCTGCGTCTCGAGCCAGGCGCGGTGTTCGGCGGCGTTGGAGAAGGTGAGCGAGGTGCTGGGCATGCCGCGCTTATCCGACCCGCCCTCGCGCACGTCAACGCCGCTCGACGAACCCGCTCAGCGTCCGGGCGACTCCGGCTGCGGCGCGCCCTCCGAGCCCTCCGCGCCACTGCCACCGACTGCGGGAGGCGGGAGCGGATCCGGGACGCGGTTGCGCGTTGGCGGCAGCGTCTGGAGGTACGCGAAGATCGACGAGAGGTCCTCGTCGGTCATCTGGCCGATCATCTGCCACGGCATCGGCGGGAGGATCTGACGGCCGCGGCCCTCGTGCTTGCCCTCGCGCATGGCGGTGATGAAGGTCTGCTCGGTCCAGTTGCCCACGCCCGTCTCGCGATCCGGCGTGAGGTTCGCGCTGAAGCTCGTGCCCCACGGACCGGCAAAGGCGGTGCTCGTCACCGAGACCGTCATCATCCAGGGCGGAGAGAGCTGCGGCGGCGTCGTCATCTTCAGCGACTCGGGGTGACCCGAGAGCTTGCGCGTCATGTCCGGCTCCGGCCCGTTCTTCCCCATCTTCAGCGGCGTGTGGCAGTCGTTGCAGCCGGCGACCGTGGTCAGGTACTCGCCGCGCTTCACGCGCTCTGCTTGAGAGCCCGCACCGCTCTTCGCGTTCTTCTGCCTCGCCCGCTCCTGCGCCCAGGCGACGGAGACCACCGCAGACAAGAGCACCACCACCAGCACGCCGCCCCACCTGCCCTGCTTCGTCTTCGGCTTCGTCATCTCGCTCTCCGTTCGTCCTGCTTCGTCAGCTCGCGGATCCAGGCCCTCACCGCTGCGACGCCCTCGCGATCCACCCTCTGCGTGGCGAGCGGCGGCATCTGCACCAGCGGCTCGCGCGAGGCCATCCGCACGAAGACGCTGCTCCGCTCCGGCACACCGGGCACCACGCGCACCGCGTCCCGCTCCTCGCCGGGGAGCCGCCAGTCGCCCTGCTTGCCGATCGTCGTGCGCACGGCCGGCGCCACGACGCGCTTCGGCACGCTCACGTCCTGCCAGAGATTCAGTCCCAGGCGGCTCAGCGGCCCGCGCCCGTTGTGGCAGTTGCCGCAATTCGCGTGCAGGTAGCCCAGCGCGCTGCGCTCCACGGCGCTGCCGGCGATCACCCGCGGAGGAGGCTCGAGCCGCTGCGGCGGAAAGCCCGCCAGCAGTCCGCGATCCGCGAGCACGCGCAGGTCGACGAAGTCTCTACCCCGCGGCTCCGCGTTGGGTGCGTGGGAGTCGCGATCCGGCGAGAGCTGCAGCGCGCTGAAGCCGAGGATGAACGAGGGGATCGCCTCGTGACACGAGCGACAGTCCGCCATGCTGGGCACGTCGTGCGAGACGTCCGCGGTGATCGCGTGCGCGTCCTTCAGCCCCTCCGGCGCGAGCCGCGCATCGGTGCCCTCGGCGTTCCACACGTACGCGCCGGCACGCCAGCCATCCTCGAAGCGCTGGATGAGCCGCGTCTCCACCACGCGGTCGCCGAAGCGGAACTCCTTCCAGAACTTCGTGCCCACCGGGAACTTCCACACGTCCGGATCGGAGCCGTCGATCCGCGCGCCCTCGGGCAGGTGCAGCCAGCGCCGCTTCACAGCGCCGTCCGACCAGAGCGGGTACTGGGGCGCGAACCGCAGGTGCGAGGGATCGATCTCCCGACGCGCGCCGCCGCTGACTGAGAAGAGCCCGGTCTGGCTCAGCCGCCCGGGAAGTCCGGTGCCGCGCGTCTCTTGCGCCTCTGGAGGCGGCGTCTGCTTCGGCGCGATCGGCACCCAGCGACGCGCAGGCTGCACGTCGGATGCGGTGCCCTTCGCGTTCGCGTTCGCGGGCTCGGCCACATGCGCCGAGATGCGCACCGGCGGCCTCACGTCCGGAGGGGAGATGCGCGCGGAGAGCTCGTCCGCGGCCTCGACCGGCCAGAGCATGGCAGCCACGACGAACGAGGTGAACGACCGCCCCACCGGGCCTCCCCATCCCGCGCACACGAACACGCGCCGGTGATGGGTGAAGCTGGGGCCGCGACGGCGAAGCGCCCACCACCCCGCGGGGACGAGGTTGATGTGCGCGCGGGGCGATGGTGAGGTCCGCGCGTGCCCTCTCGCCGCAAAGCCCCCGTCGCCCGAGCAGGCCGGGCGGAGATCCTCGCCGCCGCCCTGAAGGAGTTCGCCGAGACGGGGTTCCGGGGCGCGTCCACCTCGAGCGGAGATGGCCGGCACATGGCGCCCGCCGTCCGTGAGACCTTCGTGCGGCTCCGCAGTGAGACCGCCGGCCTCTCGCTCGAAGAGGCCGAGCGCTGGATGCGCGGGCTCGAGCGCGAGGGGCACTACCTCGCCGACGTGTTCGCCTCCTGAGCCCCGAGTCCTGAGCCCTGAGCCCTGAGTCCTGAGCCCTGAGCCCTGAGCCCTGAAACGGCGAAGCGCCCACCCTCCGCGAGGACGATGGGCGCTCCGGCGCTACGGCAGAGGCGCTGCTGTTCCGGCGCTACGGCGCGTAGCGCTTGGCGAGATACGACTCGAGCAGGTTGAGCTCGGACTCGTCGAGCGCGTCGTCGTACACGAGCACCTCGGCGAGCTCCGCCATACCGGTCTTGAGAGGGTCCGGATCGTCGGGCAACCCGTCGTGCCGCAGGCCGAGCTGGATGCCGCCCAGTCCGGCCGTGCCGAGGCTTCCGTAGTTCGTCGCCGACGGCTCCTGGTTGTTGAAGAGCTGCCGCGAGCTGGTGCCGTTGAAGATGTGGACCGACCGCAGGATGGAGCCCACGGTGGTGTTCCGCTGCGCCGGCTGGGCGAACCCGGTGGCGATCATCTGCAGCGTCCAGCTCACGCCGCCGAGGTCCGCGGACTTCACGCGGTGCCGCGGCGTTCCCGGCGAGGTGTCGAAGAGGGTGGTGACCTTGTCCACCACGCGCGAGACGAGCACCACGGTGTTCGGCTGCTCGTACACCTGCGCGAACGCGGTGGCGGTGAGGCGATCGTCGCGGCCGTCGAACACGACCGTGGGCAGCCCCTTCGCCGCATTCGTCTTGAACAGCGGCTGGAAGGACGCGGTGACCTGCTTGAGGTGGTGACCGTTGCCGCTGAGGTCCTTCCACTCGGAGATCGTCGCGCCGTCGGTGGGGAGCGCGCCGCCCTGCCCCATCAGCAGATCCGCCGAGTACCAGGCGATGAGCCCCCGCGTGGGCGGGCCGTCGTGCACGGTGACCGTGGCGCTGGTGGAGAGCGTCGGCTCGGCCACGCTCGTCGCGGTGACCTGATAGGTGCCGGCCACCGTGGGCGCGGTGAAGATGCCCTGCGCGCTGATGAGCCCGCCCGCGGCCTTCGGCGTGTAGTCCCAGAGCACCTCGGTGTTCGTGGCGCCCTCCACCTGCGCGACGAAGTCCTTCTGCGTGCCGGTGAGCATCGCCCACGTCGAGGGAGTCACGGTGACCGTCACCATCGGCTGCTCGCCACCGTCGGTGCCGCCATCGCTACCGGCGTCGGTGCCGCCATCACCGGTGCCCGCGTCGCCGGTCCCGCCGTCGCTCTTGCCTCCATCCGAGGTCTGCCCGGCGTCCGTGCCTCCGTCCTCCCACTGATCCGGCGGCGTGCTGGTGCAGGTGTCCACGCGGCACCACTGGCCGGTCTGACACGGGTGCAGCTCGTCGCACGCGCGATCCGAGGGCGACACGAGCTCCACGGAGCACGCGCCCAGGGCGCCGAGGGTGAGCAACATCAAAAGGGGAACTGCGGCGGTTCTCATGGAACGTCTCTCCCGAAGGCCTGCTCCAGGGCGTCGAATGCAGGCTTGCGCTGGTAGTTCGCGTCGAACGGCAGCGGCATCTCCTGCGTCGTCAGCCAGGTGTACTTGTCGGTGATGCCCCAGGTGGTCAGACCGGTGCAGCCGGGCAGCGTGCTGCACGCCCTCGCGATGCCCCGGTACACGTCCGCCTGAAGCTGCAGTCGCTCCGCCACCGTGAGGTCCGGGCGGGAGGAGGTCCGCACGTCCAGCTCGGAGATGTAGGTGACGAACCCCGCGCCGTGGAAGCGGGTGAAGTTCTGCGCGAGCTGCTGCTCGGTGGGGTAGTAGTTGAACGAGACGTGGCCCTGGAAGCCGACCCCGTGAATCGGCACGCCCGCCTGGCGGAGTGCGGTCAGCGTCTCGAGGATCTTCGTGGACTTCGCGTTGACGCGCTCGGCGTCGTAGTCGTTGTAGAAGAGCCGCGCCGCCGGGTCCGCCCGGTGCGCCGCGCGAAACGCGATCTCGATGTAGTCCGGGCCGATGGTGTCGAACCACATCCCGGTGCGCCAGTTGCCGTCGTTGAGGAACGCCTCGTTGACGATGTCCCACTCGTTGATGCGGCCCTTGTAGCGCCCCATCACCACCGCGACGTAGTCCTCGAGCAGCGCAATCGCCTGCTCGCGGGTCCACGAGCGCGAGGTGATCCAGCCCGGCAGCGACTTGTGCCACGCGAGCACGTGGCCCCTCACCCGCTTCCCGCGGGTCTCCGCGAAGGCCACCATCCGGTCCACCACCGAGAAGTCGTACACGCCCTCCTGCGGCTGGATCTGCGCCCACTTCATCTCGAACTCCGGCGTGAGCGCGTCGAAGTGCTCCACGAAGGTCTCCGCGTAGAGCGGCTCGGAGGCGTTGAAGAGCCTGCCGTTGTGCAGCGCCGCGCCGAGCAGCAGCTCGCGCCGGACCACCACGGTCTCGGCAGGCGTCTCGTGCACGTCACCGGTGACCGCGTCCCGCCAGGTCAGCGCGACCTTCCAACTCCCCAGCGGCTCGAGCGGATTGAAGATGTGCTCGCCCCGGAGCGTGAGCGTCTCGCCCGGCGCGAGCCGCACCTCCGCCACCGGCTCGCCCAGCGTGAGCACCGGTCCCTCGGCGTCCTCCGGCCAGGCCTTCAGCGCCACGTCCGCGAGCTCCGCGGTCCCCGCGCCGGTCGAGGACAGCGTGACCTCGGCGCGGAAGCGGTCCCAGGTGCTCACCTCTGCATCGGAGAGCTGGACGGCCGAGGCGACGAGCTCCGCAGGCGCCGCCGCGTTGCGCACCTCGAACGTGCGCATGGCCGAGGCGCTCTGGCCCTTCCGGTCGGTCACCCAGGCGGTCACCGTGTGAGTGCCCTGATCGAGGCGGCGGGTATCGAGCGGAAAGGACCACTCTTCACGCCCCACGGCCTGGACGCGCTGTCCCTCGTCGAGCTGCAGCTCCACCTTGAACACGCCCACTTCGGAGGCGGCGCTTCCCGTGAGGGTCACCTCGCCGGAGAGGACCTCCCCATCCGACGCGGGGAAAGCGATCTCGAGCTGAGGCGCCTCCCACGCGGGTTCGGGATCGACGGGGTCGACGCCACTGCACGCCGCGAGGACTGCCAGCGCGATCACGACGGGAAGGAGACGGGTGCAGGGACGCATGGATGGCTCGGGCTCTCGCGCGTGCTCTAGAGGTCCAGCAGGTAGGTCGTCACCGCGCCCACCGCGGCGGTGGCGGCGATGCCGAAGCCGATGTTCGCGCCCAGGGCCGCGTTGTTCGCGTTGCGGCCGGCCGTCTGCGCCTCCGCATGGAAGGTCGCGCGGTCGTTGTGCTGCGCTTCGTAGGTGCGCGCGAGGTTCCCCAGCACGCCGCCCGTCACCGCCGCGGCGACCGAGACGCCACCGAGCGCGAGGGGGAGGACCCGGCTCTTGCGCTCCGGCTTCGCGACGAGCGACTGCTCCACCGGCGTGCTCTGCTGCACCGCCGCGTCGCTCGGCACCAGCACCACTTCCCGCTCCGCCTTTGCCGCCGGCGGCTTCTGCGCGGGCGCGGTGGAGCCGCGGACCTTCGACGCGATCGCATCGAACGACGCGCCGATGCGGGGGCTCACGCCCGCGGGGAGCTGGACCCCGGGATCGATCTGCAGCGCGAGGGTGAAGTGCTCCTCCGCCTCCCCGCTCTGGCCGAGGCTGAACTTGCACAGGCCACTGTAGAGCTCGATCTCCGCGAGCTCCGCGCGGCTGCTCCCCTCCCACCGCGCGGCCTGCTGCATGCGCTGCACGCACCGCTCGAAGTCGAGCGCCTGGAAGAAGACCTTCCCCTGCGAGAGATAGACGTTGCCGCCGGACTGCGCGGAGGCCGCCGCGGACCACAGCAATGATGCGAGGACGGCGAGGCGAAGGGCATTCATCTGAGGTGTCTCCGGGGCGCCGCTAGTTCGAGGTCGGGGGCGGCAGCGCGTACTTCCGGCGGAGGTAGTCCTCCACCTGGTCGATCTCGGCCTGGTTGAGCGCGCGGTTGTAGATGAGCACTTCGGCCAGCTCGACCGGACCCGCGTTCGCCGACATGTCCTGCTTCAGCCCGAGCATCACGCCGTTCATCGGGACCGAGTTGGGCTTGGTGGCCATCGTCGCCTCGTTCCCGTTCAGCCGGAGCCGCGAGTTGGCGCCGTTGAACATCGCGGTGAGCGACTGGAACACGCCGCGCTGGGTCAGCACCGAGCTCGGGCTGCCGAAGTTCGAGGTGATGAGCTGCGCCTGCAGGGTGCTGCTCCCGCTGGGGGTGATCTGCACGCGGTGCTTGTTCGTGTGGTTCACGCCGGTGGTCACCCGCGGCGAGTCGATCAGCGTGAGGTTGCCCGGCGTGGGGTCCGCGTTGTGGACGATGAAGATCGTCGTCGTGTTCCCGGCGGAAGGCATCGTGTTGTTCCACAGGCGGTCGTTGGAGCCGTCGAAGCGCAGCGACGGGCGGCCGTTCACCGCGTTGGGCATCAGCAGCGGACGCGCGGACATGAACTCGGTCTGCAGGTCGTAGCCGTTGCCGGAGAGGTCGGCGAGCGGCGCCACCTCGCCGCCGGTGTCCGGCGTGGAGCCGAGCCGGTCCGCCGAGTAGTGCGCGAACAGCCCCGAGGCCACCGGGCCGATCACGGTGATCGCCACCGTGTCGCTTCGCGAGGGATCCTCGTCGCTCCGCACCGTGACCGTGTACGTGCCCGGCACGAAGGGCGCGGTGTACACGGTGGTGGCGCCGGTGGTGGTGGACAGCGTCCCCGCACCGGCGGGCACGCTCCAGGTCACCGCCGGGTTCACCGCGTTGCTGACCGCCGCGGTGAGCGTCACCGTGTCACCAATGACGAGCTCGGCGGTGGCGGGGGTGGCGACGACGTCCACGTTGGCGGTCACGTTCACCGTCACCTGCGCGGTCTGGCCCGGGTCGTCGTTGCTGGTGGCAATGATCGTGTCCACGCCGCTCACCGCGGGCGCGGTGTAGAGGCCGGTGGTGCTGATGGTGCCGCCAGCGCCGCCCGCCGCCACGCTCCACGAGACGCCGGCGTTCGGGTTGTGGCTGACGGTGGCGGTGAACTGCTGGGTCTCGCCGACCATCTTGCTCACCGGGCCCACCGGGCTGATGGAGACGCCGAAGACGGCGGGCTCGTTCACCGTGAGGGTCGCCGTCGCGGAGACGGAGGGCTGGGCCACGCTGGTCGCGACCACGTGGAAGACGCCGGCGGTCGAGGGCGCGGTGTAGGTGGCGCTGAGCCCGTTCGGCGTGACGGTCCCGCCGTTCGCCTCGGTGACGGTCCAGGTGACGCCCGCGTTGCCCGGGTCGTTGCCCACCGTCGCGGTGAGGGTGAGGTTCGCGCCCGTGAGAAGCGTCTGCGCGGAGGGCGAGACGCTCACGGTGACCGGCGGCGGCGGCGTGACCGTGATCGTCGCCAGCACGAAACGGTTGGGGTTGTGGTTGCTGCTCACCCGCAGGGTGTCGGTGCCGCCGGTGGAGGGCGCGGTGTAGACGATGGTGTTCGCTGCAGTGCCCGCGGAGAGCGTGCCATCAGCCGTGTCACTGTCCGCATCGAGCGTGAAGGTCACCGAGGTGTCGGTCGCGTTCTGCACCGTGGCGGTGAACTGCGCGGTCGCGCCGGTCTGCAGCGAAGCGGAGGTCGGCGTCAGCGTGAGGATGAGCTCGCGGACGGTGATCTCCACCTCGTCCGACTTCGAGGGATCCGCAGCGCTGGTGGCCACGATCGTGTCGGTGCCGCCGTTCTCCGGCGCCGTGTAGAGGCCGGAGGCGCTGATCGTGCCGCCCACCCCGCCCGCCTTCACCGACCAGTCGATGCCCACCTCGCTGCTGTTCGTGACCGAGGCCTGCAGCTGCAGCGTCTCGAGCGTGTTCACCGCGCGGGGACCGTCCGCGATCTCCACCACGATGGCCGGGGCCGCCGCGACGTCGATCGCGAAGGTGGCGAAGCTCTGCGGATCCTGGACGCTGGTGGCGACGAGCGTGTACCGGCCGGCCACCGAGGGCGCAGTGTAGAGCACGACGTTGTCCGCCTGCGGCGCCACGGTGCCGCTGTCCTCGCCCTGGAGCGACCAGGTGACGCCCTTGTTCTCGGTTCCGGTCACGGTCGCCTGGAACGAACGCATTCCGCCCACGCGGAGCACGTCCGAGGGCTCGCCGAGGTCGGTGATCTGCACGGAGATCTCGCGGACCTCGACACGCGCCGTGGCCGACCGCTGCGGGTTGGCGTTGCTCGTCGCGACCACGTGGTACTCACCCGGCGCATCCGGCGCGGTGTACACGCCGTCCGCGGCGATGCTCCCGCCGGCCTCACCCTCCTGCACGCTCCAGGTGACGGTGGTGTCCACGTCCGGGTGGCTGATCCCCAGCACCTGCGCGTGGAAGGTGACCTTTCCGCGCGCGTGCACCTGCTGGTACGCGGGCTCGATCGCGACCGTCACGTCCGGCGCGGCCTCGACCACCTTCACGGTGGCGGACGCCTTCTTCTGCGGCGTGGCGCGCGTGGTGGCGATGATGTGGAAGGTCCCGGTGCGGCCCGGCGCGGTGTACACGCCCTCGCCGTTGATCCGGCCGCCGGTCTCGCCCTCCTGAACGCTCCAGGTGACGTCGCGGTTCTCGGTGCCGCTCACCTGCGCGGTGAACTGGTGCTTGCGGAAGGTGCCCACCTCCACGGTCTCCGGAGAGATGACGACGGAGATCTCCTCCGCCGGCTGCGGGTCGCACCCGATGAGGGTCGCCAGAAGCAGGGGGGTGATGCGACGGACGATCGTTGCTGCGCTCATGTGCTACCGCTCCCGTTGTTCGGACGTCTCGCCGCCACGGCGCCAATGGCCGTGGAAGCGCAGTGCGCCCCGAGCCCCTGAAGGCTCCGTTCCCCCCCGTTTGAAGTTCGCGCGTCCGCTGTTCGCCGTCGCCCCGGTGCTGAAGGCGTCGGCTCCTACCGGCGTTGCGTGGGCGCGTTGATAACAGAACGCATTGACGCTGAGAATGTCAGACAAGACATGCGTCACAGCACATTTGAAACATGATAACTGTCTTTTTCCTCTCGGGACGGCCGGCGACTGCGCGGGCCTGGGGGTTTCCGCACACGCACCTTCTCGGGCCCACCCAGGCGGCCTGGCTCAGTCGGCTCGGGATTGCTCGACCTGCGTGACCGCGATGACGCCGGGCTGATCGAAGTGGCACCGCGTGACCTGGGTTCCGAAGAGGTCCACCTGCGCGGTGGCAACCACCGACTCCGGCGTGCGCCACGTCAGCGTGTCGCCTGCGTCCGGGCCGACCCGTCCGGTGACCCGCAGCAGCGGGACCTCGCGCGTCCGCTCCTCCAGCGGAAAGGAACCCTCGAGCCGGAGCGTGACGTGGTCCTCGTCGCTGAGCACCGACGCGGCGGTGAAGTCCTCGCTCGATGCCGGGTCGGCCTCGGCGCCGAGGAGCTGGAGCTCCGCGGGCAACGCGAAGGTGACGTCGCTCGAGACAAAGGTGGCGGACACGGGCGTATCGATCTGGGCCAGCGGGGCGATCAGTTCGTAGGTGACGACGCTGCCACGGGAAACCGGATGCGCGGGCCGGGTCACCGTGTACGTCACCGGCGTGCGCACCTTTCCAATCACCGTCTCGCAGGTGAGCAGGTGCCGGGAGGCATCGGTCTCGAGCGCGGGAAGCTGCGCGCTCGGCGAGCCACACGCGGCGAGCAGCAGCGTCGCGAACAGCGGCGCGAAGGTGCGGTGACACGAGTCCATGTGCCCGCGCCCCCTATCACGCACCGGGCGCGCGCTCGCGGTGGTCGCGCATGTGTTTCAGGGCCAGCCGGACGTGTGGGGCCGGACCTCGGATAGCCTCGGGTGATGCACACGCTGGAGAAGCTGGTCGTGGTGATCGCCGCGAGCGTGACCCTGGGCGCCTGTTCCGGGCGATGTGGCGGCGCCCCGTCCACGGCACCCGACGCGGCGGTGGCGGTGAGGGAAAGCTCTGCCCCTCCCCAGACCGAGCGCAGGGACGCGGAGACCGAACCGGCCGCTGCAGACGCGGGCGCTGCGGCAGACGCGGGTGAGGTCGCCTGCGCCGAGCTCGACGCGGTCCCCGACGCGCCCCGGCTGCTCGACGCGCTGGGCCTGCCGGAGGGTGCACTGGGTGCCGAGTCGCTGCACGCGTTCGCGGTGGAGCTCGACGGGTCCGGCCCTTCGGAGTTCGTGGTTTCGGCGGAGCTGCGCAGGCCGGCGTTCAAGGAGCCCTCGAGCGCGTTGTGGGTGCTGGGGGCGGGCGCGGACGGGGCGCTGTCGCTCATCGCGACGCGGAGCTGGCCGATCCGGGATGCGGACCCGACCGACTACGACGTCGCCCCGGGCTTCAGCCTCGTGGAGCCGACGGAGTTCCCCCTCCCCTGCCGCCACGCGCTCGTCGTCGAGCACACCGACAAGCAGACGGGCATCGATCCGAGAGGCTTCACCACCACGCGCGGGATCTTCGTTCTGCGAGACGGCGCGTTGGCGGAGGTGTTCTCGGTCCCCACGGGCTGGCTGACCATCTTCGGTCCGGAGCGCGAGGTCACCTCCAGCGGCATGCAGTCCCTCACCGTATCACCGCGCCCCGGCGGTCCACCCGAGCTGCTGCTCACCTCCGAGGGATGCCGCACGGTGTTCAAGTTTGATGGCCGCCGGTTCGTCGAGCAGGACGACGGCAACCCGGACTGCCCGCCCGCCCCGTGACAGCGTAAAGCGGCCCTTCACGCCGAGGTGCAATTCATATCGATTCTCTAAGCGCCCCTTCTGCTGGCCGAATGGCCGCTCACCTGAACGGCGGCATCCGCCGAGAAGTGGGGACGACGAGATGCGAAGAGCTTCGATGGGCCGGACGACGCGGGGTCTGCTGGCGGCGGCGTTCACGCTGGCGCTGGGATGCGGGATGGAGGCGCCACCCGAGCCCGAGCCTCCGCAGTCCGAAGACCGCGACCCGGCCGGTGCCGCAGACGCCGGCAGCACTGCGGACGCGGGAGAGGAGGCGGACGCCGGCGTTCCCGACGCAGGCACCACGGGCCCCGCGGAGGTCTCGTTCACCGCCGAGATCGCGCCGCTCTTCCGGCAGAGCTGCGGCGGAGGGTGTCACTACGGCTTCATGCGGCTGGACGGAACGCCGGAGGAGGCGTGGCAGGACGTCGTGAACGTCCCCTCCACGGCCTGCGCCGACGGTCGGCCGAGGGTGAAGCCCGGCGATGCCGCGCCCGGCTCCAGCCTCCTGATGGCGAAGGTCCTCAACGTGGATTTCTGCTCCGGATCCGCCATGCCGCTGAACCGGCCGCCCCTGCCGGCGGAGAAGCTCGAGCTCATCCGCCGGTGGATCGAAGCAGGCGCGCCGAAGGACTGATCGCGACTACTTCGCCGAGCGCTGGCGGCGGAAGCGACGGACCTTCTCCACCGTCTCCGTGGGCAGCAGGCGCTTGGCCACGCCGCGCAGCGCCTTCTTGCCCTCGTCCAGCTTCACGAAGCGCGCGCCCGCCCCGGTCTTCGCCCACACCCGGAAGCCCACCGTGTTGCGGGTGCGCGTGACCCAGTCCGACTTGTAGCTCTCGGTGCCGCGGAGGAAGTCGTACTCGCGCAGGCCGAGCGAAAACGCGTCCTCGAACGTCGCGCCCACCAGCACGAGGCCCACGCTCTTCGGGCGCCAGGCCGGGTCCAGCCCGGACTGGTAGTAGTGGAAGCGATCGCCGTGGACGATGCCGTAGACGCTCGCCACCGCCACCTCGCCCATCCACATCGTGTACAGGCGCAGCTTGCCGCGCTCCGCGAGGAGCATGGTGGTGTCGCGGTGGAAGGCCTCGGTGGCCGGGCCGTTGATCCCGGACGAGCCGCCGTCCTCCGCCCAGCGCATGCCGTGGAGCCGAAAGAACTCCGCCAGCGGCCGCGCCAGTTCCTTCGGCGAGGGCGAGGTGGTGATCTCGATCCGGTAGCCCGGCTGCTTCTCCAGCCACTTCCGCCGCCGCAGGTAGTTGTCGCGGCGCTTCGTGCGCTTGAGGAAGAGCTCGAAGGTCTCGCCCTCTTCGAACGTCTCGTGCGGGCAGATGTTGCGCTCCCACGTGCGCCGCTCGAAGTCGCTACCGAAGGCCTCGGCGAGCCAGCCCGGCGTGGGCGAAGACTCGTCGAAGTCCCACAGCTCGAGCAGGTCCCAGTCGCCCGCGTGCAGCCGCAGCGTCTGCCCGAAGGCGCGGGTGAGCTCCTCCTCGCGGCCGCGCTCGGTCACCGCGTCGAGGTAGTCCGAGCCCACGCGCTCGTCGCCCCAGAAGCGCAGCATGCGCACCGGCCCGAGCGGCGTGCGCCGCAGCTCCACCGACAGCGGCAACAGCCCCACCAGCCTGCCGTCGCCTTCACGCGCGGTGAGCACGTAGGGCTCCCGCTCCGCGCCGAGCCTGTCGCTCCAGGGGTGCAGCCACTCCCAGGCGTTGAAAACTCCCGCGCCCGAGCGCTCGGTCAGCGCGCTCCACTCCTCGCGCAGCGCGCACATCCCCGCGCGGTCGCGCACGATCGAGACGACCGGCGCCGACAGCTCCCTCTCGCGCCTCATGGGCTAGCCCCGCGCCCGCGCAGCGTCGCGCCGCCGCAGCTCGGTGAGCACCGTGCGCACCGCACCCGCGACGCGATCCATCGTCTCCGCGTCGAGGTCCTGGTGGCAGGGGATCTCCACGATCTGGTTGCGCACCTGCATCGTCTCGGGGAACTCCGCCGGGTTGCAGCCCGCGTAGTAGTCCCGCCAGAAGTCCACCACGTTGATCCCCATCGCCTGCAGCCGCGCGAAGACCTCGGGCTTGTTGTCGGTGACCACCGGGTAGAACAGCGGGCACACGCCGGCGGGCAGCTCGTTGAAGAGCGGCGGCGAGATGTCACGCAGCCGGCCGAGGAGGAAGAAGTAGTTCCTCCGCCGGATCTCCACCACCTTGTCCATGTCCTGCGCTTCGCAGATCCGCAGCGTGAGCGGGCTGATGCCCATGTCCACGTGCGCCCGGTTGAAGTGCATCGTCCCGGTGGCCACGCGCTCCACCGAGCCGGCCTTCACCACCCCGTGCCCGACCGCGCGCACCGCGGAGCGCGCCAGGCGGCCGAACTTCCCGCCGCGCATCTCCACGTTCTTCAGGAGCGCGGAGGCCGTGTGGCTGATCACCGACGGGATCCCCGGCGGCGGCAGCTTCGGCAGCGTGTAGCGGCGGTCGCCGTTGATCACCAGCGCGCCTCCGTTCGGCACCGGCAGCGCCTTGTAGAGACAGAAGATCCCCACGTCACCGGTCGTGCCCAGCGGCACGCTGCCGTCCTTCGAGAGCAGCGAGAGCGCGCAGTCCTCGATGAGCGGGATCCCGTGCTCGTCCGCGAGCTTCTTCATCTCGCGCACCGGACCGGGGAAGCCGTTGTAGTGGATGAGGTAGAGCGCCTTCGTCTTCGGGCCGATCTTCCGGCGCACGTCGTCGAGGTCCGTCTGCCACTTCGCGTCCACGCGGTAGAAGACCGGCTTCGCGCCCGCGTCGGCGAGCGCCTCGATCTCCACGCCGTGGTGGTACGAGGGCACGAGCACCTCGCCCCCGTCCAGACCGAGCATCTTCACCGTGGTCCAGACCGCGTTCCGGGCGAAGTAGAACCAGTGCACGTTCTCGCTGTCGAAGGGCGCAAAGGCCGGACGAGCGCCCCTCTTGATCAACATGCTCGGGTAGAGCGTCGGGTAGTCGGGAACGAACAGCTCGGGCTTCACCGCTTCCATGTTTCCACCATCTCCCTGGCCCGCGGGGCCATCCGGAACTTCAGTGCGTGGAGCAGCCGGCCCCACGTGACGTCGCGGAAGATGAACAGCCACGTGTGGGCGCGCACCCTCTCCGCCCAATCCCGCTTCCACGGCATGTCGAGTCCCAGAAAGTCGAACTCGCGCAGGCCGCGGGTCACACAGTCGCGCAGCACCTCCTCCATCAGGAGCTGACCGGGGCTGCACTCGCGCAGGCCCTCGTCGTAGCCGGGCTTGAGCAGGAGGAAGCGCCCGTGCTTCGCGTCCTCGAGCCCGAACTGGAACGCCACCGCGCGCCCGTCGAGGCGGAGGAACCACAGGGACAGCTCGCCCTCGTGCGCCGCGTTGCGCGCGAGCTCGGTGTAGAAGCCGCGCGTCGCCGCGTCCTGGGCCATCGCGGTGCCGCCGCGGCCCTTCCAGCCGGAGGCCTCGAGCCGCATGCCCTCGTCGAGCACCTTCGGCAGCACGTCGCCGCCGGTCACCCGCTCCACGGTGACCTTGCCCTTCTCCTCGAGGCGCTTGCGACGCCGGCGCAGGTTCGCGCGGAACTTCGAGTCCCACGTCTTCTGCATCTGCTCCCAGGTGCCGGAGAGCGGCACGTAGGGCGAGTTCATCGACTCCCACTCGCCGGTGGGCATGCCGCGCCGCTTCGCCTCCTCGCGCAGCGCGAAGCCGTTGCCGCCTTCCGGGACGTCGGTGAGCAGCAGCACGTCCCAGTCGCGCATCGCCCGGATCCGCGCGAGGAACGCCTCCGCCGCCGCCTCCGCGCGCCCCGCCTCCGCGACCAGATCGAAGCGGCACGAGTGCACGTTCGCCGGCGCCGCGAGCTCGCGCACGGGCAGGTGCACGCCCTGCAGCTTCGACCAGCGCCACACCAGCGGCAGCGCCGCCACCAGCCGCCCGTCCTCCGCCCTCAACGTCAGGACGCGCAGCTTCTCGCCCGGCGCGAAGTTGTCGATCCAGATGCGCAGGAACGCGTGCCGGTAGAAGAGCTCACCGCCCGCGCGGTCGACGAGCGCGTCCCACTCGCCCTGCAGCGCCGCGAACGCCGCGCGCGTCGTGACCACCTCCACGCCCGGCGCCCGCGAGACGAGCGGCTGCGCGGCGGGCACGGACTCCGCTGCGGCACCCTCCTTCGTGCCCGAGGCCTTCGCCTGCTGGCCCTTCGCCTGTTGGCCCTTCCCCTTCACCTTCACCTTCACCGCGTTGGGCTCGCGCGCGCGCACCTCCGCGGCAGCGGTCGTCGAGCCCACCGCCTCGTTGCGAACCTCACGGCCGCGGCCGGTCTCCTGCTGCGCCGCTGACGGCTCCGTCTCCACCCCTGCCTCCATCACGTCCTCCGAAATCCGTGGGGCCTACAGCCCGTTGCGCGCCAGCTGCATGAGGCAGCGGGCGACCTTCCTGCTGTCGTGGCGGATGCGCCGGCCCTCCTTGAGGAGGTCGGCCTCCACCGGGATGACCCCGGCCTCGATCAGACCCCGGCGATCCACCACCACCGGGTCCTGGCCCTTCTTGCGGTACCGCGCCAACACCTCCTCGTCCGGCTTGCGCGCGTTCACCAGCGCCACGTCCACCACCGGCCCCACGTGCTCGACCACTGCGCGCACGTGCTCGACCGCGTCCATCCCGTCCGTCTCCCCCGGCTGCGTCATCAGGTTCGAGACGAAGACCTTCAGCGCCCGCGTCTCGCGCAGCGCCTGGGCCACGCCATCGACGAGCAGGTTGGGCATCACGCTGGAGAAGAGGGAGCCCGGACCAATGGTCACGAGGTCCGCCTGGCGCAGCGCCTCGATCACGCCCTCCGACGGCTTCGGCAGCTCGGGCCGCAGCGCGACCCTGCGCACCCGCTGACCGCTCTTCGCGATGTTGCGCTCGCCCACGACCTCGGTGCGGTCCCACAGCTCCGCCACGAGCTCCACCGCCTCCAGCGTCGAGGGCAGCACCCGTCCCCGCGCATCGAGCAGCCGCGCCGAGAGCTCCACCGCCTCCATGAAGTCGCCGCGCAGCTCCGTCAGCGCCGCGAGCAGCAGGTTCCCCACCGCGTGCCCGCCAATGCCGCGCGAGCCACCGAAGCGGTGCTGGAAGAGCTTCTGCAACACGCCGCTCTGCGTGCCCGAGAGCGCCACGAGGCAGTTGCGCACGTCACCGGGAGGAAGCACCCCGCGCAGCCGGCGCAGGCGCCCCGACGAGCCGCCGTCGTCGCTCATCGCCACCACCGCGGTCAGTTCCAGACCGGGGCTCTTCGCGGTGGGCAATGCGCGCTTGGCGAGGCCCTTGAGCACCACCGGCAAGCCCGTCCCGCCGCCGATGCAGACCAGCCTCAGAGGGCGCTGCACGAGCCGCTGCACCGGCCGGTTCAACCACTGGCGCTCCCCGCGCGCTTCGCCCTGGCCGACCGGCGTCTCCGCCGTCTGGCCCATGTCCGTCCTCTGCATCCGCCCCCCCATCGCCGCCCAACCCCGTACAGCAACCGCCATGCCCGGAGGCCCCACGGGCTCCCGGGCACACCACCACCGCACTGCCGCGCTACCGCGCGCCGCGTCCGAGAATCACGTGCCTCACCGTGTGGAAAATGATCGCCATGTCGAGGAACAGCGAGCCGTTCTTCACGTAGTAGAGGTCGAACTCGAGCTTGTTCCGCGCGTCCTCCACCGAGGCCCCGTAGGGGTAGCGGATCTGCGCCCACCCGGTGATGCCAGGCTTCACCGCCTCGCGCAGGCCGTAGAAGGGAATGGCCTCCTTAAGCTGTTCCACGAACACCGGGCGCTCCGGCCGCGGCCCCACGAAGCTCATGTCGCCGGCGAGCACGTTGAACACCTGCGGGATCTCGTCGATGCGCGTCTTGCGGATGAACTTGCCCACGCGCGTCACCCGGTCGTCGTTCGTCTTCGCCCACACCGCGCCGTTCTTCTCCGCGTCGGTGCGCATCGAGCGGAACTTCCAGAGGAAGTAGCTCTTCCCGTCGAGCCCCACGCGCTCCTGGCGGTAGAAGACCGGGCCCTTCGAGTCGAGCTTCACCAGCAGCGCCACGAGCGCCATCGCCGGCGCCGCGAGCAACAGGAGCACGCTCGAGACCGCCACGTCGAAGCCGCGCTTGAAGAAGGTGCGCACCTTCGAGATCGTCAGCTCGTCCGCGTAGGCGAGGTCGCTCGCGCGCAGGAACATCACCGGGATGCGGCGCAGCACGCGCTCGCAGAAGCCCGCCGCGCCGTACACCCGGATGCCCCGGAGCCGGCAGCGCAGGAGAACGTCGGCGCCCACCGCGCCGCGCATCTCGTCGCAGGCCACCACCAGATCCTGCGAGCCGTACTCGCGCGCCACGTCCTCCAGCGCGCGGCAGCCCTCGCCGGTGAGCGACTTCGGATCGAGCATTGCGCAGACGCGGAAGGCCTCGTCGCCCTGGTCCTGCACCGCGTTGGCCACCGCCCTCGCCCGCGCGCCGTTGCCCACGATGAGCAGGCGCCGCGGCTCCGAGAGCATGCCGGTGACGAGCAGCCGCGCGCCGATCGCGCCGGCCACCGCGCCGATGCCGGCGCCGAAGAGCGAGCCCACCGGAAGGATCTCCGGCATCGCCAGCGCGGCCACTGCCATGAGCAGCGTGCCCACGCCCGCGGCCTTGAGGAGCCGCCCGCCGCGCGGCCGGTCCTCGCCGGCGATGCGCACGTCGTAGAGGTCGAGCGCGTAGAGCGCGAACTGGAAGGTGCCGGCGAAGGCGAGGCCGAGCAGCACGAAGAGCGGCAGCACCTCGGCGAGGTTCGTGACGCCTGCCGGGCTCGCCGCGATCACGCCGACCACGGCGCCACCGAGCGCGCCGGACATGATCGCCACGGCCTCGGTGATGAAGAACGCCAGCTTTCTCGCGGAGAACCAGTGATGAAAGACGCGAAGCATTGCCGCTCCCGGAAATCCCTTTCCCGCCCACGGGGTGAAACGGCAGCGCCCCTTCGAGAGGGCGCCGCCGGTGCTGCCGCTACTTGCCGTAGTGCTTGAGGTACTGCGCCGCGTTGTCCTCGGCGCCGTTGAGGACGCAGCCGACGACCGGCACGCCCTGCAGGTGCTCCATCGCGTGCTGCACCTGGGTGGTGTTCGTCACCTTCGCGCGGATGACCATCACCACGCCGTCCGCCTGCTGCGCGAGGATCGCCGCGTCCGCGAACGGGAGCGTGGGCGGCAGGTCGATGTACACCTCGTCGAACCCGTTCTTCACCGCCTCCATCAGCTCGCGCATGCGCCGGCTCGCCAGCAGCTGCGTGGGCTCCTCCGGCGTCGCACCGGCGGGGATGACCGCCAGCCGCGTGGAGCGGAAGCGGCGCACCGCCTCGTTGAGCTGGCAGTCCCCGCTGAGGAGCTCCGCGAGCCCCGGCTTCGTCTTGAAGCCGAGCACCTGCGCCACCTGCGAGCGCCGCAGGTCCGCGTCGATGAGCAGCACCCGCCGCTCCGGGTTCGCCCGCGCCGCGGTCAGCGCGAGGTTCACCGAGGTCACCGTCTTGCCCTCGCCCGGCATCGCCGAGGTCAGCGCGACGGTCTTCATCGGCTTCACGGTGCGCAGCCGGTCGAGCCGGTAGTACAGCGTGCGGTACTGCTCCGCGGCATTGGAGGCCGGCGAGGTCAGCGTCACCACGCGGCGGTCCACCTCGTTGCGCGCCTCGGTCCCTTCATCCACCCGGGGCAGGAAGTTCCCCGCCCGCGTCATCGTCTGGTCCATGGTGTTCCTCTGTGTCTTTCGCCGCGCGGTGTCGGTCTGGAGATCGATGTCAGTTGGCGTCGTCATGGGGCACGTGCCGGTTCTGCTGCAGTTGAGGGATGAGGATCCGCTTCTCGCCCTTCAGCGTCCCCAGCTCCGGCACCACCGCGAGCACCGGCATCGGCAGCCGCTGCTTCACCTGGTCCACGTCGCGGATGGACTCGTCGCGGCTCTCGGCGAGCACGCCCACCAACACGCCGAGCGCAAGGGCCACCAGCAGCGCCAGCACGAGCCCGCTCATCCGGTCCGGCGCCGCCGCGGTGGAGGGAACCGTCGCCGGCGAGATGACCTGGAACACGTCCTTCGCGCCGCGCTGCTCGAGGCCCTGCGCCAGCTCCGCCTCCACCTTGCGGCTGCGCACGCTCTCGTACTTCGCGCGCAGCATGTCGTACTCGCGGGTCATCAGGCCGAGCTCGTGCGCCCACTTCGGCGTCGCGTCGATCCGCGCCTGGAACGCCTGCGCCTGCTTCTCGAGGTCGCCGATCTGCCGGGTGATCTCGGCGATGACCTTGTTCATGCGGGCGCGCTCGTTGCGCTCGTCCACCATGCGGGCCTCGGCGGCGCTGATCCTGCCCTTCAGCGAGCCCAGCTCCTTCGTCAGCCGCTGCACCTCCGGGTGGTCCGGCGTCCAGGTGGCACGGGCGGTGGTCAGCATCCGCAGCGTCTCGGCCTCCTGCGCCTTCAGCCGGCCCACCTCGCTGTCACCGGGCAGGTGTGCGCGGAGCATGTCGCCGCGGCGCATCTCCGCCCCGCGCAGCTCGTCGGTGCGGGCCTGGATGTAGCCCATCGTCCGGTCGAGCCCGCGCATGTTCGTCTCCAGCTGCTCGGGGAGCTCGCCCATGTGGTCGACCTTGAACTGGGTGATCTTCTGCTCCCACTCCACCAGCTGGGTGCGCAGCGCCTTCTCCTCCTCGGCGAAGAGCTGGGTGGTGCGCTGGGCCTGACCCTGGCGCGCCATCACCGCGAGCTCCGCGAACACCTGCGGCAGCTTGTTCGCCACCTGCGCCGCGACGTCCGGATCGTTCGCGCTGTAGGTCAGCTCGAACGCGTTGTCGCCCTCGATGCGCACGTCGATGTCCTTGCGCATCCGCTCCACCGCCGCGTCGATCCCGCTCTTCTCGCGGACCTCCGCGTACAGACCGAGCTCTTCGATCGTCCGCTGCAGCACCGGTCGCGACAGCAGCTCCTGCCGCACCGTGACGATCCGCCGGTCCACCGTCTCGCTGATGGTGGGCTGCACCATGTCCGCGATCGGGTGATGCGGCTCCACTCGAACCACCGTGGTGGCCGTGTAGACGCTGGGCATCGTCGCAACCACCGCCGCCCCCAGCGCAAACGTCCCACCGGCGATGGCGAGCACCAGGAGCCTGCGCCTCCAAAGCGCCTTCACCACCTGATCCACCGTCATCCCACGCTCCATGTCGTGCTCCTCCGTCCCTTCCCTTGTCACCAGGTCCGCGCCATCAGCCGGATCGCCACCACGTTGCGAGACAGATCGACGTCCGGCCCGTAGGTGCCGACCTGGGCAATCCTGTCCACCTGCCCCTGCATCGACAGATGCCGGGTCAGGCTCCACTCCACGCCGCCGCCCACCGCGTAGCCGGCCATCCCGGCGGCGCTGGACGTCGACAACCAGGTCTGCGCGTTGCCGGGCGCAGCCCCGTTGCGGAACCCGTAGGCCCCGCCAAAGACGTTCACGCGGCGCGACAGCCGGACCCCCGTGTAGAGGCCCGCGTACTGCGCCCACACCGCGGAGGTGAAACCGGTCGCCCCCACGAGGTCCTGCCCCGCCTGCGCGCTCAGCTCGAAGCCCTCGAAGGCCCGCGTCAGCTGCGCGTGGATCCGCGGCGACACCCCGTCACCCACGCCGCGGGACTCCACGTAGAAGACCGGGCCGGCGCGCACGTTCAGCGTCGTCTGCGTGCCGGTGCGGTAGCGCAGTGCCGCCACCGGTGCGTGCGCCATCGCCCGCTCCGGGCCGTAGAGGAAGTACTGGAAGCGGTACTCCGCTCCGAGCGACAGCCGCGCGTTCACCCGCGCCATCAGCTCCGCGGAGGGCGCGTGCACCGCGCCGGGCGGAGTGTCGGTCTCGAGCATCTGCGTGCCCTCGAAGCGGTAGGCCACCCGCCCATCGAGCGTCCGCGTCAGCCGCGTGCCCACGCCCACCTCGCCCGTGCCGTAGAGGACGGGCGAGAGGCTGCGGCCCATGCCGGTCCGGGGCAGCGAGGTCGGATCCGACACGCGCCAGCCGCGCAGCTCCACCGTCGCCACCGTCCGCGGCGACAGCTCCGTGCGCAGATCGAAGCCCGCGCGGTGATCGACCCGCGCCGTCTGCGAGAAGTAGCGCAGCTGCAGATCCGGCGCGTACCAGCCCTCGAGCGTGAAGTTCCGGTTCTCCGCCCGGACCCCGCCCTGCGCCGTCAGCTTCGACAGGAGCTCGCCCGTCACCGGCGCATCCGCGTCGTTGTTCCGCAAGAGCGCGTCGTCGTCGTACCGGCCCTCGATGCCCACCTGCAGACGGGGCTCGACGATCGTCGCCGCGACCGCGAAACCCGGAGTCAGCAGCAGCGCCGAGAACACTGCGATCTGGATTGCCCGTCCCACCGTCACCCCGCCGTCACCAGGTCCGCCACCACCACGCCCACCACCCACGCCCATCGCCCGCCACGCCCTGAAGCCACACCTCTCCCGTGCGCCTCCCCCTGCGGAGAGGCCCCGGGTCACTGCGTCACTGCGCTGCCGGGTCGCCCGCTACGGCACGACCACCGTGTCGCCCGGCGCGAGCCACACCGCCGAGCGCTTCTCGTCGTCGTCCGTCACCAGATCCGCGTAGCTGATCACCGCGCTCTTCCCGTCGCGGCGGATGACCCGGATGTTGCGCTTGTCGGCGAAGTCGCTGAACCCACCGGCCAGCGCGATCGCCTGGAGCACCGAGACGTGCCCGCGCATCGGATACATCCCCGGCCGCGTCACCTCACCGGTGACGAACACCCGCGGCGAGTTGACCTCCTGCACGATCACCGTCACCCGCGGCTCCTGCACGTACTGCTTCAGCGCCGTCGCCACCTCCAGCTCGAGCTCCTTCGGCGTCTTCCCTGCCGCGCGGACCTCGCCGACCATCGGCAGCGAGATGAACCCATCCGGCCGTACCGGCACGACCCGCGAGAGGTCGGCGTCGCGCCACACGGCGACGTCCACCACGTCCTCGAGGCCGATCCGGTAGGGCTCGTCCGCGGGCGGCTGGATGTTCTTCTTCTGGCCCGCGCACCCGCCGAGCAGGAGCACCGCCACCATCGTCCAACCCCACGCGCTCGTCTTCACGCCCATTGCTCCCCGCTCCTTCCGTTGCTCGCGATTGCGTGCGGCTTCCTAAGCAGCCGATGTGCCACCGGACTCCGGCGCCCGAGGTCCAGATTCCGGGCGTTTGCAGCGCCCATCTGGGAACGGTGGGTTCCCCGAGGGGAAAAAAGTTCTCTCCCACGTGCGGAACCGCGCGCCACACCCGGAAACTTTTCAGTCCACGGCTGGGGAACGCGAACGCGCGAAAGGTGGGAGCGCGCTTCCCAAAACACCGACATCACGCCCCGAGGTGCCGCGGCACGCGCGTTGAAACCACCACCCCGCGGGGGGAATCGACATGCTGAAGGTGGCGGCAGCTGCAGCGGTGGTGCTGGGTGTGACGGGCGGGGCGATCTCGGTGTTCGGCACGGCGCTGGGGGTGGGGGCGGAGGCGGCGGCGCTGGGCCTCTCCGGGGCGGGCCTGTGGGCGGCGAGCTACGGCCTGGGCGGGAAGCTCGGGGCGCGGCCGGCGGGCAACGCGGAGACGGCCTAGCGCTCATCTAGAGGTGGAGCGGGCCGGTCGTCTCGACACGGCGGTGCACCGGGTCGGCCGGCTCGCCAGCGGGTGAGGCGAGCGCGTAAGGTCCTGCGCCTGCCCGTCTTGCACACAGGAGCGCGCATGAACCGCCTCGTCCAGACCACCCCTTCCCTGCCGGAGGTGTGGTGCACCGACCAGGGCCTGCACGTCGAGGCCACCGCGCGCGGCATCCGCGTGTGGGGCGTGGCGACGGGGACGGACGGCGCGCTCGGGCTTCGCTTCGGCGAGGGCGTCTCGGTGGAGCTCTCGCTGCGCGCGGGTATGGGCGCGGAGACCGCGGTGAAGCATCTGCTCCAGTCGTTGTCGCCCGCGCTGCGGCTCGAGGCCCTGGTGGAGGCGGAGGGTGCGCTGCTGATCGTCGCGCCGTCAGCGGGCTCCGCGGTGATGCAGGGCACTGCGGACGCTTCGGTGGTCCAGACGAAGACGCGCCCGCTGGCCGACACGCCGGCGTCCTGATACGGGCGGCGCATGCCGAAGCCCCGCTACTGGCTCATCAAGAGCGAGCCGGACGTCTATCCCTATTCGCAGCTGGAGAAGGACGGGCGCACCGCCTGGACCGGCGTGCGCAACTTCGAGGCGCGCAACAACCTCCGGGCGATGACGCCGGGCGACCTCTGCCTCTACTACCACTCGGTGGAGGAGAAGAGCCTCGTGGGCGTCGCGCGCGTGGTGGGCACCGCGGTGGAGGACGTGACCGCGCCCGGCGAGGACTGGGCCCAGGTGGACGTCGCCCCGCTCGTCTCGTTCACGCGAAAGGTGACGCTGGCCGAGGTGAAGGCGGACGAGGCGCTGGAGGAGTTCACGCTCGTCACGCGCTCGCGGCTCTCCGTCGCGCCGGTGGCCCCCGAGCACTTCCGGCGCGTGCTCAAGCTGGCGAAGACGAAGCTGCCCGCGGCCTGAGCTCGGCGAAGTGGCTCAACCGCTGAAGAGCTGCACCAGCGCGCGAAGGACGAAGAAGGTCACCGTCGCCGCGCCGATGAGGATGAGCAGCGCGCCCGCGATGACCGCTGCGATCCAGAGCCGGCTTGCGCGCTTCGTCTTCACCGGTGACGCCAGATGGGCCTCGATCAGCCGGACGTTGCGCACGTTCGACTTCCACGCGGCATCGAACACGTCCCCTGCGAGCGGCACCGTCCCCACCGCCGCCTCGAGCGCGATGTTGCCGAGCATCCGCACGAGCACTTCCTTCGGCACGCCGGCGCGGACCGCCTCCAGCACGATCCAGGTGGAGAGCCCGACGCCGGCCACGTCGCCGAAGCCCGGGATGAGACCGATCAGCGGGTCGAGCCCGATCCGCCATCCGCCCGGCAGCGTGATCGACGTGTCGAGCACGTGCGCGAGCCGCCTCACCCGTTCGAGCAGCGCCGCATCCGCGGCCCGATCCGGGATCACGCTCACGCGCTGAGGCGGACGGGAAGACGCGCCTCTCGTTCCGAAGCCGTTGTTGACGGTTCGAGTCGCCATGACTCCAAGCTGTGCAGCGAGAGCGCCCGGGTCAGCGCGCGAGAGATGCCTGCTCGGCATCCTCCGCCGCCGCTACTCGTGCGGCGGAAAGGCAGCCGGCTTCCCGGTCCCGCCATTCCCCTCGGGCCGCGGCCCGGACTTCTTGTCCACCTCGCTCGCGGCGCGGTCCTCGCCCTTGTGCCGCAGCGGCGCGTTCTCCTCCGCGCCCGCCTTCCGCTCGCTCTGGTTCTTCTTCTCGTCGTGCCCGGCCATGGTGTCCCCCTTCGTTGTCGTGTTGAAGCCTCCGACAAAGTTGGGGGCACGACCGGGCGAACGCAGCGGACGCAGCGGACGCAGAGCGCCCGCTCGCTCAGCACACCGCTCGGCTGACTATCCCGGCGCCTCGACCTCAGCCGGCTGCCCCGCGCGTGGCCGAATGTGTCGTCGCCAGACGCCGACACGAAGTCCCTGCCACCGGTGCTCCGCGTGGAGCACCTTGAAACGCGTCCTGCGTCCCAGCGCGAGGCAAGCCCGGTCGGCAAGAGACAATCCCTGCCGGTGCGTCTGCGTGTAGAGCCGCGCTATCTCGAGCACATCCTCCTCCTCGAGCGGCACCACCTGCACGCCGAGGCTCAGGATGTCATCACGTGCGACTTCTGGATGGATGCCCCGCTCCGCCGCCTTCTGCAGCACCTCGGCGAGGTTCACGACGCTGATGACTGCGTTGGGCAACGCGGCGTCAACCTCGTCCCAGCCCGGCTCCTCCTGCAGTCGTGCGATCAGCGCAGACGCATCGAGCACGCACGGTTCGCTCACGCTCGCCGGCCTCGCTTGTCCTCTCGCTTCGCCTCCCGCTCCCGCTCCCGCGAGATCTCCGAGGATCCGCTCGCCCGCCCGAAAGCGCCCTTCCACCGCGCGACGATCTCCTCCACGTGCCTACGCCGCGGTTCGAGCACGAGGCGTCCCCCTGCAACGCGCGCGGAAAGCTCGTCGCCCGCCTGGAGCTGGAGCTGCTCGCGCAGGTCGGCCGGAATGACGAGCCGGCCCTGACGGTCCAGGGTCAGACGGCTCGACTCACGCTTCGCAATGGCTCGGGCGCCGCGGGCGACTTCAGGAGCGTTCGGTGTCTTTCGCGGCATGACGGAAGTATCGAGTCGCCCGAGGCTCCGCGCAACGCGCTACGGATACGTGTACGTCCCCTGAATCCCGAGCGGCAGCCCGAGCCCCCAGTACGCGAGGAGGAAGAGGACCCAGCAGGAGAAGAACACCAGCGTGTAGGGCAGCATCATGGAGACGAGCGTCCCGATGCCGGTGTTCTTGAGGTAGCGCTGGCAGTACACGACGACGAGCGGGAAGTACGGCATCAGCGGCGTGATGATGTTCGTCGTCGAATCGCCCACGCGGTAGGCGGCCTGGGTGAGCTCGGGCGAGATCCCCAGCTGCATGAGCATGGGCACGAAGATGGGCCCCAGCAGCGCCCACTTCGCGGACGCGGAGCCGACGAGGAGGTTCACCGTCGCCACGACCATGATGATGAAGACGATCGTGACGCCGCCGGGCAGCTGCATCGCCTTGATCGCCGCCGCGCCCTTCAGCGCGAGCAGCGCGCCGAGGTTCGACTGCGTGAACGCGTAGGTGAACAGCGCCGCGAAGAACACGAGCACGAGGTAGTAGCCCATGGTGCTCATGGACTTGCTCATGCCCGCGATGATGTCGCGGTGTCCCTTCACCGTGCCGGCGACGTAGCCGTAGACGATGCCGGGGATGATGAAGAGCAGGAAGATCAGCGGCACGATCGACTTCATCAGCGGCGCGTCGAACGTGGTGAGCGACTTCGTGGCGCCGCGAAGCGCCGAGGTCTCCGGCAGCGAGACCCACAGCAGCAGCGCGAGGCCCGCGAACATCACCGCCACGCCGGCCCACAGGCCCTTGCGCTCGGTGCCGGAGAGCCGGTCCATCGTCGGCATGTCCTTGCCGTCGCCGTCGAGCTTCGTGCCCGCGAGCCGGGGCTCGATGATCTTGTCGGTGACGAACCAGCCGAGGCACACGATGAGCACCGACGACGCGGCGGTGAACCACCAGTTCGACAGCGGGTTCACCATGCGCGTGGGGTCGATGATCTGCGCCGCGGACTGGGTGAAGCCCTGCAGCAGCGGATCGATGCCGGAGGGGATGAAGTTCGCGCCGAAGCCGCCGGACACGCCCGCGAAGGCCGCCGCGATACCCGCCAGCGGATTTCTGCCCGCGGCCGCGAAGATGACGCCGCCGAGCGGGATGACGAGCACGTAGCCCGCGTCCGCCGCGGTGTGGCTCAGGATCGCCACGAGGATGAGCATCGGCGTGAGCAGCATGCGCGGCGTCACGCCCAGCAGCGCGCGCAGGCCGGCGTTGATGAAGCCGGTGTGCTCGGCCACGCCCACGCCGAGCAGCGCCACGAGCACCACACCGAGCGGCGGGAACTGGGTGAACGTGCCCACCATGTTGGCGAGGAAGGTCGCCAGCGCGGCGCCGGTGAGCTGGTTCTTGATCTCGATCGCCTTGCCCGTCCGCGGGTCGATGTCCGCGAACGACATCTGCGAGAACACCCCGGAGGCGATCCACACCAGGCCCAGCGCGACGAGGAACAACACCGCCGGATCGGGCAGCTTGTTCCCCACCCGTTCGACGGTGTTGAGGAAGCGGTCGACGAAGCGCGAGCGCGGCGCGGACGAGTCGGGCGACGGAGCAGGCATGGATGCGGGCGCGGACAAAGAGACCTCCGGAAGGGGGTGCACTTTGCACCACCCTCTCCTTGAGGTTCAAACCTTCGCGCCTGCCTGCCCCTCGTGAGCGGAGCCCGTCAGAACTCCGCGTTGCTGCGCGGATCGACGATCCCGCACTCCTTGATCTTGTAGAGCAGCGCCTTGTAGCTGATGCGCAGCTTGCTCGCGGCGCGGCGCTTGTTCCACGCGGTGCGCTGGAGCATGGCGAGGATCGCCTCCCTTTCCGCGAGCATCGCCGCGCGCCGGCCGATGTCCTTCAGCGACATCTCGGACTCCGGCATCGAGGGCGGAGGAGGCGGCGGCTGCGGCACCGCGAACGGGTTCACGTACCTCGGCGCGCTCACGCCCGCGCCCGCGAACCCCAGCACCGCGGGGGCCTCGCCGAACATCCCTGCCGCCGACGGCCCGGCGAGGACGTTCTGCCCGTCACCGCCGTGCGGACCGGCGCCGATCAGGATTGCGCCCGAAGAGCCCGGAGCGCCCGCAGTGCCGGGCCCCCCCGTGCCCACCGCAGCCGCGCTGCTCACCCCGCGCACGCCGCTCCCGGCAAACGCACTGCCCGCCACCGCACCCGCGCCACCACCGAACGCGGAGACCTGCGGCCCACCCGCGCCGCCGAGGCTCATCGGCACCGAACGCGAAGGCGGCGTGGGCGGCGCCGGATGCGGCTCCGGACCGTCACCGGCGTACGCGGTGGGAAGCGAAGGCGCGGAGGCGGGCGCGCGGCCACCGGCGCGAAGCTCGTCGAGCACGAGCCCCGCGTCACCGAGCACCACCAGCCTGCGCACCATGTTCTCGAGCTCGCGGACGTTGCCCGGCCACTCGTAGCCCTGGAACGCCTCGAGCACCTCGCGAGGGAGCTCCGCGACGCCGCCGCGGTACTTCCTCCCGTACTTGCGCAGGAAGTATTCGACGAGCGGCGGGATGTCCTCCTTGCGCTCGCGCAGCGGCGCGATCTTCACCGAGACCACGTTGAGCCGGTAGTAGAGGTCCTCGCGGAAGTTCCCCAGCTCGATCTCGCGCTCGAGCTCGCGGTTCGTCGCCACCACCACCCGCGAATCGACGCGCACGCTCTTCTTGCCGCCGACGCGGAAGAACTCCTCGTCCTGCAACACCTGGAGGAGCTTCGCCTGCAGGCGGATCGCCATCTCGCCGATCTCGTCGAGGAAGATCGTCCCCTGGTGCGCGAGCTCGAACTTGCCCGGCTTCTCCGCGGTGGCGCCGGTGAACGCGCCGCGCTCATGACCGAAGAGCTCGCTCTCCAGCAGCTCCGCCGGCAGCGCAGCGCAGTTCACCTTGATGAACGGCCGGTTGCGCCTGCGCGAGCGCGCGTGGATCTCGCGGGCGATGACCTCCTTGCCCACGCCGCTCTCGCCGAGGATGAGCACCGGCACGTCGGTGTCCGCGATCTGATCGACGAGGCTCTTCGCCCGCCGCATCGCCGACGAGAGGAAGATGAGCTGCCGCGCGTCGGTCTCCTCCGGCTCGCCCTCCGCGTCCGGCCGGATGATCACGCTGCCCTCGCCCTCCGGCTCACCGAACGGCGACACGATGCGCGACTCGGGGGCCTGCGGCACCGGACGCCCGAACGCGCGGGCCAGCGCGCCCTCGATCTCGGTGCGCTCGAACGGCTTGGAGATGTAGTCCGTCGCGCCGAGCTTCATCGCCCTCACCGCGTCGTCCGCACCCGCGAGCGCGGAGAGCACGATCACCGGCGCGCCACCACCACCGGCGCGGTACCGCTTGAGCACCTCGAGTCCGCTGAGGTCCGGCAGCACCACGTCGAGGAGCACCGCATCGAAGGCCCCGCCCGAGAGCATCTCCAGCGCCTGCTGGCCACCCGCGGCCGTGCGCACCTGGTAGCCGGCCATGCCCAGCAGCTCCGCGAGGAACCCACGCAGCGATTCCTCGTCGTCCACCACCAGCACCACCTTCTGCTCCATCCCAACGCCCTCCGTCGCCATGTGCCCTGCCTCGCTCTTCAGACCGCCGAACCGAACCCGCCGAACCCGCCGAAAAATCGAAACGCCTGCCCTACCCGCCGCCGCTCACCAGCCCGCGCTGCGCTCCGCTCCGCCTCTCCTCCCGCGCCCGATCGAGGCTCTGGATCGCCCGCGCGAACAGCTGCTGCGCGGGCCCCACCACGTCGGGGAACGAGGCTGCGCCAAAGGTCATGGTGGCCTTCACCGCGCGGCCCTCGAGATCGAAGCGCCCCATCGCCATCCTGCGCTCGAGCCTCTCGAGAAGGTCCGGCAGCCGCTCCGGCGGCATGTCCGGCAGGAGCGCGCCGAAGTGGTAGCGGCCCACGCGCGCGAGCACGTCCGCATCGCGCAAGGACTGCCGCAGCAGCGTGGCGCAGGAGATCATCAGCCGGTCGCAGACCTCTTCGCCGTGCGACCTGCGGTAGCCCATGAAGTCGTCGAGCTCGCCGATCAGCACGGTGAACGCGCCCCCGTGCCGCTCCACCCGACGCAGCTCCGCGGCGACCATCTCCAGAAGGAAGCGCCGGTTGTAGAGGCCGGTCACCTCGTCGTGCATCGACGGGCTGCGCAGCTCGCTCGCCGCGCGCTCCGCCTCCGCCACGCCGTCTCGGAACGCGAGCACCCGCCGCACGCAGGCGATGAGCTCCGGCTCCGGCGCCGTCCGCGAGAGGAGCTGCACGCCGCAGCCCTCCTCGAAGAGGTACGTCCGCCCGTCCGGATCCGTCACGTCGCCCAGGTAGAGCACCGGCACCGCGCCCTTGAACCTCCGCCACACCCGGCGGCCCACCTTCGCCGACTCGACCGGCCCACCATCCACGCCGACCAGCGCGAGGTCCGGCCGGAAGGCGCGCGTCAGCGGCACCAGCGCATCGAGCCGGTTGAGCGCGACCACCCGCATGCCCGCGTCGCGGAACGCCGCCGACAACCTGTCGAGCAGCGCGCCATCCGGCACGGCCACGAGCACCTTCGCTCCCCTGGCTGCGTCCACCCTGCGCTTGCGACGCCCTTCAGCCCTCATCCCTCACCCCGGGAAATTTCTTCCCTGCCACCAGCCCCAGGTTCCGACCAAATTACAGGTCCGACCCAACCATCCCGCCGCGTTTCCCACGTTTGGAACGTGTTTACGCATCCGCGGGCGGGGTTTGAGCAATGGGCATGCCACGCGAGCGCAGCAGCACGGCGAACGCCTCACGGTCGAGCCGATGGATGAAGACGACCTCGCCATCCACCGCGAGCACCGGAATGTCGTAGCGGAAGCGGCTGAACAGATCTTCGCTGTCTTCGATGTAACGGACGCGGTACTCGACCGGCAGCCCGCGGAGCATCGTTTCCACCTCTTTGTGCATCTCGTCGCAGAGCGGACACCGGCGCCTGGAGTAGATTTCAACCATCATGCGGGGCCTCCACGGCGACCTCGGCACCATGCCGCTCAAGGACATCGTCGCCTACCTGGGCAACCGGCGCGCCACCGGAACGCTCCGGGTGAAGCGCGGCGACCAGCAGAAGCAGGTGGTGCTCAGCGAGGGCCGCGTCGTCAACGCCTCCTCGAACGAGCCGCGCGAGTACCTCGGCCAGTTCCTCATCAACGGCGGGCAGATCACCGAAGAGCAGCTGGCGCGCGCCTACCAGACGCAGCGCGAGACGCACATCTACCTCGGGAAGATCCTCGTGATGATCGGCGCGGTCACCGAAGCGGCGGTGCACGACGCGCTGCACATGAAGTTCCGCGAGACCGTGCTCGGCGCGTTCGGGTGGGAGGACGGCACCTTCCAGTTCGATCCGGACGCGGTGTCGCTGCTGCCAGACGGGATGGAGCTGAAGGTCGATCTGCTCGACCTCCACCGCGAGGGCGAGTTCCGCGAGACCGCCTGGCAAGCCATCCGAGGCGCCTTCCCCACCGGCAGCGTGCGCCTGCGACTGGACGAATCGAAGCTCGGTCAGTGGCCGCCGTCCGGGAGCCTCGACGATCGGCTGTTCACGCTCATCGCGCAGCAGGCGAGCATCGACGAGATCCTCCTCGCGCTGCACGCCACCGACTTCTTCCTCTACCAGCGGCTCTACGCGCTGCACCGCCAGGGCGCGGTGAAGGTGGTGGAGGCGACGAACCCGGGCCAACACCCGCCCGCGTTCGGAGACGTTCCGGTGGGTGAAGAGGCGTCGCAGGCGGAGGTCATCGCCGCCGCGAGGGCGCAGGTGGACGCGGGCAACTTCGCCGCCGCCGAACCGCTCGCGCGCCGCGCACTGGAGATGGGGCCGTCACCCGAAGCGGAAGCCGTCCTCCGCCGCGCCGAGACCGGCTTCACCGAACAGCTGCGCCGCGAGCTCTTCGACGGCCACCCCATCCCTTCGCTGCTGGTGCCGCCCTCGCAGCTGAAGTCGCTGCGCCTCAGCCCGCCCGAGCGCTACCTCCTCTCGCGCGTGGACGGTCACCGCGACGTCGCGTCCATCGTCCACGTCTCGCCGCTCCAGGAGCCCGAGGCCCTCCGCCTCTTCCACCGCTTCCTCGAGGTCGGCCTCATCGCGGTCGCCCGGCGGTGACGGCTCCGGCCCCCGCGTCCAGTGCGACCAGGCGCAGTTGACGATTCGCGGTACGCCCCATGCAGGCCGCTTGCGCAAGGCTGGCCCGGGCCCGTTGCAGAGGGCTAGAACCAGCCCGGGCAGTGCAGGCAGCACGGTTGTGACGCAGGAGTTGCGCATCGAATGAAAGAGGCGGATGCGCGTCGAATGTAGCGGCCGCGGCAGCGCGGTTTCTCGGAGGAGACAGACATGAAGAAGATGAACACGGCAGCATGGGCAGTGATCGCGGCGTTCACGTTCGGCGGCACCGCGGCTCTCGCGCAGGAGGACAAGAAGACCGCGCGCCTGTGGAAGGCGAAGTGCGGCTCGTGCCACGGCGCGGAGGCCAACGGTGACACCGCCAAGGGCAAGGAGATGAACGTCAAGGACCTCAGCGCGGCGAAGTGGCAGGCCAGCGTGAAGGACGAGGACATCAAGAAGACGATCACCGAGAAGCAGACGGTGGACGTGGGCGGCAAGAAGGAGGAGGTCCACGGCTTCGGCGAGGACCTCAAGCCGGACCAGGTGGACGCGCTCGTCACCCACCTGCGCAGCCTCAAGAAGTAATCAGGCAGCGAGCTGGACCCGCCGGCTCCCGGGCGTGCGCCGCAAGGCCTCGTCCTGGAGCCGGTTCCTTTTGCGGGCTGTAGCTACGACCACTCGACACGCCCCGGACGAAAAAGAACGGGCGGGACGGAGGATGCCTCCGTCC
>JAFAFL010000033.1 GCA_023423535.1 Pseudomonadota bacterium
TCGGGGTGGCGGCGGATCGTGCCGGTGGCCGAACAGGGGGCGTCCAGCAGGACCGCATCCAGAGAGCCGTCGGGCCGCCATTCCAGCGCGTCGGCCGCGACCAGTTCCGCCGCCAGGCCGCAGCGGCGCAGGTTCTCGGCCACGCGCCTGAGGCGGGCAGGGCTGATGTCCACGGCCGTCACCTGCGCCCCTGCCGCGGCCAGTTGCAGCGTCTTGCCGCCCGGCGCGGCACAAAGGTCCGCGATGCCTTCGCCCGCCTGCGGGTCCAGCAGGCGCACCGGCAGGGCGGCGGCGGCATCCTGGACCCACCAGTCGCCCGTGGCAAAGCCCGGAAGCGCAGACACCTGTACAGGGCCGTGGATGCGCCAGGATCCGGTCGGCAGCAGGTCGGCACCCTCGACCGAAACGCCCGGCTTCGGGGTCAGGTCCAGCGGTGCGCCGGCCTGGTGCGCGGCTTCGATGGTGCGGGCGGCCTCCTCTCCATAGGCGACGGCGACGGGGTCGCGCAGCCAGCCGGGCATCGGCTGCGGCGGCAGGTCGGCCCAGCCCCGGTGCGCCGCCACCTTGCGCAGCACGGCGTTGACCATGCCCGCGGCGGCCTGCCCCTTTTGCCCAAGCCCGCGCGTCAGGGTGACGGCGGCATCGACAACGCCATGCGCCGCGCCTTCCAATTCCAGAAGCTCGATCGTGGCCAGGCGCAGGATGTCGGCGACCTGGGGACTGGGCTTGCGGCTGACATAACCCGCGATCACCGCATCGGCGCGGGACTGGTGGCGCAGCACGGCGGCCGCAAGGCGCGCGGCGCGGGCCTGGTCCTGCGGCGCCAGCGCCTTCAGCGCGCCCGCCTGATCCGACAGGGACAGCCCGTCCCGCACCCCGGCCAGCAGGCGCAATGCGCCCGACCGTGCCATATCCATGCCCCGCTTTGCCAAATCGCTTTCCTTCACCTAAGTCTTGTTGGAAGACTGACCCGGACCCCTTACCCCCGGATGGGAGATCTTTCCATGAGCGAACAGCCCCCGATGGACCGCACCGACCTGCCGCCCGCCGCACAGCGCGCCCTGGCCGAGGCTGCCGAGCGCCGCAAGGCCGCCGCAGAGACCCAGCCCCTGCCCGTCGAATACGGCGGCCGCGAGGGCCCCGAACCCGTGCGATACGGCGATTACGAAAAGAACGGCCTCGCGGTGGATTTCTGAGAATGGATTGGCTGCGCGCGCCCGCCGCCCAGCAGGGCCGTGCGATCATGGCGGGTCTTCTGGATCCCATCGACCAGTCCGAAGCCTATCTGGCCGCGATCAAGGCCCATCCCGACGCGGGGCGCATCTATGCCCGCGTGACGGATGTGCGCGCCCGGTCCGAATCGGTCGCCGCCCATGACCGCGCCAAGCTGGAACTGCGGCGCGGGCTTCTGGACGGCGTGGCGATCAGCTGGAAGGACAATATCGACAGCGGCGGCACCGTGACCGAGGCCGGGTCCAGGCTGCTGGAAGGCCGGGTGCCGCGCAAGGACGCCATCGTGCTGGCCCGCGCGGCGCGGCAGGGCACGATCTGCCTGGGCAAGACCCATATGACGGAACTGGCCTTTTCCGGCCTGGGCCTGAACCCGAACACCGCGACGCCGCCCAATGCGCTGGACCCGGATCTTGCGCCCGGCGGGTCGTCCTCCGGGGCGGCGGTGTCGGTGGCGCTGGGACTGGCGGCGGCCGCGATCGGGTCCGATACCGGCGGATCGCTGCGTGTGCCGGCCGCCTGGAACGATCTGGTGGGCTTCAAGCCCAGCCATGATTCGCTGCCCGAGAAAGGCGTGGTGCCCCTGTGCCGCAAATTCGACATTGTCGGCCCCATCGCCCGCACGGTCGAGGATTGCGCCGAACTGTTCGCCCTGATGTCCGGGACCAAGGCGGCCGACCTGCGGGGCGCCGATATCGCGGGACGGCGGCTGATGGTTCTGGACGGCGTGCCCTTCGCCGATGCCGAGGAAGGCCCCGTCGCCGCCTTCGAGGACGCGGTGGACCGGCTGGCCCGCGCGGGCGCGCAGATCCAGCGCGTGCCCAGCGATTGGGTCGCGAAGGCGATGCCCTTGTCGGCGGCGCTGTTCGCGCCCGAGGCCTATGGCATCTGGCGCGCGCAGATCGAGGATGCGCCCGAATTGATGTGGAAGCCGATCCTGGACCGGTTCCGCAGCGGCGCGGATGTCAGCGCCTCGGATTACGTCGCGGCCTGGGAAAGCCTGGTCCGCATCCGCCGCAAATGGATCAAGGAGGTGGCCTCGGCCCATGACGCGATCCTGCTGCCCACGGTGCCGATCCTGCCGCCGAACGCCGCGCGGCTGATGGAGGACGAGGCCGAGTTCGTGCGCGCGAACCTGCTGACCCTGCGCAACACCCGCATCGGCAATCTTCTGGGCCTGCCGGTCTGCACCCTGCCGACCGGGCATCCCGCCTGCGGTATCTCGATCATGGGCCATGCGGGCCGGGACGGACATCTTCTGCATGTGGCGGCAGGGGCCGAGGCTGCCCTGGCGGTGTCCTGACCGGCCGGGCAGGGGGCCTCGGGCCCCCTTTCCCGCCCTTGGCCCGATCAACCCCCAGGATGTTTTGCCCAGGCGAGTGGCCGGCTTTCGCTGGACGCAAGGGCACGATCACGCTAATGTTTTCCGGAAATAAAC
>JAFAFL010000047.1 GCA_023423535.1 Pseudomonadota bacterium
GCTTACGCCTCGTCGACGACCCCGGCTACTGCTGCGGGGACTTCGCCTCGTGCTCGGCCTTCGCGCGATCGGCGGCGGCGCGCGCGGCGGCACGACGCTCCTCGGCGGCCGCCTTCGCCAGCGCGACCTTCTGCTCGGCGGCGGCGGTGGCCTCGGCGTGGCGCTGCTCGGCGGTGGCCTTCTCCACCTCGGCGGCGGCCTCGGCATCGGCGATCTGCGCGGTGGCCGTCTCCTCCGCGGCGATGGCGGCGAGCTCTGCCTTCTTCACCGCGGGAGGCAGCGAGTTCGCCGCGGTGCGCGCCTCGGCGGCCTTCTGCTTCGCTTCCGCCTTCTGCTGGGCCGCGCGGTCACGGGCGCTCTTCTTCTTCTCGTCCGCCTGGCTCTTCGCGTTCTTGCGGGCCTCGGCAGCCTTCTCCTGCGCCTGCTTCTTCGCCTCGGCGGCCTGCTGCTTCGCCTCCTGCTGCTTCGTCACCGCCTGCTCACGCGCCTCCCTCGCCTTGTCCGAGGCGTTGGCATTGGGCGCGCCCGCGGTCTCGGTCTTCTCCGCCTTCTTCGCCTGCCCCTTCTGCGCGTTCTCGTTCTGCGCCAGCGCGGCGGTGGGGAGGATCATCAGGACGGCAGCGGCGGCGGCGAGAAGCTTCATGCTCTTCATGAAAGTGTTGCTCCGGGTTGGTGTGGAACGCGCGGACTATGGCGAGGTTCGGGAGCTTGTCCGCTTTCCGTGAGGCCCTGCTGTGCACCGGAGGAAATTGCCTATCCCCTCCGCAGCACCTCCGCCGCGGCCATGGCGGCGGCGTGGACGTCCTTCAGCGGCACGCCGGATGAGCGGGCGACGGCCCGGCAGTCGTCGAACTCCGGCTGCGCGTTCCACACCCGGCCGTTCCGCAGGCCGAGCTTCACCTTCACTTCGCCCCATGGGGTCGTCACGGTCTCGAAGCGACGTTCGAGGATCGATCGCTCGGTGCGATGCGAGCGCACGCCGAGGGTGGTGGATTCGCGCAGGAGGAGGTCCGTGAGGCGCTCGCGGTCTTCCGCGGTGCACAGCGCGGTGAGCAGGTGGCCGGGTCGGCCCTTCTTCATCAGCGCCGGCACCACGAACGCGTCCAGCGCGCCCTGCTCCAGCAGGCTCTCCAGCAGCGCGCCGAGCAGCTGCGGGCTCGCGTCGTCGAGGTTCACCTCCAGCACCCAGAGGCTCTCGTCTCCCGATCGCGAGGTGGAGTTCGAGGTCGAAGAGAGCTCCGCCAGCGACGCGCGGAGCACGTTCGGACGATCCCGGAAGTCCTTCGTGCCCACGCCGTAGCCCACGCGCGTGACGGTGCAGGGAGGCAGCGGACCGACCTCCGCCAGCACCTTCACGATCGCGGCGCCGGTGGGCGTGGTCAGCTCGCCGGTGCCTTCGAAGCGGACCGGTACGTCGCGGAGGATCTCCAGCGTGGCGGGCGCCGGCACCGGCATCATCCCGTGCTGCGTGCGCACCTGCCCCGAGCCCAGTGGCGGCGGCACGCACAACACCCGGTCCACTCCCATGCGCTCGCGCACGAACGCGGCCGCGCAGACGTCCACGATCGAGTCCACCGCGCCGACCTCGTGGAAGTGGATCTCCTCCACCGGCACCGAGTGCACGCGCGCCTCCGCTTCACCGATCACGGTGAAGATCTCCTGCGCGGTCCGCTTCGCCGAAATGCTCAGCGTGTCGCACGCGTCGATCATGCGGCGGATGTCCGCGAGGCTCCGGTGCTCGTGCGCCGCGTGCGCGTCGGCGTGCACCTCACCGTGCGTATGTCCGTGATCGTGAGAGTGACCGTGCGGGTGATCGTGATCGTGGTCATGCGAATGTCCGTGATCGTGCGAGTGCCCGTGCCCCTGCGCCTCCGCAACGAGCACGTCCACATGGGTACCGCTGATCGCGTGACGCTCCGCGCGCGAGATCTTCAGCCGCCAGCGCGGCAGCGCGAGTCCCTTCAACGCGGCCTCGATCTCCTCCGGCGTGACGACGCCGAGATCAATCGCCGCGGCCATGAACATGTCGCCGGCGATCCCTCCCACCGGCTCCAGCAGCAGCGCGCGCGTGCCTCCCTCGCCGTGCATCTCGCGCTACCTCCGGCCCTTCGTGCGCGACACGAGCGCCGCGTAGAAGCCGCCGCCGAAGCCGTTGTCGATGTTCGTCACCGTCACGTTCGACGCGCAGGAGTTCAGCATCGCCAGCAGCGCGGAGACGCCGCCGAAGTTCGCGCCGTAGCCGATGCTCGTGGGCACCGCGATCACCGGAATGCCCACCAGCCCGCCCGCCGCGCTCGCGAGGGCGCCCTCCATCCCCGCCACCACCACCGCCGCGTGGGCGGACTGGATCTCCTCGCGCCGCCGCAGGAGCCGGTGGATGCCCGCCACGCCCACGTCGTAGATGCGCTTCACCTCGGCGCCCATCGCCTCGGCGGTGACCGCGGCCTCCTCGGCCACCGGGATGTCGCTGGTGCCGGCGGTGACCACCGCCACCACTCCGGCGCGCGTCTTCTTCTGGCGCAGCTCGAAGATGCGCGCGACCTCGTGATACCGGCCCTTCGGGAAGCGCGCGAGCAGCGCCTCCGCCTTCTCCGGCTGCAGCCTCGTGACGAGCACGTTCTGACCGCGCTCGCTCAGCGCGGTGACGATTCCGAGGCACTGCTCCGCCGTCTTCGGCTCACCGAGCACCACCTCCGGAAAGCCGAAGCGCAGGTTCCGGTGCGTGTCGAGCGTCGCGTACCCGAGCTCCGCGAACGGCAGGTCCTTCAGCTTCGCGACCGCGTCCTTCACCCCGGTCTTGCCGCTCTTCACGCCGTTGAGCAGCGCCGTCAGCTCTCTCTCGTCCATGGCGCGCGCACATAGCCCACCCTTGGCCATGCGACCACCGCGACCAGACCTTCCGACGCGGCTTCAGACGAGCAGGCGCGGCACGTCGAGGATGAACACCGGCCGCCCGCTGCCGAGGATCGTCACGCCCGAGAGCCAGAAGATGCGATCGAGCGGACGCGGCAGCGGCTTGAGCACCGCCTCCTCCTGGCCGAGCAGGCGATCCACGCCGAGCGCCACCCGCCCGGACTCGCCTTCGATCACGAGGTAGGGGCGCACCGGGCCGGGCGGCGAGCCGGACGCGGGAAGCTCCAGCAGCGTCTCCAGCGCGTGGACCGGAAGGACGCCGTCTCCCCACGCGAGCACGCGCTCACCGTCGCGTCGCCAGAGCTGCCCTTCGTCCGCCTCCAGCGCGCCGAGCACCTTCGCGATGGGCAGGCCGAAGACCTCGTCGCCCACCTGCACGAGCAAGAGCTTCACCACCGCCACCGTGAGCGGAAGCCGCAGCGTGAAGCGCGTCCCCTTCCCGCGCTCCGAGTCGATTTCCAGCGTGCCGCCGACGTTCTCGATCGCGCGCTTCACCGCGTCCATGCCCACGCCGCGGCCGCTGATGTCCGACACGTCGCGCGCGGTGGAGACGCCGGGCATGCAGCTCAACATGAAGGCGTCTCGCGGACCGAGCCTCGAGGCCTCTTCCGCCGTGAGCAGCCCGCGCGCGACCGCCACCTTCACCAGCGCGTCACCGTCCATGCCGCGCCCGTCGTCGGCCATCTCCACCACCACGCGTTCCCGCTGGCGGCGAACGTCGATGGTCACCCGGCCCTGCGCCGTCTTGCCTGCGGCGAGGCGCTCGTCCGGATCCTCGATGCCGTGGTCGATGCAGTTGCGCAGCATGTGCAGCAGCGGGTCGCCGAGCTCCTCGACGATCGCGCGGTCGAGCTCCGTCTCCGCGCCGCTGAGCACCAGCTCCACGTCGCGTCCACGCCGTCGCGCCACGTCCCGCGCCACCCGCGGCAGCCGGTCGAGCACCACCGAGAGCGGCGTCATCCGCGCCCCCATCACCTTGTCGTGGAGGTCCTTCACCAGCCCGTGCAGCCGATCCACGCCCTCCTCCAGCGGCGGACGCGAAGGCTCCGGCACCGTGCGCGAGACCTCGCGGATCCGCGCGGTGGCGAGCAGGAGCTCTCCCACCATCTCGAGGAAGTGATCGAGCAGCTCCGCGCGCACACGCACCGTGCGCCCCGGCTCGTGGCCAATGGGCTTCGCCGGCGGCTCGGGCGCGGCTGTCGGAGAGGGTCCGTCGCCCGGGAAGAGCGCCTCTTCCTCGTCGTCGTCGCGACGTGAAGGCTCGCCCCCGACCTCGAACGAGGAGAGCTCCGGGATGCCCGCGAGCAGCGCGCGCACCGCGTCGTCGTCCTTGTCCTCGTGCAGCGCGAGCTCGAGCACGACCCGCCCGTCCGGCACGCTGCCCGCGCGCAGCAGCTCCCTCGGCGGCTGCAGGTTCTCCACCGTCCCCAGCGACGAGAGCCGGTGCTGCACGAGGAACGCGCGCACCGCCGGCGCCTGCGCGGTGGGCGCGATCTGGAAGCGGACCTCGACGCGACGTGCCGCCTCGGGGCGCGGCGGCGGAGGTTCGGAGGGCTCCGCTTCGACGGCGCTCCCGCGCAGCTGCGAGAGCCGCACGCCCAGCCGCTCCAGCAGCTGCGGATCCGCGAGTGGCGGCGCACCGGCGGAGGCTGCGCGCACCTGGCTCTGCATGCGGTCCACGGCAGCGAGCAGCAGATCGACGAGCGGCCGGTCGAGCACCGACGGGCTCGCGCGCACCGCGTCCACCACGTCCTCCACCCGGTGCGCGAGCGCGGCGATGGGCTCGAAGCCCATGGACAGCGACATGCCCTTTACCGAGTGCGCGTGGCGGAAGAGCGAATCGACCACTTCCGCGGTGGGCTCGCGCTCGAGCCGCACGAGATCGCGCGCGAGCGCCTCGAGGTGATCGGTCGCCTCGCTGACGAACAGCCCGAGGTATCTGGAGAGGTCGACCGGCACGGGACGCGCGGCGGCTGTCGGTGCGGGCCGTGACGCCTACGCCTCGCCGAGCACCTTCTTCACCACCGCGAGCACCTCTTCCGCGCGCGGCGGCTTGACGATGAAGTCCGCGGCGCCGCATTCGATGGCCTCCATCACCATCGCCTCCTGGTTCAGCGCGGAGCAGATGATGATCCGCGCGGCGGCGTTCGCCTTCACGATCTCGCGCGTGGCCTCGATGCCGTTCTTGTAGGGCATCACGATGTCCATGGTGACGAGGTCCGGCTGCAGCGCCTTGAACTTCGCCACCGCGTCGTTGCCGTCCGTCGCCTCGCCCACGACCTCGAAGCCGCTGGAGGCGAAGATGTCCTTCATCATGCTGCGCATGTAGATGGCGTCGTCGACGACCAGCACCCGCTTGCCCATGCGCAAAGCCTAACCTCCGAACACGGAGCCCACCAGCCCGTCGACCCCGTCTGGATCGAGCAGACAGACCGCGGCGTCTCGCAGCTTTGCCGCACCGGCCACCGCGCTCGGCGTGAGCCTGTGGGGCGCCGCCGCATCGGGCTCGGCCTCCGCGGGGATGAGCTCGTCGATCCCCTCCACGTCCGTCACCAGCAGCCCGAGGTCCCGACGTCCCCTGTCGATGAGGAGGATGCGCGCGTTCTTCGTGTGGCAGTGACGTCCCGTCAGCGCGTCGCCCTCATCCGCCTCGCGCCGCACGAGCAGCCCGGTCAGATCGATCACCGTCACCACACGTCCGCGCAGGTTCATCACGCCGCAGACGACGGCCGGGGCTCGGGGCACGCGGGTGTAGCGGTCGGGCGGAACGACGACCTCGCGCACCGCGTCGAGCGGCAGCGCACAGCGGTCCTCACCCAGCCGGAAGACGACGTGCCGCACGCGCTACCCGAGCCGGAAGCGGCTGACCACGTGGTGCAGCTCCACGCTGAGGTTCGCCAGCTCCTGCGCGGCGGAGGTCATGCGCGAGACCGCCTCCTCCTGCTCGCCGATGGTCTGCTTCACCGACTCGCTGCTGTTCGCGTTCTGCTGGGCGACGCTGGAGATCTGGCCGATGGCCTCGACCATCGCCTCGGAGCCTTCGAGCTGCTCGCGCGCGCTGGCGCTGATGAGGTGCACCTGGTCCGCGCCCTTGCGCGCGGTGTCGGTGATCGCCCCGAGCGAACGGACGATGGTGTTGAGGTCCTCGCGGCCCTCGGTGAGCTCGCCGATGCCCTCCTTCATCGCGTGCACGACGGAGGTGGACTGCTGCGCGATGTCGCGGGCGAGCCGGCTGATCTGCTCCGCGCTGCGGCCCGCGCTCTCCGCGAGCTTGCGCACCTCGTCCGCCACCACCGCGAAGCCGCGGCCATACTCGCCGGCGCGCGCCGCTTCGATCGTCGCATTGAGCGCGAGGAGATTCGTCTGCTGCGCGACCTGGGTGATCGCATCGACGATCTTCGAGATCTCCTGCGTCTTCTCGCCGAACGCGAACACGTGCTGGCTCGCCGTCTCCACGCGGGTGAAGACCTTGTTCACCTTGTCGCCCGCGAGCCTCGCCGCGCGGGAGCTCTCCTCCGCCGCCAGCCGCGTCTCGCCCGCCACCCGCGCCGCGTCCTCCGCGCTCGCCGCGGTGTGCTTGATGGACGCCGCCATCTGACCGATGACCTGCGACGCCTGCGCCACCAGTTGCGAGGTCGAGTCCGCGCCCGCCGCGATCTTCAACATCGAGGCGCCCACGTCCTGGGTGGACGCGTTCACGCCCTCCGCCGACTGCTGCAGATCCGAGGCGCTGTCGCTGACGCTGCTCGCGGTGCGCTGGATGTGACCGACGAGCTCGCGGAGGTTCTCCTGCATGTGCGAGATGGCGGTGGCCAGCTCGTCCAGTTCGTCCGGCGCAAGGCCGCTCTGCGTGTCCACCGGCTTCGACAGATCGCCGCGCGAGATCTCCAGCGCCGAGCGCGACAGCTGCCGCACCTTCGTCACCCGCGTGATGGTGGAGAGCAGGATGACCACGAGGAACGACACGCCCGCGCCCACGCTCCAGCGCGTGGTGATCGAGAGGTCGTAGTACTCCGTCACCTCGAAGGTGACCCCGAGCGCGGCGAAGAGGATGAGGTAGCCGAGGAGGAACTTCGCCTGCATCGTCCAGAAGCGTCCGGGCCGCTCCTCGGGGATCCGGACGAGACGAGGGGCCGGCGCAAGACGCGCGCTCATCACGGGAAGGTCGTCTCGAGAGGGGCGGCGCAAGCGGTTCGAAGATCTATCGGCGCGTTGGGGTGCGGTCAATTCAGCCCCCGGTGCGGCGGAAGTGATCGAACCCGCCTGGACGCTCGACCTCGCGACCCTCTGCGTCACGCAGGATGACTGCCTGCTCGGCCGTCAGCACGCCGATGTCGCTGACCCGCTCGCCCGCCTCCGCGCACGCCTGCAGAAACCTCGGCACCCGCGCCGGCGAGACCGCGAGCAGCAGCTCGTAGTCTTCGCCGCCGGTCGCCGCTTCGAGTGCCGCGCGCTGGCCCCACGCCCTTCGCACGGCGGCAGAGAGCGGGAGCTTCGCCAGCTCGATCACCGCGCCGCATTCGCTCGCGCTGCAGAGGTGGGCAGCGTCCTGTGCGAGGCCATCGGAGAGATCGATCGCCGCGCTCGCGTGCAGCCGCGCTAGGTGGCCGAGCGCCAGGCGCGGCGTGGGCCGGCGTTGACGCGTCACGGCAGAGCCGCGGGCGCGCGCGTCACCTTGAAGTTGCTCGAAGCCCAGGCGTGCATCCCCGAGCGTGCCCGAGACGAAGAGCCTGTCTCCCGGATGTGCGCCGGAACGCGTCAGCGCGCGCCCCCGAGGGACCTCGCCCGCGACGGTGAGGGTGATCGACAGCTCGCGTGCGCGCGTGAAGTTGCCACCCGCGAGCGCGATGCCGGAGGTGCGCGCGAGCTTCGCCATTCCGCGGGCGAGTCCGTCCAGGTCACGATCGCCGAAGTCCGCGGGCGGGAGCGCCAGCGCGCAGACGAACCACGCCGGGTCCGCGCCCATCGACGCGAGGTCCGACAGGTTCACCGCCAGCGCCTTGTGGCCGATGTCCGCGGGGCTGAACGCCGCGCGCGTGAAGTGCACGTCCTCCATCAACGCGTCCGTCGTCACGCACAGCTCGGTGCCCGAGGTCGGACGCAACACGGCGCAGTCGTCGCCGGGGCCGAGCACGAGGGCCTCGCCAGGCGTGCTCACGGTTCCTCCTTCGTGACCGTCCACCTGCACGCCCTCGCGGCGGAAGATCTCGAGAAAGCGTTCGATGCGCGCGAACTCGCCGCGTGGCTTCAGGGGCCTTCGAGGAATCACGGCGCAACCTCCCACCGCTCGAGGTCGGTGCTGCGCGCGAGCCCGAGCGCCGAGTGTCCCCGCCCCGCGTGCGTCGTCTCCTCCGTGCTGCCCGCGTAGAGAAGATAGAAGTGCCCGTCCACAGCGCGGTCGTCGATGAGGTAGGCCGCGTTGGAGCGCTCGTAGGACAGCACGTCCGGGCCGGTGTTCCACGACTGCTCGCGCACCACCAACTCGCGCACCTCCGTCCAGCGAAGCCAGGCCGAAGGATCGCTCGGATTGCCGTCGAGCCGGAGGAGGATGGGCACGTGCACCGCGGGGAGCTTCGTACCCACGAGGTGCCACACGCCGTCGATGCGCAGCGCCTGCAGGTTCTCGAAGTAGGAAGGCTCCAGCGTCCCCAGCAGCGTCCACGGTCCCTCGAGGGCTCCCGAGGGAGAGTGCGCGACCTGCGCCTCCTGCTCACGCTTGAAGAAGAGGAACGCGCCGCCACCTTCCGCGGCAGTCGGGAAGGCCAGCGCCACGTCGATGAGCCGATCCGCCGCGGCGTCCGCGCCTTCGATGTGGAAGCGCCGAGGTTCGGACCAGACGCGCAGGTCGTCGGACACGCGGTAGTAGAGCTTGTTCGCCGCCTCGCCCACGTCGCGCGTGTGCGAGTTGTAGGTCATCACCCAACGTCCATCCGGCATCCGAACCACGTCCGGCGACGCCAGCCCCCCGACCTCCTCCTGGTCGAGCGTGGGCTTGACGTCGAAGGCCCGCCAGTCCTCCGTCTGCGCGAACCCGAGCCGCACGCGGAAGGGCGTGTCGGTGAGGTGGCTGAAGCCGAGCTGCCACATCCCGTCGTCGCCGCGCACCGCAAAGGCGTCCTTGATCGCCGCGTCCTCGAGCCGCAGCACCGGATTCGTCACGCGATCCCACGGGATGGGCAGAGGGCCCGAAGGTTCAGCGCGAGGCCCGCACGCGGCGACGGCACCAAAGCCCATCATGCCGGCGAGAGCCACCGTCGCGAGGCGGCGCGGTCCGGTCAGCTCCCTTTCCATGTTCATCTCGTCTGCCACCAAAGGGGAGGAACGAAGCTCTTGGCTTTTTGTAGGTACGCGGAGACTGCATCGCTTACTCCGCGAGGAAATCCTGCGTCGCGCTCGATGGTTCGGAGGAAGCCGTGAAGGGAGAGGACCCGACCCGGAACCTCCTCGATGGCGCGCGCGAGGCCGGCTCGATCGATCATCACTGGCACGACGTCCGGTCGGCTCACTGCAAGAGCGATGACCGAGTCTTCTCCCTGTCCTACCGATCCTGCCCGTTGAAGGCGCGCGAGGTTGGTCGCCTCGGGAGAACCAGCCAGGATCTCGGTACGTCCGCCAGCGATTGACCTCAGCACCTCCTCCATCGCTTCCGCCTGAGCGCGGCGATGGGCCTCTTCGCGCGTGCTGATTCCGACAGGCATCTTCAGGATCGGCCCGAGCACGAGTTCGTCCCACACGGTGTCGGTGATCACGACCGGGAGTCGGCCTGCCGCAGCGAGCGCCTCGTCCTGCCGCGCGCGTTGGAAGCTCGCGAGCACATCCGCGTCGAGCGCGTACTGCGGGTGAGTCACGCTAGGCCTCGTCCACCCACGTGCGGCCGAGCAACTCGCGCCGACGCCCGGCGGAGAGGAGACTGGCCTCTTCGGCCGCCTGCAGACGTCGCTCGAATCCATCGGGCAGCGCGTGTCGCTCGAACCCGTCCAGCTCGTGAGTGATGGCGGGCGCCTCACGCAGTGCTTCCGCCATCCCCTTGTCGGCGAAGTAGCCGAGGTTCGCCAGGTGGTAGGCAGAGGCGTCGAACCCGAGCCCGAAGGTCCGTCGCACCTCCTGAGCGAGCGCGCGCGCTGCGTCGAGGTCCGGCGTTCGCTGTGGAGGACCCAGAAGCGCGGCCACACCCGCGTCTGGCGCGAGGAACATCAGGGCGAAGGCATCCGCACGACGTTCGGCAGCGGGCTTCTCGTGTGTATAGCCATCGGCCTCACGCGCGCTGTCGATGACCGCTCCATCTGTCGGCAAGTCGAGCAGGTGGTGGCCCAGCTCGTGCGCCAGCGCGCGCCGCACGCTTCCCACGCGCTGAAGCTGCGTGTTCAACGCGATGAGCCGAACCCGGCCCGAACGCGCCGCTGCGGCGCGGATCTCCGGACTGTCGAAACGGAAGCGGCTGACGAGGATGCCGAGCCGGTCTTCGATGGTGCGTGACAGGTCCACCAGCGGCTCGCGCGGAAGGCCCAGGGAGAGGCGCAACTCCCGCGCCGCTGCATATCCCTCGCGGTAGGGGTCGACCTCTTTGGCAGGGCCAGTCCGCTCCTCGATGCTGACGGTGTCTCTTCGAAGCAGCTCTCCCAGCTCCGCGAACGCACGCGCTCGTTCGAAGGAGCGGGCGAGTCTGTCCACGTCACGCGCGCGCAACCAACTGGTCGTCCCTCCGAGGAGGAGGACGTCAGGTGCCGTGGGAGCAGTCTCTTCGGGAGCTTCGGCGGAGAGCAGACCCGCCGCCGGGATGCCCAGAACGCCCGCGATCCGCGAGAGCGCGCCCGCCGCCAGTGGGGTTGCACCGGACTCAAACCGCTCGATCGCGTCGCGGGAGACGCCTGCACGCTGAGCGAGAACGTCGAGCTCCAGCTTCGCTTCGGCACGTCGGCGCGCGAGCCGCCTGCCGAGTTCTTCGATGTGACGGGCGGGAGACGTCATCGCGTGTCTGATCATATAGCGCGACCGCAGTAGGCGAATCCCGACACCGGCAGGCGGCACAGCGGGCAAGCGACGCGGGCGACCTCGGCGACGTTGTCGAAGCCGCAGCGTCCTTGAGGCGGTACGGTCCGCGCCGCGATGGACAACCTCACGCACGGGCTCTTCGGGCTGGCCATTGGCGCGTTGCGTCGGCCGGACCGGAAGCGCAACAGGGAATGCAGCACGGCGGAAGGCGACGCGCGCCTCTCACCGACGGACCGCGCGGTGCTCGTCTGCTGCGTGGTGGCGGCGGAGCTGCCGGACCTCGACACCTTCTGGCCGTCGGGCAACGACGTGCTGCAGGCGCTGCACGCGCACCGGGGCCCCACGCACGCCCTCCTCTTCGCGCCGCTGGTGGCGCTGGTCGCGGTGCTCCTCGTGAGGCCCCTCTTCCGAGGTGCGGACGCCCGCACGATGTTCGCGTGGGCGCTTCCCTCCACGCTGCTCGCGCACCTGCTCGCCGATGCGTGGACCGGCTGGGGTACGCGCCTGTTCCTCCCCTTCAGCGACCGGCGCCTCAGCCTCGACTGGACGCTGGTGGTGGACCCGCTGGTCACGGTGCCGCTGCTCCTCGGCGCGGCCGTCGCGCTCGTTCTCGCGTTGAGGCAGCGCGCGCGGAACGGCTGGCGCACCGCCATCCTCTGCGGGTTCGCGCTCTCCGCGGCCTACGTGGGCGCGCGGGTGGCGGCGAGGGCGGAGCTCATCGAGCGCCTCGGGCGCGACTACCCCGCGGCCTCGCGCGTGGAGGTCTTTCCCCTCCCCTTCGATCCGATCACCTGGCGGTACGCGGTGCAGGTCAACGAGCGCTACCGGGTCGGCGTCATCCGCCCCTTCGGAGCCCGCACCGAGCAGGCGGTGCACGTGGCGGCGCAGACGGCGCTTCCCGAAGGCGCTGCGGACGAGCCCACGGTGCGCGAGGCGCTGGCGTGGGCGCGGCTACCGATCGTCACCACCACAAGGCGCGCGGAGGCGGACGGCGGCGGCTACTCGGTCCGGATCGCGGACCTCCGCTACCACTTCGGCGGCGCGCCCACGCTCGCCTTCCACTTCGAGCTCGCGCCGGACGGCACGATGAAGAGCGCCCGCTTCGACCGCGGCGGCAGCGCCCGCGAGCTGCTGCGACGCCTCCGCGATCAGTGAACTCAGAAACGGTCCGGCGGCGCTTCCTGCACCGGCGGCCGCACGCTGATCGAGGTCTGCTGCGGCGGCTCCACCGGCACGACGACGCTGAAGCGCGATCCGCGCCCCAGCTCGCTGGAGACGCGCACGAGGCCCCCGTGACCGCCCACGAAGGACTTCACGATGGAGAGGCCCAGGCCCGCGCCGCCGAACTCGCGCGTGGAGGAGGAGTCCACCTGGTAGAAGGTGTCGAAGATCTTCTCGAACTGGTCGTGCGGGATGCCCACCCCGCTGTCCTCGACGATGATCCGGTAGCCCAGCGCCGAACCGAGCTCCGGCTGCGGCGCGACGTCGGACAGGTAGACGGACACCGTGCCGCCCCGGTTGGTGAACTTCACCGCGTTGGCGAGGAGGTTCACCAGCACCTGCTTGAGCTTGTCCCGGTCCGCGCTCGCGCGAAGCTGCTGCGGCGTCCGCGTCTCCAGCGTCACGCCCTTCTTCTGCGCCTGCGGCTTCACCGACGTCACCGAGCTCGCCACGAGCTCCGGCAGGTTCGTCTCCTCGAAGTTCAGCCGCAGCTTGCCGGCCTCGATCTGGCTGATGTCGAGGATGGAGGAGATGAGCTTCAGGAGCGTCTCGCCCTTCTCCATGATCGTGCGCACGTACTCGACCTGCTCGCTGTTCAGCGTCCCCGCGAGGCCCTCCGCGAGCATCTCCGAGTAGCCGATGATCGACGTCAGCGGCGTGCGCAGCTCGTGGCTCACGGTGGCGAGGAAGCTCGACTTCAGCCGGTCGAGTTCCTTCAGCTTCGAGTTCATGTCCTCGAGCTTCTTGTTGCGCCCCTCCAGCTCGCGGTTCGACTCGAGCGTGGCCTCGATGTGCAGCTGCGAGGTGAGGTAGGTCTTCTGGCCCGCCGCCACCAGCGTCTCGAGGAGCTGGGCGAAGTGGGCCATCACCTTCACCACCGTGCTCTCCGGCGCGCGCCGCACCATCGCCATCAGGGCCTGCGCCTGCGGCAGGTCGAGCGAGGCGGACACGTCCGTCAGCGAAGGCGGCAGTCCCTCCAGATCGTCCGGCGAGAAGGGCCCGAAGACCACCCGCCCGAGCGCGTCGCCCTCCCAGCGGATGGGCAGCACGAGGTAGCGCAGCCCGGTGAAGCAGGGGACGGTGACCATCCCCGCCGGCGGCGGCTCGACGCTGAGCGGCGCGCGCGCACCCTGCACGTGTGAGATGGGCCCGTCCTTCACCCGCGCCACGGTGGCGGTGCAGCGGTGGCGTCCCTCGGCAAAGGAGAAGACGTAGCCGCAGAAGTCGCCGTTGCCGACCTTGATGTCCGCGAGCTTCGCGCCGCGCTCGTCGAACACCTTGATGCCGACCTTGTAGAGCTCGACGAAGTTCTTCACCAACTCGGTGAAGGTTCCCAGGTCGAGCATCTCGCTCAGGCCCAGCCGGCGCTGCAGGACCGACTCGCGCCGCCCGCCGCCGTCGATGCTGCGCAGCGTCGAATCGCCCCGTCCGCCGTTGCCGTCGCGGACCGCCCCCAGGTCGCTCACGACGCAGCCTCCGCCTTGGCCTTCGTGGCTCCCGCGGCGCCGTACCGCTCCTCGAGCTGGGTCCCGCGCACGTCGATGTTCGCGAAGATCTGCCCGAGGAACTCCTCCTCGGTGAGGCCGATGTTCCGGCTCACCGCGGCGCGCTCTTCGATGGCGCGGAAGGCGGCCTGCAGCACCGCGTGGAGCGTCTCCAGCACGCCCTCGCCGCGGATGGCGACCGCGCCGATCACCGGCTCCTTCCCCTTCGCGCGGACCTCTTCCATCTCCGCGTCGGTCTTGCTGTCCGGCAGGTCGCGCTTGTTGAACTGGATGACCAGCGGCATCTCGCGCGGGTCGATCCCGTTCTCCTTCAGGTTCTCGGTGAGGTTCCGCCAGTAGGCGTTGTTCTCTGCCGTGGCATTGCGCCGGCTGTCCGCGATGAACGCCACCGCGTCCGCGTTCTGCAGGACGATCCGTCGGGTGGCGTTGTGGATCACCTGGCCGGGTACGGTGAAGAGCTTTACCTTCACCTTGAACCCGTTGGCGGTGCTGAAGAAGACGGGCAGGAGATCGAAGAAGAGCGTGCGGTCGTCGTGGGTCTCGACGGTCAGCAGACGGCCTCGCACCTCTGTTCGGGTGCGGGCATGAATCATCTGCAGGTTGGTCGTCTTCCCGGAGAGGCCGGGGCCGTAATAGACGACCTTGACCGTCAGTTCTCGCTGCGCGTGGTTCAGTTGCACGGGACAGCGGTTATAGACGCTTTCGGACGGATGGGACGAATTGGCCGGTGCAGCCCTCCGGCTCGGACAGCGACCTGCCGAGACGCCCGAGGTGAGGGGTCCGGTGATGGGGATTCACCCCCAAAGGGTCAACGGTTAGGATCGGAGCCTCCCGACAGGGGGCTGACCAGGAGGGTTGGCATGACGATGAAGCAACTCGGTGACATCAAGGATCAGGTGGCGGTGCCTCCCCTGGACATGACGAACGCGCCGAAGGACGTGGCCGCGGACCTCAAGTTCAGCCTGCCCACGGACGAAGACATGCAGGCGGTGGCGACCATCCGCTCCACCTCGGAGCCGTGGGAGAGCCGGGGCGAGACCTCCGAGCAGTCGCTCGAGGCGCTGACGAAGCTGCGCCCGTTCATCCACGTGGCGAAGCTGGAGAATCAGGTGGTGGGCTACGTGACGGTGGAGCGCGACGGGCCGGTGCAGGGCGCCGCCTACATGCGCAACATCGTCGTCAAGCCGGAGCTGCGGCAGCGCAAGCTCGGCACGCGGGTGCTCGACCATGCGATCCAGGTCGCGCGGGACATGCACCGGCGCACGCTCGCCCTCCGCGTGGATCCGGCGAACGGGCCCGCGGTGAGCTTCTACCGGAACGCCGGGTTCACCACGGTGGCCACGGTGGTCTCGAAGAAGAGCGGCAAGCTCCGCCTCCTCATGTCGCGCGAGCTCTGAGCCGCTCACTGATTTTTCTGCAAGGAAGTTCGAGGCCCTCTCCGTTCACGCGGGGAGGGCCTTTGTCGTTCGTGCGCGGTCACAGCCGGTAGAAGAGCCCGACGATGGCGCCGAAGACGATGTGGGAGAGGATGACCGAGATCGGCGTGCGCGGCCCGTAGTGCAGCGCGAGGAAGCCCGGCGGCGCGAGGCGTCGCTCGTCGGTCGGCCCTTCGGCGGCGGTGGCCATGCGCGGGTGGAGGGCGGGCAGCGCGGGCAGCACCACGGTCAGCACGAACATCGCGTGCACGAGACCCATCAGCGCGCCGAACCAGACCTCGACGCGTCCGCGCGCGTGGAAGGCGGCCACGTAGAGCGCGGAGAAGGCGAGCCCGTTGACGAGGTGGACGAGCAGTCCCAGCAGCCGCGCGCGGTCGCGGTCGGGGGTGAACATGCTGCCCAGCAGGTAGGGCAGGTTCATGCGGGTGAGGTTCAACCGCTGGCTGCCGGCCATGAGGACGCTGAGGACGACGGTCGCGCCAAAGCCCCACACCAGCCAGTGGCCCGCGTTCACGGCGAGCCCTCCTCGAGCGGCGGGTAGGGCGTGGTGCGGTGGCGCCCGTGCCCTGTGACCTTTGGCCTCGGCCGCGCGCGAGCCCGGATGGCCGCGTCGTGCTGCCGGCGCTCCTCCAGCGACACCGCCGCGCCGATGAGGCCGACGTGGGAGAAGGCCTGCGGGAAGTTTCCCAGCGCCTCGCCGGTGCGCGGGTCCACCTCCTCCGCGAGGAGCCCCACGTCGTTGGCGTAGCGCACCGCCGCCGCGAACCAGCGCTCGGCCTCCTCCAGCGTGCCGCCGCCGCGCGCGAGGTACTCCGCGAACCAGAAGGCGCAGATGACGAACGCGCCCTCACCGGCCTCGAAGCTCTGGTCGTAGCGGTAGAGCAGGCCCGGCGCCGGCGAGAGCCTCCGCAGCAGCGCGCGCGCGGTCATCCGCATCCGCGCCGAGTCGGCCTCCTCGAAGCCGTACCAGCTCATCAGCAGCACGCTCGCGTCGAGCCTGTCGTCGCCGTAGGACTGGGTGTAGGCGCCTACGCGCGAGTTCCAGGCGTGCGCCCGGATGTCGCGGCGGAGCAGCTCGCGGTTGAGGGCGAAGAGGTCGCGCGGGAAGCGGCGCATGCGCTGGCGCTTGTCCACCTCCAGCAGGCGCTCGAGCGCGGTCCAGCAGGCGACCTTCGAGTGGGTGTGGTGCCGGGGAGCCTCGCGGATCTCCCAGATGCCGGCGTCGGGCAGCTCCCAGTGCCGGCAGACGTACTCGCCGAAGTCGCGCAGCAGCGCCGCGGTCTCGTGGTCGATGTGACCGCCGCGACGGACGACGTGCGCCACTGCGTCCACCACCTCGCCGTAGGTGTCGAGCTGAAGCTGCACCGCCGCCGCGTTGCCGATGCGCACCGGTGAGGCGCCCTCGTAGCCGCGCCAGTGGGCGAGCGTCTCCTCGTGCGGCGAGGGCCTTCCCCACACGTCGTACATCACCTTCATCCGCGGACGGGTAAGCCGCGTCGAGTGGAGGAGCCAGCTCACGTAGTCGTCCGCCTGCAGCTCGAAGCCGAGCGACTCCAGCGCGCGCACCGTCAGCGCCGCGTCGCGGACCCAGCTGTAGCGGTAGTCCCAGTTCAGGGCGCCGCCGGGCCGTTCGGGGAGGGACGTCGTCGCCGCGGCCACGAAGGTGCTCGAGGGCGCGTGCAGCAGCAGTTCCAGCGCCAGCGCGCTGCGCACCACGAGGTCGCGCCACGGACCGTCGTAACGCACCAGCGCGCTGAACCTGCGCCAGGAGGCGAGCGTGACCTCGAGGCTCTCCTCCGCGAAGGTCCGCGGCTCGACCACCACCTCGGGCGCCTCGCTGGAGAAGGAGAGGACCGCGCAGAAGGTCTCGCCGGCGCGGAGGGGGACGTGCGCCTCGCCCATCGGCGGATCGAGCGACACCCGCGGCGACGACTGAAGACGCGCGCTGCCGCTGCCCACCCTCACCCGTTCGCCGAAGGGCCAGTGCTCCACCCGGTGCCGCCGTGCGCGCCCGTAGTCGGGCCTCGGGTCGAAGGTGAGGAGCAGCCGCACCGCGCCGCGCAGACAGCGCACCCGCCGGACGATCGCGCTCTCCGGTTGGATGCGGCGCCTGCGCAGCGCGGGATCGGCGATCGCCATCCAGTCGAGCACCTCCACCTCCGCCTCGCCGTCGCGTGAACGCCAGACGGTGCAGAGGACGTTGGTGTCGTCGAGGTACGAGCGGGTGGCGGTGAAGCCGTCTCCCTCGGGCCGCAGCGCGAAGCGGCCGCCGCGCTCGGGGTCGAGCAGGGCGCCGAAGAGGCTCGGGCTGTCGAAGCGGGGCCAGCAGAGCCAGTCCACCGTGCCATCGCGCGAGACGAGCGCCGCCGTCTGGCCATCGCCGATGGCCGCATGGTCTCCGATCGCCTGACGCTTCACGGCCACACGATGGGCAGCCCCACGCGCGAGGTGAACGGAAGGCGGGAGGGCGCGACGGGCCCTCGGCAGGCAGCCCGTTCCTTACAGCGTGGTGTTGTTCGCCGGCGCGCGCGGCGTGGGACCGGCACCGCTGAGTGCTGCGAATGCATCGGCCGCTCGCTGCACGTCCTGCAGGCTCTTCGAGCTCCACGCGAAGTCCGGCGAACCGTCCGAGTGACGCACCACCACGCGGTACCACTCCTGGTACTGCTCGAGGACGATCTCCTTCACCCGGTCGAGCCTCGCGGTGCTGTTCCCCACGCCGTTGTTGCAGGCGAACTTCACGAAGAGCACCCGGTCCTCGAACGCCGGCTCGGCGATGCAGCCCTGCGTGGTGTTCAGCTTGATGAAGCGGAGGACCTCCGCCTGCGGGTCCTCGATGCGCTCGGGCTGAAGGCCGTAGTCCACCTTCTGGATGCCCGCGCAGGCGAGGAAGAGGGCGAGAGCGGGGAGGGACAGTGAGGTCGTGCGCGCGAGGGTCATGGTTGGCTCCAGTGCCGCGCGCGATAGCACCGCGGGCGCGGTAACGTCCACGGCGGCACGTGCTGAGTCCCGGTCCTCCGCTACTTGCAGGCGCACCTGTGCCGGCGAAGCGTCTCGGTGCCTCCGAGGCACGCAACGCTCTGTGCGGGCGTCTCGTCGCACTCTGCGAGCAGGGAGCAGGTGTCGTACTCGGAGAGCGCGTGGCTCGGGTTGCGGAAGTCCCACTGGTGGAGGACGCAAGCCTTGCCAGCATCGGCGCACACCACCGAGCACGGAGTGGGCGGCTGAATGGGCGCATCCAGCAGTTGAACTCCGGCATCCGATACCTGGCTGCCGGCATCGACAACGGACCGCGGTCGGGCGCAGCCGCACTGCTGCGAAACGAGCGCGTCGAACACCGGAGGCGCGTCTATGGGGTCGGGTCGGACACACGCGATCTCGTCGGGCGGCGGCTCCTCGCAACCAAAGTGCGTGCGCTCGCACCGCTCGTACGTGAATACGCCGGTCACCTGATAGGCCCCCCGCGGGGCAGCGCGGCATAGCCCGCCCAGATTCGCGCAGTGCTCATCGCACGAGCGAACGGGCGTGATCGGTACCGGAACGAGCCGAGCGGATCCGTCACCCCAGTCGTAGCCGGCATCGCCCGGAGGAACGCGCCCCGCGTCCTCGATTGCGCCTGCGTCCGGCGACGCAGCGGGAGGCGAACAGGCGAACCCGAAGAAGCACATCACACTCACCGTGAACCACCTCATGGCTCACCCCTTGTTCATCGTAAGAACGGTATAGCCCAACGGTCGGGGCTAGCATTCGTGCACGGTGCGCGGCGGATAGCGTCCATGCCTGCACCGGCTCTCTCAGCTCGGCGAATGCGTCGTCTCGAGCAACTCCGCCGCGGCGCGGACGCCGTCCTCTGCAGACACCCTGACGCCCATCTCCGCCGCGCGCGCTTTGAGAGCCGGCGAGCCGATGACCTCCTGCAGCGCCTTCGCGAGCATGTCGGCGTTCGCCTTCCAGAAGTCCACCGGCTTCGTCGCGCAGCCGAGCTTGTGGATGCGGTCCGCCCAGAGTTTCTGCTCCATGATGAAGGGCACCGGCACCGACGGAACGCCTGCGCGCAGCGCGGTGTGCGTGGTGCCCGCGCCGCCGTGATGCACCATCGCCGAACATCGTGGCAGCAGCGCCTCGTGGGGTGCCCAGGGGAGGAAGAACACGTCACGGTCGCAAGACTCCAACTCCGAGCGCTTCGTCTGGACGATCGCGCGCACGCCCGCCTTCCGCGCTGCGCTGGCGAGCAGTGCCCTCGCGCGAGCCGGCGCGAAGTGCTCCATCGACCCGAGCGTCATCAGCACCGGCCGCTCGCCTTCGGAGAGGAACGCCTCCAGCGCAGGTGACGGCTTCCAGCTCTCCAACGCGTGGCTCACGACGAATTGCCCGCACACTTTCTGCGTCGGCGACCAGTCCCTTTGCGGAGGTACGAGCAGCGGGCTGAACGCGTGGAGGTTGAGCCTGTCCGAGAAGAGGAGGTCCGGCAGGACGTGGCGGATCGGCGGCAGGCCGTGGTCGGAGAAGAACTGCGCGGGCCGCTTGCGGAACTGGAGGTCCAGCGCGGTGCGCGCCATCCACCACAGGCTCCGGTTCAGCGGCCCGAGGTTCGGCAGGCCCGACGGCGGCACGTGACGCGAGGGCACGAGGCCGGGGAAGAAGTGCACGCTGCCGTCCGGCGTCTGCGTCTTCAAGGCGGCGGCGCGCACGTACCAGGCCGAGTAGTGCCAGAGGACGACGTCGGAGGCCTCGCACAGCTCCAGCGCGGAGGCGTAGAGCGCGTCGAGGAACGGGAAGAAGGCGCGCTCGTTCAGCTCGCGCGAGATCTTCAGTGGATCGACGCTCTGCGCATCGGTGGCCACCCGGTCGAGGGTGAAGTCCAGCGGCCCTTCCGGGACGATCCGCAACGGAACGCCCGCCCTCTCGCACAGTGGGCGGTGATCGCTGCCGTCCACCGGCGTCAGCACCACGCGCACCTCGTGTCCTCGTGCGCGAAGTCCTGCCGCCAGCGCGACGAGCGGACGCAGGTCGCCCTCCGAACCCCAGCCCTGGATGCCGATGCGCATGGCACTACCTCCCTGAGTCCGGGACGAGCGCCCGGACGATGCGGCGGGTCCCGGCGAGCAGTCGCTTTCGAACCTCGTCGGGTGGCTCGGGCGCCGCGCGACCGGTGAGCAGCTTCGCCAGCGCTCCGTGGAGCCAGTGGTGGAAGTCCTCCGCCGCCAGCCGCGCCTTCGCCTTCGACAACTGGCCCTCGGCGAGCGCTTCGAAGAGCCCGGCCAGCGCCTCGCCTGCCTCGGCCATGACCGACATCGCACGCGGCGGCGGTTCGGCTCGGAGGGGCTCGAGCCACACGAACTGGTACCAGCCCCGGTGCTCGAGCGCGAAGTCGAGCTGGGAGACGACGAGCCGCTCCAGCCGGCCGTGGGCGCTGAGGCGAGGTGAGTTCATCGCCGCGCTGGTGAAGGCCAGCTGGCGCTCGAGCACCGCCACCAGGCACTGCGCGAGGAGGTCTTCCAGCCGGTCGAAGTAGTTGTACGCGTTGGTGTGGGCAAACCCCAGCTCGCGCGAGACCTCGCGGAGCGCCAACCCGCGCGAGCCTCCCTCGCGATCGATCAGCAGCAGCGCCTGTTCTACGTAGCGGGCGAGGGCGTCGGAGGACCGGACGTTCATGACCACCGGTCATTACCACTGGTCACCGCGCGAGGACAAAGAGCCTCAGTCCTCCCCCTCCCACCAGGCCCGCAGCTCGCGGAGCGACTCCACCCGGCGCGCGGGGGGGAGGCTTCGGAGCAGCGAGGTGCCGTAGCCGCGCGAGCGCATGCGCGGGTCGAGGATGGCCACCACGCCGCGGTCGTCTCGCGACCGGATGAGCCGGCCGAAGCCTTGGCGCAGCGCGATCGCGGCGTCGGGCAATTGCCAGGTGCGGAAGGGATCTTCGCCGCGAGCCTTCAGGGCATCGATGCGCGCGGCGACGCGAGGATCACCGGGAGACGCGAACGGGAGCTTGTCGATCACCACCAGCGACAAGGCTTCGCCAGGCACGTCCACGCCCTCCCAGAACGAGTGCGAGGCGAAGAGCACCGACGGCGTCTGCTTGAACGCGTCGAGCAACACGCTCTTCGGACGCTCGCCCTGCAGCAGCACCTGGTAGGGCAGCCGGTCCTTCGCCGCACGCCACGCGGCCTCCATGTTGCGCAGCGAGGTGAAGAGCGCGAACGCTCGGCCACCGGTCACCTCGCACAGCTCCACCAGCGCGTCGGCCACCGCCTCGGCGAAGTGCGGCGCGTTCGGATCCGGCAGGTGGTCGGGCACGTAGAGCGCCGCCTGACGCCCGTAGTCGAAGGGAGAGGACACGACCACGCTCTCCACGGCCGGGAGATCTCCCTCGAGCGCTGAGAGGGACAACCCCATCCGCCGCGCGAAGTAGTCGAAGCGGCCCTCGGCGGTGAGCGTGGCGGAGGTGAAGACGATGGTGTCCACGCCGCCGAAGAGCGTGCGGCGCAGGTGCTCGCCGACCTCGATCGGAGAGGAGCGCAGGAACGTGCCGCGCCCGCGGGCCTCGGCCCAGAAGACCTGACCGTCGTCCTCGGCGCGGCAGAGCGCGTCGAGCTCCTGCCCGAGCTCCGCGGCCCTCCGTGCGATGCCGCCCAGCGCCGGCGCGTCACGCTCTCGCGCGGCGAAGGCAGAGAGCGACTCCAACGCGTCGAGCGTCTCCGGCAGTTCGTGCAGCTCCGAGAGCACGCCCGGCGGGATCCGCTGCTGGCCTTCGCGGCGAAGCCCAAGGGTCCGGCGCACGTCCTCGAAGAACGCGTCCGCGTGCCACTTCACCCGCGTGGCCAGCGCGAGCAGCGTGCCGCGCACCGGATCGGTCTCCGACAGCGCCGCGCCCGCGTCGCGCGAGAGTTCCTCGAGCCGGTGGCTGGAGACCTGCGCGCCGAACCACTCCGCGGCCACGTCCTCCAGCGCGTGGGCCTCGTCGAAGACCACGGCGTCGTAGCGCGGCAGCACGCCGGTGCCCGTCTGGCCCTCTCCCCTCCTCTTCAGCGCGAGGTCGGCGAAGAAGAGGTGGTGGTTCACCACGACCACGTCCGCCTCTTCGGCCCGCTTGCGCGCGCGGGTGACGAAGCAGGCGTCGTAGAGCGGGCACTTGTGGCCGAGACAGCTCTCGCTGGAGACCGTCAGCCCGCGCCAGCCCGGCCAGTCCTCCGGCGCCTCCCACTCGGCGCGGTCGCCGGTCTCGGTCGTCTCCACCCACCGCGCGAGCGACGGCCACAGCTGCGCGTCCTCCGGCGTGCTGAAGCGCGGGTTCGCGGCGGCGGCCTCGTAGCGCTGCAGGCAGAGGTAGTTCTGCCGGCCCTTGAGGTACGCGACCTCGAACGGCAGCCCGAGCACGTCGCGCAGCAGCGGCACGTCCTTGCCGATGATCTGCTCCTGCAGGTTCTTCGTCGCGGTGGAGAGCACCACCTTCCGCCCGCTCAACGCGGCGGGCACGAGGTACGCCAGCGTCTTGCCGGTGCCGGTGCCGGCCTCGGCGAGAAGGAAGTGCCGGTCGTTCAGCGCCCGCTCCACCGCGCGCGCGACCGCGACCTGCTCGGGGCGGTGGTGGAAGCCGGGCAGGGCTGCTTCGAGCGCTCCGTGCGCGCCGAGGATGCCCTCCACGTCGAGGTGCGCTGTCAGCGCGCGCGTCATGGGCCGTGAGTAGTCGATGACACACCACCCCCGCCACTGGTGCCAGCGCGGTGCGGCGTTGCGCCTGCCCCACGCCCTGCCCACCTTTCCGCTGATCGGAGGATTCATGCGAGGGAAGCTCATTGCCGCCGCAGTCGTCGCGCTCTCGTTCGGGGGCTTTGCCTGTCAGTCGCGAGGCGGGCCCACCGAGGGCCGCGCGCAGGCGGTCGAGGTGGGCACCGCGGAGGGCTACCCGGGTTCGGGTCAGCGCCTCGGAGGCTCACAGCCGGCGTCGAGCGACGACCGCGTGGGCGGCGTCCTGCGGGGCGGCGGCGCTGCAGCGGGCTCGACCATCGGCGGGGACCCGGGACAGATCCAGACCGGCGGCGAGCAGCGGAAGGCGGGACATCCGGTGCTCGGTCCGGACAGCACCGCGCTCTCCTACGGCAGCCAGCAAGGCACGCAGACGGGCACGGGCGGCGCGGGCGCGGAGGGCGCCGAAGAGAACAAGGCGACGATCGACGAGACGCCGAATGCGCCGCAGAACGATCAGCGAATCGAGAGCGAGGCGAGCGGCGACGCGCAGGGGAAGAAGCAGACGCGGAAGCGGCGGTAGCGCAGTGGCGTGCTCCTTCAGCCCTTGAGGAGCTGGAACACGAGCCCACCCACCGCGCCGAGGGTGAGGACGCCCAGCACCACCGCGGCGATGCGCGCAGCCCTCGGGCTCGCCTCGTCGCGGGGAAGGGTGCGGAGGACTTCGGAGCCGGCGGAGGCGCGGCGGAGGACCTCTTCTCGTCCACGCTGCGCGACGGGATCGAGCGGGGCCGCCGCGAGCCGCAACCGGTAGAGCCTGCCCAGCGCGGGGAGCTGACCTGTGCGCGTGGCCAGCGCGAGGGCCGCGTCGTGACGGGAAGGCTCGTCCCACTGCGCCATCGCGTGGAGGAAGGCGGCGCGCAGCTCGTCGGGGAACTCGACCTGCTCCGGCCGGAAGTTCGCCCAGGCGAGGCCGCAGTGCGGACAGAAGTGCGCGGCGGCGGGACGAGGACCCACGCACTTCGGGCAGCGATCGTCGGGCACCGCGAAGGGATCCGGGCTGCGCGCGGCGTCCGCGGCGAGCCTCACCGCGTCGCCCACCGCCACCGGTCGCAGCGGCACCACGCGAGGGGGCTCGGCGGGCGCTGACGGCACCGGCGAAGGCGCGAGGGACGGGGAAGGCACGCGCGGCGGCGAGAAGGGCGCGACCGGAGCGGAGAGCGTCGGTGACTCGGCGACGTCCACCATGCTCTCGACACCGCACCGCGCGCAGGTGAGGAAGAGCCTGTTGCCCTCGACGCGGAAGGCCTGCACGCGGGACATGCCCTCACACGCGGGGCAGAGGATCTTCACGGTCATCGACGTGGACGTGCTCGTCACGGCGTCCCCAGCGGCAGGGTGACGATCTGGATCGGCACCGGCACCACGCAGAGCACCAGCGCGACGAGGCAGACCAGCGCCACGACCTGGCGTGAGGTCGAGAGCTTCGCCTCCTCATCGACGAGGTACGGGTGCTCGAAGCCGATGAACTTCGTGGTGACGACGAGCCACACCAGCCAGCTCGCGCTGAAAAAGAGCGCGAGGAAGAGCAGCCCCGCGGCGGTGACCATGCCCACGTAGCGCGCGCGCTCGCCGAAGATCGCGTAGGCCACGTGACCGCCATCCAGCTGGCCGATGGGGCAGAGGTTCAGCAGCGTGACCAGCAACCCGAACCAACCGGCGACGACCATCGGGTGCACGAAGACGTCGTGACCTTCGGGGATGGCGCCAAACACGAGGCGCTGCAGGCCCTGCATGAGCAGGTTGTCCCCGTACACGGTCGCGCCGGTGAACATCGATTCGTCAGGCTCTCCTGAGAAGAGGCTCGACACGAAGGCGGGCAGCTTCTGCGCCAGCGAGATCGCGCTCCAGTCGTGGGGGAAGTTGCTGGGGATGTCCGGCACCGGGCCCACGGTGGAGAGCGTGAGCCCGACGACGAGCACCGGGATGGCGACGATCAAGCCAGCGATCGGCCCCGACGCTCCGATGTCCACCAGCGCGTTGCGATGCGGGATGCGGCTGCGGATGCGGATGACCGCGCCCAGCGTGCCGAAGCCGAGCGGCAGCGGGATGAAGTAGGGCAGCGAGGTCTGCAGGCCGTGCAGCCGTGCGAAGAGGTAGTGGCCCATCTCGTGCGCGCCGAGGATGGCCACGGTGCTGAGGCTGAAGGCCAGCGCCTCCGCGACGCGCGGGCTTCCACCGTGCAGCCCGCTCCACCAGACGAGGAACGTCGTCGCGAGGGTCGCCGCGAGCAGCGCCAGGTTCAGCAGCGGCCGGTCGCCGGGGAGAAGGAGGGAGCGCGCCATCGTCCAGAGAGGGAGCCTCTTCGTATCCCGCCACCGCGCGGTCTGGAAGCGCGGGGTCTGTGCTAGACGCACGCCCGCTCCCTGGAGGTCCCACCCGTGTCTGCCCGCGCCTTTCGTCTCGCCCTATTCGCGCTCGTGCCCGCGCTCTCCGCCTGTCCGAAGGGAGGCGACGCGGCGGGCGACAGGGTGAAGGTGGAGGAGGTGCAGTCGGTGCTCGTCGAGCGCGAGCGCAAGGTGCACAGCTACCGCATCGAGGGCACCGTCTCCGAGGCCGGCCAGACCGCCGCCTTCCGCTTCGCCCACCGCGCGCCGAACCGGATGCTCGCCGAGCTGAAGGGGGAGACGCCGAGGACCTTCGCCTTCGACGGCGAGCGGCTGATGGAGCTGTCGCCGAAGGAGTCGCGCGTGCAGATCTTCGATCTCGGCGGGAAGCCGGAGGAGGTCGCGGTGCAGCTGCACCAGATCTTCCAGAGCTTCGTGCCGGACGGGTTCCGCACGCCGGTGATCGACTGGAGCAAGGCCTCGGCGCGCAAGGTGTCGCACCCGCTCGCGCCGCAGGCGCTGGAGCTCTCCAGCGAGGTGCAGGATCCGTCCGGGCTCGTGCGCGCGGAGTACGTGCTGCGCTGGCCCTCGGGAGACCTCGTCGAGCGCCGGCTCGTGTACGGCGAGCAGAAGATGGTGATGAAGATCGCGCGCGAGCACTGCGACGACCGGCTGAAGCTCTGCGTTCCGAGCCGGCTCGAGCAGACGGTGAACGGGACGCCGGGCGCGATCGTGGACCTCACCTCGGTGGAGCTCAACGCCACGCTGCCGAAGGACGCCTTCACCCCGGCGGTGCCTGAAGGTTGGTCGGTCGATCGCAAGCCGCTCCTTCCGCAGGAGGGCTGACGAGCAGCCTCACGTTGCCGCGCACTCCCCTGCCACCCCACCTTTGGGGACGCGGTGGGGCGCGTGGAGGCGACGGTGACAAACGAGCAGACGGCGGCACCCGAGAGCGCACGGGAGCGACGCACGGAGATCGGCCCGACGGTACTGCTGGTGAACACCGCGGCGCGTCAGGGCGCGGAGACGTTCGACCGCGCGCGCATGTACCTCACCGCGCTGGACGTGCCGCTGGTCGAGGCGAAGGCGGTGGACGCGCCGGAGCAGCTTCCCCTCCTCGTCCACGCGGCGGTGCGCGCGGGCGCGAAGCGGATCGTCGTGGCCGGCGGGGACGGGACGCTCAGCGCGGCCGCCAACGAGCTGTGGCAGCACGACGTGGTGATGGGCGTGCTTCCCGTCGGCACCTGCAACGACTTCGCGCGCAGCCTCGAATTGCCGGTGTCGCTGGAGGAGGCCTGCCGGGTTGCCGCAGGCGAGGTGACGCGGCGGGTGGACGTGGCGCTGGCGGGAAAGCGCGCGTTCCTCAATGCGGCGGGCGTGGGACTTCCCACGGCGGTGACGCGCAGGCTGAGCGACGACCTCAAGCGGAAGCTCGGGCGCGGCGCGTTCGCGGTGGCGGCGGCCACGGAGGCGGTGACCCACAAGCCCTTCCGCGCCGAGCTTCGAACGCCGAACGGCGTGCAGCAGGTCGAGGCCCACGTGGTCGTCGTCGGCAACGGGCGCTACCACGGCGGCGGACAGCTGCTCGCGCCGGAGGCCACCCACGACGATCACCAGCTCGACGTGTACGTCATCCGATCCGCGCAGCCGTTCGGCGCGATGGAGCCCGATGGGACCGAGCGTCTGCGCGACCTGTGGAACATGGTGCAGGTGGCGGTGAAGCTGCGGCGAGGCACGCACCTCGACCACGATGCGGTGCTGCACCTGCGCACGCCGTCGCTGACGCTGGTGACCGATCCGCCGCAGCACGTGGACCTCGACGGCGAGCCGTGGGGCCAGACCCCGACCCACTTCGAGGTCCAGCCCGGCGCGCTCGAGGTGCTGGTGCCGGAGTGAACCGTCAGTGCGTCAGGCCGCCGCGCTGAACGCGCGCTGCAGCCCCGCCACGTCGAACTTCTTCATCTTCAGCATCGCCCCCATCACCGCCTGCGACTGGGCGGGCGTGCCGCTCTTCATCAGCTCGAAGAACTCGCGCGGGACGATCTGCCAGGAGAGCCCGAAGCGATCCTTCAGCCAGCCGCACTGGGACTCCTGCCCGCCGTTCGCGGTGAGCTTCTCCCAGAGCGCGTCCACCTCCGCCTGGCCGTCGCAGTGCACCATGATGGAGAAGGCCTCGTTGAGCTTGAAGTGGGGGCCGCCGTTCATCGCGGTGAAGGTGATCCCCGCCAGCCGGAACTCCGCGGTCATCACCGTGCCCGGCGGCACCGGCCCGCCTTCCGGATAGCGGGTGACGCTGAGCACCTTCGAGTCGGGGAGCAGCGTGACGTAGAAGTTCGCGGCCTCCTCCGCCTGCGAGTCGAACCAGAGGAACGGGGTGATCGTCTGCGGCTGGACCATGGCTGTGGACTCTCCTGTGTCGGGGAACGGCTGCTCCGTTTGCCCGTGTAGACGGTCCGGCGTGCAGAGACTCATCGGCCCTGCGCGAAGAAGGCAAGTAGGGTGCGCGTGCATGTCCCTCCCCTACTTCCGCACCCAGGCCGAGAGCGGCGCTCAGACGCCCTACATCGTCCACCTGCTGCTCGACGCGGCGGTGCCGGTGGAGCGCGAGGCGCTGCTCGAGGGCTGGCGCACGCGGCTCGGGCGCGTGGAGCCGGTGGACGAGGGCGAGTCCGGTGCCCTGCACGTGGCGCTGCCCGAATACCTCTCCGGCGGCGGCGTGCCGCTGCAGCTCGCGGTGATGGCGCTGGAGGGGATTGGCGTGGAGGAGCTCGCGGCCTGTCTGCGGCAGAGCTGGACCTGGGACGGCGCCGCGCCGGTGGCCGCGCAGTGCCGCGCGAGCCTCACCCTCTCCGACTTCCACGGCGGCGGCGTCGATCGGCGCATCCGGCTCGCGGTGTTCCACGGCGCGGTGGCGACGATGCTCGGCCTGCTGCCGGTGCGCGCGGTGCAGTGGCTCCCGTCGCAGCAGGTGCTCGAGCCCGGCGCCTACCTGCAGCGACTGGCGGAGGGAGAGGGCCTGCGAGGCTCGGCGCTGAACGTGCGGCGTTTCCGGATGAAGGCGGAGGACGGTGAGCCGGTACAGGTGATGGACACGCTGGGACTCGGCGCGTTCGGGCTGCCGGATCTACAGGTGCGCTTCCGGGGCATCGACACCGCGCGCGCCACCGACTGGCTCTACGGACAGGCGGCGCGGCTCTTCGATGAAGGCGAGCGCTTCGTCTTCGCGCAGGGCGTGCCCGCCGCGGAAGGCTCAGGCATCTGGCGCTTCCACCCCGAGGACAGCGCGGCCGCCCCGGAGCGGAGGGTGCTGGAGGTGACGACGGAGGCGGTGCAGTAGCCGCCCGCTACTTCAGCCGCCGCTGCAGCGTGCTCCGGGCCTCGACGGCGGCGTCCACGTAGCTCTCGGTTACCGCCTTCATCAGCCGGCTCCCCTCCGGACTGTCCATCGCGTCGGCGGCCTCGCGCAGCGCGGACGTGGGCTGCGCGTTGAACCCGTCCGCCAGCGCGGGCACGAGATCCTCGCGCATCATCCCGATGAAGTGGCTCACGCTCCCCATCCGATCCGCGAGCAGCCGCTCGCGCACGCCCTCCGTCACCCCCGCCGCCTGCGCCACCGCGACGGTGACCTCCATCGACTCTTCGAAGAGGCGCGGCCCGACGGTGCCCGGCGAGAGGTGACCGACGATGCGCCGGATGATCGCCTCCCGCTCGGCTTCGTCCTCGTGCTGCTGCGGAACGCGTCCTCGCGCCGGCGCCTGCAGGCCCTCGTTCAGCGTGGCGAGCACCTTCGGGTTCATCCGCCGGAGCCCCTCGGCGAGCTGCGCGTCGGTGAGCCGGTTGCGCAGCGCGCGCTCGGCGTTCGCGTAGATGCGCTCCTTCTTCCACTCCTGCTCGAGCACCGCCTGGTGCGTCTCGCTCAACTCCACGAACTGGAGTGCGGTGGGCACGAACACCTGACTCGTCACGTTCTCCACCAGCTCGACGATGCTCGCGGCGAAGGGCTGCAGCTGCTGGGGATTCACCTCGACCGGCGCGGCGACGCTCACGGTCTGAGGCAGCGGCGCGTCGGTCGTGGTGGTGCGGGCGCAGCCGGTCATCAGCGCGAGACCCAGCAGAGCGATGCGCAGGGTCCAGGGGAAGGTCGGGTTCATCGGTCGTTTCCTCTTCGTGGGGGGTTGAACCCCCAGAGCGGATGCGACCTCCGGGCCGGCGGCGCGGCCCCTCATTCCGGCAGCTTGTCCCACGCGCCCGTCCAGGATGCGGACGGGTCGTCCCTTCCAACGGATGTCGCCCTGAAGCTAGGCGCGGACGCGCCGCCTCCTGAGCAGCGGCACGAGCGCGCCCAGCACGAGCAACTGCAGGCCCGGCACGCTGGCGCAGCTCTTCCCGGCGATGGGACCTTCGCCCTCCCCCGGCGCCTCCGCGCCCGGCGTGTACGTGAGCGTGATGCTTCCGCTGATGCTCTCGCCGCCGACGCCGCGAGCGATCGCCTCGACCGTGTTCGCGCCCTCCTTCAGCGAGATCGTCGCCGCGAATCCACCCGCGCCGATGAGCTCCGCCTGCACGCCGTTCACCGTCACGCCCGCCACCTGGAAGCCCGCCACGCTGCCGTAGATGGTGACCTCCGACCGCGACAGGACCGCGCCATCGAGCGGCTCGATGAACTGCACCGCCACGTCGGTCGGCACCGGGTCCGCGCCCTCCACCAACGGGAGGGTGAGGAAGAGGCGCTCGTCGTCCGGCACCGTCACCGTCTCCGCGCGCGTCATGAACCCGTCCGCCTTCACCACGAGGATGTAGTCGCGACCCACCTCGACCAGCGGGATCTCGAAGCTCCCGTCCGCGCCGCTCACCGCATCCTTCACGGGCTCGGCCGTCCCCGGATGCAGCAGCGAAACCTTCGCGCCACCGATGCGTGCGGCCTCGTCGTCTGCCACGTGGATGAAGCCCGCCACGCCGGCGCGGAAGGTCACCTGCGCCGTGTCCACCGAGGTGTTCCCCGCCGCGTCGGTGGCGCTGATCTCCAGCTCGTTGAGCCCCGGCGCGAGCTTCACCTGCTGCGAGAAGTTCCCGCCGCCGACCGCCACGTCCTGCGCCGCGCCGCCATTGAGGCGCAGCTTCACGGTGGAGATGGGCCCGCGATCATCGGAGGCCTGACCGGTCATCGTCAGCACCGCCACGTCGAGCGCCGCCGCATCTCCGGGGAAGGTGATCGCCACCACTGGCGGCACGGTGTCGCCATCGCCCGGCTGGGTGCCCTGGCGCAGCTCCATCGATCCCCACACGGTGGTGCCGCTGCTCACGGTGCGGGTGACGGTGGCGTTGAGGTAGCCGCTCTTCTGCGCGGTGACCGTGTACGTCCCCGGCGGCAGCGTGAAGAGGTACACGCCGTCCGTTCCCGTCACCGCGCTCTGCCCCGCGACGCTGACGCTCACCCCGCCCACGCGGTCGGCGGTGTTTCCGTTCTGGTAGAGGATCCCGCGCAGCGTGCCGGTGCTGACGGTGGGGTTGATCTCCATCGAGCCCCACACCGTCGCGCTCGCCGCCACCGTGCGCACCGCGCTGTTCGAGCTGTAGCCGCTCTTCGTCACGTTCACCGTGTACGTGCCCGGCGCGAGCTGGAACTCGTAGAGCCCGTCCGCCGCCGTGGTCACGCTCTGCCCGTTGACGCTGACGACCGCGCCGCCCACGCGGTTCGCCGACGAGCCCCCCTGGTAGATGATCCCGGTGAGCTTGCCGTTCTGCGAGACCGCGTTGATCTCCATCGAGCCCCACACCGTCGCGCCCGCGGTGACGGTGCGGCTGACCGAGTTCGAGGTGTACCCGCTGCGCGAGACGCTCACCGTGTACGTCCCCGGCGCGAGCACGAAGTTGTAGGTGCCGTCCGAGCCCGTCGTCTGCGTCTGCCCGTTCGCGCTGACCTGCGCGCCGCTCACCGGATTGGCCGCGCTGCCGTTCTGGTAGATGACGCCGCGCAGGTTGCCGGTGCCGCCGCCACCGCCTCCGGTGGTGCCGTTCACCAGCGCCATGTAGTGCGTCCAGTTCCAGCCCGGACCCGGATCCCAGTGCGCGTTGGCGTTGCACTGCGAGGGGATCTCGACGTGGCCGATGATCCGCGAGCGCGTCTTGGGGATGCCATGCCGGTCCGCGATCCACCGCGTGAGCTTCGCGGACTCCGCGTACATCGCGGGCGTGTACCAGGTGTTCGGATCCTGGGCGTAGCCCTCGTGCTCGATGCCGATGGAGCGGCCGTTGTAACAGGACGCGTGCCACGCCACGTCCTTGTGCTCGACCATCTGCGTGACCTGGCCGTCCGACGAACGCACCACGTAGTGCGACGACACGTTCGAGTTCGCGTTCTTGAACCAGCTGATGCAGCCCGCGTAGGAGCCCTGCACCGTGTGGATGACCACGAACTCGTAGCTCTGCCGGTTGGTGGAGTAGTTCGGCGACGCGCTCCACTGGTACGCGGCCGGGTACTCCTTCGCCTCGTCGCGGCGCTGCGCCACCGGCTGATGACGGCGCCACTCCCAGTGCCTCGGCGCGAGGACCACGGTTCCGTCCGCGCGCTCGAGCTCGAACCCGCGCTCCACCGTCCGGTACACCTCCGCCGCCCAGCCCTGCGCGTCCACGTGCCCGCTGAAGCCCGGGTAGAGCGAGAGCGCGTGCCAGAAGTCGGCGGGGTCATGCGGGTTGAGATCCGCGTGCTCGCTGAAGCTCTTCTCCGCCAGCTCGCGCAGGAGCGCCGCCGCCGCGCGCACGTTCGCGCGATCGTCGAGCTTCACCCTTCCGCGGTCCTCACCGATGAGCTCCGCGCCCCGCTGCAGCGCCGTCCAGTCGTCGCGCTCGACGAGGTTCATCACGCCGTGACCACCGGTCATTGACGCGCGCGGCCCCGGGTTCGCCACCCGCGTCTCCACGAAGGCCACGGCCTTCAGCAGCTCGACCGGAACCTGGTACTCCGCGGCGGCCTCGCTGAAGACGCCTTCCAGCGCGGAGGTGCCACGGGTGGGGCGGGCCTCGTCGTCCAGCGCGGGCGCGGATTGCGAAGCGCCGTCGCCACAGGCAGCGAGCAGCAGGCCCGAGGCGAGCGCAAGGAGAACGCGGGTGACGGCGGGCATGTCATGCCTCCGATCAGCGGGTGACAAGGCGTGTGTCGGGAAAGGTCGTAGCAGGTCCGGAGGAGAGGGCGACATCCCGGCCCCGGAGGCCGAAACCGCCGCGTGACGGCGCCCGTCGTGAGAGCGACAGGCCTGCCGTGTCACAGTTTGCGCGCCTCGCGGATTCCTCGCGCAGACAGCTCAATTTCGAGGAGAGGCAGCGATGGAAGCGATCGAGCTCGGCAAGGCGGCGGCCAGGACGGTGTGGCGCAACAAGTACCTCTGGTTCTTCGGCGCGTTCGTGGCGGCCGGAGGAGGAGGGGGTGGCGGTGCCCCGCCCGGCGGCGGCAAGGGCGCAGGCGCGTCCCGAGGTGCCGAGGCCTGGCAGGGCCTGCCCGAGTGGGCGTGGGCGCTGATCATCGTCGGCTCGATCGTCGCGCTGGCCGCGTCGCTGCTGCACGTGCTGAGCGAGGCCGCCCTGATCGAAGGCGTTCGCCGCGACCGCGCGCGGCCGGCGGGCGAGAGGCCGGCGCTCGGGATCAGAAAGGGCATCCGGCTCGGGCTCTCGTTCTTCTGGCGCGTGCTGGGGATCAAGTTCGCGTTCGGCGCGGTGACGTTCGCGACGGTGGGCGTCTGCGCGGCACCGGTGACGCTGGGCATCTTCGAGCTCGTGCCGCTCGCGGTCGGCATCATCGGCACCGTGCTGCTCGCGCTGCCGGCAGTCCCGTTCCTGCTCACCGCCTACTTCCTCTACGAGTACACGCTGCGCTTCTGCGTGCTCGAGGATCTCGCGCTGCGTGCGGCGTGGCGGCGCGCCTTCGCGTACCTGCACGGTCGGATCGTCCCGTCGCTGCAGCTGCTGCTCGTCGCGCTGGTGGGGCGCATCGCAGGAGGCGTGGTGGCGGGGATGGCTCTGGTGCCGGTGGCGCTGCTCGCGTTGGGTCTCTACTTCGCGGGCGGCTTGCCGCTGGCGATTGGCGCGGGCGTGCTGCTGGGCTTGCCCGTCGCGTTGCTCGTGACCGGCGCACTGGGCGCGTACAACTCCGCGGTGTGGACGCTGGGCGTGCTGGACTGACCGCGCGTGATCCTCGTCTTCGCCGCCATTCTCGGAGCCGACGACGCTCCGCCCCCCGACGAGCGCGAGGTCCAGCGACTCGTCGGACGCGCGCGCACCGGTGACGCCGAGGCAGCGCGCGCGCTCTACCGCATGCACGCCGGCCGCGTGTTCCGCGCGGTCCGAGGTCTCTGCGCCAGCGAGGCCGACGCGGAGGACGCGGTGCAGGAGGCCTTTGCCGCCGCGCTGCCGAAGCTGGACGACTACCGCTATCGGCCCGGCACGCGCTTCGTGGCGTGGCTGTGCACGCTGGCCTTCAACGCGGCGCGGAAGCGTTCGCGAAGCGCGAGACGCACCGAGCCGATGGACGGGCTCGACCAGGCGGAGTCTTTTGGCACCGGCACCGACGAACACGGGCACAGGCCGGATGCGCTCGCTGAACGTGCCCAGCGACGCCGGCTGCTGCTCTCGGCGATGGCCGAGCTCTCCGAACGCGACCGCGAGGTGGTGAGCCTCCGCTACGGCGCCGGCCTCACCGCGCCCGAGGTGGCCGAAGCGCTCTCGCTCTCGCCCGCGAACGTGAGGAAGATCTGCGAGCGACAGCGGGCGTGGCTGCTCGAACGCCTGAAGCCACTTCGCCCTGGAGAAGAAGAGGTGCGCGATGACGCCGGATGATCGGCTCGAAGCGGAGTTCGAAGACGCGCTCGCGCCGAGCGCTGCGCAGCTGCGGAGGATCGAAGCGCGGCTGGAGCGGGCGTTCCATGCGCCGCCGATCTCCCTGACCGAGGAGTGGCTGGGCCTGCTGCGCGTGCGGCCGCTGATGCACGGCGCGCTGGCGTTCGGCGCGACGGCGCTGTTGTGGGGCACGAGCCCGCTCGCGGCGGTGGCGGTGGCGCTGCTGCGTGGGCTGCGGGTGACATCCGCGGGTTGAGCGCTGCGCCCGCCGCTGGCATGTTGCGCGCGCGTTCCGGGCCGACGGGACGCGGCCTCCGAACGACGCAACGCGACGATGCACTCCCTCCGAGCCGTCCTCGCGCTGGCAGTCCTCCTCCTCGCGTTGCCCTCTCGCGCGCAGCCGCGCCTTCACGTGAGCGCGGATCCGCAGCTGAAGTGCCCGAGCGCCGAGCAGCTCGATCGTGCGCTCGGCGAAGGGCTTACGACGCACGCGCCGCAGTGGGTGATGCCAGCCGACAGGTCCCTCCCACTCCTCGCCTTCCGCGCGTCGGGCCCCGGCCGGATGCGCGTGGAGCTGCAGCGCTCGAAGACCGAAGCGCCGCTGGTGCGCACGTTGCGCGCGGGCGAGCACGAGTGCGAGGCCCTGGCCGATGCCGCGGTGCTCCTCGTGCAGAGCTGGCTGCAAGGCCCCGAGCGCACCCGACCGGAGCGAACGCAACGCGTCGTGACCGCGCCGCCCACCCGGTCTGAACCTGCGCCGGAGCTGCCCGCCGTCCCTCCGCTCGTCGAGGCTCCGCCCTCGATCCCCGTCCATATAGAGGAGGAGACTGCGCCTCAGCCGCCGGCCTCGGAAACGGAGACAGAAACCGACGCAGCACCCGAGCCGCCGCCAGCGCCCGAGCCCGAAGCTGAAGCCCAGCCCGAAGCTGCCATCGAGCCCGAGCCGGAAGCCGCTCGACCTCCCGCGGAACGGCGCGCCTGGCGTCTGCTCGCGCTCGGCGGTGGCGGCTGGCTCATCCCCTCTCCTTCGCTCGTCGGCACCGGCGCGGTGCGGGTGGAGCGTGACCTGACGCAGCGTTTCGGCGTGGGCCTGCAGTTGGGGCTCGAGTCGGCGCGCGCGGCGGAGGTCGAACCGGGCCTGGTCAGCGCGACGGAGCAATCGATCACCGCGCTCGCGCGATGGCGCCTTCGTTCGCCAGAAGAGATGGGCCCCGAGCTCACCGCCGGTGTTCGCCTGGAGCGCCTGTCCGCCACCAGCCGCGGCTACACCGAGAACGGCTCGGCCGTGTTGTGGGCGCCTGCGCTGGTGGCCGGCGCCGCCTGGAACCAGCCGATTTCACGACGCTTTTTCCTCCAGGGCTTCCTCTCTGCCTCGGCCCGCGCGCGTCGGGAGGTCTTCGTCGTGGCCAACGTCGGCGAGGTGCTCGTGCTCCCGCCGGTGGGCCTCGCGGCGGGGCTGGGCATCGGCCTGAATTTTCCGTGAAGCTTCCAGCGGCCATCGGACACGTGCGCCCGATGGGAGTGTCTGCGTGAGATCGGCGATGGCCCTGGGCGGCAGTGACGCGCGCGACGACGAGCGGCCGGAAGGTGCCGCTGCCGCACCGTCGCGTGACGCGGAGAGCGCCCCTACCGCCCCCATCGCCCCCATCCGCCCGGTCCGGACCGTCCGATCCGAAGACGCCGCGCGCGCCGAGCTCTACCGGCTGTTCGAAGCGCACGCGCCCTTCCTGCGCAGCGCGCTCGCGCGATTGGTCGGTCCCTTCGGTGACGCGGACGATCTGCTGCAGGAGGTCTTCCTCGTGGCGCTGCGGCGGAGCGACGTGCTGGCCTCGGCGCGCGAGCCGCGGGCCTGGCTCTACGGCGTGGCCATCAAGCTCGCCACCGCGTCGCGTCGGAAGGCGCGGGTGCGAAGGTTCCTCGGGCTCGAGGCAGCCCCGGAGCTCGAAGCCCACGGCACGCCCGACACCTCCTTCGAGAAGGTCGAGGCCGCGCGTCAGGTGTACGCGGCGCTCGATCACCTCAGCGAGAAGAAGCGCACGGTCTTCATCCTCTTCGAGCTCGAGGGACTCACCGGCGAGGAGATCGCTCACGCCGTGGGCTGTCCGCTGAAGACGGTGTGGACCCGCCTGTTCCACGCGCGCAAGGAGTTCGCCCACCACGTGGCGAGGCTCCACGACCGGAGGCCTGCATGAGCGCCCCAGACGATTCCCACGACCCGCTCGCCGAGCACCGCCGTCTGCTCGAGGGCGCGCGCCGTCTGCGCACCTGGTCTCCTGCCGCGCGCGCCGCGACGTGGCACGCCCTCTCGCGCCGCATCGGCGACGCCCATCCGCGCTCGCGCACGCGGTGGAGCTGGCTGAACCCGAACGTGCGCCACGGCCTCGAGCTGGCGGGGATCGGGCTCGCCACCTTCGCGGTGATCTTCGTCCTCGGCACCTCGCTGCGGCGCGCGCTGGAGCTCGATGCCGTGCTTCCCAACAGCGACGCGGCCTGGGCGCAGGTGGCGCTCGGCGGTGACGACGCGCTGCGGGTGGAGCCGGGCGCGGTGTACGGCGTCGAGCAGCTCGCCGCCGCTGGAGGCACCGAGCGCCGGGTGGAGCTGACGGCGGGCGCGGTGGAGGCGAGCGTCCGCAAGCGCACCGCCGGAGACGCGTTCTCGGTGGTGACGCCGCATCTGCGCGCGGTGGTGGTGGGCACCCGCTTCACCGTTCGCACCTCGCAGTCGCGCAGCCTCGTGCAGGTCACCGAGGGCCGGGTGCGCGTCGAAGCGCCCACGGGCCGCGCGGTGCTCCTCGGCGCGGGAGAGTCGATCACCTCCGACGATCCGCGCCTTCGTGCCCCCTCACCGGAGGTGGCCCGCACCGACGTGCCCGCGACGACACCCGCCCTCCCCCAGCTCTCCGCGGTGCTGCCCCCTTCGCCCGCGCCCTCCGCGGCTGCGCGCCATGCGACGGAGCGCACCGCCTGCCGCACCGAGCCGGAGGGCTCCGCCCGCACCGCCTGCCTCGAGCGGCTCGCCTCGGGCACGGGGCTGGCGGCACAGAACGCGCTCTACGCGCTCGGGCTTCGGGAGCTCGGCGCGGAGGGAGATCCCCTCGCGGCGCGTCGTCACCTCGAGCGCTACCGCGTGCGCTTTCCCCACGGCGTGTTCGCGCCGGAGGTCAGCCTCGCGCTGCTCGACCTCCACCTCCGCGCCGGTGCGTCCGCGGCCGCCCTGCCCGAGGCGCTCGCCGAGGCCGCGCACTTCCTCCGCGCCCACGGCGACGATCCGCGCGCCGAGGACATCCAGTCGTTGCACACGCAGCTGATGAAGCTTTCACAGACATCGAGACATGTATTGCCGAACCACGACACCTCTCAGGAGAGGCAATGAAAAGTCTCATCGGCATCATCACCGGTTGTCTGTTGATTCTCGGTGGCACCGGCTGTGACCGGTTGACGGAGCTCGGCGAGCAGCGCTCCCCCACCGCACCGCTGGAGAACGGAGAGGGCCAGAACGATCCGCAGCAGCCTCCCGCCTGCGACCTCGCGCCGACCGCGGGCCCCGAGGCGGGCACCGTGCAGGAGCTGAAGGTGGTGGACGGCAAGGTCTTCGCCTCCGCCTTCCGTCATCTCTACCGCTCGACCGACGGCGGCAAGACCTGGGGGCTCGCGGGTGCGGGCCTGCCGCTGGCGCCCACGACCTCGCTCGTCCTGCACGACGGTGCGCTGTGGGCGGCCTCCGCGCACGGTGACGGTGCGTTCCGTTCGCGCGACGGCGGTCTGACCTTCGAGGAGGCCAACGCGGGCCTCCACCACAAGAGCGTGCAGACGCTGGCGGTGGGGGGCGGCCGCCTCTTCGCGCTGCTGGGCGTGACCGAGCGCAACTTCTACCGCTTCGACGACGCGAAGGGGACGTGGGAGCTCGTCGAGCTGGAGATCCCCGTGCACTCGATGGCGAGCGTGGACGGGCGGCTGGTGACCGAAGGCGGCTGGCCGGTGACGGTGCGCTTCTCCGACGACGGCGAGACCTGGACCGAGGCTGACGTCCCCGAGGGGTTCGGCGGCTTCGAAGCCCCCACGACGTTCGGCCAGTCCATCGCCGGGCTGCAGGGGGGCAACTACTCGGTGGCGCTCTCCGAAGACCGCGGCGCGACCTGGTCGCAGCACGAGCTTCCCGAGACCATCGGCCAACCGCAGGCTGTGGCCTTCGACGCAAGCGGCAGGCTCCTCGTCGCCTCCGCGCGTGCGGTCTTCCGCTTCGACGGTCAGGGCGGCTGGACGCAGGTCGGCGACGCGCTGCCCTCGCGGCTCTCCGCGAGCCCACGCTCGATGGTGCAGTTCGGCACGCGGCTCATCGTGGGCACGCAGACGGACGGCATGTTCGCGCAGGAGAACGGCGGCACCTGGCAGCCGAGCAACACCGGCTTCCGCGCGGCGCAGGTCATCGCGCAGGCGAGCCTCTCCGCCAACGGAACGGACGCGGTCGTCACGAGCATCGGCGGTACCGGCCTCTTCCGCACCGTCAACGGTGGCCAGAGCTGGACGCACGACGTGACCGGCCTGCCGGACGACCAGGTCTTCGCGCTCTCCGGCCGCGGCGGGCTCGGCTTCGCGGGCACCTGGAGCAGCGGGCTCTTCCGCACCACCGACGGCGGCCAGAGCTGGCACCCGTCGTCGGCCGGCATCCCGAACTACTCCGGCACCGACTACACGACCTTCGATCCGATCGAGTCGGTCCTCGTGGGCGCGAAGGTCTCGCTCCTCGGCAGCCGCCACGGCGTCTTCGTCTCCTCGGACTCGGGTGACACGTGGCAGGCGGCGAGCGCAGGGCTGCCGGTCATCGGCTACGACATCCTCAACCGGAAGCGATACCCGAAGGTCAGCGCGCTCCACGCCGTGGACGACAGCACCTGGGTGGCGGCGCTCGACTACATGGGCGTGTACCGCACCACCAACGGCGGCCAGAGCTGGACGGAGGCGAACACGGGCCTGCCGATCAACGAGTCGATGACGTGGTCGAACGTGGAGACGCTGGCGGGCGACGGCCAGCTGCTGTTCGTGGGCGGTCGCAAGTACGAGAAGGATGCCTTCAGCATGGTGCTGCTGCGGTCGACGGACGGCGGCGCAACGTGGACCCGGGCGGATGCGGGGCTTCCGCCGGGCCGGGGGGTGAGCTCGCTCACCATGCATGACGGCATCGTGTACGCGGCGGTGGGCGAGTTCGCCCGTCTCGAGGCAGGCGACGGCGTGTACCGCTCGAAGGACAGCGGCGCGACGTGGGAGCGGGTGGCGGGTGATGTGTCGGTGACGACGATCGGGTTCTCCTCGGGCGCTCTCTTCGCCGGCACGCGCACCTCCAGCGTGCTCTCCTTGCCAGCCGTCTGCTTCTGACCGCGTAATGGGGGCGACGGCTGCTCCGGCCGAAGTGGGCCGGAGC
>JAFAFL010000124.1 GCA_023423535.1 Pseudomonadota bacterium
CTGGTGGTACGCCGGGTCAATTACCTGTTGATGCCCACCTTGCTGGCCTCCGGCGAAATCTCTGTCGGCGTCAGCTACACCAGCGAACTGCCGGCCAACGCCAAGCGCAAGGTGCTGCGCCGCAGCAAGCCCAAGTTGCTGCGCGCCGACAGCGTGCCGGGCAGCATCAGCCTCGATGACTTCTGCGCCCGCCCCCATGCACTGGTGTCATTCGCCGGCGATTTGTCCGGTTTCATCGATGAGGCCTTAGAAGCGATCGGCCGCAAGCGCCACGTGGTGCTCGCGGTGCCGCAGTTCAACGGCCTGGGCAGTCTGCTGGCCGGCACCGACATCGTCGCCACCGTGCCTGACTACACCGCCGATGCGCTGACCGCAGCCGGCGGCTTGCGCGCCGAGGACATGCCGATCCCGGTGCAGACCTTCGAGCTGCACATGGCCTGGCGCGGCGCCCAGGACAACGACCCGGCCGAACGTTGGTTGCGATCGCGGATACAGATGTTCTTTGGCGACTCTGAGAGTCTTTAGGCGCCGTCGGGCAGGCTGTTCAACTGATCACTTCTGTCTTTTCATAGACCGTGAAGCTCCATTCACTTCCAGTGGATTGCTACATTAGGGGCACATCTGAGGGTATGCTTTGGATGGTTTGAAAATGATACCCCCAATGCCTGATTCATTCTCAGTAAGGGCCCGGCTGCTTGTGCGTTAGCGTGCGGCGAACTCACCTCTCGAACACTAGCTTTAACGCCTTCTGAAAAAAGGCTATCAACCAGTTGAGAGTATCCCTCTGAACCGTCCCGAGCCTGGAGCCGGGTACCAGCCGACCAGCCAGGGCGGCAGTCCAACGAGTCCTCCCCTCCTCAAAGCGTGGTGATAGCTCCTCACCAGGGCAACGCTGTCGATCCTCACCAGGATCGACAGCAAGCTAGTCACCTTTTCAGAGTTTAGTTCTCTGCTGGTCCAAAGCCTTCGGTTGGAGTTTGTCTTGGCACACTTAGAGCCGGCGGTACTCTAGTGCCCGAAATATTTCGATCCACGGACATTGTCACGCCCGTTCGGGGATTCCCCTCTAACCTGACCATATTAAGCAAGTGCTGATCTGTGATGCTCGAAAATTTCTGGGCCATATGTCGCGCTAAGGACTCACTTGCAGTCGTCAAGACCACACTCATTGCCGGCATTGAGGTGGCCACGAGACGGAAAATATCCAACATAGCAACCCTGTTGAGGTCATCCAGATGCGCAATCGGCTCATCAAGTAAGAAACTACCACCAGTGTTTCGAGCCCGTGCAAGGTACAGCGAAAGCGCTAGATCTTGGCGTTGGCCTTGGCTGAATTTACTCTCGGCATCCAACCCTTCGTCATGCCCTTCCGCGAAAGCCGTCCACTGGAAGTATTTCTGATTTTCAGTGACCCCTAAACCTTTATAAACCTCATTGGCATGCATCCGAGAGAACAACTCGGCTGCAGGGCTGAGCAGCACTCCGAGACTGGCGGATGTCAGCTCTTTGACGTGCAACTCATATTGCTCGATAGCGCTATCCGCCTCAATGATATATTTAGATCCAACATTAAGCTTTTCTTGATAGCCCTTTCGCTCCGCTAGAAGTCTCTCAAGCGAGCTAGCATCAACATCAATTTTCGCTATAGCCGCACATTCGTCATACAAAGCCTTGAACTCAGCAACCTTTTCACGATCACTATTAATCTCAACGACTGCCGCCAATCGTGTCTCCGGGGAGATGATAGATCCCTGAACGACATCTTTCCAGAGGGTTATAAACCTATCGACGGCAGTAGTCATCGCGGAAACATTGCCAGCAGTAAATTTATTTTGTGAGTTTCGCTCATCAATTGCTGCCAGCAATGACTTTACAGCTTGATCAAGTCTGGTACGTTCAGGACTGTAGTCATCCATCTGTTTTTTATAATAGCTACGATACTCTTCGAGCGCGATAATCGCCCCCTCAACACGCTCAACAAAATTCGAGATTGGAGGACGCGAGAATAGTTTCTCAAGATCTGGCAGCTCAGAAAAAATCAAATCCAGCTCAATTGCAGCCAAAGCTCGCTCTTTGAGATGTTCTACCTGCTGAATATTGAGCCTCGAAAAATCTTTTACGCCCATTATCGTCAGATAATTTGTTCTCGCATCAAAAGCCGAAAGCTTGCCCTTAACCGTATTAAGCTGCCTGACGAACTGTTCATGATGAGCTTGAGCGGATTGAGCCTGAGCCAACGCTTGGGCTGTAGCCTGAGCACTTGTACGTGCCGCGTCCAGCTTAAAAGAGGCCTCCCGTATCGTGGGCGACAAGATTTCTTGAGAAAGAACCTTGCTTTTTAGCTGCCCCGAATCTTCCCACGCGTGTGTACAGAGTGGACAGACATGACTATCACTTGAGTTGAGGAGGTCCGCACCCAAAGACCGTAAACGTTCAGATGTATCCGCTAATGTTTCAAACCTTGCCGCTTGGCGAATTACATCGTCTTGAGCCAACTTATCCGCATCAATTGCGGCTTGCAAGTTTGCAGGTGGATGTACATAGTTAGCCTCCAGCCGTGACTGCTCGCGGACTAGTCCGCTGATTTCTGGAAGGTTTGACTCCAGAGTATCCAAAGCGTCACGCCAAGAACCTTTCTTCTCTTTTGACCATCCGAACTCTACAAAGCTGGCGCTCAGGGATGAGTGAGTTACAGTATCGGCCTCAAAGTAATCTGCCACACTCGGCAACTTCGTAATGGTGCGACTGTTTTGCAGGATAGAGAGCTTCGAATCAGCCCAACTGACACTGCGCTCCCCATCGCCATACTTGATATTCGCCAGACTTAGCTCTTCCGAAGTGTTTTTCTGCTGCTCAGTCAGCGCAAGAATTTCTTCAGATACAGTTGCAACCGATCGCCGCAGGACTTCAATTTGCTGTTGGGAAGAGTGGAAGTAATCCCATTGCGACTCAAGCTCTATCAGTCCCTTAAGCCGCGACTCAGTTCGCTGGTCAAATATGCGCAGGCGTAGGTCAACCTCGCGTAAGTCGCTAACGAAATTTCCTTGGGTAGAAGACAGGCCAAAGCTTTCCTTCAGAATTCTGAGATTGGATAAACCTTTCTCCCTGCTAGGAGCACTTCCTTCCAGTCTAAGCTGAGTCTCCTCAATCTCCGTGGTAAGCCTACAGACATTATCATGCAATCCCCTGGTGCTAGGCAAAGCGCCTCTGTAATCTTTCAGGTCACGTAGCGTGCCTGCCAGGTGCCCAAAACCAAGAATATCGGCGAATATTTGTTGCCGCTCTTCAGCATGCTTGTTATCAATCAACAGCGAAAGCGAATTTGAATACAACCAGCGGCTATTACGAAGCCAGCCTCGCTTGGCCTTCTTGGTTGCTTGTGGTGTCTTTCCAGAAATTGCAGCAGGAGTAAGTAATGCAAGCAACTTTTCATCAGTGAGTTTTTTGCGTTTACCGCCTTCTTTCGACAACCAAAAATTATCTATTTGTCGCCACATCTCATGAGGCACACCGTCAATCAGGCACTTCGCTGAGACGTAGGTTTCGCCCTCCCCCCACTGGCAGGCTAGCTTATCGTCATTTACATCCTTGATCTCATTTGTCAGCAACCACTCTAATGCATAACAGATGGTGCTCTTGCCTGTACCATTCGCAGCGTAAATTACCGTCAAAGGTGCATCCAGCGGGACGTTGAGTACGCCTGGAACCCCTCTAAAATTACTAATTTCAACGGATAGGAATTTGATTGGAAAATTACTCATTCAGGTTCCACTCCTTCCCGTGAAGCTTAGCAAGCTCGGTGCTTTTGATAGTCGCCAACGCCTCCAAAAGGCCCACGGCCCCTGCGTCATTGGGTGTGAATGCCGGGGGTGTAGAGAGAGATGAAGATCGGCTAAGCCCAATGGGCGTAATACGCTCGCATCGCTCCCATTCCCCATTCGCCATGACCACTACATGTTTACGCACAAATAGGGTATTTTTTTCGACAGCCAGAATAAAATCCTTCATTTCTTCACTGGCTTGCACAGCCATTACGAGATAGCCATCGATGACCGGCTTTGTTTTTTCCCGCTGAAGAATTCGGGCGTCAAGGTAGTTAACCGCTCTATCAGCATAGCGCTTGACATCAGTGGCCTTTTTGTCTGTGAAGTCAACCAATAGTAGCGAGGCGAATTCAGACTCCCAATAACCCAATTGCCCTGGCGCTTTTCCTTCTGGCCATTTTTGATCATCGTTAAGCATCAACGCTTCGATGGACACTAGCTCGAACTGTGCGTCGACAGCCCTTTGGTCAATTATTTCTAGCAATTTATTAAGCATCGAGGTCAGCCCTGCGCTTCATGATTTCACCCATGAACTCATCTGGTGTTTGATCTGCATCATCAAGGCACTGATCCTCGACTTTCCGCAGATCAAACAAATAAACACTACGAGGCACGACTGCATCAGTGATGGAGTCCCTCACTGACGGGACAGCAGTAATATCGTATCTTCCGTGACTTGGCTTGTTCACTTTAATGGTGCCCCTGCCCTCTGCGAACACGAGTAAACTCGGGTGCGCGCTAGGTTGCCTGGCCCATTCAAAAAGTTGCGCTTCCATATCACGCACTGAGTAATCCTTACTACTCCACGCCATGATACTCATCTCGCCAACTTCTGCATCCGTATAGTTAATATGCCCCTCATAATGTGGGGTAACTGACCATTGACTAGATGGCGAGACCTTGATAAAACTCAGGGCATTAATCGAGCGCATGATATTAGCCCCAGCGGCACTCAGATCTTCAGGAGAAAACTCTCTATCCCTTCTAGTGCCATAACAAGCGCGGTAGCTAAAATTCTTGCAATCAGCGATTACGCCATTCTGGATAAGCTCACTCAGATACTGGCGTTCTTTAAGCACCGCTGGCTGGTAGTCGTCATCTGGAGGATGGCGATCGAAGAGTTCGAAGAACTCCAAGGACTCAGGTGTAAGCTCATCCACCACCTGTTTAGCGATCAGCCTTTGGGACTTGACCAATTTGAGCGCTGGATCGGCTGTCCAATCCAAACAGAACATGAGTGATCCACTACCACTGCGCCGCATCACTCTACCAGCTGGTTTGACCAATTTGGATGAAGGACGCGTTGATAGTTCAGTATCCAACGCCGGAAAAATCCCTGTCGCACTCCACATTCCGGCATCACATTGGACAAGTCGGGAGCTGTTGGCCATGACGATGCCGATAATTGAAGAAGCGCGCTGGCCATAGTAGTCCGAAGCTGCATTTAAGGCACTATTAACAGCCCCGACGTGCTGGCAGGCTAACACCAGATTTGGTCGTTTACCCGCGTCCTCAGTACGACTGGCCATGAGTCTACGTAATTGAGAGCGTGAATCTGTTACGGGGTTCGTGAAATCATTTCCAAGAGTCGGCCATATGACGACATCCTTGAACGCGAGTCGTAGCGAGGCACTACCATGATCCAACTCAGGGCTTCCAGTTTCATTCTCGACCAGAATGTAGCATTGATAATTGCCCTCGCGCGGATCTGACACCCAACACCAGCCAGCGTTAAACCGATTTTCAGCAGCCGGCTCCCATTCGGGGTCAATCCACACGAAATCATCAGACCCACGCCATTCTAATAACTGAGCACCCGTGACTTCCCCACACCCGACAGCAAAGACCAACGGATGAGGATATTCTCTAACAAGGGAGTCAATTTCTGCCCATTCAGCTACGGATGCAGCTCGCGAGCCAGCCGTAAGGACGACAGGTCTTGAGCCAAATTTAGACTTTACCGAACCACTCACTGGACAAAGCATGCCTTTTAAAAAAGGAGTTAGCTCCGCTCCTTGTATTAAAGCAATATTGAAGCTCTTATGATCACCAAACTCATAATCATAATACTCAGTCCTGATCGCGGTTGCATACTGCTCGTCTTGCCCCCCAAATTGCATACCATAGGTCAAGAATAGCTTTCTGACCTCATCCTTGACCGCAGCGAAGTTCGAATCAAGCTTGAAGTAAGTTTCTTTTAGGTTTGGAAGCTTTCTTAAAGAACTCGACAGGTCATCTTTCTTATGAAGATTCGTCTGAAGATCAACAATACGCCCCCATATTAGATCACATAAGTCTTTTTTCTTCAGCTTACTCAGAGCGGGGTGCTTGCTGAGCTTTTGCGATGAGTTCCTTGCAGTAATCACCTTACTTTCAAAAACCTCACGCAATTTTTCAAAGCGCTCGCGCCCTCGATTAACCATTAACTCGGTAAGATCGATGGCCGCTCCATCAGCCGCTGCTATTATGTACCTGAACGGCGAACCGTCTGGTGAGACAATTTGGGGGCGTGTGTGTGCATAGAGAAAAAACTTGCATATCTCCAGTATAACTGCGTCTCGCTTAAGTACGGACTTTAGGCGTTTGCACTGGATAACACCAACAGGAACCGAGTCCTTGAAGAGGATGACGTCACGGCCTTGGTCAGCCCCATCATTGAGGCGCCGTGCTTCGTCATACCAATCGAACCCCACCTCCCCCATCTTATCGCGGTAAAGATCCGCGAGCAGCAGCTCAAAATGGTGATCACCCATTGCTTCGAAAGGAAGTTGCCCGCAATCAAACGCGAAAACATCCGGCTTATTTGGATTGTTCTCTCGTAGCTCGTCTTCGTGCTCTTCGTCGAAGCAAATATCATCAGAGTTCGTCAAAATCTCGCTCCAGGCATCGAGTAGACCATCCCGTTGGTACCTCGGCTCGTGTTGATCAGGCCTTAGGCCTGACAACAAGTTTTTCAAGGAGGAGATTAGACGCCTGAACGCCGGCACCGGGCTCCCTCCCGTTCACCAATGGCGTTGGTCGCGTATGCCGACAGCTCTGCTGACGCTTACGCGAGTATGCCAATTTGGCATCATAGTAAACGGGTGTGTGTTGAGATACCAGGCGGGTATGTTGGTCAACCATTTCTCGCCTAGCAGCTCGAACCGGGTTACGGCTTAAAGAGTGTCACCCGCTCTCAGATACGGCTCAAGTACTACCGGCACCTTGATTGAACCGTCTGCGGCCTGGTAGTTCTCCAGGATGGCTACCAACGTAAGCCCTACCGCCAACCCCGAACCACTGAGGGTATGGACTAGGCTCTGTACGAAAAGAGATGTCGCAAACACCGCATGGAACACGCCAGCGAGACCATGGCGGCGTAGCTTTTCGCGAGCTTGTCGAAGCGTGTCACGATCCGGCGGTTCTCTTTCAACCAGCCAAACATGCGTTCGATGATGTTGCGCTGTCGGTACTTGGGCCGATCAAACAGTCTGGGTAAGCCAGGCTTGGGTTTGCGCTTCATTGAGCGTAATGGGATCACGGGTTGCATTCGGTACTGGTCGCAGTAGCGGCGTAGCGCTTCGGCGTCGTAGCCCTTGTCGGCGAGCAACCATTTGCAGCGCTTGCGCGGGCGGCCACGCTGGCTCGATGGAATGCTGACTTTGTCCAGAAGTAGTTGTGCGTAGCTGATGTCACTGGCTTGACCGCCAAAGAGGAGGAAGCGCAACGGTATTCCGTTAGCGTCGCAGAGCATGTGGATCTTGGTTGTCAGGCCACCACGACTGCGGCCTAGAGCGTGATCGGCAGGTTCGTCAGGCCCCCCTTTTTCCGAGCGCCGGATGAGGCTCGGGTTGCGCGCACCGCGGTTGAGTCGATTATCCAAGTTTGCAGATCGATCAAGCCTTGCTCATTCAATCTCAGGTGTAAGCGTTTGAGCATTTGATCGAACGTCCCCTGATTTCGCCAGCCGCGAAGCCGTTGATACACCGTTGACCATGGGCCGAAGCGCTCTGGCATATCTCGCCACGCAGCGCCCGAGCAGAGTACCCAGAGCACGCCATCGAGCATCAGGCGGTCGCTCAGGCGTGGCCGCCCTCGGCTATGAGTTTCGATGAAGAGATCGGAGACCACATCCCAGACCTCGTCCGAGAGTTCGTAACGCTTTGCCATTACAGAATTCCTTTCCGTAGATGGCCGGAAACCCTACAGAATTCAGCTTCCGGAGGGCGCCAATTGGGTGTCTCGGGATTTCATACAGAGCCTAGATCCAGAGTATGGCCTCAGCCCGAGATATGGGCCAAGCGGCGCTAAGGAGTTGAAGGGGCAGGACTGGGAGGGTGGCGGAGAAGGCATCCTCTACTACGGCCGAGTGTATGACCGAATTCCTGAATATTCTTGGCTAAGCATGCTGGCGAGCGAGAGCTTTTTGTTATCACGTTTTGTATAGAAAGCGTCGAAATCCTACCAACACCGCAACCCAAGTGAGTTTCCGTAGAGTTCCGGCGCTCTCCAGCGCGAAACTCTGCCATGCAGAAACAGTGATACGAAAGCCCCTACGCCAACTGGAAAGTAGTATCGAATCTCTTCAATAAGACTCAAGCCACCATAATTACGCCTGGCTCAGCGTTACTGTACTTAAAGACGTCATCAAAGAACGCTAATCCAGCATGAGTCAGTACCAGATTGCCTTTTGCATTCCTGTAGGCGATCCCACGCTGTTCGAGATTTTTCCTAACTGCAGATGCAAGAGCCTCACCTTTCATGTTGCTGGCAGACATGACGTCTTGTTTGTCATCTCCTTTCCCCAGTTCCTCCATGATCCCATCAGATACACCAGCTTCACCGTCGCGTAGAATATCAAGCTGGTAGCCCTGTTCATGCAGCCCGCGAGCAAGGATCAGCAGCAGAACCTGTATCTTCCTGACCACCTCGCTGTGCTCCTCGTCGCGCTCGACTGAACGAATGTAGATGAAGCCATTCCGCATCACTAACTCAAACCCGACGTTCAAATACAAGGGCTTGTAACTCTGGTCGAAGTTATTGAGCACCTCTTCGAAGAGCGGGTTGGGTTTTACTTCACCATTCTCGTAGGTGTCTTTGTTGATCACCTTTCCCGACATCAACTCTTTATAGATAGCTTGACTAAGCTGTTGTCTCACTGCCCTGCTCCTCGATCCTCAACTTGTAATAGGTCAGCTTCTGTCTGTCGTCCTCAATCACCCCTAACTGGAATCGAGGAACTAGCACAATATCCTCTCGGTGCTTTAGCCAAGACACGCCTTCCACCAGGTCGGCGATTTCGTAGTCACTGAGTTGCCGGGCCAGGTATGTATGAAGCGACGCATGGGCGTCAGGCCCAACCTGAACAGGCCACTCATCTATCAGCTTTCCAATTAGTTTTCGGCGCACGTCTGAAGCACGCCTGGCTTTGAGCACGTCCTCTCCTACCGGCTCAACAGACGTTGTTGTAACCTGGGTATTTTTGAGTGAACTCAGGCTACTCCGCAGATATTCCTGAAGGTGAAGCCAATGGTCTACGTTGTGCCATTCAATCTTGCTATCGGCTCTCTGCCTCTTCATGCCTTTGAAGGTAGAGAAACGCTCCAGTACCTCATGATCTTTAGGGATCAGGTTGCCCCTTAGTTTCCCGTCATGAAGCTCCCGACAGGCGACCAGTAGATCGTTGAAAACACTCTCAATCTGGTCGTATTCACGACGCTGACGTTCATTCTGATGCACGTAGCGCTGCAGAGACTTGCTGATGATTTCCACGTCGTAGCGATAGGAGCGAATGGATGTCACAGCATAGAGAACCTGCTGACCCAATTTGGGCAGTTTGGCATCGCGGAACATCTCGGATATCCGCAGCAAGGCAGTGAGTGCCGGCAGGCCTTTCTTTAGAGGCTCCCTCTCGTTTAGGAACTGCAATGTGGGGAGAACATGCCTACCGTAGATTCGGGTGATCGCCTGCAAAGCACCGCGAGCCCGCTTCACCTCGTCGAGGTTCTCCAGGCTCATCACTTCGACGATCTCTGCCAGGCGAAGAGTCTGCCCCTGAAGACTGTCCACGTTCTCCTTGATCTTCCCTTGAGCGTAACGGATGCGTTCCCGGAGTAGCCTAAGCTCATCCTCGAACGTGTCGTTACCCTGCTCAATCACTGTCAAATCACGAAGCTTTTCAAGACTATCGTTAAAACTATCGCGCAGCGCCTCAAGATCGGCACTACTCAACTGCCGAAGACGCGATTTATCAAAATGGCGAAATAACTCGATCAAAAACGGGGCGAAAGCAATGACTCCGCGCTTTATGTCATGATGCAATATCAAGCTCGCCCGGACAAGGTTACGAACGTCGAAGGCCGCTTCAATTTTTTGACGATCGGACTTACTGTTCCCCAACGAAGCAAGCAGTTTCATCACTCTTGACTCATACAGACGAGTTGGCACCTCTTCACCAGCCGTACCTTCATCCATGATATCGATAAGATCAAGGAAAATGTGTTTGTGCTCGATCATGAGCATGACCGTTTTGTCTGCTGCAACGATCATCCCGAAGTGATCTCCGCAGCGGCATCGATGGGATCTTCTTTTGTTCTCAGCGACTCGCTTTCACCTGTATAGATCACTCGACGTAATTGGCTATAAGCCCTGTCAGTGGCGAGAAAATGCGAAAGGTCGATGTAGTTTTCGATTACTTTCGCGATGGTAGACGTCGGTTCCGGTGTCGCCCCGAACAGCACGAACCCTTCTGACTCAGCGATTCCACGCGCAGCCCTCAGATTCAAGTGGCTCAGATTCGACAGCTCATCCATAACCAATGGCAAGCAGATCTGTGTGTTAGCAACCAGCAGCCTGCGCAGAAGAATCGATAGCAGGCGGCAGTTGATCATTGCCGTAGTACCGTTGGATTGATCCTCTTCGGTGTACTTTTCATGCCCTCGCTTGCGGTACCGATATCTTACCCGGTCAATCAACAGATTCATATCCAAGGTGGTCCCCCGACGGCCACCGTTAACAAAGAACTCGGTGCAGAAAGCTCGTAACCTTTCATACAAGCGCTTCTCATGGAGCCCGGTTGTCATGAGGTTTATGGAGTCGATATCAACCAACAGTTCTTCGAAATGGGGATTTAATACGCAGTAAATCTCAATCGCCTCGAGGTCAGACACACTGAACTCCGAGAGCTGGTCATCTACCTCTTTCTCGAACTCCTTGATCATCCTCCTGGCGTGTTTGATTTCGTCAATTTGAATAGAGGTATTCGAGTTATGAGCGGTGACCTTGGCCTGATAGGTCTGCTGCTCACCTTCCAATGTACCAAACATCGCCGCGAAAGCTCTCCGACAACTACGCATCCTACTCAAGTCATGGAAAGCGTGGTAGCCAAAGTCTCTGCCCTCTTCGCCCAGCAAGTTACGCTTCAGCAGCTCATCCAAGGCCACTTGCAAGGCTTCTCTGCTCTTGGCAACCTCAGAGGCGAACTGGGAAATCTCCTTAATCTGGTTAGGGTGAAAGGAAGTATCGCGAGCGCTCAGCTTCATTTCACGGATCGAAAGAAATCCTAAAGTGATCTCAGCTACGTTCCGGATCTGCTCAAGGTAACTGCGCAGGTCTTCGTTTTCCTTCCTAACCCGGGCGAGCATTTCTTTTGCACGCTCAACCTGTACCAGCAGACTCTCCAGTTCGCTGCCAGCTTCCGCAACATTCTCATGTAGCTTGGCCAACTCTGCTGTTTGTTCCCCCACCTCAAATTCTAATGTTTTCTGCTGCTCGCGCATGTAGCCATGCCGGCTGAGTAGTTGTATCTCTTCATCAGTTTCAATCCGCTCGCAGGCTAATTTTTTGGCTTTATCCTTGACCTGCTCAGCAGTCAACTTGCTGTCATCGTTTAGACGCTTAATGAGATCGTCACAGTCCTTGATATCGTCATCCAATTTAATCAGGTCTTGCTCGTGCTGCTTCCTTGCCCTGGTCGGGTCAAAAGACATGAATCCAAATGAGGTCTCCTGGCAAAGGAAGCTGATGAAAGAGCCACGTTCTTGGAATAGGCAGCCAAACTCCCTGATGGCCTGTTTTTGGTCAGAGTTGAGTCGAGGTGTCAGCTTGGTAAACAGCGTCGAATTCAAGCTACTCAGCACCGATGCGCTGTGACGATCAACCTGCTCGAGAACAGTTTCCACATGTTCTTCAAGAATTTTTCGGAGTTGGTCGCGTTGACGGGTAAGACTGTTCTTATTCCTGATCGCCTGGGCCAGTTGCTCAGCGCTCTGAACCTTATTTGTCAGGGTCTCGATCTCTGCGGTCAACTCTGTTGAGAGATCGGATAAGAGCTCGCGGACCTCATGTTCTGTTGTGCCAGGATAACGCCGAAGAATCTCGCTGATCTTGAATAGTTGCTTTTGGACGCCTTCCAAATCCTTATGCCGGAGATTCAGTGCTCCAGCCAGCTTCAGATACTCAGCCTTGACCAGGCCGTGGTGCTGCTTCTTAGCTGAGTGAGCCGCATCAAGAGACTGATACCTCTCAGACACTGCCTTTACCTCATCAAGAATATTGGATTGCCTTTCAGCCAAGGCATGCTCAACATCGACGATACTCTGAATAATTAGTGCGGATTTCGTCTCAAACAGTTGGAACTGGCTATCAAAGTCCTCCCAGGGCCTCCGAGCGCTTTCTATATCCGCCAAGCGATCGCCTTCTTTTTTCAGGCTCTCATAGTCATCCAGAATTTCGCTCAGGCTGACACTCAGCTCTGCATTCTTCCGATCTTTATCCCCTTCGATGATCGTGGCGATAGTATCCGGCAGAGTGCGGTTGTCCTTTGCCCCAATGTCGAAGGCCAGGTGGATTAGCATCTTCCACGCGTCGATTTCTCGAGCCGTACCGCCATTCCTAAGAGGCAACAAGCAGAATCGGCCCTCCTCACGATTAAGTGCATGCTGACCGAAGAGCCGCTGACGGATGATAGCGCCGTCATTCATTGCCTCCCCTCCCCGAGTTCGGAGATCCGACAGCACAACAGAAAGTGAAATGCCTTCTATTGGAGCCCCCAATCCTCCATTGATGGGTGATTCAAGATCCCAAAACATGTGCTGGATGTCGGCATACGTACAAGGTACTGCCATTCGCCCGTATGAGAATGGTCGACTCCCGCGGTGTAGAACCAAGCAGAACGGGCCGTGCATGTTCTCCGCTTCGAGGATGATAAAGGAGTGATTCTCCGGAAAATAGTAGCTGTAACTAGCCTCAGTCGAGTAGTATGTCCCGGCGGGCCCCTTGAAAGCGAATTTCTTGTCGCATCTCTTGAAGTTCTCGTGTGGCAGCAAAAAAAGCTTCAATGCATTCAGCATCGAGGTCTTTCCGAGGTTGTTTTGACCACACAAAGCGGTGTGTTTATCTATGCGAATTACGGTATAAGCATAGGCAGCACTGTTAACAAAAATCAGTCTATGAAATTTGTATACGTCCTGAAACGCGTAGGAGTTGCTCAACATCATCAGTTCCCTGTCGTTGCCGAAATCAAATAGGTTTCCTGCTCTAGCGCTCTTTGGCTGCCTCGCATCAGACCGATCAGCTCATCGGTTTCCTTGGATAGACCAACGAACTCAAGGAGCGCTTGTCTCGTGTACTGATTTATTGAGTATTTGGAAGCGCTTAACCGATGGGCGATATCATTAGGATACAAAAATACGACCTGATGCCCGCCTGGCAACCCCTTGAGAAGGGTCCGATACATTATCAGTCCACCTAAATCGGCATCAAACAGGCAGTATAGCCTCTGGTACTGGCTGAGAAATGGCATGTTCAGTCTGTTGGTGATCTGATTACCTGCGCTGAAAATAACGTCGAAATTTTCACATGGCTCAGCTACGCTACAGTTGGCCAGGATGTCGACGGTCTGTTTGAGAGCCAGGAAGTTCTCGAGATTCTCCACCAGCAACGCTGTTGGTCGGAGAGTGTTAGGTACTTCCCATCCGTGCTCGCTCAGAAGAACCACGCTTGGATGAGGATGGACCACGCTTCGTGTTATCAAAAGCGAGCCGCTTACTGCTGCTGCATGACTATTTCCGTTCAAAGCAGCACCAATACGGCCCGTAACTTCTGATGGAGCGTGTTCACGAATCAGCTCAGCAAAGCGATCCTCACGCAGCACAGCCACCTGATAGCTGCTCCTTCCGATTTTCGACGTTGAAAAAGTATTGAACAGATAGCCAGCACCCTTACCATACTTCTTCAACTCCTTAGCAAAAGCCTCAAAATTGATCGGCTGACCGGATCTGATTGAGTTCAGATAGCTGTAGATCCTCGACATTGCATTCCTTGCGCTCTGCGAAACAAATGACCCCATAAGCTCTCTAGGCTCTAGGCTCTAGGCTCTAGGCTTTGGGCTCTGTACGTAATCCCGAGAGACCCAATCGGCGCCCTTCGGAAGTTTAAATTCTGTAGGGTTCCCGGTCATCTACGAAAAGGTATTCTTTGATGGCAACGTGTTACGTACTCTCGGATGAGACCTAGGCGGTGGTCGCAGATCTCCTCACTGAAAAACCATGACCACGGCTGGACACCGGTCAGGTTGGATACCCCTCCTGACCCGAAGTCAAAGCCGCATTGCCTTCACGAGCGCTGCCGATCCGGATCGGGTCGCAGGTACATACTGGAGGGCGTCAGCAGGCCAACACTGGACGGAGCATATGTCGAGCACGGAAATACTGGCAAGCAGCCATCATCGCGAAGCGGGCTTGAAATCACTAATTCCGTCAAGTGCGAGCTTATACGTGAGCGTAAAGCCCGCAAGGTATCGAGCATCGGGTCCCGAGAAGCAGTGAAACTCATCCTGCTAAATTTCTGAGCCTTAACCCTACTTGTGCCCGATCAGCAGAACTCAAGATTGACCATGTAAGGATTATTCCTTACCATTCAATCTGTACATCCGGAGAACGCTCATGCCTGCCATCCACGAAATCGCCACGTTGACCTCGAAGGGGCAGGTCACACTGCCAAAATCCGTTCGCCAGCTACTGGGCATTGACACAGGTGGCAAAATTGCATTCGACGTACGCGGCGGTGAAATCGTGGTCAGCCGCGTAGAAACCACCCACGAAGACCCTGCCATCGGTGCCTTCCTGGGTTTGCTGGAGGCTGATATCCGAGGCGGCCGCAACCTCACCACTCTGCCGGAAGACTTGGCGCAAACCATGCTCGCCAACGCAAACCACTCCATAAACCTGGACGAAGATATCGATGGTGAGGTCGCGATCTGATGCTGCGACATGGCTGGACACTGTTGTTCCATGAAGGTGTGATTTTACAGCTACGCAAATTGCAAGAAGCCGCCGCCAGGGCCGAGCAGAACGACCCGCAGGGTTTTGAAAGCAACGCCAACGTCAAGCTGCTTCGGGCATTGAGCCATCTGATCATGGAGGCTGTGCCTGCCGACCCAGGCCGTGATGAGTTCCGCCAAGGCAACACGCTGGGCACCGCCTACAGACATTGGCGCCGCGCAAAAATCGGCAGGCGCTTTCGGCTGTTCTTTCGCTACGACTCAAGATCCAAGGTCATCGTTTATGCATGGGTCAACGATGAAAACACTCTACGCTCCGCAGGCAGCAAATCCGATCCCTACGCCGTATTCGAGAAGATGCTGGGCCGCGGCAACCCTCCTGATGACTGGGATGCGCTGACTGCTGCGACGCGTAGCGACTGGGACGAGTCCAAAGCATAAATTGCGCGAGTGGGTGAGGGATTGCACCTTTTAAACCGATCCCTCCTTGTTGCGTCCACTTCAACCCACTCGAAGCTGCTGCTGAAAGGGGTACATCTGCGGGTACAAATCCAATCCCCCATTCGTACCCATTTGATTTATGTGAATGTCCAATTGTGCTTCGGGAGTCCAGACGGCCTCTAAACCCTCCTATCCTGCCCCACCTCAACGCGGCTCGTGAATCGGGCAGCCGTTGTGCGCCGCGCGGAACCCTGCCGACATCTCGTAACTGGGCTTGCGCACCCGCATCACCCCACCTAACGGACGATGTGCCGCCAACCCATGCCAGGGGCTGAACGCCATGCCGTCATCGATGGCTCGCTGCTTGTCTGCATCCCATGAGGGCTGTGGCGCCACGCTGATGCGCGCCACAGTCACATACGGGCTCTGATCTTCCGGCCATTGCACTGTGGCATCCTCGATCGGCATCTGTTCGATCGAGGTCGCGAGCTGCACGCGGATTTCCCAGACGGCGGCATGCTGATCGAAAAACTCGCTGACGACCGTGCGCAGCACGTCGGGGTCGTCACCCGCATCGAGTTTCTTGTCGGTCAGCGCTGTCAGCTCTGGGGAAACCGGCACGACGGCGATCTTGGCGAAGTAAGGGCCGTACAGCACCGGCACCACCGTGCTGAAGGACTCGCCCAGGATGTGGGTCAACGGGTGCCCACCCAAGCTTTTCAACGCGCCGCTTTCGCCACCCAGCGCCTCGAGCGTCGCTTCGACGCCGCGCAACACGGCAGAAACCGCCTGCTTGGTTCGTGGCGCCTTGTCGGTGGTGGCAGCCAGCATTTTCAAGGTCTTCAAGAATGCCTTAGGTGTCGGGGCGGTGAAGGCCTTGGCGTTCTGCATCACAAAGTCCTGGGTAGTGTCCCCTTCACTGCCGGGCAAGCGCGGCCCGTCGACGCCGATGATCTTGATTGCCAGCCCCCGCGGGGTCGACACTTTGTCGTTGAGGATATCGCCAGGGTTGGTCGACAGGCGCAGGACGACCGGCAAGGTGCCGGGCTTGGCGAATGCGCCCTGGGCCAGCGCCGGGGGAAGATTGTCCAAGATCTCGACGTGGCCATGCAGCAGCCCGTGGGCCTTGGCATGCACGCTGCGATTGGCGTGAGCGTTGTCTTTGAAGGTGGTCTCGAGAATCCCGTGGAGGGTTTCGGCCAGTGCTTTGCTGGTTTCAGCCTCGTCATCGGGAATTTGTTCGAACGACGGCTCGAACGGGATGGGTTTGACTTGCAAGGTCAGGTGGGAAATTTCGGCCATGCGCCTATCCTCAGTCAGTCGTACCACAGGGTGTGGGCTGAACAGCGACCCGGTTAAAGATGCAGACGCCGAGGCCGCATGAAAGTTGTCAGCAGGCCCTGTGTCACGCGACCGGAGGTTGAGGCCTGTACCGCCTGTTGACTTGCCCCCAATGGCCTACGCAGTTGTAAAAAAAAATTTCTAAGCCCTGTGGCTGTCCCAAGTCAGAGACAAATCGGAGGGCACCATGAAATTCGCGCAATTCTGTCAATGGCTGGCGGACCGTTCCGGCAAGCCAAGCACCTTTCTCATCGCAGTGGTACTGATCATCCTGTGGGCGATTTCAGGCCCCTGGTTTCATTACAACGATACTTGGCAACTGATCATCAACACCTCGACCACCATCGTCACGTTCCTGATGGTGTTTCTGATTCAGAACACGCAGAACCGCGACAACGACATCCTTCATGTCAAGCTCGACGAGCTTATCCGCGCCACGCAATCGGCGCAGCGCTCTGTGCTTGATCTCGAGGCGATGGACAACAAGCAACTGCGGGCGTTGCGCAAGGAGTACCGCGCGCTGGCCGAGCATCGTTCGAAAACCGAGCACTGAGTTACGTCCAGCATCTCGCCAGCAACGAAGCGGCGCCAAGAGCCTCAGCCCTGGCGCCGCTTTGATGGACAAGCAGACGTCCATGGAC
>JAFAFL010000116.1 GCA_023423535.1 Pseudomonadota bacterium
CGCCAACGGTCAGCACGAATTTGCAGCAAATGCCTTCTGTTTTTCGCCTGCGAACGATAGCGAACCGGATCGCATGACGATGAAGCTGAAGGCTGAGGGGCTTGGTCAGCTCCAGCAGAATTCCATCAGCGTACGTCCTACTATCGAGCCGATGGCCGCGCCGTATCGCCTCATGACCTTGGCAGCGAGCCTTTTTATAGACACTGTCTTCCGGCTGCACCCCGTCACCGGCTTTGGCGTCTTTCAACAGCGTTCCTCGAAGTCGTAGTGTTGTGTTGTGAAGCGCGCCCGCCACACTGCGGCAGCGCGCTGAGCGATATCTTCATTTCGCGTTGGCGGTGTGCACGTTTGGCTTGTTACAGCGAGCTATGATGAGAAGCACCGAGGACTACGAATGAGGAAGGCGCGCTCTGTCCGCCGGCAGACGTCGCGGCACATCCGGATGCAGGGCATTCCTGCGCCTGTCGAGGTGCGGCATCACCCGGCAGCGCAGCGCATGACATTGCGCGTCAGCCGCACGCGTCATGCTGTGATCGTGACACTCCCGATGCAGTGCGATCTCGAGCAGGCCGGCCAGTTCGTGTCGCGCCACATCGACTGGGTGAACGCAAGGCTTGGCAGCCTGCCGGAGCCGGTTCCGTTCTCCGATGGCGCAACGATCCCGCTGCGCGGCATTCCGCACACCGTATCCTTCGTCGGACGCGTGCGTGGCGGACGTGTGGTTGCGCTGGAGGAAACTCAAGCGGGACGCAAGCTGCTGGTGTCAGGGGATATCGAGCACGCGCCACGGCGCTTGCAAGACTGGCTCATGAATCAAGCGCGCAGCGATCTCGACGACAGAGTGCAGTTCCATGCGGCCCGCCTGGGTGTGAAGCCGCGCAGCATCACCATCCGCGATCAGGTCAGCCGCTGGGGCTCCTGCTCGACCACGGGCATGCTGTCGTTTTCCTGGCGGCTGATTCTCGCGCCAGCGCTGATCCTCGACTATGTCGCGGCCCACGAAGTCGCGCATCTTGCCGAGATGAACCACAGCTCGCGCTTCTGGGCCTTGGTGCGCAAGACGATGCCGCGCATGGACGAGGCCGAGCGCTGGCTGAAGATCTACGGCATGGATCTGCACCGGTTCGGCAACAGCGCCTGAACCGATCCCTCGATCACACCGGCTCAGTAAAGGGGGCGATGAAGATCGCGCCCAGGATCGCCAGCACCACCCGCGTGACGATCACGAAACCCATGAAGACGAGCTGGCGCTCCTCGATCAAGAACCAGATGAAGTTGTTGTAGGTCGGGTCGATTCCGAGACTGGTCAGCCAGGTCTTCACGCCGCTGGCGGCCAGAAACAGGTTCTGCATCGTCTCGGGCGAGAGATACCAGACCACGCCCATCGCCAATGCGCCAAGGACCAGCGACACGAAGATGTTCGTCGTCGCCAAAAACACCCTGAGCATGATCACCCCCGTTACCCTCCGGCTCTGGCTCCGCGCGTCGCGCTCAACTTGACCTCGAACATATTGGCCCCGCGCGATGAGAACCTTGACCCGAGCCGCAGCCGTGTCAACCGATGTTGGCTAGTTGAGAGCAGGACGCGTTTCTCCGTTCTGGGCATCGGGAGCAGACGCGATGTGCTCTTGCACCCGATGCCATTCGGTTGTCTTGCCAAGATCGGCATCCTGAAGAACGCTTCGCAATTCGAGCAGCCAGTCCAGCAACTCGTGCTCCTCATCGGAAAGTTCCGTTTCGGCGGCAGACCGCTGCAAATTGTCGATCATATGCGTCAGCACGCCGGGGCCGGGGCACAGGATCAGGCATTTGACCTGTCCCTTCACCTCAGCTTCAATCTCATTGACCAACCCGTGCGCGTAATGCTCGCGCAAAACGTCCGCCGCTTGTTTAATGGCGCGCAACAAATCCAACTGCGCAAGCTGCAGATAGGAATCCAGCTCGCGGTTTTTCACCGCCAGTAAATACAGCGCCTGACCGGCCTCGGCAGCAGCGTGCACCACGGGCTCTGTCGTCACCCTCCGATAGGTTTCGACGTCCAGGTTGATGGCATCGAGCAGATCCTCCAGCACAACGTCGCGCAGACGCAGTTCGGACGGTTCGTCTTGTCCCCGAGGATCATTCGCGATGCGCGTCAATCCCACCATGCGGGACGTGACCTGCATCGGCTGAGCATTGAGCATTCCTCCGTGCGAGGGCCCTGAAAGCTGCGGTTGCATCGCCGTCGACGTCAGCATACGGCCGCGAATGCGCGCCAGCACGCGATAGAAATCGCCGTGAATGAAGTAATGCCGGCCCTCGCTATCGGCGCGTTGAACGCGCTGATATGTAGCCCCCGCATTGAGCGCGCTGCGAACCGTGCGCAGCTGCTCTTGAGGGATCTCGCCCATCTTCACTTCAGCCATGAAACCGGCTTCTTCGCGGATCGGATTCATGTGGCTGAGCTCGATGTCGGCATTCGCGCCGATCTCCGGCAGCAGCGCCACGAGAAGCGTGCGCTCCATGTCGGCAATCGTCGCGTACTGTTTGTTGGCCTCGAATTCCCGCTTCGATACCATCGACAGGTATTCGAACAGCTCGGAGCGCACCTCATAGCGGTACTCGCCCTGCACGGGCTGCCGAACCGCACCGATGGTCGCCGCGGCGTTCATCACCCGGCGGACGTCCGCTGCATGTGGATCGTCGTCGTGGAAGATGATTTCCGCCGTAAAGCCATCGACCGGCGTGATCGGACGCATTGCGCCCAGCACGAACCGCGCCGTCTCCAGCTTATGCGGCATCAGGGCGGTATCGATGATCGCCTCGAGCTGATGGGCTGTGCGACCCTTGCTGCTCGGCACATCCGACAACGGCGAGCGCACGGCATTCGCGCCGAACAGACCGGCCATGAAAATCAATGAGTCAAGACCGATGGCAATGGCCAGCGACAGATAGGCCAGCCGGTTTTCGTCCTGGAACGCGTTGACATTGACGACGAACCGATGGGCTTTGTCGTCCCGATTGAGTTCCAAACGGTTGATCTTGGCGCGCAGGTCGTCCGTGTCCCGGCTCGGCAGACCGCTGTCAGCGAGGCACTTGCGCGCGAAACCGAACAGCGCATCGGCCGTCTGATACTGATTGAGACGATTGCCGCCGGCGCATTCGGCCTCGAACGTCTTCAAGCCGGTATTCAATCCGAAAACGACCGCTGCGGCTTCACTCGCCTGCTTCGGATCGCAATCGATGCTGCGCGCGCGGCTCTGCGTCGCCGGCGTGCTGGCCATCGCACTGACAAGCTGGGTGCAAAGCTGCTGCACGCCAGCCAGCCGCTCCGCGGTCGGCTCCTGCCGGAAGTCGGCCCGCGCACGCTCGAAGGTGGGAACCATCCGGCTTGGGTCGGTGCGGGGACCATCGCTGACCGACGTCGCGTCGCTTGCAAGCTGGATACGCTGCTGTGCCGTGTCCGCCTCGCCCTTCAGCTTGGCCAGATCGCCATCGATGTTGGTGAGTTCGCGCTCGATCTGGGCGATGCGCCCCTCGACACCACTCAGCCGCTTCTGCGCGTCGTTGGTCCGCTCTTCCTTGATTTTATACTCGTCGCGCAGACGGCCAAGTTCACTCATCCGCTCGCGATACATCGGCCCTCGGCCCGCCTTGCCGGAGCCTTCGACACCGCGATCCTCCGCCATGGCTTCGACGCGCTTGGCATCAACCTCGCGCGCTTTGGCATCGAGTTCCGTTTTGTGCTGGGCGTACTCCGCAGCCAGACCCGGCCGGTCGGACTTGATCCGCCCCAGCTCCTCGGTCAGCGACGTCTTCTTGCTCTGGAGGGCGACTTGGCTGCTTTGCGCCGTAGTCATGCGCTCCTGCTGCGTCGCAATTCCACGCCGCCGTTCCTCCATCTGCTGCAGGAAGTAGCGCTCGATCTCGCTGGAAGCGTCC
>JAFAFL010000063.1 GCA_023423535.1 Pseudomonadota bacterium
GGTGGCCTTCGTGCCCCCCGCCCCGCCCGCGCTGCCCGCCCAGCCGACGACCGCGCCCCCGGCCGCCGGGCCCGCGCGCGCCCGTCCCCAGCGCGTCATCCGCGAGCTGTCCGAGGCGGACAAGGAGAAGATCGACCGCGCCGAGCACGAGGCGAAGCGCGCGCGCCAGAAGGCCGCCGAGCTCGAGTCGGAGCTGCGCCGGCTGAAGTCGAAGGGCGAGACCGACAAGCGGCTGTACGCCGTGGCGAAGGGCGAGGCGGACCTGCTGCGGGACAAGTTCAAGGCGCTCGAGAAGCGGACGAACCGCAAGATGCTCGAGAACGATCTGCTCCGCCGGGCGATCAAGGACCTCGAGAAGAAGACCGGCATCACCGCCGAGCGCACCGAGCTGACGGCGGAGGAGGCCGCGGCGTCGGACCACGCGGTGGACGAGCGCGCCACGCAGGAGGCCGCGCGCGAGGCCGAGCGCCGTGCGATGGAGGAGACGGCCCGTCAGCGCGCCGAGGCAGAGTCTGCGGCGGCGGCGGAGTCCGCGCAGGCAGCAGCCGCGGTGGCGGTGGCGCCCACCGAGGCGGCGCCGGCAGTCGGATCGAGCGAGGGCAACGCAGCCCCGGCCACCGACGGCACCGAGCGCAGCTAGCGATTCCGCGCCCGGGTCTTCGCAGAGGCGCCGGTTCCCGCACCCGCGGGATGGCCGGCGTCCGCGTAGAGGAAGGTCCCCAGCAGCACCCAGCGCCGCGCGTCCGCCTCCTGACCGGGGCGGGCGACGAGCGGCGTCGTGTAGTGCCAGAACGGCAGCCGGTACGCGGTGACGCCGCCCAGCGTGCGCACGCTGTGCATGTGGGAGAAGTGCGCGTCGCGCTCGTACACCAGCCACTGGTGCGCCACCGCCGGCGTGCAGAGCGTGAGGTGCACGTCCACGTAGCCGTCCTTCGCCTCCGGCTCCTCCGGGTGGTGGTCGTTGTGCGGCCCCGCGTAGTCGCCCGCGGTGTAGCAGAGCGTCTGGATTCCCCAGCCGCGCTTGAGCTTCCGGCCGGTGAGCGCCTCGGCGAAGCGGTGGAAGTCCGGCGAGCGCAGCAGAGACACGAGGCCGATCTCCTCCGCGGCGCGGTACGCACGGGCGCGGCGCGATTCGAGCATCGCGGTCTGCACCCGCACGGTCTTCGGCAACAGCTCCGCGTAGTTCTGCTCCATCGCGCGGATCGTCCATTCGGGGATGGGATCCTCCATCCGCCGCAGGGCCGGGCGCACCGCGCGCTCGAGCTCCGACAGCAGCTGCAGGCACGGTCCGCGCGCGAGCAGGCCGTCCGCGGCGACGAAGCGCCGGTCCTCCTGCGAGAGCGCGCCGCACAGCTTCGGGTCCCTCCCCTCCAGCACCCGCAGGCCGCGAGGGGTCAACAGCTTCGTCAGCTCCATGCCTTCGCGTACCTCTCCGCGCGCCGCTTCGCTACTGCGGCTCGACGCGGGGGCCGTTCGCCGACGGATCCAGCGGCAGCTCCACGGTGAAGAGCGCGCCCTCGCCCGGTCGGCTGGCCACGGACACCCTTCCCCCGTGCGCGGTGATGATCTCCCGCACGATGTAGAGCCCGAGGCCGAGCCCGCCGTAGTGGCGCTCGCTCACCGCGCGCTCGAACCGATCGAACACGTGCGGCAGCCGGTCGGGCGCGATGCCGATGCCCTCGTCCCTCACCGTGAGCACCGCGTGGCGCTCGCGCTCGGTGAGGCACACGCGGATGGGGCTGCCGGGCGCGTACTTCAGCGCGTTGTCGAGGAGGTTCACCACCACCTGATCCAGCCGCAGCGGGTCCCACAGCCCGCGCAACGCCGCCGGCGCTTCGACCGCGACACTTCCACCCGTGCGGTCCACCTGCGGCTGCACGCGCGCGGCGGCCTCGCGCACCAGCGCCGCCAGGTCGGTCTGTTCCCGGTGGAGCCGCAGCCTCCCCGAGGTGATCCGCGACACGTCGAGCAGGTCCGTCACCAGGCGCGTCAGTCGCGCGACCTGCCGCTTCGCCGTCTCCACCGCCGCGTGCACGTCCGCCGCGGGCACCCCACCCTCGCCGGCCGCGTCCGCGCGCCCCGCCAGCTGCTCGAGCCGCAGGGCCAGCGGCGTCAGCGGCGTGCGCAGCTCGTGCGAGGCGACCGAGAGGAACTCGTCGCGCAGGTGCACCGCGCGGTTCGCCTCGTCGAACAGGCGCGCGTTGTCCAGACCGACCGCGGCCTGCGCCGCGAGGCCTCCCACCAGCGCCTCGTCCTCCTCGCGGAAGACGCCCACCTCCGGATGCCCGAAGAAGAGCGCGCCGATGACCGCGCCGTTACGGCCGACCACCGGCGCCGCGAGCCATGAACGCAGCGCGAGCTGCTCCGCCGGAAGCCCGTCGAGGAGGGGCCCTTTGCCGAAGGGCTCGCTCTTCGTCACGTCGTCGAAGCGGAGGATGTCCCTCGCGGTGAGGGTCTGGCTCAAAAGCGGCGTGGGCCGCAGCGGCGGCATCTTCGCGAGGGCCTCGCGGTGCGCGCCGGCGACGGCGAAGAGCCCGTAGCGGCCCTGCTCGTCCGCCACGTTGTGCACGTAGAGGCCGAAGCGGGCACGGGTGAGGGCGGTGCCCTCGTCCACCAACCGCTGCACCAGCCGGGGCTGGTCGAGCTCCGAGTTCAACGCCAGCGCGAGCCGCGACAGCGTCATCGCAGTGCGCCGCTCCTGTTCGGCGACCTCGCGCGCGCGGCGGCGCCCCCGGGCGACGTGGAAGGCGAGGAGGCTCAACAACAGGAGCGCCGCGAGGACCACCAGCGCCGCGGACAAGTGCGTGTCGTGCAGCGCGCGCCGGCTCTGCACCAGCAGCGTCCAGCGCCGGCCGGCGACCTCCACCGCTTCGGAGGCCTCGAAGCGGTCGTCGCTGCCGGGTGGGACCTCGCGCCCGTCGAAGAGGAGCCGCTCCGGCGTCGGGTCTCCATCGTAGATGGCCACCGAGACCCGCGGGGCGCGCTCACGGCCGAAGAGCCCCGCGAAGAGCTCCTCTGCCCGGAAGCGGGCAAAGACGAAGCCCGACAGGCGCTCGCGGCGGGCCTCGAGCGTCGGGGGAACCTCGCCTTCGCCTTCGTACACCGGGAGGTAGATGAGGAAGCCGGGCCCGTGAGGGACGGGCACCTGCTCCACCAACGTCACCCGGCCGCTGAGGATGGCGAGTCCCTCGTCGCCCGCCCGGGACATGGCCTCCGCGCGCGCGAGGTCGGTGCTCATGTCGAACCCGAGCACCTGCGCGTTCTCGTCGTCGAGCGGCTCGACGTAGAGCACCGCCACGTGCTCCCGCTGCGCCTCCGCGGGCCACACGGAGAAGGGGGCGCCCATCGCGGCGCCCACCGCCTGTTCGACCGCCGCGCGCTCTTCCCGACCGAAGCGCCGCGCCCAGCCGATGCCCTTCGCGCCGGGATACCGCTGGTCCAGCTCGAGCCGGGCGACGTAGTTGCGGAACTCGGAGTGGGTGACGTCGTTGGAGACCGCGAAGAGCCCCTGCACGCCGCGCATCATCGCCACGTACACGTCGAGCCGGCCGGTGAGGCGGTCCTGCGCGGCCTGCACCGCGTTCTCGAAGCGCAGCCGGTCCCGCTCCCTCACCGCGCGCCAGGTGAGCGCCGCCAACCCGAGGCTCAGGGCCACGCACACGACGAGCACACCCCAGGGCTCGCGCGAGGGACGGCGGGTCATCCGAGCGCGACTAGTCGAGCGGCGCGGGCGTGAAGATCCAGGCGTCGGAGAGCACCCGCGGGCCGCTCGCCGCCTCCTCCACGCCTCCGATCACCAGCACCGAGCCGTCCTGCAGCGTGGTGCAGGAGTGGTGGTAGCGCCCGACGGGGAGCTGCGGGACCTCGAAGACCGCTGCGCCACCGCTGGGGCTCGGCGCGAGCAGCTCCGCGTTCTTCACGCTGACCGGCGCGTTCGCGTCGCCCGCGCGGCCGCCCACCGCGAGCACCCGCCCGTCCGGCAGCGAGACCACGCACACGTCGCCGCGCGAGGCGGTGACCGGCTGACCGTCCGCGACGTTGAAGGCGGTGCCGGTGCTGATGAGTTCCGAGGAGCTCAGCGCGCCCGCCGGAGCGGTCATGCCGCCATAGCCGCCCACGATGACGAGCCGGCTCGAGTCACCGAACCGCGCGAGACCGGCGCCCTGCCGCGTCTGCCGCAGCCGCACCGTGGAGGGCTCGGGGGCGAAGGTGCTGCCGTCGAACTTGTAGAAGAGGATCTCGTCGGAGAGCTGCGCGCCGTCGCTGCCGCCCGCGACCGCGATGTACCGGCCGTCCTGCACCGGAGACACGCTCATCCCGATGCGCGGGGCCGCGGCGGGGAGGAGCTTCGGGTTCTCCTTCGCGGACTGCGCCGGATCGTCCGGGTTCTGCGCGATGAAGGCGCCCCTCTTCGGATCGAACCACTCCGGCGATGCGACCGCCTTGCCCTGCGAGTCCACGCCGCCGACCACCAGCACGCGCCCGCCCTCGTCCACCGCGAGCCCCGCGCCAATGCGTCCGGCCTTCATCTCGAAGCCCCAGAAGCGGTTGACGCCGGGCGTGTAGACGAGCGCGGTCTTGTTCGCGAAGTAGCTGCCACCGCTGCGGCGCTCGCCGCCGGCGAGGAGCACCTGTCCGTCCGGGAGCTTCACCGCGCCGTGGAACGCGCGCGGGATGGCGGTGAACTGGGCCTGCGAGTTGAAGAGGCCCACGTCCTGCGCGTTGCTGAACGAGCCCGTCGCCGGGTCGTAGAGCTCCGCGGTGTGCAGCGTGTCCCGCGCGCGCTCGGCGCCGAACTGGTAGCCGCCGGCGAGGAGGACGCGCCCGTCGTCGAGCAGCGTGGCGGAGTGCCCGGCGCGCGCCGAGGTGAGCCGCGAACAGGTGGTGGGTGCCTGGATCGTCGAGGGCGGGGTGAAGGTGTTCACGCGGCGGAGGAAGACGACGATCTCCACCGGCGCCGCGCCCTCCGGAACCACGTCCGGAACATCGAACGGCTGCGAGGTCCCGAGCGAGACGACCGCCGACGTCGCCGGATCACCGCCGTAGCCGCGCACCTCCAGCACGCGCTTCGGGCCGGCGGGGATCTCCGGCACGCGCTGCACCGCCTCTTCGATCTTCGAGACCGCGATGAGCGGCTGCTCGAGGCCGGGGCCGGTCACGCGGAAGCGCAGGTGCGTGACCCCCTCCAGCGGCGACGGCGCCACGCACGCGGAGGTCACCACGCGCACCTGGTAGTCCACGACCTTCGGCTCGCAGCCCGCGAGCACGAGGAGAAGCCCGGCCAGCGCCGGCACGCCAACGTTGCGACACATCGTGCTCACCACCGCGCTGTCACCGTTCCGGTCACCGGCTGGGTCGCCTGCTGCACGCCGTACGCGGTGCCACCTGCCGCCGCGACGACGCCCACGCCCACCAGCGTCCACACCCACCACTTCGACTTCGACTTCACCTCGCCCGGCGCGCCCTCTCTCGGATCGCGCGCGAGGTCCTCCCGGATGCTGCCGCCCTCGAGCGCGCGCAGCCGGCCCTCGTCCTCCGCGAGCTGCGGCTCTCGCCCGGGCTCCAGCGCGGACCTTCGGCCACCGGTCACCGGCACCTCGATCTCGCGCGGCGCGGCCGCCACCGCACCCGGCTGCCACGTCGCGCCTGAGGCGAGGTCGTGCCCCATCAGGAGCGGCCTGCCAAAGGACTTCACCGACTGCTCCACCGCGTCCGACAGCCGGTAGATCTCCACGTTCGCGGTGAGCAGGCCCTCGTCCACCGCCACCTGGGGGAGCGCCACGAAGCCGCGCGCCTTCGTCGAGTAGAGCGCCGTCGCCGCCGTCAGCTGGTGATCGCCCGAGCGGTAGATCACGCCGACGATCGCGAACTGCGTGCCCGCCGCCTCCGCCGCCGTGTGGGCGCGCGCGTGGGCGGACGCGTCGAGCACGGGGCCGATGAAGGGTGAGGCGCTGCCGTTGTTGTTCGGGCTGCTCGCACCTGCGCTGCGTCCGGCGATGGGCGTGCGCGTCGCGCTGGCACCGAAGCTCGCGGTGACCTTCGCCTCCTTGCCGCGCAGCTCCACCACCGCGCCGAAAGGCTCGCCCCGCGTGCCCTCCACCCGGACGTAGTGGACGCCGGGCGTGAGGCCCTCCTCCACTACCGGCACCATCCCCAGATCCCGGCCGTCCACGGAGGCCACCGCGCCCGGAGGTCCGTCCACATGGATCGCGCCCTTCGGCAGCTTCTCCGCGCGGCGCTTCGCCTTATCGAGCTCGCGGACGAAGATCGGCGGGTAGCGGCCTTCGGGCAGCGCGAAGTCGGGCGACAGACGGACGACGGTGCCGAGTGCCTTCTGCGCGCCCTCCTCGTCACCACGCCGGAACGACGCCACCGCCAGGGACACGTGCGCGTCGATGAGCCGCGCCCAGTCGATCGTCTCCGGCTTCGCGGTCATCCGCGCAATGCCGTCGCGCAGGAGCTCCGCCGCAGCTTCGAACTGGAGGTCGGCGAGCTTCTGCTGTCCCTCGTCGAGGATCGCGGAGGCGTCTGCAGCGTTCGCGGTTTCGACCGGAGCGGCCTCGGTCTTCGCAGGCGTTGCCGACGGAGCAGGTGCCTTCGGCGCGGCGGCGAGCGACAGGCCTTCGCGCTTGCGCAGCTCCGAGTCGAGCAGGCCGCGGAAGCGTTCGGCGGACGTGTCCGGCGCGCCCTTGCCGTTGACGAACGGCAGCACGACCAGCGACTGGGCGCTCTGCGCATGCGCGGCGGAGTGGAAATACGGCAGGCTGGTTGCCTGTAGGAGCAGCGCGGTCAGCAGGACCGCAGCCGACCGGCGAGGCAGGCTCATCTGGATCATCGCCTCGACACCCGTGCGGAGTACAATGGACTACAGAGCGTATCGGGCGCTCCGGCCGGAGGTCAAACGAGCCGCCTTCCGGCCCTCCGCGCGCACTGAATGAAGCTCTCCCTCGCCACCCGCATCTTCATTGGCTACGCGGCGGTGCTCGCCACCTTCGGCGCGGTGTCGCTCTTCTCCGTGGCGGAGATGCGGGAGAACCAGCAGGTCATCCGGCTGGTGAGCCAGGGCTACTTTCTTCTCGCGCGCGACGCCTCGGGCATCGAGACGCTGCACGGACGGCAGGAGCGCGACACCGCACGGCTGCTCGACGACAAGAACCCGGAAACCCGGAGGGCAAACATCCGGCTCGCGCGCCAGTACGTGCTGCCGCTGTTGTCGGAGCGCGCGGCGGCGGGTGTGGAGAACGCGCGGCGGGTGCGGCAGACGGCGCCGGAATCGGAGGAGCTCTTCCTGCGCGAGCTCGAGGGGCGCTTCGCAGATCTGGGCGTGCGCTACCGGCAGTACGAACAGACGATGGATCGCGGCTTCACGCTTGCGCGGCTGGAGACGGCGAATCCGGACTGGGACGTGGCGGCGGCGCAGATGGCGGAGCTCAAGCAGCTCGAGGCTTCGATCGTAAGGGACGTGCGCGTGCTGCAGCAGTCGCTGGAGTCTCGCAGCCGCGAACGCGTGGACGCGGCGGAGCAGCGGGTGCGGAGGACGGGCTTTGCCATCGTCGGCCTGTCGCTGCTCGCGATCGGCGTGGGCCTGCTGGCGACGATCACCAGCGTGCGCGCGCTGCGGCCGGTGGGGACGCTCATCGACGGCGTGGCGCGGATCAAGCGCGGGGACTTCGGCGCCAAGCTCGGGGTGCAGGGCAAGGACGAGATCGCCCACCTCGCTCGCGAGTTCGACGCCATGGCCACCTCGCTGCGTGAGCGCGACGCGTTGCTGCTCGAAAAGCAGGAGGCGCTGCTGCGGGCGGAGAAGCTCGCGGCGGTGGGACGGGTGTCCGCACAGGTGGCGCACGAGGTCCGAAACCCTCTCTCCTCCATCGGCCTCAACGTGGAGCTGCTCGAGGACGCGGTGGCGCGCGCGCGGTTCGGCGACGAAGGCGAGGCCACCGAGGCCCGCGAGATCCTCCGCAGCATCACCCGCGAGGTGGACCGGCTCACCGAGATCACCGACGACTACCTGCGCATGGCGCGCCTGCCGGAGCCGGCGCTGCGCGAGGAGTCGCTGAACGACGTGGTGACGGAGGTGCTGGACTTCGCGCGGCTCGAGCTGGAGCAGGCGCGGGTGGAGGTCGTGCGCACGCTCGAGGAGGGCCTGCCGAAGACGCGGCTCGACGAGGGCCAGCTCCGTCAGGTCTTCCTCAACCTCATCCGCAACAGCCGCGAGGCGATGCCGGACGGCGGGACCCTGCGGGTCAGCACGAGGCGCACGGGAAACGGCGAGCTGGAGGTGGAGCTCTCGGACTCCGGACGCGGGATGAGCGCGGACGTACAGGCGCGAATCTTCGAGCCCTTCTTCACCACCAAGGCGAACGGGACGGGGCTGGGCCTCGCGATCTCGCAGCAGATCCTCGGCGCGCATGGCGGTGCGCTCCGGTGCGTGAGCGGGAAAGCGGGGACGACCTTCACCGTGGTGCTGCCGGTGGTCGGCTCGGCCCCTTCGACGGTGAGGGACGAGGGCGAGGCGGCGTAGGCCTCAGGCCGCAGGACTCACGTCTTCGGCTCCGGTGGCAGGCAGACGGTGAAGCTGGTGCCGACGCCCGGCTCGCTCTCCACGAGGATCTCGCCGCCGAGCTTCTGCACGATGCCGTGGCAGATGGAGAGCCCGAGCCCGGTCCCCTTCCCCGGCTCCTTGGTGGTGAAGAAGGGCTCGAAGATGCGGCCGCGCAGCTCGGGCGGGATGCCGCCGCCGCTGTCGCCGATGCGCACGCAAGCGCGGCCGGCCGCGTCCACGAAGGTGCGGACGCTGACGCGGTTGCGATCGGGCTGACCCTCGGGGATCGCCTGCGCCGCGTTCATCAGGAGGTTCACGAACACCTGCGTCAGGTGCACCGGATCCGCGTGGACCTCCGGCAACGGAGACACGTCGCGCTCGAGCAGCGCGCGCTGCCTGATCTCTCCCTGGGCGACGCGCAGCGCGGCCTCGAGCGCCTGCACCACGTCCGCGGCGACGACGTTCTGCGGCCCCTGCCTCGCCATCAGCCGCAGGTCCTGGACGATCTGCGCCGCACGCACCGCGCCGTCGAGCGCGTCGGTCATCGCCTCGCGCAGCTCCGGCGTCCCGTCCTTCCAGTCCTCGAGCACGTAGCGCAGGTTGGAGATGATGTAGGAGAGCGGGTTGTTGATCTCGTGGGCGATGCCGGCCACGAGCGTGCCCAGCGACGTCAGCCGCTCGCTCTCCTTGAGCTGCTCCTGCAGCGCGTGGCGCTCGCTGATGTCCTCGATCGCGCCGACCCACTCGTCGATCTCGCCGGTGGGCAGCCGCACCGGTGCGACGCGGCTGATGACCTGCGCGTAGCTGCCGTCCTTCCGCCGCAGCCGGCACTGCAGCTCCCTGCGTTCGCCGCTCTCCAGCGCGGCAAGGAAGGCGCTCTTGATCGCGTCCCAGTCGGCGGGGTGGAAGTACTCCTTCATCTCCTGCCAGGTGCCCTCCTTCTGCTGGAGGCCGCAGAAGTCGCTCCAGCCCTCGAGGAACTGGAACCGCCTGGCGCGCGCGTCCGCGGTCCACACGATCGCGGCGGAGGCGGCCACGAGCGACTTGAAGCGGCTCTCGTTCCGCAGCGCGCTGAGGTGCTCGTCGATGAGGATCCGCTGCGCCTCCGCCATCCCCCGCGCGACCCGCACCTCGTCCGAGACATCGATGCCGCAGAGAAGGACCCGCTGCCGTCCGAGGTGATCCTCGAGCGCCGAGTAGGTGAAGGTGAAGTAGCCCGTGACGGGCATCCCCTGTCGCAGGACCCGGAGCGGAAGCTCGCGCTCCACCCACGGCTGGCGGGTGGCCATCACCGCGAGGAGGCGCTCCCGGAGTCCCTGACCGCCGAGCTCCGGCATCGATTCCAGCGCGGGCCGGCCCTCGACCTCCTCGGGGCGACGGCCGGCCAGCGCGCAGGCGGCCTCGTTCGCGTATTCGATCACGAAGTCAGGGCCGGAGATGATCGCGAAGGGGAACGGCACCGTCCGCAGCTGCGCGAGGAACTGCGACTCGAATGAGGGCACGGCCGGCTGCTCGGTACTCAAGCGGATGCCGAGCGCTGAGAGCTTCACCGCCAGCTCTGCGCGCTGCTCGGGGGAGCCTCCGCGCAGGACGATCTCCGTCTCACCCACTGACATGGCCAGGTGAATCTGCATGCGGCAGGCCACGGTGGCACGCCTGCCCGTCCGCCCCTTGCGTTGCGCGCGTCGGGCCCGAACGTTCTTCGTTGGAGGTACTTCATGACCACACCCCCTCCGAGGCGCCGCGCCATCGGAACGCGCGCGGCCGCCGCGGTGGCGATCATCCTGTGCGGCCTCGCCGCGCTGCTGACGCTGTTCACGGTGCTGCTCGACACCGAGGCGGTGCAGCGGCGCGTGGTGGATCACGTCCTGCCCCGGGCCTCGGAGAGCCTCGGTCGCGACATCACGCTGGAGGACGCGCGCGCGAAGCTCCTGCCCCGCCCCGAGGTGACGCTGACGGAGCTGAAGGTGGCCGGACGCAAGGGCGAGCCTCCCCTGCTCGCCGCGCCGGAGGTGAAGGTCGAGCTCTCTCTGTGGACGCTCCTGCGCACCTTCGGCCGCGAGGTCCGGGTGAATGCGGTGCGGGTCGTGCGGCCCGAGGTGAATCTCTTGCGCGACCGGGAGGGCGTCTGGAACTTCGAGGGGCTGGGTCGCGAACGCCCCGATGGGCAGGCGCAGACCTCCCGCGACTTCACGCTCGGCCGCGCGCGCGTGGAGGGCGCCACGGTCAACGTGATCGATCGATCCTCCGCGCACGGCGAGGCGACGGTGGCGCTCACCCAGCTCGACGTGACGGCGCGCGCGCCGGAGGTGGACGGGCCGGTGCAGCTGCAGCTGAACGCCGCGGTGGCCAGCGACGCGCAGAACCTCAGCATGGACCTCGAGGTCGAACGTCCGGGCCCGAGCCGCCCGTACCCGCACGTGGAGGGGTTCGTGGCGCTGACCCGCGCGGAGCTCACCCGTCTCGAGGGACTGCTGCCGGCGCGGCTGGGCACGGTGCTCATGGGGGGCCACGTGGACGTCGACGGACGGGTGCAGACCGCGCCGGACGGCGCGTGGATGGTGAACGCGAAGGCGCGGCTCGATGCAGTGCGGCTTCGGACCGAGCCTGCGTCGGGCGGACTGTCGCTGGAGGCGCGCGTCGATCCGGCGGACCCGAAGGCGGCGCGCGTGGAGGTCGAGGATCTCTCGCTGGAAGGCCCCGGCCTCGCGCTCGGCGGACGCGGCGCCATGACCTTCTCGCCGCCGGCGGTGGAGTTCGCGCTGAAGGGGCCGCTGCTGGATCTCGACGCGCTGCTGGCGGTGCTGCCGGAAGAGAAGATCGAAGAGCCGCCCACGCGCACCTCCATGCTGCCGGCGCGCACGCGGCGGGCGCTCGACGAGGTGCGCGCGGAGGGGACGCTGCGCGTCGATCGCGTGGTGCGCGGCGGGCTCGAGCTGACGGGACTCGATGCGCGCGCGGAGCTGCGGCGTGGCGTGCTCACGCTGACCCGTGCGGAGGGCGCGCTCTACGACGGCCGGATCGATGCCAGCGGCACCGAGGCGAATCTGCTCCTCGCGCACCCCGGCTGGACGCTCAGCGCGCGGCTCGACGACGTGGACGTGGGGAAGCTCGCGGCGGCGGTGAAGGCGCGCGCGCCGCTGAAGGGGAAGCTCGACGCGGCGCTGACGTTGAAGGGCGAGGGCGCGGAGTGGGCGCTGGTGCGGGAGAACGTCACCGGCACCGGCGTGCTCTCGTTGACCGAAGGCGAGCTGGGCTCGGTGGCGCTGGGCGAGCGGATCGCCGGCGTGGCGGCGGAGGCCCTGCGGCGCGCGGGACGAGGCGGTGCGGCGGACGCGGCGGAAAAGGCCGAGCGTTCCCTCGGAGGAACGCAGCTCCGCAACATGACGCTCACGTTCCAGGTGGCGAACGGTCGCATGTCACTGCGCGAGCCGCTGGCGTTCAGCGCACCCTTCGGCGGCGCGCGGCTGGAGGGGAGCATCGGCCTCGACACGACGCTGGACCTGAAGGGGAACGCGCTGTTGTCCGAGCAGTTCCTCGCGCAGCGTCTCGGTGCGCGCGGCGCGGGCGCGCTGGAGGTTCCGGTGCGGATCGGCGGCACGCTGTCGGCTCCGGACGTGGGGCTGCCCTCGCCGGCGGAGGTCGCCGCGAGTGTGGCTGCGCCGGCTGCGCGCGAGGGCGCCCGGAAGGTGGAGGAGGAGGTCCGGCGAAGGGCGCGGCAGGGCCTCGGTGACGTGTTGCGCCGCCTGCCACGCCGCGATTAGAGGACCGGACCCATGCCGTTCGTCTATCACCGCGACCTTCTCCCCAGCGGCCTCCGCGTCGTCACCCTCGAGACCCCTCACCTGCACTCCGCCATGGTCGCGGTGTACGTGCGCTCCGGCAGCCGTCACGAGACGCCGGAGAACAACGGCGTGAGCCACTTCCTCGAGCACATGTTCTTCCGCGGCAGCCGGCGCTTCCCCGACACGGTGAAGATGAACGCGCTGGTGGAGGACGTGGGCGGCAACCTCAACGGCGTGACCACGCGCGATCACGGCTACTACTACTCGCCGTGCCATCCGGATCACGTGGGCGTGGTGCTCGACGTGATGGGCGACATGCTCATCCGGCCGCTACTGACCGACATGGAGATCGAGCGGCAGGTGATCCTCGAGGAGATGCTCGACGAGGTGGACGAGGCGGGCAACGACATCGACGTGGACAACCTCGCGAAGATGGAGGTCTTCCGCGGTCACCCGATGTCGCTGAAGATCGCCGGCACGAGGCACTCGGTGCAGCGCCTGCAGCGCGCGCAGCTGGAGGCGCACCTGGAGCGTTTCTACGTGACCGGCAACCTCGTGGTGACGGTGGCGGGCCCGGTGAAGCGCGAGGCGGTGCTCGAGCGCGTGGCCGCGGCGTTCGACGGGCTGAGGGCCGGCGAGAGCGTGAGCGAGTCACCGGTGCCGGCAGCGCCCGCGGGGCCGTGGTTCAAGTTCTTCAAGCACGACGAGGCGCAGTCCGAGTTCCGCATCCTCTTCCCCACCGTGCCGGAGACCCACGCGGACTTCCCCGCGCTGCAGCTGCTCCGCCGCGTGCTCGACGACGGACTCTCCTCGCGGCTGCCGTTCCAGATCGTGGAGAAGCGCGGACTTGCCTACTCGGTGCAGGCGGCGCTGGAGACCTTCCCCGACTCGGGGTTCTTCGAGGTGGACGCGGCGTGTGCGCCGGAGAAGGCGGGCCTCGTGGTGGAGGCGGTGTGCGAGACGCTGGCGGACGTGCTCGGCGGGGCGATCACCGAAGAGGAGCTCCTTCGCGCGCAGCGGCGGCACCGCATGTTTCTCGACTTCGCGCAGGACAGCCCCGGTGAGCTCGCCGGCTGGTTCGGCGGCACCGAGCTCTTCCGCCGGCCGGACACCTTCGAGGAGCGCTGCCGCGTGATCGAGCAGCAGACGGTGGCGGATCTGGAGCGGGTGGCGAAGCGCTACCTCACCCGCCGCGCCCTGGGCGTGGTGGCGGTGGGCCAGAGCAAGGGCATGCGCGCGCTGGAGCGGGCCGTGAGTACCGCCCACGGGCTCGGCTGAACCTGTAGCTGAAGCGGAAGCGGAACGCGGAGCGGTCGGGAGGTCAGCTTCCCGAAGCGGCGGCCGTCGGGGACGCCACGGGGAGCGACAGCTCGAGCCGGGTGCCCTCGGGGTTCGCGCGCACGGTCACGCCCTGCGCATCCGCCACCCGCTTCACCACCGCGAGCCCCAGCCCCGTCCCGCGCGCCGCGTCGAGCGAGAAGGGATCGAACGCGCCCTCCGCCGGGCGACGCGCCGGCGGTCCTCCGTCCTGAACCGCCACGGTCACGAGCCCGTCGCTCCGCTCCACCGTCACCCGCACGCGCGCGCCACCACCGGCCTGCACCGCGTTGCGCAGGAGGTTGTCGAGCGCGAGCCCGAGCAGCGTCGGATCCGCCACGACCTCGGGAACCTCGTCCGGCACCTGCACGTCGATGGGCGGCAGGCCGGTCCGGCTTCTCCGTCGCAGCGAGGCAATGGCGCCGTCGACGGCGGAGGGTACAGGCGTCGCGCGCACCCGCGGCTCGAGCGGACGCGCCAGCTCCAGCAGGTCGCGCACCAGCGCGTCGAGCCGCAGCGCCTCCTCCTCGGCGATGTCGATGAGCTCCAATGCTCCGCCATCCGCGTCGTTGCGGCGCCGGAGCACCGCCAGCGCATTGAGGATCGCGCCCAGCGGGTTGCGCGCCTCGTGCGAGAGCAGCCCCGCGGCCTGTCCCACCGCCGCCAGCCGCTCGCGCGTGACGAGCTCGCGTTGAAGCGCCGAGACCTCCTGCGCGCGCGTCGCCGCTTCCCGGTGGTGCCGGACGTTCTCCACCGCGCCGCCCACCAGCCGCGCGAAGAGCTCGACGGTGGTGGCGCTCGCCGCGGTGAGCCGCGAACCCTGCACGCTGAGGACGCCGAACGGCTCGCCGTCCACGTAGATGGGCGCGTCGATCATCCGGACCGGTCCCACCGTCTGCTCGAGCAGCTCGACCGCCTGGGGCACGTGCACCGCCCGCATCACCGAGAGCCCGTCGGGGTGGAAGGCCGCGCGGCCGGTCTGCAGCACCTGCGCGAGGTAGGGGATCTTCTCCAGCTCGAAGCGCACCTCGACCGCGGGCAGTCCGTAGACCTCGTCGCCCATCTGCACCACCCGCGGGTCCTGCCGCATGGCGACCGCGGTGAGGTACGTGCGGCCCGGATCGAGCAGCATCAGCACGTTGAGGTAGCCGCGCGCGTAGATCGCATCCAGCGCGCGCTCGAAGACCTCCTGCTCGTCGGTGCAGCGCGCGAACTGGCCGGCGGCGACGACCATCGCCTCCGCGAGCGGAACGGTGGCCGCTTCGACGTCCGCATCGACGACGGTGAGCACCCACTCGTCCGCGTCGGAACCGGGCGTGCAGACGACGCGGAGGGCACCTTCGTGAGGCCTGCGCCCGCGGGGCACGACGAACATGTTCGCCGGCTGCGGACCTTCGGCCTCGGCGGTGGGGACGAGCGCGGACGCGCCCGGCAGCACCTCGTCCACCGGACGCGCGAGGAGGTCCTGCACCGACATGCCGATCAGCGCGCCGACCGCGGTGTTCGCGTAGCGCATGACGCCGTCGCGCAGCACGAGCACGCCCACCGGCAGGTGATCGTACGCGCCGTGTCCCTCGAGCATCTGCTACCGGCCCCCGCGGAGGATCTGCGGGCCCTTCTGGGCCTCACCGGTGCGGGCGCCCGCCCGGAGCAGCGCCTGGCGGATCTCCCGGTAGCGCGCGTTCTCCGGGTGCCGCTTCAGCGCCTCGTCGATCAGCCGGCGGCCGCGGTCGAGGTTCATGCGCAGCTCGGAGTAGAGCCCTGCCAGCGCGACCTTGTCGTCGAGCGAGGCCTCGCCGAGGAAGAAGAGGCGCTCCAGCGTGTTCACCGCCTCCACCTTCTCGCCGCGCTGAAGCTGCAGCCGCCAGGTCCGCGCGAGCGCAGGAGCGAACCGGTCGTCGAGCTTCAGCGCGTAGGCGTAGCTCTCCGCGGCGCCGGCCAGATCGTTCTGGGCCTCCAGCGCGCGGCCCCGGACGTAGAGCGCGCGCGGGCTGCGCGGCTTGCGGTGAAGGGTCTCGTCGATGATCTGCGAGGCCTCGTGCGGACGGTCCTGGTAGAGGATGCTCTCCGCGAGCTGTGCGAGCAGCTCCTCGTCGCGCGGGCTCTTCTCCAGCAACTGCCGGAGCGCCGTCTCCGCCTCGTGGTGACGCGAGAGTTCGTTGAGCACGCGGGCGCGGAGCCGGATGACCTCCGGGCGTTCGGCATCGGCGCCGGTGATGCGCGCGAGATCCTCCTCCGCCGCGCTGGCGAAGCCGTTGTTGAGGAAGTACCGGGCGCGGAGGATCCAGGCCTCCGGCAGATTCTCCAGACCGACCAGCCGGTCCATCAGCGCGGCCGCGAGCGACTCCTCGCCCTTGAGCAGCAGGATCTCCGCCTCGAGCACCTTCGCCTGCGGATCGTCGGGGCTGCGCCGCTGGACGAGCTCCAGCGTCTTGAACGCCCCGTCGATGTCGCCCTCCTGCGCCTGCAGCCGCGAGAGGACGAGCACGTCCGCGTCCGCGAGGTGCCCGCCGTCGCGCAGCGAGAGCAACACGCGGATCGCCTCCTTGCGGTGGCCCGCGCGCCGGTAGAGATCCGCGAGCTCCTTCTTCAGCTGCGGTGCCGCGTCCTCCGTCAGCTCCGCCGCCTGCTTGATGGCGAGGATCGCCGCCCCGTCGTTGCCCGCCTGCCGGTGCGCCTCCGCGATGAGCACGTGCGGCATCGGATCGCGCGGGTCCGCCGAGGCCGCCTGATTGAGCGCTGCGATCGCCTCGCGCGTGCGACCCGCCGCCAGATGCGCGCGCCCCTCTTCCAGCTTGCGGGAGGTCGTCAGTTCCTGGGCTTGTCTGGCGCGGGTTTCCGGATCCTTGCAGCCCACCAACCCGGCGAGCGCGGCGCAAAGAACCCACGCGCGTGGGAGCGATCGCATCGAGCGCGAAGGGTATCGGATGTTATCGTGCCCGTCGATGGACCCCTTCGTGCGCCGGTTGGTGCAGCGCATGCTCGACGAGCGGCGCCCGCTGACCCGAAACCGTCACTTCCACACCTTCGCCACGCCGGAGGGCAAGCTTGCTTTGCGCACGACGCGACGGCTGCGCAGCCTGCAGGCGGACATCCTCGCGTGTGGTGCGGAGGGACAGCCCGCGCGCTTCATGCGTCACGCGGTCGAAGACGGTGAGCACCGCATCGAGCTGCGTCTGGAGCGCCTCAGTGGACGGCGCACCTCGCGGCTTCATCCGGCGGAGTTCGAGCTGCTGCTGGAGCTGCCCGGCGTGAGGCCGATCCTCGAGGGTGCCGCGGCCGCGTCTGCTGCGTCCTGATCGCTGCGGTGCGCGGTCGCCTCAGTCCGCGCTGGGCACGAACGAAGGCGGCGCGTGCGCGACGTGAGCGCCGTGGTTCTGTGACGCCGCGGCGGACCAGGCCGGCTGCGCGGGCGTGAGCGCGAGGACGAGCACCGTGCGCAGCGCCTCCACCACGTCTGCGCCCACCGAAGCGGTGCCGGCAGGAACATCCGTGAGCATCGAAGGCACCGGGCCGCCGACCACCACCACCGGAACGCCCTGCTCCAACGCGAGCCACCGCGCGAGCCCCGCCGCAGCCTCCGAAGCGTCGAGGAGGAGCGCGCCGATCGCGCCCGCGCTGAAGGGACGCCACAGCGGACGCGCCGCCTCCACCGGCGGGAGCACGCAGAAGTCGAGGTGCAGCGCGTCGCCCAGCTCGTAGCGCGCGAGCACGCCGAAGCCGCTGCTCAGGGCGTCCGGCTCGGAGCGCTCCAGCCGCAGCCGGGGGATGCCCGCGAGGATCCGACGCGCGGCATGCGGTCCACCGCCGCAGACGAAGACCTTTCCCACCGCCACGCGCGACATGGCTGCCGAGCCCGTCTTGCCGCGCAGCAGCCGCGAGCGCAGCGCATGCACCTCCGCAGGGCCGAGCAGTGGCCCCGCGAGATCCTCCTGCTCGTTCTCCGCGACGCGGACCACGCCCTTCTGCATCAGCGTGGTGAGGACGGTGAGCACCTCCAGATCCGTGGCCGGCGCGAGGTCGAGCAGGTCGGTGATCGTGCGTGGCTGCCGCAGCACGTCGATCACCTGCGAGACCACCGGATGCTGATCGCCGGGAAGGTCCGCCTCCGGCGCGAGGTGCACCTGTGCGGTGAAGGGCGGCAGCAGCGAGGTGAAGCGCACGAGCTCGTCGGACTGCCGCATGCCCTCGAGCAGCGCGTCGTCCATGCCGCGGTTGATGCGCTGGCGTGCGGGCGCGGAGCCGGGCGTGAAGGCGAAGGTGCCCTCGGTCCACGCGAGGAGCCGGAACAGCGCCTTCTCCCCTTCCACTGTGCCGGTGCGCGCGTTCATCGGCCGGCCGTCACCCACGTGGATCTCGCCGCGTTCGGCGCCCCGCTGCAGCGCGAGCCTGCCACTGCGCTTGTTCATCGCGAGGACCTGCAGCAGGTCGGGGATCGCCAGCTGCGCGAGGCTGCCTTCGATCTCGCTCTCCGCGCGCAGATTCTTCGCCGCTTCGCTGCGGCGGAAGATGTGGTCGATGCGCGAGAGCACCTCATCGAGGTTGAACGGCTTCTTCAGGTAGCCGTCGCGAAAGCCGCGCAGCTTGTCCGCGTCCGCCTGCGTGGTGGTGAGGACGACGGGGATGTCCGACGTCCGCGGGTTCGTGCGCAGGATCTGCACGAACGTCTTCGCGTCGATGAGCGTGCACTCCTCGTCGAAGAGCGTGAGGTCGGGATGCCGCAGCACCGCCACCTCCAGCGCGCGCGAACCGTCCGGCGCGTAGTGCACCTGGTGACCTCGCTGGCGGAGCGCGCGGGAGAGCTGCCGCACCGAGTCGAGATCCGGGTCCGCGATGAGGACGTTGCGAGGCGGCGCCATTCGGTCACCAGGGCTGCAGGTCGTACTCGGCCTGCAGCCGCGCGATGAGACCGTCCACCACGGACGGGTCGGAGGTGTGGAAGCCCCACGTCGCGCCGCGACCGCGCCGCTGCAGCAGCGCGTAGGCGGAGTTCTCGGAGAGCCAGAGGATGAACTCGTGGCGGGACATGCGCTCGTCGCCCTCGAGGAACACGGGCGTGATCGCGGGGTGCGCCGCGAGATCGCGCCGGCGTCCGAGCACGTACACGCGCGCGGCGAACTCCGGCGGGACATCCTCCAGCGCGTGAGCGATGCGCAGATCCGCGCGCACTTCCGGACCGCCCACGTAGAGCAGTCCGCGCGAGGTGGGATCCCGGAGCAGCTCGCGGGCGATCTCCGCCTGGATCTCGTCGAAGAGCGCGTGCGAGACCTTCCCGCGACGTGCCGGCTCCGCGCGATCGTCCGCGGGCAGGCGCGGAGACTCCGGGGTGCCGAGGAGGAGTTCGACCTCGTCCCAGAACGAGAGCCCGTCGAGCACGAGCCGGCGCTGCAGCGAGACGCGCCGCTCGTCCATCCGCCGACGGCAGCGGTGCACGAGCTCGTCGAAGTCCTCGCCGTCCTTCGGGAACGTGGCCGCGCCACCGACGAGCGCCAGCGGCAGTCGCTCCTCCACCGCGCGCACGTCCGGCTGCTCGCGCACCGCCGCGGCCGCGCGACGTCCGAACATCAGCGCGCCGAAGAAGTCCGTCTCCGGCAGCAGCAGGTAGAACTCGCCGTCCGACGCCTTCGCGATGACGTCCGAGTCCCGGATGATCCGCGAGAGCGCGCGGATGATCCCCCGCGTCGCGCGTCGCGCCTCGTTCGCGCCCAGCCGCAGCCGGACCTGCGCGAGGTTGTCTATCGAGAAGGTCAGCAGCGAGAACGTCCGGCCATAGCGACGCGCCTTGTAGATCTCCTTCGACGCGTAGTCGGTGAAGTAGGAGAGGTTGTACGCGGCGGTGTCGCGGTCGCGCAGCCCGAGCCGCTGCAGCCCGAGGATCTTCCGGCCCGTGCGCAGGCCGATCGCCGCGAAGTCCGCGATCATCCGAGCGGCCCGCAGGTGATCCGCGGTGAAGTCGCCGCCCAGCGGGTCCCACAGGTGCGCCACCGCCACGGCCTCGCCGGCAGTGACGAGCGGGACGATGAGCAACCTCGCCCTGCCCTCGCCCACCGTCCACGGTTGTCCGGCGGAGACGCGCGCGTCGGTGAGATCCGAGGACGGCACGGACGGCGCGGCGTCCGAGTCCGGGGTGACGTCCGGACGCGCGAGCCGCTCCGGCAGCCGCTGCCGATCCACGAGGCCGCGGTAGGCGCGGAGCACCGCGTCCCCACGTTCGTCGAACACCCACAGCGCGGCGCTCTGCGCATCCGCGAGGGAGGTGAGCTCCGCGAGCGCGCGCTCCTGCAGCCACTCGAGGTCCGGGTTCGCGAGCAGCTCCAGCCCGCGCTGGTGGATCGCCTGGTGGCGCGACAGCTCGAGATTCTCGCTGAGCAGCCGCGAGCGCTCCGTCCGCAGCTCCGCGCGCTCCAGACAGCGCTCCACCGCGAGCGTGAGGTCGTGCTCGTCGATGGGCTTGATGAGGTAGTCCGCGACGCCGGCCCGCAGCGCGGTCAGCGACGCGTTGAGGTCGCGCCGGCTGGAAATGAGGATGACCTCCTGATCCGGCTGGTGCTCGCGGAGCCGCGCGATGAGCTGGAGGCCGTCCACGCCTGGCATCACGAGGTCGGTGATGACGAGGCCGAAGGTCGTGTCCGCGCTGACCTCCAGCGCGCGCGTGGCGTTCTCCACCGCCACCACGCGGTGCCCCTTCTTGCTCAGGATGTCCGTGACGAGCTCGCGGAAGAAGCGATCGTCGTCGACGAGGAGGATCGGCAGGGCCAACGCCTCTGCAGGGTAGCGCGTTATCCGTCGAGCGGAAGCGGGACAATCGCATCGAAGGCGTGCACGGCCGGTCCTCGCATGCGCACGCGAGAGAGGTCGTCCGCGACCCGAATGTGCAGCCGCCCTCCCGGCAGGTCCACGGGCAACCACGTTTCCGCGGGAAGCAGGCCGCGCAACACCCAGGTTGCCGCGGCCGCGCAGGCCCCTGTCCCACACGCGCGCGTGAAGCCGCTGCCACGCTCCCACACATTCACCCGCAGCCCCTGCTCGTCTCGAAGCGGTTCGACGAACTCCACGTTCGCGCCGGTGGGAAAGAGCGCGTGGTGCTCGAGCACCGGCCCGAGCCGCTCCACGTCCTCGAGCTTCGACGCGCTGAGCACGAGGTGCGGATTGCCCATGCTGATCGCGGTGCCTCGCAGCTCGGCCTGTCCGGGGATCGGCGCATCGACGAACGGGGCTGGAGGAAGGTTGGGCGTGGAGAGGTGCGCGCGGCCCATCTCCACCTCGACCTCGGTGACGAGCCCGTCAACTCCGCGGGTGAGCCGGCAGGTCAACAGGCCCGCGCCGGTTTCGATGTCGAGCGCAGTTCGAACGTGGCCGTTCACGTTGCCGTTCGCGCCGCCGGACTCCAGATCCGCGAGGTACTTCGCAGCGCAGCGGATCCCGTTGCCGCACATCTCCGCGATGCTGCCGTCCGAGTTGTGCACGACCATCTTCGCTGCCGCGGAGGGAGCGCTCGAGGAGGGCGGATGCAGCGCGAGGATCCCATCCGCGCCCACCCCGCGCCGCCGGTGGAGGATGCGCACCGTCTCCTCCAACGTGAGCGCCCGCCCGCCGTGGCGGAGGTCGTGGATGAGGAAGTCGTTCTCGAGGCCGTGGAGCTTCGGCAGGCGCAGGGAGGTCATGGTCGGAGCATTGCCTTGAGGCGTGGAGTTGGAGGTTTCGCGCAGGTGAGGGTCACAGCTCGATCGCCCTGCGGCGCACGCCGAGCACGAAGGTCTCGTCCCCGCGGCGCAACGTGAGTCGCACCACCGTTCCGGCGGGGCCGAGGATGCGCGGAACGACCTGCTGCACCGAGAGCCCTTCGACGGGCTGCCCTTCGACCGCGAGGAGCTGATCGTTCTTCAACAAGCCAGCCGCCTGCGCAGGGCCTCCGTCGAAGACGCCATCCACGAAGATGCCGCCGCGTTGCTGATCCGCGCGGAGATACATCCCGATGCCTTCGTAGGACTGAGGCGCGTCGGGACGCGGACGCGCGTTCTCCGGCAGCGGCGCGAGCGGGATCCGACCATCCGGACGCTGGGCGAGTTCACGCGCGAGAAGCCAGGCGTCGCGGTGCTGCGGAGCGCGAACGCGGAGCCGCGCATGCCGTCCCACCGAACCGAGTGAGAAGCGGCCATCCGCACCCGTCGCGACGACGCGCGCGCGTTCGAACTGCATCGTCTGCGAGTCGCGTCGGCGGTGCACGGTGATCTCCGCGCCCGCGAGCGGGGCACCGGACTGTGCGTCCACCACCACGCCGGTCAGCAGCTCCGACGGAGCGAGCTCGAGTCGCACCGTCGAGGAGTCGCGCCCTGGAGGAACCTCGGCGGTGGCGGCGGCCTCGGTCTCGTTTCCTCCGGGCGCGGTGGCTTCGACGCGATAGCGGCCCGGCGGGACGGAGATCCGGAACTCGCCTCGTGGATGAAGGACGGGTTGGACGGTCGGCGCACCACCGCTCTCCGGCACCACGCGCACGTAGAGGTCGGTGACGGCGCGGCCCTCGGCGTCCACCGCGAAGCCGACGATCGCGCTGCGTTCCAGACGCAACGTCACGTCCGCCGGCGGCGTCGCGTGCACGCGCGCAGAGGCGTCGTCGGAGGTCACCTCCAGCTCGTGACGGGTTCCTGCGAGAAGGCCGTCGATGACGAACGTACCGTCCGCGGCGGTGATCGCCTCGGTGGCAACGCTTCCCGCCCAGTCGCTCGAACGCGCGCGGACGACGAGGCCAGCGCGCGCCGGTTCAACCCGTCCGCGAATCGCAGCGCCACCGGAGGCAAGCGAGATCTCCCAAAGCGGGCTCTCCTCTCCGGTCAGGTCGAAGGGCCCATGCTGCGAGCTGCCCTGTCCGTCATCGACCTGCACGAGGTACCGGCCCGTCGTCGTACCGGCGAAGGTGAACTGACCGCCCCCGCCGGTGGTGGAGGTGGCGACCGTGCGCTGCGTGCGCGCATCGATGAGAAGCAGCGCCGCGCCCGGCACGGGTGCGCCGTCACGCAGCACCACTCCTCGCGCATCGAGCGACTGTCCCAACTCGAGCTGCACCTCCTCCGGCTTCGCGCCCTCCACCACGACGACCCGAGGGCCCTGCACCCGTGCACCCCCTTCGACTGCGGACGCGAAGAGGAGGAAGTGACCCGAGGGCACGTCGAGCTCGAAAGCGCCCTTCGCGTCCGAGGTGACCGGACCTGCGACGTCCGTTTGACTCGAGAGGTCCGCGCGCTCCGCCCAGACGCGAGCACCGGCGACCGGCGTTCCCATCCGCGTGACGTGGCCCGTCACCCTGTTCGTCTCGCGGAGGAAGAGCTGCATCCCTCCGTGTTCTCGAGCGCCATCGACCTGGAGCCATTCGAGCCGTGCCTCGTAGCCGCGCGCGGTGGCCTCGACCCAGGTGCGCGTGGGCGGCAGCGGCGAGAGCCGGAAGCGGCCCGCGTGGTCTGTCACCGCGTGCGACGCGGCGCCGCTTCGAACGGTTGCCCCCGTGATGGGCTCGCGCGTGCGAGCCGAGAGCACCGTTCCCGTGAGCGCAGCCGCCGGGAGCAAATGGAGTCGAAGTCCTTCGAGCTGCTGCCCCGCCGCGAGCGCGACTGGGCCGAGGACTTCAGACGCTGAGGTCTCGTCGCTCGCGGCGAGCACGTAGCGATCCGGTGGGACGTCGTCGAAGAGGAACGCGCCGCGCTCGGTCGTCTTCGTGGTGCGCTCGAGCCCGGCCTCCGATCGAAGCCGGACCTCAGCGCCACGAGCCGGATTCCCATCCGCTGCGACCACGACGCCGGTGAGACTTCCTGCGAAGGCCCTCGCGCCACTTCTATTTGCGCGTTCTTCAGGCGTTGCGGTCCGCGGCGGGCGAAGGGGCAGGCGCGATGCCTCGGCGGCTCGAGGATCGCGACGAGGCGCAGCGTCATCGCCCGGCGCGAGCAGGACGAAGCCAGCTCCCGCGGCGGCGAGCGCGAGCAACGGGAGCACGATTCTTGGGACGATGGCTCTCACGGCGGCGACCACCGGAACAGCGGTGAAGGTTCACCGCTTCCGATCGTCCTCCTCGGGCCACTCGACGGCAATCTCCTCCACGCCCGGATCCGACAGCAGCAGCGAGTCGATCTCGACGATGGGGAGCTCCTCTTCGCCTTCGGGAAGTCCGGCGACTGCTTCCTCCGGAGCTCTTGCAGTGCCCGTCGCGTCACCCTCGCTGACCGTCGAGCCGGAGCCTCTCGTCGTCGCCGAGGACGAGCCGGTCGACTTCGTCGGTGACGCCGCAGGTGCGGGACGTCCCGTCACGCGTCGCAGCGCCGCGAGTTCCGTGTCCTGTGCGCTGAGCCGGCGCTGGAGCAGATCGAGCCGCGTCCGGCCCTGATCGAGCTGGGAGAGAAGCTCGCGCTCGCGAAGCTGGCTCGCGGTGACGAGCTGCTTGAGGCCATAGAGCTCCGCGTCCGACGCCTCCGCGCGGCGAAGCACCTGATCGAACTGCTGCTCCATGGAGGCCCGGTCCGACCGCAGCGCCTCCAGCTCCGCCCACACCGCCCCCGCGTCCTGACGAACCTGCGCCATCTCCGCCTGGGCTGCTTCGAGCTCGGCCCGAACGGAGCCCTCACGCGCTGCGAGCGCCACGAGTTCCTGCCGGAGATGAGCCTCCTGCACCGTGGCCGCGGCCTTCTGCGCTTCGATGTGCGCTCGAAGCTCCCGTTCGCGGTTCGCGACGTGGTCCTGCGCGGCCGCCAGCTCCCTCCGGGCCGCTGCGAGCTCCTCGGCGGCGGCTGCCTGGGCCGTCTCCAGCTCGGACCGGAAATATACTTCCTGTTCCGCAGACTGATCGCGCGCCGAGTCCAGCTCCGCCTGCGCGGCGGCCTCTGCCTCCTGTAGCGCCTTCAGCTGCCGGAGAAGCTCCGCCTCGCGCTCGCTCGTGGCCTGCCGCTCCCGCATCAGCTCTTCGTCCGCAGCCGCCTGGCGACGCGTGGCATCTGCCTGGAGCTCGAGGAACTGTGCCTGCAGCTCCTGGGCACGGGCATCGAGCGCCGCGAAATGGACCTCCGCCTCCGCGCGCGCCACCTGCAGCTCCCGCTGCGAGGTCTCGAGCTGCTGCACCAGCAACGCCTCGCGGTTCGCCAGTGCCGTGCGCGTGGACTCCCAGGCATCTCGCTGCGCCTCCTCGCGCTCGCGGGCCTGCGCCTCCGCCTCGCGCAGTGCCGCGTCACGCTCGGCGAGGGCCGTCAGCGCCTCGTCCCGCTCCTGCACCACGCGGCCGAGCGTCTGCCGCGCCTCCGCACGCGCCGCCTCGAGTTCGTCACGCAGCTGCGCCGTCTGCGTCACCCACCCAGCGCGCTCCGAGTCCAGCTCCGCGCGCGCATCCGCCTCGGCCGCGCGGGCGAGCTCCAACTCCGTTCGCAGCGCCTGCTGCCGCTCCTCGGCATGGGACTGCACCTCCGCGAGCTCTCGCTCCAGGACGTCCAGCACCTCCTGCGTATGCCGCGCGCGCTCCTCCGCCGCCTTCAGGTCCTCACGAAGGGCGGCCTGCCCCTGCTGCTCTCGCGAGCGACTCCCCTCGACCTCTGCTCGCAGCGAGGCCTCGATCCGCCGGGCCTCTGCGTTCCGCTCAACCACGGCCGCGTGGGCATCCTCGAGCTGCGCCTGCAGCGACGCCGTCGCCTCTTGCTCACGAACGCGTGCTTCTTCGAGTTCCGCGCGCAGAGCGAGCTCTCCCTGCCGCGCAGCCTCTTCCCGCTCCGCGGCAGAAGCACGAGCCTGCTCGAGCTGCGCCTGCAGCGAGGCCTTCACCTCCTCTTCACGCGCGCGCGATTCCTCGAGCTCCGCGCGAAGAGCGACCTCTCCCTGCCGAGCAGCCTCTTCCCGCTCAGCCGCAGCAGCATGAGCCTGCTCGAGCTGCGCGTGCAGCGACGCCTTCGCCTCCTCTTCACGGGCGCGCGCTTCTTCGAGTTCCGCGCGCAGAGCGAGCTCTCCCTGCCGCGCAGCCTCTTCCCGCTCCGCGGCAGAAGCACGTGCCCGTTCGAGCTGCGCCTCCCTCCTGCGCGCCTCCTGAAGCTGCGCCATCGCCACGCCGAGCTCGTGACGAAGCTGCGAGCCGGCCTCTTCCGCTCCGGACTGGAGCATCGCCAGCTGAGACTCCAGCTCCGCGATCCGCCCAGCGGCCCGGTGCTCCGACTCTTCACGCGCCGCCGTGAGTGCCTGAACCTGCGCCTGGACTGCGTCGAATTCGGTCCGAAGCTGTGCCTCGCTCACCTCGAGTTGCGCGCGCGCGGATTCCGCCGCCCAGAGCTCGTCACGCAGGTGCGCCTCGACTTGCGCCGCCGCCGCCCGGTGGGCCTCGAGTTCCGTCCTCGCCTCCGACTCCGCCGCCAGAGTCTGAGCGGCACTCGCCGTAGCCGCCTCGAGCTCCGCTCGCATTCGAGTCTGCGCTGCTTCAGTCTCCGCCAGGGCAGCGCGGGACGCCTCCGCGTCACGCGCGTTCGCCGCTACCTGTTCCGTCAGCTCGACGCGATGTTGGCGCTCCGCCGCGAGCTCGTCAGCGAGTGCGGCCCCCGAGCGATGCGCCTCCTCCAGTTCCTGCCGAAGCGCTTGAGCCTGTTCGAGCCACGCCGCTTCCACCTGTGAGCCGCGGGCTCGCGTCGTGTCGAGTTCGACCCGGAGCTGCTGCTGCGCAACCTCCGCCGCTCGCACCGCCTCGCGGAGCGTTTCGAGTTCCTGAACGCCCGCGGTGGCATTGGTTCGTGCCCCCTCGAGTTCGCGCCGAAGAGCCGCCTCGAGGTCCACAAGGCGTGCGCGCTCCGCCTCTGCAGCCTGCAGCGCTCCGCGCAGGTCGTGCGCTTCACGTTCACTGACTGCCGCAGACTCTCGCGCGGCCTGCAGCTCTTCCTGCACGTGCTCGCGGGCACTCTCGGCAGCAGCAAGCGTCTCGCGCAGCGATGCCGCAATACCCTCCGCCGCGCCCACCGCCGCCTGAGCTCCAACGAGCTCCTCGCGAAGCTGCTGTTGCTGGAGCTCCGCCTCCTGAAGCGCGTGCCGGAGTCCAGCAGCATCCCGCTCACGGTCAGCCGCACCCGCTCGCGCCTCATCGAGTTCCTGCCGCAGCGTGAGCACTTGCTCTTCGACCGTCGCCGCGGCATGCGCCGCCCGAGCCGTGGCCTCGTCACGCTCCGCCAGCGCTGCGGCCAGCGACTCACGGAGGGCCGCCGACTCTCCGCGCTCGGCGTCTCGCTCCTGACGCAACGTGTGCAGCTGCTCCTGCCCAGCGGCCTCAATCTGCGCCGCGCGCGCAGCTGCCTCATCGCGCTCCGCCTGTGCAGCCCTCAGCGCTTCACTGAGGCCGGCGGCATCCCTCTCTCGCTCAGCCGCCGCACTGCGGACGACCTCAAGCTCCTGCCGCAGCCCGTGCAGCTGCTCCTGCACCGCGGCCTCGGCCTGGGCCGCGCGCGCCGCTGCCTCATCACGCTCAGCCTGTGCAGCCCTCAGCGCCTCGTCGAGCCCGGCGGCATCCCTCTCTCGCTCAGCCGCCACGCCGCGGACGACCTCGAGCTCCTGCCGCAACCCCTGCAGCTGCTCCTGCACCGCAGCCTCGGCCTCTGCCGCGCGCGCAGCCGCCCCGTCCCGCTCCGCCTGCGCGGCGCCCAGTGCCTCGCGGAGCTCGGCCACGGCCCGCTCCTGGTCGTGCGCCGCGGCCCGAGCCTGCTCGAGTCTCTCCCTCTCCTCGACCAGCTGTGCCTGAAGCGCAGAATGTGCCTCGGCGCTCGCGGTGCGCGCCTGCTCCACCTCGAGCCGCAGAGCCTCTTCACGCTGACCCGACTGCTGGAGCAGCTCGCGAATCCCTGCCAGCTCCTTCTCCCGCTCGGCGAGGACGGCCCCCGAAGCTGCTTCACTCTCCTGCGCTCGCCGCAGCGCCACTTCCAGCTGCTCGCGAAGCTCCCTCTCACTCTCCGTCGCGCTCTGCAGCCGCGCCTCGACCTCCGCGCGCGCCTGCTCCTGTGACCGCGCTTCCTCGGACGCATCGCGCAGCTGGGCCTCGAGGACGCGGCGGCTCGTCTCCTCCGCCTCGATTGCCTCGCGCTGCCTGGCTTCCAACTGCTTTGCCGCCGCGCGCTCCGCCTCCAGCGCCGCGGCGAGCGCGGACCGCTCGGTTTCGCCCTTCCGCTCCGCCTCCTCGAGGCGTGCCTCCAGTCCCGCCAACTGCTGCCGGAAATATACTTCCTGTTCCTGCGCCGCCGCGTGAACGCGCTGCTCGGCGTCGCGCGCAAGGGCCTCGCGCTCGGACTCGAGTTCACGCACCCGGGCCTGCGCCGACGACAGCCGCTCCTCGAGCGCGGCGACCAGCGTCCGAACCTCCCGTTCGGCCGCGTTCCAACGTGCGCGCTCGCCCTCCCCGGCGACCAGCTTCGCCTGCGCGGCCGCCAGCTCCGTCTCTGCGCCGGCCGCCCGCGCCGACAGCGCTGCTCCCTCGCTCCGAGCCGCCTCCAGCGCCGCCTGTGCCTCCAGCACCCGCGCCTCGAGCTGCGTCCTCGCCGCCTCCGACTGCCGCAGCGCCGCCTCTCCCTCCGCGATCCGCGCCGCCGTCTCGGCCTCGCCGGCCTCCCTCTGCGCACGTTCCAACCGCGCGGCCTCCAGCGCCGCCGCGGCCTCGTCCCGCTCCTCGGCAAGCCTGACCTCGCGCTCCCGCGCAGCCGCGAGCTCCGCCTCCAGCGCCGCGCGACGCGCTTCCTCCACGATCGCAGCGGATCGAACCGACGCGCTCTCCGCTCGTGCGCGCTCCGCGTCCTCCACCGCCCGCTCGAGCTCTCCGCGCAGCGCCTCGAGCCGCGCGCCCGCCTCCTCCACCTTCTGCGAGAGCTCGTCACGCCGGGCAGCTTCGCGGCGCACCGCCTCCTGTCCCTGCTCGACACCCCTCTGCGCATCGCGCCGCGCCGCCTCTGCGGCCTCCGTCCGCGCCAGCGCCTCCAGCGTCCGGCGCTCCGCCTCGAGCGCGCGCTCGCGCATCGCCTCCAACTCGCCCTCCACCCGCCGCAACCGGAGCGTCAGCTCGTCACGCCGCCGCGCCGCGTCCGCGAGATCCCCCTGCGCCTCGAGCTGCGCCGACAGCCGCGCCGCCTCGTCGCGTGCCTCCTCCATCGCCGCGCGCAGCCCGGTGACCTGCGCCTTGTGCGCCTCCACCTCGATGCGCGTGCGATCCAGCGCCTCCCGGTACTTCCGCGCCCGCTCCTCCCAGTCCCGCGTCCGCTGCCGCGCGTCCTCGAGCTTCCCGCCGGTGAATGCGAGCGGCTCCGGCGGCAGCTGGACCCACGCCGGCTGCGGCGCGCGCACCGGCGCGTCTCCGGCAAAGATCACCCACCAGGCCGCCTCGGTGCTGCCCGCCAGCGTGCCGTCCACCTGAAGCCCGTCGGAGTGCTCGAACGCGAGCTGGTATCCGAGCACCGGGCTCTGCGTGGCGACCGAGACGTTCGGGAACATCGGCGAGAGCGCGTCGAGGAGCTGTCCATACGTCGGCGGCGGCTCGCCCTCCTCCGGCTCCATCACCTGCGAGAGCGCGAGCCCCGCCGGATTGCGCAACGCCCCCACCAGCGCGCCGCCCCTGCCGAGCAGTCGCGACAGCTCGCGCAATCGCGCCGGCGCGCGCACGTACGGAGCGAGGTCGGCGACGAGCACGAGATCGAATGACCCCGCCTCCAGATCCGAGAACTCGGTCGCGCGGAAGCGCACCTCCGGCGTCCCCAGGCGCGACTGCGCATCGGCGACCGCCGCGGCGTCGTCGTCGCACGCCACGACCGAGCGCGCGCCGCGATGAAGAAGGAAGCGCGCACTCTCGCCGCCGGTGGATGCGACCGCGCCCACCTCGAGCACGCGGCGGCGGAGGAACAACCCTTCAACGAAGATGTAGCGGGGGAAGAGCTCGCTCTGGCCCAGGCGTCTGAAAGCGGCGGACATGTCGGGAAGATTGGAAGTATAGCGCCGGCAGGAGGAGAGTGATGGCAATGCAACCGACGGGAGCTGCGCCGCAGCGAAACAGGCTGGTCTCGGGGCTGTTCCGCTTCCTGATGACGCTGCTGGTGCTCGGCCTCCTCGGCCTCGTGGGCTACCTCGCGTCGGAGCGCAACGCGCGCACGTTCACGCTCGCGGTCCACGAGGATCAGCTCGTCGTCCACAAGGGCCGCAAGCTGCCCGTCGGGACCGAGCCATGGCGGCCGGAGGACCCCACGCTCGCCGAGGCCTACGCGCCGGTCCCGCTCCACGGGCAGCAGCCCTCGCAGACGCTCCTCGAGCAGACCTACCCCGAGCGCGACGAGCTCGACCGCGCCCTCTTCGACTTTCTCGAGCGGATGGCGCGCCCGCGCATCTCCTCCGAGGACGCGCGCGAGCAGGAGCGCGGGGTGTACTTCCTCCGGCGCGCGGCGCTGCTGCAGGGACTCAACAGCACGCAGCGAGAGACGCTCAGAGCAATGCAGTCGCAGGTGGCCTGGTACCAGGCGCGGCTGAAGCTCGAGCAGGCGCGTCAGCTCGTCACCGAGGCGATGGCGCAGCTCGACCTCGCGATGCAGGCACGTGACCCGAACTCGCAGCGCGCGCGGGAGCTGGCGGGTCGGCTGGCGAGCCCGGCGCGCGAGCTCGAGGTCGCGCTGCGGCGGGCGCTCGGTGGGATGGGCGCGGACGTCGGCTCCACACCCGCGCGACACGAGGGCGAGCAGCACCGAGAGAACCCGACTGCTCCTTCCGGCCCGAACGGCGTCGAGCCCTCGAGGCCGTCACCCTCCCCCGATTCGTCCGAGGGTGGCGACGCGAACGGTGGCGCCGCGTCCGGCTCACCGGAGTCCCGCGGGGGCACGGGCGGCGAGGCCGGCGCCGGCAACGAGCGCGCGCCCAACATGCCCTGATCGTCGCGCAGTGCTCTCCTCTTCCCGCTTCACCCACCTCCTCCGCGGCGCGGGGCCTCTGGTGGCGGCACTCTTCGGCGTCGTCTGGTTCGCGCGCCTCGCCGGCGTTCGCGCGCTGGATCCGACGAACTTCGGTTGGGTGCTGACCGGCGAAGACTGGAGCGCGCACGTGCTCGGGTGGTGGTTCTTCCGCATCGAGCCCTGGGCGCTTCCGCTCGGCCGGCTCGACGGATTGATGTACCCGCTGGGAACCTCCGTCGCGTATTCGGATTCGCTGCCGCTGGTGGCGGTGCTGCTCAAGCCCTTCTCCCCCCTGCTGCCCGAAGGGTTCCACTACATCGGGCTGTGGCTTGCCTTCTGCTTTGCCGCGAACGCGTTCAGCGGCGCGTGGATGGTGCGGCGGATCGGGGGCGGCTTCCTGGCGCAGGTCGGAGCGGGCGCGCTGCTCGCCACCACGCCGGTCTTCCTGCCGAGGCTCGGTCACGAAGCGCTCTGCGCGCACTTCCTCCTCGTCGTGCTCGTCGCGCTTCACCTCGAGGCCCCGCGTGACTGGCGGCACACGCGCCGTTCGCTGGTGCTGGCCGGCGTGATCGTCGCGGTGTCCGGCGGCATCCACCCCTACCTCGCCGCGATGGCCCTCCCCCTCGCCGCGGCCCTCGCAGTGCGCAGCGCGCTCATCGATCGCACGGCGCCGATGATCAGCGCCCTGGTGGCGCCCGCGGCCTACGCAGTGGTGCTCTTCGCCACCTTCGCGCTCTTCGGCTACGTCGGCGGCGGGATCCCGCAGCGCGCCGAAGGCTTCGGCTGGTGGAACGCGGACCTCACCACGCTGATCAACTCGCGCGGCTTTTCGCACCTCCTGCCGGAGCTGCGCCCGGGCCGTCCCCACCACGAGGGCTTCGGGTTCCTCGGCCTCGGCGTGCTCGCGCTCCTCCCGCTCGCGCTGGTCATCGCGCTGCTGCGTCGTTCGCGCGCGTCCTTCGGAGCGGAACTCCCGACCGGCGTCCGCCCCCCGAGCAGAGTCTGGCGCTACCTGCCGCTCGCCCTCGTCTCACTCGGCGCACTGGTGTTCGCGCTGGCCACCGAGGTGAAGGCCGGCCCGCACACGCTCTTTCGCGCGGACGCCCTCTTCGCTCCGTTGGAGCCACTCAACGCAGCCTTCCGCTCCAGCGGCCGCTTTGTCTGGATCCTCCACTACACGCTGACGCTCGCAGCGGTCGCGGCAGTGGTTCGAGGCTTCGCGCCGAGACATCTGCTCGCGGGCCTCATCCTCATCGCTGCCGCGGGCCTCCAGGCAGCGGACACGAAGTTCCAGCGTCGCGGCCTCTTCGAGCGCAGCGCCATCGACGCGGGCCTGCGGTCACCCCTGTGGGGGTCGCTGGGCGCGCACTACCGGCACCTCGCGCTGGTTCCGCCGCAGCAGGCCTGGGTGGGCTCCCCCTGCGAGGGCGAATTGCCCGGCCACCTGCGCTACCCGTTCGCCTACCTCGCCTACTCGCAGCGGATGACGTTCAACAGCGCCAGCCCCGCGCGGAAGGACATCCCCGCGCTGCATGCGGACTGCGCGCGCGTGCTCGATGAAACCGGCAAGGGCCTGCTCGATCCGCAAACGGTCTACGTGGCCGGCGCCGGTTCGCCGAGCTCGCAGCGGATCCGGCGCTCCGGCGGCGGTCAGTGCGGTCGCCTCGACGGCTTCGACGTCTGCGTGAGCCTCGACCGCCAGACTCCCGTGAGGGACCAGCTCGCTCAGGAGCGCTGAAGCTTCATCTGCAATATATTGCCGGTTCGGGCGGTCGCGCCGGAGAGGCGTACAGGAAGTATAGTTCCGGCAAAGCGCATCACGCCTCGCCCGCCCCGACCGGCAATATACTGCCGGCCCGCTGGCCCCTTCGGGTGGTCTACCACGTGCAGTATATTTCGCACCACACCTGCTCGGCCCGCGGCTCGCCCGCCGCGGCCTCAGCGCCGATCCCTCTCCAGCTCCGTCAGCGCGCCGCGGAGGTACCAGGCCATGCTCTTCCCGGGACGTTCGGCGATCAGCCGCTCGAGGTGTCGCTCCAGCCGGTCATAGGCGAGCCCGAGCGGCAGTCCCGTCTCGCGCAGGTACCGCTCGCGCAGGCGCTTCACCTCGCCCTTCCCGGACAGGATCCGCGCAGCCCACACGGCGGCGCCGACGGCCAGCGCGCCGAGCATCAGCAGGAAGACGAGCCGGCCCAAGGCGGCGTTACGGCGTCCCCTTCATCTCGCCGATGAAGGGCAGGTTCCGGTACCGCTCCTGGTAGTCGAGCCCGTAGCCGACGACGAAGACGTCGTCGATCACGAAGCCCTTGTAGTGGATGTCGAGCTTCGCCCTCGCGCGCGAGGGCTTCTCCAGCAGCGAGCAGAGCCGGATCGACGCGGGGTGCCGCGCGGCGAGGTTCTCGAGGAGGAACTTCATCGTCAGCCCGGTATCGACGATGTCCTCCACCACCAGCACGTTCTTCCCCGCCAGCGGCTTCGACACGTCGGTGGTGATCCGCACCTCGCCGGTGGTCTCCGTCCCGCCGTGGTACGACGACGCGCCCATCACCTCGAGCTCCAGCGGCAGGTCGATGTGCCGGGCCAGATCGCAGGCAAAGAACACCGAGCCCTTGAGGATCGCGAGGATCGTCAGGTCCTGGCCCCTGTAGTCCTTCGTGATCTGCGCGCCGAGCTCCCGCACGCGCGCCTGCAGGGTCTGCTCGTCGATGAGCACCCGCACCTTTTCCTCGTGGAACGTCACGCCCAAGGTCCCCTCCCTCTCTCTCAAAGCCCTACACGTACGCGTTGTTCATGATCTCCCCGAACCCACCACCGCCGGGGACGATGTACTGCTTGTCACTCAAGCCGCGCTCGAGCTCCCAGTGCGTACCCGGCGCGGTGTCGAACACCTCCGGCGGGGAGAGCCCGCGGTCGAGCCGCAGCGCGTAGATCTTCACGTCCGGATGGTCCGTCGTCATCCGCCGCAGGTACTCGGGCGTGACGATGAGGTGGAGGCAGAGGATGCGCCGCGGCGTGCCCGGCACCTTCTCCTTGTAGAGCTTGATCGCGGTGGAGAGCGAACCACCGGTCGCGCCCATCGGGTCGGGGAACATGAGGAACGCGTCGTCCACGTCCCCGCCGATCTTCGCCCCGCCGATGCTCGAGCCGACGACGCTCTCCGCCTCGTCGAGCATCCGGCTCATGATGATGTGGTCCTGCCGCACGAGCTCCGGCGAGAGCGTGTTGTTCAGCAGGTCGTAGGTCACCTGCGACGGCAGCGTCCCCGCCCGGGCGATGTTCACCGTCACCGCGCGCACCTGCGGATCGATGACCTCGCCCTGGTAGATGCCGCGCGGCGTGGCGTCGATCATCCGCGTGGGGATCGCCGCGTCCTTCCGCGGGAACTCGGCGTTGAGCACGAGCTTCACGAGGTCCGAGTACAGCAGCGCCACGAGGTTGTTGATCTGCGGCTGCAGGGTCCCCTTCGCGCACAGCCTCGCCAGCTGCGAGAGGAGGAACGGGTTGCCCACCAGGTGCACGTTCGGGCCGTACCGGTGCTCGAGCTCGTTCAGCCGGAAGGGGATCTTCTCGTAGAGGGAGTCTCTCATTTGAACAGGTCCAGGGTCTGCGGCGGGGTTCCCTCGGACGCCTCGGGGGAGTGGCACTTCCGGCATCGGGCCTCGTAGGCGCCGGCCGCGCCGACCATCACCCGCTCGTCGCTGGAGAGGATCCGCTGGGACCGGTTCGCCGGGTTGCCGCACACCACGCAGATGGCGTGCACCTTGTCCACGTACTCGGCCACCGCGAGCAGCTGCGGCATGGGCTCGAAGGGCCGGCCCATGTAGTCCTGATCCAGCCCGGCGCAGATGACGCGCAGGCCGCGCTGCGCGAGCGCCTCGCACACCGCCACCACCTCCGGCCCGAGGAACTGGACCTCGTCGATGCCCACGACCTTCGTCTCGGGGTCGAGGTGGCGAAAGATTTCCTCAGCGCGGTCAATCGGCGTGGACACGAGGCGGTGCTGCGAGTGGCTGACCACGCGCACCTCGTCGTACCGGTTGTCGATCCGCGGCTTGAAGACCTGGCACCGCTGCTGCCCGTACACCGCCCGCTTGATCCGGCGGATGAGCTCCTCGGTCTTGCCCGAGAACATCGACCCGCAGACCACCTCTATCCACCCGATATCTTTGGGGAATCCGTGCACGGTGGCTGGCCTTCGGGCGCCCGGCGGGGGGCTGGACGGGCGCGGATACTCTTTCACGTACCCGACAGAGTCAAGGCATGTGGGCGGCCCCCAAAACGAAGCTTGAGAAGGCCCGGCAAAGCCCCTCGGAACACCTCCCCAAGCCCTCGTCCGCGCTGGCCGCGATCTTGAAAGCACCCTCTCCCAACGGGGCGGAGGTGGCGGGGATGGCGGCAGGGGGGATGACGCGGCACATCGATGCGCTGCGGCGGAGTGGGGCCTTCGAGCTGACGGCGCCGGCGGCCGTGCTGCTGGTGCTCAACCTGTTGGATGGGCTCTTCACCACGGCCTACCTGCAGCTGGGGCTCGCAGAGGAGGCCAACCCGCTGATGCGGATGGCGTGGGAGGTCTCCCCGCTCGCGTTCATGGCGGTGAAGCTCGCGGTGGTCAGCGCCGGCCTGATGGTGCTCTGCGCGCACCGCGGCACGAAGCTCGCGGACGTGGCCCTCAAGCTCGCGGTCGCGATCTACGCGGTGATCCTCGTGTGGCACCTCGCGTTCCTCGCGCACCTCGTCTTCGGCTGAGTCTTTGACTGAGGTTTCGGCTGAAGCCGGGGGTGGGTCATTCTTAGGCCGCCCGCTTGCCTTCCGGGCGCTGACTGTCCGAAGCTTCCGCCCCACGCCCTCACAGCGGGCGGTCGGGGGGCACCATGGAGATCACCGACGTCAAGGTGTTTCCGGTCGAAGAAGACAAGCTCAAGGCCTACGTCACCATCACGCTCGACAACTGCTTCGTCGTCCGGGACCTGAAGGTGATCCAGGGCAGCCAGGGCCTCTTCATCGCCATGCCGGCGAAGCGCCGGAAGGACGGGACGTACAAGGACATCGCGCACCCGCTCAACGCAGGCACGCGAGACTGGATGGAGAAGGCCATCCTCGCCGAGTACGACCGGACCCTGAAGCGCGGCCCCTCCGCGCAGCTCTACGAGCTCGACGAGAGCGCGGCCTGAGCGGCGTCACGGACGAAGCACGCCCTCCCGCTCGCCCACCGGGCCCGCGCGTGTGGCCCTCTGTGCGCGGCGCAATCGTCTTTCCTTCGGCGCGGCGCTGATCTACTTGGGCGCGCATGTCGCCCGACGCCCCCCGCTTCAAGGTCTTCGCCGGCAACTCCAACCCCGGACTCGCGCAGCGGATCTGCGACTACCTCGGGCAGCCGCTGGGCAAGGCCGAGGTGGGCCGCTTCAGCGACGGCGAGATCAACGTCGAGATCGGCGAGAACGTGCGCGGCATCGACACGTTCATCATCCAGAGCACCTGCCCGCCGACGAACGACAACCTGATGGAGCTGCTCATCACCTGTGACGCGCTGAAGCGGGCGTCGGCGGAGAGCATCAACGTCGTCATCCCCTACTACGGCTACGCGCGGCAGGACCGGAAGGTGGCGCCGCGCACGCCGATCACGGCGAAGCTCGTGGCGGATCTGCTCGAGAGCGCGGGGGCCACGCGGGTCGTGTCCATGGACATGCACGTGGCGCAGATCCAGGGCTTCTTCCACATCCCCTCCGACCACCTCTACGCCTCGCCGGTCTTCCTCGAGGACCTGCGCCGGCGCTTCGACAACCCGGAGGACGCGGTCATCGTCTCGCCGGACGCGGGCGGCGTGGAGCGGGCGCGCGCCTACTCGAAGCGGCTCAACGCGAGCCTGGCGATCATCGACAAGCGGCGCACGAAGGCGAACGTCTCCGAGGTGATGAACCTCATCGGCGACGTGCGCGGCAAGGACGCCATCCTCGTGGACGACATGGTGGATACGGCGGGCACGCTGACCCAGGCCGCCGCGGCGCTGAAGAAGGAGGGCGCGCGGAAGGTCGTCGCCTACGCGGTGCACCCGGTGCTCAGCGGTCCGGCGATCAAGCGCATCTCGGAGTCGGTGCTCGAGGAGTGCGTGTTCACCGACACGGTGCCGCTCTCGAAGGAGGCGCAGGCGTGCGGGAAGATCCGCGTGCTCTCCACCGCGCGGCTCTTCGGCGAGGCCATCCGGCGGATCAGCACCGGCGAGTCGCTCTCCTCGCTCTTCGTCTAGGGGGGCGGGCGGGCCGGCCCGCTTGCCTCGGGCCGCGGCCGCTGACATACGCGCTCCTCCTCGCGTCACGCGCAGACCACTTTCGGGGCCCACCATGGGGGTGGGATGCCGGGGGGCCTGTGGGGCGGCGCACGGAAGCAAGGCGAGACATCTCATGAGCAGTGACAGGAACACCCTCGAGGCGAAGGCGCGTGAAGGTTCGGGCAAGGGCTACGCCCGGCGGCTGCGCGCGCAGAAGCTGATCCCCGCGGTGGTGTACGGCCGCAAGATGGAGAAGCCGCTGCAGATCGCGGTGGACCCCATCGCGGTGCGCAAGGCCGTGGCCACGCCGCACAAGTACAACACCCTCCTCTCGCTGAAGGTGGGCGGCACCGAGCAGCTGGTGCTCCTCAAGGACTTCCAGGCGGACCCCGTCACCCGCGAGCTGCTGCACGCGGACTTCATCGGCGTGCAGGAGAACGAGCCGGTGAAGGTGAACGTGCCGGCGGTGCTGGTGGGCAAGTCCGAGGGCGTGCTCGAGGGCGGCATCCTCGAGCAGAAGCGCCGTGACATCGAGGTCTGGGCGCTCCCCAACGCGATCCCGGAGAAGATCGAGATCGACGTCACCCACCTGAAGATCGCCACCGCGCTCCACATCAAGGACGTGAAGATGCCCGAGGGCGTCACGGTGAAGACCCAGGTGAACTACACCATGGCGGTGGTCACCGCGCCGGACGCCGAGGTCGCGTCTCCTGCCGCGGCGGCGGCTGCTGCTGCTCCGGCGGCGGCGGGCAAGGCTCCGGCGGGCGGCAAGGCGCCGGCCTCGGGTGCGGCTCCGGCGGCGGCTGCGGCGAAGGCCCCGGCGAAGAAGTAGTTCGAGCACCCAGTCGCTCGAGCGGGGCCGGTCGTCGGGGCACTTTGTGCTCCGGCCGCCGGCCCCGGCCATTTCCGCAGCAGCGAACGCAGCGCACGCGACAGGGCAACGAAGGGAGTCACGGTCATGAAGCTCATCTGCGGGCTGGGGAACCCGGGGCGCGAGTACGAGCGGCACCGCCACAACATCGGCTTCCGCGTGGTGGACGCGCTGGCGAGCCGCGGGCGTTTCGACCTCTCGCAGCAGCGCTTCGACGGCCTCTTCGGCCAGGGGACGCTGGCGGGCGAGAAGGTCCTGCTGCTCGAGCCGCAGACGTTCATGAACCTGTCCGGGCGGTCGCTCGGCGCGGCGGCGCGGTTCTTCAAGGTGGAGCCCCAGGACGTGCTCGTCATCCACGACGAGCTCGACCTGCCCTTCGGCAAGCTGCAGCTGAAGAGCGGCGGCGGCGCCGGCGGCCACAACGGGCTGAAGAGCATCATCGGGACCTTTGGAGATGCGTTCGGCCGGCTGCGCTTCGGCGTGGACAAGCCGCAGGGCCCCAACGCGAAGGAGCGCGTGTCCGGCTACGTGCTCGCTCCCTTCTCGGGCGAGGAGGAGAAGCAGGTCGAGGATCTGATCATCCGGTCGATGGAGATGGCCGAAGGCTGGATCCGCGAGGGCATGGCCGCGGCGATGAACCGGTTCAACCGGAAGTGACGCGGCCCTCGCGGCGGATCCGCGCATGCCGGGCAGCCGGGCGTGGATCAGTTGACTCTGGAGACGGCGCCGCCTAGAAGGCCCGCCCTCCCGCGATCGTTGTGATCCGGGTCAGCAGCAAGCGCGAAGGCTTGGTGGGCGCGCGGTTCCCCACCCCCGGTCGATGCGGTCCCTTCGGGCCCTTCCACCGTTTCCCCGCTCCCGGATTGGCTGGGGGCTACTCAACCCGAGGGGAGAGAAGACAGATGGCCGAAGCAGCAAAGAGGCTCCTGCGCGAGTACGAGACGGTGTTTCTCGTCAAGCCGGACCTGACGGACGACGCGGTGGACAGGATCAAGGAGCGCGTGCGCGGGGTCGTCGACCGCGAGGGCGGCAAGATGATCCGCTTCACGATCTGGGGAAAGAAGAAGCTCGCGTACCCCATCCAGAAGCAGAACCGGGCGATCTACGTCCACGCGCACTTCCTCGGTGGTGCCGCGCTGGTGGCGGAGATCGAGCGCAACCTGCGCATCCTCGACGAGGTCACCCGCTACATCTCCTCGCGCATCGCGGACGACGTGGATCCCACCACCCGCGAGACGCTCGAGGACGTGAAGATGGCCGGCGACGTGGAGGAGCAGCGGGCGCCCGAGCGTGAGGGCCCGGCCTTCCGCGCCGAGGACGACGAGGCCCCTGCGGCCGAAGAGGAGGTCGCCGAGGAGGCTTAGGCCTTCAGGCGGGAGACACCATGAGCAACGGAAACACGGATACCAGGTCGGGCGGCTTCGGCGGCGGCGGACGTGACGGCGGCGGCTTCGGCGGCGGTCGTGACGGCGGCGGCTTCGGCGGTCGCGACGGTGGCGACGACGAGAAGCGCGGCGGGCGCGGCGGCGGCTTCGGCCGCAAGAAGGTCTGCCGCTTCTGCGCGGACAAGATCGACGTGGTGGACTTCAAGGATCAGAACACCCTGAAGTACTTCGTCACCGAGCGCGGCAAGATCATCCCGCGCCGGATCTCCGGCAACTGCGCGAAGCACCAGCGCGGCGTGGCGCTCGCCATCAAGCGCGCGCGCAACGTGGCCCTCATCCCCTTCACCGTTCAGATGGGCTAACGGGAGACAATCCAATGAAGGTCATCCTCAGGGAAGACGTGGCGAACCTCGGCCGGTCCGGCGAGGTCGTCACCGTGAAGGACGGCTTCGGGCGCAACTTTCTGCTGCCCCGGAAGATGGCGGTCCTCGCCAACGAGCGGAACATCAAGCAGCTCGAGCACGAGAAGGGCGTCATCAGCGCCCGTCAGGCGAAGCTGAAGGCCGGCGCGCAGGAGCAGGCGAACGGCCTGTCCAACGTGAAGGTGAAGATCGCGCGCAAGGTCGGTGAGCAGGACAAGCTCTACGGCTCCGTCACGGTGCTCGACATCGCCGAGGCGCTCACCGCGCAGGGCAAGAAGATCGACCGCCGCCTCATCCACCTGCCGGAGCCGATCAAGGCCATCGGCTCGTGGGACGTGGAGATCCGCCTGCACCGCGAGGTGACGGCGAAGATCAAGGTGGAGGTCGTTCCCGAGGCCTAAAGCCTTCGCGGTGCGACTTTCAGAGGGCGCGGCGGTTCCGGAACACCGGACCCCGCGCCCTTCGTCTTTGCGGGCACGGGAGGCCGACAGCGGAAACGACAGAGGCGCGGCCTCCGGAGAGTAGCCGCGCCTCGCTCTTGACCTCTGAGGGCCGTCAGAAGGGCCCTGCCTGCCGCTATGGCGCGTCGTGCCAGTGGCCGTGCTCGGCGGACCAGACCTTGCCTTCGGGCACCGGGCCGGGCGGCTGGGGCGCGGGAGCGGTACCGCCGGTGAGGCCGCCCACGTTGATGCCGCCGCCGGTCGCGGTGGCGCCAACGCTGCCCACCTCGGTGCCGTCGGCGTTGTGGAAGTGCCCGTGCTCGGCATTCCAGACCTTGCCCTCGTTGGCGTTGGGCGCGTTGAACATGGCCCAGGCGCCGTGACCGAGGCCCACCGCCAGCGCGACCCCGATGACCACGACCGCCACCTTCGACCACGCGGTGTCCGGGGACTCCTTCTGTCCGTGGCACTGCTTGAACTTCTTGCCGCTGCCGCAGGGGCACTTCTCGTTCCGCGAGATCTTCTTGGGGGTGCTCATGGCTTCCTCGAACGCTTCAGGCAAAGCCGACATTCTTACGGACCGCCCGCCCGGTGTCCCGCAAAACGGCAGCGGCCCCGCGGACTCGAAGCCCGCGCGGCCGCCTGCCCTTCAGCCCTGATCGCTGCGCTAGGTGAGGTTGGGGAGCGGCCCGCCGCCGGAGAGCGGCTCGTAGCCGAAGGTGTTCACGTCGGTGAAGCCCATGAAGTGGAAGCAGGAGACGATGAGGTCGCTGAAGGACCTGCGCGACTGGCCCACGAGGTTCAGGTAGCGCCCGGTGCGGAAGTGCTTCGAGCCGGTGGCCAGCACCACGAGGTCGTTGTTGCGCGCGTGGGTGTCGCCCTGGGACAGCTCGCTCCAGTGCACGACCACCGTGTTGTCGAAGACCGTGCCGCCGGCCTCGGGGATCGCCTTCAGCTCGGCGTGGAGGCCGCAGGAGATCTCGAACAGGTGCCGCTTGATGGCGCGGATGTTCGCGAACGCCGCCTCGCTCGAGTCGTGCGAGATGGTGTGGTGACCGCTGGTCATCCCGATCGACTTGTACACGCGGTCGTTCGTGTTCCCGCTCCAGTTGAAGTTCACCACCCGCGTGAGGTCACACGCGAAGGCCATGGCGATCATCTTGTGGAAGAGCCGGCCGGCCTGCAGGTAGTTGTCCCCGTTGTAGGGATCGAACTGCGCCGGCAAGGCGATGGGCTGGCACTGCGGCGCCTGGTTCTCCAGCGACGAGAGCCCGCGCTCGATCTCGCGCAGCGACTCGGTGTGCTGCTCGAGCCGGATCCTGTCCGCGGACGCGAGCTTCGGCCTCAGCGCCTCCAGCTCCGCGCCGAGCAGATCCAGCGACGACTGCCGCAGCTTCAGCCGGCGGCGGATCGCATCGGTCTGCGCGGTGTTGAGGTTGCCGAAGATGCGCGTGTACGCGTTGAACGGGTGGGTCTCCGGCGGGATGGGCGCCTGCATCCCCACCGGGCCCGCGTGCGAGTGCTGGTTCCAGATGTTGTTGTAGTTGTCCCCCACCCGGTACACGAGGTGGCGGTAGGGCACGCCGGAAGCGGCCTGCAGCACCCGGTCGCCGATCGCCCGATCCGCGGAAGGCCCCTGCACGTAGCCGATGGTGCTGTTCGTCCCGCCGATGGGGAACGAGCCCTGACCGGACGGCCACGGCGCCAGCGCGCTGCCGCCCTGCTGGTGCGCGTCCGCCTGTTCGCCGCTGGGGAGCAGGTGGTGGTTCTTGTTCACCCCGTCGAGGACGATGACGTTCTGCCGCCACGCCTCGAAGGGCTCGAGCATCGTGTCGAAGACGAAGCCCGTCTCGCTCTTCGTCACCATCCGGCGCGCGACCTGATCGCCGTTGGCGGTGAAGGAGAAGACCACCCGCCGGGGCGGCGCTGCGCTTCCACCCGTCGTCTGCGCGAGCGACTCCATCCACGGCAGCGCCAGCGTGAGGCCTGCCGCGCCCTTGAGGAGGTTGCGCCGGGAGAACGAATGCTTGCCGCTCACTGCTGCACCTCGCGATAGAGGAACGCGTCGGACCGCACGAGGCCCACCACCAGCTCGCGCACGTCCCAGCCGGACGCCTCGAACCGGTCCATGGCCTGCTTCTGCGCACAGGCGTCGAAGGCCTTCTCCTCGCGCCCGAAGGTGTACCGGAACATCTGGGTCACGAAGCAGGCGCGCACCTGGCGGCTCTCGGCGAGCTTGAGCATCAGCGCCTCGCCGTCCTCGACCGGGCCGTCCGCGTCGCGCGTGGAGGTGACCTCGCCCGTGGTGTCCACCGGCCTGCCCGCCTCGTCGGTCGCGCGCAGCCGGCCCACCGCGTCCAGATGCTCGAAGGTCTGCCCGAGCGGATCGATGAGCGCGTGGCAACCCGCGCAGGTGGGGTTCACCCGGTGCTGCTCGAGCCGCTCCGCCTGCGACGCGCTCTGATCGATGGGCCCCAGCGTGAGGCTCACGTTGTCCGGCGGCGCGGGGATGTTGTGGCACAGCAGCGCGGTGCGGGCGCGGATGCCCCGGTTCACGATGCTCGTGCGCGTGCTCTTGTCGTGCGCGGTCAGCGGCCCGCCCTGCATCCACACCCCGCGGCGGCCGGCCGGCAGCGAGACCTTCTGGAACTGGCTCCCGCTCACCGGAGCGAGGCCGTAGTGCTGCGCCAGCCGGTCGTTGGCGAAGGTGTAGTCGGCGGTCAAAAGCTCGTTGAGGCCCGCCTTCTGCTCGAAGACGACGTGGCGCACGAACGCCTGCGTCTCCTGGCGGAAGAGCTCCTTGAGGTCCTGCGGCAGCCCGGCGAACACGCCCGGCTCGCGCGCGTAGGTCCCGAGCTTGTCCACGTCCAGCCACTCAAGGAAGAAGTTGAGGAAGCGGGCTCCGCGCGGGTCGTCGAGCATTCGCCGGGTCTCGCGCTCCACGTCCTCCGGCGTGATCAGCCGGCCTTCCGCCGCCGCGGCCTTCAGCGCGTCGTCCGGGCCGGAGTGCCAGATGAGGAAGGAGAGCCGCTGCGCGAGTTCCTCGCCCTTCAGCGGACGCACGCCGGTCTCGCCCTGCCCGTCGAGCTCCACGCGGTAGAGGAAGTTCGGCGACTGCAGCACGGTGGCGATCACCCACTCGATGCCGGTCTTGAAGTCGAACTCCGCGCGCAGGGCCTGGTAGCCGGCGACGAACTCCGCCTCCTCCGCGCTCGTCAGCGGACGCCGGTACGCGCGCGCGCCCACGGTGCGGATGAACTGCGTCGCACAGGAGAGCTCCGCGCCTGCCGGGTTGCAGGGCAGCACCGAGCCGAGATCCGTGACGAGGCCCTCGGCCACCGCCTCCGCGGCCTCCATGTACTGCTGGCCGAGCACCGGCTTCACGTCGAGCAGCGTGGCGCTGTTGGAGAACCCGAGCGAAGTGGGATCCGCGGTCAGCTTCGCCGCGGCGGCCGAGGCCAGCTGCGGGCGGCCGAAGAGGTCCTCGATCGCGTAGCGGTACTCCACGTGCGAGAGCCTGCGCGAGGGCATGGGCCCAGGCGTCGGCGCGTCGCAGTTGAGCGGCTGCTGGTCGAAGCCCGGGCCAGGGCCGGTGGGGGCACCGTCCGGACCTGCGGGGAGCTGCGTGGACAGAAGCATGTCCGCGCCGCCGTTCAGGTTGCAGCCCAGCGCGAGGGCCACCGAAGCGATCAGGAGAGGGCGATGCATGGAGCTCATAAGAAGAGCACGCGCCGTGCCCCGGCTGGAATGGGAAAAGCGCAGTCAAATCGGCTGCTTACATGTAGGCATGAGTGCCCGGCCGTTGGGTCCGGTGTCTTCTGGGGGCGCAACCCCACACCATCCGCCCCAGGGGAAGCCTGCCTGCTGACAGCCCGGGCAAAGGTTTGCCGCAGCACTTCTCCAGCGTTCCACAGGGCAGCGCCGGTACCATGCGCGGGCGATGACGATGCACGAGGGAACGGGGAAGGTGCTCGAGGATCTGGCCGCGGAGAGGGCCGTTCTCGGGGCGGTGCTGGCGAACAACGAGATCTTCGATCAGGTCGCGGCGCAGGTGGAGTCCGACGACTTCGCCCACCCCGCGCACGCGAAGATCTTCGCCTCGATGCGGTCGCTCTTCGACAAGAGCGCGAGCATCGATCACCTCACGCTGGCGGAGCAGCTGAAGGTCGAGGGCAACCTCGCCACCGTCGGCGGACCGGCGTACCTGATGAGCCTCGATCAGGTGGTGCCCCTCGCGCAGAACGGCGAGGAGTACGCGCGGATCGTCAAGGACCACGCCATCCGCCGCCGGCTCGCGTCCGCCGCGCGGGAGATCCAGCAGCTCGCCTCCGGGCCCCAGGGAGAGCTGGAGACGCTGCTCGACGAGGCGGAGCAGAAGATCTTCCAGATCGCGGACAAGCGCCGCGAGGGCGCGCTGAAGCCGGTGCGCGAGCTGCTCGAGCCCACGCTGGCACTGCTGGAGAAGATGCAGCAGGGCGGCGGCGGCATCACCGGACTGCCCACCGGCTTCGTGGATCTGGACAAGCAGCTGACCGGCTTCCACCCCGGCGAGCTCATCATCCTCGCCGCGCGTCCCGGCGTGGGTAAGACCTCGCTGGTGATGAACATCGGCGTGCACGTGGCGCTGAACGAGAAGAAGCCGGTGGGGATCTTCTCGCTCGAAATGCCCTCCGAGCAGCTGCTGATGCGTCTGCTCGCATCCCACGCGCGAATCGAGATGGGGAAGCTGCGTGGCGGCCGGATGAGCCAGCTCGACCACGAGAAGTTCGCCGAGGCCGCGGGCGAACTGCACCTCGCGCCGCTCTACATCGACGACACCGGCTCGCTCACCCCGTTCGATCTGCGCTCGAAGGCGCGGCGCCTCAAGCAGCAGTACCCCGACGGGCTGGGCCTGCTCATCGTGGACTACCTTCAGCTGATGAGCTCGCCCACCGCGGCAAAGGAGAGCCGCCAGCTCGAGATCTCGCAGATCAGCCGGAGCCTGAAGCAGCTGGCGAAGGAGCTCGAGGTCCCCATCGTGGCGCTCTCGCAGCTGTCGCGTAAGGTCGAAGAGCGCAAAGACGGCAAGCCCATGCTCTCGGACCTCCGCGAGTCCGGCGCCATCGAGCAGGACGCGGACGTGGTCATGTTCATCCACAAGGAGAACAAGGACGGCGAGGACGGCGGCGGCGAGACCGACAGCGGCGCGCGCCGGGCGATCGAGGTGGAGCTCATCGTCGCCAAACAGCGTAACGGTCCCGTCGGTAGCATCGACCTCATCTTCCTCGGCGAGTACACGCGGTTCGAAAGCCGCGTGCGCGGAGACTGACCGTGAGCCCTCCTGCATCTCCCCCACCCTCCCGCATCCTCGTCGTGGACGACGACGCGCAGACCCGCCAGCTGCTGCAGGACATCTGCGGGCAGCTGGGTCATGCGGTGCGCCAGGCGGCGGACGGCGTGGAGGCGCTCGAGTCGGTGGCGGAGGAGCTGCCGGACCTCGTGCTGCTGGACCTGATGATGCCGCGCAAGGACGGCTACGAGGTGCTCGCCGCGCTGAGGGCCGAGCCGCGCACCCGGTCGCTCCCGGTCATCCTCCTCACCGCGCAGGGAGACATGACGGGAAAGCTGCGCGGGATGGAGCTGGGCGCGAACGACTTCCTCACCAAGCCCTTCCGCCTCTTCGAGCTGCAGGCGCGGATGAACGCGCTCCTGCTCGTGCACGACCTGCAGCGGAAGTACGCGGCGATGGAGGACGAGCTCTCGCAGCTGCGCCCGGTGGATCCGCAGACCGGCGCGGCGACCTACGGGCAGCTGAAGGCGTCGCTGGACTCGGAGCTGGCGCGGGCGAAGCGCTACGAGCGTCCGGTGAGCGTGCTGATGCTCGGCCTGCACGACTACGGCGGGCTCCGCTACGGCCTCGGCAAGGCGGGCTGCGACGCGCTGCTGGCGGACGTGGCGAAGGCCATCTCGGACACGCTTCGCGGCGCGGACCGCCTGTTCCGGATGGACCTGAACAACTTCGTGGTGCTGTTGCCGGAGACGGACCTCGCCGGCGCCCGAGCCACCGCCCGCAGACTATCGGACCGGGTGCTCGCCCTGCCGGTGAAGTGGCCCACCGGGACCGCGCACGCCCGCATCCGCGTGGGCGGCGCCGCCTTCCCCTCCGAAGGCGTGGAGACCGGCGAGGACCTCCTGCGCGAGGCCCACCGCGTCTATCTCTCGCTGCGCGACGCCCCGCTGGATCGCCTCGTCTTCTAGAGACTTCGGAGCACGCCCTACTCCGGCAGCGCCCGCCGCAGGATCCCTTCGAAGTCCACGCGCGGAGACAGGGTCCCGTACACGCCGCCCCAGTCACCGCCGAGCCTCGAGGCGCAGAACGCATCCGCGACCTCCGGCGACGAGTGCTGCACGAGCAGCGCGCCCTGCAGCACCAGCGCGAACCGCTCCACGATCCTGCGGCTGCGTGCCTCGAGGTCGCTCGGGTCGGCCAATTCCGCCTGCAGCCGCTCCACCGCGCGGTCGAGATGGCTGTTCCCGCCGCGCGCCTTCCCGACCTCCTGGAAGAACACGGCCACGCTCTCCGGCTGCCGGCCCGCCGCGCGCAGCGTATCGAGCGCGTTGACGTTCCCGCTGCCCTCCCAGATCGAGTTCACCGGCGCCTCGCGGTAGAGCCTCGGCATCCCGCTGTCCTCGACGTAGCCGTTGCCACCGAGGCACTCGAGCGCCTCGCCGGTGTGCACGGTGGCGCGCTTGCACACGAGGAACTTCGAGACCGCCAGCGCGAGCCGCTTGAAGTGGGCCTCCCTCTCCGCGTCCTCCCCGCCCGCGTCCGCGCGGTCACACGCGGTCGCGAGCCTCACCATCAGCTGCGTCGCCGCCTCGGCCTCGATGCCGAGATCCGCGAGCACGTTCCGCATCAGCGGCTGCTCCGCGAGCCTCTTGCCGAAGGCGCTGCGGTGCCGCGCGTGGTGGAGCGCCTGCACGAAGCCGGTCCGCATCAGCGAGGCCGAGCCGATCACGCAGTCGAGCCTCGTGAAGTTCACCATCTCGATGATGGTGCGCACGCCGCGGCCCTCTTCGCCCACCAGCCAGCCCCGCGCGCCGTGAAGCTCGATCTCGCTGGAAGCGTTGGACCGGTTGCCCAGCTTGTCCTTCAGCCGCTGCAACCTGATCGCGTTGCGCGTCCCGTCCTCCAGCACCCGCGGCACGAGGAAGCACGACAGGCCGCCCGGCGCCTGCGCGAGCATGAGGAACGCGTCACACATGGGCGCGGAGCAGAACCACTTGTGCCCGGTGAGCGCGTAGAGCCCTCCCGGCCCGCCACCGCCCTCGACCGCCTCCGCCCGCGTGGTGTTCGCGCGCACGTCCGAGCCGCCCTGCTTCTCGGTCATGGCCATGCCGCAAAGCGCGCCGCCCTTCTGCGACGCCGGCCGCAGCCCGAAGTCGTACGTCCGCGCGGTGAACCGCGGCTCCCACACCGCCGCCAGCTCCGGCTGCACGCGCAGCGCGGGCACCACCGCGTACGTCATGCTGACAGGACAGCCGTGCCCGCTCTCCACCTGGGACCAGATGTAGAAGCCCGCCGCACGCGCGAGATGCGACCCCTGCCGCGCACCACGCGAAGGGTGCGCCGCCAGCCCCGCCTCCACCGCGGTGGTCATCAGTTGGTGGTACGCCGGGTGGTACTCGACCTCGTCGATCCGGTGACCGAAGCGATCGTGCGTCCGCAGCGTGGGCGTGAATTCGTTCGCGGTGACGCCGAGCCCCAGCGCCTCCGCCGTGCCCGCGCGGTGCGACAGGGGCTGCAGCGAAGCCAGCGCCCACTCCGCCTCGCGCCGCAGCCCATCCCGCAGCGCCACGTCCTGCCTCAGCGCGTCGTAGCCGAGGAGGACGGGCGGTTGATTCAGGACCTCATGCGTTTCCGAAGGGCTCATGGGGAGAGGATATCCCCTCCCCACCGCGCCGCGTCAGCCTCGGCATCACCCGATGCCGCTGTTCACGCACATGCACAGCGACTGGTTGCACGTCTGACCCTGCGGGCAGCCGCCGCCGCAGTCCGTCGTGCACTCGCACGCGCAGGTGTTCGGGTTCGCCTGGAAGGTGGGCCCGCAGTTCAGCGCCGCGGTGTCGCACACGCAGCCGCACACCCCGCCGCCGCTCTGGAAGGTGAACCCCGCCGGGCACGACGCGCTCTGCACGCACTGGCAGGCGCACGTCTGCGTGTTGCAGGTGGTGTAACCGGTGCAGCCTCCGCCGCAGTCCGGCGTACAGACGAAGTCACACACGAGCTTGTTCGAGTTGCACACCATCCCCGGCGGCGCCGTCCCACCGCAGCCCGCGGGGCACTCGCAGGTGTTCTTCTGCGCGTCGCACTCGAGCCGGCCCTGGCAGAAGTCCGGATCGTTCGGGTCGTAGAACGGGTCGCCCGCGCACGGCGGCGGGTTCCCGTTCGGGTTCTGCGTCGTGTCCACCCAGTAGCGGTACGACACGGCCGCCGTCGTCCCCGTCCCCGCCGGCCGGCAGGCGCCGAAGAAGCTGATCGTGCGCTGCAGGCCGTTGTAGTCGAAGCCGTCCACGCGGCTGCGAGGCACGTTGTTCGCGTTGCACGCGCCCGGGTTCTGGACCGCGCTCAGCGCCACCTTCACCGACGCGCCGATGGCCGGCTTGTTCGTCTGGTGCCCCGCGCCGGCGATGGCGTTGTTGATGATCGCGCTGATGGTCGCGTTCACCGAGCCCTGCACCACGCCGGCGCTGCAGTCGGCGTTGGCGTTGCCCGGCACCGGCTGGCACAGCTCGCCGCGGATGCCGTTGGTGGCGGTGATCACCGCGCCGTGCCGCGTGTTCGTCTGACCGCTCTCGCCGTTGCAGATGCTTCCCGCCGGGCAGACGATGCCGTGCACCGGAATGACGCGGTTGAGCTTGTTCCGCCGCTCCTGCGTCGCAGGTCCCGTCCCGGAGAAGAACTCCACGAAGTTCTGCACGCTCTCCCACTGGCCCGCGGTGGTGGAGGTCGCGGTGTACGCCGTCGTCTGATCGTCCGCGTCACCGAGCAGCACCACCACCAGCTCCGCGTCTCCGCGCATGAGCATCTGGCCGCCGCCCGGCGCGCCGGGCGTGATGTCGTTCACCGCCTTGCGCGCGGCCCCGAGCAGGCCCTCCGCGCCGCTGCCGCCGGTCGTGACCCAGCAGCCGCCGTTCCGCCCGCCCCACGCACCGCACGCCGGCTGCGGATTGACGACGCTGCACAGCCCGCCCGAGCAGTTCGAGTTCGGCGTCAGCCACGCCTTGAACTGCTGGATCGCGTTGGGGTCGTTCTTTCCCACCCAGCCGCGCAGCCGATAGACGTTGTTGCCCGACCCTGCGGTGGTGCCCAGGTGGTACTCGCTGGTGACCATCGCCACGCGCCAGTCGAGCGTGGAGTTGTTCAGCGCCGCCTCCACCGCGTTCGCCGCGCCCGCGAGCACGCTCTGCGACGACGCCATCGAGCAGCTGTCGTCGACGACGAAGAGGAAGTCCACCTTGCTGTTGCCGGGATTGAAGACCTCGCACTGCGCCGGCCGCCCGTCACCGAACTGCGCCAGCGCCGAGCCCGCCGCCACGTCGCCGATGGTGAAGATCCCCGGCTCGGTGAAGAGGCTCTGCGGCACGATCGCCACCAGCACCACCAGCGACTGCGCGGACCTGCGCACCAGCTGCACCTGCACCTTGAACGGGCCATTGACGCCCGCCACGCCCGCCAGCACACCCGAGCCCGGCCCCATCAGCGCGTTGGCCAGATCGTTCGCACGCGTCTTCACGTCCGCCCCGCCCGCCTGGTCGTAGGTGGCGAACATCGACGGGTGCCCGTCCCAGGAGGTGAACGGCTCCACGACCGGAGCGCTCAGCCCGCCCTGCGAAGCGATCTGCGCGCGGATCGCGCCCTCGTCCGCGGTCACGCTGCCCGCCGGCGCCGCGCGCCGATAGACGAGGAACGCCACCCGGCTCGTCGGGTCGTAACCCATGAGCCCACGCACCTGGCCGCCGCCAGTGATGTTCGCGACCTCGGTGAACGACTGCGGCAGGCCGAGCTGGATGTCCGGCTGGCCCTCCTGACGGAAGAGCACCGGCTTGATCGTGCTCAGCGTGCAGACCTGACCCGCCGGCCCCGCGCCGTCCGCCGCGTTGTTCGGGTTGAGCTCGCCCGGATCGACCGCGCCGTTCTGGTTCGCATCTTCGGCGCCGTCCGGTATGCCGTCGCCGTCCGTGTCCGGGTTCGTGGGGTTCGTCGTCGTGGAGCTCTGCGCATCGAGGTACTGCGCCGGGCAGTTCGCCGTGTCCGGCCAGTTCGTCACGCCGACCTCGAGACCATCCGGCAGGCCGTCACCGTCGGTGTCCCACTTCGTCGGATCCGTGCCGTGGGTGCTCTCGCCGATGAACGCGTTGAGGTTCGCGCCGTCCACGAGCCCGTCGCAGTCGCTGTCGATGCGCCGCGGATCGGTCTCGCCCGGATCGCGCTGCCCGTTGCGGTTGGCGTCCTCCACGCCGTCCGCGAGCCCGTCGCCATCGGTGTCCGGGTTCTGCCAGTTCGTCTCGCCGAGCTGCGGCTCGTAGATCCCGTTGCGGTTCGAGTCCTCGATCGCGTCCGGGATGCCGTCACCGTCCGCGTCCGGCACGTTGCCCGGCCCGCAGTCGTTGCCCACCTTCGGGTTCGACTCGCCCGGATCGACGGTGCCGTTCTGGTTGAGGTCCTCCTGCCCGTCGAGACACCCGTCGCCGTCGGTGTCGGCGGCCTTCGGGTTCGTCCCGGTGACGTTGACCTCCACGCCGTCGTTGATCCCGTCGCCGTCGGTGTCCTTCTGCAGCGGGTTGGTGGTCGTGTTGTTGACCTCCTCCCCGTCGCTCAGCCCGTCACCGTCGCTGTCCGGATCGTTGGGGTTCGTCTCGCCCGGATCCACCCGCCCGTTTCGGTTCGCGTCCTCCGCGCCGTCCGCCAGCCCGTCCCCGTCCGTGTCCGCCACCGTCGGCAGCGTGGTGGTGGAGGGATCCTGATCGCCCACGAAGCCGGTGCACGCCGGGTCGATCGAAGAGGTGCGCCCGAGCTCCACGCCGTCGAGGATCCCGTCGCCGTCGGTGTCCCAGTTCGCGGCGTCCGTCTTCAGCCCGCCCGCGTAGATCGTCGCGAACTCCTCCGCGTCGGTCAGCCCGTCGCAGTCGGAGTCCTTGGTCACGTTCGCCGGGTCGGTGGGATCGACGACGATCACCCTGCCCGCGTCGGTGCCTCCGTCGTCGCCTCCGTCGACGTTGCCGCCGCCGTCGGTGTCCGGTCCGACGATCACGCCGCCGTCCGCGCCTCCGTCGAGTGAATCCGTCCCCCCCGGGTCACAATTGCAGCCCGAGACGATCGCCGATCCGACGAAAGCCACCAGAGCCCACGCGCGCAGCCCATGCATATGGATGATCCTCTTCTGCTCCCCAGCAGCATGCGGGGAGGTCGATCCTCAGCCGAGTATAGACGGGCAGAGGCGCATCTCGACCACCCTCGTGACGTGTTGCGTTGTCGCGGCCTTTTTCTCTCCGCGCGAAAGAAGCGCAGCGAGCGCGCGCAGACGAAAAAGGCAACGCGACTTCAGCGCCGGCTCTCGCGCGCCTTCGCCACCAGGCCCTTGTAGATGCCGAGGTGCGCCGGGACGTTCTGGATGAGCAGCTCCGGGTGCCACTGCACGCCGAGCGCGAACGCGTACTTGCTGCACTCGATCGCCTCGACCACGCCGTCCGGCGCGACCGCGGAGACCTTCACGCCCTCCGCCACGCGGTTGCAGGCCTGGTGATGCGTGCTGTTCACCATCAGCTGGCCCTTGCCCACGAGCTCCGCGAGCAGCGTCCCGTCCTTCACGTCCACCGGGTGCTGCGGCTGGGTGCGGTCGTGTTTCTGCTCGTGGTCGGAGGCCTTCGCGCACTCGAGCCGGATGTCCTGGTAGAGCGTTCCGCCGAGCACCACCTGCAGCAGCTGCATCCCGCCGCACACCCCGAGCACCGGCATGTTCCGCGCGAGCGCGCGCCGGATGATCTCCGTCTCGAAGATCGTGCGGGTCGGCTTCAGCGCCCCGAGCCCCTCGCGGGCCGTCTCACCGTAGGCCTCGGGCGGGATGTCGAACGCGCCGCCGGTGACGACGATCCCGCTCACCCGGTCGAGGTAGAGGTCGATGACCTGGGTGTCGTCGCTGTAGGGCAACACCAGCGGCAGCCCGCCGGCGCGGATGACGCTCTCCGCATAGGCCGCCTTCAGCTCGTAGCGCGGGTGCGGCAACTCCGGGGTGACGGAGGAGATGTCCGGCGTGATGCCGATGTTCGGGCGCCGCGCGTGACCGGTGCGGCGGTGGTTCGGGTGTCCGTGGTTGCCGGGGCCTGGTGCGCTGGAGTTCATGGGGCTTTCGCGATCCTAACTGCAGCACTGCCTTCGCCGAAGGCGATGCACAGCGCGCGGGCACGCTCGGCCGGATCGGGAGCGCAGAGGAGGTCGGAGGCCACCGCCGCCGCGTGCGCACCCGCTGCCGCGACCTCGCGGATGTTCGCCAGCCCGATGCCCGCGATCGCCACCACCGGCAGCGGGCTCGCAGCGACCTCTCGGCGCAGCCCCTCGAGCCCGAGCGCCGGATGGTCGACCGTCTTGGTGCGCGTCGCGAACACCGGGCCCATGCCCACGTGATCCGCGCCCTCCTCCTGAGCCCGCCGGGCGCCCGCCGCGCCGCGCACCGTCGCGCCCACCAGCCGCGAGGGCCCGAGCAGCCGCCTCGCCTCGCGCACCGGCAGGTCCTCGTCGCCCAGGTGCACCCCGTCCGCCTCGCACACCAGCGCCAGATCCACCCGGTCGTTCACGATGAGCACCGCGCCCGCCGCCCTGCACAGCGCGACGATCTCCCGGCAGAGGGGCACCGCGTCCCGCATGACCGTGCGCTTCAACCGCAGCTGCAGGACCCGCGCGCCGCCCTCCAGCGCCCACCCTGCCTTCTGGGCGAGCGAGATCTCCGGCCGGAGCCCGTCGTCGACGAGCGCATAGAGTCCACGGGGGAGCAGGAGCGTTGACACGGTGCGCCCGTGCTATAGGGTGGCGCGCCTTTTTCCAACGTATTTACGGGAGCTTGCTTCATATGGCGGAGACCATCGACCCCCGGCATCTCGATAAGCGGACGGCAGAGCGCTACATCCGCAAGGGACAGCTGGACGAGAAGGTGTGGGAGAAGCACCTGAAGTCGCTCGAGGACATCTCCGAGAAGGGGGCCGTGGTCGAGACCGCGATCGCCGGCGAAGAGGACTTCGACGACGAGGACGAGGACATGGACAGCGAGGCCTCCGAGGACCCCGCCCCGTGACCGAGAAGCGCGGCGAGACGTTCGTGATGCGCGACCCGTCGGAGGACGGCGCAGGCATCGATCTCACCGCGTTCCTCCTCGGGCTTGCGCAGAGCGCGCTGATCCAGCTCGGCGAGAGCCCACACCCGGAGACCGGCGAGCGCACCGCGCCCGACCTCCCTGCCGCACGCCAGACGCTGGACGTGCTCGGCATGCTCCGGGAGAAGACCCGCGGCAACCTCACCGCCGACGAGGAGCGTCTGTTCGAGCACCTCCTCGCGGACCTGCGGCTCCGCTACGTGGACGCCGCGCGCCGCAACGGCTGATCGGGACCATGCCCAGGCGCTTCCGCACCCTCTCGCTGGTGGCCCTGCTGCTCTCATCGCTGGTGGGCCTCGTGTCCGCGGCGGAGGCGATGGGCCTGGGCGCGCTCGACGAGCAGCGCCGCCGCATCGACGAGAACGCCGAGCGCGTCGCCCTCTTTGCCGATCCGGAAGTGATGCGCGCCATGGCGCTGGCGCAGGTCAGCGCGTTGGAGGGCATGAAGGGCCCGCGAGGCCTCGTGCTCGGTGCGCTCGCCGTGGCCTGTGCCTTCGCCTTTGCCTCGGCCGCGAGGCTCGCCGGCAAGGGTGACGTCCCGCGCGAGAACCTGCGCCGCATCCTCTCCGGAAGCCTGCTCGCCGCCGCGTTCCTGCGCACCGCCGAAGGAGCGATGTGGGCGGTGGTCACCCAGCGCATGGGCCGCGCCGCCGCGCCCCTGGTCGCTCGACCGGACTTGGACAAGGAAGCCGCCGCGCTGGTGGTCGAGGCCTTCCCCACGCTGATGGTGATCGTGACCGGCGTGCACACCGCCGCGGTAGCGGGCGCGTTCCTGCTGCTCTCGCAGTACTTCCGTTCGGAGAAGGTGAAGCAGCTCGTCACGCTCGAGGACGAGCGCCTCGGGCACCGGCGCGACTAGGCCTTCCGCCTAGCCCACCCGCCGGGTGGCCGCCGCCTGCACCGGGATGAGCCCGTCGGCCGCATCGAGGTCCGCGGTCCGGGGCGAGTCCAGATCCACCAGCACACCGCGCGCCGCCCGGGGCATCCGCACGAGGTCCCGCCGCGACACGCCGTACACGCGCGCGAGGTGCCCGAGCGGCCACTTCTCCTTCATGCGCTCGAACGCGGCATCATCGAGCTCGTCGAGCCCCTCCGGCAGCTCCGCATCCACCACCGAGAGCCGCTCGCCGCCGACCGGGTGGCCGTTGCCGTAGCTCTGCACCGCCTCGAGGTCATCCGAGTCGAGCACGTACGCGTGCACCGGCGCGCCCAGCTCTCGCGAGAGCAGCCGGGCGAGGGCGTGGTGGTGCTCGTACCAGCGGGCGCCGCGCCGGCCGTAGGTGAAGGCGGCGTCATAGGCGAAGCGCACCACCTTGCGCTCCGGGAGGGCCGAGATGAGGAGGGAGACCTCGCCGCGGTCCGTCACCCCATCCATCGGCAGCGCGCGGCGGGCCATGCGGACGATCGCGCGCGCGTCAATGCTGTCCAAGCGGCAGAGGTATCCGCCGTGACTCTCCAATGGATGCCTCCCCCCGAAAAGTGGACGGCGGTGTGTACCCCGCGCCCCCGCAGCTTGCCAAGCCCCCCGCCCCGCTTACGTTCGAGGTGCCATGCGGATCGACAAATTCACCATCAAGGCGCAGGAAGCCATCCAGGACGGGCAAGGGATCGCCCGCCGGGCAGGCCACCCGACGATCGAGCCCGAGCACCTGTTCAAGGCCCTGCTCGCGCAGGAGGACGGGCTGGTGGTGCCGGTGCTCCGCCGCGTGGGCGCGGACGTCAAGCTGGTGGAGTCGCGGCTGGACGAAGCGCTGGCGAAGTTTCCGCGCGTCTCCTCCGGCGAGGGCGGCTCGCTCAGCCCGCGACTGGTGAAGCTCTTCGACAAGGCGGAGGACGAGGCCCGGGCGCTGAAGGACGAGTTCACCTCCTCCGAGCACCTCCTCATCGCGCTCACCCAGGACAAGGCCGCCGCGGGCGACGTGCTCAAGAGCGCCGGCGTCACCCGCGACCGGGTGATGAGCGTGCTGAAGGACGTGCGCGGCGGCGCGAGGGTGACGAGCCAGGAGGCGGAGGACACCTACCGCGCGCTGGAGAAGTACGGGCGGGACCTCACCGAGCTCGCGCGGCAGGGGAAGCTCGATCCGGTGATCGGACGCGACGAGGAGATCCGCCGCGTGGTCCAGGTGCTCTCGCGGAGGACGAAGAACAACCCCGTGCTCATCGGCGAGCCGGGCGTGGGCAAGACCGCCATCGCCGAGGGCCTCGCGCGCCGCATCGTGGATGGCGATGTGCCCGAGGGCCTGAAGAACAAGCGGCTCGTCACCCTGGACCTGGGCGCCATGGTGGCGGGCGCGAAGTTCCGGGGCGAGTTCGAGGAGCGCCTCAAGGCCGTGCTGAAGGAGGTGGCCTCCGCCGAGGGCGAGATCGTCCTCTTCATCGACGAACTCCACACGCTGGTGGGCGCCGGCAAGGCCGAGGGCGCCATGGACGCGGGCAACATGCTCAAGCCGGCCCTCGCGCGCGGCGAGCTCCACTGCATCGGCGCCACCACGCTCGACGAGTACCGCAAGCACATCGAGAAGGACGCGGCGCTCGAGCGGCGCTTCCAGCCGGTGATGGTGGGCGAGCCCTCGGTGCAGGACACCATCAGCATCCTCCGCGGCCTGAAGGAGCGGTACGAGGTGCACCACGGCGTGCGCATCCAGGACAGTGCGCTGGTGGCCGCCGCCACGCTCTCCCACCGCTACATCGCGGACCGGTTCCTCCCGGACAAGGCGATCGACCTCGTGGACGAAGCGGCCTCCCGCCTGCGCATCGAGATCGACTCCATGCCGACCGAGCTGGACGAGATCCGCCGCAAGATCATGCAGTTGGAGATCGAGCGCGAGGGCCTGAAGAAGGAGTCCGACCCCGCCTCCCGCGAGCGCCTCGTTCAGGTGGAGCGCGAGCTGGCGGAGCTCAACGAGAAGTTCTCCACCTTGAAGGCGCACTGGGACGAGGAGAAGAGCGCCATCGGCGAGATCCGGAAGGTGAAGGAGCGGCTCGATCAGGCGCGGACCGATCAGGCCACCGCCGAGCGGCAGGGAGATCTCAACCGCGCGGCCGAGCTCAAGTACGGGACGATCCTCGAGCTGGAGAAGGAGGCCGCCGCGGCCGACGCCCGCCTCGCTGAGCTTCAGAAGAAGCACCGCTTCCTCAAGGAGGAGGTGGACTCGGAGGACATCGCCCAGGTGGTGGGCAAGTGGACGGGCATCCCGGTCTCCCGGCTGATGGAGGGCGAGGTCCAGAAGCTGGTGGACATGGAGAACCGGCTCGGGCTCCGGGTCATCGGCCAGCGGCCGGCGATCGAGGCGGTGTCCAACGCCATCCGCCGCGCCCGCTCCGGCCTACAGGATCCGAACCGGCCCATCGGCTCGTTCATCTTCCTGGGCCCGACGGGCGTGGGAAAGACGGAGACCGCCAAGGCGCTGGCCGAGTTCCTCTTCGACGACGAGGCCGCCATGGTCCGGATCGACATGTCCGAGTACATGGAGAAGCACGCCGTGGCCCGGCTCATCGGCGCGCCCCCCGGCTACGTCGGCTACGAAGAGGGAGGGCAGCTGACCGAAGCCGTCCGCCGGCGTCCCTACAGCGTCATCCTCTTCGACGAGATCGAAAAGGCGCACCAGGACGTCTTCAACGTGCTGCTGCAGATCCTCGACGACGGCCGGCTGACCGACAGCCAGGGCCGCACAGTGGACTTCCGGAACGCCGTCCTGATCATGACCTCGAACCTCGGCTCCGCGGCCATCCAGGCAGGGATGACCGAATCGGGCATCTCCGAGGACGCCAAGGCCGAGGTCATGTCCGCCCTGCGCGCCCACTTCCGGCCCGAGTTCCTCAACCGGGTGGACGAGCTCGTGATCTTCGAGGGCCTGCGGAAGGAGCACATCCGCAGCATCGTGGACATCCAGCTCGGGCGGCTGCGCAAGCTCCTCGCCGACAAGCGGCTGGAGCTCGAGGTCAGCGACGCCGCGATGACCTTCCTCGCCGAGCGCGGCTACGACCCCGTCTACGGGGCACGGCCCCTGAAGCGCGCCATCCAGCGCTACCTGCAGGATCCCCTGGCGATGAAGGTGCTCAAGGGAGAGTTCCTCCCCGGCGACACCGTGGTGGTGGATGCCGGCCGGGAGGAGCTGAACTTCCAGAAGCGCGCCCGCGCCTGAGCCGGCCGCAACTCAGACTTTGAAAAGACAAAGGGCCCGGCGGATCACTCCGTCGGGCCCTCTTTGCATTCGCCACGAGTCAGCCTGAGCCTGACCCGCAAAAGGCGAAGGCCCCGGTCATCTCTTTCGAGATGACCGGGGCCTTCAAAAAAAGATCCGGCAGCGACCTACTCTCCCACGCGGTTTCCCGCGTAGTACCATCGGCTCTGGAGGGCTTAACTTCCGTGTTCGGGATGGGAACGGGTGTGACCCCTCCGATATAGCCACCGGAAAACTTGTCACTGCATACGAAGGGTAAGAATCAACTCCAGCTGGGCCACTTCCGGCCGGCGCTCTGTTGCGCCGGGCCTCGACCTTGATCTCGAATCCCTTACACCCCCGAAGGAGCGCGCAAGAGATTGAGGTATAGTAAGCCGCACGACCTATTAGTACCGGTTAGCTCAATGCATTGCTGCACTTACACACCCGGCCTATCAACGTGGTAGTCTTCCACGGGTCTTCAGGGGCTTGCGCCCGGGATACCTGTTCTTGAGGTCGGTTTCCCGCTTAGATGCTTTCAGCGGTTATCCAATCGACACATAGCTACCCAGCGGTGCCGCTGGCGCGACAACTGGTACACCAGAGGTGTCTCCATCCCGGTCCTCTCGTACTAAGGACAGATCCTCTCAAGTATCCTACGCCCACAGCAGATAGGGACCAAACTGTCTCACGACGTTTTGAACCCAGCTCGCGTACCGCTTTAATTGGCGAACAGCCAAACCCTTGGGACCTGCTCCAGCCCCAGGATGCGATGAGCCGACATCGAGGTGCCAAACCTCCCCGTCGATGTGAACTCTTGGGGGAGATAAGCCTGTTATCCCCGGAGTACCTTTTATCCGTTGAGCGATGGCCCTTCCATTCAGAACCACCGGATCACTATGACCTGCTTTCGCACCTGTTCGACCCGTCGGTCTCACAGTCAAGCTCCCTTATGCCATTGCACTCGACGCCCGGTTTCCAATCGGGCTGAGGGAACCATAGCGCGCCTCCGTTACTTTTTGGGAGGCGACCGCCCCAGTCAAACTACCCACCAGACAGTGTCCCGGTCCCGGATGACGGGACGCGGTTAGACACCAAGAATCAACAGGGTGGTATTTCACCGTTGCCTCCACCGAACCTAGCGGCCCGGCTTCAAAGGCTCCCACCTATCCTACACAGTCAATCCCTAGTGTCACTGTCAAGTTATAGTAAAGGTTCACGGGGTCTTTCCGTCTTGCTGCGGGTAAACTGCATCGGCACAGCTATTTCAATTTCGCTGAGTCCCTCTCTGAGACAGTGCGGAAGTCGTTACTCCATTCGTGCAGGTCGGAACTTACCCGACAAGGAATTTCGCTACCTTAGGACCGTTATAGTTACGGCCGCCGTTTACTGGGGCTTCGGATCACCGCTTCGGCTTGCGCCTGACGGATCCCCTTAACCTTCCAGCACCGGGCAGGAGTCAGACCCTATACGTCGGCTTCTCGCCTTCGCAGAGTCCTGTGTTTTTGGTAAACAGTCGCTACCGCCTATTCTCTGCAACCCCTCTCGGCTTCGTCTGTACGACTACACCTACCAGGGGCACACCTTCTTCCGAAGTTACGGTGTTAATTTGCCGAGTTCCTTAGAGAGAGTTCTCTCATGCGCCTTAGGATTCTCTCCTCACCCACCTGTGTCGGTTTGCGGTACGGAAGCCCTGTAATCTCCCTGCGGGACTTTTCTTGGAAGCATGGTATCAACCACTTCGCGCTGACGCGCTCGCCATCGGCTCTCGGCGATAACTGCCCCGCCTTTTCATCGTACGGGACACGCCTACGGCTTTGGACCGGTGCAACCACCACCCGGCTGGCCTAACCTTCTCCGTCCTCCCTCAGTTCAACGACCACAAGACTGCGCAGGAATATTAACCTGCTGTCCATCATCTACGCCTTTCGGCCTCGACTTAGGCTCCGGCTAACCCTGGGAAGATTGACTTGACCCAGGAAACCTTGGGTTTACGGCGAGGGGGATTCTCACCCCCTTTATCGCTACTCATTTCGGCATCAGCACTTCCAGGCGCTCCACCAGCCCTTGCGGTCTGGCTTCGCTGCACCTGGTACGCTCCCCTACCACTGCCCAGCTCGAAAACTGGACAATCCGAAGCTTCGGTACCGGACTTGAGCCCCGCTACATTTTCGGCGCGGCCTGTCTTGACCAGTGAGCTATTACGCTTTCTTTAAAGGATGGCTGCTTCTAAGCCAACCTCCTGGTTGTCAATGACCTGCCACATCCTTTCTAGTGTTCACTTAGTCCGGATTTGGGGACCTTAGCTGTCGGTCTGGGTTATTCCCCTCTTGCCAATGGACGTTATCACCCACTGACTGCCTCCCACGATAACAATCGTCGGCATTCGGAGTTTGGTACGGTTTGGTAATCTGGTGAGACCCCTAGCCGTTCCAGTGCTCTACCTCCGACGTTGAATTCCGTGAGGCGATACCTAAATATCTTTCGGGGAGAACCAGCTATCACGGAGTTTGATTGGCCTTTCACCCCTACACTCAGTTCATCCCAGAAGTTTTCAACCTCCATGAGTTCGGACCTCCATGAGGTGTTACCCTCACTTCATCCTGACCAAGTGTAGATCACCCCGCTTCGGGTTATAATACACGCAACTATACGCCCTGTTCGGACTCGCTTTCGCTCCGGCTCCACCTATCGGCTTAGCCTCGCTACGTACATTAAGTCGCCGAATCATGATGCAAAAGGTACGCTCTCGAGCTTGCCTTGCGGCGTGGCTCTCGAACTGCTTGTAGACATATGGTTTCAGGTTCTTTTGACTCCCCTCACAGGGGTTCTTTTCACCTTTCCCTCGCGGTACTTGTTCACTATCGGTCGCCAAGTAGTATTTAGCCTTACCAGATGGTCCTGGCAGATTCAGGCAGGATTGCACGTGTCCCGCCTTACTCGGGTACCCCACTCGGCCGGCTTCCGTTTTCGCGTACGCGACTGTCACGCTCTCTGGTGCACCTTTCCAGGTGCTTCCGCTAACAGACTCCGGTCCTACCGTGGACCCACGACCCCGAAGCCACTTGCGTGACTTCGGTTTAGGCTCATTTCTCCCGGTTCGCTCGCCACTACTACGGGAATCACTCGTTGTTTTCTTTTCCTGAGGGTACTGAGATGTTTCACTTCCCCTCGTTCGCTCCATCTCCCCTATGTATTCAGAGAGAGGTACCGCAGTTGTTCACCGCGGTGGGTTTCCCCATTCGGACATCCCCGGATCAATGCTCGGTTGACAGCTCCCCGGAGCTTTTCGCAGCCACCCACGTCCTTCATCGCCTCTTGGCACCTAGGCATCCACCATACGCCCTTAGTAGCTTACTTACCCAAATCTCTCGTCCACGCCCCGCCTGAGCGGTTTGTCGAAACTCGAGACCAAGGCCCAGGCCCCTGCTCTTCGCAGCGGACCCGGAAGTGATGCTCACCTGCCTGCGACGCTCACGCGCAGCAATCAGGTCCAGCTCACCCAGCTGAAATTGATTCTTACCCTTCGTATGCAGTTTTCAAAGAACGCTGGAGTGGCAACCCCGCCCATTGGCGCGGCACTTCCACCCAGAGGAAGTCTGTGGAGCTGGACGGGATCGAACCGACGACATCCAGCTTGCAAAGCTGGCGCTCTCCCAACTGAGCTACAGCCCCAATCCTCGAACTCGAAAAGTCTCTCACCGCGCCACCCAGCTCCACCTCGCAGAAGACGAAGTGGGCCTAGGTGGACTTGAACCACCGACCTCACGCTTATCAGGCGTGCGCTCTAGCCAGCTGAGCTATAGGCCCTTGGCAGCTCCGGGAGACTTCCCAGTCCAGCATCCAGATTCTCAGAGAACGCCGGAGCCCTGTGGCTCGGCCTCTCAAAACCAAATAGCAAACCCTAAGACGAAATTGCGGTCCGTTGACCTGTCGACCTGAAAGAGCCTTACGGCTCCTGGCTCAGCGCTCCGCACCCGAAGGCGCGTCCTGAACCCGGTCTCCTTAGAAAGGAGGTGATCCAGCCGCAGGTTCCCCTACGGCTACCTTGTTACGACTTCACCCCAGTTACCAATCACTCCTTGAGCGGCTACCCCCTTGCGGTTGGTGCACCGATTTCTGGAGCAATTGACTCCCATGGTGTGACGGGCGGTGTGTACAAGGCCCGGGAACGTATTCACCGCGGCGTTCTGCTCCGCGATTAATAGCGATTCCGACTTCATGAAGTCGAGTTGCAGACTCCAATCCGAACTGAGACCGGTTTTTTGAGATTAGCTTCACCTCGCGGCTTCGCAACCCTTTGTACCGGCCATTGTAGCACGTGTGTAGCCCTGGTCATAAAGGCCATGAGGACTTGACGTCATCCCCACCTTCCTCCGGTTTGACACCGGCAGTCTCGCTAGAGTGCCCAACTGAATGATGGCAACTAACGATAGGGGTTGCGATCGTTGCGGGACTTAACCCAACATCTCACGACACGAGCTGACGACAGCCATGCAGCACCTGTCTCTCGGTTCCCTTGCGGGCACCCCACCGTCTCTGGCAGGTTCCGAGGATGTCAAGACCAGGTAAGGTTCTGCGCGTTGCGTCGAATTAAACCACATGCTCCACCGCTTGTGCGGGCCCCCGTCAATTCCTTTGAGTTTTAGCCTTGCGGCCGTACTTCCCAGGCGGAGTGCTTAATGCGTTGG
>JAFAFL010000020.1 GCA_023423535.1 Pseudomonadota bacterium
CTATGGCAGTCCGCAATCCAGGAACAGGATCGGGCCAAACCTCCACAAAGGCGCCATAGTTGTTTCTGAGGCTGGCTTCGATGCTGTCATCAGTGGCGGGCGGAAGCAGTTGCGCGAGACCGATGCCCTGGAGACCTGCATATTGCCCCTGCAAATCCAGCCCCGCTACAAAGGCCGCAAAGACCTCGCGCTTCCGAGATCCGGGGTGGGTTTCAAGAAATGCGCGCGTTGCCGTCAAGAGGGCGATGTGCTGCCTGATCCTGATTTCGACCCGCCGCGCCGTTCGCTGGGCAAGCACATCAAACGCGGCCTGTTGGGCCGTCACTTCGATACGATAAATGTTCCAGGTCAGTCCTGTGCCGACCAATGACAGGATTGTTGCAACGGCAAGCGGAAGTCGGGACATCGGGCGCATCGAGGTTGAGTAAAGGCCTCGGTGGTCGAAGTCCAACAAATCAGGACTGAAGGGAGTTGGTCCTGGTCAGAACGTTAGTCACGTTTGACAGCTTCCCTGCCGCAAGACCGTGGTTTGTGGCAGATCACGAGACCAATCGCCGCCGCCGGCGCGTTGTCAGTCCCGTTGCAATTGCCTCGGCAATGTCAGCACATGCGGTGATGCCCTGAACAAACGGTCTGTCATGCATCAGGTAAGGAAGAGCCGCGAGGCATAGCCGGCTGGTATACGAACCGGCCTCGATCAGGCTGTAGTCCTGAGACACATCCGGGATGTCTTGGCCGTTCTCCAGAAGCGTCCGCCGCAGGCTCGGAAAAGGCAGGTCTTCGGAGGTCAGCGCCTTTTGTCCCCTGGCGTCGATGAAGACTTCAAAGGTGTCCACTTGGCCGTCGCGCCGTGTGATCCTGGTGACGCTTTCTTCCCGATCGAGCTCGTAATCCTCCCCCAGTGTCAACAAGGAGAGAATGCCCGCATCTCGCAGCGCCAACAGACGGCGAATGGATTCGGAAGGCACAGCAGCATAGTTGTCGACAAAGACCTTCTTCAGACCGCTGTCGAACCGCTCGCGGTCGGCGTCTGGCAGATCGGCAACAATGTCTTCGACCTCCTCATGTATGCGCAACAGGGCATAGCGCCAGGCAACGGTGATCTTGTGTGCCTTGTTGTATTCGACCTCTTGGAGGTTGCGCCTTGCCCACTCGAAAGGATCGGAGGTTTCACGGCTTGCAAAGTAGGCATTTGGGAAGCTGTCGGCCGTCAGGCTTTTCAACCCGAGGCGCAGGGCGAAGGCAGGGTCGGCTTGCGTGATCTCGGCCTTGATGAGATCGAAGGCCGCATCAAGAGGCTTTGAGGTCTTGAGACACGCCGCCAGTGCGGGGCCGGTGACAAACGTCAAAGGCTCATAGGGGATGGGACAATAAAAATCCGCTTCGGGCAGCACGCCGGTGCGCGACATCAGAACGACCTCGAGGTCGGACGAGGCTGGGTCCAGATCGAAACGGAGCGTGCCATTCCTGCTGCGGAACCGCCCATGCTGGTTGACCACGGCCATGGCCGCGTCGATCGAGCTGAGCGAGGTTCCCATGATCCCGACCCTGACCGCGGGAATGGCCGCCTCGATCAGCCCTGACCAAGGACTCGGAAAGTAGGTCCGCGTGGCCTCATCGACATCAGGGAACTGGTGCCCTGTTGCCACGATTACCCGGTCGAACGGACCATCCCGGACAGCAAGGGTCGTCGCGGTCAGTCCCTCTTCACCCGCTCCAATGTCCAGAACCTCGGTGTTTTCATGGATGGCGATCCTGTGGCCCGCAGCCCGGGCGTCCTCCACCAGGTCGAGCAGTTGATCGCGGAAGTATTCGCCCAGCAAAAGCCGCGGCGTGAACTGACGGTCGTCCAGATCCTCTGGGTCGAGGCCGTAGGATGCCAGTCGTGCCGGCGGCTGCGCCTCGAGCCATTCCAGGTAAGTGCTGACGACCGGCGGGATCTCGATGCTGGCGATATTGGCCAGCATCGACTTGTTGGCCGTCTGTGGCGAATAGGGCATGCCGATCCCTGCACGCGGACCACGCTCATAAAGCGTGACATCAAGGGGAAGCCCGGCGCCGAGCAGGTGTTTCAGACTGTAGATCCCGGTAGGGCCTGTGCCGATAATCGCAACTGCTCGTCGTGCCGTCATCTGAACTTTCCCTTGGAGCAGCCCACAGGCTTTGCAATCCCGATTGGTCGGAAGATCCGTTGCAGCGAAATGCGCATCTTGAAGCGGGGTTCCAAGACGTTGGCGACCTGATTTTCAGGTGTGTCGCGCCGATGGCATCATCACTCGCCGGTTGGTCTCCATCCATAAGGAGGTCCGCCCTGGAACCGTCGCCCAAAGGCAGCAACTCATACAGGCAAGCACGAGAAGAGGACACGCCTGCGCCGATCATGTGCGCTGTCGAGAAGGACCTTGCAAAGCCAGGCATTCTCGCGACACGAGACATCTTGTGAAAACCCCTTGACGCGGATACGGGGTTCTCTTCTTGTTCCCTGTATTCTCGCGGTGATATTGGAACGGTCATGATCGCAGAGACCCCGGCCGACGACTCTCCCAACCCGCCTGTTCCTGAGCTTGAACGGCGTCTGGCCCAACAGGCGCTGATTGCTGAATTCGGCCGCTTCGCCCTTAAGAACGATACGTTGCAAGCCATCCTGGATGAAGCTTGTCGCATTGCAGCGGATGGGCTTGAAGTGGGCTTTGCAAAGGTGCTCGAACCCTTGCCCAAGGAGAACGCTCTTCTTCTGCGCGCGGGGATCGGCTGGAGGCCCGGGTTGGTCGGACATGCCCGGATCGGAGCGGATCTGGAAAGCCCCGCAGGCTACGCCTTCAAGACAGGCGAGCCGGTGATTTCCAACCATCTCTCAGAAGAAAAACGTTTCCGCACGCCGAAGCTGATGGCGGATCACGGGGTCAAGCGCGCGGTCAACGTGATCATCCAGGGCGAAGGCGCGCCCTTCGGGGTTCTCGAGGCTGACAGCCGCGATCCTGGCGCGTTCAATCCGCATGACATCCACTTTCTGCAGGCGCTCGCCAACACTCTCGGGGTGGCGATCGACAAGGAAGCAGCGCGCAGCAGGATCGAGGAACTCGGCAGCGAACTGGCCCAGCGGGAAGCCCATCTGCGGCGCGCGGTCGAACTCAACCCGCAGATCCCCTGGGCAGCCGACGGGGAGGGCCGGATTGTCTAGTTCAACGAGCGATGGCTCGACGTGACAGGCCTGACGCTTGAGGACGCCGAAGGAGAGGGCTGGCTTGAGGCGATCCATTCCGATGATCGTTCGGCCTTCCTTTCGGCCTGGAGAGACGCCATCGAGACGGGCACGCCCTTTGACATCGAACATCGCGTCCGCATGGCGAATGGCGATTTTCGCTGGATGCGCAGCCATGCCCATCCCTGGCGGGATGCGCGGGGCGGGATTGCGATGTGGTATGGCGCAACCGAGGATATCCACGAGCGCAAGCTTGCTGAGCAGGCCGTGGCCCAGAGCGAGGAGCGCCTCAGCATTGCGGTCGATGCGGCGGCGCTCGGGCTTTTCGACCATGACCTGGTCACCGGCACAATCGACTGGGACGGTCGCATCCGCGACATCTGGGGCATTGGGGCCGAGGAGCCGGTCAGCTTTGCGACCTTCGCGGAGGGCATACATCCCGAGGACCAGGCCGCGATGCAGGCCGCGCTTGATCAAGCGCTCGATCCGCAGGGCGATGGACGCTCTGCGGCCCAGTATCGCGTCCTGCGCCGTTCGGACAAAGACACCCGTTGGGTTGCTGCCTACGGACGGACGACCTTTGCCGAAGGGCGCCCCGTGCGTCTGGTCGGCATCGTGCAGGATGTCACCACCCATGTCGTGGCCGAAGAGCGACTGCGGCGCGCCCTGGCCGACAAGGATCTTCTATCCCGCGAGATCGACCACCGCATCAAGAACAGCCTGTCGATGGTCGGGGGGCTGCTGCGCATGCAGGAGCGGGCCGTGTCGTCGCGAGAAGCAAAGGATGCCTTGGCCGAGGCATCGACCCGTGTTCTGAGCGTGGCCCGTATCCACGAGCAGCTTTACCGCTCGGCGAACATGGATACGGTCGAGTTCGGGGGATACCTGCAGCGTCTGACAGAAGATATCGCATCCTCACTGGGCTCTGGAAACGCGCAGATCACGGTCGAAGCCATGACGATGCTCCTGCCCATCGATCAGGCGCTGCCGCTCGGACTGATTGCGAGCGAGCTACTCACCAATGCCCTGAAGCATGCACGGCGCGGAGACGAGCCCGTCCCGATCCAGGTTCACTTCGGACCAGGCCAGGACAAGGAAGGCTTCACGCTTGTCGTAGCAGACCAGGGTCGCGGGCTGTCTGTTATAAACATATCCGAGCCCACGAGA
>JAFAFL010000035.1 GCA_023423535.1 Pseudomonadota bacterium
CGGGCGACAACATCGCGATCGAGGTGGAGCTCATCACCCCGGTGGCGATGGAGAAGGAGCTCCGGTTCGCCATCCGCGAGGGTGGCCGCACGGTCGGCGCCGGCGTGGTGTCCGAGGTGGTGGAGTAGGCCTCAGCCGCACGTTTCGACCCGCGCGCCCCGCTTCCCCTCGTTGGGAGGCGGGGCGTCGCGCGTTCAGGGCCCCCGGCGCTTCTGGGGCGCACCATTGCCGCCGCCGTTGCCCGCAGCGTGGAGCCATCCCTCCTGCGCCGGTCGAACGCCGGGCAGCGGCACCGCGTGCAGCACGTCGCGACCCGTGGCCTCGCTCTTCCCGAGGATCACCAGGGCCTCGTCGACGAGCTGGATGTCGGCCACGTCCACCGGGAGGCGCGCCTCGGCGAGTGGCCGGATGCCGCCCGGGCCGATCTCATGGACCTCCAGCAGCAGGTCGCCGGCCCAGAACTCGCCGCCGTGCGCCCGCTGCGCGCCGCCGAAGTCATGGCCCGAGCGCTCCCACAGGGTGGCGCCCCCGTCGCCGAGCGCGGTGAGGGCCGGCTCCCCGCCGCTCACCTGCCGCGTCACGAACAGCCGGCCCGCCTCGTCCGCCACCGCCGACGCGTGCCTGCCGAGGAGGTTGCGCTGCCACCTCACCGACAGCGTCTCGAGATCCACCGCGTAGATGCGCACCAGGTCGCGGAGGTTCTCCACGTAGTACGCGAGCGGGTAGGGGCCCTCGATCCAGTGCGTGCCGTCCCCGGAGCCCTCCACCGGCCGCCGCAGGAAGCGACGCGAGACGAAGGCGCCCTCCAGCGTGACGACCCTCCAGAGCGTGGTGCAGGACTCGCGGTCGAGCTCCGCGCCGATGGCGAAGCGGCCGTGAAGGATCCGGGCTGTGCCAAAGCACTCGGCCTCGAAGACGTTCCGCGACCACGACGGGTCCAGCAGGTCCACGAGGTGCACCGCGCCCGTCCCGCAGGGACGCCGGTCTCCGGGCTCTCCCGGAAGCGGCTCGTCCGTCACCCACAGGGTTCCCGGTGTGGGCCCCGTGCCGCCCAGCCGCACCCGGCCCGCGAGCATCCGGCGAGGCTCGAACGGAGGTGGGGGAGGCGCCAGGCCGCAGGTGCCTGCGCCCGTGCTCCCGGCTGGTACGGGAGCCGGTTCGCCCACGAAGCGGACGTCCTCGCCTCCGGTGCCGCCGCCTGCGCCATCCACCGCCAGCCACTCCCAGGGAAGCTCCGGCACGGGCGCTCAGGCGACGAGCGAGGTCCACAGCACGAGCGCGAGGGGGACGACCACGAACCTCGGGACTCGCATGGGACCTCCCCGGTGAAGGGGAGGCTAGGCACGCCCGTTGATCCGACAACCTGCGCCGCGGAGGCGCTTCACACACTCACGAGAGGGCGCGCCCTGCGGCGTAGAGCACGAGCTTGGAGAGGACCTCGGCGGCGACCAACGCACCGATGAACACGCCCGCCAGACGCGCGCCACGCAAGCCGGACACGGTCCGGAAGCCGGTGACGAGCAGGGCGATGAAGAGCACGAGGAACGGCATCGTGCCCGCGGCCAGCAGCAGTCCGGGCACCGCCCAGGCGGCGACGTCTATCTGCAGCGGGTCGCTCCCGGGCGGCGGCATCGGCGGCAGCAGCGGGTTCACCGCGAGGAGGACGAGCGCGGAGAGCATCACCGGAATGCGGGCCACGCCGACGGACGAGAGGTGGTCGACGTAGCGACCGCGCCGGGCAAAGCCGCGAGACGCAGCCCAGAACACCAGCGCGGTCAGCGGCCACGACACCAGCAGGTCGAGCACCGCCACCAGCGGGGCGACCGGCGCGCTTCCCAGGTGGGTGTCCAGCGTGCCGTCAAACCGGAGGTGAAGTCGCGAGAGCCCCAGCGAGACCGCGGCCACCCCACAGGCAATCCCCAGCGCGGCGCCGCTGGACATGTGCTCGAGCGGCAGCAGGAGCCTTCGCCACAGCGGGGGCCGGGGACGTCGCATTGCCTCGAGCAGCGTGTGGGCCTCGTCCGCGGACAGCTCGCCGCGATGGACCGACTCGAGGATCCGCTCCTGGTCGCGGCTCATGGCCCGAGCTCCTTCAGCTTCTTCGACGCGTCCTTTACCGACAGCTCCCCCCGCGACAGCGCGTCCAGCACCCGCCGGCGCGCCGCCTCGCCATCCTCGGCGCCGCCGCCCTCCTTCAGCCGGGCAATGATGTCGTCGAGCCGGTTCCGGACGGTGGGGTAGCTCTGCCCGAGGTGCTTGCCGAGGTCCTTGAGGCTCCCCGAAAGCCGCACGAACTCGAGCACGAAGGAGAGGTCCTCCCGCCCCAGCCGCAGCAGGGGAGGGAGATCGAAGCGGCCCTCCAGCTTCATCTCGCACTGGGGGCACGCCAGCTGGGTTACCTGCAGGGTGTGGCTGCAGGCCGGACAATCGGTGGGAAATCTCGACATGACTCGGCTCCGGGTCGGGCGCCAATTGAAGTAGCGACCCAAAGAAATTGAGTCAAGATTCAATAAACTTTAGTGCGCGGGGACCAAGAGGGCAGCCACAGCGCAACCGGAGGCAGCCGAACCTCCCGGACGGCCGAAACGCCGGGAAGCTGCGCCTGCCTGCCCTCGGCCGCCCCGGGGAGGATGGGGAGCCGGACGGTGCGATCGGAGGGGGATCGCCTAAGCCCCCGGATTTGCGGCGCTTCCAGTGGCGCTGTGCCCGACCGATCCGGCGACCGCCAAAGAAAAGTGCTCCGGAACAAGGAAACGCATCTATGTGGTTGCAAACGGACGAGCGGCTTTGGTAGAAGCCGCGCCCCCTGTCGGTTTCAGTCGCTCTGTGACAACCAGGACGCAACCGGATGGAACTCCGCGACGTGCGGTGGACCAACTGGTCGTCAGAGCGCGACGGACGGACCGAAGGACATGTGAGGACATTTGAGCATGGCCACTCAGAAGATTCGAATCCGGCTGAAGGCGTACGACGCGAAGCTCCTGGACCAGAGCGCGGGCGAGATCGTCGACACCGCTCGCCGGACGGGCGCCCGGGTCGCGGGTCCGATCCCGCTGCCCACCCGGATCAACAAGTTCACCGTCCTGCGCTCGCCGCACGTGGACAAGAAGAGCCGCGAGCAGTTCGAGATCCGGACGCACAAGCGGCTGCTCGACATCCTCGAGCCTACCCAGCAGACCCTGGACGCGCTGATGAAGCTCGACCTGTCGGCCGGCGTGGACGTGGAGATCAAGAGCTAGGTGGCCCTCGGGCCATCTGACTGGAGAACACCATGAAGTTCGACGTCGTCAACCTGGACAGGCAGAAGGTCGCGGAGCTCGAGCTCTCCGACAGCGTCTTCGCCGCTGAGCAGAACGAGCACCTGCTCTACGAAGTGGCAAAGATGCAGCAGATCAACCGGCGCCGCGGCACGGTGGGCGTGAAGAACCGCTCGCTGGTCAGCGGCGGCGGCAAGAAGCCCTGGAAGCAGAAGGGCACCGGCCGCGCGCGTCAGGGCTCCATCCGCGCCTCCCAGTGGGTGGGCGGCGGCAAGGCCATGGCGCCGAAGAGCCGCGACTACCAGTACCGCCCGCCCAAGAAGGTGCGGAAGGGCGCGCTGGCGGTGGCGCTCTCGCAGCGGGCGCGCGAGAACCAGCTCATCATCCTCGCGGACTTCCCCCTGAACGACGGCAAGAGCAAGGCCGCGTTCGAGGCGCTGACCCGGCGGCTGAAGCTGGAGAACGCGCTGGTGGTGGACGCGAAGGACAACCAGGGCCTGCACCGCGGCGTGCGGAACCTGGCCAAGTTCGACGTCCTCCCGCCCGAGGGCCTCAACGTGGAGTCCATTCTCCGCCGCAAGTCGCTGGTCCTCACGCAGGCCGCGGCGAAGGCGCTTGAGGGGCAGCTGTCATGAACACGCACGACGTCATCAAGGGGCCGTTGATCACCGAGAAGTACGATCGCGCCCGCGAGCAGTTCCGGCAGTACTCGTTCCTGGTGGACCGCAAGGCCACCAAGCACGACGTGCGCCGCGCGGTGGAGACGAACTTCAAGGTCGGCGTGACCGAGGTCCGCACCCTCATCATCCGGGGCAAGACCAAGCGCGTCGGCAAGAGCATCGGCAAGCGCTCGAACTTCAAGAAGGCCGTCGTCACCCTCAAGGAAGGCGACAAGATCGACCTGTTCGAAGGCGGGATGGCCTAACGGCCTCCGGGAACGGACCGAGGAACGACCATGGGAATCAAGAAGTACAAGCCGACCTCCGCCGGCCGCCGCCTGATGACGGTCTCGGACTTCGCCGAGATCACCAAGGACTCGCCGGAGAAGAAGCTCACGGCGCCGCTGCGCAAGAGCGGCGGCCGCAACGTGCACGGCCACATCACCCGGCGTCACCAGGGTGGTGGGCACAAGCGCCGCTACCGCATCATCGACTTCAAGCGTCGCGACAAGGATGGCGTGCCGGCGAAGGTCGCCGCCATCGAGTACGACCCGAACCGGTCGTCGCACATCGCGCTGCTGCACTACGCGGACGGAGAGAAGCGCTACATCCTCGCGCCCGTGGGCCTGCAGGTCGGTGACTCGCTCACCGCCGGCGAGACCGCGGACATCCGGCCGGGCAACGCGCTCCCGCTCCAGAACATCCCGGTGGGCACCGTCGTGCACAACGTGGAGCTGAAGCCGGGCGCCGGCGCCCAGATGATCCGGTCCGCCGGCTCGTGGGGCCAGCTGATGGCGAAGGAGGGGCGGTACGCGCAGATCCGTCTGCCCTCCGGCGTCGTGCGCAAGGTCCTCATCGAGTGCCGCGCCACGGTGGGCCAGGTCGGCAACATCGAGAACGAGATCATCCGTCAGGGCAAGGCCGGCCGTAACCGCTGGCTCGGCATCCGCCCGACGGTCCGCGGTCTGGCCATGAACCCGGTCGACCACCCGCACGGTGGAGGCGAGGGTAAGTCCGGTCAGGGTAACCCGCACCCCGTGTCGCCGTGGGGCAAGAAGACCAAGGGTCTGACCACGCGCACGAACAAGCGGACCGACAAGTTCATCGTCCAGAAGCGGCGCTCGGGCGCCCGGAGCCAGTAGGAAAGGGAACGACCATGGCGCGTTCAATCAAGAAGGGCCCGTTCGTCGACGACCACCTGGTGAAGAAGGTCCAGGCCGCGATCGACGGGAACAAGAAGCAGCCCATGAAGACCTGGAGCCGCCGCTCCACCATCCTGCCGGACTTCATCGGGCAGACGTTCATGGTTCACAACGGCCGGAAGTTCATCCCGGTTTACGTGACCGAGAACATGGTCGGCCACAAGCTCGGCGAGTTCGCCCCCACCCGTACCTTCTCCGGTCACTCGGCCGAGAAGAAGGTCGCGAAGGGCAAGTAGGAGGATCTCATGGAGTCCAAGGCGCATCTTCGTTACCTCCGCATGTCCCCCCGCAAGGTCGGCCTCGTGGCCAGCCTCGTTCGCGGCAAGGGCGTGGGCGAGGCGCTGAACATCCTCCGCTTCACCCGGAAGGCGGCCGCGGTGCCCCTCCAGAAGCTCATCAAGAGCGCGGTGGCCAACGCGACCGACCTGTCCAAGGGCCAGGTCGACGTGGACACCCTCGTGGTGAAGCACATCTCCGTGGACCAGGGTCCCACCGCGCGCCGGTTCATGCCGCGCGCCATGGGCCGGGCCAGCCGGATCAACAAGAAGACGAGCCACGTCCACGTGGTCCTCGGCGAGACCAAGCGGAAGTAGTCCGCGGAAACCTTCAAAGGAGCTGACGTTGGGCCAGAAAGTACATCCGGTCGGTTTCCGCCTCGGCGTGATCAAGACCTGGGACTCGAAGTGGTTCGAGAGCAAGAACTACGCGAAGTGGCTGCATGAGGACATCCGCATCCGCGAGTTCGTGAAGAAGTCGCTCGAGCACGCGGGCGTCTCGCGGGTGGAGATCGAGCGCGCGGCGAACAAGGTGAAGGTCAACGTGCACACCGCGCGTCCCGGCATCGTGATCGGCAAGCGCGGCGCGGGCATCGAGACGATCAAGAAGGACCTCCAGAAGTTCACCGCGAACGAGGTCTTCCTCAACATCGTCGAGGTCCGCAAGGCCGAGATCGACGCGCAGCTCGTGGCGGAGAACATCGCCACCCAGCTGGTGCGGCGCATCGCCTTCCGGCGCGCGATGAAGAAGGCCATCCAGACGTCGATGAAGTTCGGCGCCAAGGGCATCCGGGTGTCGTGCTCGGGCCGCCTGGGTGGCTCGGAGATGGCGCGCTACGAGTGGTACCGCGAGGGCCGGGTGCCCCTGCACACGCTGCGCGCGGACATCGAGTACGGGTACGCCATCGCCAAGACCACCTACGGCACCATCGGCGTCAAGGTGTGGGTCTGCAAGGGCGAGGTCCTCCCGACGAAGAGTGGAGTGCTCACGCCCCGGTAGTACCGGCGCGTCAGCGGAAGAGAGAAAGAGGACACCATGCTTCAGCCAGCACGTACGAAGCATCGCAAGATGCACAAGGGCCGCATGCACGGCGCGGCCCACCGGGGCAACACGCTCGCCTTCGGCGAGTTCGGCCTCATGACCCTGCAGCCGGGTTGGATCACCTCGCGTCAGATCGAGGCGGCGCGTATCGCGATGACCCGCCACGTGAAGCGTGGCGGCAAGATCTGGATCCGGATCTTCCCGGACAAGCCCATCACCAAGAAGCCGGCCGAGACCCGTATGGGCACCGGCAAGGGCGGCGTGGAGTACTACGTCGCGGTGGTGAAGCCGGGCCGCATCCTCTACGAGATGGACGGCATGAACGCCGAGGTGGCGAAGGGCGCGCTGCAGCTGGCGATGGCCAAGCTCCCGGTGCTCACGAAGATCGTCCACCGCAGCGAGCAGTCGCTCTAGGAGCACGACAGACATGGCGACGAATGCAGAGCTGAGGGACCTTTCGGTGGACGACCTGAAGCGGCGGGCGGACGAGATGCGCGCCACGCTGTTCCAGGACCAGATGAAGATGCGGACCGGCACGCTGGACAGCCCGGCCGAGCGCACCGCCCACAAGCGGGAGCTGGCGCGGATCCTGACCGTGCTCACGGAGAAGGAGCGGGCGGCGAAGTAGCCCCCGGGAGATACGGCCATGGCTGAAGCGCAGACTGAGACGACGACGAAGCAGGCGACGCGCGGGCGTCCGAAGACCCGCATCGGGATCGTCACCTCGAACAAGATGCAGAAGACGGTGGTGGTCACCGTCCAGCGGCGGACCTCCCACTCGAAGTACGGGAAGATCATCAACCGCCGGGAGAAGTACAAGGCCCACGCCGAGGACCACGAGTACCCGGCGAAGGTGACCCTCAACGAGGGCGACAAGGTCCGGATCGCGGAGACCCGGCCCACGTCGAAGGACAAGCGCTGGCGCGTGGTGGAAGTGCTCGAGCGCAGCGCGGGCGTCTAGCCCCCGGCCAGGCAAGGAGACTGAACGATGATCCAGATGACCAGCGTGCTCGACGTTGCGGATAACTCGGGCGCCAGGAAGGTGTTCTGCATCAAGGTGCTGGGCGGGTCGAAGCGTCGGTACGCTTCGATCGGCGACATCATCGTGGTGTCGGTGCGCGAGGCGCTGCCGAACTCCAAGGTGAAGAAGGGCGACGTGGCGAAGGCCGTCATCGTCCGCACCAAGAAGGAGATCGGCCGTCCGGACGGCTCCTTCATCAAGTTCGACGGGAACTCTGCGGTCCTCATCAACAAGGACCAGGAGCCCATCGGGACGCGCATCTTCGGGCCGGTGGCCCGCGAGCTCCGCGCCCGGAAGTTCATGAAGATCATCTCGCTGGCGCCGGAAGTCCTCTAGGCCTTCGCGAGAGTCGGAGAAAGACCATGCAGAAGCTGAAGGTCGGAGACACGGTCCAGGTGATGAAGGGCGCGGAGCGCAGCGCCAGCACCAGCCGGGGCAAGGTTCTGGCGGTGGACCGCGAGAACGGGCGCGTTCGCGTCGAGGGGCTGCGGCTGGTGAAGCGGCACCTGAAGAAGACGGCCCAGACCCCCGAGGGTGGGATCGTCGAGAAGCCGGGCACGATCGCGCTGGCGAACGTGTCGGTGGTGTGCCCCAAGTGCGACAAGCCGAGCCGGATGGGCGTGCGCGCGGACGGCGAGAAGAAGAAGCGGTTCTGCAAGAACTGCGACGCGTTGATTGACTAACGGCGGGCACTCTGTCATGAGGCCCGCCCCCTGCGCGCCCGGTCCCAGCGACCGGAGCGCGGGGTGGCTGCAGTACAAACAGCAGGACTGATCGGCGGCCTGGTACCCCCGTGGGGCCCCCGAAGCAGGAGAGCGCAATGGCGGACGAGAAGAAGGACAAGGCGAAGAAGGGCGGACGGCGCAAGGAAGAGGTCAAGAAGGCCGGCTTCGCCGCGAACATCGAGGAGGGCCTCGAGGTCCGCTCGGCGCGGATGAAGGAGCGGTACCGGACCGAGGCCGTCCCGGCGCTGATGAAGGAGCTCGGGCTGAAGAACCCGAACCAGGTCCCCCGGATCGAGAAGATCGTCATCAACATGGGTCTCGGTGAGGCCCTGGCGAACAACAAGATCCTCGAGTCCGCCGTCGACCAGCTCGGCGCCATCACCGGCCAGAAGCCGGTCGTCACCCGTGCGCGGAAGAGCATCGCGAACTTCAAGCTGCGCCAGGGTCAGGCCATCGGCGCGATGGTGACCCTGCGGAACGACCGGATGTGGGAGTTCCTCGACCGCCTCATCCACGTTGCGCTGCCGCGCGTCCGCGACTTCAAGGGCGTGTCCCAGAAGGCGTTCGACGGGCGCGGCAACTACACGCTCGGCGTTCGCGAGCAGATCATCTTCCCGGAAATCAACTACGACCAGATTGAGAAGGTGAAGGGCCTGAACGTCAGCATCGTCACCACCGCCGGTAGTGACGAGCGCGGCCTCGCGCTCCTCCGCCAGGTCGGCATGCCCTTCCGCCAGTAGGAATCAGGAGAACATCCCGTGGCCAAGCTTTCGAAGATTGCCCAGGCGAAGCGCAAGCCGAAGTTCGCGGTTCGCGCCTACAACCGGTGCCCGCTCTGCGGCCGTCCGCGCGCCTTCCTCCGCAAGTTCCAGATGTGCCGCATCTGCCTGCGCAACCGCGCGCTGGCGGGTGAGATCACCGGCCTGACGAAGTCCTCCTGGTAGCAGGGGAGGGCCCCGAAGGGCCACTGCAGCACCGCCCCCATGAACCACCGGGATGGTCCCGGCGAGGCATGGGGGTGCAGGGCGGGGACCTCGTGAGCCCCGCGGAAGAGACGATTTAGCCATGCCCGTAAACGATCCCGTCGGCGACATGCTGACCCGCATCCGCAACGCATCCAACGCGCGCCACGCGCAGGTGGTGATGCCCTCCTCGCGCATGAAGGTGGAGATCCTCCGCGTGCTGAAGGACGAGGGCTACATCGGGGACTACACGGTCCACGAGCGGGCGCCGCAGAACGACGTCACCATCAACCTGAAGTACGGCCCGGACAAGTCGCCGGCGATCACCGGCGTGCGCCGCGTGTCCCGCCCCGGTCTCCGCCGCTACACGACGGTGACGGACATCCCGCCCGTGCTCGGCGGGATGGGTATCGCGATCCTCAGCACCTCGCGCGGCATCCTGTCGGACGGCGAGGCCCGGAAGCAGAAGGTGGGCGGCGAGCTCATCTGCACCGTTTACTAGTTTCGAGTTCGAGAGAGCCATGAGCCGCATTGGAAAGATGCCCATCAAGCTGGCCGACAAGGTCAAGGTGACCGTGTCTGGCGGCAAGGTGAACTTCGAGGGCCCCAAGGGCAAGCTCTCGATCCCCCTGCCGCACGAGAAGATGAAGATCGAGGTGAAGGACGGAGAGCTGAACGTGCTCCGCGCGGACGACTCGCGCGAGGCGCGGGCCTTCCACGGGCTCACGCGGGCCCTCCTCGCCAACGCGCACAAGGGCGTGTCCACCGGGTTCGAGCGGAAGCTGGACATCCGCGGCGTCGGTTTCCGCGCCGAGGTGAAGGGCCGCCAGATCCACTTCGCCCTGGGCTACAGCCACCCGGTGGTCTTCGACCTGCCGGAGGGCGTGACCGCGGAGACGGACAAGGCCGCGCGCACGGACGAGGGCCTGCCCACGGTGGGGCTCACGCTCCGCGCGGTGGACCGGGAGCTGCTCGGCCAGACGTCGGTGAAGATCCGCGCGCTGCGCCCGCCCGAGCCGTACAAGGGCAAGGGCATCAAGTACTCGGACGAGCGCGTCCGCCGCAAGGAAGGCAAGACCGGCACCGCCTAAGGCGGCGCGGTCAACTAACCCTCATCCGGGGGTGGAGGTCAGCATCACCCCCGGAAGGAACGGAGAAGAACCATGGCAGCGAACGATCTTTCCAGGCTCAAGCGCAAGGCCCGTATCCGGAAGAAGGTGTCCGGCACTGGCGAGCGCCCGCGGCTCACGATCTACAAGAGCCTCAAGCACATCTACGCGCAGGTGGTGGACGACACCTCGGGCAAGACCCTCGCGCACGCATCCTCCCTCTCGAAGGAGTTCAAGGAGGGCGCGGAGGAGGGCGACAAGAAGGCGGACGCCAAGCGGGTGGGGCAGCTCATCGCGCAGAAGTGCAAGGCGGCCAACGTCGAGGCGGTGGTGTTCGACCGCAACGGCTTCCCCTACCACGGCCGGATCGCAGCGGTGGCTGAAGCCGCCCGCGAGGCCGGGCTGAAGCTCTAGGCTCGAAGGAACACAGATGGCGACCAGGACTCCGATCAATCCGAACGACCTCGACCTCTCCGACCGCGTGGTGAGCATCAACCGCGTGGCGAAGGTGGTGAAGGGCGGCCGGCGTTTCTCCTTCGCGGCGCTGGTGGTGGTGGGCGACGGCGCGGGCCATGTGGGCGTTGGGCTCGGCAAGGCCAACGAGGTGCCCGAGGCCATCCGCAAGGGCGGGGAGAACGCGAAGAAGAACCTCTTCCGCGTGCCGCTGCACGGGCACACCATCCCGCACGAGGTGCTCGGTCACTTCGGCGCCGGGTGGGTCCTCCTCAAGCCGGCGGCCCCCGGTACCGGCGTCATCGCCGGCGCCACGGTCCGCGCGGTGCTCGAGGCGGCCGGTATCCGCAACATCCTCACCAAGAGCCAGGGTTCGCGGAACCCGCACAACGTGCTCAAGGCCACCGTGCAGGGGCTGAAGTCGCTCCGCTCGGCGGAGGACATCTCCCGGACCCGCGGCAAGGACGTGGAGCCGGCCCGGAAGGCAGGCTAGGCCATGGCGTTGAAGATCAAGCTGGTGAAGAGCATCGCGGGCGCGTCGTACGACATGCTCGCGACCATCAAGGGCCTCGGCCTGAAGAAGTTCGGCGACGAGCGGCTGCTGCAGGACACGCCGGACGTCCGCGGGATGGTGTTCAAGGTGAAGCACCTGGTCTCCTCCGAGACGGTCTCGGGCGACGCGCCGAAGCGCGCGCGCACGAAGCCCCGGAAGGACCGGGTCCGGCAGGCGGCGCGGGCGAAGGAGTCCGCGCAGTAGAGGCCGGCTGACGCGTCCCGCCCCGGCTCACGCGAGCCGGTCGCCCCTGGTGGCGGGACACAGAAGAGCGTCGCACCCATCCGCCCGGTCTTGCCGGGCGGTGGGTTTTTCGGGGTGGCCGGCGTCAGTGGAGAATCACAGATGGCACAGCTGAATGAACTGAAGGCGCCGAAGGGCAGCAAGCACCGCAAGAAGCGCGTGGGTCGTGGCCAGGGCTCCGGCCTCGGCAAGACGGCAGGCCGCGGCGGCAAGGGCCAGAAGGCCCGCTCCGGCAACATGCGGTTCGAGGGCTTCGAGGGCGGTCAGAGCCCGCTGCAGCGCCGCCTCCCCAAGTTCGGCTTCAACAGCCCGAACCGGGTGGAGTACGCGGTGGTGAACCTCTCGGACCTCGAGCGGTTCGAGGCGGGCGCCACGGTCGGTCCGGACGAGCTCCGGGCGGCGGGCCTCGTGAAGGGCCAGTACGACGGCGTGAAGGTCCTCGCGACCGGCACCCTATCCCGCAAGCTCACTGTGCGCGCGCACAAGTTCTCCGGCGCGGCGCGGGAGGCGATTGGCGGCGCGGGCGGCTCCGTGGAGGAGATCCCGCTCGTGGCGCACAAGCCCGAGTCCGCGGCGAAGGCGCACGGCGGCAAGGGCGTGAAGCAGCCGAAGGTCCGGACGCAGGCGTAGCTGCGGAGGGCCGTACGGAGCATGAGCGCAACGCCTGACCTTTTGTTGGCCGGGCACCCTGCGCTCATGTAGTCTCCGCGCCCCCTCCGGAACCCGGATGGGGGCGCTCGTCGTTTCGAGCAGCCGCGACACCAGGATGGGACCCACGTGGCACTGAACGCCTTTACGAACATCTTCCGGATTGCAGAGCTGCGGACCCGGCTCGCGTACACCATTGGCCTGCTGGCGGTGTACCGGATCGGCATCTTCATCACGGTGCCGGGAGTCGACCGCGCGGCGATGAACGCCTTCATGGAGGCGCAGCGGCAGGCGGGCGGGGTGGTCAACCTGCTCAACCTGTTCAGCGGCGGCGCGCTCGAGCAGATGTCGATCTTCGGCCTGGGGATCATGCCGTACGTCTCCGCGTCGATCATCATCCAGCTCCTCGCGGCGGTGGTGCCGACCTTCGAGCGCCTCCAGAAGGAGGGCGCGGCGGGCCGCCAGAAGCTCAACCAGTACACCCGGTACGGCACGATCGTGCTGTCGGTGGTGCAGGGCGTGGGCATCTCGCGCTGGCTGGCCACGCTGGGCCGGTCTCCGCAGCAGGGCGGGTTCGATCCGGGTCAGGTGGTGGTGCCCGAGGACTCGTTCTGGTTCACCGCGATGACGGTGATCACCCTCACCGCCGGCACCGCCTTCATCATGTGGCTGGGCGAGCGGATCACCGAGCGCGGCATCGGCAACGGCATCTCGCTGATCATCTTCGCGGGCATCGTGGCGGCCATCCCGTCTTCGGCGAAGCAGCTGTTCGACATGACCGCGCAGGACGCTCTGAACATCGGTGCGCTGCTCGGCCTCGTGGTGTTCATGCTCCTGCTGGTGGCGGTGGTGGTGTACGTCGAGCGCGGCATGCGCCGGATCCCGGTGCAGTACGCGAAGCGGATGGCCGGTCGCCGGATGTTCGCGGGCCAGGCCACCTACTTCCCGATGAAGGTGAACTCGGCCGGCGTCATCCCGCCCATTTTCGCGGGCGCGGTGCTGAGCTTCCCGGCGACGCTGGCGAACTGGATCCCGTTCCTCGGGACGGTGAACCAGGCGCTGATGCAGTACCCCTGGATCTACCAGGGCGTGTTCGTGGTGATGGTGCTCTTCTTCACCTTCTTCTACGTGTCCTTGACGTTCAAGCCGGAGGACGTGGCGGACAACATCAAGAAGCAGGGTGGGTACATCCCCGGCATCCGCCCGGGCCGCCAGACGGCGGACTTCATCGAGCGCGTGCTCAACCGGATCACCCTCGGTGGTGCGATCTACCTTGCCGCGATCTGCGTCATCCCCTACGCGCTGTCGGCCACGCTCGGCGTGCCGTTCCAGTTCGGCGGGACCGCGCTGCTCATCGTGGTGGGCGTGGCGCTGGACTTCGTGCAGCAGGTGGAGGGCCACCTGATCAGCCGCAACTACGAAGGCTTCGCCGGTCCCCGGGGCCCGCGGATCCGCGGCCGCATGCGCGCGGCCACCACGGCGTAGCTGTGTCGTCACCGAGGGCCCAGACTTGAACCTGATCTTCTTTGGACCCCCGGGCGCGGGGAAGGGCACGCAGGCGAAGCGGCTGGTGCAGGAGCTGGGCGTTCCCCATCTCTCCACCGGCGACATCCTCCGGGAGGCGGTGCGGCAGAACACGCCGCTCGGGCAGCAGGCGAAGCCGCTGATGGAGGCGGGGAAGCTCGTGCCGGACGACCTCGTGATCGGGATCGTCGACGAGCGGATCGCCCAGCCGGACGCGCAGAAGGGGTTCGTGCTCGACGGGTTTCCCCGCACCATTCCGCAGGCGGAGGCGCTCGAGCGCGCGCTGCAGAAGCACGGGCGGACGGTAGACGCGGTGGTGTCGCTGGAGGTGCCGGAGGAGGAGCTCGTGCAGCGCCTCTCCGGCCGGCGCTCCTGCCCGAAGTGCGGCGCGGTCTACCACGTGGTGACGAGCGCGCCGAAGCGGGCCGGCTTCTGCGACGTCTGCGACACCGGGCTCATCCAGCGCGAGGACGACCGCGAGGACAAGGTCACCGAGCGGCTCCGCGTCTACGCGGCGCAGACGGCGCCGCTGAAGGCCTGGTACCAGGGACAGGGCCTGCTCCGCTCCATCACCGGGGTGGGGTCGGTGGAGGGGATCTTCGCGGACATCCGCCGGGCGCTGGGCAGGTAGCGTCTTTGGCCCCCGCCGTCGAGCTCAAGCGCCCCGACGAGGTGGCGCGGATGCGCGAGGCGGGCCGGGTGGTGTGCGAGATCCTCGACGCGCTGGAGGCGATGATCGCCCCCGGCGTCTCCACCTGGGAGCTCGATCAGGAGGCGGAGCGGCGGATCTACCTCAACAAGGCGAAGCCGGCCTTCAAGGGGTACATGGGGTTTCCGGCCTGCCTGTGCGCCTCGGTGAACGAGGAGGTCGTGCACGGCATCCCGTCGAAGAAGCGGGTGCTGCGCGAGGGCGATCTGATGAAGATCGACTTCGGGGTGGTGAAGGACGGGTTCTTCGGGGACTCGGCCCGGACGGTGAGGGTGGGGAAGGTGTCGAAGGAGGCGGACGGGCTCGTCCGCGCCACGAAGGCGGCCCTGCAGGCGGCCATCGGGGTGATGGTGCCGGGGAACCGGCTGGGCGACATTGGGGCGGCGGTGCAGGGCGCGGTGGAGCCGAAGGGCTTCTCGGTGGTGAGGGACTTTACCGGTCACGGCATCGGGCGGCGGCTGCACGAGCCGCCCCAGGTGCCGAACTTCGGCCGGGCAGGGACGGGGATGACGCTGCGGGCGGGGATGGTGCTCGCGGTGGAGCCTATGGTGAATGCGGGGACGGAGAAGGTGGAGGTGCTGGAGGACGACTGGACGGCGGTGACGCTGGACCGGAAGCTCTCCGCGCACTTCGAGCACACCATCTACATCTCCGAGAGCGGGCCGGAGATCCTCACGCGGGTGGGGTAGCAGGCAGGGGAATGGCGCGCTCCGGCGGGCCGTTTCCCCCTGACCGGGCCCAAACGCACACGCGGGGCTTGCAAGCCGGACGGTGCGGTGATATCCGGCCGCGCTCCGCGTAGCAGCCGGGGTTGTGAACAGGGAGTTTTTGATTGCCGAAGGATGATTCGATCGAAGTCGAAGGGACCGTGATGGAGCCCCTTCCCAACGCGATGTTCCGCGTGCAGCTGGAAAACGGGCACAAGGTTCTCGCGCACATCTCCGGCAAGATGCGGATGCACTTCATCCGTATCCTCCCCGGCGACAAGGTGAAGGTGGAGCTGTCCCCCTACGACCTCTCCCGTGGTCGCATCACCTATCGGGCGAAGTAGTTCTAGAGCAGAGGTGAAGTCGTGAAGGTTCGCGCGTCCGTCAAGAAGATCTGTGACAAGTGCAAGGTGATCCGCCGCAAGGGCACGGTGCGGGTGATTTGCGCTTCCAACCCCCGGCACAAGCAGCGCCAGGGCTAGCCCCCGGGCTGGCTCCAGACCAACTACGAGGATTACGGTTCATGGCTCGTATCGCAGGCATCGACCTCCCCCGCGACAAGCGGGTGGTGATTTCGCTTCAGTACATCTACGGGATCGGTAAGAAGACCGCTCACGACATCGTCACCGAGGCGGGGATCGACATGACCCTCCGCACCCGTGACCTGACCGACGAGCAGGCGCGGAAGATCCGCGAGATCCTCGAGGCGAAGTACAAGGTCGAAGGAGACCTGCGCCGCGAGATCACCATGAACATCAAGCGGCTCATGGACCTCGGTTGCTACCGCGGCCTCCGTCACCGCAAGGGCCTGCCCGTGCGCGGCCAGCGGACCCACACCAACGCGCGGACCCGCAAGGGCCCGAAGCGCGGCATCGTGCGCCCCAAGGCGGCGGCGCCGGCCGGCCGGTAAACCCTTTGTCCCCGGCTTCACGGCCGGGGGCGATCACCTACGCCTCAGGAGCACTCTGAATCATGGCTGAAGAGATCAAGGACGCCGCGGCGGCCGCCCCGGCCGCCCCCGCCGGCGACGCTGCCCCGAAGAAGAAGAACAAGAAGGGCAAGAAGAACGTCCTCAACGGGGTCGTTCACATCCAGTCCACGTTCAACAACACGCTGATCACGATCACGGACGTGTCCGGGAACGTGCTGTCCTGGTCCTCCGCCGGCGCCCGCGGTTTCCGCGGTTCGCGCAAGAGCACGCCGTTCGCCGCGCAGGTGGCGGCCGGTGACGCTGCGGCGAAGGCGATGGAGCACGGCCTGAAGAACGTGGTGGTGATGGTGAAGGGCCCCGGCGCCGGTCGCGAGTCCGCGCTGCGCGCGCTCGCCTCGGCGGGCCTGAAGATCAGCCTCATCCGCGACGTGACCCCGATTCCCCACAACGGCTGCCGGCAGCCGAAGCGCCGCCGCGTCTAGGCGCCAGACCACCTTCGAAGGACACGACAAAATGGCTCGTTATACCGCCAGCGTCTGCCGCATCTGCCGGCGCGAGAATCTGAAGATGTACCTCAAGGGCGACCGTTGCTACACGGACAAGTGCGCCATCGAGCGCCGCCCGTACCCCCCCGGCCAGCACGGCCAGGGCCGGGTGAAGTTCTCCGGCTACGGCGTCCAGCTCCGCGAGAAGCAGAAGGTCAAGCGGATGTACGGCCTGCTCGAGAGCCAGTTCCGCGGCTACTTCAAGCGCGCGGCCGCGGGCACCGGCAAGACGGGTGAGCGGCTCCTCCAGGAGCTCGAGCTCCGGCTGGACAACGTGGTGTTCCGCATGGGCTTCGCGGACACGCGCAACGAGGCGCGGCAGCTGGTGCGCCACGGCCACTTCACGGTGAACGGCCGCCGGGTGAACATCCCGTCGTTCCGGACGAAGCCGGGGGACGCGGTCGAGGTGCACGAGAAGGCGAAGAAGATGGTCCGCATCGCCGAGGCGATGGAGACGGTCGATCGTCGCGGCATCCCGCAGTGGCTCGAGGTGGACAAGAAGGCCCTCCGCGGCACGGTGAAGTCGGTGCCGAACCGCGAGGACCTGACGATGCCCATCCAGGAGCAGCTCATCGTCGAGCTCTACTCCAAGTAGAGGCAGCTCCCCAGAGAGCGCGCGGCCGGGTGCGGAGAGTTCCGCGTCCGGCCGTCGGCGCTTCCGGGTCTCGACATCCAGAAGTCTCGCAGGGCAGTGGCAGTGCAGTTCAACCGGTCCCGTCCTCCCGCTCTTTCGGCGGGTAAGTCGGTGGCAGGGACCGCAGGCAAAGGTGAAGAGCAATGGCTGACACGTTCGTGGCGCGCAACTGGCGCGATCTCATCAAGCCCCGCCGGATGGAGGTGGAGCAGGAGTCCCTCTCCAACACCTACGGCAAGTTCGTGGCCGAACCGCTGGAGCGCGGCTACGGGACGACGCTGGGCAACTCGCTGCGGCGGGTGCTCCTCTCGTCGCTGCAGGGCGCGGCGATCACCTCGGTGAAGATCGAGGGCGTGGACCACGAGTTCTCGACCATCCCCGAGGTGGCGGAGGACGTGACGGACGTGGTGCTGAACCTGAAGGAGGTCCTCCTCCGGATGCACAGCAACGAGACGAAGACGCTGCGCATCGAGGCGGAGGGGCCGAAGGAGGTCAAGGCCGGTGACATCATCGCCGACCCGGACGTGGAGATCCTCAACCCGGGTCACCACATCTGCACCATCAGCGAGGGTGGCCGGCTCCGGATGGAGCTGACCTGCCGCCGTGGCCGTGGCTACGTGACCGCGCAGGACAACAAGGTGCAGGGCGCGCCGATCGGGACGATCCCGGTGGACTCGCTCTTCTCGCCGATCCGGAAGGTGAACTACCAGGTCACCAACGCGCGCGTCGGTCAGAAGACGGACTACGACCGGCTGTCGCTCGAGGTGTGGACGAACGGCGCGGTGTCGCCGCAGGATGCGGTGGCCTTCGCGGCGAAGATCGTGAAGGAGCAGCTGACGGTCTTCATCAACTTCGACGAGGCCGAGGAGCCGGTCGCGGTGGAGGCGCCGAAGGAGGAGGCGCGCCTGAACGAGAACCTCTTCCGCTCGGTGGACGAGCTGGAGCTCTCGGTGCGGTCGGCGAACTGCCTGCAGCAGGCGAACATCAAGACCATCGGCGACCTCGTGCAGAAGAGCGAGGCCGAGATGCTCAAGACGAAGAACTTCGGCCGGAAGTCGCTGAAGGAGATCAAGGAGATCCTCGCGGAGATGGGGCTCTCCCTCGGCATGAAGCTGGAGAACTGGCCGCCGCGCACTGCGGCGCCGGCTCCCGCGGCCCCGGCCGCGCCGAAGGACTAGGCTTCGCGCCGTCTTCGGTGGTAGTGGCAGCACGCAGCACGGAGTGGGGGATGTGCCTCCACTCGTAAAACCCCAAGTCGCCGCGCGGTACCTCACACGGCTGCGCGGTTGGACCGGAAGGTCCCGAAAGGAAGTCCCATGCGTCACGGCGTAGCAGGCAGGAAGCTCGGCAGGACCACGTCGCACCGGAAGGCGATGCTCTCCAACATGGTGGCGTCGCTGCTCGAGCACGAGCGGATCCACACCACGCTTCCCAAGGCCAAGGAGGCCCGGAAGATCGCCGAGAAGATGATCACCCTCGGCAAGAAGGGTGGCCTCCACAACGTGCGGCTGGCGGAGCGGACGCTGAAGAACCGCCCCCTGCTCCAGAAGCTCTTCGGCGAGCTGAAGGATCGCTACGCGGGCCGCAACGGCGGCTACACCCGCATCGTGCGCACCGGCTTCCGCGTGGGCGATGCGGCCGAGACCGCGTTCCTCGAGCTGGTGGACCGTCCGGAGACGAAGCCGGGCGCCGAGGCCGGTAACGAGAAGGCTGCCGCCGCGGAGTAGCCTCCGCTGCAGCACCGCAGTGAGCGACGGGCGCCGGTTCCCCAGGGGAGCGGCGCCCGTTGTCGTTGCGGGAGGGCCCTCGCGGGCGCGGCCTCTCGACGCGTACGGACGGCCGTTCGCGAGCGAGGCGCTCGCGGGCACGGCCTCTCGACGCGTGCCGACGCCCGATCGCGCGCTGAGGGCCATTCGCGGGCGCTGCCGAAGGCGAGGGGCGGCTCGGGCTGGGCCGAGGGCCGCGCGGAAAGGCGTGGAGAGAGCAGGGCTCTGCCTGGGGCCCACGGTCCACTGCGGGAGGTGCCCAAGCGCTCGAGGGGGCGCCGCGGCCGGGGAACCGGCGCTACTTCAGGATGCGGCCGCGCTCCATCAGGCGGGCCTCGCCGCGGGAGGTGCGGACCCGGATGTCGGTCATCTGCAGGGTGTTCGGCGCGGACTGGCCGCCCTCGCCGAGGAGGCGCTTCGGGTCGAGGGTGAGGGTGTTCGCGGGCGCTTCGTGCGGGATGCGGGCGACGGAGGCGCGCCAGGTGCCGTTGACCTCCACGGTCACGTCCTCCCAGGTGCGGCCGCTGTCGTTGACGATCATGAAGACCGGCGTGTCGAGCACCTGCGAGGTCAGCAGACGCGCGGCGATGTCGTTGGAGGGACCGCTCCCGTCGGAGCAGGCCACGCCGACCCCGGTGGCGGAGAGCACCGCCCAGGCCGCGACGATGAGGCACTTGAGCTTGAAGAAGCGGTCCCTCCGCTGGAAGTCCGCGAGGCCGTCGCGCGCCATGCCGCGGAGGTTCAGGGCCGCCTCCAGCGCTTGCGCCTTGAGCGCGTCGGCCACGGGGGCGGGCGCGGCGGCGGGAAGGGGCTTCACCGGCTCGGGGCGCGCGGCGGACTGGACAGGGCCGGCAGCGGGGGACGGCTCCGGCTTCGGGTGGGACGCTTCCGCCATGGGAGTCTCCACTCTAACGGATGCGGGGGCGTCGTCTCACGGCGCCTTCAGCGCCTCCAGCGCGCGGGCAGCGACGGCGTTGCCGGGCTGAGCGGCGAGAACCTTCCGCAGCCACACTTCGGCCTCCTTCGAGGCGTCCTTGCGTTCGGACTCGCCGCGGGCGCGGGAGTGGCGCTCGAAGTGGAGAATGCCGAGGCGGAGCATGAACTCGACGTTCTCCGGCTCGCGATCGAGGACCGCCCGCAGCTGCCCATCCGCGGCGGCCCAGTCGCCCTGAAGCTGCATCGCCAGCGCGAGCTTGCCGCGGCCGGGCGTCCAGTCGGGCCGCAGGTGGGTCACCGCGGCGAAGGCACGGCGCGCCCGGTCGAGCTCGCGGCGCTCCAGGGCGCGGTCTCCCACGCTCAGCCACGCGTCGTCGAGCAGCGGGTTCAGCTCCAGCGCCCGCTCGAAGTGCTCTCCCGCCTGATCCGCCCGCTGCCGCGACTGGTAGAGCAGCGCGAGGTAGAGGTGGTTGCGGCCGTCCCAGGGCGCGAGCTCCACCGCGCGCTTGAACTCCTCCACCGCCCGGCCCGCGTCGTCCACCCGCTGCCAGGCAAGGCCCAAGAGCGCGTGCACCACCGCCGCGTCGGGGTATTCGCGGAGCAGTTCCTCGAAGGCGACGATCGCCTGCTGCGGCACGTCCCGCTCCTCGAGCCAGACGAGGCCCTCTTCGAGGCGGCCCCGGGCGGAGCGGGGAAGCTGCTCGAACGGGTCGGACAGCGACTCCATCAGCGCGCGCGCGACGGTCACCTCGGCGGGCGTGGGCCCGGCCTCCACCAGCTTGCGCAGCGCGGCCACCGCACCGGGACGGTCTCCGGCGCGGCCGCGCGCTTTCGCCAGCGGCAGCAGCACGTCGCGGCGGTCCGGCGCCAGCTGGTGCGCGCGCTCCAGCGGCCCGAGGGACTCGCCGAAGCGCTCGGACTCGAGGAGGGCGAGGCCCAGCCGGTAGTGCAGCTCCGGGACCTCGGGCGCGAGGGAGACGGCACGGCGGAAGTCGTCCACCGCGCGCTCGGCCTCGGACGGGCCGGCGAAGCGCGCGAGGCCCAGCATGTAGGCGGTCACCGCGGGGGGACGGCCCTCCGCGTCGGAAGAGGCACCGGAGGCCGAAGACTTCGAAGAGCCTTCGAGCCGCGCGATGAGCCCGTCCGCCCGGTGCGTGCGCACGTGCGCCTCCACCAGCGAGCGCGCGGTCTCCAGATCGGAAGGATCCTCCCGGTGAAGCTGCTCGAGCAGGGGGAGGGCGCGCGCCCAGTCCTTCTTCGAGACCTGCACCTGCGCCTGCTCGCGGGTGGAGAGGCCGGCGCCGGCGCCTCGGGTGGTGCTGCAGCCGGTCAGCGACGGAAGGGCCAGCAGGGCCGCCAGCGAGGCCGAGGCGACGAGCTTGCGCGGCGTGCGCCCGAGGATGGGGCGGGTCATCGCGAGGCCTCCCGGTGGCGCTGGGGCTCGTCAGGGGGCACCGCCGAAGCGACCGCGGGGACTTCGTTCCTGCGCGTCTGCGCCCGGCGGCGCTGTGCCTCCAGCGAGACGGCCTCGCCCACACCCTCCAGCCCTGCCGCGGCCACCGCGTCTTCCACGTCGCCTCCCTTGCCGCCGATCTCGAGGCTCTGGCGGATGATGACCTCGCGCACGTCCCGGGTGAGCCGGTCGCGCTCCTCCGGACCGTACAGCGACGCGTCGATGGGCCGGCCGATCTTCACGTGGATCTCTCCGCCGGTCTGGATGCGCCAGGAGTTCTTCGGCATCAGCCGGGCAGTGCCCTCGACGGTCACCGGGCACACCGCCACGCCGGCCTTCAGCGCGAGCGCGAAAGGGCCCTTCTTGAACGGCAGCACCCGCCCGTCCGCGGAGCGCGTGCCCTCCGGATAGACGACGATGCTCGTGCCCCGGCGGATCCGCAGCGCGGCGCGGTCGAGCGAGGCGATGGCGCGCTGCCGGTTCCCGCGGTCGATGAGGATGTGACCGGCGAGCCAGAGGTACCAGCCCAGCACCGGCACCCACTTCAGCGAGTGCTTCGCCACGAAGCGCAGGTTCCCCGGCACCGCGAGGAGCACCACCGGGATGTCGAAGGTGGACTGGTGGTTCGAGACGTAGATCGTCGGCCGCTTCGGATCGACGTTCTCCCGCCCGTGCACCACGAGCTTTGCGCCGCTCATCCAGACGAGGAACGGCGCCCACCAGTCCCGCGCCATCCAGACCGCGCCGCTCTTCGGGTGGACGATCGTCGCCAACGCCGCGAGCGGGAAGAGGAGCGTCATCCACGCCCCGTGCACGAACATGTGGAAGAGCATCCGCGACAGGTGCTTCACGCGGCCGATCCCTACCATGTCCGGCAGCACACACGGGGCGCCGCTTTGCCCCGGAGGGCCCTTGTGCCCGGCTCCCTGCTGGCTCTCCGGGCGCGAGGAGCGGGGGGACGATGCAAAGCGACAGTGGAACCGCGGCGTGGGGAGGGCTAGAAGCCCGGCGGTGGGACGCCGCAAGTTCATCGCCATCGCGGGCAACATCGGCGCGGGCAAGACCGAGCTGACGGGGTTCCTCACCCGAAAGTACGCGCTCGTCCCGTTCTACGAGCCGAACGACGAGAACCCGTACCTCCAGGACTTCTACCGGGACATGAAGACGTGGGCGTTCCGCTCGCAGCTCTTCTTCCTCTCGAAGAAGTTCCAGCTCCACCGGGAGATGGAGAAGGTGGACGGGACGCTGTTGCAGGACCGCACGCTCTACGAGGACGCGGAGATCTTCGCGCGCAACCTCCACCGGCAGCGGTTCATCGACAAGCGCGACTGGGGCACCTACTGGTCGCTGTACGAGGGCATTGCCCAGACGCTGCAGCCGCCCGATCTGATGATCTACCTGCGCTGCCCGGTGCGCACCCTCAAGGACCGGATCCGCCTGCGCGGCCGGGAGATGGAGCAGGACATCCCCACGAGCTACCTGAAGCGGCTGAACGACCTCTACGAGGAGTGGTTCGCCGGGTACAAGCTGTCGCCGGTGCTGGTGCTGCCGACGGACAAGCTCGACTACGTGCAGGACCTCGTGGACCGGGTGGACCTCTTCCGCAAGATCGAGAGGTACCTGTGAAGGAGGTCTACATCCTCGCGGCGCCGTCGGCGGAGCCGCTGGCGGTGGAGGCGATGATCGAGGCGCTGGAGGCGGACGACGTGACGCTCCAGCCGCTGGAGGGCGAGCACGGCTTCACGCTGCGCGCCGGCGAGTCGGCGGTGGAGGTGCGCTTCGAGACCCTCGCCGGTCCCCTGGGCTGGACGCCTGATTTCCTCACCGGCAGCGACGAATCGCAGGAGCTCTTGAAGACCGCGCGCGGCTTCTACCGGATCTCCTACGAGCTGGGGCGGCCGCAGCCGAGCGTGGCGGTGTTCGAGGCGCTCTGGTGCGCGCGGACGATCATGGAGCTGCTCGGGGACGGCGCGCTGCTCGACGTGACCGCGTTCAAGCTCCACGACGCGGAGGACGTGCGCGAGATCACCGAGCTCGAGTTCGACATCCGCGACCACGTGAACCTCCACGCGGTGCAGGTGGCGGAGGGGAACACGCCGCTGTGGGTGCACTCGCACGGGATGGAGAAGTTCGGCACGCGGGACCTCGAGGTGTTCCAGCTCGCCGACGAGGACCTCCCCGCGGCGGAGAGCTTTCTCCACCAGCTCTGCACCGACCTCGCGTTCGGTCAGGGGCCGCCGGTGCGCTCGCCGGTGGATGGGGGCGGGGACTCGTTCATCCTCGTGCCGTCGGAGGAGGCGCGAAGCAGCCTGATGGGCCTGCCGCTCGACGCGTTCGAGGGCCACGAGGGCAACTTCCTCACCGTGCTCTCCGGCGGCGGGCGGCACAACCTCTCCTCGCTGCTCGCGCCCTACCGCGACCAGTTCGTGGACGAGGATCCGGCGAGGACCGACGCCCTGCGCACCCAGGCGAAGATCCTCCTGCCCGCGTTCAAGGCGCGCTTCGGCCGCCGCGGGTTGATGGAGCCGCTCTCCTTCCGCGTGAGGGCCCCGTTCGAGGCGCACCCGGACGGCGAGCCGGTGAACGAGGACCTCTGGGCGGAGGTCGTCACCTGGGAGCAGGACGCGCTCGTGGGCCGGCTGGTGGACGGCTCGTCGCACACGACCGAGTGGCGGAAGGGCGCGCACGTGAAGATCGACGAGGAGTCGATCAACGCCATCGCCATCGCGCAGGACGGCCACGTGATGGAGGACGAGGAGCTCGCGGCGCTGCTCGCGGCCGAACGGCCGATGTAACGGCCTGAGCGCGGCGCGGCGTCAGGGGAAGAGCGTGGCGTAGCCGGCGAAGAGCTCGGAGGTGAGGCGCTGGCCTCCGCTTCGGCCCGGCGCGTCGGGCGCGCGCAGTGCGTCGTTCACCACCTCGCCGGTCTCCGGGTGCACGCGCGCTTTGGGATGATTGAGGTTCATGCGGTAGCGCACCACCCCCTGCGCCACGCGGTGGATGACGGTCACCGTTCCGTCCGCGCGGACCTCGTCCACGATGCCGATGTGGGTGAGCCCGTCGTTGCGCCGGCCGTCGCGGTTGAGGTCGTAGGTCTCGCGGAAGAAGACCAGATCGCCGGGCAGCGGGCGGCCGCCGTCGTACACGCGCCCGTGCTCGCGGGCGTAACGCCAGATCGCGGTGACCGCGTTGTCCGCGCGCGAGGCTTCGGAGAGCACGTTGAAGCCGGCCCGTCCGTACACCGCACGGATGAGGCCGGTGCAGTCGTCCGGGTGCCGGCGCCCGTCGAGCACCACGCGCTTCTTGCCCACCTGCGACCGGGCGTCCGCAACCACCTGCTCGCGGGTGCGGCGCGGCGTGGGCTCGTTCTCCGCGGTGGCGTGGGTCGTCGCAATGGGGCGGGGCACGGCTCTGGGCGCGGCGGCGCGGGTGTAGCCGGAAGCGGAGGCCCCGGAGGTCAGGGCACCGCGCGCGCCGACCGGGGTGCCGGTGGCGCAGCCGGAGAGGGGCACCGCGGCGGACGCGATCGCCGCGCAGGCGCCGAGGAGTCTGAAGCGAAGGGCGCAGCGCACGGCCGGATGGTCGCTTCACGCTCGGGGACGGTCAAAAAAGCTGTGGTACCTTCCGAGGCCCTTGCGCCGATTCAAGACCTTCGTGCCTCTCGCGCTGGCGGTGGCGCTCTCCGGCTGTGCGCAGAACACCTGGCGCGTGGCCCGCGAGGCCGACACCGCCGAGGCCTACCGCACCTTTCTCCGCGATCACCCGGACCACGAGAACGCCGAGGCCGCGCGCGCCCATCTCGAGGAGCGGGAGTTCGAGCGCGCGTCGAAGGGGCACTCGGTGCTCGCGTTCAAGCGCTACCTCGAGGAGTTCCCCGATTCGGCGCACGCGCCCGCGGCACGGCTGCGGCTCGAGGGCCTTCGCTTCAGCGCGGCGAAGGAGACCGGAACCTCTGCGGCGCTGCGGCAGTTCCTCCGCGATCACCCGGAGGGCACGCACCGCGAGGAGGCAGAGCGGCTGCTGGTGGAGGCGGAGTTCCGCGAGACGGACACCGAGAGCGCGACGCCGGAGGAGCGGGTGCGGCTCGTGCGCGCGCGCCCCGAGGATCCGCGCCGGGTGCAGCTCGAGCAGCGGCTGGACACCGAGGCCTTCGAGCGGGCGAGGGCCGGCGATTCGGCGTTCGGCTACTACGCGTACCTGCGCGACTTTCCCGCGGGCTCTCGTCGGGAGCAGGCGCAGGCGCGGCTGTTCGGGCTGCGGATGCGGGGGCTGCTGCTCGCGGGTCGGATCGACGATGCGCGCCGGGAGATCGAGCGATCTCCTCTGACGGCCTCGGTGCCGGAGCTGCAGGCGTGGCTCGCGGCCGCGGAGACGACGCAACGGCTGGTGCTGCAGACGAAGGACGTCGCGCTGCAGTCGGCGACCGCGGAGCACTACCTGCGCGACGCCCGTGAGCTCGAGCAGGCGCTGGGCGCGCCGGATCCGCTCGACCGCTGGCAGGCGGCGGAGGAGCTGGGTCACCACGCGCAGGTGACGGTGCTCGAGCCGCTCTTCTCCGCGCTGCGCACCGCGCGCAACCCGCTCATCCGGGCGCACGCGCTGGACTCGCTGAGGCGGGTGCTCGCCGCGCTGCCGAAGGAGGTGGCGGAGTACGAGCTGGCCACCCGCATCGAGTCGCTCGCGCCGAACGCGGGGAGCGCGGAGACGTGGCTGCAGCTCGCGGTGCTGTGGGATCTGGCGGGAAGGCTCGACGAGGCCGCGGCGCTCTACGGGCGCGCGTGGGATCGCGGTGCGCCGGATCCGGTGGTGCTGCGCCGGTGGATCGAGATCCGTCAGCTGCGCCGTCAGCCCTTCAGCGCCGCGGTGGCCGCGCGTCAGCTCGCGCTCTGGTCGGCGGAGGTGGCGCGGGACCTCGAACCGCCCCGGGGCCGGGACGCGCGCATCGCGGTGAGCGACGTGCGTCAGCTCTGCGCGGCGGCGGAGTACGCGCGGCATGCGCTCTCGAGCGTGCGCGCGGTGAAGGCGCAGGTCTCGGACTTCCCCGACGACGTGGTCCGCTTCGAGCTCGAGGCGGTCGATGCGGTGCGGCTGGCGGAGGCGCGCCTGGGCGACGCGGAGCTCCTGCTGCGCACGCAGGATCCCCATGCGCGCACCTGTGGCGACGCCCGCGTGGCGGAGCGGGTGGGGGCAGGTGAGCGCGCCCGCGCAGCCGCGCTGGAAAACGCAGCCAAGCGGCGGAAGGACAGCGAAGGCGCACGGCTGGTGCTCGAGCGGGCGAAGGCGCAGGATCCCTCCGAAGCGCTGCGCAGGCTGGCGGCGACGCTGCTGGTGCCGTGAGAATCCTTGCCGCGTCCGCGCCGCGCGGCAGAGTGTGACGTTGCAGATTGGGCGTACCGACCGGGGGGGTGGGGGCAGTCGCAAGGATGGATGAGAGAGCGCGCATCATCGGCATCGACCTCGGGACCACGAACACCTGCGTGGCCTCGGTGCGAAACCGTGTCGCGAAGGCGGTGCCCACGGACAAGGGCAACCTCATCCTCCCCTCCGTGGTCTCGCTCAACGCGCGCGGCGACGTGATCGTCGGCGGCGTGGCGAAGGACCAGCTCCTCACCCAGCCGAAGAACACCATCTGGGGCGCGAAGCGGCTCATCGGGCGCAAGTACCACTCGCGCACGGTGCAGGAGCTCAAGGCGCACTACTCGTACGAGATCTGCGAGGGCACCAACGGCGACGCGGCGGTGCGGCTCGGGCAGCGGGTCCTCTCGCTGCCGCAGATCAGCAGCCTCGTGCTCGGGCAGGTGAAGGTCATCGCCGAGCAGTTCCTCGGCGGCGGGATCCCCCAGGCGGTGATCAGCGTCCCGGCCTACTACAGCGACAACCAGCGGCGCGCGGTGAAGGAGGCGGGGCGGCTGGCGGGCTTCGACGTGAAGCGCATCCTCAACGAGCCGACGGCGGCGGCGCTGGCCTACGGCTTCGGGCGCGGGCTGAACCAGAAGGTGCTCGTGTACGACCTCGGCGGCGGGACCTTCGACGTGTCCGTGCTGCAGATCTCCGGCAACGTGTTCGAGGTCCTCGCCACCGGCGGCGACACCTTCCTCGGCGGCGTGGACTTCGATCTGCGCGTGGTGGGCTACGTGCTCGATGCGTTCCGCGCGCAGACCGGCCACGACCTGTCGCAGAACGCCATCGCGCTGCAGCGGATCAAGAACGCGGCGGAGGCGGCGAAGATCGACCTCACGCTCATCGCCAACGCGCTGATCGAATTGCCCTTCATCGACGAGCGGAAGGGCAGGCCGCTCGATCTCCGGGTGCCGCTGTCGCGCGAGCAGCTCAACGCGCTGACCGGCGATCTGGTCGATCGCACCTTCGAGATCTGCGACCGGGTGCTCGCGGGCAAGGGCATCCGCCGCGCGGAGATCGACGAGGTCATCCTCGTGGGCGGCCAGAGCCGGATGCCGCTGGTGCAGCAGCAGATCCAGCGGCACTTCGGCAAGCCGCCGCGAAAGGGCGTGCACCCCGACGAGTGCGTGGCGCTCGGCGCGGCGATCTTCGGCGACTCGCTGGGAGACATGGACGCGGTGACGCTGCTCGACGCGCTGGCCATCCCCATCGGCTACGCGCTGCCCACCGGTCGCTTCCGCCGCGTGCTCGACAAGAACGCGCTCAGCCCGGTGTCGCGCGGCTTCCGCGTTCCGCCGCCGGCTTCGCCCGACGCGACCCACGTGGAGATCGACGTCTTCCAGGGCGAGAGCGACCGGGTGGCGGAGAACGAGTACCTCGGCACCGTGCGCGTGCCGGCGAGCGCGGTGGGAAACAAGATCGAGTTCCGCCTCAACGAGGAGAGCCTGCTCGACATCACCGCGGAGGTGCCGGGGCTGGGCATGCGGCCGCTCTCGCTCGATGCGACGCGGGTGCCGCTTTCGCTCACCCGCGCGCTGGAGGCGGAACGGTTGACGGAAGCGCCGGTGCAGACGGCGGCGGTGGCGGGCACGGAGGAGGGCGGACTCTTCTCCAGCCTGAAGAAGATCCTCGGGCGCGGTTAGCCGCGTCTGCGCTAAAGGGGCGCTCCATGGCGATCTTTCCTTCGAAGGAGTGGGCGGAGCAGGCGGTGCGGCTCGTCAACGAGGACCCGGAGGCGGTCCACGCGGGGAAGGGCTGGGTCGGAGACTTCGGCGCGGTGGTGCTCCCAGAGCCGGGCAAGCTGAACAAGGCCTTCGTGGCGTACCTCGTGCCGAAGGACGGCCGGCTGGAGAAGCTGAAGGTGCTCGCGGATCCGGACGACCTCGAGGAGATCGAGCCGGCCTATCTCGCGCGCGCGCCCTATTCGGTGTGGAAGGGGCTCATCAAGGGCGAGCTCGATCCGGTGGAGGCGGTGCTCAAGCGGCGGATCGACGTGCAGGGCGACCTGCAGCCGCTGATGGAGCGCCTGCGCTACAAGGGCATCGCGGACCGGGTGATGGCGAAGCTCGAGACGACGTTCGCGGACGAGGCGTAGGGGGCAGCACATGGCACTGGGCAAGACGATCAAGAAGAGGGCGCTGAACCTCTCGCAGAAGGCGATGGAGAAGCTCATGGCCGACGAGAAGCGGGCAATGCAGCTCGCCTCCGCGATCGGCCGGGTGCAGCAGGGGAAGAAGGCGCTCGACAAGGGCCAGGACGAGGTCCTCCGCGCGCTGAACCTCGCGGTGAAGAGCGACTACAAGGCGGTGGGGAAGAAGCTCTCTTCGCTGAAGCGGCGCCTGCGCGAGTTGGACGAGAAGCTGGAGGAGACGGCCGGGACGTCCTCTTCCGCGGCCTCCGGAGAGTGAAAGAAGATGTTTGACAGCGGTGGGCGGCTTTGGCATTTAGCCGCTCCCCAACGGCAGCACGGGCACATAGCTCAGCGGTAGAGCACTGCCTTCACACGGCAGGGGTCCCAGGTTCGAAACCTGGTGTGCCCACACAGCGAGACGGGCGGTCGGCACTCAAAAGCCGGCCGCCCGTTTTGCTTTGGACACGGGCTGCTCCCGCTCCTGCTCCTGCGGCTGACGCGATGCGACGCGGGTATGCATTCTTTGCAAGGTCGCAAACTGTGCGGTGAAAAAGCCGGCATGACCTGCCCCCGGGTCGGTGGAACCCACGGGAATCGCTAGGGTTTCGTGGCCGACACCCGGGGATTGTCATTTGCACTCCACCGGCGCGATGCCTACGCGCAAAATCTGCCCACATCGTCGCCGGGTGTCGCAGCGCGGCGTGACCATGCTGCTGGCGCTGGGCCTCGTGGCCTTCGTGACGCTGGCGGTCGCGCTGAGCCTCAGCGTGGTGGGCAAGGAGACGGACTTCCAGGGCGCGTCCCGCCGTCAGCGCGAGGCCTTCTACGCCGCCGAGGCCGGACTGGCGGAGGCCCGCTACATCGTGGGCGACATCCTCGGGAACTCGAACCAGGTCTTCACCACGGTGATCGGCCAGCTGGGCGCGCCGGTGAACGTGGCGGGGATCGGCGACAGCCGCCCGAACGACCGCTGGTACGACGTCTTCGAGAACCCGGGCGGCGCGCCGGACGGCAACTGGCGCGCGTACACGCTGACCGGCACCGCGATCGACACCACGGTGACGACGAACGGGCGCGAGCTCATCGATCCGACCGGGCAGCCCTACCTCTCGTTCCCCGACCACGCCGGCGTGCGCTACCGCGTGTTCCTCCGCGACGACTGGGACGACGGGGACCAGGAGACGGACACCAACGGGCGGGTGTGGCTCATCTCGGTCGGCGAGGTCCAGGTTCCCAACGGACGGCCGGTGCGCGCGGTGGTGCAGGCGCTCATCTCCAACCGCAACTCCATTCCCTCGCAGAGCATCGGCTGCGTGGGCGCCAACTGCGGGCCGGACATGAGCGCGAACAACAGCGCCGAAGCCCACAACGTGGACACCACCGTCGTCCGCAGCCTCTAGCCCTCTCACCCTCCCGGAGAACGCATGCGAAAGCTGCTCCTTGCCGCTCTGCTGCTCGCCGCCGGCTCCGCCACTGCGGACGAGGGGCGCGCGACCTTCCAACGCGCCTGTGCCCGCTGCCACGCCGCCACCGCGCCGAAGCCGGGGGCGAAGGACACCCCGAAGGACGCGGCCGCGGCGAAGCGGGCGCTGAAGGTCGAGCCGGGCCGCGCGCCGGACATGACGCACGTGGCGCGCGCGCGCACCTACGCGGAGCTCGAGACCTGGGTCAGCTCGCCGTGGAAGGTGCGGCCGGAGACGGGCTGCGACACGAAGCTCATGCGCTCGTGGGAGAAGACGGACCTGCTCGCGTACCTCAGCACGCTGCCGCAGCCGCGCACGCCGGACAGGCGCACGCAGCTGAAGCAGAACCTCGAGCGGTCGGTGGCGGCTCGGAAGGAAGGGCCGAAGCGAGACCAGCCGCAGCCGCCGCCGGGCGGAAAGAGGCCGGGCCCGGCGCTTCCCGGCGCGAAGACCGGAGGGGGCAAGTGATGACGACCCGTACCCAGGCCGCGCGCGCGCTGTCCGCGCTCACCGTGGCGCTCGCCGCCGCGCCGCTCGTGGTGGGCTTCAGCGCCCGGGCCCAGAACAGCGATCCTTCGACCACCACCGCGCCCACGCTGACCTGCCAGGACAGCCTCTCCCAGGACCGGCAGGGCGCGTTCACCGCGGCGCAGCTGACCAACGCGAACTCGCTGCAGCTGACGCCGGGCGGATCGCTGCAGCTCGACACGAACCTCGTGCCGCTGGATTCGGAACGGATCTTCTTCCCGTTCAACCAGCAGGTGACGATCAGCTACGTGTACGAGTCCGCCGGCGCGAACCACACGCTCGGCTACGTCTACATGCGGGACCTGCGCAACGCGGGCTACGTCGACGCGAGCGGGAACCTCCTCGACTCCAACGGGAACGGGATCACCGATTTCCACGAGGACATCTACAACCTCGCGCCGCCCCCGGGGAACGCCGGCACGCGGCCCTACGTCGGCACCTCGCCGCGCTGCTCGACCACCTTCACCACCGGCGGCCACACCTTCCGGGTGCCGGAGCTGGCGACGGCCGCGGCCACCAGCGGCACGACCTGTCCGAACTCCCTCGTGAACGAGTCGTACCGGGGAAGCACGGTGCCCATCGTCGGCACGTTCTCGACCTCGACCGCCTCGCAGGCCTACAGCGACCGGGGCCTCTACGCCCGCGTCCCGAACATCCTCGAGCCGCCCCACGCGGACAACGGCAACCGCGGCCTCGGGAACATCGTGTTCCTGCTCGCGGACGACGACGGGGACACGGGCACCCACCGCGGCCTGGCGCCGGTCGCGGACAGCAGCAGCGTCATGGACGGCATCCCGGACTACGACGTCTCCGCCTACGACAGCCGCGGCTTGCCTCGCGCGGTGAACCCCAACGAGGGCATCAGCGCGCACGACCGGACGGTGGACCTGGGGATCATCCCGGGCGGTGAGGAGATCATCTTCTTCCTCGTCGTCTATTACGACCCGTTCAGCGCTCCGCCCACGAACGTCTATCCGTGCCTGCGCCCCACGGCGAACGGTGGCTGCAGCCTCTACCTGCGGACCTCGACGAACGTCTATTTCTCCAAGTCGTCGTGGAACCTCGACCAGGAGATCCGGAACCAGGATCCGGTGACGCAGCGGAACCTCGGCTGCGGCTACGTCGAGGGCTGCGACACGCTCGGTTCGGCTTCGCCGCTGGCCTGCCAGGTGACGAGCGGTCCGGGCACCGGCGAGCGCCACTGCGGCTGGCTCGACAACGCCACGCTCTCGCGGCTGAACACCGCGCCCTACAACAACCTCGTGATGCCGTCAGAGCGGCTCGTCCTTCCACGCCCGGCGAACGGGAAGATGCCGCACGTGGTGGTGGGCGCGCCCTCCACCGATCCCACCCGCTGGATCATGGGCTTCGAGGACCTTCCCGGTGGCGGTGACCGCGACTTCAACGACGTCGTCTTCGTCATCAACAAGGTCAACGGCGGCGGCATGCGCTCCGGGCACATGTCCGGGGATCTGTCGCCGGACATCGCCGACGACTTCACCATCACCCGCGTGCGCTTCGAACGCGCGGACGACAACACGAGGACCTCGTGCGGCGCGGCGCCCTGCTGGACGGAGCAGGTGCCCGGGGCGTGCTCCGGCACCGCGCGGCCGACGATCGACTACTTCGTGGCGGTGGACTGCCGCACGCGCTCCGGAAATGGCTGGGTGGAGAACCCGAACCCGACCTGGACCCGCGTGCCCTTCATCGAACCGCCGGACCCCAGCAATCCGCAGACGGAGCTGGAGTTGGACATGATGGGGCTCGGGTTCACCGGCTCGCAGCTGTGCTGGCGTCTGGAGATGACGAGCCCGAACGAGCGCTGCACGCCGAGGGTGGACCGCGTGGAGGTGGGCTACCAGGCGGTGCGCGCGGGCTTCTACACGCGCTCGGCGCCCTCCACGATCGGCAACAGCATCGTGTACGGCGGCTACCAGACGCCGGGCCGCAAGTGGGGCGAGGGCTGGCCTTCCGATCCGGACTCGCAGCCGGCCACCGGCATCCGCCAGTACGACGGGCGCCGCGACTTCAGCGTGCGCGGGATGCTGATGCTGCAGAGCCTCTACAACCCCGAGACGCCGAACCAGACGGACGTGGTGCGGCGCTGGTCCGCCGGCCGCGAGATGGCGCTGCAGGTGGCGAACGCGGCCTCGGTGGACTCGCTCTCGCGCCGGATGCTGACGACCGACGAGTGGGGGAACCGCCAGAACGTCATCTCCATGGTGCTCGACGGCCTCGGCAGCGGCGGCAGCGTCATGTTCCCCGACTGGATCTGCGACGAGGCGCCGGTGGGCGGGCGCGATCCGTTCGACCTCAACAATGACGGCATGTGCCGCACCACCACGCACCTCGGCCGGCTGACGTCCGCGAGCAACAGCGACCGCGCCTTCCTCCGGCGCTGGCTCCACGGCTGGGAGAACAGCACGACGCGCAGGCCCTGGCCGATGGACGGGGTGCAGTACTCCACCGTGAACCTCCTCACGCCGCCCTACATGGATCCCGCGGCGCGGAAGTTCGAGCCGGCGGAGCAGGACGACTTCCGCAACAACTTCGTCCAGTCCTCGCTGCTCCGCGAGCGCGGCACGTTCGCGTTCGTGGGCACGATCAACGGCATGCTGCACGGCTTCAACGCCGGAGACTTCCGCACCCCGAACGAGGACACCTGGCAGGACGACTGTGGCCACGGCGCGGCCCGCGGTTGGTTCGCGCGCACCAGCGCCTCGTGCGGCACCGCGACCTCGCCCGCCAGCCGCAACTACGGCACCGGCGCAGAAGCCTTCACCTGGCTGCCGGGGAGCCTCCTGCCGCGCTACCGCAACCTCTATCCGCAGTTCGCGGGCTCGGGGAACCTGCCGCGGCCGTCGATGGATGCGTCGCCGACGATCGCCAACGTGGACTTCGGGATCAGCGGTCAGCCGCGCTGGACGCCGGAGAGCGGCGCGCCGACGAAGACGAACGGCGCGAAGACGGTGCTCGCCACCTCCACCGGGCCCCAGAGCCCGGTGCTCTTCGCGCTCGACATCACCAACCCGGCGCGCAGCGAGTGGCCGTACCACCTCTGGGACTACTCGGTGGACAACGGGCTGCAGGCAACGGCCTTCAGCGTCGCGCGCGGGCTCGACGCGACGGTGCAGCTGCCGGACGACCGCGGTGGCCGGCACCCGCCCTCGGTGGGCCGGGTGAACTGGAACGGTCAGGAGCGGTGGGTCGCCGCGTTCGCCTCGGACTTCACGCCGCGCAGCAGCACGCGCGCCGGAACGGTGTACGTGATGGACCTCGCCACCGGTCAGCCGATGAGCTCCGGGCTGCTCGCGCCGTACTCGGGCGTGATCACGCTGGAGGACGGCTTCGGGATCGCCGGTCCGCCGGCGATGGTGGACATCGATCGCGACGGCACCCACGAGCTGCTCTACGTGCCCACCACCTCCGGGAAGATCTTCCGCATCAACCTCACCGACGTGTCGAACTCGCGGCGGCTCGGCAGGCGGCCGGCGGTGTGCGTGGTGGCCGATGCGCCGGCCTACTTCGCTGACGAAGGGATTGACGGGGCGGAGTACCAGCAGATCCACTCCAACGTCGCGGTGCGGGTGATTCACGGCGTGGGATCGAGCGCGGTGCGCCTGTTCTTCGGCACCGGTGACAACCCGGACGTGGCGACGGACGGTCCTGCGGATCGCGCGAACCACAGCTGGTACCTGATGGCCTGGGAGGATCCGGACCCGCTCGGCGCCTGCGCGGAGGGGAACCTGCTCTGGGCCCGCCCGCTCGACCCTGGCCACGCGGTGTGGGGTGGGGTGATGCTCAACGACGAGGACGTCATGGCCACCTCCGCGGTGGGCCGCGCGGCGGACGCCTGCAACCTCAGCCAGACGGAGAGCGGTCTTCTCTACGTGACGAAGCTTCAGCCGGACGCGAACAATCAGCCGGTCCCCCACGAGCGCGGCGACCGCCAGCCCATCGGCGGACACGGCATCAGCACCCCGCTCATCCACGACAACCACATCTTCGTGCTCGGCGCGGAGGGCCGTCCCCGGATGATTGGCGGCGACACCTGGAACAACAGAACGGCGGAGGAGGGTGGACGCGGCACGCGGATGCTCATCTGGGACACCCGCCCCGGAGGCGCGCTGCCCCGATGAGGACGACGACGAGGATGGGAACGGCGGCGCGGCGCAGGGCGGAGCGGGGCGTCACCTTCATCGAGGTGATCGCCACCATGGTGGTGCTCGTCATCGGCCTGCTCGGCGCGGGGCTGATGGTGTCCACCACCGCGAAGCAGAACCGGCGCACGCTGACGCAGACGCACGCGCTGCTCATCGCCGAGCAGGAGCTGGAGAGGATCCGGTCCATCGGCTGCGACGAGGCGGCGAACTCGTGCGTGAACGTGCAGGGGATGGGGCGCACGTTCCAGATGTGGCAGACGGCGGAGGGCGATGTGCTCGACGTGGCGCCGACGACCCCGGGCCTCGTGGCTCGGCAGTACGACGTGGTGGTGGACGTGGACCCGCCGTTCGAGGGCTCCGAGACCGGCGCGCCGCTGCTCAACCGCATCGAGCGCGGCGTGACCATTCCGGCCAACCGCATCGCCAACGTGCGGGTGACGGTGAGCTGGCGGGATCCGGGCGACACGCAGGCGCACTCGGTGGCGCTGCAGACGAGGCTCGTGCCATGAGCGCCGTACTCCGGAAGGGACCGCGCGGCTTCACGCTGCTGGAGGCGATGTTGTCCTCGGCGATGGCAATCGTCGTGCTCGCGGGCGCGGTCGGCGTGTCGGCGCAGCTGCAGCGTCGCAGCGTGTTCGAAGAGCAGGTGATGCAGGCGCAGGTCGGCGGGCGTGCGGTGAAGGACGTCATGGCCGCGGACCTCGCGCGGGCCGGCGCGGGGATGGGCAACTCGCGGCTGCGCTTCAACGACGCGAACATCATCCGGCTGGGGATCAACGTCCTCAACGAGCCGGACCTCTCGGTCGCGCAGCCGGTGGGCGCGGCGATCTTCCAGCCGGATACGAACAGGCCCTTCGCGCTGCCGCAGGGCGTGTACGCGGGCATGGCGTCCGACGCGCTGCAGCTGTGGTGGGGAGATGTCGACGGCGCGGTGATGCTCTCCGGCTGCGGCGGCGGCGCGGGACCCAAGGTCACCGTGGGCAACTCGCTGAACTTCTGCGCGCCGGCGAGCACCGTCTATCCGGACGGGTTTCTGGGCGGGCAGGTGATGGTGCTCAACCCCACGGTGGGCGAGGGCTGCCACGTGGAGCCGCAGACGGACACGGGCAACGGCTTCAACGCCAACCCCGGGCGCGGCGGCGGCGGCGGGCCGTCGGGCCACGCGTGTTCGAACGGCATGGCGGGGATGTGGAGCACGCCCGGCTGGATGGCGATGCGCACCCGCGGCTCTTCGTGGCGGGTGAACTGGCAGGGCGGTCAGCCGGTGCTCGAGTACGACTCGCCGGACACGGCGGCGGTGGTCTGGGAAGAGGTCAGCCGGGACGTGGAGCGCCTCAAGGTCCGGCAGGGCGTGCGTCCGGTGGTGGGTGCGCCGCTGCGCTGGTATCCGGATGCGGGCGCCGGGCGTCCGGCGATCAGCGACTGCACGCTCGCGCAGCTGCAGCCGGGTGGCGTGTGCGAGGTGACGTGGCTGAACCCCGCGCCCACGACCTTGAACGAGCTGCGCGCCGCGCTCCAGGCGCAGGTGCAGGAGCTGGAGGTCACGCTGACCATGCGCACCCGCCGGCAGGACATCGATCAGAACTTCGGCACCACGCTGCCCGACCAGGGCGACGGCTGGCCCAACGACGGCTTCAAGCGGCGCATCTACTCCTTCCGCGTCGTCCCGAGGAACTTCCTGCCATGATCCGCACCTCGCAACGCGGCCTCACCCTCATCGAGATCATGGTGGCGCTCGCGGTGGTGGCCCTGCTCATTGCCGGCGCGATGGCGGGACTGCAGCCGGGCCTGCAGCGTCGCCGCGAGACCGCGGCGGTGCGCGAGATGTGGGCGGCCTCCATGCGCGCGCGCCAGGAGGCGGTGAGCCGGAACCAGACCACGCGCCTCATCGTCGAACCGCAGGTGATCAACGGCGTGAACCGCACCGTGATGCGCTGGGAGCGACCGCCGTGCGGCAACGACTGGACGGCCGTGTGCCCGTCGGTGGCGTGCCAGACGAGCACCTGCCGAGCGGGCTGCACCTGCGACGAGATGGGGACGGAGATCGTGCTGCCCCCCGGCGTGGATGCGGCGCAGCTCCACGGCCTGTGCTTCCAGGCGGGCACCGGGCGGCCGTTCTACGGAGACTCGGGGATCAACTGCCAGCGCCCGGCGAACTACCTCCCGACCCTCGAGCGCGCGAACATCACCATCGACAAGCAGCGTCGCGACGACGGGTCGCTGTTGCCGTTCCGGATGGTGTTCGACGGGATCACCGGGGTGCCGTCGCTGATCGACTGTGCACAGGTGGGCGCGCCCCCCTCGCACTGCAACTGAGGGGCTCGCTCCGCCGAGTGCCGCACGCCTGCCGCGGGACCTCCACGTTGTGAGGAGAACCCACGACGGGAGGTGACCATGGCGACGCAGGGGCAGACGATCATCGGCCGGCGCGGCAAGCCGCTGGAGGAGGTCCGGCGCGAGCGTCAGAAGAACCGGCGATCGCAGAGCTACCAGGCGTTCCTCAAGGCGCTGTGCGCGAAGACCGGCTGGGACGCGGAGTTCGCCGAGCGCGCGGCGGTGTGCGTGCTGGGGCTGCTCGAGTACCGGATCACCGGCGACGAGGCGCGCGACCTCGAGGCGCAGCTGCCGGACAAGCTGGTGGAGCTGCTGCACACGGGCGAGCCGATCACCGACGTGCCGTTCCGCAAGCTGAACCTCGACATGTTCATCCGGCTGGTCGAGGACGAGCTCAAGCGGGAGGGGGCGGGTGACGCGGAGGCGATCATCCGGCAGGTCTTCGACGTGGTGCGCGAGCGGGTGAGCGAGGGCGAGGTGGATCAGGTGGTTCACCAGCTTCCGAAGGACCTGCAGGCGCTCTGGCGGCCGGTGTCGTGACGCATAGATTGGCCGGGTGACCGCGCCGCAGGAGGAGATGGGGCAGTGGGTGCTCTCGCTGGACGTGGGCACCTCCTCGGTCCGCTGCGCGGCGTACGACGTCCGGGGCCGGCAGCTCCCCTTCGGCGTGACCTCACGGAGCCAGACACCGAAGAGCGGGGTGGGCGGCGAGGTGACCTACGGCGCGGACGAGCTGGTCGAGCGCGTGGCGGAGGTGCTCGACGAAGGGCTCTCCCGCGTGCCCGCCGAGGCGCTGCGCAGCGGTCCCGTCGGCGTGGCGGTGACGACGTTCTGGCACTCGCTGGTCGGCGTGGACGTGGCGGGCCGCGCGGTGACGGACGTGTGGCTGTGGCGCGACGGCAGGAGCCACGCGCAGGCGGCGGCGTTGAGGGAGAGGCTCGACGAGCGTGAGGTTCACGCGCGCACCGGCTGCGTGCTGCACGCGACCTATGCGCCCGCGAGGCTCCGCTGGTTCGCGCAGGAGAGGCCGGAGGTCTGCGCGAGGGTGTGGCGGTGGATGACGTTCGCGGAGTACCTCTGCGGTCGTCTCTTCGGCTTCGAGAGCGCGCGGATGTCGGTGTCCATGGCCTCGGGCACCGGGCTCTTCGATCAGCACCGCTGCGACTGGGACGACGAGGTGCTCGCGGCGAGCGGCATCGACCGCGGGCTGCTGCCTCCGATCGCAGAGGACGGCTTCGCTGCGCGGGGACTGCTCGCGCCGTGGCGCACGCGGTGGCCCGCGTTGGCGGAGGTGCCGTGGCTGCCGGCGGTGGGTGATGGCGCGGCGAGTTCCGTGGGCGCGGGTTGCACTACACGAGAGCGCGCGGCGCTGATGGTGGGGACCTCGGTGGCGCTGCGCGTGCTCTTCCGCGACGACCACGACACGGCCGCGGGCGCGGAGCGTCTCCAGATTCCGTGGGGCGTGTGGGGCTACCGGCTGGACCGCCGGCGCGTGCTGCTCGGCGGGGCGCTCAACGACGGCGGCGGACTCTTCGCCTGGCTCCGCGCGACGCTGCAGTTGCCGGACGCAGAGGCGCTGGAGCGCGCGCTGGCCGCGGCGCCGGCGGATGGACACGGCCTGACCGTGCTGCCGCACTGGGGCGGCGAGCGGAGTCCGGGTTGGGCGTCGGATGCGCGCGGGGCGATCATCGGGCTCGGGCACCACACCACGCCGGTGGACCTCGCCCGCGCGGCGCTGGAGGCGGTGGCGCTGCGCTGCGCGGAGGTGGACGCGCGGCTGCGTGAGGCCTTGCCGGGTCCGCTGCAGGTCGTCGCCACTGGCGGCGCGTTCACCCGATCGAAGGCGTGGCTGCAGATCTTCGCGGACGTGCTGGGGACCCCGCTGATGACGTCGGCGGAGACCGAGGCCTCGTGCCGGGGCGCCGCGCTCGTGGCGCTCGAACAGTGGGGGCTGCTGCGTTCTCCGGATGGGGCTTCGGGCGCTGCGCTGGAGGACGCGCCCGCCCGCGAGGGCTCACGCTTCGAGCCCGACCCGGAGAGACACGAACGGTTGAAGCGGGCGGGGGCGCGACAGCGGGCGCTCTACGCGGCGTTGCACGGTGACGCGAGCACAGGTCCGCGCACTGCGCCGGGCGAGGGCTGACCCTCCGCTTCCTGCACCGGGAGCTCCACCCGGAACACGCTGCCGCGATCGACCTCGCTCTGCACCGTGATGCGGCCGCCCATGCTGCGGACGATGCCGTGACACACCGCGAGCCCGAGGCCCGTTCCCTGTCCGAAGGGGCGGGTGGTGAAGAAGGGATCGAAGAGGCGCTCGAGGTGCTCGGGCCGGATGCCGGGGCCGTTGTCCTCCACCTCTACCACGATGCGCCCGTGCGGCCCCATGCCCGCGGAGAGCCGCACCCGGTTCTGTTCGCGCGTGCGGCCCGTCGCCGCCACCGCCGACGCGGCGTTGCCGAGGATGTGCGCGAACACCTGCGCCAGCCGCCCGCCGTTGCCCTTTGCGCGCGGCAGGTCCGCGAGCTCGAGCTGAAGGCCGCCGACGCTCTCCAGCCGTGGCCGGGCCACACGCAGGCAGTCCTCGAGCATCGCCACCACGTCCACCGGCTCGAGCGGCTCCTCGGTGCGCTCGCGCGCGAAGGTGCGCAGGTCGCTGACGATGCGCTGGATGCGGTGTCCCCCTTCGATGGAGTCCGCGATGGCGCGGAGGACCTCCTCGCGGAGGTCCGTTGTCAGCTCGGTGCCCTCGCCGAGCATGTGGGTGACGAAGGAGAGGTTGGAGAGGATGAAGGCGAGCGGGTTGTTGATCTCGTGTGCCACTCCGCCCACGACCACGCCCAGCGCCTCCAGCCGTTGCGCGCGGCGCAGGTCCGCCTGCATCGTCTCCACCTCGCGGGTGCGCTCCTCCACCGTGCGCTCGAGCCCGTCCACCCGCAGACGAACCTCGCGCGCGAGCTCCCACTTCTGCGTCAGCGCGTGCGCGAGCTGCTTCACCTCCAGCGTGTCGAAGGGCTTCTTGAGGATGAGGTAGCGCTCGGGCGTGCCGAGCCGATCGAGCATCTGCTCCCACGAGTGATCCGAGTACGCGGTGCAGATGACGATCTGCAGCGACGGATCGACCTCCCACATCGCGGCGGCGGTGCGCAGGCCGTCCCATCCCGGCGGCATGCGCACGTCCACGAACGCCATGGCGAAGGGCTCACCGAGCCGCGCGGCCTCGCGGACCATCGCGAAGCCCTCCTCGCCCTGGCTGGCGAAGGAGAGGTCGAAGCCCTCCGCGGTGCGCGACGGCAGCGGCGCGTCTCCGAAGAGCTGGGCCTCGAGGGCGGCGAGCGCGTCCTGCGTGCCGCCACCGGTGCGTGCGAGGACCTTGGCGAAGTCCGCATGGATGGCGCTGTTGTCGTCCACCACGAGGATGCGGCGGTTGCGCGCCGCGGGAGAGAGGGCGCTCATGACGGCGTGGCCTCGCGGAGGGGGAGGGTGAGGGTGAAGGTGCTGCCGCTGCCCGGACCCGCGCTGTGGCAGGTGAGCGAACCGTGGAGCTCCTTCGCCAGACAGCTGGAGGCGTGGAGCCCGAAGCCGTGCCCGTCGTCCTTGGTGGTGAAGCCGTGCGAGAACACCCGGACGAGGTTCTCCGGCGCGATGCCGCAGCCGTTGTCGGTGACCTCGAACACCAGCTCGTCTCCGCGGCGTCCGGTCCGCAGTTCGAGCTTGCGGCGGTCCGCCGGGTTCTCCTTCAGCGCGTCCACCGCGTTGCGGATGAGGTTCACGAGGATCTGCAGGACCTTGTGCCGGTCGAGCTGCAGCTCGGGGAGCTCCTCGTGCTGCAGCACCAGCGCGACGCCGTGGCGCTGCCGCGAGCTGGCGTAGAGCGTCAGCGCCTCCTCCGCGACGGCGCGGGCGCGCACCGACTCGGTGATGCCCACGGCCTTGGAGAAGCTCTGCTGCATGGTGATGACCGAGTGGATGTGCTCGATGTTCTTGCGCAGCCCCGAGACCTCGCCGGACAGCTCCTGCCGCTGGTGATCCGACTGCTGCGCGAGCGTCTCCAGGTATTGGGCCAGCGCCGCGCGCTTCTCCGGGGCCTCGAGGCCGCCGCTCCGGATGAGCCCCGCCGCCCGCTGCAGCGCCGCGCCGTTGCCCTGCCGCAGCCGCTCCTCGAGCAGACAGGACGAGACGTTCACGCTGTTGAGGATGTTGCCCACGTTGTGCAGCACGCCGGTGGCGATCTCCGCCATCCCCGCCGCCCGGGCGACCCGCGCCCTCTCGCGCTCGTCGGTGGCCACGCGCTCCTGCTCCACGCGCGCCTGCGTCTCCGCCTGCAGCTTCTCGATGGACTGCTGCAGCCTGCTCTCCGCGCGCTCGTTGGCGGTGCACAGATGCAGGAGGGTGAGGACCACGCAGAGGAGCACCGTGGGCGCGCCGAGGTGCCTCAGGTGCGCTGCCACGTCGGCGGAGACGCGAGGCTCGGGGAGGAGGGCCTCGCCGAAGACGTAGAGGATCACGAAGAGGACGACCGGGGTCGCCAGCGTGACGAGGAGCCTCAGCGGCTCGTCGAAGCCGTAGAAGAGGAAGGCCATGCAGGCCGCGGCGATGAGGAGGAGCTCGAGGTCCGCGGAGCTGTCGAGGCTGATCAGCGAGAGGATCAGGCCGAGCGCGTTCGAGTAGTAGAGCGTCCGCGCGAGCCTGAAGCGGCCGCGACGGTTGATCACCATCGCCACGGCGAAGCCCACCGCGCCCACCGGGAGGAAGAGCGCGTGGACGAACTCCACGCCGATGCTGAGGAGCAGCGGCAAGTAGAGGACCGCGAGGCCGATGAAGGTCAGGCCCAGCGCGTTGAGCAACCGGATGCGCTTCGCCTGTCCCCGCGGGGTCTGCTCGGTGATCCCTCCGCCCACGAGGCCTTCGAGCCACGGCAGGGCGGCGAGGCGATCGATCCAGGAGAAGGCGTGGAATGTGCGAGCGGGCGCGGACATCGGGCGGGGCCTGCTGCATTGGCCGGGCCATGAATCCGGTTCTTCGCCCTCGCTCTAGAATTCCTACGCGAAGGTCACGGGTGACCGGGGTCGTCCGAACCCTGCGGGTGGCGCTTCACCCTGGCGCGTGTGCGCGGCGGCGCCTCCCGAATCAGGCGGCTGCGGCACCGCCCCTACGCCCGCCTGCCCCCGTGGCAGAAGGCTTGCCGTTGCCCTTCGACCGCGCGCGCAGGATGAGGAACGTGGAACCGTAGATGACGAACGCGAGCGCCACGTACTGCGCGGGCGTGAGGCCGAAGTAGCGCGCGTCCACGTAGCGGAGATCCGTCGCGCGCAGGAAGTCGAGCGCGAAGCGGCACACGCCGTAGATGAGCACGGTGAAGGGGAGCAGCGCGCCCTTGAGCACACCGCGGGAACGCAGCGTCCAGATCAGCGCGGTGATTCCGAGCAGGACGATCGCCTCGTAGAGGCCGAGGTCGTGACGCGGTCCGCCGGGCAGCACGTTGGCCGGGAAGTCCACCGCGAGCGGGAAGGTCGTGGGCCGGCCGGGGTGGTCGTGGACCATGAAGCAGCCCATGCGCGCCACCGCCCAGCCCGGCGTGATGCCCAGCGCGATCGCGTCCATCCACTCGCGCGCCTTCATGCCCTTCCACTTGAAGAAGAGGAGCACCGCGAGCGTGCCGCCGATCATGCCGCCGGTGGAGGAGAGGCCGTCCCACACGCGGAAGATCTGGTACGGGCTCTTGTCGAGCTCCTCCGGGTGGTAGAGGAACAGGTGCATCAGGTGGCCCACGATCACGCCACCGACGAGCGCCCAGACCACGAAGTCCTGCACCGGCTTCGGGTCCTTGCCCTCGAGCTTCGCGGCCTTCGCGATGAAGTAGGTGCCGAGCAGCAGCCCGAGCGCGGTGAGGATCCCGAAGGGCTCGACCTGCGTGAAGCCGAGATCGATCGACGGCGGACGGATGTAGGGAATCAACGGGCTCTCCGGAGGGGACGGCAGGGCAACAGGCCGCGCGCGAAGCCCCTCGTGCGTATCCGTCCCTCTACGTCTGAGTCACCCGAAATCTTCCCTCTCCGGAGCGCGGACTCACCGTCTGGCGAGCGGGACCGCGAAGAGCGGCACCGGCGCGCGCGCAGTGCCCAGCGTCCAGACCAGCGCCCACTGCCCGTCCGGTGAGACGAGCGCGCCCTGTGCCTTCGGGAGCGCCTGCGCGAAGGGCTTCCAGCTGCGGCCGGTGGTCGCGTCGAAGAGGAGCGGTCCGTGGAAGTAGAGGGTGCCTCCCGTCAGTGCGGAGCCCGGCAGGCGGGCGAGTTCTTCTCCGGTCGCCGCGTGTCGAGCCTGAGCTTCGTTCGGCCGGTTGCGCAGCTCGAAGAGGCCTTCGGGGCGCGCGACGATCAGGGACGGGCCGGGGAGCACCGCGATCAGCTCCTCGCACGCGACGCCGGCGCAGGGGTCCTCGCCGCGAGGCAGGGAAGGGTGCCAGCACACGTTCTGGAAGCCGCAGCCGTTCGCGATGGAGCCGACGAGCTCGACCTCGTCTCGAGGGCGACGCAACGGTTCGCGCGCGCTCCACTTCTTCCGGGAGACGTCGAAGCAGCGCATGTGCGTGGCGGGGATGCGCTCCTCCTGCGGCACGCACACCTCGGTGTTGCTGCGCCAGAACACGTCGGCCATCGGCTGGGGAGGCGGCGTGGGCGTGAGCTGCTTCGCGCCGAGCGGGATGGGCTTGCCGGGGCCGACCTTCAGGGGCTGCGTTGCGGCCCGCGTGGACGCGAGTTCGCGACGCAGGGAGACGAGCCTCTCCTTCCACGGCGCGCGCAGCCGGAGCTCCGGATCGCGAAGGTTCACGCGGTCGAGCAGCTCCTCCGCCAGCGCCCATTCGTTCCTCGCCAGCGCCTGCTTCGCGGCCGCGACCCGCGCGGCGGGAGGGAGGCTCGGGTGGAGCCCGATCTCGTTGGGCGGGACCTCGTCGAGCAGCGCGCTGAGCGACGCGAGATCTTCTCCGTCCTGACCTTCGCGTCCGTCCGGATCGCTCCACGAACGCTCGAGGCGCGAAGAGAGCCTGTCTGCGTCCTCCGCGACGAGCCCTCCGTTCTTCGGCACGAGCCGCAAAGAGGCGCGTCCGCTGCCCTCGGCGCCGGCGCGGCGTGGGCGCTTCCAACTGAGCACCAGCGCGTTCTCCGCGCAGCTGGCGGAGAGCTCCGGACGATCCGACTCGAAGACCCTCCGCGGCCGCTTCGCCTCCACCGGGCCCAGCGTCAGAGCCAGGCGCCGTTGCCGCGCTGCCAGCCCCAACGCGCCTGCACCGTGTGCCGCGTCGTTTCCCTCATCGATCGGATGCAGCGTTGCGACGACGGGTGCCGACCGCTTCGCGGAAGAGGTCCGCAGCTCACAGCGCAGCAGCGCATTGGGACCGGCCTCTTCGACGACCGCCGTGGCGTCCGCTTCGGACTCGGGCTCGATGCGTCGCGGCTCGTCGGAGGCCAGCGTGATCGAGAGCGCGAAGACGGTGAGGGAGAGCATGTCTCCCTCATACTTCGTCTGTCGCCCTCAGTGCCCGCACGTGCAGTCGCGGCAGCCTTCGCTGGCGCAGTGACCGCAGACCTCGTCCACTCGCGCCCTCAGCGCTTCGCGGGCCCGGAACACGCGCACCGCCGCGTTCGATCGGGAGATCCCGGCCTCATCCGCGAAGTCCTTCACCGCCATCTCATCCAGTTCCACCCGATCCAGCGCCTCCGCGTATGAGGGCTTGAGCCCCGCCTTCAGCTTCATCACGCACGGGCACACTTTCGCCGGCGCGTCGTCCGGGACGTGGGCCCCCGCGTGTGGCTCCGCCTGCTCGTGGGTCACGGCTTCCGTCGCGCGCGAAGCGGCGGCGTGTCTGCGGTGATGGTCGTTCGCTGCGTTCTCCAGCACCCGGTAGAACCACCCGAGCAGCGCCGCGTCGTCTCGCACCGACTGCACGCCCGCCAGCGCCTTCACCAGCGAGTCCTGCAGCAGATCCTCCGCGGCCGCGGCACTCCCCACGCGCGCCTGGAGGAAGCGGAGGAACTCCGTGCGGTGGGCGAGCAGCCGTCGCAGCCTGTCGTCGATCTCGGTGGTCACGATGCCCGCATGGATAACGCGCGGGCCGACCACGTTCACGAGCTCCCCGATCATGCCCGGCGCAGCCGCAGTGCGTTGGCGATCACCGACGCCGAGCTGAGGCTCATGGCCGCGGCGGCGAGCATGGGCGACAGCAAGAGTCCGAAGAAGGGGTAGAGCAGGCCCGCCGCGATGGGTACGCCCGCCGAGTTGTAGGCGAAGGCGAAGAAGAGGTTCTGGCGGATGTTCTGCATCGTCTGCCTCGAGAGCCTTCTCGCCCGGACGATCGCGCGCAGGTCGCCCTTCACCAGCGTCACGCCCGCGCTCTCCATCGCCACGTCGGTGCCGGTGCCCATGGCGATCCCCACCTCCGCCTGGGCGAGCGCCGGCGCGTCGTTGATCCCATCGCCCGCCATCGCGACGACTGCGCCCTTTGCCTGCAGCCGCTTCACGGTCTCGGCCTTCTGGTCCGGCAGCACCTCGGCGATGACCTCGTCGATCCTCAGCCGCTTCGCCACCGCACGCGCGGTCGTCTCGCTGTCGCCGGTGAGCATCACGATGCGCAGGCCTTCGCGGTGCAGCGCACGGATCGCCTCGGGGGTGCTCTCCTTTATCGGATCCGCCACGCCCAGCACGCCCGCTGCCGCGCCGTCCACCGCGACGAACATCGCCGTCTGTCCCTCCGCGCGCAGCCCCTCCGCCTCGGCGGTCAGTGCCTGCAGCGCCTCCGCGTCCGCGCCGGCAGCTTCCATCAGCGCTCGATTTCCCACCGCCACCTCGCGCCCAGAAACGCGACCGACGATCCCCTGACCGGTGCGCGACTCGAACGACTCAGTGGGCTCCACCACGACACCACGAGCCTCCGCGCCGCGCACGATGGCCGTGGCCAGCGGGTGCTCGCTCTGACGCTCGAGGCTCGCGGCGAGGCGGAGGAGGGCAGAGGCATCACCCGCCAGCGGTCCGCGCTCCGAGGCGGACGCGTGCACGAGCTGCGGCTTGCCCTCGGTGAGCGTGCCGGTCTTGTCCACCACCAGCGTGTCCACCTTGCGCAGCGTCTCGATCGCCTCTGCGTTGCGGAAGAGCACGCCCATCGTCGCGCCCCGGCCGGTGGCGACCATGATCGACATCGGCGTGGCGAGGCCGAGTGCACACGGGCACGCGATGATCAGCACCGCCACCGCGTTGACCAGCGCGTAGGTCAGCTTCGGATCCGGACCGAAGACCACCCACACGACGAAGGTGCCGGCGGCAATGGCGATGACCACCGGCACGAAGATCGCCGAGACCCTGTCCGCGAGCCGCTGGATCGGCGCGCGGCTGCGCTGTGCCTCGCCCACCATGGCCACGATGCGCGAGAGCAGCGTGTCCGCGCCGACCCTCTCCGCCTGGATCACGAGGCTGCCGGTGCCGTTGAGCGTCGCGCCCACCACCTTGTCGCCGTTGGCCTTCGAGACCGGAATGGGCTCGCCGGTGACCATCGACTCGTCCACCGCGCTGCGGCCTTCGAGCACCACGCCGTCCACCGGCACCTTCTCGCCGGGCCGCACCCGCAGCCTGTCGCCCACGTGCACCGAGGCGAGCGGCACGTCGCTCTCGCTCCCGTCGTCCGCGATCCTTCGCGCAGTCGTCGGCGCGAGTCCGAGCAGCTTGCGGATCGCATCGCCCGTCTGGCTTCGCGCGCGCAGCTCGATCACCTGGCCGAGGAGGATCAGCGTGACGATCACCGCCGCCGCTTCGAAGTACACCGCGACCGCGCCGTCGTGATGGCGGAACGCGTCGGGGAAGAGCCCGGGGAAGAGCGCCGCCACCACGCTGTAGCCGTACGCCACCGCCACGCCGAGCCCGATGAGCGTGAACATGTTCAGCCGCCGCCGCACCACCGACGTCGCCGCGCGCTGGAAGAACGGCCACGCCGCCCACAGACAGACCGGCGTCGCCAGCACGAGCTCCAGCAGCACACGGCCACGACCGCCGAGCAGCGAAGAGAAGGGCGCGCCCGGAAGCATGTCGCCCATCGCCACCACGAGCAGCGGCACCGTCAGCGCGAGCGACACCCAGAAGCGCCGGGTCATGTCGAGCAGCTCGGGGTTCGGCGCCTCCGCGAGCGTCTGCGTCCGAGGCTCGAGCGCCATGCCGCAGATGGGACAGGCGCCGGGCTCGCTGCGGACGATCTCCGGGTGCATCGGACAGACCCACTCGGTCACCGTCGCGGGCGCGGTCGGCAGCTCCGGCTCGAGCGCCATGCCGCACTCGGGGCACGCGCCCGGCTTGCTCTCGCGAACCTCCGGATCCATCGGGCAGATCCAGACCGCCCCCGCAGGCGCGGAGACCTCTTCCGCCTTCGTTTCCGCGGGCCGGAGGTAGCGCTCGGGATCCGCCACGAAGCGCTCGCGGCACTTCGGGTTGCAGAAGTGGAAGGTCTCTTCGCCGTACTCGGCGCTGCCGCCGCGCGCCTTGCCCGGCTGGACGGTCATGCCGCAGACGGGGTCGATGGCGCTCGGCTCGCTGCCTGCCGTCGAGCCGTTATCGCGATGGCGGTGCGAATCGCCCTGAGCGTGAGAGTGGTCGTGCATGGCCCTGGTCCCTGAATGAAGTTGGTGCATTCAGGCGCAGGACGCAGCGCACGCCGGCGCATTACACCTGCGTGGCCCGTCGCTGCAGGACCTGTCGTTCGCGCTCGTTCTTCGTCAGCGCGGCTGCGCGTGCGAACTCCTCCCGCGCGTCTTCCCGTCGCCCCACCTTCTCCAGCAGATCTCCGAGCACCACGTGCAGGAGGTGGTAGCCCTCGAGCGCCGGCTCGTCCTTCAGCTGCTCAGCGAGCGCGAGCCCGGCTTCCGGCCCGAAGGCCATCCCATGCGCCACGGCCCGGTTGAGCTCCACCACCGGCGACGGCGAACGTTCCGAGAGCCCGTCGTAGATCGCCGCGATCTGCCGCCAGTCCGTCTGCTCCGCGGTGCGTGCGCGCGCGTGACAGGCCGCGATCGCCGCCTGCGTGACGTATGGCCCGTTTGCGTTCGGCAGCCGCAGCGCGCGTCGCAGTGTCCGGAGCCCGCGCTCGATCTGGCCGCGGTCCCACAGCGCGCGGTTCTGATCGAGCAGCAGCACCGGCTCGCCGTCCGGCCCCACGCGCGCGCGCAGCCGCGACGCCTGCAGCTCCATCAACGCCAACAGCCCGAGCACCTCCGGTTCGTCGTCGATGCGCGCCGCGAGGATCCGCCCGAGCCGCAGCGCCTCGTCACACAGCTCCGGCCGCATCCAGTCGCGTCCGGACGTCGCCGCGTAGCCCTCGTTGAACACGAGGTAGATGACCTCCAGCACCGACGGCAGCCGCTCCGCCAGCGCCTCTCCGCGAGGCACCTCGAACGGGACCTTCTCCTCCGCCAGCGTCTTCTTCGCGCGCACGATCCGCTGCGCGATCGTCGGCTCCGAACTCAAGAACCCGCGCGCGATCTCCTCCGTCGTCAGCCCGCCCAGCAGCCGCAGCGTCAACGCCGCGCGCGCCTCCTTAGAAAGGACGGGATGGCAGGCGACGAACATCAGCCGCAGGAGGTCATCGCCCACCGGATCGTCGAGCTGCGCGTCGATCCGCTCCGCCGGTGAATCACCCAGCGCCTCGGAGCCACCCGCCTCCCGCGCGAGCTCGTCCCTCTTGCGCTCCGCCATCGCGCGTTGCCGCAGGAGGTCCACCGCACGGCGCTTCGCGGCGGTCATCAGCCATGCGCCCGGGTTGTCCGGGACGCCGTCGCGAGGCCACTGCTCCATCGCTGCGAGCAGCGCGTCCTGCGCGAGCTCCTCCGCCAGGCCCACGTCGCGCACGAACCGCACGAGCGCGCCGATGAGCTTCGGAGACTCGATCCGCCACACCGCCTCGATGGTGCGGCGCAGCTTCGCCTGATCTGTTCCCGCGCCAGCCGTCATCCCGGCGCGGGCTTAACCCAGCTCAGCTGCGGCCGGCGTTCTTCTTCTCCAGCTCCAGCGTGCGCGCCTCCTGCGCCTGCAGCTCGGGCGTGAAGGCCTCGCCGAAGTCCGCGGCCTCGAAGATCTGCCGGATCTCGATCTCCGTCTCCTCGCCGGGCATCGGATCCGGGACGCGCTTCACCCACTCGACAGCCTCCTCCAGCGACTTCACCTGGAAGATCCAGAAGCCCGCGAGCAGCTCCTTCGTCTCCGCGAACGGCCCGTCGATCACCGTCCGCTTGCCCGCGCCCAGCCGCACGCGCGCGCCCTTCGAGCTCGGCTGCAGGCCCTCCCCGCCCACGAGCACGCCCGCCTTCGCCAGCTCCTCGTTGTACTTGCCCATTGCCTCCATCAGCTCGGTGGAGGGCAGCTCGCCGCTCTCGGAACCCTTCGTCGCCTTCAGCAGGATCATGAAGCGCATGTCGTTCTCCTCGTGGGTGGAGCCGTTCATCGGCTCTCGAAAAGACGTCGAACGAGCCTTTTCGAGATCGACACGTCCCGACCACGTTTCTTCGCTGCCTGATCTCTTTACAGAATCGCCACGAAACCGCCCGGCGCACCCGCGGACAATTCCCCGCGTGACCAGCACCGCCCCCCACTTCTTCGACCGCCTCCTCCCGCTGCTCTCCGCGGCGGAGCTCGCTCGCCTGTACGGTTCGCAGGGCGCCATCGCGTTCCGGGTGGGCACGTCGGCGTGGACGTTCCGGTTCGCCAGCGAGCGCCCGGTGTCGCCCGGCTTCGACCGCGACGCGGAGCTGCAGCTCTGGTTCACCGAGGCCGCGTTCCTCCGCTTCATCGACGGGACGCTGGACGTGGCGGAGGCGGTGCGGATCGGCGGCGTGCGCGCGCGCGGAGATCTCTCTTTGTTGCAGCGGTTCGGCAGGTTCTTGCAGCGGGGCGAGGCCGCCCTGGGATGGGAAGGTTAGGGATGTCTCGGATCTCGAAGGCGGACGTCAACGGCGCGCTGGAGCGGGCAGCGCAGCGGATCATCGATGCGGCGGGTTCGGATCGGCGGGTGAGCCGCGCGGATCTGAAGGGCGCGCTCTCCTCTTTGGAGGGCACCGAGAAGAAGCTCGTGGACGTGTTCTTCAAGTTCGTCGATCACCGCGACCACAAGCCCGGTTCGACGGTCACCGCGTCCGACGTGCAGAAGGCGCTGGCCTACGCGAAGGAGAAGCTCGTCGCCGCGTACGACCTCAACGGCAACGGCCTCTCCCAGAGCGAGATCGCGAAGATGTCGCTCACCGGCAAGCTCGCGGTGCAGCTGGCGAAGGAGCTCCAGGCGGCGCTCATCGTGCCGAACGTGCCGGTCACGCCGTCGCCCTCCGGTGACCCGGTGGTGCAGGAGGGGATGAGCTTCTACGAGCTGCGCGAGAGCGTGACCGTGGACTCGCACCAGCGCTTCACCTCGGAGAGCAACGTCGACGCGCTGATGGCGCAGCAGTTCATCGCCGCCTGCCACACCTCCACCTACGACCACGTGCGCACGCTGGCGGACGCCTACGCGGCAGTGGACGCGGGCGAGTTCGTGGTCCGCACCTTCAAGGACCCGGGCGACGGCAAGCAGTACGTGGCGATCGACTACGGCGCTGGCGACAGCACCTACGGCGCGATCTTCGAGCAGGGCAAGGCGACGCCGGCCTTCGCGATCAAGGACGGCGAGCTCTACCGGATGTAGCGCAGTCGCCTACGCCACCTGCTGCGTACCCCGGACCGCCGAAGGCTGTGGCTCCGGGTTTCGCGGCAGGCCGGCGGCGGCATAGACCGCGGCCTCGTCCAGCGTCTCGTGCTCGAGCAGCTCCGCGACGATCGCGTCGAGCTTCTCGCGGTGCTCGCGCAGGAGCGAAGTGGCGCGCGCGTAGCTCTCCTCCACCAGCCGCCGGGCCTCCTCGTCCACCGCCTGGAGCGTGCTCTCGCTGATGCCGGCCATGCGCGGATCGCCCTCGGTGGGCAGGACCGCCATCGGACCTATCCGCTGCGACATCCCCCATCGGCCGACCATGGACCGCGCAATGCCGCTCACGTGCTGCAGGTCGCTCTCCGCGCCGGTGCTGATGACGCCGAAGACGACCTCCTCCGCCGCCATGCCGCCGAGCGCACCGACCATTCGTCCGCGCAGGTAGCCCGCGTCGTAGCCGTAGCGATCCTGATCCGGCGTGGAGAGGGTCACGCCCAGCGCCCGGCCGCGGGGAATGATCGACACCTTGCGCACCGGGTCCGCGCCCGGCTGCAGCATCCCCAGCAGCGCGTGTCCGGCCTCGTGGTACGCGGTGCGGCGGCGCTCCTCCGGCGGCATCACCACGTTGCGCGCCGCGCCGAGCTGCACCTTCTCCAGCGCGTCGGTGAGGTCCGCCATGCGGATCTTCTTCTGTCCGCGCTTCACCGCCAGCAGCGCGCCCTCGTTGATGAGGTTCGCCAGCTCCGCGCCGGTCATGCCCGGCGTGGCCCGCGCGAGCGCCTCCAGCCGCACGTCGTCCGCCAGCGCCACCTTGCGCGCGTGCACCTCGAGGATCGCCTTCCGACCCACCCCATCCGGCGCGTGCACGGTGATCGTCCGGTCGAAGCGGCCGGGCCGCAGGAGCGCCGGATCGAGCACGTCCGCGCGGTTCGTGGCCGCGAGCACGATCACGCCCTCCGAGCCGGAGAAGCCGTCCATCTCGGTGAGGATCTGGTTCAGCGTCTGCTCGCGCTCGTCGTGCCCGCCCATCGCCCGCGAGCCGCCGCGCGCCCGGCCGATGGTGTCGATCTCGTCGATGAAGATGATCGCCGGAGCGACCTTGCGCGCGGACTCGAAGAGCTCTCGCACGCGGCTTGCGCCCACGCCGACGATCATCTCGATGAACTCGGAGGCGCTGGCGCTGAAGAACGGGACGCCGGCCTCGCCCGCGGTGGCCCTCGCCAGCAGCGTCTTGCCGGTGCCCGGTCCGCCCGCGAGCAGCACGCCCTTCGGCGCGCGCGCACCGATCTCCGCGTACTTCTTCGGATCGCGCAGGTAGTCCACGATCTCGCTGATCTCGTTCTCCACCTCGTCGATGCCGGCCACGTCCGCGAAGGTCACCCGCACCCGCTCCGGATCCACCGGCTCGCGCTTCTTCCCGCCGAGCATCGCCCCCACGCCGCCCATCCCGCCCATCGCCGACTGCTGGCGCCGGAACATCCAGAAGTAGAAGCCGACGAGCAGCAGCAGCGGCCCGAACGAGAGCAGCAGGTTCATCAGCGGCCCGCGCTGCGCCACGAGCGGGGTGGCGCGCACCACCGTGCCGCTCTTCTCCAGCCGCGCCATGAGGTCGTCCTGCGCAAAGACCGGACGCTCGGTGGAGAAGCGCTGGTAGCTCTCCGCGGCGGGTGCCTTCAGCGACAGCTGCGACGACGGCTGTCCTCCCGGCGCCTGGGGGAGGGGCCGCTCCTCCTTCAGCTGGCCTTCGATCGAGTAGCCGCGCGCGAAAACCTCACCCACGTTGCCCGCGGCGACCTGTGCGTCGAACTCGGTGTACGAGATGGGATGCGGCTTGTTGCCGCTGTCCAGCCAGGTCAGCAGCCCGAAGATGATCGCGTACACCACGAGGCCGCGAAGGATCAGCGCCGGCCAGTTGCGACGCGGCTTCGGCGTCTCGTTCTTCGGCTCGGGCGGCAGGCCCTCGGTGCGCCACGGCGGCGGAGGCGTCTTCCCCAGTTGCCCGTCGCGACCGCTCCCGTTGCGCCCGGCAGAGGACTCGTCCGGCGCGGTGGCGTCGCTGCGCGTGGGGACGCGCGAGGGAGCGGGCGAAGGGCTGCGGGTCCCGGGGGACGCGTTGCGGTCGGTCATGGCCGCCGTTCTCTAACCGCGGAATCCCCTCACGTCTGCCGAACACGACATGGGCACCTGCTCCGCGCCTGCCTGCCGGGCAGCCGCGCAGTCGTCAAGAGAGCCTGACGACCTCGTGACCGCTGCGCGGAAGCTCCACGGTGAACTCGGTGCGCGGCGGCGTGTGGGAGGTCGCGACGCGGACCTCACCGCCGTGCGCGGTGACGATCTGGTGGACGATGTAGAGCCCGAGCCCCAGCCCGTTCTTCTTCTGGCCCCGCCCGCGGAAGGGATCGAAGAGGGTGGAGAGCAGGTGCTCGGGGATCGCGCCCGCGTTCGCCAGCCGCAGCGTCACCCGCGCCCGCGAGGTCCCCTCGATGCGCAGCTCCACCGGCGACTCCGGGGCCCCGTGCTGCAGCGCGTTACCCAGCAGGTTCGTCAGCACCTGCGCCAGCCGCTCCGCGTCCCAGTCGCCGTGGAGGAGCCCGTCGATCCGCACGTCGATCGTCCGGTCCGGCCAGGCCACGCGGTGCTCCTGCACCAGCCGCTGCACCAGCGGCTCCAGGTCCATCGCGTTGCGCTGCAGCGGGATGCCGCCCGCGAGCCGCGCGCGGGAGAGGTCGAGCACGTCCTCGATGAGCTTGCCCATCCGCTTCGCCGAGGTCTGGATCCGCGTCGCGGTCGTCCGCACCAGCGGATCCGGCGAACGCACCTGCAGCACCTCCGCCGACCCGAGGATCGCTGCCAGCGGCGTGCGCAGATCGTGGCCGAGCACCGCGGTGAACATCTCGTTGAGCCGCAGGGTCTCGGTGCGCTCCTGCAGCTCCCGCGCGAGCTGCTGCTTCTGCCGGTAGAGCTGGAAGAACACCGCGGCCTTGTTCTTGAGGATGTGCGGCTCGATGGGCTTGTAGAGGAAGTCCACCGCGCCGGCCTCGTAGCCGGTGAAGACGCGGCTTCGGTCGTGCGCGGCGGCGGTGACGAAGATGATGGGGATGTGCCGCGTGCGCTCCGCCCCGCGCATGAGCTCCGCCAGCGCGAAGCCGTCCATCTCCGGCATCTGCACGTCCATCAGCGCCAGCGCCACGTCGTGCACGAGCAGCAGCTCCAGCGCCTCGGGGCCGCTGCGCGCGGTGAGCAGCTCCACGTCCGGCCCGCGGAGGAGGGCGGAGAGCGCGAGCAGGTTCTCCTCGAGGTCGTCGACGAGCAGGCACTTCACCCGCTCGGGGCGCGAAGCGGCCTGGGGATCGTGGGCAGCGCGCCGGATGGGGCCGCTAGAGACCAAGGGAGACCTCCGGTGGAGTAGGGATGGGGAGCGCGGTCACGGCGCCTCCTTGCGGTAGAGCCGGTGCTCCCGGTGCAGATCGCTGAACGCGTCGCCGTGGACGGAAAAGCGCAGGGACTCGCGTGAGCCCAGACAGAGAAAGCCCTTGTGCACGAGCGCCTCGCGGAAGAGGCCGAGCGCGCGGTCCTGCAGCGGCCGGTCGAAGTAGATGAGCACGTTGCGGCAGGAGACGAGCTGCACCTCGGCGAACACGCTGTCGGTGGCGAGGCTGTGGTCGCTGAACACCACGTGCGCCTTCAGCGAGCGGTCGAAGAGGGCCCGGCCGTAGGCGGCGGTGTAGTAGTCGGAGAGCGAGGTCTTCCCGCCCGCGCGCCGGTGGTTCTCGGTGAAGCCGGGGATGCGCTCGATGTCGACGATCCCCGCCTCCGCCTGCTGCAGCGCCGCGGGGTTGATGTCGGTGGCGTAGATGAGGCTGCGCGAGAGCAGGCCCTCCTCGTGGAGAAGGATCGCCAGCGAGTAGACCTCCTCGCCGCCGCTGCAGCCGGCGACCCACAGCTTCAGCGAGGGCCAGGTGCGCAGGAGCGGCACCACCTGCTCGCGGAGCGCGCGCCAGTACTCCGGATCGCGGAAGAGGTCGCTGACCTGCACGGTGAGGAAGTCCAGCAGCTGCGCGAACGCCGCCTTGTCGCGCAGCACGAGGTCCTGCAGCTGCGAGATCGTGGCGAGGCCGAAGCGGCGCAGGGCACCGTCGAGCCTCCGCTCCAGCGACGTCCGGGCGTAGTGCCGGAAGTCGTGCTGGTAGCGCTGGTAGATCGCCTCCAGCAGCAGCGTGAGCTCGATGTCCCTCTCGTCGCGCACGTCGGCTCTCTACTTCGGCATCCAGACGCGGACGAGCGAGAGCAGGCGCTCCACGTCCAGCGGCTTGGCGATGTAGTCGTTCGCACCCGCGCCGAGGCAGGCCTCCTGATCGTCGCGCATCGCCTTCGCGGTGAGCGCGATGATCGGCAGCTTCTGGAACTCGGTGCGGCCGCGGATCTCGCGCATCGCGGTGAGCCCGTCCATCTCCGGCATCATGATGTCCATCAGCACGAGGTCCACGCCCTCGGCGCCGCGCTGCATGCTCTGCGAGAGCCGCTCGATCGCCTCGCGTCCGTTGCGCGCGATCTGCACCTTCGCCCCGCGCGGCTCGAGCACGCTGGAGAGCGCGAACACGTTGCGCACGTCGTCCTCCACCACGAGGATCGTCCGGCCCTCCAGCGCGGTGTCGCGATCCCGCGCGAGCCGCAACATGCGCTGACGGTCCGGCGGCAGCGTGCTCTCCACCTGGTGCAGAAACAGCGTGACCTCGTCGAGCAGCCGCTCCGGCGAGCGCGCGTCCTTCACGATGATCGACCGCGAGAACCGGCGCAGCCGCTGCTCCTCGTCCCGGCCCAGCGCGCGGCCCGTGTAGACGATGACCGGCGGGAAGGAGACGGCCTCCAGCGCCGCCATCTGCTCGAGCAGCTCGAAGCCGCTGACGTCGGGGAGGTTGAGGTCCATCACCATGCAGTCGAACGTCAGCCGCTGCAGAAGGCCCAGCGCCTCCTCGCCGCTCGAGGCGCCGACGATCTCCACCCCGTCGTTCGCGAGCAGGTGGCCAATGCTCTCCCGCTGCCGCGCGTCGTCCTCCACCACGAGGATCCGGCGGCCCTGCTGCTCGAAGCGCAGCTGCAGCTTCGCGAACGCCGCGAGCAGCTCCTCCCGCTTCACCGGCTTCAGCGCGTAGCCCACCGCGCCGCGCTCCAGCGCCTCCTGCGTGTAGTCCGCCACCGAGACCACGTGCACCGGCACGTGCCGCAACTCCGGCGTCCGCTTCAGCTGGTCGAGCACGCCGAGGCCCGAGTGGTCCGGCAGGTTCATGTCGAGAAGGATCGCGTCCGGCTTGTAGCGCGCCGCCGCCGCGAGGCCCCCGCTCGCGCTGTGGGTCACCACGCAGCGGAAGCCCAGCTCGCGCGCCACGTCGCGCAGGATCGCCGCGAACTTCACGTCGTCCTCCACCACGAGGATGCAGCGGTCTCCGGGCTCGAGCCGCTCGCGGTCGTCCTCCACCTCCGGCCCGGGCACGGACGGCAAAGCAGCGGGCAGCGCCGTGGCGGGCGGCGCGTGGGTGATCGTCTGCGCCAGCGCGGCGGTGACCTGCGGCTCGCGGGAGGGCGTGAGGGTGGTCGCGCCGGCGCGCGCTTCGGGGGCCGTCCACTGCAGGGGAAGGGTGAGGGTGAAAGTGCTGCCCTCGCCGGGCGCGCTCTGCACGGTGAGGTCCCCGCCCAGGAGCCGCGCGAGGTCCCGCGAGATCGACAGGCCGAGCCCGCTGCCGCCGTACTTGCGGTGCGTGCTCCCATCCGCCTGTCGGAAGGCCTCGAAGATGAGGTCCTGCTGCTGCGAGGGGATGCCGATGCCGGTGTCGCGGATGGCGAAGCTGACCCGGTCTCCCGCCGACGGAGCAACCCGCAGGCTCACGGAGCCGCGCTCGGTGAACTTGAACGCGTTGGAGAGGAGGTTCTTGAGGATCTGCCCCAGCCGCTGCGGGTCGGTCTCCATCCGCTCCGGCGTCCCCGCGAGGATCTCCGTCTCGAACTGCAGGCCCTTCTGCTGGGGGATGGCGCGCAACGATTGCGCGAGCCCGTCCACCAGCCGCGAGACGACGACGCGTTCGGCCTGCACCTCGAGCTTGCCCGCCTCGATGCGCGAGAGATCGAGGATGTCGTTGATCAGCGCCAGGAGATCGTTGCCCGCGGCGTGGATCGTCTGCGCGAACTTCACCTGCTCCGCGTCGAGGTTCCCCGCCGCGTTGTCCGCCAGCAGCCGCGAGAGGATGAGCGACGAGTTCAGCGGCGTGCGCAGCTCGTGCGACATGTTGGCGAGGAACTCGCTCTTGTAGCGACTCACCCGCTCGAGCTCCGCCGCCTTTTCGGTCAGCGTCACCTGCGCCCGGACGAGCTCCGCCTTCTGCTCCTCCAAAAGCTGGGTCTGCTCCTCGAGCTGGTCGTTCGTCTGCTCGAGCTCCGCCTGCTGCTGCTCGAGCCGCGCCTGCGACTCGCGGAGCACGCGCTCCTGTTCGGAGAGCTCCTCGTTTGCGCCGCGCAGCTCCTCGCCCTGCGCCTGCAGCTCCTCCGCCTGGCGCTGCGTCTCCTCCAGCAGCGCCTCGAGCCGCGCCCGGTCCTTTGCCGCCCTCACCGCTGCGCCCACCGCCTCCGAGCACCGGCGCGCGAGCTCCACCTCCGGGCCCTTCAGCGCGCGGAAGAAGCCCAGCTCCACCACCGCCTGCACCGTGCCGTCCGCCGTCGCCGGCGCCACCAGCAGCTCGCGCGGGTCGCCGCTTCCGACCGCCGAGGTCACCGGCAGATAGCCGCGGGGCACGTCCGCCACCTGGAGGATCGCGTTGCGCCGCAGCGCCTCGCCCGCGAGCCCCTCGCCGCTCTCCATCCGCGCCCGTGCGGCGTCCGACGGCAGCGCGTGACCGGCGAGCCGCTGCAGGGTCCCGTCCTCACCTCGCACGTGGAAGGCGCCCACCTGCGCGTCGAGCCTCTCCGCGAGGAGCCCCAGAACCCGCTCCGCCACCCGCTCCAACCGCGGCGCATCCTGCAGCCGCGCGGCGAGCTCCATTTGCCCCGCGCGCACCCAGGCCTCGCTCTCGCGGGCGCGGTAGTCGCGCGAGCTCACCACCGCCGCGCCGACGATCAGCGCGAGGAGGATGGCGGCGCCCACCGCGGTCACCGTGGAGGAGGACCTCGTGGTGGCGGTCCACACCGACTGCCGCTCCTGCAACTGCTGCGTCTCGAGGTTCGCCAGCTCGCGGCCCACCGTGCGCACCCGGTCCATCACCACCTTGCCGCGCCCGCTGCGGATGTGCGCGAGCGCCGCGTCCATGCGTCCCTGCCGGCGCAGCTCGTTGCCCTCGGCGAGGTAGAGCAGCCGCAGGTCGATGAGCTCCACCAGCTGCTCGGCGCGGCGCAGCTGCTCCGGCGAATCCTGCAGCGCCCGCCGCAGCTCCGCGAGCATCCCCGGCAGCGCGACCTTCGCGTCCTCGTACGGCTGGAGGTAGGCCTCCTCGCCGGTGAGAAGGAACCCGCGGTTCGCCGCCTCCGCCGCGCTGACCGCGGCGAGCACGTCCTGCACCTGGTTGAGGAGCGAGAACGTCTCGGTGATCCGCGCGCCGGCCTCGGATCGGGTCCGCGTGGCGCGCTCGGTGAAGAAGGTGATCAGCACCACCGCGCACACGGCCAGCACGAAGCCGGCCAGCGTCGCGGGGGGAAGCCAGCGCACCTTGAACCGGCGCACAGTTGCAGACGGAGCGGGACTCGGGGAGGGGGCGGGCATGAACGGGGGGAGGGGTCCTAACATGCCGTCCGCATTGAGGAACTTCAGTTCTCGGGGACTGTTCGCTGGTTTGCTTGATCGCCTGCACTACCGGCGTTCGCCGCGCGTTTCTCTCGAAGGTGACGCGCCCGCCGCGCCGGAGGCCCAGCGTCCTCTGCTGAGCGCCACGTCGGCCTGGCGGGCGGGGGAGAGTGCGGTCTGCACCACGTTCGGTGGCAGGGCGTCGGGCGCGGCGTGGCGGCCCGCGCGACGGATGCACAACCCCACCGCCACGTGATCCCCGGCGTGGACAGCTCGCTCTCCGGCTTGGCCCTGAAGCTGGTGCTCGCGTTCGTGCTGGCGCTGCCGGAGGCGTTCGCCCAGGAGCGGCGCTCCCGATCTGCCGGGCTGCGCACCTACCCGCTGATGTCGGTGGGCGCGTGCGGGATGGTGCTCCTCGGGCAGCGCGCGATCGACGACCTGCGCGATCAGGCGGACATCATGTACGGCCTGCTCAACAGCATCGGCTTCATCGGCAGTGGCGCGCTGCTGAAGAATCCGGACGAACCCAGCGGCATGGCCGCGGCGGTGAGCCTGTGGCTGACGGCGGCGATGGGCGCGGCGGTGGGCTACGGCCTGCCCGTGGTCGCGCTCGCGCTGTCGGTCACCAGCGCCGCCACCTTCTTCCTGAGGAAACGCTCATGACCGACTGGAGCGAGCTGCCCGAGCTCCTGTTGAAGCTCGCGGTGGCCTTTGCGCTCGGCATCCCCATCGGCTGGGAGCGCGAGTCGCGCAAGATCGCGCCGGGGCTGCGCACCTACCCGCTGCTGTCCATGGGCGCGTGCGCGTACCTCGTGATCGGCCAGCAGATCTTCGCGGACCACCTCGACGGCCAGGCGCGCGTCTTCCAGGCGCTCGTCAGCGGCATCGGCTTCATCGGCGCCGGCGCGATCATCAAGGGTCGCGCGGAGGTCCACGGTCTCGCCACCGCGGTGAGCCTGTGGGTGACCGTCACCGTCGGCATCGCGGCCGCCTATGCGCAGTGGGTCCTCGCGGTGGTGCTCTCGGCGACGGTGCTCGTCGCGCTGCGGCTGCTGCGGCCCTTGAAGAAGCGCCCCGCCGACGTGGCGCCGACGCCCGGTGACGACGAAGACGACGAAGAAGAAGACGAAGACAAGGACAAGAAGGGGACGCCGGGCAACTGAGGCCCTGTCTCACTCTCCGCGCTCCGCCGGTTCGTCGCGCCCTCTCGTCACGCCTGCGTGCCTGCCCACGGTGGAATCGGGCCCACTGGCAGACGGTTGACCAGACGAGCCATGTGGACCCGATGCCCCTACCGCCGCGCGCAGGTCACCCTCCCGGGTGTGGCCTCCGTGCGCGCACTGGGTGAGCTGCGCGTGGGTCCTCCGGAACGCAGGCGCCCGAGCCGGCGGACAGCGCATCCGCCGCTTTAGGCCAAGAGCGCACCTCCTCCGTCCCTTTCGCTGCACGCCTCCTGCTCCCCGGGCCGCGCCATGTCCGCCATCGTCATCGTCTTCCTCGTCCTGCTCGTCACCATCGTGCTCTTCGCCACCGAGGCGGTGCCGCTGGAGGTGACGTCGCTGACCGTGGTGTGCCTGCTCGCGGTGACCGGCGTGCTCACCCCCGCGGAGGCCTTCGCGGGCTTCGCCAACGAGACGGTGATCTTCATCTTCGCGCTGCTCGCGATGACCGAGGGCCTCGTCGCCACCGGCCTCATGCACCGGGTGGGCGTCCGCCTCGCGCAGCTCTCCACGCTGGGCAGGCGCGGCTTTCTGCTCGGGCTCCTGTCGCTGGTGACCGCGTTCTCCTCGGTGGTGTCGAACACGGTGACCACCGCCGCGTTCCTCGCGCCCGCGATGCACGCCGCGCGCGCGGGAGGGCTGCGCCGCCGCGAGCTGCTCATGCCGCTGGCCTTCGCCTCGATGCTCGGGGGGATGACCTTTCTCTACGGCACCTCCACGAACCTCGTCGTCTCCGAGCGGCTGCACCAGCTCGAGCTGGGCCGCATCGGCCTCGCGGAGCTCTCGCCGGTGGGTGTGCCGGTGGCGGCGATCGGGATCGCGTTCCTCGTGCTGGTGGCGCCGCGCCTGCTCCGCCCACGCACCGCCCCCGGGGCCCGCGAAGAGGGCCGCGACTTCGTCAGCGAGGCGCGCGTGCTGCCGAAGCTCGAGGGCCGCACGGTGGACTGGTTCGTTCGCGCCAGCGGCCTGCAGCTCACCGCGATCCTCCGCGAGGAGATCGCGATCAACCCCTCCGAGGCCGCAACGCTGGTCGCAGGGGACGTGCTCGTGCTGCGTGGCCGGCGCCGGGAGCTCTTGCGCCTGCGTCACCTGGAGGGCCTGAAGCTCGCGCCCACGCCCTCCGCGCGCCGCCGTGGCCGCCTGCCGCAGTTGGTCGCCGAGGCCCTGGTGCTGCCCCAGAGCCCGCTGGAGGGCCGCACGCTCGCGTCCGCCGAGCTCGCCGAACGCTTCGGCGCGCACGTGATCGCCCTCTACCGCCACCCCTCGCTGGCGCACCTCTCCGAGAGCCGTGAGCGGAGGCTCGGCGCGGTCGTCCTGCAGCCGGGAGATCTCCTGCTCCTCTCCGGCCGCAAGGACCGGCTGGAGTCGCTCGCCGCGGAGCCGCTGCACCTGCGCGTGCTCAGCAGCGACGTGCTCCCCGAAGCGAGCCGGCCGCGCATGCTGCTGGCCCTGGGCATCTTCGCCTCCGCGTTGATCGTCGGCTCCACCGGGCTGCTGCCGCTCGCGGTGGCGGGCCTTCTGGGCGTCGTGCTGATGATCTTCACCGGCTGTCTCGACGCGGGCGTGGCCTTCCGCATCGACTGGCGGATCGTGCTGCTCATCGGTTCGATGATGGCGCTCGGCGTGGCGGTGGACGTGAGCGGGGCGGGGGAGCTCATCGGCGGGCTGGCGGCACAGGTGGGCGAGGTCGGAGGTCCGCGCCTGGTGCTGCTCGTCCTCATGGCGGCGACCGCGCTGCTCTCCATCCCCATGAGCAACCAGGCGGCGGCGCTGGTGCTGCTGCCGGTCGCGCTGGCCGCCGCGGCGCAGCTGGACGTGAACCCGCGCACGTTCGCGATGGGTGTGGTGTTCGCGGCCAGCTGCTCCTTCATGACCCCGTTGGAGCCCAGCAGCCTTCTGGTATTCGGTCCCGGGCGGTACCGCTTCGGAGACTTCCTCCGGGTCGGGGGACCGCTCACGGTGTTGCTGCTCGGGGTCCTCACCGCACTGGTGCCGGTGGTGTGGGCCTTCTGAGGTTTGCCGAGAGGAGTCGGGTGGGATGTTCTCGTGGCCGAACAGGCTCCTGTTCCTCTCCTTCGCCGCGGTGGTGGCGAGCTTCTTTGCCGCCAACCACTTCGTGCAGCGCTCGTCGGAGCGGATCAGCGCGCTGGCGGAGCAGATCACCCAGAACACGGGCCCGGGCATCGAGCGGCTCGGCGCGCTGAGGGACTCGGTGCTCGGCGCGGAGCTGCTCCTCGACCGGGTGCTGGAGACGATCCCGCCGCCGAAGGAGGGCCTCGAGCAGCTCGAGAGGGAGACCCGCCACGCGGAGGCGGTGTTGCGCGACTACCTCCTGCTGCCGCCGCTCGCCGGCGAGAGCGCGCTCCGCCGGGAGCTGATCGCGACCTGGCAACACTACGCGCGCACCTCGCAGCACACGCAGGAGGCGCTCCCCCAGCTCGCGGCGGGGCAGGCGCGCAACGAGGAGATCGCTGCCTTCCGGAGCGCCGGCCAGGGCGTGCTCAACGCGGCGAGCGCGATCATCAGCTTCAGCGGCGCCCACGTCCGCGAGGTGGCGGAGGAGATCCACGACAGCCGGCGGCAGACGAACCGGCTGGCGAACGTGCTCAACGCGGCGTGCGGCATCTTCGCCGCGCTGGTGGCGTGGCTCCTCTACAAGGAGAGCGCCGGCCGCCGGAAGATGATCGCCGAGCACTCGGGGATGCTGGAGGCGCGCGCGGAGGAGATGGAGAACTTCGCCGGCAGGGTCGCGCACGACATCCGCAACCCCCTCTCCGCGGCGAGGCTCTCGGCGGAGCTGGCGCTGCGCAAGGCCCATGAGGACGGCCCGCGGGCGTCGATCCAGTCGGCGCTGCGCAGCCTCTCCCGCGCGGACGCGATCATCTCCGCGCTGCTCGACTTCGCGCGCGCAGGCGCGAAGCCGGATCCGGGCGCCCGCGAGGACGTCCGCGCGCTCGTGGGCGAGGTGGTGACGGACCTGGGGCCGCAGGCGGAGGAGGTGGGCATCACGCTTCGCGCCGAGCCCGCGCCGGCGGTGCTCGTGGCCTGCAACCGCGGCGTGTACCTCATCGCGCTGGGGAACTTCGTCCGCAACGCGATGAAGTACATGGGCGAGGGAGGGGAGCGCCGGGTGACGGTCACCGTGGTGCGCTCCGGCGATACGGTCCGCACCTCGGTGGAGGACACGGGGCCCGGCATCCGGCCGGAGGTCCTCCCGAACCTGTTCACCCCCTATTTTCGCGCCGACGCCGCGGGACGCGCCGAAGGACTCGGGCTCGGGCTGGCGACGGTGAAGAAGCTCGTGGAGGGCCACGGCGGGAGGGCCGGCGTGGAGAGCACGCTCGGGCGGGGCAGCACCTTCTTCTTCGAGCTGCCCTACGCCGGCGCCGCGCCGGACGCGCCGGACGCACCCGGAGGAGACCTGCCGGACTTGCGCTGAAGCCGAGAGGCCCGGGTCAGACGTTGCTCGCGTCCCAGGGCGTGCCCTCGGGCACCGACGCCGCGCTGCGCTTCACGTCATCGTCTCGCCGCGTGACCTCCGCGCCCACGGTGAAGCAGGTCATGGAGAGGGAACCGTAGGCGAAGCCGTCCACCAGCACGTCGAGCGGCTTCTTCTCCGCCGCGCCCACGCCCGCGACGTAGAGCAGCGGGATGAAGTGATCCGGGGTGGGGTGCGAGCGCCGGTAGTCGGGGTCCTCGTGCAGCTTCCCCGCGTCCTCCGGCCGTTCGTGGAGCAGCTCGCGGGCGGTGCGGTCGAAGCGCTCGTTCCAGTCGAAGGCGCCCTGCGGCGAGCGCCAGTCGATCTCGCGCAGGTTGTGGACGAGGTTCCCGCTGCCGACGATGAGCACGCCCCGCCTGCGCAGGGGCGCGAGCCTCGCGCCGAGCTCCACGTGGAAGTCGTGCGACTGCAGCGCGTTGATGGAGAGCTGCACCACCGGGATGTCGGCCTTCGGGAACGCGTGCACGAGCACCGACCAGGTCCCGTGGTCGAGCCCCCACGACTCGTCCGCGCCCACCAGCGTCGGCTTTGCGATCTCGGCGATCTCGTCGGCCAGTTCGGGCAGCCCCGGCGCCGGGTACTGCAGCTCGAAGAGCGGCTGGGGGAAGCCGTAGAAGTCGTGGATCGTCCGAGGCTTCGACATCGCGGTGGCGGCGGTCGCGTGGATGTACCAGTGCGCGGACACCACGAGGATCGCGCGCGGCCGCGGGACCGACTCACCGAAGGCGCGCCAGGCGGAGGTGTACCGGTTCTCCTCGATCGCGTTCATCGGGCTGCCGTGGCCGAAGAAGGCGGCGGGCATGACGGGATGGCTCATCTCTCTTCGCTCCTGCGCTGTGCCTGCGCGCTTCTAGAAACCAAAGGTCATGCTGCCGAAGACCGCCGCGCGCGCAGCGGCACCGGCCGGCCGGAATCCTCGCCGGTCTGCGAGGACACCCTGAAGCGCAGGTCGCGCGTTCGCATGGCGAGGAGCATCGGCGCAGAGGGGAGGGCCGCGCAGTTCCGGTGCAGGGCTGTGTTGAATGTCGGGCCGAGAACCAGCGGCTTCGGTCCGGGGCCGAACCATCCGCTGCGCGGTCACAGCGAGGTGTCATTGCCCTCGTTGCCCGGCGCCGCGTCGTCGGGGAAACAGGCCGCATGTCTGCACTCGCACCCGTGGCGTCCGCGCCTCTGCTCGGCGTCGCCTGCGCATCCGTCGCGCCGTGGATCGTGACCGGTGCTCAGCGCGGTCTTCCTCTCGCGAACGTCGCGGCCGCGGTGCCCGCGCTCGTACCCGATCCGTGTCAGCGATGAGAGCCACCGCCCTCGTCATCAGCTGCAGCTCACTGCTCTGGCCTGCCGTGACCCTCGCGCATGGCGCCGCCCACGCCGACGAGCCCTCGCTCTCCGTCCTCACCGACTGGCGCCCCGACCCCTGGAGCGTCGCGCTGCTCGCGGTCTCCCTCGCCGTGTACGTGCGAGGGACGCTGCGACTCTCGAAGCGGCGCACCACGGCCGCGCCCACCGGCACGCGTCTTCCGGCGGTGGCGTTCGCGCTCGGCTGGGTGGCGATGGCGGTGGCGCTGGTCTCGCCGCTGGACACCGCGAGCGACCTGCTCTTCTCCGCGCACATGGGGCAGCACGAGCTGCTGATGGGGGTGGTGGCCCCGCTCTTCGTCTTCGCGCGGCCCGGTGTGCCGGCCCTGTGGGCGCTGCCCGAGGGCGCGCGCCTCTCCGTCGGCCGCGCGCTGTCGCATCCGCTCGTTCGCAGCTCGTGGCGAGCCCTCACGCACCCGCTCGTCGCGCTCGTGCTGCACGGCGCGGTGAGGTGGGTGTGGCACGCGCGCCCGCTCTTCGAGGCCGCGTTGGAGAGCGAGGCGGTGCACGCCTTCCAGCACTTCACCTTCTTCGCCAGCGCAGCCCTCTTCTGGTGGGCGCTGGTGCACGGGCGCTACGGCCGCGCGGGCTACGGCGTGGGCGTGCTCTACGTGTTCGCCACCGCGCTGCACACCGGCCTGCTGGGGGCGCTGTTCACGTTCGCGGAGACGGTCTGGTACCCCCTCTACTCGGAGCGGGCCGCGGCCCACGGGATCGACGCGCACGAGGATCAGGGGCTGGCGGGGCTGATCATGTGGATGCCCGCCGGCGGGCTGCTCGCGCTGCTGGGTCTGGCGCTCTTCGGCGCGTGGCTGGCCGAGTCGCAGCGCAGGACGGATCGCGCGGCCGCAGCGCGCCTGGCGAAGCTCAAAGACGATGCGCCCGGAGGGACTCCCTGATGCGCGCCGCGTGGGTCGTCTCCCTCTGCCTGCCGCTGCCGTGCCCTCTTGAACGCGGGTGGCGTTGCATCGGACCGTTGGTGTGGTACGAGTCGCCGCCGCAGTCGCAGCCCACGAGACCCCGTAGCTCAGTTGGATAGAGCGGCGGTTTCCTAAACCGCAGGCCACAGGTTCGATTCCTGTCGGGGTCGCTTCTCCCTTCGCCGCACCTCCTCCGCCACCGCTCGCCGTGAACATCCCCGCGCCCGTGATGGAGGTCCTCAGCCGTCTGAAGGAGCGCGGCTTCGAGGCCTACCTCGTCGGCGGCTGCGTCCGGGACATGGTGCGCGGCAAGGAGCCGAAGGACTTCGATCTGGCCACCAGCGCGCGGCCGGAGGAGGTCCAGGCGTCCTTCAGGAAGACGATCCCCACCGGGCTCGAGCACGGCACGGTGACGGTGCTCTCGCGCGGCACGCCGGTAGAAGTGACGACCTTCCGCACCGAGGGCGAGTACCTCGACGCGCGCAGGCCCTCGTCGGTCTCGTTCCACACCGACATCACCGCGGACCTCTCCCGCCGCGACTTCACCATCAACGCGATGGCCTTCGATCCCACCGTCGGGCGCATCGTCGATCCCTTCGGCGGTCAGGCGGACATCGCGGCGGGGATCATCCGCTGCGTGGGCACCGCGCAGGATCGCTTCAGCGAGGACGGCCTGCGCGCGCTGCGTGCGGTGCGCTTCGCCGCGGTGCTCGGGTTCTCGCTCGATCCCGCCACTGAGGCGGCGATCCCCGCCACGCTGCCGTCGTTCCGCCGCATCGCGCAGGAGCGCATCCGCGAGGAGTTCACCAAGCTCCTGCTCTCCGACCGCCCGCGCGAGGGTCTCGAACTCCTCCGCCGCACCGGGCTGCTGGGCACCTTCCTCCCGGAGCTCAGCGCGCCGGCCACGGGCGAAGAGGCATTCCACGCGCTCGCCTCTGCCACCGCCCGAGCGCCACGCGACCCGATGGAGCTGCGGCTGACCGTGCTCCTCCATCAGACCGGCACGCAGGGCGCGAAGGCGAAAGAGCTCCTCCTCCGGCTGCGCTACCCGTCGAAGACGATCGAGACGACCTCCGCGCTCGTCCGCGCGCTCTCCGGCTTCGATCCCCTGGCGCCGCGCACGGATGAGGACCTCCGCCGCTTCCTCGCGAAGCTGACGCCGGCGCTGGCCGAACCCTTCCTCTCCGTCCTCACCGCGCTGCACGGGGAGGAGGCCACGCGCGAGCTCTCCGGCCGCCTGCGGGGCGTGCTCGCGCAGAACCCGCCGCTGGACGCGAAGGCGCTGGCGCTGAACGGGACGCGGATCATGGAGGTGCTCGGGGTGGGGCCCTCCCGCATCGTCGGCGAGGCCACGCGGTTCCTCGTGGACGAGGTGCTCCGCGAGCCCGAAAGCAACACCAAAGAGGCGCTGGAAACGCGTCTTTTGGCGTGGTCGGCGGCCCAATCCGCAGGCCCGAAATAGTTTTCCACAGGTTTTCCCACAGGCCCCCTGCCTACATCCCGAAGCGGGATTCCCGGGCGCTTCCCTCTGGGCGGCTCTCCAGAGTGAAGCTTTTACAAAAGCCCTATGAAATCGGGCGGTTATCGAGTCATCTGGACACCCCGCGCGGCCCCCTGCCGGACCCCCTGTCAAGACCTTCGTGGAGGTTTCGACCCTGTGGACAACCTGTGAGGATCGCCCCTAGAGAGGAACGCAAATGAGGGTTGTCGTCGCCATGAGCGGAGGGGTGGATTCGTCGGCCGCGGCGGCCCTCCTGGTGGAGCAGGGACACGAGGTTCTCGGCATCACGCTGCGGGTGTGGTCGTACGAAGATTCCGCGAAATGCGGCTCCTGCTGCAGCCCGGACGACGTGGAGGACGCGCGCCGGGTGGCGGAGAAGCTGGGCATCCCGTTCTACGTGGCGAACGCCGAGGACCTGTTCCGCGAGCGGGTGGTGAACCCGTTCGTGCAGTCGTACCTCGGCGGCAAGACGCCCATCCCCTGCGTGGCCTGCAACAAGGACGTGAAGTTCGACTTCCTCCTCAAGCGCGCGAAGGCGCTGGGCGCAAGGCTCGCCACCGGCCACTACGCGCGGATCGAACGCGAAGGGGAGGGCGACGGGGAGCGGTTGCACCTCGCGCGAGGGCTCGATCCGGCAAAGGACCAGAGCTACTTCCTCTTCACCCTCTCGCAGGCCGCGCTGCGCGAGCTGGAGTTCCCGGTCGGCGGAATGACGAAGGCGGAGGTCCGCGCGATCGCCGAGCGCCACGGTCTCATCACCTCACAGAAGCCGGAGAGCATGGAGATCTGCTTCGTGCCCGACGGCGACTACGCGCGCTTCGTGGAGAAGGTCGCCGGCCCGCAGCCGAAGGGCGAGATCGTCACGGCCTCGGGTGAAGTCCTCGGCGAGCACGACGGCATCCACCGCTACACCGTCGGCCAGCGACGCGGCCTCGGGCTCTCGCACCCGCTGCCGCTCTACGTCGAGCGCCTCGATGCGGAGCGGAACCGCGTGATCGTCGGCACCGCCGCGCAGGTGGGCCGCGACCAGTTCACGCTCCTGCAGCCGCAGTGGGTCTCGGGCGAGGCGCCGCTCGGTCGCGCGCTGCAGGTGAAGCTGCGTCACCGTCACGCGGGCGCCAGGGCGGAGCTGCATAGGGAGGGAGATCGTCTTCGCGTGAAGCTCTCCGCTCCGGAGCGGGCGGTGGCGCCGGGACAGGCGGCGGTGTTCTACGATGGCGACCGCATGCTCGGCGGAGGTTGGATCTCGTGAACCGGAAGGCAGCGCTGACGGGCCTCCTCGTGCTCCTCGCGGTCGGCGCGGCCGGCTGCAAGAAGAAGCAGGAGGGCCCGGTGGCGGGGCTTCTGGCCGCGGGCGCACCGCTCTACCTGGAGACGAAGAAGGGCGAGAAGCCGCTGGTGGTGGGCTCGCAGCTGAATCCGTCGGATCGGGTGCGCGCCTCCGGTCCGGCGGCGATCGAGTACTTCGGCGGCGCGGTGGTCTTCCTCGAGAAGGGCGACCGCGTGACCGTGGACGAGACCGACGAGTCGAAGCTCCTCGGCTCGAACCTGCGCGCCCGCGCGTTCCTGAAGGGCGAGCTGCAGGAGGTGCCGCAGCCCAACCGGATCGTCGCGGCGCGGTATCGCTCGGTGATGTTCACGCCGGAGAACGCCGGGCTCAGCGGGCCCACGCAGGGCGACTACTTCAAGGCGTTCTTCACGCCGAACGGGATCGAGAAGCTGGGCGGTGGGGTGGCGAAGCACGAGGGCCCTCGCAACGAGCTCCCGCCTCCGCCGCTCCGCACGAAGGTGCCGCACATCCGCGCCGACGCGCTCGGGCAGGGCGGACACACGCTGGAGGTCCGCAGCGGCTGGGTGGTGGCCGAGACGGACGAACTGGTGACCGCGGTGCTCGAGGAGGATCAGACCTTCGACCTCGGGCGCACGGTGCGGCTCGTCGTGCCCTACGACGCGAAGGCGAAGCTCACCTTGAAGGACGGGCGCAGGTTCGATCTCAAGGGCCCGTCGGACGTCGCGCTCCGCTGAGCGGACCGCTGAGCGTTCCGTTGACTCCAAAGCAGTTGTGTTAGCGTCCCCCGCTCTCCGGAGGGGCAGATGCACGTCGGGAAGTTCGCGAAGGCGCTGGCGCTGGCTGTGTTCGCGGTGGCTGCTGCAGGTTCGATCGGCGGTTGCGGTACGCCGGAGGATCCGGAGACCGACGGCGGCGTCGAGACCGATGCGGGCATCCAGACGGATGCCGGCGGCAACGACACGGACGCTGGCACCAACGGAGACGACGCGGGCACCGGCGATGCGGGCATGACGGGCGACGCCGGGATGATGACCGACGCCGGGATGATGTCGGACGCCGGCATGATCACCGACGCGGGCATGACCACCGTCAGCTACGCGAACGACGTGCAGCCGATCTTCAACCAGCGCTGCACCTCGTGCCATCCGGGGCAGGGCCAGTTCACGCTCGCCCAGGGCAGCTCCTACGCGCAGCTGGTGAACCGGAAGATGACCGGCTCGTGCTCGAGCCTCAACCGCGTGACGCCGGGACAGCCGGAGAACAGCGGACTCTTCCGGAAGATCAGCGGCACCACCTGCGGCGCCCGCATGCCGTCCTCGGGAAATCCGCTGACCGCGGCGCAGATGACGACCATCCAGAACTGGATCGCCCAGGGCGCGCTGAACAACTAGCGCGGCCGTTTGCGCGCGGGAGAGGGAGACACGGTGACGAAGAGCGAGCTCATCGAACGCATCGCCGAGCGTTTGCCGCACCTCCCGCGCCAGAAGCTGGAGCGCCTGGTGAACGGGGTGTTCGACTCGATGATCGGCGCGCTGCGAGGCGAGGAGCGGATCGAGATCCGTGGCTTCGGCTCGTTTGCCCTGCGCGTGCGAGAGCCTCGCGAGGCGCGCAACCCGCGCACGGGCGAGAAGGTGCTCGTGCCGCGCCGGCTCACGCCCTGCTTCACGCCGGGCAAGGAGCTGCGCGACCGGTTGAACCCGCCTGAACCTGCCGCGCCCGCGGTGCAGCTCGCGCAGGAGGCCATCGCTCGCGCGCCCGAGGCCTCGGCGACGCGTCCGCCCCAGCCGGACGACGCCGCGGTCCCCAACGCCTCCGAGGACGCGGCGCCTCTGGCCGTCGTCGCGGGGACCTGAGAGGACGGACGGGCCGTGGTGCCGGGGGACACGCTCGAGACCGCGCTGGCGGTCACCGCGCTGGTGGCGCTCGCCGCGCTGGTCTTCGTGCTCTCGCGCAAGGGCCGCACCGAAGACCGCGCGCGCGCCTATCTGGCGGGCGTGACCTACGTGCTCACCGACGATGCGGACGCCGCCATCGCCGAACTCTCCCGCGCCGCGCAGCTCTCGTCGCAGACGCTGGAGACGTACTTCGCGCTGGGCGCGCTCTTCAGCCGGAAGGGCGATCACGCGCGCGCGATCAGGCTCTACCAGAACATGCTCTCGCGGCCCGCGCTGTCCCCCGAGGTGCGCCGGCGGGTGATGCTCGCGCTCGGGCAGGACTTCCGGCGCAGCGGCCTGCACGACAAGGCGACGGAAACGCTGAACAAGCTGCTCGCATTGGAGCCGGACGCAGCCGAAGCCGTCACCGCGCTCCGCCAGCTGCACGAGGAGTGTGGCGATCACTTCCGCGCCGCCGAGCTGCAGGCGCGGCTGGTGGAGCGGACGGGGGAGGGGAAGGAGATCCTCGCGCACCTGCTCGCCGCGCACGCGAAGGGCCTGTGCCGCGCCGAGCCCTCCGAGGCCGTCGCGGTGGCCCGCCGCGCGCACGAGCTGTGGCCGTCCGGTGCGCACCCGCTGCACGTGCTCGCGCACGCCCTGATGTCCCAAGGCAACGCGCGCGAGGCCGCCGACCCGCTGCAGCGGGCCCTGTCGCTGGAGCCGGAGCTCGCGCCGGGGTCTGCAGCGCTGCTGCTCGCCGCGCTGGGACCGGCGGAGACGATCGCATTCCTCGAGGCCCGGCTCGCCTCACCGGACGAAGGCGCCGCGGCCTATGCCCTGGCGCTGGCGCGGTGCCACCGGGAGCTGGGCAGAACGGAGGAGGCGATAGGGCTGTTGCGCCGGGTGATGGAGGCGCGGCCCTGGCGGTGGGATGCGCGCCGGGAGCTGGGCGCGCTGCTGCTCGCGCAGGATCGGTCGGCCGAGCTGAGGGTGGAGTACGAGGACCTGCTCAACCGGCTCGGCGATCCGGTGATGGGCTTTGCCTGCGGTCACTGCGCGCAGAAGCTTCCCGAGCACGCCTTCCGTTGTCCCGCCTGTGGTTCGTGGGACTCCGTTCGCCGCGAGCCGCCCCGCGCCAGCCTCACGCCGGTGCCGCCCTCCGCCGCTGCCTGACGGCCGGGTGACAGCCCGGCGCAGAGGGCGCACTCGCGAAATTTGACCGCCGATCCCCGCGACCTTACGGTGCCCCGGGAGGCGCTACAGGACAGGATCATGCGCGACAGCCACCGGATGAAAGAGAAGTGGGACCTCTCGCTGGACAGCCGGCAGGTGGTGAGCCTGGCCATCGGCGGAGTCGTCGTGCTCGGCGCCGTGTTCGTGCTCGGGGTGGTGGTGGGGAAGGGGCTCGCCACCTCCGAAGAGGCGCAGGACGCGCCCGACCTGCTCACCGCGCTCGACCAGCGGGCGAAGGTCAGCCTCACGTTCCAGGACGAGCTCACCCGCAAGGTGCAGCCGCCCCTCGAGGCGCCGAAGCCGGTGCCGCCGCCCGTCGCGGTCGTGGTGCCCGCCGCCGCGCAGGTGCCCGCGCCGCCCGCGCCGGTCGAGAAGCCCGCGACTCCCGCTCCGACCGCCAATGCGATCGCGGTGGCCGTGCCCGCCGCCGCCACCGTTCCCGCTGTACCGGCCGCCCGTCCTGCCGAAGTGGACGTCGAGCCCACGCCCACCCGTGGCACCTCGCTGAAGGACGCGTTCGATCGCGTCAACGCGCCGGCCGTTCCGCCTTCGCCGCCCGCCGAGGCGACCGCGGATGGCGCCTTCACCCTGCAGCTCGCGGCCAGCCAGGAGCGCAACGAGGCGGACCGCTTCGCCGCGAAGCTGCGCGAGCGCGGCTACGCGCCCTACATCGTCACCGCCGAGGTCCCGGGGAAGGGGACCTTCTACCGCGTGCGCATGGGCTCGTTCGGCTCGCGCGAGGCGGCCCAGCGCTACCTCAGCGACTTCAAGCGCGAGACGAAGATGGACGCGTTCGTGGCCGCGAAGTAGCGCGCCCCAAAGCGTTTAGAGGTCCCGGCCGGCGAGGAACGCGAACAGCGCCTCGCGCACGCCGTCGTGTTCGTAGAGATCGTTGTGCCCGCCGCCCTCGACCGTCACGAGCCGCGCACGGGGGAAGGCCTTCGACAAGCGCTCCCCGTGCGCGTACGGCACCACGCCATCGCGCGTGCCGTGCACGATGAACACCGGCACGCCGACCTCCGCCGCGCGCGAGAGGCTGTCGAAGCGATCTCGCACCAGCAGCCGAACCGGCAGCCAGGGGAAGTGGTGCGCCGCCGCGTCGGTGACCGAGGTGAAGGGCGTGGCGAGCGCGAGTCTCATGCCCCAGCCGTCGTGCGCCAGCGCCGTGGCCGCGCCCGAGCCGAGCGACTGTCCGAAGAGCACGATCTTCTCCTTCGGCACCCCTCGTTCTTTCACCAGATGTCCAACCGCCGCGCGCGCAGCCCGTAGGATCGCGTCCTCTCCCGGTTCGCCCGCCGCAAGCCCGTAGCCCGGGTACTCGACGCCGAAGAAGCCCACGCCCTCCTCGCGTCTGAGCGCGTCAGCGAGCCAGAGCCCATCCGCGAGCTGCTCGCCGTTGCCGTGGAAGAACACGACGGTCGGCGCTTCCGCACGCTGGGCGGGAAGGTGGAACGCGACCGCGTCCGGCGCACCGTTCGGCACCGGGATGCGCAGCAGCTCACCGTCTTCGAAAGAGACCTCGCGCGCGGGCGTGGGCGCGGGGAAGAGGATGCTGCGCTGCAGGGCGTAGAGCACCGCGCCACCTCCGAGCCAGAGCAGGGCCGCCGCGACGAGCAGGCCCACGGCGAGACGGCGGAGCATCGCGATCAACCGAAGGCCTACTGCTGCCCCTCCGGATTCTTCGTCCAGCGATCGACCGTGCCGTCACCGTCGAGATCCTCGCCGACGCGATCGACCTGATCGTTCTCCCAGTACTCCCAGTAGTCCACCTTGCCGTCGGAGTTGGTGTCCTTCTCCTTGCGCACGATCTTCCCGCGCTCGAAGTGGATCCACAGATCGCTGCGCCCGTCGTAGTCGAGGTCGCGCTCCTTCCGGACGATGATCCCCTTGTCGTAGAAGTTCTGCTGGTCCACGCGCCCGTCGAAGTCGAGGTCGAGCAGCTCGCGGTTCACCTGTTCGCGCTCGTCGTAGAACCGGACGATGTCCACCTTGCCGTCCCAGTTGATGTCGAGCTCCTTGCGCACGAGCCGGTCGATCTTCCGGCCCTCCGCATCGGCCGCTTCCTTCGTGAAGCTCCACACGTCGGGCTTGCCGTCCTTGTTCAGGTCGTACGCGGTCTGCTGCTCGTCGCCGGAACGCGCCTGGCGCATCGGCTGACCGCCCGCGGCCGCGTCCGGATCCTTCTGGTCGCGCACCGAGCCGTCTTCCTTGCCTCCACACGCGGTCAGCAGGACGAGCCCCGCGAGGAGACTGATGGCGTGCCTCATGGCTGAACACTCTAACGCGCGGGTTTCACAGCGGGCGCGTTCTTTGACGGGCACCATATGTCGCCATAGGGTCACATACAGCCATGGCGCGAAAGAAGATCAGCACCACCATCTACATCACGCCGGAACAGAACGATTTGCTGAAGCTTCTCAACCAGAAGACGAAAGTCCCCGTCGCCGAGTACATCCGGCAGGGCATCGACCTTGTTCTGGAGAAGTACAGGGATCAGCTTCCCGGTCAGGCCTCTTTCGACGAGCTCTGATCGCATGAAGACCTTCTCTGGCGCGCGCATCGCAGTGCTCGGTGGCGCAGGTTTCCTCGGCTCCCACCTGTGCGAGCGCCTCCTCGAGGACGGCGCCGAGGAAGTGGTCGCGGTGGACAACCTCATCACCGGGAGTCTTCGCAACATCGAAGAGCTCCGCCGGCGGAAGGGCTTCAGCTTCGTCCAGCACGACATCGTTCAGCCCATCCCCTGGGAGGGGCGCTGCGACCTCGTCTTCAACATGGCCTCGCCGGCCTCGCCCATCGACTACGCGCAGCTGCCGATCGAGACGCTGAGGGTCGGATCGCTCGGCACCGAGAACGGGCTCATCCTCGCGGAGAGGACCGGCGCGCGCTTCCTGCAGGCCTCCACCTCCGAGATCTACGGCGACCCGCTCGTCCACCCGCAGCGCGAGGACTACTGGGGGAACGTGAACCCCATCGGTCCGCGCAGCGTGTACGACGAGGCCAAGCGCTATGGCGAGGCGATCGTCGCCGCCTACCGGCGCTCGCGCGGAGTGGAAACGCGCATCGTCCGCATCTTCAATACCTACGGCCCGAGGATGCGGCTCGAGGACGGTCGCGTGGTGCCGGCGTTCATCGGCCAGGCGCTGCGCGGCGAGGACTTCACCGTCTTCGGCGACGGCAGGCAGACGCGCTCCTTCTGCTACGTGTCGGATCTGATCGACGGCATCTGCCGGCTGATGCTCAGCGACGTGGGCGACCCGGTGAACGTGGGCAACCCGCGCGAGATGACGGTGCTCGAGTTCGCCGAGGCCGTGCGCGCGGCGGCGGGCGGCGGCGGACGGATCAGCTTCAAGCCGTTCCCGGAGAACGACCCGAAGCAGCGCAAGCCGGACATCACCCGGGCGCGTGAGCTGCTGGGCTGGGAGCCGAAGGTCCGGCTCGAAGAGGGTCTGCGGGAGACGATCGCCTGGTTCCGCGCGGTTGTCGGAGCCGCGTCGGGTGCCTAACTAGGGCCACGTATTCTTTGAGCGAAGGCGGGAACGTGAAGATTCTGGTGACCGGCGGGGCGGGCTTCATCGGCTCGCATGTGTGTGACGTGTTCGTGGGCAAGGGCCACGAGGTGTTCGCGCTCGACAACCTCTCGAGCGGGCGGAAGGAGAACCTCGACGCGCGCGTGAAGCTGCTGGAGCTGGACATCCGCAGCCCGGACGCCGCGAGCTGGATCGAGCGCGAGTCTCCGGACGTCATCTGCCACCTCGCCGCGCAGATGGACGTGCGCCGGTCGGTGGAGGACCCGCGCTTCGACGCGGAGGCGAACATCCTCGGGATGCTCAACCTCCTCGAGGCCGCGCGGAAGGTGAAGGTGAAGAAGTTCATCTTCAGCTCCACCGGCGGCGCCATCTACGGCGAGCAGGACACCTTCCCCGCGGACGAGTCGCACGCCACGCGGCCGGTCTCGCCCTACGGCGTGTCCAAGGCGGCAGGTGAGCTGTACCTCGGCTACTACAAGGCGCAGTACGGCATGCCCTACGTGGCGCTCCGCTACGCGAACGTCTACGGCCCCAGGCAGAACCCTCACGGCGAGGCCGGCGTGGTGGCGATCTTCAGCCAGCGCCTCGTCAGCGGCCGCGGCTGCACCATCTTCGGGGACGGCGGCCAGACGCGGGACTTCGTGTTCGGGCCGGACGTGGCGCAGGCGAACTACCTCGCGTTCGAGCGCGACTTCGTGGGTGCGGTGAACATCGGCACCGGGATCGAGACGGACATCAAGCAGCTCTACCGGGGCCTCGCGGATGCGGCGGGCGTGAAGGGCGATCCGGAGTTCGCGCCGGGCAAGCCGGGCGAGCAGCGCCGCAGCGTGATCGACAACGCGATGGCGAAGCGTGTGCTCGGTTGGGAGCCGAAGGTGGCGCTGAAGGAGGGGCTCGCGAAGACGATCGAGTTCTTCCGCGCCGACGCCGAGCGCACGCGCGGGAGCAAGGCGAACCACGGGTAGGCGAGCCTTCGCCGGGCGTTGTCGGGCGGCGTTGGCCTCGGGGCTGGCGCCGCTTTTTCATGCCCGGGGCGGGGAGCAGGCAGGCGGCACCGCATCACCTTTGTACCTACCGACGCGGCGGTGTGTTACGCACGCCGGCCTCGCCCACAGGGGCGCGCCCAGAGCATGACCGCAGAGAACGCCCACATCCGCAACTTCAGCATCATCGCGCACATCGATCACGGGAAGTCCACGCTGGCGGACCGCCTGCTGGAGTTCACCGGGACGGTGACGCAGCGCGAGCAGCAGGACCAGTACCTCGACAACATGGCGCTCGAGCGAGAGCGCGGGATCACCATCAAGGCCCAGTCGGTGCGGATGCCGTACAAGGCGAAGGACGGCAAGACGTACGTCCTCAACCTCATCGACACGCCGGGACACGTGGACTTCGCCTACGAGGTCTCCCGGTCGCTCGCCGCCTGCGAGGGCGCGCTGCTGGTGGTGGACGCGACGCAGGGCGTGGAGGCGCAGACGCTGGCGAACGTCTACATGGCGCTCGACCACGACCTCGAGATCATCCCGGTGATCAACAAGGTGGACCTGCCCTCGGCGGACGTGCCGCGGGTGCGCACCGAGATCGAAGACGTCATCGGCATCGACGCGTCGTACGCGGTGCCGGCCTCGGCGAAGGAGGGCATCGGCATCGAGGACATCCTCGAGTCGGTCATTGCCCGCGTGCCGCCGCCCAAGGGCGATCCGCAGGCGCCGCTGAAGGCGCTGGTGTTCGACTCCTGGTACGACAACTACCGCGGCGTGGTGATGCTCGTGCGCGTGCTCGACGGAACGCTGAGCGCGAAGCAGCGCATCATGCTCTGGAGCAACAAGAAGAAGTTCGAGGTCAACGAGCTCGGCGTCTTCAGCCCCAAGGCGCGGCCGGTGCAGCAGCTGATGGCGGGCGAGGTCGGCGTGCTCGTCGCCAACGTGAAGGAGCTCGCGGACGCGAAGGTCGGCGACACCATCACCGAGGAGCTGCGGCCCACCGAGAGCCCGTTCCCCGGCTTCAAGGAAGTGAAGCCGATGGTGTTCAGCGGCGTCTTCCCCATCGACTCGGCGGAGTACGAGGACCTGCGGGACGCGCTGCACAAGCTGAACCTCAACGACTCGGCGTTCACCTACGAGCCGGAGACCTCCACCGCGCTCGGGTTCGGGTTCCGGTGCGGGTTCCTCGGGCTGCTCCACATGGAGATCGTCCAGGAGCGGCTGGAGCGCGAGTACGGCCTCAACCTCATCAGCACCGCGCCCTCGGTCGTCTACAAGGTCTTCGACGTCAACGGGAACGTCACCATGGTGGACAACCCGGCGAAGCTGCCGGGGACGCAGCACATCGAGCACATGGAGGAGCCCATCCTCACGTGCCACATCCACGTGCCGAACGACCACCTCGGGGCGATCCTCAAGCTGTGTCAGGACCGGCGCGGGATTCAGAAGGATCTGAAGTACCTCGGCTCCTCCGGCAAGCGCGTGCAGGTGACGTACGACCTCCCGCTGGCGGAGGTGGTGTTCGACTTCTTCGACAAGCTCAAGAGCGTCAGCCGCGGCTACGCGTCCATGGACTACGAGCTCGCCGGTTTCAGCACCGCGGACCTCGTGCGCCTGGACATCCTCATCAACGGCGAGCCGGTGGACGCGCTGAGCGTGATCGTCCACAAGGAGCGCGCGTACCAGCGGGGCAAGGAGATCTGCGCGAAGCTGAAGCAGGTCATCCCCAAGCAGATGTTCGAGGTCGCAATCCAGGCGGCGGTCGGCTCGCGGATCATCTCGCGTGAGTCGATCAGCGCCATCCGCAAGAACGTGCTCGCCAAGTGCTACGGCGGCGACATCAGCCGCAAGCGCAAGCTCCTCGAGAAGCAGAAGGAGGGGAAGAAGCGCATGAAGCAGGTGGGCGTGGTGGAGATCCCGCAGGAGGCCTTCCTCGCGGTGCTGAAGTCGGAGGAGTAGTGGCGGATCCCTCTGTGTCACGGCCCGCTGCGGGTGAATCCCCGGGCAAGCGCCGCTTCGCCGCCGACGTGAACGCCAGGCTCTCGCCGGAGGTGCAGAAGCGCCTTCGCCAGACGCGCTGGACCCTGCGGCTCACCAGCCTGTGGGCGCCGGTGACGGTGTTCGGTCTCGCGTTCGCGCTGTACCTGCTCATCGTGGAGAGCCACACGCCGAGCGCGCAGTGGGCGCAGCCGGCGCTGAAGGGCTTCGGCCTGCTGATGCTCGTGTGGTTCTTCGGGCTCATCCCGCTGCGTCAGTTCTGGCGGCCGCTCTCGCACAGCCGGAAGCTGCGGCACCAGGCCTTCGAGCTGACCGATGAGGTCGAAGCGCTCTGCGACAAGCACCATGACGCGGTGACCGGCAAGCCGCGCGAGGAGCTCGTGGAGTTCTCTGCCGCGCTGCAGGGGGCGGTGGCGGGGACGGACGACGCGGCGCTGGAAGCGCAGCTGAAGCTGAGCGCGGGCGTAGCAGACAAGCACCTCGTGCGGTGGCGCAAGCAGAGCACGTTCGATCTGGGCATGGGCTTCGTGAAGGCCTTCGCCATCGCGATGATCATCCGCACGGTGCTCATCGAGCCGTTCCGGATTCCGTCCGGTTCGATGATCCCCACGCTGGAGATCGGCGATCAGATCTTCGTGAACAAGTTCATCTACGGGGTGCGGATCCCGTTCACGAACTACGTGCCCTTCACCATCGTGCGGCCGCCCGAGCGCGGCGACGTGATCGTCTTCAACAACCCGAAGGACACCTCGGTGGACTTCATCAAGCGCGTGATCGGCGTGGGCGGGGACAAGATCGAGATCATCGACGGCATCGTCCACGTGAACGACGTGCCCCAGCCGCGCGAGCTCATCGACGACCGGTGGAGCTACTGGGACCGCGAGGTGTACGGCTGGCAGCAGCACGACATCCGCCTCTACCGCGAGCGGCTCGACGACAAGACGTACGTCTCCGCGCAGAACCTTCCCGGCTACCGCTCGCCGTCGTCACCCACCGGGCCCTTCCACGTTCCGCCCGGTCACGTGTTCGTGATGGGCGACAACCGCGACAACTCGTCGGACTCGCGGGTGGGCTTCGTCGGGCTGGGGACCCCGCCGGCGTACGTGCCGCTGGGGAACATCAAGGGCAAGGCGATGGTCATCTGGCTCGCGCTGGGCTGGGACGGCCTGGGCAAGGGGCTCTTCGGCGGCACCGGCCTCAAGACGGAGCGCTTCTTCCTGCCGGTGCGCTAGGCAGGCGGGAAGGCGCGCAAGCCGCTGTTTTCGCTGCGGATTCGCGTGGTGGATTTCACAGAAACCGTCTGCTATCCGGCAGCGCGTGAGCGCCTCGGGTCGGGTCAGTCTGTCGAACCTCGTCCTCCTGGCCGCCGTTGCCTCAGCGATCTACTTCGGCGTGCTGCTCTCCCCGGTGCTCGTGGATCACTTCGCGGTGCAGGACGAGATCGCGAAGGCCCTCAACCGCTCCCACCAGCTCGACGACGGTGAGATGAAGCGCGCGGTGGCGCGAGGGCTCGAGCGGGTGGGCACGCACTGGCGGCTCAACGCGTACGGCGAGATCGAGGAGGCGACCGGGCTCGGCGTCCCACCGGAGGCGGTCCTCGTGGATCGCAACACGGTGCTGCGGACCATCCGCGTGGGCGTGCCGTACCAGCGGCAGATCCGGCTCAAGCCCACGTTCAAGTTCATCACCCTGCGCTTCAACCCGGAGCGCGAGCTCCCGATCACACGATGACGAAGGCGCGCAACGACCTGCTCTCCATCCGGGGGATGACGCGCGGCGAGGTGGAAGCGCTGCTCGCCTCCGCCGCCGCCCACAAGCGCGCCCGCCGTGAAGGCACGCGCCGTGACGGTCCGCTCTCCGGCCAGATGGTGGCGAACCTCTTCTTCGAGGACTCCACCCGCACGCGTTCCTCGTTCGAGATCGCCGCCCGCGCGCTCGGCGCCAACGTGCTCGGCTGGTCCGCGAAGGAGTCGTCGGTGGCGAAGGGCGAGACCCTGCTCGACACCGCGCGGAACCTCGATGCCATGTCGCCGGCGGTGCTCGTCGTCCGTCACGGCTCGTCCGGCGCGGTCGCGCTGATCGCGAAGCACGTGCGCGCCGCCGTGGTCAACGCGGGCGACGGCACGCACGAACATCCGTCGCAGGCGCTGCTCGATGCGCTGACGCTGACGGAGAAGCTGGGCGCGCTCGACGGCAAGACGGTCGTCATCGCCGGGGACATCCTGCACAGCCGCGTGGCGCGATCGAACCTGCACTGCCTGAAGCTGCTCGGCGCGCGGGTCGTCCTCGTGGCGCCGCCCACGCTGATGCCGGTGGGCATCGAGGCGCTCGGCGCGGAGGTGAGCTGGGACTTCGACCGGGCGCTGGAGGGCGCGGACGCGGTGATGATGCTCCGCATGCAGCTCGAGCGTCAGAAGCGCGCGTTCTTCCCCTCCACCCGCGAGTACGCCCGTCGCTACGGCCTCAACGCCGCGCGCGTGGCCCTGATGAAGCGGGGCGCGCCGGTGCTGCACCCCGGCCCCATGAACCGCGGGCTGGAGATCACCTCGGACGTGGCGGACGGCGAGCAGAGCGCCATCCTCGAACAGGTGGAGAACGGCGTGCCGGTGCGGATGGCCATCCTCGAGAGGAGCTGTCAGTGACGGCGCTGCTGATCAAGAACGGGCGCGTGCTCGACCCCGCGCAGGGAGTCGACGCGACGCGAGACGTGCTCGTGCGCGACGGCCGGATCGCGGAGCTCTCCTCGCTGCGCGAGGGCGAGGCGCTGGAGATCATCGACGCGGCGGGGCAGTGGGTGATGCCCGGCTTCATCGACCTGCACACGCACCTGCGCGAGCCCGGGCAGGAGGGCAAGGAGACGATCCAGTCCGGCTGCCGGTCGGCGGTGGCGGGCGGCTTCACCGCGGTGGTTGCGATGCCGAACACGGTGCCGGTGATCGACACCGCGGTGCTGGCGAAGTTCGTGGCGCAGAAGGGGCGGGACGTTGGGCTGTGCCGCGTCTATCCGTCCGGGTCGATCACCCGCGGTCAGGAGGGCAAGGCGCTCACCGACATGGCGGACCTCGTGAGTGCGGGCTGCGTGTGCCTCACCGACGACGGCCGGCCGGTGACCGACGCGGGCCTCATGCGCCGCGCGATCCAGTGGGCAATGCCGCTCGGCGTGCCACTGATGCTCCATGAAGAGGAGCTTTCGCTCAGCGAGGGCGGCTTCATGAATGAAGGACCGGTGGCGGCGCGGCTCGGGCTCCTGCCCATTCCCGCGTCCGCCGAGGTCACCATGGTCGCGCGCGATCTGGTGCTCGCGGAGGAGACCGGCGGCAGGCTGCACTTCGCGCACCTCTCCTGCGAGCAGAGCGTGCGGCTCGTGCGCGAGGGGAAGCGGCGCGGGCTGCAGATCACCGCCGAGGCCACGCCCCACCACTTCACGCTCACCGACGAGGCGCTGGAGGGCTGGAACACGGACGCGCGGATGAACCCGCCCCTGCGATCCGCGCGCGACGTGGAGGCGGTGCAGGAGGGCCTCGCGGACGGGACGATCGACGCCATCGCCACCGACCACGCGCCGCACGGGGTGGCGGACAAGGTGTGCCCGTTCGACTGCTCGGCGAACGGGATCGTGGGGCTGGAGACGGCGCTGCCGCTGACGATGGAGCTCGTGCACGCGGGGAAGCTCTCTCCCATGCGCGCGGCGGAGCGGCTGAGTATGGGACCTGCGCGCGCCTTCCGGTTGCCGGGCGGTTCGCTGAAGGCGGGCGAGCCGGCGGACGTGACGCTGGTGGACCCGTCTGCGGAGTGGGCGATCGAGTCGAAGCGTTTCTTCTCGAAGAGCCGCAACTCGCCCTTCGAGGGCAGGCGGGTGAAGGGCCGGGTCCGGGCGACGATCGTCGGCGGCCGGGTGGTTTTCATGGATGGCGCGGTGAAGGAGCAGGGATGAAGAAGGCAGTGCTCGCGCTGGCAGACGGCGCGGTGTTCGAGGGCACGGGCTTCGGCGCCGAAGGCGACGTGGTCGGCGAGGTCGTGTTCAACACCTCGATGTACGGGTACCAGGAGATCCTCACCGATCCCTCCTACGTCGGTCAGATCGTCTGCATGACGTACCCGGAGATGGGCAACGTCGGCACCAACGGCGAGGACCAGGAGTCCGTGCGTCCGCATGCGGTCGGCATGGTGGTGCGCAACTTCAACGAGCCCTCCAACTGGCGCGCGACCGAGACGCTCTCCGGCTATCTCGCGCGCTGGGGGATGGGCGGGATCAGCGGCATCGACACGCGCAAGCTCGTGCGGCACCTGCGCACGCATGGCGCGCAGATGGGCGTGCTCTCCACCGGCAATCACTCGCACGCGGCGCTGGTGGAAAAGGCTCGCAGCGCGAAGGGGATGGAGGGCCTGGATCTGGCCACCGGCATCTCCACGAAGGAGCCCTTTCTCTTCACCGAGCGCACCCCGTGGGTGCTCGAGCCCGGCGTTGCGCACCCCGAGCCGAAGAAGCTCGAGTACGAGGTCATCGCCTACGACTACGGCCTGAAGAAGGCGATGCTGCGCTACCTCGTGGACGAGGGTTGCCGGGTGACGGTGGTGCCGTCGAACTATCCGGCGGAGAAGGTGCTCGCGCAGAAGCCGCACGGCGTGTTCCTCACCAACGGCCCCGGCGATCCGGCGGCGGTGGAGGGCGCGGACAAGACGGTGGCGGCGCTTTTGGGGAAGGTGCCGGTCTTCGGCATCTGCCTCGGGCACCAGATCCTCGCGCGGGCGATCGGCGGGACGACCTACAAGATGAAGTTCGGTCACCGTGGCGGGAACCAGCCGGTGAAGGATCTGGTCACGGGCAAGGTGGAGATCACCGCGCAGAACCACGGCTTCGCGGTGGACGACAAGAGCGTGCTGGGCAAGGCCAACGTCACGCACCTCAACCTCAACGACGGGACGGTCGAAGGGATCGAGATCCCCGAGGCGCTCGCGTTCAGCGTGCAGTACCACCCCGAGTCGTCGCCCGGTCCGCACGACGCGCGCTATCTCTTCCGGCGCTTCACCTCGCTGATGGCGCGGTAAGGTGCGCCCCCCTGCATGGAAGACCTGAACTACCAGCCGTACCTCGACCGGCTCATCGAGTTCGGCAGCACCGAGGAGCGGAAGGAGGACCTGCTCGCGGCGAAGGCGGAGTACTTCCGGCTCGCCGGTGAGGTGCACGAGGACGACAAGTCCTTCGACCTGCGCATGGCCGCCTTCCTCGACTGGTACCTGTTCGACCGGGTGGCGCCCACCACCGGCCGCACGCCCGCCGCCGAGTTCTGCGAGGTCCACGGCGCGGGGCTTCCTCCCGAGGAGCAGGGGATCTTCCGCGGCTTCACCGAGACGCGGCACGGCCTCTTCGAGGTCCGCAAGATCGGCAAGGGGATCATCCGCCTGCGCGATCTGGAGACCGCGAAGGACCACGACGTCACCGAGCGCCGCCAGGTCGCGGGGCTGGAGAAGGGCGACGTGATCGAGGCGCGGCTCATCCCCGTCGCTGGGCACCTGCTCTTTTCCGCCGCCTTCGTCTGGCACCCGAAGGAGGGGACGAAGGCGATCTTCAAGGAGATCAAGCGCCGGAAGAAGAAGGAGCCGGACAGGCCCTTCAAGGACATCGTGTGGGACACCTCGCGCATGGCGCTGAAGGTGGACCGCTACCGGCAGATCCCCATCGAGCGGATCTACGACTTCGAGCTGAAGAAGCTGTAGCCGCTCTACACCGTGTGCACGCTCATGGTGTTCGTCTTGCCCGGTGTGTTCAGCGGCACGCCGGCGACGATCACCACCTGCTTGCCCGCGTGGCAGAGCTCTTCCTGCGCGCAGAGCCGCTTCACCTGGCGGACCATCGCGTCGGTGGACTGCAGCCGCCCGACCTTCATCGGGGTGACGCCCCAGTAGAGCGCCATGCGGCGCACGGTGGCCTCGTTCGGCGTGAGCCCGAGGATCTGCGCGTGGGGCCGGAACTCGCTGATCAGCCGCGCGGTGTTGCCGGACTCGGTGTAGGCGACGAGCAATTCCGCCCTCATCTGCGTCACCGCCGCCACCGCCGCCGCGGCCACGCCGGTGGAGACGTCGGTGAGGTGTTCGAGGCTCGGGCCGCGCAGGCGCAGGTGTCCGGTGCGCTCGGCCTCTTCGATGATTCGGCACATGGTGCCCACCGCCTCCACCGGGTGTTTCCCCGCGGCGGTCTCACCCGAGAGCATCACCGCGTCCGCGCCGTCGAGCACCGCGTTGGCCACGTCCGTCACCTCCGCGCGGGTGGGGCGCGGCGACTGGATCATGCTCTCCAGCATCTCGGTGGCGACGATGGCGATGCCGCCCAGCCGGTTCGCCAGCTTCACCGCCTCCTTCTGGATCGCGGGCAACTTCTCCAGCGCCATCTCCACGCCGAGATCCCCGCGCGCGACCATGATCCCGTCCGCCACCGCCGCGATCTCCGCCAACCGCTCCACCGCCTGCGGCTTCTCGATCTTCGCGATGATGGGCGTCTTCAGCTTCGCCACGTGCGCCCGCGCGATCCGGATGTCGTCCGCGGACCGCACGAAGGAGAGCGCCACGTAGTCCACGCCGAGCTCCTGCCCGAACGCGAGGTCCTCCTCGTCCTTCGCGGTGATCGTCGGCACGCTCATCGCCGCGCCGGGGAGGTTCAGCCCCTTCTTGTCGCGAATGATCCCGCCCACCAGCACGCGCGCGCTGATGTCCCGGCCCTTCACCCCGCGCACCTCGAGCCGGATGCGCCCGTCGTCGAGGAGGATGAGGTCGTTCTTCCGCACGTCCTTCGGCAGGGACAGGATCGGCGTGGGGACGATCAGCGAGGTGCCCTTCACCGAGCGCGTGGTGACGGTGATCGTCTCGCCCGCGCGCAGCATCGCCTGCCCGCCCTCGAAGACGCCGACGCGGATCTTCGGGCCCTGCACGTCCTGCAGCACCGCCACCGTGCGGCCGACCTTCTTCGCGAGCTGGCGCAGCAGGCGCATCCGCCGCCGGTGGTCCGCCGGCGTGCCGTGCGAGAAGTTGAACCGCGCCACGTCCATCCCCGCCCGGATCATCCCCTCGAGCACCTCCGGTGAGTCCGAGGCAGGTCCCAGGGTGCAGACGATCTTCGCCTTCCGCATGCGTGCTTCCCCTCCGAGCGCGGCACTCTACCTGCCTTGACTTGGATGCGCCGCGACGAATACGAACCCGCGCACACGGAGGTTGTTCATGCGGCCAGAGGATCAACTGAAGCAGCCCATACAGGCGGTGATCGCGGGACGCGAGACGGTGCGTGATCAGGACAAGATCATGATCATCCTCAGCTACTTCGGGATCCTCGCGCTCATCCCGCTGCTGACGGTGAAGGATTCGGAGTACGTGAAGTGGCACGCGAAGAACGGGCTCGTGCTCGGGCTCGGCGGCGTGCTCGCCATCACCGTGCTCTCGGTGCTCGTGGGCTGGATCCCGGTGCTCGGTCAGCTCATCGTGGTGGTGGCCTGGCTGGGCATCCTCGCGCTGCACATCCTCGGGATCGTCAAGGGCCTCGAGGGCCAGCGCTGGCGCATCCCGGTGGTGTCGGACCTCGCCGAGAAGCTCTAGCCTCACGTCACGATTCGGTGGAACTGCGAAAGCCCGGCGCACCCCTGGGAGGGGGGGCCGGGCTTTCGTCTTGACTGCCTAGAGCCGGATGTTCTGCGTGTCCTTCCCCGGCGGCAGCAGCAGGCCCGGGTTCTCCTCCGGCGCCTCGGTGTCGGGGAGAATCCCGCCCTCCTCACCGGAGCCGCCCACGCCGAAGTCGTCGTCAGGGAGCGGCATGCCTTCGCGCAGGCTCTCGAGCTCGTCGCGGGTGATGCCCGCCTCCGCGAGCACCTTCGGCGCCGCGAAGATGCGCGCCTTGCCGGTCAGCGCCATCGCGATCGCGTCCGAGGGCCGGGCGGAGAGGTTCAGCTGCTTCTCGCCCTGCTCGATGACGATGTGGCTCGTGTACACGTCGTCCTGCACGTCGTCGATCTCGATGCGGGTGACCTTCCCGCCCATCTTGTCCACCATGCTGTCCATGAGGTCCGCGCTCAGCGGGTGCGGGCTCTCGCGCTCCGCCAGCCGGAAGGCGATGGACACCGCCGCCTCCTCGGTGACGAACAGCGGCAGCATGAACGCCTGGTCCTTCGAGACGAGCAGCACCGCATGGGTGTCCGCCTCCTCGATCGGAATGACGTCCATGACCTCGAGCTCGACGGGACCGCCCGCCTTCACCGGGCTGAACAGCCCCGCTGCGGCAGGCTCCGCCGAGGTAGTGGGGCCTTCGCCCGTGGGGGCGCGAGGAACCCAGTAGAGGGTCCCCAGCGCCACGAAGAGCGCCACAACAGGCGCCAGGAGCAGTCCGTATCGAAGTGAGCGTTCCACCGGAAAAAGCTACGCACGCGCCTGGGGGGCGGGCATGCCGGATCCGGTGGCTCGGTGGTGACGAATGCCCAGCGGCCAGGGGAGCAGCTGCCCCACGTCCTTGCCGGGCGTCTCGTGCGTGGCCTTGCGCGCGGGCCACCCGATGCACAGGGGCCTTTCGCGCGCGAGAGCCGGTCCTTCTCAGAACAGCGGGCGACTAGCGGTCGTCCACGTCCTCGTCTTCATCCTCGTACTCGTCCTCATCGAGGTCGTCGTCGTCGTCGTCGTCGTCCTCGTCGTCGAGCCCGAGGTCGTCATCCTCCTCCGACTCCTCGTCCTCGTCGGCGTCACGCGCGGACGCGGTCTCCTCGTCCTCGATGTCCTCGGTCTCGATCGTCACGCTCACCGCGAACTTCTTGGAGAGCAGCGCCACCTGCGCGCGCAGCTCGGTGAGGGCGGAGGTGAAGTCCTCGGTCGCACTTGCGGTCGCCTTGGCGTTGCAGTGCGGGCACTCGAGCTTCTCCGTCCCGTCGATCAGATCCTCGGAGTCGAGCTCGAAGCTCCCCTCGCACTTCTGGCAGGTGAAATCGATGGTCATCGCCGGCCGCTATTAGGCACGGGGCAGAGCACTGTCAATCGCCACCCGCTGCGCGTTCCGGCTAGTTTTCGCGCTCATGAGGCCACCTCCCGAAGAGCCGCGGTCGATGCTCCATGCGCTGCGCGATCGCGCGCGGCGGCACGGCGAGGATCCCGCGCTGTGGTCGAAGCGGAACGGCGCCTGGCGCGCCACCACCTGGCGGCAGTACGCGGAGCGCGTGCGCCAGACCGGCTTCGGCTTCGAGTCGCTCGGCGTGCGCGAGGGCACCTCGGTGGCGATCCTCGGCTTCAACCGCGAGGAGTGGCTCCTCTCTCTGCTCGGCGCGATGGGCCTCGGCGCCACCGCCGTCGGCCTCTACACGACCTCCAGCCCGGAGCAGCTCGCGTACGTGCTCGGTCACTGCGAGGCCGAGCTCGTCGTGGTGGAGAACGCCGCGTACGCAGAGAAGCTCAGCGCGCTCCGCGACGAACTGCCGCGGCTGCGCTGCGTGGTCCTCATGGAGGGCACGCCCACGCGCGAAGGTGAGCTGTCGTTCGCTGATCTGCTCGAGCGCGGCGAGCGCCACGCGGGCCGCGGCGCCGAGCGCGCCTGGAACGAGAAGCTCGACGCGATCCACCCGTCCGCCACCGCGGCGCTCATCTACACCTCCGGCACCACCGGCGAGCCGAAGGGCGTGATGCTCAGCCACCACAACCTCTGCTGGACGGCCGCACGGCTGGTGCAGGCGGCGGAGGTGGAGGCGGACGACGTGCTGGTGAGCTACCTGCCGCTCTCGCACATCGCCGAGCAGACCTGCAGCATCTACGGCCCGCTGCTCACCGGGATGCAGGTCCACTTCGCCGAGTCGCTCGAGACCGTCGCCGACGCGATCCGCGAGGTCCGGCCCACCGTCTTCTTCGGCGTGCCGCGGGTGTGGGAGAAGTTCAAGGCGAAGGCGGAGGAGGGCATCCGCGCGCAGAGTCCCCGCCGTCAGAAGCTCGTCTCGTGGGCGCGGAAGCTCTCGCTCGAACGCACCGGCCGCGAGCTCCGCCACGAGTGGACCTCGGTGGCGATGGAGGCGCAGCACCTCGTGGCCAGCCGCCTCGTCTTCAACCGGCTGCGCGAGAAGATCGGCTTCGACCGCACGCGATTGTTCGCCACCTCCGCCGCGCCCATCGGCCGCGACGTGCTCGACTTCTTCGCCTCCACCGACATCGTGCTGCGCGAGGTCTACGGAATGACCGAGACCACCGGCCCCGTCACCTTCAACACGCCGGAGAACACGAAGCTCGGCTCGGTGGGGCGGCCCATGCTCGGGGTGGAGCTGCGCATCGCGGACGACGGGGAGGTGCTCGTGCGCGGCGGCAACGTGTGTCAGGGCTACTTCAAGGACCCGCGCGCGACAGAGGAGCTCTTGACCGACGGGTGGCTGCACACCGGCGACGTGGGCGAGCTCGACAGCGAAGGCTTTCTCCGCATCACCGGCCGCAAGAAGGAGCTGCTCGTCACCAGCGGCGGCAAGAAGACCGCGCCCGCGCCGATCGAAGCGCTGCTGAAGGACCTCGAGCCGGTGGGCAACGCGATGGTGGTGGGGGACGGGCGGAACCACCTCGCCGCGCTGCTCCCGCTCGACGCGGAGAAGGCCGTCACCTTCGCGCGCGCCCGGGGCCTGCCCGAGGATCCGCAGCGGCTCGCCGTCCACCCGGAGCTGCGCCGGCACCTCGAGGAGCAGATCGCCCAGCGGGTGAACCCGAGGCTCTCGCGCTTCGAGCACGTGCGCCGCTTCGAGATCCTCCCGCACGACTTCACCCCCGAGCGCGGTGAGCTCACCCCCACGCTGAAGCTCCGCCGCGCGGAGGTGGAGCGCCGCTACCGCGCGCAGATCGACGGGCTCTACGAGGGCTGAGCCTCGAAACGAAACGGGCCTGAAACGAAGAAGGCCCGGCACCCGCTGAAGGGGGCCGGGCCTCATTGCGTCACCGTGGAGGTGAAGGGACTACTTGCCGCCGTTCGGCTGGCGCTTGTCCACCGCCACGAAGTCACGCCGCTGGCTGCCGGTGTAGACCTGACGCGGGCGGGCGATCTTCTGCTCGGGGTCGAGCACCATCTCCTCCCACTGGCTCACCCAGCCCACCGTGCGCGGGATGGCGAAGAGCACCGGGAACATCTCCACCGGGAAGCCCATCGCCTCGTAGATGAGGCCCGAGTAGAAATCGACGTTCGGGTAGAGCTTCCGCTTCACGAAGTACTCGTCCTCGAGCGCGATCCGCTCCAGCTCGAGCGCGATGTCGAGCAGCGGGTTGCGGCCGGTGACCTCGAAGACCTCGTCCGCCACGCGCTTGATGACCTTCGCGCGCGGGTCGTAGGACTTGTACACGCGGTGGCCGAAGCCCATCAGCCGCGAGCCGGCCTCACCGCTCTTCACCTTGGAGATGAACTCGGGGACCTTCGACACGTGGCCGATCTCGCGGAGCATCCGGAGCACGGCCTCGTTTGCGCCGCCGTGCAGCGGGCCGTAGAGCGCCGCCACGCCCGCGCTCACCGCGCTGTAGGGATCCACCTGCGACGAGCCGACGAGGCGCGTGGCGGTGGTGGAGCAGTTCTGCTCGTGGTCCGCGTGGAGGATGAAGAGCAGGTCGAGCGCCTTCTCGAGCACCGGGTGCGGCTTGTACGTCGAGGTGCCGATCCGCTTGATCATCGCGAGGAAGTTGCCGACGTAGGACAGGTCGTTGTCCGGGTACACGTACGGCTGGCCCATGGTGTGCCGGTACGCGAACGCCGCGATGGTCGGCATCTTCGCGATGAGGCGCACCATCTGGATGTTGCGGCTCTTGGCGTCCTTGATGTTCTTCGCGTCCGGGTAGAACGCGGAGAGCGCCGCCACCGTGGAGGCGACCATGGACATGGGGTGCGCGTCGTAGCGGAAGCCCTCCATGAAGCGCTTCACGTTCTCGTGCACGAAGGTGTGGTGCGTGACGAGGTACTTGAAGTCGTCCAGCTCGCCCTGGGTGGGGAGCTCGCCCTTCATCAGGAGGTACGCGACCTCGAGGAACGACGACTTCTCCGCCAGCTGCTCGATGGGGTAGCCGCGGTACTCGAGGATGCCCTTGTCACCGTCGATGAAGGTGATCGACGACTTGGTGTTCGCCGTGTTGAGGAACGCGGGGTCGTAGCCCATGAGCCCGAAGTCGTTGCTGTCGACCTTGATCTGCCGCAGCGCTTCGGTCCGGATGCAACCGAACTCGATGGGAATCTCGTACGACTTGCCGGTACGGTTGTCTGTGATCGTCAGCGAGTCCTTGGTGGCCATGGCGCGCACATCTCAGAAGGGGTTGGGGGAGGACAACGAAAAAGCGTGACGCGGGCTCTTCCTAAACGCTTCCGGGTCGCGGCGCCAGCATGACCGGTGCGCCGCGTCAAAGTGCGCAAATGCTGCGCGTGGCGGGAGCCGTGCTGGGCCTGCTCGCGCTCGCCGTGGGGGCCCGCGTTCTCCTCGGAGAAGAGCTCGAACCGCGCCGCGCGCTCGACCGCCTCCGAGAGGTCCAGGCGCAGTGGTGGGCCTGGCCGCTCTTTCTCGGCGCCTACTTCTCGCTGACCTGGGCGTTCGTGCCGGTGACCCTCTTCCACATGGTCTCCGGCGCGCTGCTGGGCTTCCAAGGCGCGTTCGTCCTGAACCTGCTCGCCTTCAACCTCAGCTCGCACGGCCAGTTCCTCTTTGCCCGGCACGTCCTTCGCGGCCGCGGCGCCGGAGAGGGGGAGGGCCGGCTGGCGAAGATGCTCTCTCGCGACGGTCTGCGCGCCGCCCTGCTCGTGCGCGTGCTGCCCATCCCCAACCTCGCGGTGAACCTCACCGCCGGCCTCTCGCCCCTGCGCTGGCGGGACTTCGCGGTGGGGACGCTGGTGGGCGCCTCGCCGATCATCGCCGTCTACACCTGGTTCGCCGCGGCCCTGGTGGAGGGACTCGCCGAAGCGAAGCGCGACGCCGCGGTCCACTCACTGCTCGCCGGCGCTGCGATCGTGGCCATCGCGGTGCTGTCGCGGGTGCTGGGGCGCAAAGCCGGCTGAAGCCGTCCGCGCATGGCGGCATTCATCCTTCTGATGTCGCGCTTCAGCGTCCCTCGGGCCCTCCGCGAACAGCCTTGAAGGCTCCGGGAGCGGGCGCTACAAGGGCCGCCCTCTGTAGCACTCCCCAGCACTCTCCCCTCCACAAGGAGCAGCACGCTCATGGCCCCTGCCGGTCAGAAGATCACCCTCCAGAACGGGAAGCTCAACGTCCCCGACAACCCGATCATCCCCTTCATCGAGGGCGACGGCACCGGCCGCGACATCTGGCGCGCCTCGGTGGCCGTGTTCGACGCGGCGGTGGAGAAGGCGTACGGCGGCAAGAAGAAGATCTCCTGGATGGAGGTTCTCGCCGGCGAGAAGGCCTTCAAGCAGGTGAACAACTGGCTGCCCGACGAGACGGTGGAGGCCTTCCGCGAGTACCTCGTGGGCATCAAGGGCCCGCTGACCACGCCGGTCGGCGGCGGCATCCGTTCGCTGAATGTGGCGCTCCGCCAGCTGCTGGACCTCTACACCTGCCTGCGTCCCGTCCGTTACTTCCGCGGCGTGCCCTCGCCGGTGAAGACGCCGGAGAAGGTGGACATGGTGATCTTCCGTGAGAACACGGAGGACATCTACGCGGGCATCGAGTTCGAGGCCGGCAGCGAGGCGGCGACGAAGTTCCTCTCCCTGCTGAAGGACAACTTCCCGAAGGAGTTCGGGAAGATCCGCTTCAAGGAGAACGTGGGCCTCGGCATCAAGCCGGTCTCCCAGGAGGGCTCTGCGCGCCTCATCCGCGCCGCGATCGACTACGCCATCCGGCAGAACCGGAAGAGCGTCACCTTCGTGCACAAGGGCAACATCATGAAGTTCACCGAGGGTGCCTTCATGAAGTGGGGCTACGCCCTCGCCGAGAAGGAGTTCGGCGACAAGGTCTACACCTGGGGCCAGTGGGAGGCGACGAAGGCGAAGAGCGGTGAGGAGGCGGCGAACAAGGAGCAGAAGGACGCGCTCGCCGGCGGGAAGATCCTCGTGAAGGACGCCATCGCGGACATCACGCTGCAGCAGGTGCTCACCCGTCCGGACGAGTTCGACGTCATCGCCACGCTGAACCTCAACGGCGACTACCTCTCGGACGCGCTGGCCGCGCAGGTCGGCGGCATCGGCATCGCGCCGGGCGGCAACATCAACTACGTCACCGGCCACGCGGTCTTCGAGGCCACCCACGGCACCGCGCCGAAGTACGCGGACCAGGACAAGGTGAACCCGGGCTCGGTCATCCTCTCCGGCGAGATGATGTTCCGGCACCTCGGCTGGAACGAGGCCGCGGACCTCATCATCTCCGGCATGGACAAGGCGATCACCGCGCGCACCGTGACCTACGACTTCGCCCGCCTGATGAAGGGCGACGGCGGCGGCCCGGTGACCGAGGTGAAGTGCTCCGAGTTCGGTCAGCAGATCATCAAGCACATGTAGTCGCGCGCAGGCACTGAGGACACGCACATGCACCACAAGAAGAAGAAGATCGGTCTCATCGGCGGCGGTCAGATCGGCGGCAACCTCGCGCTGCTCGCCATGCAGAAGGGCCTCGGGGACGTCGTGCTCTACGACATCCCGGCGGCCGAGGGCATGGTGAAGGGCAAGGCCCTCGACATGAACCAGCTCGCCGCGGTGGACGGCTACGACTGCCGGATCACCGGGACGACGGACTGGAAGGACGTGGCGGGCGCGGACGTGGTGATCATCACCGCCGGCGTTCCCCGCAAGCCGGGCATGACCCGTGAGGATCTCCTCGAGATCAACACGAAGATCATGACCGACGTGGCCACGAACCTGAAGCAGCACGCGCCGAACGCCTTCGTCATCAACATCGCCAACCCGCTCGACGCGATGGTGTACGCGCTCCACAAGATCAGCGGCCTGCCGGGCAAGATGGTCGTGGGCATGGCCGGCGTGCTCGACACCTCGCGCTTCAAGTTCTTCGTGGCGGACGCGCTGGGCTGCTCCATCCGCGACATCGAGGCGCTGGTGCTCGGCGGCCACGGTGACGACATGGTGCCCATCATCCGCACCGCCACGGTGGGCGGCGTCCCGCTGACGAAGCTCCTCCCGAAGGAGAAGCTCGACCCGATCATCAAGCGCACCCGCGAGGGCGGCGCGGAGCTCGTCGGCCTCTACAAGACCGGCTCGGCCTACTTCGCGCCGGCGGCCTCGGCGATCGCCATGGCGGAGAGCTACCTGCAGGACCGCAAGCGCGTCCTCCCCGCGGCGGCGCTGCTCGAGGGCCAGTACGGCATCAACGGGTACTTCTTCGGCGTGCCCTGCACCATCGGCGCGCACGGCGTGGAGCAGATCCACGAGATCGAGCTCGATGGCGACGAGCAGGCGATGCTGAAGAAGTCCTTCGAGTCGGTGAAGAAGACCGTCGACTCGGTGAAGCTCTAGGAAGCACCCATGCCCCTCGCGCTCGCGGAAGGCGAAGGGCTTTTGGTGTTCGCGCTGGAGGGGCTGCGGCTGGCCCTTCCGGCGTCGAGGGTGGTGGAGGTGCTGCGCGCCGCCGCCCTCGCTCCGCTGCCGACCGCGCCCGCGGCGGTGGCGGGGCTGCTGGACCTCCGCGGCACGCCGGTGCCGGTGCTCGACCTGCGCGGCAAGCTGACGCTCCCCCCACGCGCGCTGCACCCCTCCGAGCACTTCGTGCTCTTTCACGCTCTGGGGCGGCTGCTCGGCGTGCGCGTGGACCGGGCGCTGGACTTCCTCTCCGCGGACGCGGTGCACGCGCTGGAGGCGCAGGGCCCGTTCGCGCCGGACCCGCTGCTCTCGGGCGTGGCGCGCGGGCCCGAAGGACTGCTGCTCGTCCACGACCCGGACCGCTTCCTCACCTCGGACGAGGCCCTGCGCCTCGATGGGGCAGTGAGGGACCTGCTGGCGGACGCTGCAGGTGCACCGGAGACGGCCGAACCCGGAGAAAGCTGACCGGACCGTCCGCCATCCGACGCCCGGTGGGGCAGTGGGGGCGCTCGGGCGTGCAGGCGGGGCGCCGCGGGGTCACCATTCCCCCGTACCGGGGGGTACTTTCTTGGATTCGCTGGCCGCCATCTCCGAGCTGGTGCGTCGCCGCGCGGGGCTGGTGTTCAGCGAGGCCCGCCGTACGTCCCTGAAGATCGGCGTGGACCGGGCCTTTGAGCGCAGCGGTCTCGAGGACCAGAGCGCGTGGCTCGAGCGGCTGCGCAAGGACCCGGATCTCCTCGACGATCTGCTCATCGAACTCACGGTCGGCGAGACCTTCTTCTTCCGCGACCCGCAGCACTTCGACCGCCTCCGCGACGAGGCCCTGCCGGAGCTGCTCGCCCAGCGCGATCCGGGGCACGTCCTGAAGTTCTGGAGCGCCGGCTGCGCCACCGGCGAGGAGCCCTGGTCGATGGCGATGCTGCTCGCGGACCTCGGGCTTTTGGGGCGCGCGAGCGTGCTGGGCACGGACATCTCGAGGCTCTCGCTCTCGCGGGCGGAGCGCGGCGTCTACCGGCCCTGGTCGCTCCGCGGCGACGGCAGGCCGCGCGCGCTGCGGCACCTGCAGGGCGACGGCGACCGCTACGAGGTCCCCGCCCGGCTGCGCGACCGCGTGCGCTTCGAGTACCTCAACCTCGCGGGACCGGGCTGGCCCTCGTTCGGCACCGGCGCCTTCGGGCTCGACGTCATCTTCTGCCGCAACGTCCTCATCTACTTCGGGCCGGACACCATCCATGAGGTGCTCTCCCGCTTCGCGCAGGCGCTCTTGCCCGGCGGATGGCTGGTGCTCGGGCCTTCGGATCCGCTCGCCACCGACCACCCCGACCTCGAGACGCTGATGCGTCCGGAGGGGCTCTTCTACCGGCGGCGCTCGGGCGAAGCGCAGGCGGTGGCACCCGCACCTCGGCCCGCCCTCACCGCACACCCGCAAGCGCATCCACCCGCGGCAGCCGCGAAGTCGCCCTGGCCGCGCGCGGCGCCCGAGGCTCCGCCGGCGCTCAAAGCCGACCTCGCCTCGCTCCGGGAGACGCCCGCCGCCGCGCCACCCGCGGCGCTGGAGCTGGCCCCCGAAGAGGCCGCGCTTGTCAGGATCCGGACGCTGGCGAACCGCGACCTGCCCGGAGCGCTGACTGCCTGCGTAGAAGCGGTGGAGCGGCACCCGGTCTCGGCGCCGCTGCACTTCCTCCTGGCGGTGCTGCTGTCGGAGGTGGGGCGGCTGGACGAGGCGCGCGAGGAGGCCCGGCGAGCGCTCTATCTCGACGGGACGCTGGAGGTGGTCCAGCTCTTCCTCGGGACGTTGTTCCGCCGCCAGGGCGCGAAGGAGCGGGCGCTGGCGGCGTTCGAACGGGCGGCGGAGCTGGCGGGGCGGCGTCCGGACGACGAGAAGGTGCCGCTCGGCGAAGGCGCCACCGCGGCGCAACTGCGAGAGGCCGCGCTGACGGCGGCCTCGGTCATCAGGAGGGGAGAAGGCTAGGTGGGGCCGGACGAACGCGCAGAGGGGAGCAGGGACGGGACGCTCTTGCGAGAGCGCGCCGCGGCGCTCTCCCGTGCCGGTCGCACCGCGCCCGAACGCCCGACGCGGCCCGCGGTCGTCTTCTGTCGCGGCGGCCGCAGGTACGCGCTGGACTCGCGCCTGTGCCTCGGGGTCACCGCGCTCCTTCCCGGCGCGGTGCTCGCGCTCCCGGATCTGCCGCGCCCGCTGTCCGGCTACACGCTCTTTCGCGGCGAGCCGCTGGCCCTCTTCGACCTCGCCGCGCTCTTCGGCGCTGCCTCCATCGAGCCGAACGCAGACGAGGCACCCGCGCTCCGCTTCGCGCTGGTGCTGGGCACGGATCGCCCGCGGCTCGGGCTGTGGGCGGAGGAGGTGGAGGAGGTCTCCCCGCTCGACGCGGCGCTCTTCGCACCGGGCGCGGCGGGCGCGGCGGAGGACCCGCTGCTGCTGGGCACCGCGGAGCGGCTCCAGGTGCTCGACGCGGACCGGCTCCTCCGGGACGAACGTTTTCTCATCGATCAGGGCGACTAGCAGGGCGACGCGGCCCACCACACGGACATGGCACCCACCTCCCTCGACAACCTGAAGGACGCGCCCCCGTGGCACCGGACGATCGGCTTCCGGCTGGGGACGATCGTCTTCCTCCTCATGTCGCTGCTGGCGGCGACGATCGGGACGACCTTCTTCACCCTCGACCTCTCCGAGACCACGCACCTGCGCGCCCAGGCGCTGCACCGGCTCCGGCGGGACGCGCAGTCGCTGCAGGTGGTGGTGGCCCGGCTCAATGGCGCTTCGGAGGACGAGCGCGCGGACATGCAGCGGCGCCTGCGCGAGCTCGACGCGCAGCTCAACGCGGCGTTCGCGGTCATCTGGCGCGGCGACCCGGAGCTGAACATCCCGCCGTCTCAGCTGCCGAAGAACCGGACCACGCTGCAGACGCACCAGAAGCTCTACGTGGAGCGGGTGCGGCCGGCGATCCAGGAGCTGCTGCTGACGAACGACGCCAAACGCGCGGACCGGCTCGAGGCGGAGATCGAGCAGCAGATGGACGACACGGTGGCGGCGCTGCAGGGCGTGATCGACATCCAGCTCGAGCACTCCCTCGAGCGGCTGCGGCTGGCGCGGATGCTGGAGATCGCGCTGGGCGTGCTCGGCTTCATCCTCATGCTGCTGGCCTTCGTGGTGGTGCGCGGGATCACCAACCGGGTGGGCCGGCTGTCGGACACGAGCCGGCGCATCGCACGCGGCGAGCTGGGGCTCTCCACCGGCGTGGGCGGCGAGGACGAGCTCGGCGCGTTGGGCGGCGCGGTGGATCAGATGGCGCGCAGCCTCCAGGGGAAGCTGCAGCAGGAGGCGCAGCAGCGCGCGCGGCTGGAGAGCACGCTGAAGGAGATCGCCGGGATCGTGCAGCGGCTGTCGTCCGCGGCCTCGGAGATCGTCGCCGCCACCTCGCAGCAGGTCGCGGGCGTGCAGGAGCAGACCTCGTCGGTGGCGGAGACGGTGAGCACGGTGGAGGAGGTGTCCGCCACCGCGGAGCAGGCGGCGCAGCGCGCGGCGATGATCGCGGAGGCGTCGCGGCGGATGGAGGAGACCTCGCGTGACGGCCGGCGCGCGGTGGACGCGACCCAGGCGGCGATGGAGCGGACGCGGCGCGAGATGGGCAACCTCGCGGAGGCGATCCTCGCGCTGGCGGACAAGGGCCAGGCCATCGGCGAGGTCGTGCGGTCGATCAGCGACATCGCCGAACAGACGCACGTGCTCGCGCTCAACGCGGCCATAGAGGCCACCCGCGCAGCGGAGGGCGGCCGCGGCTTCACCGTGGTGGCGCAGGAGGTGAAGGCGCTGGCGGACCAGGCGCGGCAGGCAACGGCGGAGGTCCGCAAGCTGCTGGGCGACGTGCAGAAGGCCACCCAGTCGGCGGTGATGGTGGCGGAGGAGGGCAACAAGGGCGCCCAGGAGGCCTCGGGGCTCGTCGGAAAGGCCGGCGAGGTCATCCGGGTGCTCGGCGAGCACGTGACCGAGAGCGCCCGCTCAGCGGCCCAGACGGTGGCCTCCGCGGGCCAGCAGGCCACCGGCATGGCGCAGATCCGCCAGGCGATGCGGCAGATCAACGAGGCGGCGACGCAGAGCATGGCCTCGAGCCGCCAGACCGAGGCCGCGGCGCAGGACCTCTCGCAGCTCGGCGCGCGGCTGAAGTCGATCGTCGAGAGCTTCGACCGGGAGGTCTGACCCGACGTGGGGCTCGACCGCGACAAGCTGCTGGAGGCGCTGCGCCTCTCCTTCGCGGCGGAGCTGGAGGAGGTCCTGCCGAAGCTGGAGGCGGACCTGCTCGCGCTCGATCGTGGTGGCGAGGCCGCGGAGGCGCGCACCGAGCGGGTGCACCGCGTCTTCCGCCACGTGCACGGCCTCAAGGGCGCGGCGAGGGCGGCGTCCTTCGGCGAGGCGGAGGCGCTCTGTCACGCGCTGGAGGAGCGCTTCGGGAGGGCGCGCGAGACAGGTGAGGTGCCGCGGGAGCTCGTGCGCGACGCGCTCTCCGCGCTCGACGCGCTGCGGGGGACGGTGGCCGCTCCGCAGGCTCCCGCCGAGGCGCAGACGCCGGGCTCGCGGCCGGGCGAAGAAGAGGCCTCCGCGTCCGAGAGCGAGCGGAGCCCGGCCTCGGCGGAGGCGCGCGTGGAGCGGGTGCGCGTGGACCTGCTCGATCGGGCGCTGGCCGTCTCGCACGAGCTGGGCGTGGCGCACGGCCGGCTCGACGAGCGGCTGGAGGTGCTGGCCGGGGCGATCGGCGACGTGGGGGACCTCGAGGCGCGGACGGGAGAGGGGGACCGGGTCGATCTGGAGCGGAGGCTCGGTGCGCTGGAGCGCAGGCTCCGGCGGCTGCACTTCGAGCTCCGTCAGGATCGCCGCCTCTTCGAGGGGCTCGGCGACGCGCTGGAAGACGAGCTCTCGCGGTCGCGCCGGGTGCCGTTCTCCGCCGCGTGCCAGGGCCTCGAGCGGGTGGTGTGGGACGTCGCCGCCGCGCGCGGAAGGCGGGCCCGCATCGCGCTGCACGATCAGGAGCTCGAGCTCGATCGCGAGGTCGCGGACCGGCTCCACGGCGCGCTGCTGCAGCTGGTGCGCAACGCGGTGGATCACGGGCTCGAAGCTCCCGCCGAACGCGCGGCGGCCGGGAAGAGTGAAGAGGGCGTGGTCACGCTGCGCGCGGCGATGGAGGGTGCGGAGATTCGCGTCACCGTGGAGGATGACGGGCGGGGGCTGGACGAGTCCGCGCTGCTCGCGGCCGCGCGGGCAAAGGGACTCGCTCCGGTGGGCGGCGCAACCCCGGAAGATCAGAGCGAGATCTGGCGGCTGGCCTTCCGCCCCGGCCTCTCCACCGCGCGCGAGGTGAGCGACGTGTCGGGCCGCGGCGTGGGGCTCGACGTGGTGCGCGACCGGGTGGAGGCGATGCACGGACAGCTCCGCGTGCACAGCGAGCGGGGCCGCGGCGTGCGGTTCACCCTGCTGTTGCCGGTGTCGCTCAGCGCGCGGCGGGCGCTCGTCCTCCGGGTGGCGGGACAGGAACTCGGGGTGCTGACCTCGCACGTGCGGCGCGTGCACCGGATCGATCCGCGGCGGGTGGCGAACAGGGGCGGCCGCACCGTCTTTCTTCGGAGCGCGAGTCAAGCCGAGGCCGACGCCGACGCCGGGGGCGAGGCACCGGTGCCGCTCGGGGACCTCGCGCGGGCGGTAGGCCTGATCGGGGGAGAGGGCGCGGCCCACAAGGCGGCGCCGGGGGCCCGGGCGCGGCTGCTCGAGCTGCGCACCGACGAGGGCGAGGCCGCGGTCCGGGTGGACGAGGTGGTGGGCGAGGAGGAGGTGCTCGTGAAGGGCTTCGGGCCGCAGGTGAAGCGGCTGCGCAGCTGGGGCGGGCTCGGGGTTCGTCCGGGCGGCAGGCTCCTCGCGCTGGTCTCCGCGGACCGGCTGGTGCGGGCGGCGCGGCGCGGTGAGGGCGGGCCGGTGGCGCTGCCGCGTACCGACGGAGCGGCGGAAGGTGATGGCAACGGAGAGAAGAGGCGCCTGAGGGTGCTGGTAGCGGACGATTCGCTGACCACCCGGACACTGGAGCGCAGCATCCTCGAGGCGGCGGGCTATGAGGTGACGGTGGCCTCGGACGGTGCGGAGGCCTGGCGGCTGTTGCAGGAGCGGGGAGCGGACGTGCTGGTGAGCGACGTGGAGATGCCGGAGCTCGACGGGTTCGGCCTGACGCGGACGGTGCGCGGCTCGCAGCGCTTCGGAGAGCTGCCGGTGGTGCTGGTGACCGCGCTGGCCTCGGAGGAGGACCGCAGGCACGGCATGGAGGCCGGTGCGGACGCCTATCTGGTGAAGAGCGCGTTCGATCAGACGCTGCTGCTGCGCACGTTGGAGGAGCTGTTGGGGAGGCCGCGGTGACGATCCGGTGCCTGATCGTGGACGACTCGAGGACGGCCCGGGCGCTGCTGCGCGCGGTGCTCTCCGCGGACCCGGAGGTGGAGGTCGTCGGCGAGGCGGAGGACGGCGAGGAGGGCGTGCAGAAGGCGAAGGCGCTGCGGCCGGACGTCATCACCATGGACGTCCAGATGCCGAAGATGGACGGGCTCCGCGCGACCCAGGAGATCATGGTCGAGGCGCCCACGCCGATCGTCATCGTCTCGCAGGGCTTCCTCGCGAAGGAGGTGGACGCGGCGATGCAGGCCATCCGCCTCGGCGCGCTCTCGGTGGTGAACAAGCCCACCGGACCTGCGGATCCGGACTTCGAGGCCGCCGCGCGCGAGATCGTCGAGACGGTGAAGAACATGTCGCGGGTGAAGGTCGTGCGGCGCTGGCGAGGCACCGCGCCCGGCGCGCCGAAGCCCCAGTCGCGGGCGGAGACCGGCGTTCGCGGAATCGCGCTGCTCGCCTCCACCGGCGGCCCCGCGGCGCTGGCGAAGCTCCTGCCCGAACTGCCGGCGGACTTTCCCCTCCCAATGCTTGTGGTGCAGCACATCGCCATCGGCTTCGTGGAGGGCTTCACCGGCTGGCTGGACTCGCTGTCGAAGGTGACCGTGAAGGTCGCCGCCGCGGGTGAACGGCTGAAGGGCGGCACCGTGTACGTCGCCCCCTCGAACGCGCACCTCTGCGTGGCGCCGGGCAGCCACGTGCTCCTCGACGAGGGCCCGCCGGTGGGCGGCTTCCGTCCCTCCGGCACGCGGCTCTTCAAGAGCGTGGCCGAGCAGTGGGGGAAGGAGGGCGTGGCGGTGGTGATGACCGGCATGGGCCGCGACGGGGTGGAGGGCCTGCGCGATCTGCGGCAGCAGGGAGGCCTGGTGCTCGCGCAGGATCAGACGAGCAGCGTGGTGTACGGCATGGCCCAGGTGGCGCAGAGCGAAGGGCTGGTGAACGAGGAGCTGACGCTGGAGGAGCTCATCGCCCGGGTGAAGGCGCTCGGGCAGCCGCGCTGATCCGGAAGCGGCGCGCAGAGGCAAAGGGAAGGGAGCGAGATGTCGGACGACTCGGAGGCCCAGCGCCGGGAGGGTGAACGCCGCGCGGCGGACGCCGAGGCGCACGCGGCCGAACGCCGGCTGACCTTTCTCTACTCCGCGACCGATGCGCTCCTGCGCAGCGGCCCGGATGGCGGGGCGATCCTCGGGCGGCTCTCGGAGATCAGCGTCCCGGATCTGGCGGACGTGGCAGTGGCCTGGCTCTGCGAGAAGGGCCGGCCGACCGCGGTCTGCGTGGCGGCCGCGCACTTCGATCCGGAGCGCGCGGAGGCGCTGCGGCAGGAGGTGGGCACCCACACCCCGACCCTCCACCCGGTGCTGGGCCTCGGCGCCGTGCTCGCCACCGGCCAGTCGGAGCTCATGCCGTGGGTGGGCAGGACGATGCTCGGCGCCGGCGGCGAGGCGGTGGAGTACCACCGGTCGCTGCTCGAGCGGCTGGGGCTGCGCTCGTACATGCTCGTGCCGCTGCGCACGAGCGAGGGCGCGGTGGGCGCGGTGCTCTTCGGGACCTCCACCTCCGAGCGCTTCTACGGCCCGGAGGACCTGACCTTTGCCGAGGACCTCGCGCAGCGGGCGGCGCTGGTGATCGAGAACGCGCGCGCGCGGGAGAAGGCCGAGGCCGAGGCCCAGATGCGCAAGACGATGCTCGCCATGGTCAGTCACGACCTGCGCAACCCGCTGAACGGGATCGTCATCAACGCCTCGCTCATCCAGCGCGTGGAGCAGGATCCGAGGGTGCTGCGCTGGGTCTCGAACATCCACACCCAGACGCAGCGGATGAACACCCTCATCCAGGACCTCCTCGACCTCGCGGCGATCGAGGGCGAGTCGCTGCGGCTGGAGGTCGGAAGCTGCACGCTGAAGGCGATCCTCGAGGAGGCGGAGCAGTCCTTTCTCCCGCTGGCGCAGAACAAGGGCGTGACCTTCACCGTCACCTGCGACGCGCCGGATGCGCCCGTCTCCTGCGATCGGGACCGGGTGCACCAGGTGCTCTCGAACCTCGTGGGCAACGCGCTGAAGTTCACCCCGCCCGGCGGCACGGTGGAGCTCGGCGCGAAGAGCCGCGAGGACGGCGGCGAGTTCTGGGTCCGCGACACCGGCCCCGGCATCAGCCCCGAGCACCTGCGGCGGATCTTCGAGCCCTACTACCAGGCCGGGGCGGGGAAGGGCGGCGTGGGGCTGGGCCTCTCCATCGCGCGCGGGCTCGTGGAGGCGCACGGCGGCAGGCTCTGGGCGGACAGCGAGCCGGGAAAGGGCTCGACCTTCCGGTTCACCCTGCCTCATCCCTCCGGCGCGCAAGGCTAATGCGCCGCTCGCGCGCGAGAGCTACGGGTCGAAAACATTTCTTTGCCCCACAAGAGTGCGCGGGTATGAGAACGGATCGCCGTTCCCCTCGGTCGTACGACGCGCGTCGCGGGCCGACCAGACAGACAGAGGCCGAGACAGACAATGGCGAACCCACGTTTCACGGTGGTCGGTGGCGGGCTGGCGGGCCTGATGACCACCATCAAGCTGGCCGAGGCCGGCCACCACGTCGACCTGCTCTCCATCGTCCCGGTGAAGCGCTCCCACTCGGTGTGCGCTCAGGGCGGCATCAACGGCGCGGTGAACACGAAGGGCGAGGGCGACCACCCCGACATCCACGTCACCGACACGCTGCGCGGCGGCGACTTCCTTGCCGAGCAGATCTCGGTGAAGGGCATGTGCTTCGCGGCGCCGGGCATCATCTACATGCTCGACCGCATGGGCGTGCCCTTCAACCGCACCCCCGAAGGCCTGATCGACTTCCGGCGCTTCGGCGGCACGCTCCACAACCGCACCGCATTCGCGGGCGCCACCACCGGCCAGCAGCTGCTCTACGCGCTCGACGAGCAGGTGCGCCGCTACGAGGCGGACGGGCTCGTCACCAAGTACGAGTACTGGGAGTGGCTGGGCATGGTGAAGGACGGCCAGGGCCGCTGCGTGGGCTCGGTGGCCGTGGACATGCGGACGATGGAGGTCCGCACCTTCCCCGCCGAGGCGGTGATGCTCGCCACCGGCGGTCCGGGCATCGTCTTCGGCAGGTCCACGAACTCGGTCATCAACACCGGCACCGCGGCCGGGCGCGCCTACCTCGAGGGCGCGGTCTACGCGAACGGCGAGTTCATCCAGGTGCACCCGACGTCGATCCCGGGCGAGGACAAGCTCCGCCTGATGAGCGAGTCGGTGCGCGGCGAGGGTGGCCGCGTCTGGGTGCCCCGGCAGAAGGGCGACAAGCGCGACCCGCGGCAGATCCCGGAGAGCGAGCGCTTCTATTTCCTCGAGGAGCGCTACCCCAAGTACAAGAACCTCGTCCCCCGCGACGTGGCCACCCGCGAGATCTTCCAGGTCTGCCGCGGCATGGGCATGGGCATCGACGGCGGGGACGCGGTGTACCTCGACGTGACGCACATCCCCGCCGCGACCCTCGACAAGAAGATCAAGGGCGTGATGGAGATCTACGAGAAGTTCGTGGGTGACGACCCGCGGAAGATGCCGATGAAGATCTTCCCGGGCATGCACTACTCCATGGGCGGCGTGTACGTGACCTTCGAGGCGGACCCGAAGACGCAAGAGCCGCTGATGGGCAGCCCGAAGAACCAGATGACGAGCATTCCCGGCCTCTTCGCCGGCGGCGAGGCCGACCACGCCTACCACGGCGCGAACCGGCTCGGCGCGAACTCGCTGCTCTCCTGCATCTACGCCGGCATCATCGGCGGCCCGGCGATGGTGTCCTACGCGAAGAACAACGCGGCCTCTTCGGCCTCCGTGGGCCAGAAGCCGTTCGACGACGCGAAGCGGTACTGGCAGGAGCGCTTCGAGACCATCCGCAAGATGAACGGGAAGGAGAACCCGTACGTCATCGCGAAGGAGCTCGGGGACGTGATGACGGAGAACATGACCGTCGTCCGCTACAACGACAAGCTGCAGAAGACGATGGGCGTCATCGGCGAGATGAAGCAGCGCTGGGCGCAGTGCAACGTGCTCGATACGGGCAACTCGTCGAACCGCTCGCTGTCGTTCGTGAACCAGCTGTGGAACATGCTCGCGCTCGCCGAGGTGATGACGAAGGGCGCGCTGCTCCGCGACGAGAGCCGCGGGGCGCACTACAAGCCGGACTTCAGCCTCCCCGAGCCGAAGACGAAGGATCCGAAGGAGGATCCGGAGTGGATGGCGAAGTGGAAGGCGCGGCACGAGAAGTGGGCCAAGACCACGATGGCGCGCTACACGCCGAACGGCCCGGACATCACCTACGAAGACATCGCGACGCCGGTTCGGGACCCCGAGCCGCGCTGGTACGCCTAGGAGAGGGAACGAGCCATGAGCACAGCGAGCACGGGCGCAGAGCAGCGGTTCGTCCACTTCAAGATCTGGCGTCAGGAGACCCGCGAGGGCGAGGGGCGCTTCGAGGAGTTCAAGGTCCCGTACCGCAAGGGCGCGAACGTCATCTCCTGCCTGATGGAGATCCAGCGCAACCCGGTCACCGCGGACGGCAAGCAGACGACGCCGGTGGTTTGGGACTCGAACTGCCTCGAGGAGGTGTGCGGGTCGTGCACGATGAACATCAACGGCCGGGTGCGGATGGCCTGCTCGGCGCTGGTGGACAAGCTCGAGCAGCCGATCACCCTGGAGCCGATGCGGAAGTTCCCCATGGTGCGGGACCTCACCGTGGACCGGCAGCGGATGTTCAACGACCTGAAGAAGGTCAAGGCGTGGATCAACCTCGACGGCACGCACAACCTCGGGCCGGGACCGCGCTACTCGCAGGCCGAGCAGGCCGACCGGTACGTGATGTCCACGTGCATGAGCTGCGGCTGCTGCCTCGAGGCGTGTCCGCAGTACACGCTGAAGAATGACTTCGTCGGCGCGGCGACCATCTCGCAGGCGCGGCTCTTCAACCTGCACCCGTCCGGGAAGATGAACGCGCCGGACCGCACCCGCGGGCTGATGGGCAAGGGCGGCATCCAGGACTGCGGCAAGGCGCAGAACTGCGCGGCGGTGTGCCCGAAGGAGATCCCGCTCACCACCTCGATCATGTCGATGAACCGCGAGGTGACGAAGCAGGTGGTGAAGGACCTCTTCCAGAAGGACGAGGGCGGCGAGGTGAAGGGCGGACCGGGCTAGTCGTTTGCCCTCTGCTCCTGCTCCGCAGACGGCGGCCTGCGCTCTTCGGAGTGCGGCCGCCGTTTCGCGTTCATGCCCGGTGCCTCGCGGGTGCCGCGCGTGAGGCTCAACCGCGGCTACGCCTACCGCGAGACGGTGAGCGCTCCCGGCGAGCCGGGGGAGACCGTGCTCCAGTGGCTCGCGCGGCGCTACCGGCACTCGACGAGCGCGGAGTGGTCGGCCCGGTTCGCGCGCGGCGAGGTGGAGGTGGATGGCCGCGTTGCCACGGGCGACGAGCCGCTCGCGCAGGGGCAGGTCGTCGTCTGGCACCGGCCGCCGTGGCTCGAGGAGGACGTGCCGCGGCACTTCGGGCTCCTCTACGAAGACGAGGCGCTGGTCGTGGTGGACAAGCCCTCGGGGCTGCCCACCGTGCCGTCGGGCGGGTTCCTCGAGAACACGCTGCTCTACCTCGTGCGCGAAAAGTGGCCGGAGGCCTCGCCGGCGCACCGGCTGGGGCGCGCGACGTCGGGGCTGGTGGTGTTCACGCGGACGAAGCGGGCGGCGGCGAACGTGTCGGAGGCCTTCCGGACGGGCGCCATCGACAAGCGGTACCGCGCGCTGGCGGCTGGCGTGGCGGAGCAGGACCTCTACGAGATCACCGCGCCGATTGGCCTCGTGGCGCATCCGAGGCTCGGCGCGGTGCACGGGGCGAACGAAGGGGGGAGACCGTCGCGCTCGACCGCGCGGGTGCTCGAGCGACGCCCCGAGGCGACGCTGTTCGAGGTGCGGATCCACACCGGCAGGCCGGAGCAGATCCGGATCCACCTCGCGTTCATCGGACACCCGCTGGCCGGAGATCCGCTCTTCGTCGCCGGCGGAGGGGCGAACCCCGTCGCGCCCGGGCTGCCCGGTGATGGCGGCTATCTCCTCCACGCCGAAAGCGTGACGCTGCCGCATCCCGAGACCGGCTCACCGCTGCGCGTGCGGTCTCCTGCGCCGCCCGAGTTGCTCACCGCCAACGGGAAATGAGCGCGCTCACGCGTGCCGTTCGACGCCAGCGCGAACGCGGCGGCCGTTGCCTTGACGCGGGCCCGTCGAGCGCCACAGGCGGGTGAGGAGGACGAGCAGCAACACGCTCACCGCGCCGGCGGCGAACGCGAGCAGCGCGGCCCACACGCCCGCGCCGCGCAGGGCCCCCGAGGCCGCACCCTCGGCGCCGGCCCTCCCGAGCCTCGTCAGGCTCCGCTCGAGGCACGCGCGCCGTGAGAGGCCCTCGCAGCCGGGCACGTCGCGGGTGAGCTCAGCTCCGGCCCCTCGCACGAGGCCCTCGCTGGTGCGCACCGCCGCGTGGGACAGCGCCCCGACGAGCGGCCCGTCACGGCCTTCGGTTCCGAGCTGCGCGCTCAGCTCCTCCGACACCCCGCGGGCGAACGCGCGCCCCAGCTCCGCGGAGAGCACCGTCAGCCCGGCGCGCTGATCGTCGGTGAGCGTGAACGCGCGCTCGTCGAGTTGCGGCCCGGTGAGGATCCCCTGCACGAGCCCGCGGCCTGCGCCGGCGAGCATCCGCTCCAGCGCCGCCTCCACCTGCGAGAGCGTGCGCGGATCGCCCAGCGCGCCCACCGTGCCCTGCACGAGGCCCGCGGCCGCATCCGCGCCCGTGTCGCGAAAGTTCACCGGCTCCTTCGGGTTCGTCTTCTCGTTCTCGTCGATCGCGTCGAGCGCGCCGGTCGTCGCGCCCTGCCCGAGCAGGTGCGCCGCGCGACCGCAGCCCGCCAGCGCCACGGAGGAGGTCAGCACCATCAGCAGGAGCCCGCGCATGAACGCTCAGATGGGCTCTCGTGGTCGAAAGGGACACGGGGCGCGCGGACGCAATCGGAAGTGGGGGCCCGGCGTCGAGCAGCGCGTGGCGAGCTGGGCCGGCCCCGCTTCGCTCACACGAAGCAGGCGGGGGAGCACGAATCCGAGGCGCGCAAACATTGCGCCTGCCGACGTGGAATGGGAGACAGAGGGTTGGCCGGCCACCGTTTTTTCAGTCTCTGGAGACCGACATGAAGCACCTCCTCGCGGCGTTGACCCTCCTCACCGCCACCGCGTCGCTCGCGCACCCCTCCTTCGCCACGCCTCGCGTCACCGCGGCCGGTTCGGAGGAGCTGACCCTGAAGGTCGGCCACGGGTGCGACGGCGCGGACACCTCGAAGATCGAGCTGCACATCCCGGCGGGCGTGACCGGCGTGCGGCCGATGCACTCGGAGGGCTTCGGGCGCGCCGCCGTGGCGAAGGACGCGACGAGCGGGAACGTCACGACCGTCACCTGGCTGAAGCCGGGCGACGACGTGCTGGCGGAGGACACGCACCTCTACAAGTTCACCTTCAGCGCGAAGCTCCCGGAGACGCCGTTCCAGCGGCTGCACTTCCGCGTCGTGCAGACCTGCACCACCGCTGCCGGTGAGGAGCGGGTGAGCGACTGGAAGGCCGAGGGTGAGCACGGTCACGGCGGCCACGGCGGCGAGGGCGACGAGCTGCCCGCGGCGTCCGTGTTCGTGATGCCTCCGCGCAAGCCGGGCTGGAACAAGTTCACCGTGAACGAGCACGTGCACGACCTCAGCGTCTTCGACGACGCGCAGATCGTCTGGGCGGGGAAGGCGGCCTACAGCAGCAACGCGCGCACCCGCGAGCTGCTCGCGAACGAGCCGGACGTGCAGGTGCTCGATGCCATCCATCCGGGCACCGAGATCTGGGTGAAGTACTAGGGCCGGGGCACGCGATGATCCGCCGATTCAGCCTCGCCCTCACCGGGCTCTTCCTGCTCACCGGCTGCCCGGAGAAGCCCTCCGTGGAGGAGCCTCCCGCCACCGTGGATGCCGGCACGCGCGACACCGGCCTGCGTCCGCCCACCGCCTCCGAGCGGCCTCCGCTCGACCGGCTCCCCGATGACCTTCGCCCGCCGACGGAGTGAGCGGATGCGTCCCGTGAAGATGCTCGTCGGCGCGGCCTTTGTGCTCGCGTTGACCGCATGCGGCGCCGGCGGTGAGGAGCCGCTGACGCCGGACGCGGGCAGCGTTGCCGAGCAGCCCGATGCCGGGACTCCGGTGCCGACGTACTGCCGCGACATCAAGCCGATCCTCGACCGCACCTGCGTCTCGAGCTGCCACGGCGAGCGCAACGACGGCAGCGGGGAGACCGACTTCCGGCTCGACGTGTGGGAGCAGGCGGACGGAGGGAAGGGCGTGTTCGCCATGGCCGAGCGCATCCGCATCCGCACGTCCGAGTACGAGACCATGCCCCCGCCGGACGCCTCCGCGTTCCCCACCTTCCGCGAGCGCGACCTCATCTCGCAGTGGGTGAAGGCCGGCGCGCCGTTCTGCGAGCCCTGAGCGGGACCCCAGGCTTCTCGCCAGAGGCGACAGGTCCGACTACCCTGCGCTCGACGGGCCGGCAATCGAGAGGTGAGACATGCGGCTCGCGGCTTTGATGGCGACGGGAATCGTCGCGCTGCTCTTTCCCCTGACGGCGCGGCCCTGCTCGCCGCCGCAGCCGGTCTGCTCTTCGGGCGGCGCCGTTGCGCCGACGACGATGTCCGCGCCCTGGATCCCGTTCGTCCCGGGCACCGAGGCGGACGGCTCGCTGCACACGGTGGCCGAGCACGAGGTCGCGTTGATGGACGAAGGGGGAGCGCCGGTCCCGTTCACCGAGCACGCCGACCCCAAGACGTCCAGGTGGCTCTACCTCGAGCCGTCTCGCCCGTTGGTGGAGGGCGAGAAGCTCCGGCTCACCTGGAAGAGCTTCTGCGACCAGCAGCAGATTCCGTCCGAGGGCGAGTTCATGCGGGAGCTCGCGATCACGGTGGGGCCGGCGGCGCCCGTCCCTGACAGCTTCGGCTCGGCGGTCCTGCGCGCCGCGAGGACCTACCAGGAGGCGCGGCGCGTCGGAGACCCGTGCGACAACCGGAGCGTCACCGAGATCGGCACCGAGCTGATCATCGAACTGCAGCCGGCGCCGGAGCTGGAGCCCTTCCTCTCAACGGCACAGCTCGGCTGGCGCATCGGCGACGGCGACTGGAACTGGTCGATGCCGGGCCTGCTCTCGTTTTCGCCGAAGGCACACGAGTTCAAACACCGGACGCAGTGCACCGGCCGCTTCGTCGAGCGCTTCGAGTTCGCCGTCCACATTCCCGGAAGCGCGGATCAGCCCGAGGCCATCGCGTTGGACGTGGACGTCGCGTGTGCCTTTTCCGAGGCGCCTCCGCCGGGCGATCCGCTGCCGCAGACGCATGACGATTCGGTCGGCTGCGGGTGCACGGGAGCGGGTGGGGGAGTGCTCGGCGGCGTGCCGCTCGTGTTCATCGGCTGGACCACCGTGCGCCGGCGCCGGGCGCTGCTGTCCACGAGCCGCTAATCGCCGCCGCGCGGACGTTGCCCGCGGCTCGGCGACGCCTATTCATTGCCGCCCATGAGCTCTCATACCGTCGACAACCCGTACACGGGCGATGTGGCCGCCACGCTCGAGCAGACCTCGCCGACCGCGCTGGACGCCGTGCTGGAGCGGGCCCGCGCCTGTGCCCGCGCCCTTCGCGCCATGTCGGTCCGAGACCGCATCGCGCTCGTGCTCCGCGCGTGCGAGCGGATGGAGCAGCGCACCGACGAGATCGCGCGCGACATCACGCGGCAGATGGGCAAGCCGCTGTCGCAGGCGAAGGGCGAGGTCGGCGGGATGGCCGGCCGGCTGCGTCACATGGCCTCCATCGCCGAGGAGGCGCTGGCGGACATCGTGTTGCCCACGAAGGAGAACTTCGAGCGCCGAATCGCGAAGGAGCCGCTCGGCGTGGTGCTCGATCTGCCGGCGTGGAACTACCCGCTGCTCACGGCGGTGAACGCGGTCGCTCCGGCGGTGCTCGCCGGTAACGCGGTCATCTTGAAGCACTCGCCGCGCACGCCCCTGTGTGGCGAGCACTTCGCGCGCGCCTTCGCTGAAGCCGGTGCTCCCGAGGGCGCGGTGCAGGCGATCTTCCTCGACTACCCGCGCACCGAAGCGCTCGTCGCCGACGCGCGGGTGGACCACGTGCTCTTCACCGGCTCGGTGCTCGGCGGGCACAAGATGGTGGCGGCAGCGAGAGACCGCTTCATGCACATCGGGCTCGAGCTCGGCGGCAACGACCCGGCCTACGTCGCCGCGGACGCGGACTTCGACAAGGCGGTGGAGAACATCGTCGACGGCGCCATGTACAACGCGGGCCAGAGCTGCTGCGCCGTCGAGCGCGTGTACGTGCACCACTCGCTCTACGATCGTTTCGTCGACGCCGTGGAGCCGCTCGTGCGCGCGTACGTGCTGGGCGACCCGGAGAACGAGGGGACCACGCTCGGCCCCATCGCGCAGCCGTGGCATCCGAAGGAGCTGGCGGCGTTCGTGGGCGACGCGCAGGAGAAGGGCGCGAAGCTCGTGTGCGGCGGGAGGCAGACCTCGATCGACGGAAAGGGTCGCTTCTTCGAGCCCACCGTCTTGCGCGACGTGGGACAGGACTGCCGGCTGATGCAGGAGGAGTCCTTCGGGCCGATCCTTCCCATCGCCAGGGTCAGCTCGGATGAGGAGGCGCTGGCGCGGATGAACGCGTCTTCGCTCGGGCTCACCGCGTCGGTGTGGACGTCAGACCGCGACCGCGCGCACCGCCTGGCGAGACAGCTCGAGGCGGGCACCGTGTACATGAACCGCTGCGACGCGCTCGACCCGGCGCTGCCGTGGAGCGGGGTGAAGAACTCCGGTCGAGGCGTCACCCTCAGCGCGCTCGGCTTCGACGCACTCACGAGGCCGAAGGCGCTGCACTACCGGCTGAAGTTCTAGCGGGGCGGCTCGGCTGGACGCTTTACGTAGCGAGAGGGCGGCGTTGTGTAGCGAGAGGGCGGCGTCGTGCAGGGAGTGGGCGGCCGTCGTGCAGCGAGTGGGCGGCGTCGTGCAGCGAGTGGGCGGCGTCGTGCAGCGAGAAGGCGGCGTCGTGCAGCGAGCAGGCGCCGTTGTGCAGCGAGAAGGCGAAGTAGCGCAGCGAGAAGGCGCCGTTGTGTAGCAAGAAGGCGACGTCGCGGAGCGCACGGCGACGTTCCCCGACGGAGCAGAAGAGGAGGCCGCACGTCGCCAGCGCGCGCGGCCCTGAGCGCGGAAGACCTCTACGGCGCGCCGGCGCTCGCGAGGCACTGGCTCAGCGCGGCGTCCACGGTCCAGCCGCACGCGCCGTTCGCCTGGGGCTCGCACTTCGCGTTGGCGTAGCAGGCGTACTCGTCCTTCCACTCGCAGGTGGTGGAGAGCTCGTGCTCGGAGCAGAGCTGCGCGGAGCAGCCGGTGACCACGCAAGGGTTCGGGGCCTGGCCGCCGTCGAGCGGCTCGCCGGTGCCGCCGTCCTCGTCACCCTTGTCCGCGAGGCACTGCGTCAGCGCCGAGTCCATCGTCCAGCCGCAATTGCCATCCGCCTGGCGCTCGCACTGCGCGTTCGCATAGCAGGCGTACTCCTCCTTCCACTGGCAGTCGGAGCCGAGCACCTCGTCCGCGCAGAGCTGGCCCGAGCAACCGGAAACGACACACGCGCCCGGCGCGCTGCCACCGTCCTGCGGCGGAGGCGCGTGCTGCTGCAGGCAGGAGGAGAGCTGCGCATCCATCGTCCAGCCGCACTGGCCATCCGCCTGGCGCGCGCACTGGGCGGTCTCGTAGCAGGCGAACTCCGCGCGCCAGATGCAGATGGACTCCATCGAGCTCTCCGCACAGACCTCCCCCGAGCACCCGGAGACGACACAGTCCGCCGGCGCCGCCAGCGACTTGCGCGCGCCGCCGACGAGGTCCGAGAGATCCGCGCCACACGCGCCGAGCACCAGCGCCGCGGGCACCATCAGCATCGACAACACAGAGGTTCGAAGAGCGTTCATGCGCGGCCCCCACTGCAACGCGGGAGCCACGACGGGCGCTCGCGCAACCTCCCGGATTTGCGAGCGACCCTGACCCGCACGCGGCGCACCGCCAACGAAAATCCGAGACGAAGCCGTCCTTGTTCCTGAGCCAACGCTGCGATAGGTCGCAGCCCCATGAAAATCCACGAGTACCAGGGCAAGGAGATCTTCCGCCGGTACGGCGTTCCCGTCCCGCGCGGCATCCTCGTTCACTCGGCCGAAGAGGCGGAGAAGGCGGCGAGGGAGCTGGGCACGAAGGTGGTGGTGGTGAAGGCGCAGATCCACGCCGGCGGCCGCGGTCTCGGCGGTGGCGTGAAGCTCGCGAAGTCGCCCGAGGAGGCGAAGGAGCTCGCCGGGAAGATCCTCGGCATGATGCTCAAGACGCACCAGACCGGGCCCGAGGGCCAGAAGGTCCGCAAGCTCTACATCGAGGAGGGCCTCGACATCGGCCGCGAGCTGTACCTCGGCGTGACGCTCGACCGCGCGACCTCGAAGATCACCTTCATGGCCTCCGCGGAGGGCGGCGTGGAGATCGAAGAGGTGGCGGCGAAGCACCCGGAGAAGATCTTCCGCGAGGCGATCGATCCCGCCGTCGGCTTCAGCGACTTCCAGGGCCGCAACATGGCCTACGCGCTCGGGCTCGAGGGCCCGACGGTGAACAAGTTCGTCGGCTTCTGCCGCGCGCTCTACCAGGCGTACATCGACGCGGACGCGGCGCTGGCGGAGATCAACCCGCTGGTGATCCTCAAGGACGGCGGCGTGGTCGCGCTCGATTCGAAGATGACCTTCGACGAGAACGCGCTCTTCCGTCACAAGGACATCGTCGCCATGCGCGACGTGGACGAGGAGGACCCGAAGGAGGCGCAGGCGAAGGAGCTGGACCTCGCCTACATCGCGCTCGACGGGAACATCGGCTGCCTCGTGAACGGCGCCGGCCTCGCGATGGCGACGATGGACACCATCAAGCTCGTCGGCGGCGCGCCGGCGAACTTCCTCGACGTGGGCGGTGGCGCGTCGAAGGAGAAGGTGACCCAGGCCTTCAAGCTGATCCTCAAGGACGAGGGCGTGAAGGCGATCCTCGTCAACATCTTCGGCGGGATCATGAAGTGCGACGTCATCGCCGAGGGCGTGGTGGCGGCGGCGAAGGAGCTCGAGCTGAAGGTCCCGCTGGTGGTCCGGCTCGAGGGCACGAACGTGGAGAAGGGGAAGGAGATCCTGGCGAAGTCGGGCCTGAAGATCACCCCCGCGGACAACCTCCGGCAGGCCGCTGAGAAGGCCGTGGCCGCGGTGAAGGGCTAAGGACGGACATCATGGCGATCCTCATCAACGAGAACACGAAGGTCCTCTGCCAGGGCATCACCGGCTCGGCGGGCTCGTTCCACTCGCGGCAGATGCTCGAGTACGGGACGAAGCTCGTGGCGGGCGTCACCCCGGGCAAGGGCGGCACGAAGTTCGAGGACAAGGTCCCCGTCTTCAACACGGTGGGCCAGGCGGTGAAGGAGACCGGGGCCAACGCGTCGGTGATCTTCGTTCCGCCCCCGTTCGCGGCGGATTCGATCATGGAGGCGGCGGACGCGGGCGTGCCGCTGATCATCTGCATCACCGAGGGCATCCCGGTGAACGACATGATCAAGGCCAAGCGCTTCATCCAGGGGAAGCCGGGCGTGCGCCTCATCGGGCCGAACTGCCCGGGCGTCATCACGCCGGGCGGCAAGTGCAAGATCGGAATCATGCCGGGCCACATCCACCGGCCGGGCCGCATCGGCGTCGTGTCGCGCTCGGGCACGCTGACCTACGAGGCGGTGTTCCAGCTCACGCAGCTCGGGCTCGGGCAGTCCACCGCGGTGGGCATCGGCGGTGACCCCGTGAACGGCACGAACTTCGTGGACGTGCTCAAGCTCTTCAACGACGACCCCGAGACCGACGCGGTCATCATGATCGGCGAGATCGGCGGCAGCGCCGAGGAAGAGGCCGCCGAGTACGTGAAGCGCGAGTTCAAGAAGCCGATGGCGGGCTTCATCGCCGGCGTCTCCGCGCCTCCGGGCAAGCGGATGGGCCACGCGGGCGCGATCATCTCGGGCGGCAAGGGCACGGCCGAGGAGAAGATCAAGGCGATGCAGTCGGCCGGGATCGTCATGGCCGAGTCGCCGGCGGAGCTCGGCACCACCCTGCAGGAAGCGGTGCGCCGCGGCGCGCCGAAGCGGTAGCGAGGCCACCATGGGAACGCGCACGGGCGTTGGGATCGGGTTGCTCTCGCTGGCGCTCGTGATGGGCGCCGGGTGCGCGTCCCGGGAGGTAAAGAAGGAGGAGGTGCGGCAGGAGCCGGCCGCGCCTTCTGCTGCAGAAGTCGTCACGGCGACGGAGGAGGGAGCGCTGGGGCTCGAGGAGGCGACCGCGTTCTGCGTGCGGCTCCACGAGCAGATGGCGACCTGTCCTCGGGAGTTCATCTCGCTGCTGCTCGATCTCAGGGCGCAGCGGGATCCGCGCTTTGCCGGCGTGTTCGCGCGCGAGGGTGTGCGCGAGGCGATGACCGAGGAGGGCGTGAAGGAGGTCCTCGCGGACGGCACCGGGCCGCTGGAGCCCCGGCAGGCGCGCTGCACGGAGTACGCGGCGAACGGTCCGCCGGTGCCCTCGGGCGATCCGCAGCGGGCAGAGCCCTGCTACGCGCTCTCGACCTGCGAGGAGCGGGTCTCGTGCCTGCAGCCGGTGCTCGAGCAGCGCCTGATGGATGGGCGGGGCAGGGCCCGGTCCGGAGCGGAAGCGCAGTAGCGCGGACTCGACAGGGCGCGGGCGCTGCGCTATCGGGCGCGCGGGCCTCGCCTCCGGGCGACGCACACATCCAAATTCACGAAGAGGGAGCACCGCATGGCCATCGAGCGCACGCTGTCGATCATCAAGCCGGACGGACTGGAGAAGGGCATCATCGGGAAGATCGTCTCCCGCTTCGAGGAGAAGGGCCTCAAGCCGGTGGCGATGCGGATGCAGCACCTCTCGCAGAAGGAGGCAGAGGGCTTCTACGCGGTGCACCGCGAGCGTCCCTTCTTCAAGGACCTCGTGACGTTCATGACCTCCGGCCCGGTGCTCCTCATGGCGCTCGAGGGCGAGGGCGCGGTGCTGAAGAACCGCGAGATCATGGGCGCCACCAACCCGGAGAAGGCCGACCCGGGCACCATCCGCCGCGACTTCGCCACCTCCATCGAGGCGAACACCGTCCACGGCTCCGACTCGGTGGAGAACGCGGCGATCGAGGTCGCCTACTTCTTCCGCAGCACCGAGCTCGTCTCCTACGACTGGAAGAACAAGAAGTAGTCCGCGCAACGGGCTGCTGAGACGAAGGGCCGATTCGCGCGAGACGCGGTCGGCCCTTCTGCTTTGCGGGCACTCGTCAGGGGACGTCCTGCCCGGCGGAAGCGGCGGCCCGTCGGCGCGCGCGGCGGCGGAGGAGGTGACGGACGGCGATGCTCGCCAGCACCGCGGCGCCGAAGCCGAGCCACGCGGACAGGGGTGCCTCGCGGAGGAAGGCGAAGACCTCGGCGCCGAAGCGGCTGATGAGGAAGATGGGCACCACGTAGGCCAGCGCGGAGGCGCCGAGGTGGGTCCAGAACGAGACCCGCGAGACGCCGAAGAAGGCGTGCAGCATCGGCTGCATGAGGAAGAGGACCCGGAGCGTGAGGACGGTGATGAAGCCGCGCCGCTCCAGCGTCCCCTCCCAGGCGCGAAACCGCTGGGGGATGCGGGAGGAGACCCAGTCCCGAGCGACGAAGCGGGAGACGGAGAATCCCAGCGCGGTGGCGGCGAGGGTGCCGGTCATCGACGCGGCGAAGGCGACGGGCCAGGGCCAGATGAGCGGCGCCACCACCACGAAGGCCATGCCGGAGAAGCCGAGCGGCTGCACCACCGCGTAGGCGACGACGAACGCCAGCAGCCCCAGCGCCCCGAGCCCGAGGATCGTCTCCCGCGCCCGCTCGGGCTCGGAGAGGAGGTCCACCAGGCCGGACTGCCAGGCCGCGACGAGGACGAGGATCGCCACCAGCACCACCGCGCCGCGCGAGAGGGCTCTTCGGGAGGTGAGGCCGGTGGCGGTCAATTCGGCACTTATGGCACGCGACCGACGCCTCGCCGACCGTGAACCGAGGGAGGCCCGGCCGGAGGGTCGGCACCCGGGCACTCCGAGTGCGACCGAGGGCAGGCCGCCTGTGCTGACGGCTCGGTCGCTCCGCTTTGACGCCCGCGCGCGAGTGTGGGAAGGGACCGGGCGCCCTCAACCGTTGCCCTACGACATGTCCTCCGCAGACCTGCCCGCAGAAGTCGAAGCGACGTTTCCCTCGCCCCCGGTCAGCGCGCCGCCGGCCGCGGTGAAGCGCGTGGATCTCTGCAGCCTCACGCTGCCGGAGCTGCAGAAGTTCGTGGTCGAGGAACTGGGCGACAAGGCCTTCCGCGCCGGGCAGATCTACCGCTGGGTGCACCAGCGCGGGGTGACGGCGTTCGAGGAGATGACGGACCTCTCGAAGGCGCTGCGGCAGAAGCTCGCGGAGCGCTGCGAGATGAAGCCGCTGACGAAGGACCTCGAGCAGCGGTCGAGCGACGGGACGATCAAGTACCGCTGGAAGACGCACGACGGGCGCTACATCGAGTCGGTGTACATGCCCTCGCCGGACCGGAAGACGCTCTGCGTGTCCACCCAGGTCGGCTGCGCGATGGCCTGTACCTTCTGCGCCACCGGGACGCTGGGCCTGAAGCGGAACCTCACCCCCGGCGAGATCGTCGCCCAGGTGCACGCGGTGAACCGCGAGGTGCGGCAGAACGAAGGGCTGCAGCTTCTTCGCCCGCTGACCAACCTGGTGTTCATGGGCATGGGCGAGCCCCTGCACAACTTCAACAACCTGAAGACCGCGCTGAAGATCCTCCAGAGCGAGGACGGCCCGAACTTCTCGCACCGCCACATCACCGTCTCGACCGTGGGCCTCGTGCCGATGATCGAGCGCTTCGGCGCGGAGACGGACGTGAAGCTCGCGATCTCGCTCAACGCGACGACGGACGAGCAGCGCTCGAAGACGATGCCGGTGAACCGGAAGTGGAACATCGCCGCGCTGATGGACGCGTGCCGGAAGTTCCCGCTGCGTCAGGGCCGGCGGATCACGTTCGAGTACGTGATGCTGAAGGGGATCAACGACACCGACGAGGACGCCGCGCGGCTCATCGAGCTGCTGAAGGGCATCCCGGCGAAGGTGAACCTCATCCCCTACAACGAGAACGCCGGGCTGGGCTTCCACACGGTCCAGGACGACCGGGCGGAGCGCTTCCGGCACCTTCTGACCGAGGGCCACGTGGCGGCGTTCATCCGTCAGAACCGCGGCCGGGACATCGCGGCGGCCTGTGGGCAGCTGGCGAATGTCTCCGAGCCCGCTCGGCCGCCTGCGAGCTTCATTGACAATCCCGAGGGTCAGCCGGTATAGGCCCCCCCTCTTTCCGTAACGGAGTATCTGAAATGGCCGTCGTCCTTCGTCTTGCTCGCGCTGGTGCCAAGAAGGCGCCGTACTACCACGTCGTCGCCACCGACTCGCGGAACCCGCGGGACGGCAAGTTCATCGAGGCCATCGGCGCCTACGACCCGAACCTCAACCCGCCGAAGATCGCGTTCAACGCGGACCGGCTGGACTACTGGCTGAAGACCGGCGCCCGCCCGTCGGAGACGGTGGCGGACCTCATCAAGCGCGCGGCCAAGGCCGGCGCCTCCGCTCCCCAGGCGTAAGCCGCTTGGAAGATCTGGTCACCTACATCGCCCGCGCCCTGGTGGACAGGCCGGAGCAGGTGGAGCTGCGCGCGTCCCCCGCGGACGAAGGCACGCTCTACGAGCTCAAGGTCGCCCCGGAGGACGTGGGCAAGGTGATCGGCCGCGACGGCCGCACCATCAACGCCGTCCGGACCCTGTTGTCCGCCGCCGCGCAGCACAAGGGCGTGAAGGCCAAGCTGGAGATCCTCGACGACCGGAAGAGCGGCGCGTCGGGTGAGACTCGGGCGAGGCCTTCAGCGTCCGCTGCCGGTGGTGAGGGCTCGGCCACCGATCCGGCAGAGCCGCAGCCGCAGTAGCGCGCCCCCGTGAGCGCAGAACGCACCCCGCATCTCCAGGTTGGCTACGTCGCCCGGGCGCATGGCCTGCGCGGCGAGGTGGCCGTGAAGACCTTCGATCCCGCGTCCGAAGTCCTGCTGGAGGTGGAGCGCATCCACGTCCGCGGCAAGGACGGCAGGACGCGCGAGCTGACGATCGCCGAGTCGCGGAGCACCTCGAAGGAGATCCTCCTCTCGTTCGACGAGGTGCCGGACCGCACCGCGGCGGAGGGCCTCGTGGGCGGGACCGTGTTCGTCTTCCGCGAGGATCTGGAGCCGCCCGCGGAGGAGGACGACGAGTACTTCCAGGGCGACCTGCTCGGGCTCGAGGCGGTGGACGAGTCGGGCGCGCGCATCGGCACCGTGGAGGAGGTCTGGAGCCACGCCGACGTGCCCACGCTCGTCATCCGCGAGGGGAAGGTCGAGCACCTGCTTCCGTTCATCGATCAGTTCGTGCCCGAGGTGAAGCTCGCCGAGCGGCGCGTGGTCGTGCGGTTGCCGGAGCTCGAGGAGTAGCCCCATGCTCCGCTTCGAGGTGCTGACGCTCTTCCCCCGGATGATCACCGGGTACGCGCAGGAGAGCATCCTCGGCAAGGCGCAGGAGAAGGGCCTCGTGGAGGTGCGCGCGCGCGACATCCGCGAGCACGCCGAGGGCAAGCACCGGGTCTGCGACGACGCGCCCTACGGCGGCGGCGCGGGGATGGTGATGAAGCCCGAGCCGGTGACCGCGGCGATCGCGGCGGCGAAGGAGCGGCTGCCCGAGGCGCAGGTGCTCCTGATGAGCCCGCGCGGGGCCCGCTTCGACCAGGCGATGGCGCGCGAACTGGCGGCACTGGGCGAGCGGGGTGTGGTCCTCGTGTGCGGGCGCTACGAGGGCCTCGACGAGCGGATCCTGCGCCACGTGGACCGCGAGGTGTCCCTGGGCGACTTCGTGCTCACCGGCGGCGAGCTGGCCGCGCTGGCGGTGGTGGACGCGGTGGCGCGGCTGCAGCCGGGCGTGCTGGGGAACGAGAGCTCGCCCGTGAAGGAGAGCTTCGAGGAAGGGCTTCTGGAGTACCCCCAGTACACGCGCCCGCCGGTGTTCGAAGGGGAGGGTGTGCCGGCGGTGCTCCAGAGCGGAGACCACGCCCGGATCGCCCGCTGGCGAAGGTGGCAGGCGCTGCAGCTGACGCGGACGCGAAGGCCGGATCTCTTCGAGCGGTTGGAACTCTCGGAGGCAGACCGCAAGCTGCTGGGCAAGCCCGAATCGGACTTGTAGGCGCGCGCGGCCTTTGCTAGAGACGCCGCCTCGTTTTTATTACCGGAGCATCACATGCGTCGCAGTGCGCTCGAGTACGTCGAGAACAAGTTCCTCCGCCCCGAAGTGCTGGACTTCCGCACCGGGGACACCGTCCGGGTTCACTGGAAGGTCCGCGAGGGTGACAAGGAGCGCGTCCAGCCGTTCGAGGGCGTGGTCATCCGCAAGACCAAGGGTCAGCACCGTGCGACCTTCACCGTCCGCAAGGTGAGCTACGGCGTCGGCGTGGAGCGCATCTTCCCGCTGCACAGCCCCCGCTACGAGAAGATCGAGGTGGTCAGCCGCGGTGACGTGAACCGCAACCGCCTGTTCTACCTCCGCAACCTGCGCGGCAAGAAGTCCCGCGTGGCGGTGCGTGACGAGCAGCAGTCGGCGCGCAGCTAGTCTCAGCGCTCGGCCCAGCCTCGATTTGAGCTGTAGCGGCGGCGAGATCCCTCGGGGTCGCCGCCGCTTCGGCTTTGCGGGTGCCCGAGGCGATTGCCTAGTATCGGACGTCCATGCACCTGCTCGAAGTGGCCGCGCAGCACGTCCGCGGGTTGTCGCCGTCGGCGCGGACCGCACTCCCGCGCGGCTACGTCGCCGTGCAGTCGCCGCAGTCCTCGGCGGAGACGGGCGGACCGCTGGCGCTGGGCGGACTGCTCGCGGCGCTCCTCTATCCGGACGGTCGAGGCGGGGACGCTGCCTTTGCGGTTCCTGGCGCCGCGCAGGCGCGGGTGGCGCTGACCTTCGTGGGCGGTGACGGGCAGACGTACCGGCTCGTACGACAGCTGGGTGGGGCGGGCGCGCTGCAGCGGCTCGATCCGAGCGGTGCCTTCGCCGAGATCACCCGCGATTCGCAGCAGCTGGGACAGTACCTCCGCGCGCAGGCGCAGTTGCCGCCGCGCAGCGTCTTTGAAGGCCTGTTCGTGTTCTCTCCGGCGCAGCTGCCCTCGCGCGCGTCGGGTGCGCGTTCGGCGGCGTCTGCGTCTGGTCCCGAGGCTTCAGGTGGAGGCCGGGCGGCCGCGCGTGCCGAGCCGCTGGCGGAAGCGGGGCCGGTGGACGCGGTGGAGGTCGCGGCCCGGATCGCCGCGCTGGAGAAGGAGCTGGAGGTCTCGGCGCGGATCGACCGGCTGCAGTTCCGGCAGGACGCGCTGGTCGGCGAGACGTTCGAGCTCGAGGAGCGGCTGAAGGGCGTGGGCGCCATCCGCGCGGCGCTGGCGGAGGCGGAGGCGTCGTTCCAGGCCGCGCCCACCGCGCAGACGCTCGGGCTGCCGCACGACATCGAGGAGCGGATCGCCCGGTATCCGGCGCAGGTGCAGCGGTTCGAGGAGGCGATGGCGCGGCTCGAGGCGGAGCGGGAGGAGGGCCTGCACGCGGCGGAGCTCGCGGCGGCGGCGCCGGAGCCGTTCTGGAGGGACGCGAAGTTCGTCGGCGCCGCGGCGGTGGGGGTCTTGTGCCTTGCGGGCGGGCTCTTCGCGGACGGGGCGCTGCGCTACCTCGCGCTGTTGGACATCCCCGCCTTCGGCGTGGCGGCGCTGGTGGCGCTGAAGTGGGTGGACGACCTGCGCGACTCGCAGCAGGGCGAGCGCAGGGAGGGGATGCGCGCCGCCCGGGAGCGCAAGGTGCGCGAGGCCTTCGAGGCCGAGGCGCGTCCGGTGAAGGAGGCGATGAAGAGGCTCTCGGTGGAGCAGCCGCAGGAGGTGCTCGACCTGCTGACGCGACGGGCGCTCTACGCTGCGCGGGTGGAGGAGCTGAAGCTCGAACTCGCCGCCGCGGAGGCGGATCCGGCGTACGTCGAGGCGGCGCGGGGGCTCGAGCGCTTGCGCCGGGAGGCGGAGGAGCTCGGCGAGCAGATGCAGGCGATGGCCGGTGGCTACGTGCGCGACCCGCGCGAGATCGAGCGGGAGCTTGCCCGGGCGAAGGAGTCGCTCATCCCGCGAGCGCAGGTGCCTGCCGCCGTGGAGGATTCGCCGGCCTCGGTCGAAGAGGGCGTTGCTGCCTACGAGGACCCGGCGCCGAAGCTCCTCGCGCTGGCGGCGGACGCGGCGTACGTCGAGGCGGCCGAGGTGGCGGCGGCAGTGAAGGGGAGGGCGGGCCAGTACCTCACCGCGCTGAGCGACAGGCGGTGGTCGGGGCTCGAGCTCGATGGGCGTGGGCGCGCGCGGCTGGTGGGCGCGGAGGGCGCTGTCGAAGCGGGAAGGGCCGGCGCGGCCGAGCTGGACCTCGCGTACCTCGCGCTGCGGCTGACGCTCGTGGAGTGGCTCGCGAAGAGGGTGCGCATGCCGCTGGTGATCTCCGGCGCCGCGGGCCTTCCGCCGCCGAAGCACGCGCTGCTGGGGAAGATGCTCAAGCAGCTCTCGCAGAGCGCGGGCGTGCAGGTGCTGCACGTCTCGCCGGCTCAACCCTGCGCGGAGCTGGCGGACTCGTCGGTGGCGCTGTAACGCGCCCGGGTCGGCCGACTCCCGGAAGTCGCCGCATCGCGAGCGTCCCTTCGAGCCCGGACCGCATCGGTGACGACCCACGTCGCCGCGACGCGACGGAGGGGGCGAACAGCGCGGTGCGACCCGCGAAGAGGCGCCGCGGCTCCGGCCTACGTCGCATTGGCCCAGCCTGCGCGAGTTCCCGAGGTCTCACCGGTCCGGCACGGGTCTGGCTGTCGCCGCGCGGGTGGTGAGCGCGCGTGGTCCTCGCCTGGACTTCTGGCGCGTGCCCTTCCCATCGCTTGTCCCGGCAGCGGCGCGCCCGAGTCGCTGTGAGAGCCGAAGAAGGTGGTCCCGGAGTTCCGGCGGCTCGTGCACCTCGAACTCGAAGCCGAGGAACCCGAGGTGGAACGCGAGCCCCTCCAGCGAATCCGAACCGGTGTGCATGAGGCACCGGTCTGCGGAGAGGGGTTCAATGCGCGCGGCCACGCCGGAGAGCTTCTGCCCTGCTTCTTCGGCGGAGAGGTGGAGGGTGACCTTTGCCCGGTAGCGATAGACGTCGGTGGAGACGCTCTGTGAGACCCAGGCGGCGAGGTCGTCCGCGGGGAGCGGCCGCGGCGTGAAGGTCCGGCCGGGCAGCGGGCGCGGCGCGATGCGGTCGACGCGGAAGGTGCGCCAGGCGCCGCGACCGAGGTCCCAGGCGACGAGGTACCAGCGCAGCCTCGTGTGCACGAGCCGGTAGGGCTCCACCGCGCGGCGACTCTCCACGTCTCCGTGGCTCCGGTAGGTGAAGCGCAGCTCCAGCGAGTCGCGGCAGGCGGAGGCCACGGTCGAGAGAAGGGCAGCGTCGATGCGAGGCGTCTGATCTCCGAGCCGCACGCTCACCGCCTGCAGCGCGTTGACCCTCCGGCGCAGGCGCTGGGGCAGCACGCTCTCGAGCTTCGTCAGCGCGCGGACGGCCGCCTCTTCGACGCCGGTGATCGATCCCGCGGCCGCCTCGCGCAGCCCGATGGCGACGGCGATGGCCTCGTCGTCCTCGAGGGGAAGGGGAGGCAGCTCGCGACCGGCGCCGAGCCGATAGCCGCCGCCCACGCCTCCGCTGGCATGGATGGGGTAGCCGAGTTCTCGCAGCCGCTCCGCATCGCGGCGGACGCTTCGGGCGGTGACGCGCAGTTCTTCGGCCAGCTCCTCGCCGCGCCAGAAACGGCGGGTGTGGAGGAGGGAGAGCAGTTGAAGCAGACGGCCGGCGGTCTTCGGCATCGCGGCAGACTGTATCGACGGGCGGCGCAGATGGCTCTGTGATCGAGGACACATCCTGTCCGCGATGGCCTCTACCTTCTTCCTCGTACGCACGAAGCGCGGACCACAGCCGAAGGAGAAGACATGGAGCCCCAGACGATGCAGACCCCGCAGGCAGCGAAGCAGCACGCCCCGAAGACGCCGTTCGTGAAGGGACGCCACACCTACCGCGCAGGCTGTCACTGCGGCGCGTGGCGCTACGAGATCGCGCTGGACCTGACGCCCGGTACCACCCGCTGCAACTGCACCTGGTGCAGCAAGCACGGTTGGTGGGGAGCGATCGCCAAGCCCGAAGACTTCCGGCTCCTCGCGGCGCCCGAGACCCAGCGCGAGGCCGCGGAGAAGACGCCGGGCCTGTACGAGGTCTTCCGGCCGCACTGCACCGTCTGCGGCGTCATCCCCTTTGGCCGCGGCGACATCCCCGAGATCGGCGGTCAGTACGTGTCGGTCAACGTGAGGGCGCTGGAGGGCGTCACCCTGTCGGGCGTGACCGTCCGTTACCTCGACGGGCTGCACGACACCTGGGCGGTGGTGCGCGAGGCAACGTTCGATGATCCCTTTGCTGTGATGGATATCCGGTAAAGCAGTCTGGTGCCGTCTGTCGGTGTGCGATGTCAGACCGGGTGGTTATCACTGGCGGCATGCAGACGGTCGCGACGGAGTCAGTTCGGGGAGGGGTGAACAGGCGCGCCTTTGGCTCGGAGGCGGAGCTGGTGGCGGCGGTGCATCTGGAGGAGCTCGGGTACCGGATCCTCGACAGGAACTGGACCTGCCGGTGGGGAGAGCTGGACCTCGTGGCAGAGCGCGGTGACACGCTCTGCTTCGTGGAGGTCCGGATGCGAAGCCACGCGGCCTGGGGAGACCCCTCGACCACGGTCTCCGGGGCCAAGCAACGGAAGGTGGTGAAGGCGGCCCTGCACTGGTTGTTCGAACACGGCGGTGCCGGCCGCGACAGGATGATTCGCTTCGACGTGATCACGGTGCTAGGCCGGGGGCTCACCGCCCGGGTGGAACACCTGCCCGGCGCCTTTGACGCGGGGATGTGAGTGCCGGGAACGCTGTACCTCGTGGCCACGCCGATCGGAAACCTGGGGGACCTCTCCGCCCGGGCGCGGGAGACGCTCGCGCAGGTGGCGTTCATCGCCTGCGAGGACACCCGCCACACGCGCAAGCTGCTCGACGCGCACGGGCTTCGGGGAGATCTCGTCAGCCTCCCGGCGTTCGCGGAGGGTGAGCGCGCCGGGCGGATCCTCGACCGCATCGAAGGCGGGGAGGACTGCGCGCTGGTGACCGACGCCGGCAGCCCCGGCATCAGCGACCCGGGCGAACGGCTGGTGGCCGAGGCGGTGGAGCGGGGCGTGAACGTCGTCCCCATCCCCGGGCCGGCGGCGGTCATCGCTGCGCTGAGCGCCTCGGGCCTGCCGACCGGCCGGTTCCACTTCCTCGGTTTTCTCCCGCGGAAGGGGCCAGAGCGCTCGGAGATCCTCGCCGAGGTCGCGCCACTGCGAGCGACCCTCGTGCTCTACGAGTCGCCGCGGCGGGTGGGGGAGACGCTGGCGGACCTCTCCGAGGCGCTCGGTGCCGGCAGGCGGGCCTGCGTGGCGCGCGAGCTGACGAAGCTTCACGAGGAGTTCGTGCGCGGGACGCTCGACGAGCTCACCGCGCGCTACGCCGGCGCCGAGGTCCTGGGCGAGATCGTCGTCGTCGTCGAGGGCCGCACCGGCAGCAGCCGCTGGTCCGAGGACGAGGTCCGTCGCGCGCTGGAGGCGGGTCTGGCACGCGGCGAGCGGCTGAAGGGGCTCGCGACCGAGATCGCCCGGGCGTCCGGATGGAGCGGGCAGGACGTGTACCGGATGGGCCTCGGGCTGAAGGGTTGAGCCACGGGTTAGGCCGCGACGTTCCGGCGAGTCGACCGAGCCGGGGCGAGTGGCCCACTCATCGGAAGGCTGGGCCATCGGCTCTCGAGCCGCTGAGCTCGACGAGACCGGCTGAGTACGACGTGCGGCGCTTCCGCCTCCACTGCCACGAGCGCGAACTCCGGCCACCGTCGGCGGCGGGCGTCGCCCTCGAGTCGCAGAGATCGACGAGACCGGCTGAGTAGCGACGTGCGGCGCTTCCGCTTCCACTGCCACGAGCGCGAACTTTGGCCGCCGGCAGCGGGCGAGCGGGCGTGGGCCGACGGCACGCGTGCAAGGCACGGAAGGCGGCGCCGTGGCCGACGGGATCCGTGGGAACCGCGGCGGCAAGGGCACCTCATCGACCGCATCACTCGGCGGCTCGTACGAGTCGGGTGGAAGCTCGGTGCCGGGAGTCAGACGGCTGCAATCGGGGTATCGCTGGGGCATGGCGGAGCTGACGAAGCGCGATCTCCCGGGGCTGCTGCGGCTGGCGGTACAGGTGCCCCTTCTGGTCGCGGCCCTCTTCGCGGCGGTGCAGTTCGGCGCTGAGGGGAGCCCGGTGCTCGCCGTGCTCGCGGCGGCGGTCGCAGGCCTCGGGCTGCTCTGCCACTTCCCCTCGCTTCACGAGTCGGGACACGGCACCGCGTTCCGAACCCGCTGGCTGAACGAGAGCGTGGCCTGGGGCTCGGCGGTGCTGATGCTCCAGTCGCCGACCTTCTTCCGCGAGTTCCACTGGGAGCACCACCGGCACACCCAGGACCCGCTGCGCGATCCAGAGATCGCCGCGATGCCCGCGCTGCTCTCGCCCTTTCCCCGGAACCCGCTCGTCTACCTGCTCCTCGCCAGCGGCCAGTCGCTGTTGCTCGGCAAGGCCCTCTTCACCGTCGGCGCGCTAGGAGCAGTCAGCGAGGCCTCGTTCGCCAGGCTCTTCCCGTGGGTCCGCCCGCACATTCGCCGCCGAGTGCGGTGGGAGAGCGGGCTCGTCGTCCTCACGCTCGGCGGCGCGGCGACGCTGGGTCTCCTCTACGTCGAAGGCTTCGCCTGGGCACTGCTCGCCTGGCCCTTTGCGCACCTCTACATGGGGCTCTTCGTGATGGCCGAGCACACCGGCCTCCCACACGAGGGCACCCAGCTTCAGCGCACGCGCACAACGCGCTCAAACCCGATCGTTCGCTTCCTCATGTGGAACATGAACCTCCACGCCGAGCACCACGCCCATCCGGCGGTTCCGTTCCACGCGCTGCCCGCGCTTCGCGGGGAGCTGGAGGCGTCGGTCGAGCACCAGTCGCGCGGCTTTTTCGCCTTCCACGCGGAGGCGCTCAGCTATGCGCTGGGCATCGGGCGCAAGAGCCAGCCAGGGGAGCCCCGCGTGGCGGCTCGTCTTCGCTGACGGAAGGCGGTTCGCTGCGCGCTGGACTCTGGGCGGAAGAATCAGCCCCGCTGGCGGAGGCGCTCCGCTTCGGGCTGGGCATCGGGCGCAGGAGCCAGGCAGACGAGTCCAACGGGCCGCCTCGTCTCTGCTCACGAAGGCGCTCCACTACGCGCTGGGCGAGGCGCAGAGGCAACCGGACGAGTCCAGCGGGACGGCTCGACTCCGCTGACGGAGGCACTCCTCTATTCGCTGGGCGGAAGGATCAGCGGGCGAGGCCGGCGCGACTTTCTTGCCGCCTTCCACGGGGAGGCAGTCCGCTACGGGAAGGAGACGGTTCGCTACGCGGTGGGCATCGGGCGCAGGAGCCAGGCAGACGCGTCCAACGGGACGCCTCGTCTCTGCTCACGAAGGCGCTCCACTACGCGCTGGGCGAGGCGCAGAGGCGCCCTGACGAGTCCTGCGAGACGGCTCGACTCCGCTGACCGAGGCGCTCCGCTATTCGCTGGGCGGAAGGATCAGTGGGCGAGGCCGACGCGACTTCCTCGCCGCCTTCCACGCGGAGGCACTCCGCTCGTTACGGGAAGGAGACGGTTCGCTACGCGGTGGGCATCGGGCGCAAGAGCCAAGCAGACGAGTCCAACGGGACGCCTCGTCTCTGCTCACGAAGGCGCTCCGCTACGCTGTGGGCATCGGGCGCAGGAGCCAGCCGGACGAGTCCGACGGGAGGCCTCGTCTCTGCTAACGAAGTCGCTCCACTACGCGCTGGGCGTGGCGCAGAGGCAACCGGACGAGTCCAGCGGGACGGCTCGACTCCGCTGACGGAGGCGCTCGGCTCCGCGCTGGGCACTGGACGCAAGCGTCGCTCCGAGGTTCCCCGCTGCGTCCCGGCCTCGCCGAGCGCGACAACGACGACATCAGCGCTCAGAAGTTGAACGTGGCCTTCGCGTCCACCCGCCAGTGGAACATCTCGTGCGCGCGCAGGCGCCTCGAGGTCACGTCCACGCGGTGGTCGTAGTTCGGGTTCAGCTCCGCCCGGTTGTCGAGCCGCACCACGCCGTCGCCGCTGAGATCCTCGCCGACCTCTTCACCGGTGAGGGTGTGCTCGGTCGTGTAGGTCAGCGTGCCCAGCAGGCTGAAGCCGAGGAAGTCCGCCGCCCACGCCGTCAGTCCCGCAGCGCCGCCGAGCTCGAGGTGGTCGGACGTATAGAGCGTCTTGCCCAGCACGTCGGAGAGGGGGTTGTAGTACCGCGCCGGGCCCACGTAGTTCGCGAGCAGCCGCAGGTCGATCGCCACGCGCTGGTGCGGTCCCTGCTCCCAGGGAACGAACTCGGAGCCGAAGGTCACCCCGCCGGTATGCGGCGCGCTGGTGCCGGTGCGAGAGCGGGTCCAGAAGCCCTCTCCGCAGTTGTCCGGCGCCTGCATGTTCTCCGCGCTCGGGTGGTCGCAGTTCGAGTACCAGCCCGGCCCCCGCACCGGCAGCGTGTAGTGGACGCGGAAGTAGGGGTCCGCCACGCCGCGCCGCTTCGAGAGCGCCGTGTAGAACGTGTACTTGTGGTGCCGGTCGCCGATGCCGCCGCGCGCCGAAGGCGAGGTCTCCTGGGTCGGATCGTTCAGCGTCGCGGTGGGCGCCTCGTAGTCCACGCCGAGGATCCAGTTCGGCTTCGACGGGTCCTTCCGCTCGTTGAACAGCGCGTAGGCCAGCCCGAAGCGCATGTCCCCGAGCCCGCCGCGGTAGCTCGCCGAGGGCACGCCGAACACCGGCTGCGCGCCCGCGTTGGTCGTCGGGCACGAGGGGTCGTACAGCGTCCCGTCCGCGCGCAGGCAGTTGTTGGTGAGGGTGCTGTTCTCAGGCCCCGTCTCCTGGCCCGCCGGACGCGCGTAGTCCCACGTCTGGTCCCGGCTGAAGACGATGGGCAGCGTGTAGCGGAACTCGAGATCCGTCCACAGGCCGATGCGCAGGTCGAGGTCGAGCCGGTGCTCCACCTGCAGCCAGCGCAACTCCGAGACCTCGCGCACGTCGCCGTCCTGGTGCCACTCGCGGACGAGCTTTCCCTTGCGCTGATCGCGGACGTAGCCCGCGGTGAGATACATGCCGAAGGGATCGTCCGGCTCGAACGACGAGGCCAGCCGGGTGATCTCCGCAGCCACCGCCGGCCGTGGCGCGAACAGGGCAAGGACCGCCACTGCCAGCACCCATCCCGACGACCACAGCCCTGACCGTGCGCTCTGGCGCATCACCGTCGTTCATCCCCTCGCGCGAGTCGCCGCCACGTTCGCGGTCGAACGTCGAGAGGACGCTAGTGCCCGCCCCCGGAGGGGTCAAGAAACGGGAGCTAACCGCCGGCTGCGGTGCCGCCCGCTGCCACGGCGCCGGACATCAGCGTCTGCAGCCGGCGCACCTCGCCATCGAACGCGGCGCGGTCCGCCGCGGGGAGGCTGCGGCGGTAGGTCTCGTGCTCGCTGAAGGGATCGAGCACCTTCGTCTCGCCCGCCATCAGCTGGTAGTGCAGGTGCGGCGCGAACGACCTTCCGCTGTTGCCGCTCTTCGCGATCTCCTGGCCCTTCTTCACCCGCGTGTTGACCTGGATGTCCCGGGGCAGCTCCGCGAGGTGCAGAAAGATCGCGCTGCGCCGGCCATTGGCGTCCCGAAGCTCCAGCGCGTTGCCGTTGACGCGGAAGTTCCAGTTCCTTCGGACGATCACGCCGTCGAACGGCGCGAGCACCGGCGTCCCGTCCGGGGCCTTGAAGTCCACGCCCTTGTGGCGGCGCCCGTCGCGCAGGAGCGAGGTGATCTGCTCGTAGTCGTCGATGGGCGAGTCCTTCAGCCGCTGCTCGAGCTCCTCGCCAGTGGGCTCGTAGAAGCGCGCGTACTTCTCCGACGGGCTCTTGAAGAGGTAGGCCTGGAAGGTGCGGCCGGCCTTCGCGCTCTCGAAGCGGACCGCGTGCACCAGCGGCTCCTGCCCGGCCCGCTCCTCGTAGAGGACGTCGAGCTTGTCGCCGCGCCGCAGATCGCCCGGCACGTCCATCCACCACACCAGCGAGCGCGTCACCACCTGCGTCAGCGCGGGGCCCACCGCAGGACCCGCGGCGCCGACGATCGCCCTCTCCAGCGGCCCGTCGACCTGCGCCGACATGTGCTTGAGGCCGCTCTGCTGCATCGCCTCCTGCGGCGTGGGCGGGCGGTTGCGCTCGGCTTCGAGACGCGCGCGCTCTGCCTCGGCGACCGCGGCGCGCTCCGCCTCCACCCGGGCAACCTCTTCGCGCTCGAGCGAGTGCTTGCGCCAGAGGTAGCCGCCGCCCGCGGTCAGCCCCACCGCCCCGGCGAGAAACAGGACCTTGGGGAGGGGGCTCTTCCGGCGGGGGCCTACGGTGGGCAGCAGCGGCATCAGACGACTCTCCGGGAGACGTGGGGGGAAGGGGGGTGAGGCGCGAGTGTCGCGGGAACGATCCGGCGTGCGCCAGTATTTCGCCAGGCGAGTGAACGGGCCGCGCTGCATGCAGCGGGACGACGAGGGACGAAGGGCCGGCTACTCCTCCTGCGAGTCGGTGTCGCGCAGGCCGAACTCCTTCATCTTCGTCTGCAGCGACTTCCGGCTGATCTGCAGGAGGCGAGCGGCTCGGGTGACATTGCCGCCGGTCTCCTCCAGCGCGCGGACGATGAGATCCCGCTCGACCTCAGCCGCCTTCGCGCGAACGAGATCCTTCAGCCCGCCCTCGCCGGGCGCTGCCGTACCTGCATGTTCGGAGGGCAGGGGAGCACCCGCGCTGCCTCCCGCCACTGTGGCCTGCATCCCAGCCGAGCCGCCGGCACCGAGCGCACCCGCGCCCGCCCCCGCGCCCGGGTGCGCGCCCGTCACGGCATGACCCGCCATGCCCGCGCCACCGACTGAAACCTGCGCCCCCGGATGCACCGCGCCCGCTGCGGACGGAGCCCCACCCGCCGCTCCACCTCGGAAGCTCTCCGGCAGATCCGACCGCTCGATGCGCGGCCCGTCGGCGAAGAGGAGGATCCGCTCCACGAGGTTCTCCAGCTCGCGGATGTTGCCCGGCCACGGGTACTGGCAGAGCAGCTCCAGCGCCTCGTCGCTGATGCCCTCGATGCGCTTGTTCAGCCGCTTGTTGTACTTCTCGATGAAGTGCCGCGTGAGCATGGGCACGTCGCTGGTGCGCTCGCGCAGGGACGGCAGCCGGATCGGCACCACGTTGAGCCGGTAGTAGAGGTCCTTGCGGAACCTCCCCGCCTCGATCTCCTGTTCCAGATCCCGGTTCGTCGCCGCGATGAGCCGCACGTCCACGCGGGTGGTCTTGATCCCGCCCACGCGCTCGAACTCGCCCTCCTGCAGCACGCGCAGGAGCTTCACCTGCATCTCCACCGGGATCTCGCCGATCTCGTCGAGGAAGAGGGTGCCGGTGTCCGCCATCTCGAAGCGTCCCGGCTTGCTCGTCACCGCGCCGGTGAAGGCGCCGCGCTCGTAGCCGAAGAGCTCGGACTCCATGAGGTCCTTCGGAATCGCGCCGCAGTTGATCTTGATCAGCGGCTTCTCGCGCCGCGACGATCCCTCGTGCAGCGCGCTGGCGATGAGCTCCTTGCCCGTCCCGCTCTCGCCGGTGATGAGCACGGTGGAGGGCGTGTCCGCGACCTTGTCGATGATGCGGAAGATCTCCTGCATCTGCTGCGAGTCGCCGACGATCGCCGCGCGCAGCCTGCCGTCCGGCTTGATCGCCTTCAGCGACGCCTGGTGCGTGCGGCTCGCCTTGGCGATGACCGTCTGCAGCTCCGCCTGGTCGAAGGGCTTGGTGATGTAGTCGAAGGCGCCGAGCTTGATCGCCTCCACCGCGCTGTCCACGGTGCCGTGCGCGGTGACGATGATCACCGGCACGTCCGGCGCGCGCGCGTTGACCGTGCGCAGCACCTCCATGCCGCCGACCTTCGGCATCACCATGTCGGTGACGACGACGTCCGCGCCGTGCTTCTCGAACTCGGCGAGCCCGACCTCGCCGTTCTCCGCCACCGTGACCTCGTAGCCCTCGCGGCGCAGGAGCGTCGCGAGCACCTTGCGGAGGTTCGGCTCGTCCTCGACGACCAGGATCCTGGACATGGGGCGGTCCTCTAGCACGCCCCCGCGCGGACTACTTCCGCGCAGCGCGGCCGATGCCCGGCTCGAGCGTGCAGATCGCGTCCGGGTGCTTGATGCGGAGGATGAGGCTCTCCAGCACGCGGAACGGGTGGTTCATCCGCTCGGCGCCGAGGTACGCGGTGGTCATGTCCATCGCCACCGCGAGGTCGAGGTTCTCGCGGCCGGTGCTGATGACCACGCCGAAGTCCCCGCGGATGCGGTTCGACTGGAACACGCCGTCCGTCGCCAGCTGCCGGATGGTCTCGATCTCCAGCACGCCGGTCTTCTCGTAGATCCGGTGCAGCAGCGAGAAGAGCCGCGGCGAGACCACCAGCGCGTAGGGGCCGTAGTGACCGCTCTCGTTCAGCCGGCGGGTGGCCTCGACGATCGCCGCGTAGCCGTTGCCCGGCTCCGTCCAGTCGCCGAGCTCCACCGTGAGGCGGCCCGTCGCGTTGAGCAGGCCCTCGTGCCCGAGCTTCTGGTCACCGTAGAAGATGAGCTCGTCCTCCTGCTGCGCGCAGAAGGCGGCGGCGCCGGCGGCGGCGGACACGTCCAGCGGCATGTTGTGGCTGCGCGCGTTCTCCACGTCACGCCAGTGGAGGAGGAAGTCCTTGTAGATGATGGGGATGGTCTTGAACCGGCGCAGGTCGGTGAAGACCGGCGCGGTGTCCTGCTCGCCCACGATGTCCACCGCACCGGGCGACACGCCGCTGTACTCGTCGTGAGCCACCGTCTGCACGCCGGGCCCGAGCGGCCCGTAGAGATCGAGGAAGCGGCGACCCACCAGGCTGCGGCGCGCGACCTGGATGACGGTCTCATTCAGGCGAGCCCACTCTTCTTCGCGGAGCGGGTTCTCGGCGTGTCCCAGGAAGTCGCCCATATCGTGTCCCTCGGTCTGTGCTTTCGGCAGCTGGTGGAAAGGGTTGAGGCCCAGAAAGAAAGGTAGAGCTTCAGCGGCGCCGCTTCAGCGGGCCCACGGTGAAGGTGCCGGTGATCTCGGTCTGCGGCGCGGGCAGCGCGTGGAGCAGCGCGCCCGGGTTGCCGGGGAGCTTGTAGTCCTCGGGGATGTAGGGCCGCTTGAGGTCCGCCGACTGCGCCTGCGCCGCGCCATTGTTCGAAGACGGCCTCGCGGTGGCGGCAGTGGGCGAGGTGGTGATGCCCTGACCGCCGTTGCCCGGAGCCGCCGGCTGTGAAGAGGGGCTGGAGGAGACCTGTCCCTCGAAGTGCGCGGTGGAGAAGCTCTTCTGGAAGTCCGCGTCCTGTCCCGAGTCGAGCTGGCGGAGGAGCCACACCGCCTCGGCGACGTGCTCCTTCTCCTCCTGCGCGAGGTGCTCGAAGAAGACGCGGACCTCGGGCGCAGAGGCCTGCCGCGCGAGGGCTTCGTACACGCTGATCGTCTCGAGCTCCCGCGTCAGCACCAGGCGGACACGGGCCTTGTCGGTATCGAGAGTGCCGGGGGGCGCGTCGGTCATTCGCGGCCACGATGCGGAACGGTGCCGCGAGGGTCAAGCGAGAACACGCGCGCGATCGGCTCGAACGTCGTGCAGCGCGAGCGATTGCGAAGCGTTTTCAAATTCAGACGACGCTCGGATTGCGCGTAGCGTGCGCGCCGCGTGAAGGACGGGGCTTCCAGAGGAGCAAAGGGCGCGTTGCTGGTGGCGGCGGGGATCCTCGCCTCGCGGCTGTTCGGGCTCGTGCGCGAGCGCGTGTTCGCGCACTACTTCGGCAACTCGATCGCGGCGGCGGCGTTCAAGGCGGCGCTGCGGATCCCGAACTTCCTGCAGAACCTCTTCGGCGAGGGCGTGCTCTCCGCCTCCTTCATCCCCGTCTATGCGCAGGCGCTGGGGAAGGGGAGCGCGGAGGAGGCGCGGCGCGTCGCGGGCGCGGTGTTCGGCATCCTCTCTTTGGCGACGTCGGTGCTCGTCCTGCTGTGCGTGTGGCTGACGCCGCTGTTCATCGATCTGGTGGCGCCCGGCTTCGAGGGCGAGGCGCGCGCGCTGACGATCACGCTGGTGCGGATCCTCTTCCCGATGACGGGGATCCTCGTGCTCAGCGCGTGGTGCCTGGGGATCCTCAACTCGCACCGGCGCTTCTTCCTCTCCTACGCGGCGCCGGTCATCTGGAACGGCGCGATGATCGCCGCGATGGTCCTCTTCGCGGGCGGACAGCAGGAGGAGCTCGCGGTCTATCTGGCGTGGGGTGCGGTCGCGGGTGGCCTCCTGCAGTTCCTCGTGCAGTTGCCGGCGGTGCTCTCGCTGCTCGGCGGGTTCAGGCCGTCGCTCTCCACGCAGAGCCCGGGCGTGCGTCAGGTCCTGCGCGCGTTCGGTCCGGTGGTGGTGGGCCGGGGCGTGGTGCAGATCAGCGCGTACGTGGACACCGCGATCGCGTCGCTGATCAGCCCTCGGGCGCTGGCGACATTGGCGTACGCGCAGACGCTCTACCTCATCCCGGTGAGCCTCTTCGGCATGAGCGTCAGCGCCGCGGAGTTGCCGGAGATGAGCCGCGCCACCGGAGCGGGTGGGGACGCCAGTGCGATCATCCGCGAGCGACTGGCGAAGGGACTCGGGCGGATCTCGTTCTTCGTCATCCCCAGCGCGGCGGCGTTCCTCTTTCTCGGCGACGTGGTGGGCGGTGCGCTCCTGCAGACGGGCCGCTTCTCCGCCGCGGACACGCGCTACCTCTGGTACCTCCTGGCCGGCGCGTCGGTCGGGCTCATCGCCTCCACGCAGGCGCGCCTGTTTGCCTCGGCGTTCTACGCGCTGAAGGACACGAAGACGCCGCTGCGCATGGCGGTGGTGCGCGTGGCTTCGGGCGCGGGGCTCGCCTACCTCGGCGCGCTGCACGTGCCGCGCTGGTTGTCCCTGCCGGAGGAGCTGGGCGCGGTGGCGCTGACGCTGGGCTCGGGCTTCGCCGCGTGGATCGAGTTCCTCCTCCTCCGTCGTGCGCTTCGCCGCGTGGTGGGCGAGGTGCCGTCGCTGCGAGGGAAGATCCTCTCGCTGTGGGCGTGCGCGGTCGGCGCGGGACTGTTGGGGCTCGGGGTGAAGGCGCTGCTCGCGAGCCGCTTCGGGTTGAGCGAGGCCGCGCTGACCGAGGTCGGCGGACGGCTGCTGCCCGCGCCCGCGCTGCATCCGATCCTCACCGGACTCGTGGTGCTCTTGCCGTTCGGGCTCGCCTACTTCGCGCTGAGCTACGCGGTGGGGATCGCCGAGTCACGCGCGGTGGTGAACCGGATCCTCAAGGTGTTGCGGCTGCGTCGGTAGGGTGGGAGGAAGCGCGCCATGTCCCGCGTGCTCTCACTCCTCCTGATCGCTGCGTCATCCGTCGCGATCGCCGCGCCGCCGAGCGTCTCCGGACGTCCGCAGTACACGTTCGATCCGCCGGGCCCGGTGCTCACCGGCGAGCGCGGGGACGTGGGCCTGAAGGTGCGCGTGGAGGAGGGACCGCTGCGCGCGGTGCTCTTCGACGTGCGAGGTGGCGCGCCGGCGGATGCCGTCATCGCGGAGCTCCGCGTGGAGGCGCTGAAGGACGGTGAGGCCATGCCGTTGACGGTCTCGTCACTCTCCTTCGGGCCGGACGTGGTGCACGCGCAGATGGGCGACGTGGACGTGAGGCTCCACCGCGCGACGGAGGCGGGGTTCGCGGTGAGCGTTCATCCGTTCGCCGGTGACTACTCGTTGCGCGTCACCGTCGAGGCATCCGGCGCAGCGGGAGGCACCGACGGCACGCTGGTCCTGAAGGAGGGACTGGCCTTCGCTTTGACCATGAGAGGCACCGGTACAAGGACGGTCAGCGGTGGTGATGGGGTCATCGAACTCTCCGCGCCCGCCGAGAGCTTCGGCGACCTCGCGTTCGTCGCCATCGGCACCGGTACTTCCGAATCGGCCGCGCGCGCTTCGGCGGAGGCGTTGGGACCGGACCTGCTCGCCGAGTCCGGGCAGCGAGTGGCCGACGCCGCGATGGGGGTTCTTCGTTCGAACGAGGCGCCCACCGGCGGCTTCTTCGCGCATCGAGGTCAACGCAACCTCCACTGGACGTGGGAGAGCGCGTGGCAGGCCTGGGCGATGGCGCTGGTGGAGCCGGACCGGGCGCTGGAGGCTCTGGAAGCGCATCGGCGAGGACAGGTCCACGACGAGAGCGTCGAGCGCGGCCTGCGTCATGCGCGCGTGGATGGCCAGGGCGCCGCGCCTGCGCTGAACGGCGGCCCGGGCACGACCGAGTTCTTCACGCGAATCGCTCCGTTCGGGTTCGCGATGCGGGCCCTGCAGGACGCTTCACTCGAGGACCGCAACGATCGCCTGGCGCCGCTGGTGGACTGGAGCCTCGACGCGTTCGACTGGACCGCGCGGCGCCGCGATCGGGACGAGGACTTCCGCTACGAGCTCAACGGGGCCATCGAGCATCCGCAGGGTGATTCGCCGCGCTTCACCGCGTTCTGGTCGGCGCAGGACGCGCAGCTCCCGTTGGCGGAAGGGGGCGCGGGGAGAATCCCTCTCGATGCGGTGGATTTGAACGCGTGGCTTGCGCACGAAACGCTCGAGGCGTGGCGGCTGGCGGTGGCGCTGGGGCATCCGAAGGCGGAGGACGCGCGCAACCGATCCTTCCCCCTCGCGGGCCGGCTGCTGCATCCGGACGAAGGTCACTGGTCGGCGCCCGACGGCGTGTGGTTCGACTACGTGCGCCGCGGCGCGAATCGGGACCGTGACTTCGGCGGGAAGGTGCGAACGCCGGCGAGCTGGGCGCCGCTCTCCGCGGGGCTGGTGCGAGACGGTGCCCAGGTCCGCGATGCGGTGACGCGGCACGTGCTCGATCCGCTCTTTTTCACGTCGAAGGGAATCGCGGCGTACGCGGGCGGTCCGATCTCACCCACCGACTCGATGCTCACCCTGGTGGCGCTGTCGCGTTACGGCTGGGAGACAGAAGCGCAGCTCCTGCGCGAGCGGCTGATCGCGTTGCTCGATTCGCATCCGAACCTGCACGCGCTCTACACCCAGGACGGTGCGCCCATCGGTCCGGGGGGAGATGGCGCTGCCGCCGCGGTGGCGATCCTCGCGGCGCTGCGGGCGGACGAGGCAGAGGTCTTCGCGATGCAGGAGGGCAATCCCGCCGCAGCGCGGAGCGGGCACTTCAAGCGGGTGTTCCGCGCGAGCGACGGACGGGTGGCTTACGCACTCACCTCGGTCAGGTCCCTGCAGCCGCCGAAAACGACACTGCGAGCCGAGACGCAGCTCTTCAGCGACGAGCCGATGACGCTGCGCATCGACGCTGAAGGCACGCACGCGGTCAGTCTTCCGATCTTCGCCGAGGTCGAAGTGGTGCGCCGTGTGGACGGCAAGGAGCAGCGCGAGACGGTGAAAGGGACGGACGAGGAGGGCGTGGCGATCGAAGTCCCCGGAGGGGAGGACGTGGAGCTCCGCGTGGTGCGCTTCGCCGGTGAACGAGGTGGTGGTTGCGGGTGCAATGCGCAGGCGGGGACGGGTGCTGCCTGGCTTCCACTGCTCGCGCTCGCGGTGCTGACCATCCTGGGCTCCCGGCGCGGACGGTGGGCGTGAGGACGCTGCGCTCCTTGCTGACGGCTCTTGTCGCGGTGGTGCTCCTCCTGAGCGCCGCGGCTCATGCGCGCCCGCGGCTGGCGGTGATCGTGGTCATCGATCAGCTCGGCGAGTCCCATCTTGAGCGCCGCATCGACGAAGGCCTCGCGCCGACGATCGCGAGTCTCGCGCAGGAGGGTTACCGCTATCGCGACACGCGTTACGAGGCCGCGCCGGCGTTGACGGCAGCGGGTCACGCGACGATCGCCACGGGTGCGTACCCGGAGCTGCACGGCATCGTCGCGAACGACTGGTACGACCCGAGCCTGCGCCGGTTCGTGGACGCGGTGGAGGATCCGCGCTTCACCACGCTCGGCCGCAAGCCCGTACCCGGCGACGGAACAGCGGCGACCGCGCTCCGCTCGGGGACGCTCGGCGAGGCGCTGAAGCTCCGCTACCCGAAGGCGCGCGTGGTGGGGGTGGCGGGCAAGGATCGGGGCGCGATCCTCCCCGCGGGTCCCGCCGCGGATCTCGCCTTGTGGATGGACTCGCAGGCGCCGCGCTTCACCACCTCCACCGCGTATGCGCAGGAGCTGCCGGCGTTCGTCACGCGCGTGAACGACCAGCTCCGCGAGGACTTGAAGAAGGGTTTCGTGTGGGAGCTTCCGCGTGGCGGCATCACCGGCCAGAACCGCGCGCCGGAGTGGGCGAGGGACCGCTACGGGTTCGGCAAGGCTGCGCCTCACCGCATCGATCCCAAAGGCTCTCCCGCTCACATCAGCGAGCAGCTCCTCCACCTTCCGATGACCGAGGCGCTGGTCATCGATCTCGCGCTCGGTGCGGTGGAGACCTACGAGCTCGGCCGCGACGATCAGCCGGACCTGCTCACGGTGAGCTTCTCCACCTTCGACAAGGTGCTGCACACCTTCGGCCCGGATTCGGATCAGGCAGCGGATGCGATGCGGATCATCGACGGCGAGCTGAAGCGGCTGCTCGAGGGACTCGACGCGAGGGTGGGGAAGGGCCAGTACACGGTGGCATTGACAGCGGACCACGGCGGCGGCTGGGTGGCAGAGGTCGCGCGCGAACGTGGCGTGCGTGCAGGCCAGCTCGACATCCCCGAGCTTCAGAAGGCGCTCGAGGCCACCTCGCAGCGGACGATGAAGACGAAGGGTCCGATCTTCGCCGGCTTCAAGGGCACCGGCTGGTACGCGCTCGCCGCCCACCGCGAGAAAGTGACGCAACCGCAGGCATTCGCCACGCTGCGCGAGCTGCTGCTCGGGACCGAAGGCGTGCGCGCGGTCTTCACCCAGCAGTCGCTCCTCTCCGCTCCGCCCTCCTCACCGGTCGATGCGCTCTATCGCCGCGGCCTCTATCCCTCCCGCAGCCCGGACCTGTTCATCGCGCCCGAGCCCTACTTCACCTTCGGCCCGAAGGACGCGACCGGCCACGGGACCTGGCACCTCTACGATCGCCAGCTGCCGCTCGTGTTCTGGGGCGCCGGAATCAAGACGGGCGAGGGCGAGCGCGCGGAGCTGACCGACCTCGCGCCCACGCTGGCGCGGCTGCTCGGCACCTCGCCGCCGTCAGGCGCACAGGGCCGCGTGCTGCGAGAGGCGCTTCTGCCCTGACGTGCAGTGAACTAGAAGGGCCCCCGACCGCGGCGCTCGCTCCCTGACGCCGCCGGAGGGGACACGGATGAGACTTTTCCAGGCGGCTCTGCTCTTCGCGCTCACGTGCGCGTTCTTCCCGGCACAGGCCTCGGCTCAGGCCTCGGCATCGCCGCAGGACGGGGCGCAGGATGCTCTCACGGGCACCGGCACCGAAGCGGAGCGTCCCCGCGGCGGCGTGCGTGAGACTGCGCCCGGCGCGGCACAGCCCACCCAGGCCGAAGAGGCGGTGAGCACCGGCTCAGGCTTCGCGCTGAACCCGCAGCTCTTCGGCTACGTGAAGGCGGGCTATTTCCTCGTGCTGCCGATGAGCGAGGACTCGCAGATCGGCTCCAACAGCGGCTTCCAGCTCATCAACGCGCGGCTCGGGCTGACGCTGCGTCCTGCGGAGATGTTGGAGGCCACGGTCTCCATCGACGGCGCGGTGCAGCGGCGAGACGTGGGCGATCCCCTCCGCGGCGAGCGCATCGTGGCGCTGCGCGACGCGTACCTCGAGTTCACGCCTTACGAGTTCCTCCGCATCCGCGCGGGCCAGTTCAAGGCGCCGTTCAACGCTGAGACGCTGCTCCCCGACAACGCGCTGCCGTTCATCACGCGCTCGGTGCTGACGCAGGGGATCCTCCCGCCCGAGGGCCCGGTACAGGAGGGCCTCACCCTCGACCGCCAGGTGGGCGTGCAGCTCTCGTCCGCGCGGCTCGGCGGCAAGGTGGGCTTCGAGTATGCGGTCGCCGTCGTCAACGGCAACGGCGCCAACGAGCTCTTCAACGACAACAACAGCATCGCGCCGGTTGCGCGGCTGGCGCTCTCCTACGACTCGCTGCTCTCCATCGGCGTGAACGGCTTCTACAACGTGCTCAGCCTCGGCGCGGCGCCGCGGATCACCGAGACGCAGCTCGCGTACGGCGGCGACGTCACGCTCGTCACCGGCGGCCTCCATGCGATGGGCATGTTCCTCGTGCGCAGCGTCGGGCACCCGGACACGGACCTGCCGACGGAGGAGGGCATGGGCGCGCTGGGTCAGGTGCGCTACCACTTCGAGTCGCTCGGGCTCGAGGCCGGCGCGCGCGTGGCCTGGTACCAGCCTTCCGGCGCGCTGGCGTTCGCGGAGCGCACCGAGATCACCGGCATGGTGGGCTACCGCGCCGCGCGCATTCCGGCGAGAATCCTCATCCAGTACACCCACCGCATCGAGGACGCCGCGGTGGAGATCGGCAACAACAGCGTGGACCTCCTCGGGCAGGTCACGTTCTAGCTTTCACGCCTCCTGAGGGCCGCCGCATGAGCCGCAACTCCATTTCACCCGTGCAGCGCCGGTGGCTCGGCGCAGGGCTCGGGGCGCTCCTCCTTCTCGGCGGCGGCGCGGTCGTTCCCTTCGCCTGTACCCAGTCCGAGCCTCCGCGCGCGGTGGCCCACAAGGTCGAGTCGCGCGAGCAGCTCATCGGCGGCCGGCGCGCGCTCGGTGAGGTGGGGGACTACAAGCTCTCCAACGGGCTCATCCAGATCGTCATCCAGGACGTCGGCCACTCGCGCGGGTTCGGTGCCTTCGGCGGCTCGCTGATCGACATCGATCTGGTCCGCAACGCGCGTGGCACCTCCTCCACCGCGCCGGCGGGCAACGACCAGTTCACCGAAATGTTCCCCGCCTTCTTCCTCGAGGCGATGGAGCCGTCGAAGGTGGAGGTGGTGGAGGACGGCACGACGAGCGACCGCGCGGTGGTGCGGGTGAGCGGGAAGGGCAACCAGTTCCTCTCGCTGGCCACGTCGATCAACGACGTGGTGCTCGGCAACGCGGAGCTCGCGTACCAGGTCGACTACATCCTCGAGCGCGGCAAGCAGTACGTCGTCGCGGAGGTGACCATCTTCAACGAGAGCAAGGACAAGCCGGCGCAGTTCCCGCTGGAGGTCCCCACCGGCTTCATCAGCCTCCTCGGCGCGGGCCAGAAGCTCTTCGTGCCGGGCGTGGCGGGCTACGACATGCGCTTCCGGCTCGACGAGGTGTACGCGCAGCCGGCCGACCTCAACGCGCTTCCCGGCGAGGTCGCGGACATGGTCGTCACCGAGGGCCAGGGCACCTCCTACGCGGTCGCGGCTCTTCCCGTCGGCGCGAGCTACCTCTTGGGCAAGCCGAACTTCTATCCGACGGCGAAGCGCGACTCGATGCTCATCCCGCTCGCGTACTCGTCGTTCCTCGGGACCTACTGGGCGAAGCTTCCGCAGAGCCTCTTGCCGGGGAAGTCCTATACCTACGCGGCGATGCTGGCGGTGGGCTCGGGCGACATCGCGAGCGCGCAGAAGATCATCTACGAGAAGAAGGAGCAGAAGGTCGGTCGCATCAGCGGCCGCGTGCGCGAGGCCGGCACCGGCGAGTTCGTGGACGACGTGGCGGTGGTGCTGCAGGACGACAAGGGCCGCTACCTCTCCTCCGCACGCACGCGTGACGGTGGCCGCTACGTGGCCTGGGTGCCGAAGGGCCGCTACCGCGCGGTCGCCGTCGCGAAGGGCCGCACGCCGGTGGAGTCGGAAGGGTACGTGGACGTCGAGGAGGACGGCGGCGTCAACGTGGACCTCACGGTGGAGCGGAAGGCGCTGCTCTCCGTTCGCGTGACCGATCAGAGCGGCCGTCCGCTGCCGGCGAAGGTGTCGGTGGAGGGGACGCACGCGCTCCCCGACTCCGGCGCGCTGCCGTGGAAGCACCTCTACGATCTGAAGGTCGGCGAGACGATGCGGCAGACCGACTTCGTGAAGGACGCCGAGGGCGAGGACTCGCGCAAGTACCTCGAGACCTTCTTCTTCGTGAACGGCGGTCGCGGCGGCGAGCGCGTGCGTCCGGGCAAGTACACCGTCTTCGTCTCGCGTGGCCCCGAGTACGACCTCGCGAAGGTGGAGGTGGAGCTCAAGCCCGGTGAGGAGAAGCAGGTCTCCGTGGTGCTCAACCACGTGGTGCCCACGCCGGGTTGGGTGAGCGGCGACTTCCACGTGCACAGCGAGCACTCGGTGGACTCGGACATGGCGCTCGACGAGCGCGTGCTCAGCTACGCGGCGGAAGGCGTGGACTACATCGCGGCCACCGACCACAACTACGTCACCGACCTGCGTCCCACGGTGGACGCGCTGGGCCTCGGCGACTTCCTCTCCACCTCCGTCGGCCTCGAGCTGACGACGCTGGAGATGGGTCACTTCAACGCGTGGCCCTTGAAGTACCAGGTGGGCCCGGTGACGCACGGCGCGTTCGAGTGGTTCCGCCGCAAGCCGGGCGATCTCTTCGCGCAGGTGCGGTCTCTGGCGGCGCTGGGCGAGGACCGGGTGCTCATCCAGGTGAACCACCCGCGCGACACGATCATGGGCTACTTCAACGGCTTCAACGTCAGCTCGTACCTGATGGAGCCGATGCCGCCCTCGAGCGCGTTCTCGCTCGACCAGAACGCGCGGCCCGGTGAGGACGTGAGCCCGTACCACTACTCGCAGTTCTCCTGGGACTTCAACGTGCTGGAGGTCTTCAACGGCAAGCGCCAGGACCAGCTGCGGCACTACCGGATCCCCGAGACGCCGCCCGAAGGTCCCGAGCCCACCGCGCCCATCCCCGCGCCGGGCACCGTCCTCACCGAGATCATGAAGCGGAACCCGGACGCGAGCTGCCCCTCCTCGGGCGAGTTCGATCCGTCGCAGTGCGTGCGCCAGCCGAAGTACCCGGGCACGCTGGACGACTGGTACACGATGCTCGGGCTGGGGAAGAAGATCACCGGCGTGGGCAACAGCGACTCGCACGACGAGCACGACGAGGCGGGCCTGCCGCGCACCTACTTCCACGTGGGCCGCACCGCGGACGGTTCGATGCGCGCCTTCGACGAGGGCGCGATGGTCGATGCGCTGAAGGGCCAGCGCGCGGTCGTCACCAACGGCCCCATCGTGGACTTCACGGTGGACGATCAGATGGTGGGCAGCCGCGTGGTCTCGCCCACCGGTGAGGTCACCGCGAAGATCCGGGTCCAGGCGGCGCCGTGGGTGGACGTCTCGCGCGTGGTGCTCCTGCGCGGCGGGAAGGACAGGCTCATCGAGCCCGAGGTCCTCAAGGTCTGGACGCGCGAGTCGATGAAGGAGGGCACGCTCCGCTTCGAGGAGAGCTTCACCGCCACCGTGCCGGACGGCGCCTTCCTCACCGTGGAGGTCTCCGGCGAGAAGTCGATGTGGCCGGTATTCACCCCGCGCGAGATCCCCAGCATCGCCATCGGCGAGGCGGTGGGCGCGATCGGCTCGGCGTTCGGGTACCAGGACAAGTACGGCAAGTACGCGCCGGTGCAGACGCAGGCGGTCACCCCGTTCGCGTTCACCAACCCCATCTACGTGGACCGCACGCTGAAGCAGACGCTGTCGCAGCCGGTGCGGTCGATGCCGCTGGGGCCCTCGTCGGGCGAGGCGCTGCAGAGTGCGCACGAGAAGCGCGAGCCGCGTCGCATCGGCGATCTGCGCAAGCTGCTCGGCGGCTTCCACGGGATGTAGATGAGGATGCCGAGCCGTCTCATCCCCCTGGGGGCGCTGCTCCTCTGCAGCGTCGCCTCCGCCCACCCGCAGGGCTACCACCAGCACGTGCGCGTGGTCGTTCACGCCGAGCGCGTGGAGGTGCTGGTGGTGCTCGACGTGGATGAGGGCAAGCGGGCGCAGCTGCTGCGGGCGGGCGCGGACGCCAACGCGGACGGGCGGCTCGAGGGCGAAGAGCTCGAGCGGCTGCGCGCGCGGCTCGTCGGGCTGGCGACCGGACGGCTGAAGGTCGAGCTCTCCGGCTTCACGCCTGCGCTGCGGCTGCAGGAGAACAAGATCAATCTTCGGGATCGTTTCACCACCGGGACGGACGGGCTGAGCGTGGCGGTGCTGTTGGAGGCGCCGTTGCCGAAGGCTCCGAGCGAGGGGATGGAGCTGCGGGTGCACGCTTCCTCGCCTGATCGCTCGCACGTCCGGGTGGAGACCGAACAGGTGTTGGAGGGCGGCGGTGGTCCGTCGCTCTCGCGCGATGTGCGGCACGGTGAGTATCTCAGTCTGAGACTCGCGGCGCCGCGTTCCCTTTGACCACACTGGGCGCGTGTGTAATGTGCGCGCCCTTCGGAGGCTTTGCAGGTGAGCGACGAGAAGCAGGGACCGGGTGGACCGGGTGACAAGCGGAAGCCGAAGCCGACTTTCGGCGACGTGATGCTGGGCATTCCTTCGGGCGGCGGTGAGAAGCGCGACCGCAAGCCGGAGGGCGGTGAGGGCGGCGGTGACCGCGGCTCTCGGCCCCAGGGACAGCGTGGCGGGGGCAAGGGCCCCATGGTGGTCGTGAAGCGCGCGGCCCCGCCTCAGGCCGGTGAGGGTGCCTCTGGCGCCACGCCGGACGAAGGTGGCGAGGCGAACGCGGAAGGCGCGCAGGCAGAAGGTGGCGCGCCTGCGCCCACGCCGCGCCGGCACGACGACTCGCTCTACCGCGAGGTGCCCGAGGCGCAGAGCTTCGGCGAGATGTTCGAGGAGGCGTCGAAGGGTGACGCCGGCACGCCGAAGCGGATGCCGCGGGTGGGCGAGAAGGTCATCGGCAAGATCTTCCAGCTCGGCGCGGACACCGCGTTCGTGTCGCTCGGCGGCCGCAGCGAGGCGATGATCGAGCTGCGCGAGCTGAAGGACGACGAGGGCATTCTCCGCCACGGCGTCGGCGACGAGATCGAGGCGCACGTCATCCAGACCGGCGCCAAGGGCATCGTGCTCTCGCGAATGCTGTCGAAGGGCTCGGCGTCTTTGGGCCTGCTCACCGAGGCGCGCCAGACCGGCATGCCGGTGGAGGGCATGGTCCTCGCGGCGAAGAAGGGAGGGCTGGAGGTCGCGATCGGCGACATCCGCGCGTTCTGCCCGCTCTCGCAGATCGACGTGAAGTTCGTCGACAAGCCGGAGCAGTTCGTGGGCGAGAAGCTGCTCTTCCGGGTGACCGAGGCGGCGGACCGCAACATCGTCCTCTCGCGCCGCGCGGTGCTCGAGGAGGAGAACCGCAAGCTCGCGCGCGAGACGCGGAAGAACCTCGAGCCGGGCAAGGTGGTGCGCGGCAAGGTCATCTCCGTGCGCGACTTCGGCGCGTTCGTGGACATCGGCGGGATCGAAGGGATGATCCCCGTGAGCGAGATGTCGCACACGCGCGTCGGCCACCCGAGCGAGGTGGTGAAGGTGGGCGACGAGGTGGAGGTGGAGATCCTCCGCATCGAGCCGCCGCAGCCGAACTCGCCGGACAAGTCGAAGCAGAAGGAGCGCATCTCGCTGTCCATGCGCGCCCGCCAGGAGGATCCGTGGCAGGCCGCGGCGCGCGAGCTGAAGGAGGGCGAGCGCGTGACCGGCAAGGTCGTGCGGCTGCAGCCCTTCGGCGCGTTCGTGGAGCTGCGTCCGGGCGTGGATGGCCTCATCCACGTGTCGGCGATGAGCGAGCGCCGCATCGCGCACCCGAAGGACGTGCTCAGCGTGGGCCAGGAGGTCGAGGTCGCGATCGAGAAGATCGACCTCAACGAGAAGCGCGTCGCGCTGCGGCTCGTGGTCAACGGCGAGGTGATGGGTGGCGAGCCTTCGCGTCCGGCGCCGTCGGAGAAGGGCGCCGGCGGCGAGCGTGCGCCGCGTGAAGAGGCGCCGCGCCCGAAGGTGGGCCAGATCGTCGTGGGCAAGGTCGACCGGATCGAGCCCTACGGCGTGTTCCTCAAGTTCCCGGGCGGCAAGGGTCTCATCCCGGCCTCGGAGACGGGGACCGAGCGCGGGACGGATCTGAAGAAGAAGTTCGCGCTCGATCAGGAGCTGAAGGTGGCGGTGCTGGAGATCGATCAGACCGGGAAGATCCGGCTGTCGATCACCGAGGCCGAGAAGGTCGAAGAGCGCGCCGCGGTGAGCGAGTGGACGAAGAGCCAGAAGCCGGCGGGCGGTGGAAAGTCCGGCTTCGGCACCCTGGGCGATCTCCTGAAGGGGAAGATCGGCCGCTGACGATTCGTTGAAGAAAAGTGTTTGACGACGGGCGGGTGCAGAGGTACTTACCCGCCCGTCGCCGCAGCCGAAAGCAGCGACGAAGCAAGGCAGCAACGGTATCGCGGGGTGGAGCAGCCTGGTAGCTCGTCGGGCTCATAACCCGAAGGTCGCAGGTTCAAATCCTGCCCCCGCAACTTGAAGGCCCGGAACTCCGCAAGGGGTTCCGGGCTTTCGCTTTTTCGCGCGCGCGTGCGCGGTCAGTTCCGAAGCCGTCCGGGCACACCGCTGCCCGGGCGGCCTTTTTGTGCCGTGCGTCGTGGCTCGTGGTCGTTCGGAGGAGAGAAGCGATGGCGAAGTGCGTGAGCGGAACCGGCCGGGTGCACCTCGTGATCGGCCCGGTGGGCTCGGGGAAGAGCACCTTCGCCCAAGGGCTCTGCCGCGAGCGCGGGGCGGTGCGGCTGACGCTGGACGAGTGGTTCAGCACGCTCTTCAGCCCCGACCGGCCGCAGGAGGGCTGGATCGCCTGGTACGTCGACCGCGCCGCGCGCTGCGTGCAGCAGCTGTGGCGGACCGCGCGGGAGATCTCCGAGAGCGGGACGGAGGTGGTGCTCGAGGTCGGCCTGCTGCAGCGGAGCGAGCGGGAGCAGTTCTACGCGCTCGTCGATGAGGCCGGCGTCGAGCTCACCGTGCACGTGGTGGACGCGCCGAGGGACGTGCGGCGCGAGCGTGTGCTGCGGCGGAACCTCGAGCGGGGCGAGACCTTCTCCATGGTCGTGCCGCCCGAGGTCTTCGAGCTCGCCAGCGACCGGTGGCAGCCGCCGGACGAGGACGAGTGCGCGCGGCGGCAGGTGTCGTTCGTCAGGTCCCCCGCGTGAGCAGGTCCTTCATCATCTTCGCGATGAAGGCAGCGGCGCGTTGCGGGTTGAGGCGGTAGAGCTTGTCGAGGACCTTCGCGTCCTTGCCCACCAGCACGCGGAACCTGTCCCGCTCCACCGCGTCGAGGATGTCGCGCGCCGCTTCGTCCGCGGGGTGCGTCATGCGCTCCCGCTTCTTCTCCTCCTCGGGGCTCGGCGCGCTGCCCATGGACACGCCCGAGTTGCCGGCGATGTTCGTCCGGATCGCGCCGGGGAAGACCGCGGTGACGCGCACGCGTGTGTCGGCGAGCTCCGAGTGCAGGCCCTCGGTGAAGAGCTTCACTGCCGCTTTCGACGCGCCGTACACCGTCTGTCCGGGCACCGGGAGGAAGCCGCCCATGGAGGAGACGTTGACGATGTGCGCCTCAGGCCGCTCGAGCAGCATGGGGAGGAAGGTCTTCGTCATGTAGAGCGTGCCGCGCCAGTTCACGTCGAAGACGCGCTCGATGGCCGCGTAGTCGAGCACGTTGAGGCGCACGAACGGCTGGATGATGCCCGCGCAGTTGATGATCCCGTCCACCGCGCCGAAGCGCTCGATGAGCTTCGACGGCAGCGCCTCCACCGCCTGGCGGTCGGCGATGTTCAGCACGTACGGCTCGACCGCGCGCGTCTCGGCTCCACCGGGCACCAGCGAGAGCGTCTCCTCGAGCGCCTTCGCGTTGATGTCCACCGCGGCGACCCGCGCGCCACGACGCACGAGTTCGAGCACCAGCTCGCGGCCCATGCCTGCGCCACCGCCCGTCACCAGCACGACCTTGCCCTGCAGCTTCATCGTTGCGGTCCTTCCCGTTCAGGTTCGCGTGACCACCGGAGAAGGTGTGCATCGGATGTGCCCTGTCGCTTCCTCGGGCGCTGCGAGGAACTGCCCCTCCGAGGGCGCAGGAACCAGCGGCGAAAGCGTTCCGGGCGCTGGAATTGCGTGGCGGACGGCTCCGACGACGCGCAGTGATCGCGCCGGCCCCGAAGCGAAGTGAGGTGACTTCCATGCGTGCTGACGAGCTGCCCGGGCGAGTGAGCGCCGCCCACTTCATCCTCTACGTGCGCGATCAGCCGGCGAGCGCGCAGTTCTACGAGCGCGCGCTGGGCCTGAGGGCGCGGTTGGACGTGCCGGGGATGACCGAGTTCGAGCTCGGCTCGGAGACGGGCCTCGCCGCCATGGTGCTGGGCCTGATGCCGCTGGAGGGCGCGCGACGCCTTCTCGGTGCCGGCGCGGTGGCGGCGACGACGACTGAAGCGGCGCCGCCCGCCCGGTGCGAGCTGTACCTCGTGGTGGCTGACGCGCGTGCCGCCCATGACCGGGCGTTGCGGGCAGGTGCACGCGAGCTGAGCCCGGTGCTGCAGAGGGACTGGGGGCACCTGGCCGGGTACTGCGCCGACCCGGATGGGCACGTGCTCGCCTTTGCGGAGGCTGCGGCGTCGCTCACGCCGTGACCTTAGGAGAGGCGTGCACAGTGTCTGTCTGCCCGCTGCGCGTCCGCCCGCTTCCGGTTCCCCGGCTACGCGGGCGGAGGCCCGTGCGCTTGCCCCCTGTGCCGTCAGGAGGCGCAGAAGGTGCGTGACGACGTGGGGTCGCGCACCGCTTGCGGACAGGAGCGCTCGGGCGAGCAGGAATGGCCGCTGGCCCGTAACGTGCTCTGGAGCCCCGGCATGTTTGAGCGCCGCGGCCCGATGCCGCGCCCTGAGAGCCTTCGAGGCGGACGCTGACCATGGAACTTCTCTGCATCGGGGTCTCGCACCACACCGCGCCGATCTCCCTCCGCGAGCGGCTGGCCCTTCCGGTGGACCGGCAGCTCGAGGTCCTCGGGCGACTGGGGAGCGACCTGGAGATCACGCTGGTCTCGACCTGCAACCGGATGGAGGTGTACGCGGCGGGGCTCGAGCCGAACCGCATCCGCGAGCGGGTGTTGTCGATGCTCAGCGAGATCGGCGGCATGTCCTCGGCGGACCTCGCGCAGCACCTCTTCGAGCACCGCGGTGAAGCGGCACGGCGGCACCTCTTCCGGGTCGCGAGCAGCCTCGACTCGATGGTGGTGGGCGAGCCGCAGATCCTCGGCCAGGTGAAGGAGGCGTTCCAGCGCGCGCAGCAGTCGGGTCTTGCGCGCGGGGAGCTGCAGCGCACGTTCAGCGAGGCCTTCACCTGCGCGAAGCGGGTGCGCACGGAGACGGACATCGGCCGCGCGGCGGTGTCGATGGCATCCGCGGCCGTGCAGCTGGCGGGGAAGTTCGTGGAGGAGCTCTCCACCGCGACCGCCCTGGTGGTGGGCGCGGGCGAGATGGGCGCGCTCTCCGCGAAGCACCTCGCGCACGCGGGCGTGGGGAAGGTGTGGGTGGCGAACCGGACGCTGTCTCGCGCCGAGGCGCTCGCGGCGGAGATCGGCGGCGAGGCGGTGCCGTTCGATCGCCTGCACGCGTCGCTGGTGAAGGCGGACCTCGTCATCTCCACCACCGCTTCGGAGAAGCCGCTGTTCACCGTGGAGAACGTCGCGCCGGCACTGAAGGCACGCCGCGGCCGGCCGCTGGTGATGGTGGACCTCTCGGTTCCGCGCGACATCTGCGCCGGGGTCCACCGGCTCGAGGGCGTGTACCGCTACGACGTGGACGACATCCAGCGCGTGGTCGCACAGAACGCCGCCGCACGCGCCGCCGAGGCCGCGAAGGCGGAGGCACTGGTGGAGTCCGAACTCGCCCGCGCCATGCGCGCCCGCACCGTCCGCGCGCAGCTGCCCGTGCTCGTCCAGCTGCGCGCTCGCGCGGAGGGAATCGCGAAGGCCGAGGTCGAGCGCACCCTGTCGAAGCTCGGGCCGATCGACGAGAAGCAGCGGAAGAGCATCGAGGCGATGGGCATGGCGATCATCAACAAGCTCCTGCACACGCCCGCCACCCGCCTCCGCGCCCTCGGCGCCGAGCAGGACGCCGACAACCTCGCCCAGGCCGCAGCCCAGCTGTTCGGGTTGGATGAGGAGCCCGCGCCGGCCACCGCCGCTGCAGCCACCCCGCGCCCCGCGCGTGCGCCCGCCGCTGCGCCCGTAGCGGCTCCGGTGTCCGCCACCGCGGAGCGCAGGCAGGAGCGGCACGAGGCTGTCGCAGCCGTCGGCTGAGCGCGCAGTCCTCTGCGTCGTACGGAGGGCCGGGTGGCGCGCCGCCTGCGCCTGATTCGCGCGAGCTGTCCTCACCGCGCGGGTGCATCGGGTTCTCGTCACGGAGCCAGAGTGCCCTGCAGAAGGGGGCACAGCCGGCCCGGCGCCGCCGTCCCTGGTCTGGGGTCGGGGTCGCTCAGGCAAAGCGATGGGGGCATGGGCGTCGGTCGATGAGCGACCTTGTCTGCCGAGTCCGTTGAAGGTGGGGCCTACCGTCGGGCGTAAGCGAACTCGCGGCACGAGCACCCTCGCGCGATCCCGAGGCCTGCCCGAAGAAGCACGAGTTCTACGAGAGCGTGGTCGCTGACGCGCTGCCTGCGCGCGACGATGCTTTCCCACCACGCGGGCGAGGCCCGAACAAGGTGCGGGACGTCACGTGGCTGATGCGAAACATGCAGTATACTGCATGGGGCGAAGCGCCATCTTGGGTGCTAGACCGGAAATATACTGCCGCTGCCGCCGCGCTCCAGACAACCGTGGGTGACAGGGTCTTTCTCCCTGGCGAGAGCTTCGAGAGGAAGCTCTGGCCGTTCTGATCCGGTGCCTGCCTCCCCTGATCGCCCGACTCGATGCACCCAGCCCCTGCGATGACGGGCAACCCCTTCGCGTCGTCTCGCCGATGCTTCGCTGTGACGTCCGGTTCCTGCCGCATCGGCTCCAAGCCGCGGCTTCATCCACTACATCGGTGTCCACCCACAACTCCGGCGCCCGCCGGTCGCCGTAGAGGCCGATGAGGCCGTCTACCAGCCGGTACTTGCGCCTGGCGTGAGACGGCGGCGCCCAGTTCCTCGACCTCACGCCGGACGGGGCGCCGATGCCGGACTTCACCGTGGCCGCGCGGTGAACGTCGCGCACCTCAAGCTGGACGCGGCGGCAGAGACGGCGGGTCGACGCAGCCGAGCCCACGCGCAGCCACCGAGGCGCCCAACGGTGGCGACCTGGGTTGCCTGATTTGGTGTGCAATATACTGCCGGTGGGGCGTTTGATTGGGCACTGGCGGCATGAAGTAAACTGCATCACGAGCCCCGGCCCCACGGCTCCGAAGGCGGTAGCGACGGCGGTCGACGCTCCTGCCTCCGCTCGAGCGCGACGCCAGCGAGACGCCGCAAACATCGGCGAAGCCGATTCGGGGCGAGCGGGACGCTCCGCGAATGAGAGCGATCGCTTGTTAGTCGGAGCGCTTGCAGGCGTCGGCTTGCGGCTGGTCGACGAGCACGTGAAAGCCATGGTCGCGCGCTTGATGGTCGGCGACACGTGTGTGGTGAACGAGGACGGATCGACGAGCCGAGGTCAGGGCCGGAGGGTGGGCGGGCGCGCTCGGGCCCGGCGCACGAGGGCGGATCGACGCGCTCAGGTCAGGGCCGGAGGGTGGGAGGGCGCGCTCGGGCCCGGCGAACGAGGGCGGATCGACGGGCCCAGGTCAGCCGGAGGGTGGAGGGCTCGCTCGGGCCCGGCGAACGAGGACGGATCGGCGAGCACGTGAAAGCCATGGTCGCGCGCTTGATGGTCGACGACACGTGCGTGGCGAACGAGGGCGGATCGACGAGCCCAGGTCAGGGCCGGAGGGTGGGAGGCTCGCTCGGGCCCGGCAAACGAGGACGGATCGACGAGCACGTGAAAGGCATGGTCGCGCGCTTGATGGTCGACGACGCGTGCGTGGTGAACGAGGGCGGATCGATGAGCCCAGTTCCGGGCCGGAGGGTCGGCGGGCTCGCTCGGGCCCGGCGAACGACGACGGATCGACGAGCACGTGAAAGGCATGGTCGCGCGCTTGATGGTCGACGACACGTGCGTGGTGAACGAGGGCGGATCGGCGGGCCCAGGTCAAGGCCGGAGGGTGGGAGGGCGCGCTCGGGCCCGGCGGACGAGGTACGGATCTACGAGCCCCTTGTTCGGGGCCTCGTGGTCGCGGTCTTTGGACCCGGCAGACGAGCTGCGGATCGACGCGTGCGTGGAGGACATGGCCGGCCCCGCGGGCAGCGCTTGAACAGCGATGCTCGAACGCGACGGAGAAGGGGCTGGTCGACAAGTCGTGAACGACAGGGTCGCCGCGCTGCGCTTGATGGCCGATGGCCCTCACGCGACGGAGAACGGGCTGGTCGGCGAAGTCGTGAACGACACGGCCGCCACGGTGCGCTTGATGGCCGATGTCGCAAGCGGCGAACGCCACACAGGTCGACGAGCCGGTGAAGGTCGTGACCCTGCCGACGGCGCTCACTCTCGCCGGAACCGGTCCTCCGGGTTGCGCGCCGGCGGAAGAGGGGACAGAGGCCGCAGAGAAGACTCGCGCCCGAAGGTAGCGACCGCGCACGAACGACAACGGCCGGCACCCTGCTGAGGGCACCGGCCGCGTACTGGCTTCGCTCTGCTCGACGGCTCGCTACGGATGTCCCTCCGGCAGCGCGCCCGGGGTCTTGCCGGCGCGCAGGGACGTCATGACCTGCGCGATGTCCCGCGGGTGGGCCTCGGGGGGCGCGAGCTGGGTGAAGGTCTCGAGGCTCTGCAGCGCCGCGGCCTGGTCACCGAGCTGCAACGCGATGGCGCCGCGGAAGAGGTGGGCCTCGGCCGCGTCCGGTCCGCCGCGAGCGCCGAGCTCGTTCAACCGGGCCAGGGCACCCTGCAGCTCACCCTTCAGGAAGGCCTCCACCACCACCGCGTGGATCTCCAGCTCGAGGTGCCCCGGTGCAGAGGCGCGCGCCGCGTCGAGCAGCCGCTTCGCGTCCTCGAAGCGCTCGAAGCGGATGAGCTCGTGCGTCACGAACGACGCCATCTCCGTGTTCTCCGGCTGCGACTCGGCGAACGCCACCATCTTGTCGATGTCCACGCCGCGGTGGACTTCGTCGCCGGGCATCCCTCCGCCGTGACCATCCATCGGCGGGTGACCGGCCGGCAGCTGCCCGCCGCCCATGTCCGGATGTCCTGCCGGAAGCTGGCCTGCCATCCCGCCCATCCCACCCGAAGCCGCGTCATCCGCAGAGGGCGCCATGTACGCGCGCTGGATTCCCCACGACGCGCCGAACGCGACCAGCGCGCCCACCACGAGGCCCACGGTTCCCCACGGAACCTTGCGGCCCGAAGTCGGAGCCCGGCCACCGCCGCCGGACGCGCGCACGGGCACCGCCGCCTCCGCCACCGCGCGCCGCCGCGTCGCGAACATGTACCCGAGCCCGATCACCAGGCCCGCCGCCATCACCATGAACCCCATCGACATGCTGCTCATGACTGCACCGCCTCGTCCTCGTAGTACTCGTCCGTCTCCGACGTCTCCGCTCCAGCCGCCTTCTTCTTCTTCTTCGAAGCAGCGCCCGGCCTCGCCACCACCCAGCCGATCACTCCCAGCCCGAGCAGCAGGAAGATCACCGGGCCGGCCCAGGCGAACCACGCGACGCCCTCGGCCTTCGGCTCGAGCAGCGCCCAGTCGCCGTAGCGGCTGACGAAGAAGTCTCGGATCTCCTGCTCGGTCTTCCCCTCCGCCACCAGCTCGCGGACGGTGTGGAACTGCGAGCGCGCCGTGGCGGAAGGCGAGTCCGCCACCGACATGCCCTGGCACACCGCGCAGCGCAGGTTCTTGCCGATCTTCAGCGCCTGCGCCTCCTGCTCCGGCGTCAGCTGCAGCTCGCCTCCGCCCGCCGCGCCGAACGTCAGCGCGCCCGCCAGCAACATCGCGTACCCGATCATCGCGCCGCTCCCTGCGCCTGGCCGACGGTCGCCGCCGGCCCGAAGTGCTTGTGGATGCGCTGCGCCAGCGCCTCCCTCGACAGCGGCCCGACGTGCTTGTCCACGATCACGCCGTTCGCATCGATGAAGTACGTCTCCGGCACGCCCGCCACCGCGTACTCCACCGCGGTGCGGCCCTTCGCATCGAACATCTGCGGGAAGCTGTGGCCGTGCCGCTTGAGGAAGCCCTTCGCGCCCTCCTCGTCGTCCTCGAACACGAGCCCCACGAACTGCGCGCGGTCACCGAACCGCTTCGCGCCGGCCTCGAGCACCGGGTGCTCCTGCACGCAGGGGCCGCACCAGCTCGCCCACACGTTGAGGACCACCGGCTTGCCCTTCAGCCCCTCCAGCGACACCTGCCCGCGGTCGTTCAGCGTGGGCAGGTCGAAGGCCGGGGCCTGCGTCCCGCGCAGCATGAAGGGGACCTCGCGCACGTTCTTGCCGAACGCGCCGCCGAACACCCAGACCATCCCGAGGCAGAGCGACAAGAGCCCCACCGCCACGATCATCCGCTTCATACGGCCTCCCCGGCGCTCGCCCTCTTCAGGGCCGGTGCTGCACCCGCCGCGCCCGCCACCGCGGGACGGCCCAGCGTCGAAGCCTCCGCCGCCACTTCGGACCGCCGCCGCTGCGGCCACAGCGCCCAGAAGGTGCCGAGGACGAAGAGCGGCATGCTCCACCAGATCCAGCCCACCAGCGGGAACACCCAGGCGCGGTAGGTCGCGGTCCGCAGCTGCGGGTCCACCGACATCACGCTGAGGTACACGTCGCCGCCCGGCGTGGAGCGCACCGCGGGGGTGCCGATGGGGTCCTTGCTGCGCTCGTAGTAGTTCAGCCGCGGCGTCACCACCGTGCCGTCCGCGAGCTCCATCTTCGCGCCCACCCACTGGCGGTGCGGCTCCTTGCCGCTCGCGAGGTCCACGAACTTCACCGGGTGGTCGCCGACCATGAAGGTCTCACCGGCCTTCACCGTGCCGTGCGTGGGCACGCTGTACGCGGAGGAGGCCGCGATGCCCACCGCGGTGCCGATGACGCCGAGGTGCACGAGGTGCCCGCCGAAGCGCCGCCGCGCGTTGAGCGCCGCGCTCAGTGCATCCGTCGCGTTCGCGCCCTGCTTGCGCCACTTCGCCCAGGCCGGCGCAAACATCTCGCGCACGGTGACCACAGCCGCGAAGCCCGCCAGCCCGAAGGCCATCAGCGGCCGCCAGCCGGACAGCCCGAAGACGAGCGCCACCGCGACCACGCCCACACCGACCGCCGCCGGAGCCGCCAGCCGCTTCAGCGCCTCCTTCGGCGTGACAGAGCCCCAGGGGAGCGCAGGTCCCACGCCCATGAGCAGCAGGAGCATGAGCGAGAGCGGCACCGCGAACCGGTTGAAGTACGGCTCGCCCACGCTGATCCGCCGGCCCTCGACGGCCTCGACGATGAGCGGGAGCACCGTGCCCAGCAGCACCGTGAAGGTGAACGCGGCGAGCACGAGGTTCGTCACCAGGATGCCCGTCTGCCGCGAGAGCACCGTGCCCCCGGGGAGCTGCTCCTGCTCGAGCACCGGCGCGCGCAGCACCACCACCGCCACGCTCACCACCAGCAGCACCGCGAGGAAGCCGAGGAACATCGGACCGATCTCGGACTGGGTGAAGGCGTGCACCGAGTTGAAGATGCCGGACCGGGTCATGAACGTGCCGAGGATGGTCAGCCAGAAGCTCACCAGCACGAGGCAGAGGGTCCACGTCTTCAGGCCGCGCTTGCGCTCCTGCACCATCGACGAGTGCATGAAGGCGGTGGCGGTGAGCCAGGGGAGGAACGACGCGTTCTCCACCGGATCCCAGGCCCAGTAACCGCCCCAGCCGAGCACCTCGTAGGCCCACCAGCCGCCGAGCACGATGCCGAGGGTGAGGAAGAGCCAGGGCACCAGCGTCCAGCGGCGCAGCCACTGACCGAAGCCGTTGGGGAGCTTGCCGCCCGCGAGCAGCGCGCCGAGCGCGATGCCGAAGGGCACGGTGAGGCCCACGTAGCCCAGGTACAGCGCGGGCGGGTGGACGATCATGAGGATGTGGTTCTGCAGGTAGGGGTTCGGGCCCGGACCGTCGAGCGGGATGGGCGCGGGCGTCGGCGCGAAGGGGTTCGCGGGGCCGACGACGAGGAAGGCGAAGAAGCAGGCCACCGCGAGCATCGTCGCGGTGGAGAAGGCGACGAACTTCGGATCCTTGTCCTTCGACCACACCGCGAAGGCGATGAGGAAGGTGCCGAGGATCGCGCCCCAGAAGAGGAGCGAGCCCTCGAGCGCCGACCACAGCGACACGATGGTGAAGATCGTCGGCGTGGCGTGGCTGCCGACCTGCGCCACGTACTGCACCGAGAAGTCGCGCATCAGCAGCGCGGCGACCATGGTGAGGTTCGCGCCGATGAACCCGAGGCCGTAGCCCCAGGCTCCGAGCTTCGCGGCGCGCGCGGCGCCGGGGTGTTTCATCGCACCGCCGGCGAACCCGGCCACCGCACCAAAGGCGGCGGCGGCAAGGCCGCACATCATCAACAGCGTTCCGAGGGTTCCCATGGGACTACCTGCTCACCTGCGGCTGCTGGATCATCCCTTCCGGCGCGACCATGTCGTCGGTCACCTCGGGGTGATCCTCACCGCGATACTCGTTGGAGTGATTGACCATCAGCCGGCTCGACTGGAACGTGTTGCTCGCGCTCCAGGTGCCCTCGACCACCACGCCGATGCCGTCGCGGAACATCTGCGGGGGGACGCCCTCGTTCACCACGCGAACGAAGGGTGAGCCCTCCTCGTGATCCTGCTGGCAGTCGAAGGTGAGGGTCGCCTTGTCCGCGTCCCACACCACGCTGCCCGCCTTCACCACGCCGCCGAGCCGGATGGTCGGACCGATGGCCTCCTCACCGCGGGAGAGCAGCTCGGTCGGGGTCCAGTAGTACACGAGGTTGTCGCCGATGTTCCCCATCGCGACCCAGCCCAGGCCCACCGCCGCCAGCGCCAGCGCTGCCACCGCGGAGAGCCGCTTCTTCGTCTGCGCGTTCATCCGATCCTCCCGGCCTCGGGGGCCATGTTCGAAGCGGCCGCGGAGACCTCGCGGCGATGGGTGACGAGGAGCCAGATCCCGTAGAGCGCCACCGCACCCCACAAGAGCCCGAAGGCTCCCCACACGTAGTTCCAGCCGCCGACGAGCCTGCCGCTGCCCACCTCACCGGCGGCTGCCGTGGCGAGGGTCACGAGGGAAGAGAAGAGGGGGTTCAAGACGCAGCTCCTTCGAGGCGGGGATTCTGGGAAGCGGGACGCACCAGCCGCTCGGGGAGCGCGAGCTCCTGCTGCTGACGGCGCACCGCGATGCGGTAGCGGGTCCAGATGAAGAACACCGCGATGAGCAGCAACCCGATGCCGTTCACGCGCAGCGACTGGGAGATGGCGTCGTCGACCGTCGCCGGGCTCGACTGCACCTGGTGGAGGCTCCGCCACCAACGGACGCTGAACCACACGATGGGGATGTCCACGAAGGCGATGAGCGAGGCCACCGCCGCCCACGTCGCGCGGCGCTCGGGGTCCTCCACGAAGGAGCGCAGCGCCATCACGCCCACGTACGCGACGATGAGGATCGCCGCGGTGGTCAGGCGCGGATCCCACGTCCACCACACGCCCCACGTCGGCCGGCCCCAGATGGCGCCGAGCAGCACGCCCACCACGCCGAAGAACACGCCGACCTCGGTCGCGGACGCGGCCAGCGCGTCGACCTTGTCCTTGCTCTTGAAGAGGTAGAAGAGCGACGCCCCGAACTGCACGGTCAGCGCCACCAGCGCGCACCAGACCGCCGGCACGTGCGCGTACATGATCCGCTGCACGTCGCCCATCTCGCGGTCCGCGGGCGCCCACGCGAGCCCCATCCAACCGCCCACCACCAGGAGGACCAGACCCAGAAGCCCGATCCCGTTGCGTACGTACTTGCTCATCTCCGTCTTCCTCGCCTTCTCGGCCGTCACTTCCGGTGCTGCAGACACTGCGTTCACTGCGTTGGGGTCCGTCACTGCACGAGTCGTGCTCACGGCTCGATCACCTTGGGGAAGAGCACGAAGCCCGCGCCCCAGAACGTCACGTTGAAGCCCGCCAGCAGGCCCAGCCATCCGCCCAGCTGGCCCATGGGGTCGCCGCCGAGCACGAGGCCGGTCGCCTTCACCGACGCGAGCAGCGCGGGCACCACCAGCGGGAAGAGCATCAGCGGCAGGAGGAGGTCGCGGGCGCGGGCGTTGGAGCTGATCGCCGCGTGCACCGTGCCGGGCGCGCTGATCGCCGCGCAGCCGAGGAAGAGCACCACCGCCAGCGGGCCGGGGCCCATGGTCAGCTTCACGTCGTAGAGCGCGATCATCGCGGGCACGAGCGACCAGGAGAGCAGGAAGCTCACCAGCGTCGTCCCCAGCGCCTTGCCGAGAAACAGCGCGCGGGCATCGGCGGGCGCGAGCCGAAGGCCGTCCATCGCCCCGTTCTCGCTCTCCACGCGGAAGGCCTCGCCCAGCGCGAGCACCACCGAGAAGAGCAGCGCGAGCCAGAGGTAGCCGGCGCCGTTGCGCTGCAGGAGCTTCGTGTCCGGGCCGAGCGCGAAGGAGAAGAGCAGCAGCGTGGAGAAGCCGAAGAAGATGAGCGCGTTGGTGCGCGCGCGCGTCCGCCACTCGAGCAGCAGGTCCTTGTGGAGAATCAGCGCAGCCGTCTTCGCGAGCGTCATGGCGTCACCATCCAGCCGTCCTCGAGGTGGAGCCGGTCCTGGCAGAGGCGTTCGCCCTGCTCGATGAGGTGGGTGGCGAGCACCAGCGTCGTTCCGCCCGCGCGCAGCTCGCCGATGATCCCCTCCATCTGCTCGATGCCGGCGGGGTCGAGCTCACCGAAGGGCTCGTCGAGCAGCACCAGCTCCGGCCGCTTGAGCAGCATCCGGCCGATGGCGAGGCGCTTCTTCATGCCCGCGCTGAACGTGCGGACCGCCTGGCCCTCGCGCTTGCCGAGGCCCACGCGGTCGAGGATGGCCTGCACCTTCCCGCGCGGGTCCTCCACGTCCAGCAGCCGCGCGAGCAGGGTGAGGTTCTGCGCCGCGCTGAGGTCGTCGTAGAGCGCGTTGGCGTGCGAGAGCAGCGCGACCTTGCGGCGGATGGCGTCGGTCTGCTTCTGCGAGTCCATCCCGAACACGCGCAGCGTGCCGGCAGAGGGCTTGTAGGAGGTCGCCAGCACGCGCAGCAGCGTCGTCTTGCCGCTGCCGTTGTGACCGGTGAGCAGGAGCGAGCGACCGGCGGGGAGGCTGTAGGAGACGCGGCAGAGGGCCCAGCGGGGACCGAACCTGCGGCTGACGTCCTCGAGCTCGAAGGCGTTCTGCGCGGGGACGGCCAGCGTGGCGGGGCCGGAGGGCGGCTCGGTTCGGACGAGTGCGAGGTGGGCTTGCATCGGCGCCGTGTTGTGCACGGCGGGTGCCACGGGGGCCGGATCGCCCCTGCGGCGCGTGAACGGCCCCGCTCACGCAAACGGTGCAGGCCGAGCAGGCGGCGCGCGAAATCTGCGCGTCCCAATCCGGCGCGGACCGTTCGCTGGTCTTCGCCGCCCGCGCACTCTTTGCGTTTCGGCGAAACGGGTGCGTCTGGCGCCCGCTGCAGCGCGTCGGGCAGTCGTTGCATCGCGTCGGGCAGCCGTTGCAGCGCGTCGGGCAGTCGTTGCAGCGCGTCGGGCAGTCGCTGCAGCGCGTCGGGCAGCCGTTGCAGCGCGTCGGGCAGTCGGTGCAGCGAGTTCAGCAGGTGCTTCCGTGCGTCGAGGAACCCGCGCGGTGCAACGGGGAGCTTCCTCAGCGCATCCGGCAGCCAGCGCAGCGCTTCCGGAGACCGTGACGGGGTGCGGGACCCGGCCGCGATGGACCGGGCCCCGGCCGTCCGGGCGAGCTACTCCTCCGGCGTGGGCTTCTTCCGCTTCGGGCCTCCCGGGAACGGATTGAGGATCTCCTCGAGCGCTGAAGGGTCCTGCGCGAGCGCGATGCCCGCGGCGATGCGCAGCCGGTTCATCCGTCCGTAGATGGAGAGGTGGAGCGCGTCCCGGATGGCGGTGGCGGCCTTCCGCTGATCCTTCGCGTCCTCCTGGGTCCGGTCGGCGCGGGGAATCTCCTCGAGGTAACGCTTCACCGCCGCGAGGTCGGAGGCCGCGAGGCCGGCGCTCTGCGCGTTCGCGGGAGAGGTCTCCATGCCGTGCACGAGCGCCTGCAGCGCCGCGAGGGTGCTCGGCACCGAGCGCTTCTGCAGCGTGAGCCCGGTCCCGAACTCGGCGCGCGCGGGGTGACGGGGCGGGAAGGTGAGGACGATCGCCTGACGGAGGCCAGTGACCAGCCGGTTCGCCTCGTCGAGGACCTCCGCGATCTTCCGCGTCTTGCCGCGCACCCGCTCGACCTGCGTGGCCTGCCCGGGGTTCAGCAGCTCGAACTGGGCGACCTCCTCGTCGAGCGCGTCGAAGAACTGCGCGTCGAGCCCGCGTGGGGCGAGTTGATTCACGTGGCGGCGCGCCGCGCGGCTGGCGAGCTTCGCCGCGGCGAGCGTGTCGTTCGGCTTCCAAGGTACGCGCTTCATGTGTGTCCCCCTGCTTTTCCCCGGAATGGGGTGAGCGGACGATTGGGGAGGAGAACGCGCCTTGTCAAACCGCGAGCCGCCGTCGCGCTCTAGATGGTGCAGGTGCAGCCGCACTCCAGCGCCACCTCGACGGGGGACACCGAGCGCGTGGCGCCATCTGTGCGGACGTGAAGCACGACGAGCGTGTCCGGGTCGAAGACCAGCACGTCCTTGACGCCCTGGGACAGGTAGAAGCGTGGGCCTATCTCCAGATCCTTCGCCTCGTAGCCCTTGCTGATCACCTCGATGACCGCTTCGGGCACGAGGGTGATGGCGTCGTCCTGTTCGTCCGGCTCCCGGCAGAACACGGAGATGTCGGGCCGCTTGAGCGAGCCATCCGGAAACTGGATGTACACGTCTGCGGCGTGCACGCAGGCGCACCGGCCCTCGGCCGCTGGAGCAGGAACCAGCGTGGCGCGGATTCGGTCCACGGCCTTCTGATGCTTCCAGACGGGAGCGGCCTCCCAGATGGGGAGCCCCTGGACGACCTCCAGGCGGATGCCGAGCTCTTCCGCTCGAATGAACTTGGGATCGATCGCCATCTGGGTCGTGAGTCTAACGCAGGTCCAGCGAGACGAGCGCCGGGTGGTCCTGGAGGAGACGCAGAGGGCCGCGCCCCGAAGAGCGCGGCCCCGTCACTCACTCCAGCTCTCGCGGGTCAGCGGAGCTTGTGCGCCTGGACGACGTCGCTGGCCTTGCCGGGGCCGTGGCAGATCTCGCAGGACTCGGCGCCGAGGTACGTCTGCAGCCCGATGTGGGCCTGCGCCGCGGACGAGTCGTGGCAGGAGCCGCAGGTGGCGTTCCAGTCCTTCGACGGCTGGCCCTGGTGCGTGGGGTGCGCCTTCGACGCCGGGAGCTTCCACGCCTGGTTCTGCGCACCGTGGCAGGAGGCGCAGTTCTTCGTGCCGCCGTTCATCGCAGGGAAGGTGATGTGGTCGAACCCGAGCGCGCCGCTGAAGCCGACGACCTTGTAGCTCTCCGCCTGCGCGAGGTCCTTTCCGCGGTGGATCTTGTGCAGCATCGTCCGGAAGCTGATCGTCGTTCCCGGGGTGGGCGCGCCGGTGAGCGAGACGTACTGCGGCCGGTCCTCGCTGCCGCTGGTGGCGTGGCAGAGCGTGCAGTTCTCCGCGCCTCGGCGGCCGGAGCCGTGGAAGACGACGTCGTTGTGGCACGAGTAGCAGGTCTCGTAGGTGCTCACCGCCGCGTAGGGCTTCAGCGTGGTGGCGTTGGCGACGAGGACGTCCTTCACGCTGGTCATCGAGGTGGAGCGGTAGGTGGTGTTGTCACCGGTGCCGTCCGCCGCCACCTGGCCGAGCGGGTTCACGAAGAAGTTCCGCGTGCCCCACAGGCCCACCTGGTAGGTGCCGCTGACGAGCGGCTTGCCCGTCCATTCGCCCCAGGTCTCGTCGAGCTCCGGGCCGTCGTTGATCGAGGGCGGGTAGAGGGCGGGGACGATGAAGTCGGAGGTGTAGCTCGCGAGCACCACGTTGCCTGCGCCGAAGTCGTTGACCTCGGTGATGGTGCCGGTCGCCGCGTCGAGCGTGTAGTCGGCCGGCGCGGTGCGCGGCGAGACGGTGACGCGGGTGACGGTCGTGCCCGCCGCCTGGTCCTTGCGCACCCACGGCCCGTAGGTGCCCTGCGACTGGGTGGAGGTCAGCCAGAGGCGGTTGCCGGTGACGTGCTGGATCCGGAAGTACTCCTCCTGACCCGCCACGCCGTCCGCGACGACGACGTAGTCACCGCGCGCGATGCCGGCGGCGCTCGCCACGTCGAGGTAGTTCTGCATTGCCCGCGCGGGAGCGGTCAGCGCGGTGGAGACGCCGCTGCCGGTGCGCACCATCACCGTCGTCAGCGCGCCGGTCACGTTCCAGTGCGGCGTGCGCGCGGTGGTGAAGGACTCGAGGCCCGCCTGCGACTGGCCCACGCGCTCGAGGAACACCAGCTCCGGGAGGGTGGTGGTGTAGCTCGGGGCGACCGCGCCGAGCCGCGCCAGCGGGATCGACGTGTTCAGCACGAGGTTCATGTTCGTGGTGGGGCCGCTCATCACCACGCTCATCGAGGCCAGCGCGGTGGGCGCAAGGTCCGCGCCGGCGCCGTTCTTGATCGTGAAGGTGACGCGCACCTTCTCGCCCGGGTCGAGCGTCCCGTCGCCGTCGTTCGTGCCGTCCTCGCTCACCGCGGTGAGGGCGATCTCCGTCCCCGGGTTCACCTGCGGGTTCGTCATCGGGTGGCGGTGGCCGAGCCGCGGGTTGATCGCCGTCTGGTTCGCCGGCGAGTGGCAGAGCGTGCAGGTGTTGTCGTTCGAGGCCGCGGGGTGCGCGAGGCCGTTCGAGGCGTAGGAGAGGTTCCAGTCCACGTCGTCGTGGCAGGAGCCGCAGGTGCGCCGCGAGGGGTTGTCGTAGGCGAGGTCGCCCTGCGCCGGCGCCGCCTTCGGGCCTGCGCCGTCCGGGTCACCGTGGCACTTCGCGCAGTCCACCATTCCGCGGCGGACGAGGTCCTCCTTCGCCTTGTCCGCTGCCGAGAGCGCGGAGTAGCCGAGGTCTCGCGGCATGGGGTTCTGACCCACCGGCCAGACGGGGAAGGTCACGTGCGAGTAGTCGTTGGGGCCGATGCGCAGCGGCTTCGAGGGCACGCTGTAGTCGCGGGTGCCGTCGGGCTTCGTCCCCACGCCGACGACCGAGGGGAGGTTCGCGCCGGTGTGCAGGCGGTGAATCATCACCGAGAACTCGATCGTCTCGTTGGTGGCGTCGCCGGTGTCGGTGCTGTTGCGGTCCTCGCTGCCGGCGGTGTGGCACATCACGCACATGTTCACGTCGCGGTAGCCGCCGCCGTGGAAGCGCAGCTCCTGGTGACAGGAGTCGCAGTTCGCCTGGCTGACGATCTCGTGCTGCTGGACCGTCTGGGTGGCGGCGCCGAGCCGGATGCTCTCCACCGCGTTGGAGACGTCGCGCACGTTCTGGCCGTTGATGACGTAGGTCTTCAGCGCGCGCAGGCCGATGTTGTAGGTGCCCGGCTCGAGCGGCTGGCCGGTCTTCTCGCCGGCGGTGAACTTCGCCGTGTCGTAGAGCGGCGGGCCGTAGGTCGCGGGGAGGGGCTCGGGGAAGGCGTAGCGGTAGCGGCCCTGCGGCACCGCCTCCGCGCGCGCCTTCACGTCGTTGATGGTGGACTTGTCGCGCCCCTGCGGGAGCACCCGCTGCATCCCGGTGGTGGGGCCGGCGATCATCACCGCCACGCTGTCCAGCTCCTCCAGCGCGATGCGGCGGCCGTCCTTGGTGGTGAGCGAGAACTCGATGGAGACGGTGTCTCCCGGGAGGAACGCGCCGTTGGGCGCCGAGCCGCCGGCGGTGCCGTGCACGGTGAGAGTCAGGCCCGGGAGGTCCTCCCACGGCATGAGCATCGTCCGGATGGGCGGGATCGCGCCGTCGATGCCGTCCTCGCCGTCCTCGCCCGGCGTGCCCGGGGTGCCGGGCGTTCCCGGGGTGCCCGGCTCACCGGGCTGACCGGGGCTTCCGGGCGGACCCTCCTTGCCCTCGCCGGGGGCACCCGGATCTCCGGGCGGGCCCTGCTCGCCGGTGCATCCACTGAACGCCAACGCGGCGGTCAGCGCACCGACGCAGAACAGCGTGTGAAGGTGAATCGATCTCGCCATGGCGTCCTGCTCCTGCTCCGAGAAAAGGGGACCGTGCGGTGCGGCTCTGCATCCTCTGTACCGCGCTTTTCGTGCGGTAGGGGCGGTCAAACTCCGCTCGCCCGCGGGACGACGTGCGTGTTCACCACGCGGCAATGAAGCGGCAAAGGGTTCGTTCCTCGTGGGCACCGATGCACTTTCTGCGTGACCCGCCGCGGTCGTCTGGCAACCTCGTGGGGTGCTCCGCCACTGGCTCGCTTGTTGCTGGACACCGCCGCGCAGTTCCACACGGAGTTCTCCATGAAGGTGCTGACCGCGAGCCCCCGCGGACTGGACCCGTCGCCATGAACAGCTCAACCTGGCTCGCCCTGGCCGCGGCCGTGGGGATCGCCCCCACCGCAGTGAAGGCGGCCACGGTGGAGGCCTCGGCCACCACCGTTCTCATCGCGCGTCCCGAAGCCTCGCGCGGGGTCGCCGTGCCCACGGCGCCGCTGCTCGAGCTGGTGGACGTCTCGGCGCGGGACATCGACGTGGGCCCGGCGCAGGACGTCCGGGTGAAGCTCAGCGCGTGGGGCAGGTGGCACGTGCTGGGAGGTCTGGCCGAGGGCTCGCAGGGTCAGGTGCGCGCGCCGTCGGTGCAGGACAGGCTCGGCGCGGATCTGCAGCTGCTCTACGCCGAGGCGCGGGTGCTCGAGCGCCGCCTGCTCGTGCGCGCAGGCCGCCAGCTCATCTACGACGGATCGACGCCACGGGTGGTCCACGTGGACGGCGCCAGCGTCGATGCGCGGATCGCCCGCGGCTTCGGCGTCCGCGCCTACGGTGGCGCGCCGGTGACGCCGCTCTTCGGTCCGAGGCAGGGCGATCTGCAGACGGGCGCGCGGCTCTACTACTCGCCGTCGTTCGGCAACGAGGTCGGCGCCTCCTACACCTACGGGGTGGGCGGCGGGACGCTGTCGCGGCACGAGGTGGGGCTCGACGGTCGCTGGGGCGTGCTGCGCAACGTGCTCCTCACCGGCGCGGGCCTGTGGAGCCTCGCGGACTCGCGGCTGGTGGAGGCGGAGATCATGCCCCGCTGGTTCGTGCGCCCGAACGTGGAGCTCTACGCGCAGCTGCGGAGGACGGCGCCGGATCTGTGGCTGCCACGCACGTCGATCCTCAGCGTCTTCGCCGACGACGAGCGCGACGAGCTGGGCGGCGGCGTCTACTGGGAGCCCACGCGCAGGCTGTCGCTCGACGCGAGCGGGCGCGCGCTCCGGATGGTCGAGGGCTCGGGCTACGATCTCAGGGCGAGGGGAACGTACCGGCTGGGCTTCCGCAACCGCGCGCAGGTGGGCGCGGAGGTCCGGCAGTTCGACGTGCCGGAGAACGGCTACGTGCTCGGACGGGTGTTCGCCACGCACCGCATCACCGAGAGGCTCTTCGTGGCATGTGACGGCGACGTGTACTTCCTCCAGGAACCGATCAACGGCGAGACGCGGTCCCTCGCAGCGAGCGCCAGCGTGGGCTGGAGCTTCCTGCCGGGCTGGCGCGCCTCCGTGTCCGGCGTGGCCGGCTCGGATCCCACCTTCGACCGGCGCTTCGAGCTCCTCGCGCGCGTCGGCTACCAGTTCGCCACCACCTCGCGGAGCAGGGGCGACGACCAATGACCCGCTACTGGAAGCTGCTGGCGCTCGCGCTGGCCTCGTTCACCTTCACCGCGTGCGTGACGCTGTTCGGCCCCTCGTGGCCGCGCAGGACGATCAAGATGCCGCACGAGATCCACGCGAAGGCGGACGTGGACTGCCTCTCCTGCCACGAGACGATCTTCGACGCGACCTCGCTCGCGCAGCGGAACCTGCCCGCGGAGAAGAAGTGCCTCGAGTGCCACAAGGAGGAGAAGACGAGCAACAACTGCGGCTTCTGCCACGTGGGCAAGCCGGACACGTACCCGAAGCAGGAGTACAGCCTCGTCTTCAATCATGCGCAGCACCTCGAGGAGAACGAGGACTGCGCGGTCTGTCACAAGACCCTCCCCGAGCCTTCGAAGCCGGAGGGACACACCCCGCCGATGGCGGTGTGCACCGACTGCCACGAGCCGCACGGCAAGCAGTTCGCGCAGGGCACGTGTGACAACTGCCACTTCGATCTGATGCGCTTCCCGCTCCGGCCGATCACCGCCTTCAGCCACGAGGGCGACTACCTGCGCAAGCACGCCCAGGACGCGCGCAATTCGCAGTCGTGCGCGACGTGTCACGACCAGAGCTTCTGCACCGACTGCCACTCCGTGCAGACGGTGCCGGCGCGGATCGAATTGCTCGCGGTGACGCGCGTGGACCGGCAGTTCATCCACCGCGCGGACTTCCTCAGCCGCCACAGCGTCGAGGCGCGCGCCGAGCCCGCGCTCTGCGCCAAGTGCCACGGCACCACCACCTGCGAGAGCTGCCACATCGAACGCGGGGTCTCCCCGACGGTGAGCGACTCGCGGAACCCGCACCCGGACGGCTACGGCATGCGCCACGGCCGCGACGCGCGGAACAACATCAGCAACTGCGCCTCCTGCCATGACCAGGGCGCTCAATCCCTCTGCGTCGACTGCCACAAGGTCGGCGGCGTCGGAGGAAACCCCCACCCGCAGTCGTGGCTCCGCCGTCACGACCGCGAGGAGATCGGGCGCAATGCGACCTGCCTCGTCTGTCACCAGTAGGGGCCTGCTCCTCCTCGTTCCGCTCGGCCTGCTCTCGGCCTGCGGGATCGCGCGCCCCGAGCAGTTCGGCGAGGCGGCCTGTCCCACCTTCGAGGCGAACGTGCAGCCGGTGCTCGACGCCCGCTGCGCCTCCTGCCACGGCGAGGGGACCGCGGAGGCGGGCTATCGCGTGGACGGCTATCGCAGGGTCGTCGCCCGGCGCGACGACGGATCTTCCGCGCTCGTTCCCCGCGAGCGGGACTCGGCGTTCCTCAAGGCGGTGCGCGGCGAGACGGATCCGCACCAGCGCATCGCGGACGCGGACGTGAGGCTGCTCGAGGACTGGACGGTGCGCTGCCGCGCCGAGCCGGGGCCCGTGCGCCTGCACGAGCGCGGCTGGATGACGCCCACCGACTCGAACTTCCACGGCGCGGTGCTGAGGGCCTCTGCCTACGACTACGCCTCCTGCCGCGACTGCCACGGCGAGGATCTGCGCGGCGGGACGTCGAAGGTGGACTGCCAGACCTGCCACAAGGGCGAGAAGGGCGTGGACTCCTGCAGCACCTGCCACGGCGACGGGACCTCTTCGGCGCCGCCGAAGGATCTCTCGCACGCGAAGATCGTCTCGGCGCTGGGCGTGGGCGCTCACCGCGCGCACCTCGGCGAGGGCCGGTGGAACGAGGCGCTCCAGTGCACCGACTGCCACGTGGTGCCGGCGAACGCCGAAGACCCGGGGCACTACCGCGAAGAGGGTGGCGGCATGGATGGCGTGGCGGAGGTCACCCTCCGCGGCTCGCCGGGCAGGACCGCGCTCTGGGATCGCCAGGCGGCGACCTGTTCGGACAGCTACTGCCACGCGCCGGGCGGACCGGACCCTGCGGCGACGAAGCAGGCGCCGGTGTGGACCGCCACGGGTGACCAGACGTCCTGCGGGAGCTGCCACGGCATCCCGCCGGCGAACCACCCGGGCACCGACTGCGCGATGTGCCACGGCACCGGCTACACCGAGAGCACGGTGGTGAAGGCGCTGCACGTCAACGGCAAGGTGGACCTGCGCGAGGGCGCCTGCAACACCTGCCACGGCTCGCAGGAGAACCCGGCGCCGCCGCGCGACGTCTCGGGAAGGACGGACCCGGCGCTGCGGACGATTGGCGCGCACCAGGTGCACCTCAAGGCGAACCGCCTCGCGGGGCCGGTCGCCTGCAGCGAGTGCCACCGCGTGCCGCAGACGGTGGGCGAGCCCGGACACATCGACTCGACGCTGCCGGCGGAGGTCTTCCCCGAGGGCGCGGGCACCGTGGCGCGGGCGGACGGGGCGGTGGCGCAGTACGACACGAACACCGGCACCTGCACCACCTACTGCCACGGCGCGGGCGAGGGCGCACAGAAGGACATGTCGGCGCAGCTGATGCGCACGCCGTCGTGGACGGGCGGAACGACGCAGATCCTCTGCGGCAACTGCCACGGCATCCCGCCGGTCGACGAGAACCACACGCCGGGCACGCAGCTCAACCAGTGCCACACCTGCCACGGCGCCACGGTGGACTCGACCGGCCGGCTGAAGATCGAGCCGGACCGCAACGGCGTGCTGCGCTCGACGCACATCGACGGCACCGTGCAGCTCGGGCCGCAGTAGCAGCAGCGGAGGGCTCGCTTTGGGGCGCGGCGCTTTCGACCTCCGGGTCGGGGGCGCCGCGTTGCCGTTGAGAGGGGCGCGTCAGCTCTGGACGGGCGCGCCGGTCCGCCGGTCCTTCTGCGGATCGTACTTCTGCAGCCGGAACCAGAAGGTGCTGCCCAGCCCGAGGTTCGTCTGCACGCCGACCTCGCCGCCGTGGGCCTCCACCACCTCGCGGACGATCATCAGGCCGAGCCCGGTGCCGGGCAGCCCGCGCGTGGTCCTGCCGCCGGCGTGCAGCGCGCGCTCGTAGCGGGAGAAGAGGCGGGGCGCGAGCTCGGGTTCGATGCCGGGGCCGGTGTCGGAGACCTGCACCTCCACCGAGTTCCCCAGGTCGATGATGCGGGTGGTGATCGCGCCCTCGCGCGGGGTGAACTTGATCGCGTTGCCCATCAGGTTGGTGAGCACCTGGGTCAGACGCGGCGCGTCGCCCATCACGTGCTGAGGCGTCTGTGGGGCTTCGTGCTTCCAGCGGATCTGGCCGGTCTCGAGCAGCGGCTGGAACTCCTCGCCGATGCGCCGGACCATCTGGCTGAGGTCCACCGCCTTGCGGTCGATCTTGTAGCCGGTGCCCTCGAGGCGGGCCAGCTCGAGGAAGTCGTTGATCATCGCCACCAGCGACCGCGCGTGCTCGCTGATCTTCCGCACGTCCGCCGCCAGCTCCGGGCGGAGGATCCCGTGCTTGCCGCGGAGGATCATCTCCGTGCGCAGCAGCATGGCGGAGAGCGGGGTGCGCAGGTCGTGCGCGATCATCGAATAGAAGTCGAGCCTCCGCTCCTCGCTGCGCCGCTGGTCGGTCACGTCGCGCAGCGAGATGGTGGTGGCCGCGGCGGTGTCCGACGGCAGCACCCGGATCGAGGGCGAGTAGACCCGCTCGCGCAGCACCACGTCCGGCAGGGGCAGCAGCGACTCGCCCGGGCCCACCGAGATGTTCCGCAGCGAGAGCCCGGGGAAGACCTCCGGCGCCGGCGTCCCCAGCAGCTCCACACCCGCGCGGCCGCTGATCCGCTGCGCCTCGTCGTTGGCGAAGACGATGCGTCCCTGCGCGTCCACCACGAAGAGGGCGTCCGGCGCGGAGTGCAGCAGGCGGCGCACGTCCGCCTCCGCCTTCTCCGCGCGCTCGATGAGGTCCCGCTGCCGGACGAGCGAGGCCACCCGCGCGAGCAGCACCGCCTCCGCGTAGGGCTTGGAGACGAAGTCCGAGGCGCCGGCCTCGAGGCCCTCCACCACCTGCGCGTCCGCGTTGTGCACGGTGAGCAGGAGCACCGGGATGTTGCAGAGCGGCGGCGGCGCCGACCGCACGTAGCGGCAGACCTCCAGCCCGCTGACGCCCGCCATCTCCCAGTCCACGATGATCGCCGCCGGCGGATGCGCGGGCGAGAGCGCCTCGATCATCACCGAGCCGTCTTCGAAGGTGCGGACGCGGTAGGACTGGGAGAGAAGTCGCCGGGCATGCTCCAGCTCGCTCGGACTGTCGTCGACGAGCCAGACCTCGCGAGGGCGTTGCGGAGGGAGCATGAAGTCGAGGGGTAGATACGGTCCGAGCCTCCGGGGCGTCAATCGCTGGACGATCGGAGGTCTGCAAATTGACAGGTCTGATCCCCACTCCTACGGTCGAAACCCAAAGGGAGCACGGGCACTTGCCAGAGATTCTCGTCGTGGACGACAGCCGGGTGATGCGCGAGATGATCGTCGCGTGCCTGCGCGCGCAGCCGGGCCTGGAGTTCACCCACGCGGCCAGCGGGCTCGAGGCGATCGAGAAGCTGTCGCTGAAGAAGTTCGATCTGCTGCTGCTCGACCTGAACATGCCGGACATCGGCGGCATCGAGGTCGTGGAGTTCGTGCGGGGCCAGGACAAGCTGCGCACGCTGCCGATCATCATCATCACCACGCGCGGCGACGAGGGCTCGAAGACGCGCGCGCTCGAGGCCGGGGCGTCGCGGTTCCTCACCAAGCCGTTCACGCCGGAAGGGCTGCTCGGCGAGGTGCGCGGCCTGCTCGAGCTGCGCTGAGGGCGCGGCGCCATGGCGGACGGGCTCGACCTGAAGGAGTTCCTCTCCGGCTTCCTCGCGGAGGCGGACGAGCATCTGGGCCTGGCGAACCGGAACCTCCTCGGCGCGGACGCGGCGATGAAGGCCGGCCAGACGCCCGCGCGGCAGGTGCGCGAGCTCTTCCGGTCCCTGCACACGCTGAAGGGCCTCGCGGCGATGGTCGGCGTGGAGCCCATCGTCGATCTCGCCCACGAGATGGAGACGGTGCTCCGCGACGCGGACCGGGGCGGAGGAAAGCTGCCGCCCGGCGCGGTGGACGTGCTGCTCGCCGGCGTCCGCGCGATCGAGGAGCGGGTGGAGGCGCTCTCCCGCGGCACCGAGGTCAAGCGCGCGCCGAAGGAGCTCATCGACAGGCTCTCCGCGCTGATGCCGCAGGAGGTCGAGGCGCCCGCGCAGCCGGCCATCTCGCTCGAGCCCCAGTTGCTCGCGCGCCTCGCGCCGGGAGAGCGGGAGCAGCTCGCGCAGGCGGCGCGGGACGGGCTGAAGATCTTCCGGATCGACTTTCGGCCCTCGCCGGACCGGATGGCGCAGGGCCTCACCATCAGCTCGGTGCGCGAGCGGCTGGCGGGCGTGGGCGAGCTGGTGAAGGTCGTGCCGCAGTCGCTGGCGGCGAGTGCGGATGCGCCGGCGGGGCTCTCCTTTCTCATCCTCTTCTACTCGCCGCGCTCGCACGACGAGGTGGTGGCGGCCTCGGGGCTGCTTCCCTGGGAGGTGGCGGTCGTCGCCTCGGAGGTCGCAGGAGACCGGGCAGCGGAGGAGGCCGCAGACGCCGAGGCCGCGGAGGACGCCGAGCGGATGGCGGGCCTCGACGAGGACGAGGACCTCTCGCCCGCGCAGCGCCGGACCCTGGTGCGGGTGGACGTGCAGCGGCTGGACGACGCGCTGGAGAAGTTGTCCTCGCTGGTGGTCACCCGTCATCGGCTCGACCGGGCGGTGAAGGCGCTGGCGGAGCGGGGCGCGGACGTGCGCGAGCTGACGGCGATCCTCGGCGAGAACGCGCGGCAGCTGCGCGACCTGCGGCAGGCGGTGGTGGCCGCGCGGATGGTGCCGGTGTCGCAGGTGCTCGAGCGGGTGCCGCTGATGGTGCGCGGGCTGTCGAGCCGGACGGGCAAGCCCTTGAGGTTGGAGCTCCAGCTCGGCGATGCGGAGGTGGACAAGTCGGTGGGCGAGCGCCTCTTCCCGGCGGTCATCCACCTCATCCGCAACGCGGTCGATCACGGCATCGAGTCGGCGGAGGAGCGGCGCGCCGCGGGGAAGCCGCCGGAGGGCCTGCTCCGCGTGTCCTGCTTCAACCGGAACAGCGCGCAGCTGGAGTTGCGGATCAGCGACGACGGGCGCGGCATCGACGCGGCAAAGGTGGCGAACGCGGCGGGCGCCGAGGTTCCGGCGGACGCCCACGGGCTGCTCTCGCTGATCAGCCGGCCGGGGCTCTCCACGCGCACCGAGGCCGACGAGACGAGCGGCCGCGGGATGGGCATGGACATCGTCCGCAAGGTCGTGGAGGAGGGCCTCGCAGGCGAGCTGGAGCTGCAGACCCGGAAGGGCGAGGGCACCTCGTTCGTGCTGAGGGTGCCGCTCTCCATCACCATCGTGGACGCGTTCACCTTCACGGTGGCGGAGCAGAGGTTCGCGGTGCCGGTGAGCGCGGTGGAGGAGATCCTCGAGATCGACGCGGCGGAGGTGACCGACCCGCCGATGCCGCCGAGGAAGCGCTCCGGTCGCGGCGGCGGTGGCAATGCTGGCAACCCGGTGGCGAGGCGGATCCTCGCGCGGCGCGGCGAGGCGCTGCCGCTGGTCTCGCTCGGCGGACTGTTCGAGGTGGCGGGGGCGGAGTCGCGCAAGGCGCTGATCATCCGGCGCGGCGGCGAGGCCATTGCCTTCGGGGTGACGCAGATGCTCGGGCAGCAGGAGATCGTCGTGCGGCCGCTGGAGGATCCGCTGGTGCGCGTGCCGGGCGCCGCGGGGGCGACGGATCTGGGAGACGGGCTGCCGACGCTGGTGCTCGACCTTCCGGCGCTGGCGGATGCGCAGAGGGCAGGGCGACGCGGAGGTGAGGCATGAGCGGAGGGGTGCAGGGGAGCGCGCGGGCGCGCGAGTTTGCGCGGGCGGAGGCGCTGCACGTGGTCTTCCGGGTGGGCGCGTCCGAGTACGTGCTCCCGGCGACGGACGTGTTGCACATGGAGGCCTGGGAGGGCGCCACGGCCGTTCCGGGCGCGCCGCCGTGGGTGGCGGGGATCGTCCAGGTTCGCAGGCGGGTCATCCCGGTGGTGGACCTCCGGGGGCGCTTCGGCCTTCCACCGACGGAGCGGACGCTGGGCGCGCGGGTGCTGGTGGTACAGGACGGCGCGCGGGTGGTGGGGCTGCTCGCGGACGGCGCGCGAGAGGTGGTGCACCTGCCGCCGGACGGGTTCCGGCCGCCGCCGGAGATCATCGCGGAGCAGGCGCAGGGATTCGTGAAGGCGGTGGCGGAGGCGGGCAAGCGGCTGGTGATGCTGCTCGACGTGCACCGCGTGGTGGGGACGGACATGCCGGGCGCGGACGGGCCCGAGAGCTCTTCTGAGGACGTGCAACATGGCGAATGACGGACAGGCGATCGAGACGGTGCTGGAGCGTGCGGCGCAGGTGGGCCGGTCGCTGAAGCAGACGGCGTCCCAGGCAGAGGCGATCGAGGCGCTGGCGGAGCGGCTGGCGGCGGGCGGCAGCGAGCAGGCCGCGGCGGCGGAGCAGATCCGCGGCGCGGTCGAGGCGACGGCGGTGGGGCTGGAGGAGACCGCGACCTCGGTGATCGAGCTGGCGCGTTCGCAGGCAGCGGTGAGCGAGACCGCGCGCGACACCCTGCGCGAGCTCGAGGGCACCAGCGCCGGCCTGCAGGAGCTGGCCGGCTCGGTGACGGGCGTGCGCAAGGACGTGGAGGTGCTGGCGAAGAGCGCGGAGAGCACCGCCGCCGGGCTGGAGGAGACGGTGCGCTCGGTGCGCGCGGTGAGCTCGAACGCGGAGGGGCTCGCGGCCTCGGGCGAGGAGCTGCTCTCGTCGGCCACGCAGATGATGACCTCGGTGGGCGAGCTCAGCCGCCGCGGCGAGTCCAACGCGGCGGCGATCGAAGAGGTCGCGGCCACGATGGAGGAGATGGCCAAGGGCGTGGGCCGGCTGGCCGCGGACGCGCAGACGGTGGGCGGGCGCGTGAGCGGGATGGCCAACGGCGTGGGCACCGTGGCCGCGTCGCTGGAGCGGGTGGCGCAGGACTCGACGGAGATGGCCGCGTCGGTGGAGCAGACCTCCTCCACGGCGGAGGAGCTCGCGCGGAGCATCGGCGGCGTGGCGGAGCTGATGAAGGGCGCGGAGGGGAACAGCCTCGGTGCGGCGAGCGCGCTGGCGGAGCTGGCGGCCTCGGTGGAGGAGGTGGCGGCGACGGCGGAGAAGAACGCGGCCTCGGTGGAGGCGAGCGCGGCGGCGATCGAGCAGGTGTCCCGCTCGGCGGTGACGGTGTCGCAGAACGTGGAGCAGGTGACGCAGCTGGCGGCGCAGAGCGCGGCGGCGGCGGGGCAGCTCGAGGGGTCGACGCGGCGGATCGTCGGCCTGGTGGAGGGCACCCGCGGCACGAGCGACCGGGTCAGCCAGTCCGCGCGAGAGAGCGGGACGCTGGTGCAGCGGTCGATCAACGGGCTGGTGGAGGTCCGAAGGCAGATGTCCGAGTCCTCCGGCGTCATCCGGGAGATGGGCAAGCGCGCCGAGGAGATCGGCGACATCGTGCAGACGATCAACCTCATCGCCGACCGCACGAACCTCCTCTCGCTCAACGCGAGCATCGAGGCCGCTCGCGCGGGTGAGCACGGCCGGGGCTTCGCGGTGGTCGCGGAGGAGATCCGGGCGCTGGCGGATCGCGCGGCGGCGGCGTCTTCGGACATCGCGAAGATCGTGCGCGGGTTGCAGTCCACCGCGCGCGAGGCGGTCACCGCTTCGGCGGAGGGACTGAAGGTCGCGGACGAGGGCGCGCGGGTGGCGAACGACGCGCAGGCGGCGCTGGGGACGATCCTCCAGGGCGTGGACGAGGTGGGCCGGTCGGTGCGCGACATCGAGCGCGCGACCGCCGAGCAGAGCCAGGCGGTGCAGACGGTGGTGCACGCCTCGTCGCGGGTGACGGAGGAGGCGCGGAGCATCACGAGGGCCACGCAGGAGCAGACCCAGGCCACCCAGTCGCTCGCGCGGCAGGGGCAGGAGATGCGGGCAATGGCGCGGGAGACGCGCGACGCGGCGGCGGCCCAGGCGCGCGGGATTCGGGACGTGGTGAAGCTCAACGGGGCGCTCACCGAGACGATGACGCGGACCGCGCGGGCGACGGCGGAGCAGGCCACCGCGGCCAACCAGCTGGCGCGGACGGCGGTGCGGATGCGCACGCTGACCCGGCAGACCGCGAACGCGATGACGGATGGGGCGCGCACGCTGGGTGAGCTCTCCGGCGGCGCGCAGGAGGTGGCGAACCTCACCGCCCAGACGGTGACCGGGCTCGCGGAGCAGGCCAAGGCGGCGGCGGAGGTCGCGCGGGTGATGGAGGACTCGCGCAAGCAGGCGGTGCAGACCGCGCGCGCGGTGAACGAGCAGGCCCAGGCGGCGCGCGCGGTGGAGGGC
>JAFAFL010000089.1 GCA_023423535.1 Pseudomonadota bacterium
GGAGGGGTGGGGGGGGCGCGCGCCGGCCGCCGCCGGGCCGGGGCCGGCGCGGGGGGCGGGCGCGCGCGGGGGGGAGCGCGCGCACCTCCCCGTCATTTTTGCGGGCTCGGGCGCCTCAACCGGAGACGCGCACGTCCTTCAGCTTGAGGGAGATGCGGCGCTGGCCGCGGAACTCGTCGAACCCCACCTGGTAGGCCAGATCCACCGGGCCCTCGGTGAGGGCCACCCGGTCCGCCATCCCGAAGCCGATGGCGTCCAGCGCCGGCGCCTCCGCCAGCCGCAGCTTGAGGTGGCCTGCGCCGCCCTTCTTGCTCTCCAGCACCCGCGGGTGGACGGACTGCCGCCGCGAGCCGAACACCGGCTCCGGGTTGCCGTGGCCGAAGGGCCCCAGCCGCGCGAGCGATTCCACCGCGCGCTCGTCCACCTCCTCCGGCCGGACGAGCGCGTCGATGCGGCAGCGGGCCACGAGGTCCTCGTCGGTGAGGGAGCGGGTGGCGTGGGCCTCGAAGGCCTCCTGGAACCGGGGCAGCAGCGCCGGGTCGATGGAGAGGCCCGCCGCCGCCTTGTGCCCGCCGTACTTCGTCAGGTGCTCCGCGCACTGCTTCAGCGCCTCCACGAGGTGGAAGCCTTCGATGCTCCGCGCCGAGCCTCGCCCCACCCCTTCGGCCACGCCGATGATCACCGTGGGCCGGCAGAAGCGCTCCACCACCCGCGAGGCGACGATACCGATGACGCCGGGGTGCCAGCCCTCGTTGTAGAGCACGAGCCCCCGGGCGGCGCGCCGCGACTCGGCCTGCTCCAGCGCCTCCTCGAGGATCCGCGCCTCCACCGCCTGCCGCTCCGCGTTCGCCCGGTCGAGCGCCTCGGCCAGCGGGCGTGCCTCATCCAGCGAGGTGCAGCAGAGCAGCCGGAGCCCCAGCGCCGCGTCATCCATCCGGCCGGCGGCGTTGATGCGGGGCCCGAGCCGGAAGCCCACCTGCCCGGAGGTCACCTTCCCGTCCGCGCCGAGCCCCGCGACCTCCTTCAGCGCCCGGACCCCGGGCCGCTCCGCCCGGCCGAGCTCCTCCAGGCCCCAGCGCACGAGGATCCGGTTCGCCCCGGTCAGCGGCACCACGTCCGCCACCGTGGCCAGCGCCACGAGGTCCAGCGAGGTCTTGAGGTTCGGCTCGCGCCTGCCGGTGCCCGGGGCGAAGTGCCCGCCCTCGCGCAGCCGCTTGCGCAGGCCCATGCAGAGGTTGAAGGCCACCCCCGCCGCGCAGAGAAACCGGGTGGGGTATTCGCAGCCGGGCTGCAGCGGGTTCAGCACCGCGTTGGCGGGCGGCATGGTCTCCGGCACCGCGTGGTGATCCACCACCACCACGTCCAGCCCCAGCGCCCTCGCCTTCGCGATCTCCGCGTGCGAGGTGATCCCGCAGTCGAGGGTGACGAGCACCCGCGTGCCGTCCTCTGCGATCCGTGCGATGGCCTCCGCGTTGAGCCCGTACCCTTCGCCCAGCCGGTGCGGGATGTAGGTGGCCACCTTGCCGCCCACGTCGCGAAGGAAGAGCGAGGTCAGCGCGGTGGAGCAGACGCCGTCCACGTCGTAGTCGCCCCAGAGCGTGATCTTCTCCCCCGCCAGCACCGCGCGCTGCACGCGCTCCACGGCCTCGGGCATCCCCTTCATGAGGAAGGGATCCGGCAGGTCCGCCAGCCGGTCCGAGAGGAACGCCGCCGCGGCCTCCGCCGTCCGGTAGCCGCGGCTCCAGAGGACGCGCGCGGCGAGCGGGTGCAGATCCAGGGCGCGCGCCAGCTGCGGCGGGCCGTCCTCGGTGCTTTCGGGCAGAAGCCAGCGCACTGTGTCTCGTCCCCTCCCGTGCCGCGGCCTTCGCGGAACGGGCGGACAGATAGCAGGGGGATCTGACACTCCCCGCGGCGCCCGGGCCGCTATTCGGCGGAGATGACGCCCTCGTCCACCAGCTGCGCGAGGATCCGCGCGGTGTCGATGCGGCTCATGCCGCAGACCTCGAAGAGATCGTCGAAGCGGACGGTCCCGTCGATCTGCGCGAGCACGAAGCCTGCGCGGTGGTCGAAGTTCAGCCAGATGATCTCGTCGTCCTTCAGCACCACGCGCGGGCAGGCGCTCATGGGGCCGATGCGCGACTCGTACATGGCGAGGAGCACGCCCTCGCTGCGCTCGCGGAGGGCCTGCACCTCCGGGTCGTTCGGCGCGAGCGCCTGCGCCTTGAGGATGAGCTCCATCGCGCCGGAGTGGTCGTCGAGCTCCAGCAGGTCGCGCGCGCCGCGCATCAGTGCGTGCACCTCGCTGCGCACCCCGGCGTCTGCCGGTGCGGCCGCGGGCGGCGGCGTCGGGTCGCGTTCCGCCACGAGGTCCATCGCGTCGCCGAGCCCCGGCGTCACCTGGCTGATGTGCACGCCCGGCTCGGAGTTCGAGTCCCAGCCGCTCGGAGCGGAGGAGGCCCGCTCCGGTGCCGCCGGCGTGCGCTCCTCTGCCGGAGCCGCGGGCGGGGCGAACGGATAGCTGGGCGGGCGCGGTGCGGCGAAGGGGGTGCCGGCCGAAGCGCTCGGGGCCGGCCGGTGCGCGGGCGGTGGCGCCGGCACGTTCGCGGCGGGCGGACGGGCGGTGCTGACCGGCTCCTCCACCGTCACGTCGATGCTGTCGCTGAGCGCGCCCCAGTCGGTGTCGCGCAGCGACGGGCTCGGCGACTTCTGAGGCGCGGACGTGGCCGGACGCGGGGCCTGCTGCGGCGTCTGCGGCCCGCGCGGCAGGGCCTGTCCCATCGGCGGCGTCACCGCGGACGGCGAGGCGCCCGGCGGCAAGGGCCGGAACGTCGGCGGTTGGGTGGGGAACTGCGTGGCGGTCGCCGCCGGCGGCTTCTGCTGCGGCGCCGGGACGGGGGCCTGGGCCTGCGCGGGATGCGGCAGGGGCCCTCCCTGCGGCCGCGGGGCCGGAGTGCCGTAGGCGCCCATCAGCTCGCGCGCGCGCGCGTTCTGCGGGTCGAGCACCAGCGCCTGTTCGAACAGCCGCCGCGCGCCCTCGAGGTCACCGGTGAGCTGCAACCACATGCCCGCCTCGACGAGCTGCCCTGCGCGTTCCCTGTCCATTCGCTCCTACCCGCCCATCCGCTGGATGACGCCGCGGAAGAGGTTCAGCGTCCGCGTCATCTGGTCCTGGCTGTCCGACAGCGCGGCCAGGTCGTTGCGCTCCATCGCCGTCGCCGCGGCCTGCAGCCCCTTCTCCGCACGCGCGAGCACGTCCTGCCCGAAGTCCGAGCCCTGGGTGATCTGCCGCACCCGCGGGAGCAGCTCGTTGATCTCGCGCACCGTCCCCTGCAGCTCCGTCCGCCGGCTGCGGATCTCCTCGGTGACCTTCGCCTCGAGGAGGTAGTCGCGCTGCTCGTCCATGATCCGCTTGAGCTCGTCCTCGGTGAGGCCGCCGCTGGCGGTGACGGTGATCGACTGCTGCTGGCCGGTCTCCTTGTCCCGCGCCGCGACGGAGAGGATGCCCTCCGCGTTCACGTCGAAGGTCACGTCGATCTCCAACTCTCCGCGCGGCGCCTCGCGCAGCCCGGTGAGGATGAACTCGCCGAGCAGCTCGTTCTGGTGCGCCATCTCGTTCTCGCCCTGGAGCACCATGATCTTCACCGTCGTCTGGAAGTCCTTCGAGGTGTTGAAGGTCTCCGACACGCTGGTGGGCACCGTGGTGTTCTTCGGGATGAGCCGTCGCACGTAGCCGCCCGCGATCGCCACGCCGAGCGACTGCGGCGTCACGTCGAGCAGCAGCACCTCGCCCTGGTCCGCCACCAGCGAGTTCGCCTGGATCGCCGCGCCGAGCGCCACCACCTCGTCCGGGTGCACGCCCTTGCACGGCTCGCGCTTGAAGAAGCCCCGCACGCTCTCCACGATCTTCGGCATCCGCGTCATGCCGCCGACGAGGATGACCTCCTTCAGATCCGCGGGCCGGACCTTCGCCTCGCTGAGCACCTGCTCGCAGATCCGCAGCGTGCGGTCCGTCAGGTCCGCGGTCAGCTCCTCCAGCTTGGAGCGGGAGAGCGTCTGCTGCAGGTGGAGCGCCGCGCCGCCGCCGGGGGGCGTGCAGATGAAGGGCAGGTTGATCTGCGCCTCGCGCACGCCGGAGAGCTCGATCTTCGCCTTCTCCGCCGAGTCCTTCAGGCGCTGCAGCGCCATCCGGTCCTTGCGCAGGTCGATGCCGTGCTCCTTCGCGAACGCCATCACCAGCCAGTCCATCACGCGGTGGTCGTAGTCCTCGCCGCCGAGGTACGTGTCGCCGCCGGTGGCCAGCACGTCGAACACGTCGTTGCCGACCTCGAGGATGCTGATGTCGAACGTCCCGCCGCCCAGATCGAACACCGCGACCTTGCCGGCGACGTTGCGGCCGAACCCGTAGGAGAGCGCCGCGGCGGTGGGCTCGTTGATGATCCGCAGCACGTCGAGCCCGGCGATCCGGCCCGCGTCCTTCGTGGCCTGCCGCTGCCCGTCGTTGAAGTAGGCGGGGACGGTGATCACCGCCTTGTTCACCGGCTTGCCGAGATAGGCCTCCGCGTCGAGCCGCAGCTCGTGCAGCACCATGGCGCTGATCTCCGGCAGCGCGAGGTCCTTGCCCGCGAGCTTGATCCGCACGTCGTCGTGCGCGCCGGCGCAGATCCGGTAGGGCAGCGTCTTCTGCGCCTGCTGCACCTGCACCGAGGAGAACTTCCTCCCGATGAGCCGCTTCGACGCGTACACCGTGTCCTCGGGGTTGGTGATCGCCTGCCGCTTGGCGATGTTCCCCACCAGCCGCTTCCCGCTTCGCGCAATGGCGACGACGGACGGCGTGAGGTTCTGCCCCGTGCGGTTCTTGATCACCGTGGGCTGGCCGCCCTGCACGAGGGCCACCACCGAGTTCGTCGTCCCGAGGTCGATTCCGATCACCGGCTCAGTCATGTCGCCTGACCCTAGAAGGGCCACCTCATTCGCTTGAGCTGCCTCTTCACCTCGGGGTGGTCCGGCTTGAGCTTCGCCGCCTCCTCGAGCTGCTTCTTCGCCAGCTTCTTCAGATCCGCATCGAGCAGCACCATCGCCAACAGCACGCGAGCGTCCGCGCTCTTCGGATCCAGATCCACCGCGCGCTGCGCGAAGGCCCGGAGCTCCTTCGCGTCCTGGCCCTGCTGCCGCATGAACACCGCGGCCTTGTACGCGGCCTGAAACGACGACACGTCCAGCGTCGCCGCCGTCTTGTAGTGCCCGAGCGCCCGCGCGGGCTCGTTGAAGCGCTCGGCCTCCGCGCCCTTCTGCAGCTCCTGCTGCGCACGGAGCAGGTCGAACTTCCGGCGCGCGTCCGCCTGGAGGAACTCGACCTCCTTGTTCCCCGGCTCCATCTGCGCGGCCATGTGCAGGTCTGTCAGCGCCATGCCCGGCTGGCCCTGCGCGACGTGCGCCTTCGCCCGCTGCACGAGCTCCGTCACCCGCGTCACCCGCGCGAGGTAGGGGTGCCTCGCCATCCGCGCCCGGCGCTCCGCCGCCCGCTCCGGATCCGGCGGCAACTCACTCAGCGCCTCCGCCGCCGCGCCCACGCCCGACGCCGCCACCCCGCCCTGCCCCGGCCTCAGCTCCGGACGTCCCGCCAGCTCCGGATGGGCCCGCAGATAGGCCGCGCGCTTCTCGCCGTCCGCGAGCGTCTGGTAGGCCTCGGCGATGCGCCGGAAGATCCGGTCGATGCGCCCGCGGAAGGACCCGAGGTTCTTTCCGTAGTAGCGGTCCGGGTGATACCGGCGCGACGCCGCGTAATACGCCTGCCGAATCTCCTCCAGCTCCGCGCCCGGCCGCAGCCCCAGCACCGCGTAGTGGTCGAGCCGCTCGAGCCCTCGCTCGAGGTCGAGGATCTCCTGCTTGCGGTCCGGCGGGAGGTCCACCTCCTCCATGGCCGCGGCGTCCACCACCACCGGACCCGTGGGCTTGTTCACCCGCGCCGGGACGACCGCGCCCTTCGCCCGCAGCGAGAGCAGCAGCGCAATGGCGCGGGGCTCGTCGAGTCCGGATGAGCTGATGAGCTCGTCGATGCGTGCCGCGCGCCCGACCCGCGCCCAGAGCGCCCCCTCCTCCGGCGTCAACCGGAGCCGCAGGGGGTCGGCGTTGGGTACCTGGGCAAGATAGTCCGTCCGGGCCCCCAACCCGACGATGGCTGCTTCGGACTGGCTCACTGTGCGTGCACGCCTCTCGAAAGGCCGAAACTCTAGAAAGCGGGGTCTGTTCCCGTCAAACGAACAACGAAAGGCTCAGACTGAAGGACGCTAGGCGCCGAGTGCCCGATCGAGCGCGGCGAGGCCCTCGTCCAGCTGCGCCTCGGTGGCCACGAACGGCGGTGCGAACCGAACCGTCCGCTCTCCTGCAAGATTTACGAGCAGGCCATTCTCCCGGCACCGGTTCATCACCCCCGCGGCGTCCTTCTCCACCTCCACGCCGAGCAGGAGCCCCTCGCCGCGAATCGCGGTGACCTTGCCAGCGTGCTTCTTCTGCAGCGCCTCGAGGCCCTTGCGCAGGTAGCCGCCCAGCGTCCGCACCCGCTCCAGCGTCTGCGGCCGGCTGATGATCGCCACCGCCGCGTTCGCCGCCGCGCAGGCCAGAGGGTTGCCGCCGAAGGTGGAGCCGTGCGTCCCCGGCCCGAGCGCCGTCTGCAGCTCCTCGCGGCAGAGCATCGCTCCGATGGGGATCCCGTTGCCCAGCGCCTTCGCCATGCTCAGCGCGTCCGGCCGCACGCCTGCATGCTCGAAGGCGAAGAAGGTTCCGGTGCGGCCCATGCCGGTCTGGATCTCGTCGAAGAGCAGCAGCGCGCCCACCTCGTCACAGATCGCGCGCAGGCCCTTGAGGTAGCCCTCCGGCGCGGGACGGATGCCGCCCTCGCCCTGGATCGGCTCCACGAGGATCGCCGCCGTCTTCTTGCCCGCGACCTTCCGCACCGCGTCCAGATCGCCGAACGGCACGGTGACGAAGCCGGCGGGAAGCGGCTCGAAGCCCTTCTGGTACTTCGGCTGCCCCGTGGCGGTGAGCGTGGCCAGGGTGCGGCCGTGGAAGCTGTTCTCGAAGGTGATGAACTCCACCCGCTCGGTGTCGCCGCGCTCCTTGTGGTAGCGCCGCGCGAGCTTGAACAGCGCCTCGTTCGCCTCCGCGCCCGAGTTGCAGAAGAACGCGCGCTGCATCCCGGCGAGCTTCGTCAGCCGCTCCGCGAGCTCCACCTGCGGCTCGTTCCACACGCCGTTGGCCACGTGCCACAGCCGGTCTGCCTGCAGGTGCAGCGCGGAGGTCAATTCCGGATGGCAGTGCCCGAGCGAGCAGGTGGCGACGCCGCAGATGAGGTCGAGATACTTCCGGCCCTCCACGTCCCACACGTAGGCGCCCTCGCCGCGCGCCACCACCACCGGCTGCTGCTTGTAGTTGCCCAGCAGGACCTTCTGGCCCCGCGCAATCAGGTCCGCGTTCGTCGTCGCGCTCACAGGATGTACCTCGACAGGTCTTCGTCCTGGACCAACCCCTCCAGGCGCTTCTGAACGTACTCTCGATCGATCGTGAAGTCCCCCGCGCCCACGTCGGACGCGGTGAAGGAGATCTCGTCGAGCAGCTTCTCGAGGATCGTGTGCAGCCTTCGCGCGCCGATGTTCGCGGTGCGCTCGTTCACCCGCTGCGCCACCGAGGCGATCTCCTCGATCGCGTCGTCCGCCACGTGCAGCCGCACGCCCTCGGTGGAGAGCAGCGCCACGTACTGCCGGATGAGCGAGTTCTTCGGCTCGCGGAGGATCCGCACGAGGTCCGCGCCGGTCAGCGGCTCGAGCTCCACCCGGATGGGGAAGCGCCCCTGCAGCTCGGGGATGAGGTCCGAGGGCTTGGAGACGTGGAACGCGCCCGCGGCAATGAAGAGCACGTGGTCCGTCTTCACCGGGCCGTACTTCGTCGTCACCGTGCTGCCCTCGACGATGGGCAGGATGTCCCGCTGCACGCCGCCGCGCGAGACGTCCGGCCCTCCGTGCCCGCCCGAGTTCGGCGAGGCGATCTTGTCGATCTCGTCGATGAAGATGATCCCGTGCATCTCCGCGCGCTGCAGGGCCTCGCGCTTCACCCGGTCCTCGTCCACCAGGCGTGAGGCCTCCTCCTGCGCGAGGAGCTTCAGCGCGTCCGGCACCCGGACCTTGCGCTTCCGCGTCTTGTTCATGCCCGGCATGTTCTTGAACAGGTCCTGGAGGTTGAAGCCGATCTCCTCCATCCCCTGCCCCGAGAAGTTCCGCATGAACGCCATCGGGTTCTCGCTGACCTCGATCTCCACCTCGCGGTCGTCGAGCGTGCCGGTGCGGATCTGCGCGCGCAGCTTCTCGCGCTCGTTCTCGCTCAGCGAAGGCGTGGGCGGAGGAGGAGGCGGCGCGAAGCCGAACGGACTCTGCGGCCCGCGCTGGGACGTCTGGCCGGCGCCGTAGCCCGAGAGCAGCTCCACCAACCGGTCCTCGGCGAGCTCCTGCGCGCGCTGCTTGACCTTCTCCGTCTCCTCGTCGCGCACGAGCGCGATGGAGGCCTCCACGAGGTCGCGCACCATCGACTCCACGTCGCGGCCCACGTAGCCGACCTCGGTGAACTTCGAGGCCTCGACCTTCACGAACGGCGCCTGCGCGAGCTTCGCCAGCCGCCGCGCGATCTCCGTCTTCCCCACGCCGGTGGGCCCGATGAGGATGATGTTCTTCGGGTAGATCTCCTCGCGCAGTTCGGCCGGCACCATCTGCCGCCGCCAGCGGTTGCGCATGGCGATGGCCACCGCCCGCTTCGCCGCGGACTGCCCGACGATGTAGCGGTCCAGCTCGGAGACGATCTCCCTCGGGGTGAGCGCCATGTCCTGTCAGAGCTCCTCGAAGCTGAGCTGCGTGTTCGTGTAGATGCAGATGTCCGCGGCGATCTTCATCGCCTCTTCCGCGACGCGCTTCGCGTCCAGCCCCGAGTGCTCGTGCAGCGCCCTCGCCGCCGCCAGCGCGAACGAGCCGCCCGAGCCGATGGCCGCCACGCCGTGATCCGGTTCGATCACGTCGCCCACGCCGCTGACGATGAAGGTGTGGTCCTTGTCCGCGACGATGAGCAGCGCCTGGAGCTGACGGAGGAACTTGTCGCTCCGCCAGTCCTTGCCCAGCTCCACGCAGGCGCGCGCGAGGTTCTTCTGGTGCTCCTTCAGCTTCGCCTCGAAGCGCTCGAAGAGCGTGAACGCGTCCGCGGTGCTTCCCGCGAAGCCGGCGATCACGCTGCCGTCCCCGAGCCGGCGCACCTTCCGCGCGCTGCCCTTCATCACCGTCTTGTCCAGCGTCACCTGGCCGTCGCCGACGAGCACCACGCGCCCGCCTTTGCGCACGCACAGGATCGTCGTGCCGTGGAACATGCAGAGGCCTTTAACAGGAGGGTCCCCTCGCCGCCACGATGGACCTCGGGGCTCTTTTCGCGAGCGCTCAGCGCTGCACGGTCCCGTTCACCGTCCTGATCACCCCCACCGCGAGGACTGCCGCGAAGGTGCTCACCACCGAGGCCACCAGACCAAGCGCCGGGGAGAGGTCGCTCACGCCGTCCATGCGGGTGGAGACGTTGCTGAGGGCGTTGCCGCCGAGCCAGCAGGTCCACCACAGGCCGACCTTCGCGGAGTGGACCGCGCGCTCGCCGCCCAGCGCCGAGAGGACGCCGCGCACGGCGTGGTACGGCTTCACGAGGTTCGCGAAGGGGATGAACCACCAGCCCACCGCCCAGCCCGGCGTCACGCCGATGTCGTGGCCGAGCGCGTTCGCGGTGCGCACCGAGAGGTGGAGCCAGCGGAGAAAGAAGACGACGGTCGTGATGTACACCGCGAGCAGGCCGATCCCCAGCAGGCCCACCGCGATCGCGACCGCGAGGTTCTCCTCTTCGCCCGCGGTGAGCAGCGATGCGAGCGAGAGCATGAGCTCCGTGCCGGCGGTGACGTAGAGCAGCGTGGAGGCGATGCGCCCGCGCCCGGACAGCGACGGCAGCGCGGCGAGCTGCTGCTGGAGACATGAAGGACAGGCGCCGCCGGGGCCGCCCTGGCACTCCGCGCAGACGAAGCGGCCACAGCGGTTGCAGGTGGTCTCCGCGGGACGGTCCGGGTGGTCCGGGCAGAGCGCGTGGGTGGCGGGCGTGGGCTCTGGCGGAAGCTGGGAGGCGAAGTCGGGCGCGGTCGTCATGAGGGGCCGAGAGCGTCCCCGAACGGGCGGTCCCGAGGCAACGGGCGGGGTCTACGCCCTCGGGTGCGCCTCGTCGTAAACCTTCTGCAGAAGGTCCCAGCTGACCTTCGTGTACCGCTGCGTGGTGGAGAGGCTCGCGTGTCCGAGCAGTTCCTGGATGCTGCGGATGTCGAGCCCGTTGCCCAGCAGGTGGGTGGCGAACGAGTGACGCATGGCGTGCGGCGAGACGTGCCGGTCGAGCGCGCACTGCTCCACGTACTTGTCGAGCTGCAGCGCCACGCCGCGCGGGGTGAGCCTGCCGCCGCGGTGGTTGAGGAAGACCGCGCTCGGGTCCTGGTGCTTCGCCGGCTTCGCCAGCAGCTCGCCGCGCTGCGCGAGGTAGCGCTCCAGCGCCTTCACCGCGCGACCATGCAGGGGACACAGCCGCTCCTTGCGGCCCTTGCCCATCACCCGGACCGTCCCCTCGCGGAGGTCGAGATCCCCCAGCGACAGCGAGCAGAGCTCACCGACGCGAAGGCCGGACGCGTACATCACCTCGAGCATCGCCACGTCGCGCAGGCTCCGGACGTTGGCGCCATCGGGTGCCTGGAGAATGGCGAGCACCTCGTCCACCGGGAGCGCGCGCGGGAGCGTCTTCGGGACCTTCGGCGCCTTGAGCATCGCGGCGGGGGACTGCTCGAGCTTCCCCTCGCGCACGAGGAACCGGTAGAGCGCCTTCACCGCCGAGAGCTTCCGCGCCCGCGACGACTCCTTCAGCCCCTCCGCGATGTGCCCGAGGAACCCGCGCAGCACCACGTGGTTCGCCTTCAGCAGAGGCACGCCCTTCTCCGCGAGGTAGCGCTCGAGGCCCTCCAGATCCATCAGGTACCCCGTCACCGTGTTCGGCGACGCGCGCCGGCGGTGCTCGAGGTACACGCGGAAGGCTTCGACTTCGGGCGAGGACGGCATGAGGCAACGATGCTAGGCGCCCACGCCCTCCCCGCAAGATCACCACCGCCCGGACGCGCGCGCGGAGACGACATGGGTGCGCGGGTTGCGGGGTTTGTTCCTGAATGGCAGTGTTCGCGGCCGTTCCCCTACCGGCCGGGCCCTCATGCACGTCTTCCTCCGCTCGATGCCCGCCCTCGTGGCCGGCTTGCTCGTGTCGTCGTCTGCCTTCGCCGCCGCGCCCACCGGGCTGACGGATCCGCCGGGCAATGTGACGGGCTCTTCGGCCACCCTGCGGGGAGTGGTGGACGCCGGCGGCGAGCCCACCACGGCCTGGTTCCGCTACTCGGCCACCCACCCCGGAACGTGCGACGACGGCTTCGGCGCGCGAGTGCCCACCGCGGGCATCAGCGTGGGAGTTGCCACCGGAGCGCAACCGGTTCAGTTCACGGTGGCCGGCCTCTCGCCGGGCGCGACGTACCACTACTGCGTGCTGGCCTCGAATGCGTCGGGGCTGGCGGCGAGCGCGGTGCAGAGCTTCACCGCCCTCGCGGTGCCGGACGCGGCCACCCTCCCCGCAACGAACATCACGAGCGGCACCGCGCGGCTCCATGGGACCGGTCTTCCGCGTGGTCTCTCCGCGACCGGCTCTTTCCGGCTCGGCACCACCAGCATCACCACCTGCACCAGCACCTACGGCAGCCGCGTGCCGTCATCGGGCGGCGTCTCGCTCGGAGACGGGCAGGACACCGTCCCCTTCTCCGAGTCCGTCACCGGCCTCACGCCCGCGACCCGCTACTACTACTGCGCGGTGGTGGAGAACGCGGCCGGGCTTGCGCTGGGCACCGTCCAGACCTTCTTCGTCCCGGCGCTGCCGCTGGTGAACACCACCACGCCCCAGAGCCCCGGTGCGACGACCCACCTGCGCGCAGTGGTCGATCCTCGCGGGTCCCCCACCTACGGCTGGTTCCGCTGGGCCACCGTTCATCCCGGAACCTGCAACGACGCTTTCGGAACGCGCGCGCCGGCCGCGGGGGCCGACTTCATCGGCGAAGCTGCATTCGGCACGATCCTCTTCACCCACCCAGTGAGTGGACTGCTGCCGAGCACCACCTACTACACCTGCGCGATCGTCGAGAACGAGGTCGGGATGGCGCTCGGCGACGTGGAGACGTTCACGACGCCGCCGCTGCCGCAGGCGAGCACCCTCCCCGCCACGTTGGGAACCTCCACGGTCACGCTCGCCGGGACGGTCGATCCCGCGGGGGTCGCCGGGCAGGGCTGGTTCCGCTACGCGCCGCAGGACCCTGGTGGATGCGACGACTCCTTCGGCGCGCGTGCACCGGCGACGGGACACCTGAACGTGAGCGCCTTCGGGGGTGCGAGCGGGATCCAGCAGCAGGTCTCCGGCCTTGCGCCGGGAGTGACCTATTACTACTGCGCGATCGGCGCGAACCCGTCGGGTCTCGCCTTCGGGCAGCTGCAGACCTTCACCCTCTCGGGCCCGCCCGCGGTGAGTACCGGTGGAGCGAGCCAGGTCGCCGCTCGCCACGCCACGCTGGAAGGCACAGCCGTCGCGCACGGAAGCCCCACCACCGCATGGTTCCGGTACAGCACCACCGACCCGGGCGCGTGCAACGACACCTTCGGCACGCGGACGCCTGCCAACGGCGGCACGTCCGTGGGCAACGGCTACCTGCAGCAGGTCGCCTTCTCGCAGACCATCCAGACCTCCGTCTTCGGCGGCACCTACTTCTTCTGCGCGATCGCCGAGAACTCGCTGGGGAAGTCCTTCGGCCCGGTCCAGAGTTTCCAGGCTGCGTCGGCGCCGCAGGTGACCACGCAGCCCGCGACGAACGCGGGGCCACTGACGACGACCCTCAACGGGACCGCCAATCCCAGGGGCGAGGCCACCGAGGGTTGGTTCCGCTACTCGTTGGTCAATCCAGGCAGCTGCAACGACTTCTTCGGAACCCGGTTCCCCGCGACCGGAGGACGGGCGGTCGGTGACGGGACCCAGCCGGTGCCTTTCGGAGAGGTGCCGCCAGGGCTGGCCTCGGGAAACACCTGGTACTTCTGCGCCCTCGCCGGCAATGCGACCGGCGTTTCCTACGGTACGGTGCAGTCGATCAGCATTCCGGACGCGCCGGTGGTCACCACCCAGAGCGCGGTGAACGTGCTCAGCACCTCCGCCGACCTGCGCGGTCAGGGCATCCCGCTCTGGGCGCCCTCCGAGGCCTGGTTCCGGTACTCCACCAACGACCCCGGCAGCTGCAACGACACCTTCGGGATCCGCATGCCGGCCACCGGCGGTTTCTCACTCGGCGCAGGGGGCACGGCCACTCAGTTGACGCAGCCCCTCACCGGCCTGACGCCCCACACCTGGCACTACTTCTGCGTCATCGGAGAGAACGTGCACGGCAAGGGCTACGGCGCGCGGCTCGCCTTCAAGACCGGCGGGCCGCCCACCGTCGCGACCCTCCCGGCGCAAAGCGTGACGACGACTGCCGCGAGCCTCCGCGGCAGCGTGGATGGGCATGGCCGCGGCGCCACCGCCTGGTTTCGCCATGGACCGGGCGTCTGGGCGACGTGCAGCGACTCCGTGGGCTCGCGCGCGCCGGCGACCGGCGGCCACGCCATCAGCGTGTCCTCCGTGGGGGCGGTTCCGGTCTCGGAGACGATCACGGGGCTGCAGCCGAACACCACGTACTCGTACTGCACCATCGCGCAGGGGCAGTCCGTCGCTCTCGGCAACGTCGGGACCTTCACCACGCCGCCCATGCCGCCCGTCGTCACCACGATGGGCATCGGGCCCTTCGGGAACGGCTCGGTGACGCTGAGGGGGAGCGCCAATCCGAACGGCGTCCCCGCCACCGGCTTCTTCCGCGTCGGCACCACGCACCCGGGCACCTGCAGCGCCAGCCACGGCTTCGCGGTTCCCGCTCCGGCAGGGATCGCGTTGAGTGCCGGCAACTCGCCCGTCCCCTTCGAGACGAGCAGCGCGGGCTTGATGGCCGGGGGCACGTACTACTTCTGCGCGGTCGCGACGAACTCCGCGGGCACCGTCTTCGGGCCGGTGCAGTCCTTCACCATGCCCAATGCACCACTGGTCACCGGGCTCGACCCCACGAACCTCGGCGGCAGCACCGCCACGTTCCACGGGACCGCTACGCCGAACGGCTCGGCGACGGTCGGCTTCTTCCTCTACGGACCGACGCCGCCGCCTGCGGGAGGTTGTCAGTCGGGCTGGGGCTGGCGTGCGCCGATCTCCGGCGGCACCGCGCTCGGCGCCGGCACGACCGCCGTGGCGTTCTCCCGATCCCTGGGCGGGCTCTCGCCGGGGACCACCTATTACGTGTGCGCCGCTGCGGAGAACGCAGTGGGGACCCGATACGGCGGCGTGCAGACCTTCGTCACGCTCGGCGCGCCTTCTATTGCCAGCGCGTCCGCGTCCAACGTGACCAGCAGCGCGGCGGTGCTCAGCGCCACGGCCTCGACGGGCGGCGCGCGAACGCATGGCTTCTTCCGGTTCTCGGCCGGCGAGATCACCCAGTGCTCCGACTCCTTTGGGACCCGCGTCCCGGCGTCCGGCGGCGAGGACCTGGGCGACGGCGAAGCGCCGGTGTCGTGGGCCCTCTCCGCGGAGGGGCTGGTCCAGGGCGTCACCTACTACTACTGCGCGCTCGCGAGGAACGAGGTCGGGCTCGCGACGGGCGAGGTGCAGGCCTTCACCGCGGCGATCGATCCGCCGGTCGTCACCACCGCCGAGGCCACCGGCATCAGCAGCCGCGACGCCATCCTCAACGGCCAGATGCCGCTCAACGCTCAGCCCGCGCGCGGGTGGTTCCGCATCGCTTCAACGAAGCCCCCCGCCTGTGACGACACCTTCGGGCAGCGCGTTCCGCTGAGCGGCGAGGCCGTTCCGCTGGTGGAGAACGGGCAGGAGCACTTCGCGCTCACCGCGAGCGGCCTGCGCCCGAACAGCACCTACCACTGGTGCGCGATGGCCTCGAACGCGGGCGGCGCGTCGTTCGGAGAGGTGAAGTCGTTCACCACGCTCCGCGAGAAGCCGAAGGTGCTCACCGCCGAGCCGACGCGTGACGACGAGGGGAGGCCTGTGCTTCGTGGCCAGGTCCAGCCGAACGGCGCGGCGGGGGTCGCCTGGTTCCAGGTCTCCGACGCCTACATATCCAGCTGCGACCGGAGCACCGGACGAGCGGTCCCGGGAACGAACCTCCACGTGGCCGGCACCATGGAAGCCCTCGACATCGAGCACGTGTTCACGGAGGCCACGCCGGGCACCTGGTACTTCTGCGCGGCGGCGGAGACGGCGGGCGGAGAGGCCTTCGGGAGCGTGTTCACCGTGGAGATCGCACGCACGCCGGAGGTCGGCACTGCGGGGGGCTGCGGCGTGGCCCCGAACGGTGCCTGGGCGAGCGCTGGGGCCTGGCTCCTCCTCGGGGTGCTCGGCCTGCGACGCCGGCGGCAGTCCCGGAGCTGAGGCGGCACGAACCCGCTACGGCATTCCCTCCGCCGCGTACACGCCCGCCGCATTGGCCCGTGCACCCATGAAGATCACCCGCTCGCCCGCCTTGTCCGCGAACTGGGCGGGCAGCTGAATGAACTGGGCCACGAGCTTCCGCTGCCGCGTCTGCGGGTTGTACACGGCGACGTCGTAGAGCTTCGAGTCCATGCGCGCGTGGGTGACGAGCAGCCGCTCGCCGTCCTGCGAGGAGCGGAAGCTGTAGATGCCCTCGAGGATCCGCGTGCCGCCCTCCTCCACCTTCTGCGGATCGAGCTGGAAGAGGTCGCAGGCGCGGGCGTTGCGCGTGCAGTTCGAGCGGTAGAGCACGTAGCGCCCCTTCGGCTCGAAGTTGTAGGCGAACACGTCCTGGTGGACCTTCTTCGCCTCCTCGTCGGTGCCGCGCCGGTAGAGCATGAGGTCCACCGTATAGACCGGCTTGATGAACCGCGAGATGAACGCGAGCGTCTTGCCGTCCGGGCTCCACGCGAAGTTCGGCACGCGGTTGCCGATGCGCTTCGGCTCGCCCGCCGGCAGCTCCGCGAAGCCGAGGATCCCCGCGCTGGACGGGATGTCGTAGCGCTCGAGCCAGGCAACCGCGTCGCTCTGCGGCGAGAACTCGAACTCCTTCACCTTCGGCGCGAGCTTGCGGCCCGCCCCGCCCGCCGCCGGGCCCACGTGCAGATCGCCGAGCTCGTCGGGGGTGCCGCCCTCGGTGCGCGCGAGCCACTTCGAGTCCGGCGAGAATCCGAACTGTCCCACGCCCACCGCGACCTTCTGCGTCTTCCACTCCGGCGCCGAGGCGAGGAACAGCTCCCACGTCCCGCGCGCGGTGGCCGAGCGCTGGGTGAACGCCACCCGCCCGCTGTCCGGCGACGCGGAGAAGTCACCGACCTGCTCGCCGAGCTTCACCGGCTGCACCGGCGCGTTCTGATCCCCGCCCAGCGGCGCGACGAAGAAGCCGCCCGCGGCCTGAAGCTTCCGGCGGAAGAGGAGGTGCTGACCGTCCGGGGTGTAGCCCGCGGTGTGGACCTCGCCGGAGACGGGACGGAACGGTCCCTTCGGCAAGGGGCCCACCTGGAGCACGCCCTCGGAGACGAAGGCTGCGCCCTTCGAGTCCGGCGACGGCACCATGTACGAGACGTCCCGGCCCAGCTCCACCGCCTCGCCGAGGTCGCCGGAGAGGTCGTACGCCATCAGCGTCCCGGTCTGCGCCACCGGGTTGTAGCCGGAGAGAAAGAGCGCCCAGCGCGAGTCCGCGCTGACGACCCAGCCACCGGGCCGGTTCGTCACCCCGTTGCCGAGCTTCTGCGCGCCGCCGCCCGCGGTGGGGACCGCCCACAGCTCGCCCACGAGCATCTGCTCCGGCACGCCCTCCAGCCGCGGCTTCTCGCCGTCGAGCAGGTAGAGCGCGTGCTCACCGCTCGGGGTCAGCCGCAGGTCGGAGACCTTGCCGCCGGCGAGCTGCTGGCCCTCTCCGGAGCCCGCCCCCTTCTTCTTGTCGGTGCAGCCTCCCGCGGCCACGGCGAGCACGAACACCGCGCCCAGCACGCCCACCGAGCCCACAGCGCCCTTCCCCAGTCCCTTGCGCATCAACGCGTCGCCTCCTCGAGCCACGGCTCGAAATCCGCCCGCCCGCGCTCTGCATAACGCGCGCGCTTCTGATCCCGCTTCACCCGCCCCGGCAGCGGCGGGAAGAGGCCGAAGATCACGTTCGACGGCTGGTAGTCGTAGTCCTCGGGGTGCGCCTCGCCGGTCACGTGCCGGTAGATCGCCCCCAGCGCGCTCGTGGCCGGCGGCGCGGTGAACGCCCGTCCTCCCCGCCGCGCGCAGACCGCCAGCGCGGTGAGATACCCGCACGCCGCGCTCTCCACGTAGCCCTCCACGCCGGTGATCTGCCCGGCGAAGAAGATCCGAGGCTCCGTCTTCAAGGACAGGTCCCGGTCCAGCAGCCGCGGCGCGTCGATGAAGGTGTTCCGGTGGATCTGGCCCATGCGGAGGAACTCGGCGTCCTTGAGCCCCGGCAGCGCGCCGAAGATCCGCTTCTGCTCGCCCCAGGTCAGCCGCGTCTGGAAGCCCACCATGTTGTACGCGGTCCCGGCGCGATCCTCCGCGCGCAGCTGGATGACCGCGTGCGGCCGCGAGTTCGTCCGCGGATCCTGCAGCCCGACCGGTTTCATCGGCCCGTGTGCCAGCACCTCGTCGCCTCGCTCCGCCATGACCTCGATGGGCAGACACCCTTCGAAGTAGCGGGGTTCCTCGAACGCGTGCGGCTCGAGCTTCTGTCCCGCCCGGATGGCCTGCACGAACGCGCCGTACTCGTCCTTCGTCAGCGGCAGGTTGATGTAGTCCGCGCCGTCGCCCTTCCCCCAGCGGCTCTGCCGGAAGGCGATGTTCATGTCGATCGAGTCCGCCGCGACGATCGGCGCGATCGAGTCGTAGAAGTAGAGGCGCTCGCCCACGTGGCGCTCCAGCGCCTTCGCCAGCGCGTCGCTCGTCAGCGGTCCCGTCGCCACCACCACGAGGCCGTCCTCCGGCAGCGCGTCCACCTCGCCCGGCACCACGGTGATCAGCGGGTCCGCGGCGATGCGGTCGGTCACCTCGCGGCTGAACTTCTCGCGGTCCACCGCCAGCGCCTCGCCGGCCGGCACCCGGTGCACGTCCGCCGCGCCGAGCACGATCGACCCCAGCCGCCGCAGCTCCGCGTGAAGCATGCCCACCGCGCTGTCCGGGCTGTCCGACCGGAACGAGTTCGAGCACACCAGCTCCGCCATCCCGTCCGACTTGTGCGCCGGCGACCGCTGCTGCGGCTTCATCTCGCGGAGGATCACCGGGACGCCGCGGCGAGCGAGCTGCCAGGCGCACTCGCTGCCCGCGAGCCCCGCGCCGATCACCGTCACCGCACCCTGCGTGTCTCTCTCCGCTGCCATTCGTCCGGCCTTAGCACAGCCCTCTGCAGGCGAAAGTCCACGCACGCTCGCCTCCCTCTGCGAAGTGAATGGACGCCCGCCCGCTCCGCAGCCGGGCCGTATGCGCCCCCCCTCTCGCGTCCCTAGGTTCACCCACGCCATTCGATTCGGACTGAAAGGAGCTGTCATGGCCGAGCGGGACATGGACCTGCGGCGCATCCGCGAGCAGTTGCAGCGGCGCCGGCGCGAGCTTTTGACCGCCCACGTGGGCACCCAGCGCGAGCTGCAGGCGCTGAAGGAGGCGGAGCGGGATCCCGAGTACGAAGAGGGCGCGCAGATGGAGCTCGCCGACTACACGCTCTCGCAGCTCGTGGAGAACCAGCGCCGCGAGCTGATGCTCATCGACGCGGCGTTCCAGCGCATGGACGAGGGCACCTACGGCGAGTGCGTGGACTGCGGCATGGACATCCCCTTCGACCGGCTCGAGGCCGTGCCCTTTGCCATCCGCTGCGAAGAGGACGCCCGCATGCGCGAGCAGGAGCGCGTGGGCGGTCACTACGCCACGCCGTCGCTGTAGCGCGGCCCGGCCGCCCAGCGGCTCCGCGGGGACTCAGAGAAAACGGGGGGAGGCTTGCGGCCGGCGCTCGGGAGGGTTGCCGGCCGCGGCCGTCATTCGCGCTTGGCTTCCGCCTGGATGACCACGAACCGGTAGTTCTCCAGCTCGTTCTGGCCCGCGGTGTAGAGCACGGTGAGCAGCAGGTCGTAGGGGATCTTCCGGTCGCCGATCACGCTGAGCTCGCGCGCGAAGGCGACGCCGCCCTTGCTCTCGATGTGGCGCAGCTTCTCCACCTCGCGCTTCAGCGCCGCGTCGAGCTTCAGCACCAGCCGCCCGTTGAGCTCCTCCGGCGGCAGCTGCCCGTTCTTCAGGTCGAGGATCTTCTTCTCACCGACGAGAATGCTCTTCGGCGTCACCGTCACCGCCACCGTGTCCTTCGGAGTCAGGCGGGTGGTGGAGACCGGCGGCCGGATGTCCTCGGACGCGCTCATGGCCACGGTGGTGGCGCTGAACGACTTGAGGAGGAAGACGAGGATGACCGTCATCAGGTCCATCATCGCCACGAGGTTCAGCTCGCGGATCTCGCCTTCGGCCTCGCGGTCCCGGCGCTTCTTGCGCGCCATGGCCTTGCGGAAGCGCAGGCGCTGCACGTCGTCCGCGGCGAGCTGCGGCCCGAGGGGCTTCACGGACACGGACGCTGAGGTCGAAGGGGCGGCCATGGCGCGTGTCACATCGCGGCGAGGGTGACGTCGGGGAACAGCAGCTTGCGGTCCGCCGTCTCGCGCACCGCATCCATGGTCTCGATCAGGTGCTCGTAGGCGATGTCGCTCTCCGCGCCGATGATCACCTTCGTCTGCGCCTGGAAGTCCTCGTGCGCCTTGATCTGCTTCATGTGCTCGTTGAGCAGCGCGTAGTCGTACGTCCCGTCGCCCTTCACGGGGATGGTGGGCGCGCCCTCCGTGCCTCCCTCGGCCGGCGCGCTCCCGTCCGCACCGACCTGCCCGAGCACCGCGCCCGAGCCTGCGATGAAGAAGCCCTTCTTGCTGATGAGCACGCTGAGGACCTGCTGCGGCTTCTCCGGGTTCTCGCTCACGCCCGCCGAAGGCCCGCCGTAGTTCGGCGCGTTGACGGTGAGGATGCCCCACGCCGCCAGCCCCGTGATCGACATGAGCATGAAGATCACGAGGTTCAGGAGGATGTCGAGGTACGGGACGATGTTCAGCTCGCCCGCCTCGTCATGTTCCTTCGGCTTGAGCTTCCGTCTGGAGAAATAGAACGCCATGGGCGTGTGCCGGGGCTACGCGCTCTTCTCGTCCAGCGTCGCCGGCGCCACCTCACCCGCGCTGCGGCGCGAGAGGAGGTTCTCCAGCTTCATGGCGTAGAGCTCCACCGTCTCCACCAGGCCCTTCGAGAGCGAGGTGAGGATGAGGTGGAAGATGATGCAGAGCACCGCGATCGACAGCGCGAAGGCGGTGTTGTTCATCGCCTTGGAGATGCCCTCGGAGAGCATCAGCTGCTTCTGGTCCGCCGGCACGTCACCGAGCGCCCGGAAGGTGCCGATGAGGCCGAACACCGTACCGACGAGGCCGACGAGCGTGGCGATGTTCGCGAGCGACCAGAGCCAGGCCACGCGCGCGGTGACCGCAGGCGTGTGCTCGACGATGGACTCCTCCACCGCCTTCGCGACCTCCATCTCGCCGCGGTTCGCCCGCGACAGGCCCGCGCCCACCACCTTCGCCAGCGGCGCGTTCGGCACCGCGCGGCACAGCTTCAGCGCCCGGTCCACGTTGCCGTTGCCCACCAGCGTCTGGATCTGCTGCATGAACGGGGCGGCGTTGAGGTTGTACCGGAACAGCAGCGTGTAGAACCGCTCCGCCGCCACGCCGAGCGCGCACGCGAGCCAGAACAGGTTGACGAACATGAACGGGCCACCGTCCTTGAAGAACTTGATGACCTGGCCCACGGGACCCAACTGCTCACCGGGCGCTGCGGCAAAGACCACGTCCACCAGCGCGCTCACCATGTTCGTCATGCACCCCTACCAGTACCTTTCGGCCTGAACGACGCGAGAAGCCGCCGAAGAATCGCAGATTCCCATGTCATTTCAAGCCTGTGCGCCTGCCTGCCCACCGGCCCCGGCCTCGGCGCCCTCGGGCGTCTCCACCGCGCGCCGGTAGCCGCACTCCTTGTTCGGGCACGCGATGTAGGGGCCCTCGCGCTTGGAGTACTTCTGCAGCAGGTAGGGCGACTGGCACTGCGGGCAGGACTCCGCCAGCGGCCGGTCCCACGCGGCGAACTTGCAGTCCGGGTAGCGGTTGCACCCGAAGAAGACCTTCCCGAAGCGGCTGCGGCGCTCGGTGAGGTAGCCGATCTTGCAGTCAGGGCACGCCACGCCGATGGACATGGGCCGCGACGTCTTGCACTCCGGATAGGCGCTGCACGCGAGGAACCTGCCGAAGCGCCCGCGCTTCACCACCATCGCCTGGCCGCACTTGTCGCAGACCTCGTCGGTCTTCTCCTCCACGACGATGTGGATCTTCCCGTCGATGTCCTTCGTGAAGTCGCGGGTGGTCTTGCAGTCCGGGTAGCCGGTGCAGGCGAGGAACTGGCCCATCTTCCCCCACTTGATCACCATCGGCTTGCCGCACTTCTCGCACTGCACGTCGGTGGGGATCTCCTCGCGCTTCACGTCGCGCATCTCCACCGCGGCGCGCTCGAGGGTGTCCTTGAAGGGGACGTAGAAGTCCCGCATCACCTGCACCCAGTCCGCCTCGCCCTCGCTGATCTTGTCGAGCTTCTCCTCCATCTGCGCGGTGAAGGCGGTGTCGAGCTCGTTGGGGAAGTGCTTCACCAGCTCGTCGTTGGTGATGACGCCCAGATCCGTCGGCCGGAAGCGGCCCTCGATCTTCTCCACGTACTCCTTGTCCACCACGGTGGAGATGATCTGCGCGTACGTGGAGGGCCGGCCAATGCCCTTCTCCTCCAGCTCCTTCACCAGCGTCGCCTCGCTGAAGCGGGGGGGCGGCTGGGTGAAGTGCTGCTCGGGGAGGAGCTTCTCCAGCCGGAGCACGTCGCCCTCCTCCAGCACCGGCAGCTCACCGGTGACCTCCTCTGCGCCCTCCTCGCCGGCCTTCTGCGCCTTCTCCTTCTCCGCCTCCTCCTCCGCGGTCAGCGTGGCGCCGTACACCGCGAGGTATCCGGGGAACTTCAGCGTGGAGCCGTTGGCGCGGAAGGTGGCCCTGCCCGCGGTGATGTCCGCGGTGGTCTGGTCATAGACGGCCGGCTTCATCTGGCAGGCCACGAAGCGGTTCCAGATGAGCTCGTAGAGGCGGAACATGTCCGGCTCGAGGAACTCCTTCACGCGCTCCGGCGGGTACTCCAGCGACGTCGGGCGGATGGCCTCGTGCGCGTCCTGCGCGCTCTTCTTCGTCTTGTAGACGAGCGGCTCGTCCGGCAGGTAGTCCTTGCCCCACTTGCCGTCGATCATCTCGCGCACGCCCTTCACCGCGTCGTCCGACAGGCGGGTGGAGTCCGTACGCATGTAGGTGATGAGCGCGGTCTGGCCCTCCTCGCCGAGCTCCACGCCTTCGTAGAGCCGCTGCGCCAGCGTCATCGTCTTCTTCGCCGTGAAGCCGAGCCGGTTCGCCGACTCCTGCTGCAGCTTGGAGGTGATGAACGGGGCGGGCGCGTTGCGGCGGCGCTCGCGCTTGTCCACCTTCGTCACGGTGAACGCCTGCGAGGCGATCTCCGCCTCCAGCGCGCGGGCCTGATCGCCGTGGGTGATCGAGACCTTCTGCCCGTCGACGCGGAAGAGCTTTGCGCGGAACTTCGGCGGCAACTTCCCCCACAGCTCCGCGTCGAGCGACCAGTACTCCTCGGGGACGAAGGCGCGGATCTCGCGCTCGCGCTCCACGATCAGCCGCACCGCCACCGACTGCACGCGGCCGGCGGAGAGCCCGCGCCGGACCTTCTGCCAGAGGATGGGCGAGATCCGGTAGCCCACGATCCGGTCGAGCACGCGGCGCGCCTGCTGCGAATCGAAGTTCTCCTTCGAGAGCACCTTCGGCTCGGCGATGGCGTTCTGGATCGCCTTCTTCGTGATCTCGTTGAACATCACCCGGTGCGCGTTCGGGTGGCCGATCTCCTCGGCGATGTGCCAGGCGATCGCCTCTCCCTCGCGGTCGGGGTCGGTGGCGAGGAACACGGTGTCCGCGCTCGCCGCGTACTTCTTGATGTCGGAGAGGACCTTCTCCTTGCCCTTCACCACCTCGTACTCAGGCGTGAAGTCGCCCTCGAGGTCCACGCCCATGCGGCTCTTGGGCAGGTCCTTCACGTGGCCCACCGAGGCCTTCACCACGTAGCCCGAGCCCAGGTACTTCTTGATGGTCTTCGCCTTCGCCGGCGACTCGACCACCACGAGGGACATGGACTTGCCCTTCTTCTTCGTGGCCGCGACCTCTTCTTCGTTCGCCGCGTCCGCCTCGAGCTCCGCCTCCGCCACCGCGAGCGCGCGCTTCGACAGCGGCTTCTCCGCAGCCTTCTTCGCGGCGGTCTTCTTCTTCGCCGTCGTCTTCTTCGCCGGGCTCTTCTTCGCGGCGGTCTTCTTCGCAGTCGTCTTCTTGGCGGCCATCTCGGTAGAACCTCTCAGACCCTCTCGTACAAACGTCCCGGGTGCTGCACGAGCAGCCCGGCGCACTCCAACTCGGCCAGCGCGGTCACGCCCGTGACGGGCGGCAATCCGCAATCGGCCAGAACCTCTTCCAACACGCGCGGAACCTTCGGCCTCAACGCTTCCAGCGCGGCCCGCGCATTCCCGCTGAGCCCCAGGTCGTCCAGCGGGCGCCCGGCCGGCAAGGTCCCGCCCACGCGCTCTGCCACCAGCCCTATCGCGGCGAAGATCTCCGCGCTGCCGAAGCACAGGAGCGCCTGCCCGGTCTGCAGCAGACGGTTCGCGCCCTTTGCCTGCGGGAGCCACGGATCGCCCGGCATCGCCAACAGCGTCCGGCCCTGGCGCAACGCGTGATTGGCGGTGTGCAGCGTCCCTGAACCTTCGCCCGCGCGCAGCACCACCACCGCGTCCGCGCTGCCGCTGATGAGCCGGTTCCGGCGCGGAAAGGTCGTCCGGTCCGCGCGGACGCCCGGCGGCAGCTCCGACCAGAGGCACCCGTTGCCGGCAAGGATCTCCTCGGAGACCTTCATCTGCGCGGGGTCCACCTGATCGAGCGCGCTGCCGAGGAACGCCCACGTCTCCCCGCGCACGTCGAGGGCGCCGAGGTGACAGGCCCGGTCGATGCCCATGGCCCCGCCGGAGATGACGCCCACCCCCGCCGCCGCAACCTCCTTCGCCACCGCCGAGGCGTAGGCGAGAAACCCGCCGTCCGGGCTGCGGCTGCCCACCATCGCCACGCGCCTTCGCCGAGCGCCGACCCGTCCCATCCGGAAGAGCACCGGCGGCGCGTCGTCCAGCTCCGCGAGAAGTTCCGGATAGTCCCCGTCGCCCCGGAAGCAGATGGCCATGCCGGAGGCGCGCGCCTCGGCCCGGATCCGCTGCGCGTTCTCCGAAGGCGTGCCCATCGCGTCCAGCTGCCCGCGCACCGCCGGAGGGATCGCGGTCACTCCTCGCAGCCACTCCCGCGCCGGCACGTCGAGGATGGACGAGAGCCTCCCGCCCGCGAGCTTCCGGACGAGCCCGAGCGTGACCGGGCCCACCCCGGGGACACACCACAGCCCGAGAAGCGCGTCCCGCTCCGCCCGTTCCAGCGCCGCCCTGTCGGTTTCCCTGGTCGCCATGCCCGCCACCCCTCCCCGTCGCCGCCACCTATATAAAGGTGAGGGCCGACATCGAGGGGGCGGCTTGATAACCGCGCAGATCCGCCGAGGTCAAGCGCAGCCTTCGCGCCATTCGACAAATCGCCTGTAAATCCGAGCGTTTACAGGCTCACTTCGGGCACCTCAGCGCTGGGCGGTGGTCTGCCCGTCCACGCGCATGAGCATCCGGTCGCCCCGGTTGAGCTCGCGGATGGAGCGAACGAGCAGGCACGTCGAGGCCTGATCCTTCACGTCGAGCACCACGCAGGCGCCCACCGTTTCCTCGGGCCACTTCTTGTCCTGGCCCTTCATGGGGCGCATGAGGTTTCCGCCGAGGTCCTGCTGCCGGATGATCTGGAAGGTGTTCCCCGGCTGCACGCCGTGCGAGGTGCCTCGGTCCACCACCACCACCTGGTGCTCACCGGCGAGGGTGAGGAACGGCACGAGCAGTTCCACCAGGGTGCCCTCCACCTCGCGCTCGTTGGGGCGGCGGGAGACGGTGACGTTGAGGTCCTCGTGCAGCGGGCCAATGAGGTCGCCGCGGCGGATCTCGTCCCACGAACCGTCGATCTGCGCGGTGACGTACTCGCGGTCGATGGAGACCACGCGCACCGTCCCGAGGAAGTGCGTGAGGAAGCCGATGCGCGCCTTCGTCGAGGGGTGCCGCACGCGCTCGCCGGTGCGGAAGACCACGTAGCGGCCGCCGGGCTGGACGCCGTCGCGGTTCTTGAACCGGATGTACACGGTGTCCGGGAACGAGAGCATCTGCGTCTCGGCAAAGGAGCCTTCGATCTTGCCGGACTCCTCGAGCTCCTTCTGGGTCACGAAGCCGTGCAGCGTCGCGCGCGAGGCGCCGGGCGGGACGTAGCCGATGCGGCCAGTGGCCTGCACCGAGCCCTGATCCTCGTCGCCGCCGAAGACCTCCTCGTCGCCGCCGGAGGGCGCGATGTTGCCCACCTCCACGCGCGCGGGGACCTCCTCACCGGTGGCGAAGAAGCGGATCTGATCGCCCGGGTAGATCCAGTGAGGGTTCGCGACCTGCGGGTTGTAGGACCACACCTTCGGCCAGTACCAGGGCGAGCCGAGGTAGCTCTGCGAGAGGTCCCACAGCGTGTCGCCGCGCACCACCGTGTGTACCTGGCCCGGCGCGCTCTCGCGGCCGCCCTGCCCGCCGCGCATCTGCACCCGGTCGCCGGTGTTGCGGGGAGGCTGAACGACGTCGCGCTCCGGCTGGGTCTCGTCGAGCGTGTCGTCGCTCGCGCCCGTGTCTCCGGTGTCGCCGACGTCGTCCTCGGCCTGGGCCCACACGGGCGCGACCGGCGCTGCGGCGAGCAGTGCGACGAGAGCTGCGAAGAGGCGGGTCCTCATGGTGCTTCCTTTCGTCATCATCAAGGCCCGAGCCCGGCGAGCCGCTGCTGTGCCTGCGTGGCCGCGGGCGTGCCCGGCCACGTCTGGATGAGCTTCTGGTAGAGAGCGCGCGCGTCGTCGCGGCGGTCGAGCTTCGCGCGGCACTCGGCGAGCTTGAGCATCGCGTCCATGCGCGCGTCGCCGGCGGGGTATTCGGAGAGCACGCGCTCGAAGAGGCGGGAGGCGCCTTCGAGATCGCCCGCCGCCATCAGCCCCACGCCGCCGTAGTGCAGCGCGTTGTCCGCGTGCGCGTGTCGCGGGTGCCTCGCCGCGAAGTCCTTCAGGGTCTGCGCCGCGCCGAGCGGATCGCCCGTGCGCAGCGCCGCCATGCCGCGTTCGAAGAGGGCCTCCGCAGCGCCTGCAGCGACCGGCGAAACGTCTGTGCTCTGCGGGGCGTCGCCGCCGGAGAGCACGTCCTCGAGCTCCTCCTCCGAGGGCTCGCGCACCTGCGCTCGGATGGGGACCGCGGGCGCGGCGCCGGTCGGGCTGGCCGCGGCGTTGGCGATCGACGCGTTGGTGTAGAGGCGACCCTCGCGCGGCTGGAGCTTCACCACCTCGAGCTGCGGCACCCTGTGGCCGTCTGCTGCTTCGGGCGTGGGCGTGGTGTCGGCGAAGTTTCGCTGCGGCGCCGGTGACCCCTGCCGAGCGCCCGCGACCGCGGCCTCGCCCTCGAGCCGCGAGACGCGCTTCTCCAGCCGCTCGTTCTCCACGCGGACGGTCCGCAGCTCCGCGCGCAGCTCCGCCAGCTCCTTCTGGTGCGCGCGCTGCGCCGAGCCCGCACAGCCGCCCAGCGAGGCAAACGCAACGAACGCGAGCGGCAGACGCCGCGCGGCGATGGAGACGAGGAGGGGCAAACCGCGGGGAGCTTAGGGAGTGGCTTTCCAGAGGGTCAAGAAAAGGCACGGTGCTACAGGCATGTCACCGCTCTCTGGAGGGCCCTACGCGGGCTTGAGGATGAAGCTCAGGTGCCGGCCGGTCCGCCCCTGATCGCGCCGGTGCGAGAAGAACACGTCCGGTTCACACGCGTTGCACCGCGCGAGAACGTCGATGTTCTCGTCGCGCAGGCCCGCCTCGCGCAGCGTCCTTCGCACCGCGCGCGGGAGATCGAGGTGCGGCTTGCCGTGGGGCCTCGTGACGACCTCTTCGCCGAACCTTTCGGTGAAGCGCTGCGCGAGCTCCTCGCTGACCTCGTAGCAGCACGCGCCGATCGACGGGCCTACCGCCGCCACGAGGCCTTCTGCGCGGGCGCCGTCCTTGACCAGCGCCTCCACCGCGCGCTTCGCGATCTCCAGCTCCGTTCCACGCCAACCGGAGTGCACTGCCGCCACCCTCCCCCCTTCCGGATCCGCGAGGAGGATCGGCACGCAGTCCGCCGTCTTCACGCCCACCGCCACGCCCTCCGCCTTCGTCCAGATCGCGTCCGCTTCGGCGAGCGGCGGGGGGACGACGTCAGCGTCTTCTCTTCGTGACGCACGCGCCTCGACGATGCTGTCGCCGTGCACCTGCGACACGGTCATCAGCGCCTGCGGTGAGACGCCTACCTCCGCGCACAGACGCCCAAGGTTCTCCGTGACCCGGGCCGGATCGTCGCCCACGGAAGAGCCGAGGTTGAGGGAGGCCCACGGCCCCTCTGAGACGCCGCCCTCGCGGGTGGAGAAGCCGTGCGGAAAGGGGATGCGGGACGAGGTCAGGAAGCGTGCAGGCACGCGCCGAGCAACCCGTAAAGGCCCTCGGATATCAAGTGCTTCGCGTTTGACATGCCGGGGATCGGACGCCGAAGATCCCGGCGCTTCGGACACCGGCCGGGCCGTCCGAAAAATGCGATGCCACTGCGTCCCCGCACAATTGGATCAAAGCTTTTCTGGGTGCTTGGAGTGCCCGGGCTGTGCGTGGCGATCCTCGGTGCCTGGGAGCTCTCGCGGCGCGCGGACGAGGCACTCCGCCAGGCGACGCAGGCAGAGGCCGATGCGCTCGCGGAGTTCGTGACGCGCTCCTTCGCAGTGATTCCCGCAGAGGGCTCCGGTGAGCCGGGCACCACGCACCGGGCTGTCGCGGAGGCTCTGGCGTCCACCGCGCGCATGCACCCCAACGTCGGGCCGCTGTGGATCGCCGGCGCGGACGGCGCGGTTCGCTGGGCGCGGGAGGCTTCGCAGGTCGGAGTGAAGGCGGACGCGCTGCCGGCGCCCGAGGGCCACGTACAGCTTCGCCGTGAGCTGCGCGCGGACGGGGCCGAGACGTGCGGCGCCTGTCACTCACAGAAGAACGCGGTGCTGGGGACGGTGGGTGTGAGCGTGGGGCCCACGCCGCTGCACTCGCAGATCCGCGGCCTGTTCGAGGTCGGGCTCCAGGGCGTGGTGATCCTCTTCGCGGTGCTGCTCGGGCTGGTGGGGCTGGCGCTGACGGTGTTCGTGGGCAGGCCCCTGTCGCGTCTGTCCGCGGCGATGAAGCGCGCGGAGAGCGGCGACTTCCTCGTGCGCGCCGAATCGACGTCGCACGACGAACTGGGCCAACTCGGTCAGGGCTTCAACCGGATGCTGGCGAAGATCACCGCGATGAAGGCGGACGAGATCGACACCCACCGGGAAGTGGAGCGGGTGACCGCGGAGCTCGCGCTGAAGCGTGCGTTGGAGGAGAGCAACACCGCGCTGCAGCGCCGCGTGACCGAGCAGTCGCTGCTGGTGGACGTGGCGCGCTCGCTGACCTCGACGATCGAATTGCCGGAGCTCTTCGGCCGGATCAGCCGGCTGATGTACGACCGGATGGCGATCCCGCGCTTCTCCATCATGCTGCTCGAAGGCGAGAAGCTCGTGGTGAAGAGCGCCTTCCCGGATCAGAAGCTGTTGGGGATCGCGTTCGAGAAGGGCCAGGGCGCGTGTGGCCGCGCGGCGCGAACGCTGACCGCGGTGTACATCCCGGACCTCGCGAGCGACGACACCGTGTACGAGCGCCGTCCCGGGGAACGCGTGGGACACGGCTCGCTGCTGACCGTGCCGATGGTGCACAAGGGCGTGCTGCTCGGGGTGCTGAACTACGAGCGCCCGGAGCGGAACGCGTTCCCCGAAGAGGAGATCGAGCTGCTCGCGGCGGTGGCGGACCTCGCGGCGATCGCCTCGAAGAACGCGCTCTTGCACGAGGAGACCGTGTCGCTGTCGATCACCGACGCGCTGACCGGCGCGGCGAACCGGCGCGCACTCTTCACCCGGCTGGAGACGGAGCTCGCGCGGGCGGTGCGCTTCGGCACGCCGCTGTCGCTCCTGATGGTGGACATCGATCACTTCAAGCACCTCAACGACATGCAGGGACACCGGGTGGGCGACGAGGTCCTCCAGCAGGTGTGCGAGGTCCTGCGCTCGGCGACGCGGAAGGTGGACCTGCTCGCGCGTTATGGCGGCGAGGAGTTCATGCTGCTCCTGCCGGGCGTGGCGAAGAGCGAGGCGCTCGAGGTGGCGGAGAAGCTGCGGCGCGGGATCAACGACGCGCCGATCGAGGCAGGACGCAGCCAGCCGCACGGGTGCGTGACCGTGTCCATCGGCGTGGCGGTGGTGAAGGACGACGCGGAGACGATCGAAGCGGCGGTGGACGCGGCGGACGCGGCGCTGTACGCCTCGAAGCGCGGTGGCCGGAACCGCGTGACCGGCTTCGAGCCGGGGATGGAGCTGCACCCGGGGCGCGAGCGCGGACCGTACGCCGCGCGCCGGCGCAAGACGGGTGAGCTCGAGAAGGTCGGGAGCTAGCGCGAGATGATGGGACGTTCAGTCGTGGCGTTGGCGGCGGTGCTGCTGCTGTCGCCGGTGGTGGTGGTCGGTGGCGCCGGTTGCAGGAAGCAGGACGCGCAGTCGAAGAGCGCTTCGAAGTCGACGCCGGAGGCCCTGCGCGGCACCTGGCGCGCCGAGGGCACCGAAGCTCCGATGGCGGATGGCACCCAGCCCCCGTCCTGGTGGGTCGAGTACACGTTCAACCCGGACGGCTACCGCATGGAGGCCCACCCGCCCGCGCGCCGCGAGCAGGGCGCGGTCAACGTGGTCTCGGAGCAGGGCCGCCGCGTCACCGTGAAGCTCGAGGGCGACCGCACCGCCGAGCTGGAGCTGGCGGAGGATGGCGAGAGCTTCATCCTCGAGGGCTTCCGGTACGTTCGGACGGGGAAGTAGTCGCCCGTTCCCGGCATCCGGATTTCGGCGCGGCGCCCGTCCCGTGCCTATTCTTCGGCACGCATGCAGGTTGGCACCGACAAGCCCTGGTTCCTCTGGGACATGAACGTCACGGAGACCGAGTTCCGGTCGCGGCTGCGGCACGAGGACCCCGACATCCGCGCTCAGTGGCAGGGGCGACTCCTCCGCGAGGCCCGCTTCGACGAGGTGTGGCAATACGTGACGCTGACCGAGCTCCTCGAGAACTGGTCGAGAATTCAGCGACACCTGGGCCGGATGCGCGGCTTCTGGGAGTTTCTGCTGCGGGGCTGGCGAGACGATGGCCTCATCTCCTCCTAACGCATGGGTCCTGGACCAGGTTACCGTTGGACCCGATGCGGCGCTGCCGGGCGGGACCGACCCCGTCGAGCTGAATCGATTCCGGAGCGACCTGATCCAGACGCTTCGGAAACTCGCGTTCGAGAAGGTAAGCCCCTGACGCGCGGTTCGACAGCCTGAGGCCAGAGCCTCAAACCTAGAACGCCACCCCGCCGTCGGCGAAGCCGTGCCGGCAGAAGCCCCCGTTGCAGATGGGCTTGTCGAAGGGCATGCAGTCCGCCCAGCCGCGGCAGGTGTTCGGGCAGACCTCTTCGCCGAAGCGAACGAGCTCCGCGCGGACGGTCTCGACGGACGTGGCGAGCACCGACCCTGCGCAGACCTCGTAGCAGGGGATCGTGCGCTCGACGAACGCGCAGTCCGAGTCGTTCTGACAGGGCGCCCGGTGCCGCGAGAGCACGTCCTCGACGTGGCCGGCGATCTTGTTCCGGTCGGTGTTGCAGTCGCCGGTGAGGAACGACGCATCCGCCTCGGCGCCTGCGTCCGGCAACCCGCCGTCCGTGGTCGACGGCTGTCCCGCGCAACCTGCACCGAGGCTCATCAGGAAGAGGCAGCAGAGCAGTCGGGACATGGTGGGTCTCCGCGATCGCACCTGACACGCCTCGGCCGCCGCAGGTCCGTCAAACCCGCAAACATGTCTCTTCGTTGGCACGCCGTCAAAACCGCGCCGCACGCGCAGCGGGACGCATCCGCTCACCGCAGCGGAGGAGGTGCGAACTACGCCGTCAGCCGCCGGTTGCTGGACGAGCTCCTCATCGCACCGCCGATGGCCGCACCGATGAAGAGTCCGACATCCGCGAGCAGGATCATCAGCCCCGCGGCCGCGCCGGCGAAAAATCCCAACACGCCGAGATCGAGCACCGCGAGCAGTATCCACAGTCCCAGCGCCACCACGATCGCCGGCAGCACCGCCGCGGTCAGCGCCCGACCGACGCTCCCGACCTTGTAGCCGCCCACCAGGCCGCCAATGAGGCCGTTGACCGCCGGCAACCAGAAGAGCACCAGGGTGATGCCGATCATCCACAGCGTCCCGCCCACGACGCTGCTCCGCCTGTTGTGCTGCATGGCCATGTTCCTGCCTCCTCGAGGCAAACATGCACACGCGCTCCTCTCGACACCTCCCTGCCTGGCGAGGCGGCGGTCGAGGCGGGGCCGCTACGGCACCTGCAACGCGCGCAGGTACTTCCCGTTCTCGTCCTGCACGCGGAGCAGCAGCACGCTGCCGCTCTTCGCGCCGCGGATGGCCGCCTCGAGATCCTTCGCGGTCTTCACCGGCCGCCCTCCCGCCTCGACGACGACCATGCCGGGCCGCAGCTCGGCGCGTTCGGCGGGGCTGCCGGGACGGACCTCCTGGACGAGCGCGCCCTGTGCCGGAAGCCCGGTGCCCTGGGCAAAGCGCGGGTCCATGTCGCCGAACGCGATGCCGATGCGCTGCTGCTGCTCGCTCTGCGCGGGCTTCGCGTTGCCGTCGTCCTTGAAGTTGCCCTCGAAGTCCGGCCGCGTGCCGAGCTTCAACCTCACGTCCTGCTGCTTGCCCTCGCGCCAGATGCGCAGCGTCACTTCCCTCCCCGGCTGCACCATCGCCACCAGCCGGGTGAGCGCGTGCTGCGAGTCCACCGCCTGCCCGTTGATCGCCACCACCACGTCGTCCGGCTTCAGCACGTTCGCCGCCGGCCCGTCCGGCGTGACGTCGATCACCACCGCGCCGCCGCGCTGATCCGCGGGCATCCCCAGCGCCTGCCCGAGGTTCGGGGTGAGGTCCTGGATCGCCACGCCGAGATACCCGCGCGTCACGCGGCCCGCCTGCTGCAGCTGCGGCATCAGCGCCTTCACGAGGTTCGACGGGACCGCGAAGCCGATGCCCGTCCCGCCGCCGACGATGGCGGTGTTGATGCCGATGACCTCGCCCTTCATGTTGAAGAGCGGCCCGCCCGAGTTGCCCGGGTTGATCGCCGCGTCGGTCTGGATGAGCTCGTCGTAGCGGGTGATGCGGATGTTGCGTGCCGTGGCGGAGACGATGCCGGCGCTGACGCTCGACGAGAGCCCGAACGGGTTGCCGATCGCCACCACCCAGTCGCCCACCTTCATCGCGTCCGAGTCCCCGAGCTTCACCGTGGGCAGGTCGTTCACCTCGCCGTCCACTCGGATGAGCGCCACGTCCGTCAGCGGATCGCGGCCCACCACGGAGGCACCGAACGAGCGCCCGTCATCGAGCGTGACGCGGATGTTCACCGCGTTCTCCACCACGTGGTTGTTCGTGAGGATGAGCCCGCGCGGCTCGACGATGAAGCCGCTGCCCGCCGACGGCCGGATCTGCTCACCGCGACCGCCGCCACGAGGTCCGCCGAAGAAGTGCTCGAAGAGGTCCGGCCCCATGCGCTCGCTGCCCATGCTGCGGCGAGAGACGCGGGTCTGCACGTCCACGTTCACCACCGCGGACTTCACTGATTCGACGAGGCGCGCGAAGGACGGGAGCGCGGCGACCTCGCGCGTGACCGGCTCCTGAATCCCGGAGGGCGGCGGAGGCGGCGGCGTGGGCTCCTTCTGGGCTGCGGAGCCCTTCTGCCCGGGAGGCGACTTCTGCGCTGCTGCGGGCGTGCCGGCGACGGCGACGAGGGCCGTCAGGAGGAGGACGACGGAGGGGATTCGCATGACCGGGTGCACCTTTCGAAGGTACATTTCATCTCCTATTCGGGCCGAAGGAAGGGGTTTTCTCCGATGCGACGGCTGATCGCGTTGCCGCTCTTGCTGGCGCTGGCGGCTTGTCCAGATCCCATCGACACCGGTGCAGACGGGGGCGGCGCGATCGTCGTCGGCCCTGACGGTGGTCGCTTCATCCGCGAGGGCGCGTTCATCGACATCCCCAGCGGCGCGGTCGCCTCGGAGACGATCCTCACCGTGGAGGTCCTCGACTCCGGCCTGCCCGAAGTGCCGGGCCGCACGCGCATCTCGTACGGCTACCGCTTCATCCCCTCCACGCTGAAGTTCAAGGAACCGGTGACGGTGGGCATCCCGTTCCTCGAGGAGCGGCTCCCGTCGAAGGCGATCGATCGCTCCACGCTCGACATGCGCCGGCGCACCGGCGACGACCCCTACCTGCAACTGCCCTCGCCGCGCGTGCTCGGCGATCAGCCGGTGATCACCGCGCGCACCGACGGCACCGGGACCTTCTGGGCCACCTCGCCGGACAAGCCCGCGGTCTCCGAGATCCGCGTCACGCCGAACCAGGCGAGCATCGCTGTCGGCGGCACCGCGCAGTTCACCGCCGAGGTCACCGATCCCGCCGGCGCGCCGCTGCAGGACGTGCAGCTCTCCTGGTCGATCATCCCCGCGCGCGTGGCGAGCGTGACGCCGGAGGGCCTCGTTACCGGGCTCGATCCGGGCACCGCGACCCTCACCGCCACGGCGCTGGGGCTGACGAAGAGCGTGCCGGTGTACGTCGTCGGCACCACCGCTTCGCCGAACACCTTCATCCACGAGAACCCCTTCCCCACCGGCAACGATCTGCTCGGCGGCGCGGTGGCGGTGGGCGGAGAGCTGCTGCTCGTCGGACGAAACGGCACGGTGCTCTCGCGCGAGGGCCAGACCGCGTGGACGCGTCACTTCTCTTCGCCCGGCTTCGACCTCCACGGCGTGGGCGGCACGGTGCCGGGTCCTGCGGTGGCGGTGGGCGTCCTCAACAACAGCGGCGTGCTGGTGGAGATCACGGACGCGACGGCAGTGCCCAGCGTGAAGCTCTTCGCCTCGGTGCAGCCGCGCGCGCTCGCGTTCGACGGCACGCACGGCATGGCGGTGGGTGACGGCAACGACGTGCTCATCCGCCGCAACGGCCAGTGGCAGACGGCGTACAGCCCCTCCTTCGAGCGGCTGCTCGACGTGAAGGGCGACGGCGCGGGCGGCTTCGTCACCGTGGGCAGCCGGGGCTCGCTCTACGTGTACAAGCCGGCGACGCAGACGTGGGACTCGCTCTTCCAGACGCAGCTCTCCGTGCTGCTGGCGGCGGCGGTGATCGACGACGCGCAGGGCTCGGGCGCGTGGGCGGTGGGCGGCGGCAAGCTGTGGCGCTTCGAAGCGGACGCGTGGACGGCGCTGAACCTCCCCTCGCAGCCGGCAGTCGAGGAGCTCACTGCGGTGGGCCTTGTCGATGGTCGCGTGATTGTCGGCGGCAAGGCGGGGCGCCAGGGCCATCTGCTCGTCTACGACCCCACGGCGCAGACGTGGACGGCGCAGACGCTGCGGGCGCCGCAGGTCATCCGGGCGATCATCCCCGAGGGCTCGGCGGCGGGATACGCGGTGGGTGACTTCGGCGCGGTGTGGCGGTTCGCGAACGGGACCTTCACCGAGCTCTCCAGCGGCTTCTACGGCGACGTGGCGGACGTCTGGGCGGCGCCGGATGCGGTGGTGGCGGCGGTGAACGAGTGCGCCGACGCGGCCTGCAGCGCGCGCGTGGGACGCGTGTACCGGCGCGCAGCGAACGGGACCTGGCAGCAGCTCGGGTTCCAGCCCTTCGGCTCGCCGCTGCTGTCCATCGCGGCGAGGTCCGGCACCGACGTGTGGGCCGGCGCTCAGGGAACGATCTGGCGCTACGACGGCGCGAGCTGGAACCCCAGCTTCGTCACCGGGAAGGTGAACGACATCGCCGTCTGCGGCGACGAGTACTGGGCGGTGGGCGACTCGGGCGCGGTCTTCAAGGGGACCACCGCGCCGATGCTCGCGGGCCAGCGCGGAACGAAGAACCTCAACGCGGTGCACTGCCGCAGCGCGGCCGAAGTCTGGGCCGCCGGCGACGAGGCGCTCTACCGGAACGCGTCTCCGGTCGGGGATCCCGCGGTGAAGCATGGGCCCTGGCAGGCGGTGTGGAGCCCGGGCGCGAACGAAGCCTTCACCTTCGGCGACGTGCGCTACGGCACCTACTGGAACGGTCAGCGGATGCTCGTGTTCGACCAGCCCGGCGGGATCCTGCCGGACGTGATCGAGGGCATGTGGGGCTCGTCGGTGGACACGCTCTACGCGGTGGGCCACACGGTCCTGCCGCAGCCCACCGGCTTCGCCCTGCGCTTCAACGGCGCGCAGTGGGCGCCGATCGACTCGGGCGCCTCGCGGAAGGCGATGACCGTCCACGGACGCTCGGCCACGGAAGTGTGGCTGGGGACCGAAGGCGGTGGGCTCTTGCGCGGGATCATGCCGCCGGCGATGCCGTAGGGGCTGCCGAGCGGGCCGAACGCGGCGCGATGGGGGCCCTGGCGAAACGCCCCCACGCCACGAACGCGGAGAGCAGGCCGAGAACGATCGTCACGACCACCGGCTCACCGAGCCGCGCGTGGGCGATCGTCGCGCCGATCATCGTCAACACGAGCCCGACTGCGGCGACCGGCGTGAGCACCGGGAGGATCCGCGTCAGCGACGGGAGGATGAGCCCGATCGCCGCGAGCAGCTCCACCACGCCGATGAGCATCACCGCCGCAGGGGAGAAGTCCTTTGCCCACGCCATGTTCGCGGCGATCTGATCGTACGGCTGCGCGACCTTCATGAAGCCCGCGCCGAGAAACGCCAGCGCCAGCAGCACCTGCACCACCCACAAGCCAATCCGAAGACCCTTCATGTCCTGCTCCCTTTTCCTTTCGTCGCGGCCGGAGTTGGCCGGCGACCTGCGGCGGGAGGTCTAACGTCCGGTGCGGTGCGGGAACAACGGGAGCGCCATGGGCCACAGTGATGCGCAGGTGGAACAGCGCAGGGCCGCGAGCGCTCACCCCACGAGCTGGCGCAGCACGCCCTTCCCGGCGCCGGCGAGGCTCTCCAGCACGCCCTCCCGGAAGCGGCGCAGGTGCTCGTAGGTCACCGCGTCCCCGCGCCCGTGGGCCACCGGATCGCGCAGCGTCTCCTTGCTCCACTTCACGAACTCGGCCAGCGCGTCGAGGAACGGGTCCTCCCACCGCGCGGCCGCGAACTCGCGGAACGCCTGCAGGTAGAGCTCACGTCGCCGCTCGAGCACCCGGCCCACTTCGCCCAGCGACGGCGCGCGGCCCGGGCGCTCCTCGTCGAAGGCCTCCACGAAGTGGTCGAAGTACTCCACCCGCGTCCCGCGCTTCTCGCGCACCGCCCCGCGGAGAAACTCCGGCAGCCGGCCCTGCTCGCGCAGCCATCCTCGGAACTGCTCCACGAAGAAGGTGTAGAGCGCCCGCTCCAGTGCGCCCGCGTAGAGGACCGCGACCGCCGCGGCCGGCAGATCCATGTAGAGCGCCTTCTGGAAGGTCTTCTCCGCCACGAGGAAGCCCTGCAGCACCGCCGGCGGGCACTCTGCCAGCGCCTCGCCGAGCGCGCGCTCCACGTTCGCGGTCGCCTTCTCCTCCGCGTCCGCCTCGCGCGCCACGAGCTCCTCGCGCAGCTTCCGCTTCTGCTCCGCCGCCGCGGCCTCCGCCGCACGCGCCGCCGCCGAACGGGCCTCCTCCTCCGCGCGCCGCGCCTTCTCCAGCGCCGCTTCCTGCTCGCCCCGCAGCCGCTCCAGCTC
>JAFAFL010000140.1 GCA_023423535.1 Pseudomonadota bacterium
ACCGTCAACAGCGCCGGCGCGGTGGCCGAGGTCACGGTCAGAGAGAACGCGAGGGGCTGCGAGCTCTCGTTCGCCGGGCCCGCCGCGATGGCGGTCGCCCAGCCCGCGACGGAGACGGCCGTCGGCAGGCCGCCCGCGGTCTGGTTCGCGACGTTCGTGACGTTCGCGCCCTTCGTGAAGCTGGGCGCGTCGTTGACGCACGTCACCGTCACGGTCACGGTGGCCGACGAGCCGCCGGTCAGGGTGTACGAGAACGAGCCCGAGCCGCAGTAGCTCGCGCTCGGGGTGTAGCGGACGCCGGTGTTGCCGGCGACCACCGCGGTCGCGCCGTTGCTCGCGCTACCGAAGGTGGTGACGAGCTTCGTACCGCCGTCGGGGTCGGTGTCGTTCGCGAGCACGTCGATCGTCGTCGCGCCGCTGTCCTCGAGCACGGTGGCCGTGTCGGCGACCGCGGTCGGCAGGTCGTCGACCGGGGTGACCGTGATCGACACCGTCGCCGTCGAGCCCCCGGTGATCGTGTACGTGAACGCATCCGCGCCGGCGTAGTCCGCCGCGGGCGTGTACGTCACGCCGCCGGCCGTGAAGGCCGCCGTGCCGTGCGCCGGGGTACCAACGGCGATGACGGCCTTCGGGCCACCGTCGACGTCGGTGTCGTTCGCCAGGACGGCGATCGCGTTGTTGGTGCTGTCCTCGACGACCGTCGCGCTGTCGTTGACCGCCGTGGGCGCGTCGTCGACCGCGGTCACCGTCACGGTCACCGTCGCCGTCGAGCCGCCGGTGATCGTGTACGTGAACGAATCCGCACCCGCGTAGTTCGCGGCGGGCGTGTACGTCACGCCGGTCGCGGTGAACGCCGCCGTACCGTGCGCCGGGGTACCGACCGCGATCACGGCCTTCGGGCCGCCGTCGGGATCGGTGTCATTCGCGAGCACGTCGATCATGTTCGCGGTGCTGTCCTCGACGACGGTCGCGCTGTCGTTGACCGCCGTCGGCAGGTCGTCGACCGCGGTCACGGTCACCGACACCGTCGCCGTCGAGCCGCCGGTGATCGTGTACGTGAACGCGTCCGCACCCGCGTAGTTCGCGGCGGGCGTGTACGTCACGCCCGTCGCCGTGAACGCCGCCGTGCCGTGCGCCGGGGTGCCGACCGCGATGACGGCCTTCGGGCCACCGTCGATGTCGGTGTCGTTGGCGAGCACGTTGATCGCGTTGTTCGTGCTGTCCTCGGCGACGGTCGCGCTGTCATTGACCGCCGTCGGCGCATCGTCGACCGCGGTGACCGTGACGGACACCGTCGCCGTCGAGCCACCGTTCAGCGTGTACGTGAACGAGTCCGCGCCGCTGTAGTTCGCGTCCGGCGTGTACGTGACGCTCGTCGCCGTGAACGCCGCCGTGCCATGCGGCGGGTTGCTGACCGCGGTGATCGCGATCGGCCCACCATCCGGGTCGGTGTCATTCGCGAGCACGTTGATCGCGTTCGCGGTGCTGTCCTCCGCGACCGTCGCGCTGTCGTTGACCGCCGTCGGCGCGTCGTCGACCGCGGTGACCGTGACCGTGACCGTCGCGGTCGAGCCGCCGGTGATCGTGTACGTGAACGCGTCGGGGCCGCTGTAGTTCGCGGCAGGCGTGTACGTCACGCCGGTCGCGGTGAAGGCCGCCGTGCCGTGCGCGGGCGTGCCGACCGCGATCACCGCCTTCGGGCCACCGTCGATGTCGGTGTCGTTCGCGAGGACGTTGATCACGTTCGCGGTGCTGTCCTCGGTGACGGTCGCGCTGTCATTGACCGCCGGCGGCGCGTCGTCGACCGCGGTCACCGTGACCGAGACCGTCGCGGTCGAGCCGCCGGTGATCGTGTACGTGAACGCGTCCGCGCCCGCGTAGTTCGCGTCGGGCGTGTACGTCACGCCGGTCGCGGTGAAGGCCGCCGTGCCGTGCGCCGGATCGGTAACTGCGGTGACGGCCTTCGGGCCGCCGTCGATGTCGGTGTCGTTCGCGAGGACGTTGATCGCGTTCGCGGTGCTGTCCTCGACGACGGTCGCGGTGTCGTTGACGGCCGTCGGCGCGTCATCGACCGCGGTCACCGTGATCGTGACCGTCGCGCTCGAGCCGCCGGTGATCGTGTACGTGAAGGCGTCGGCGCCCGCGTAGTTGGCGTCGGGCGTGTACGAGACGCCGGTCGCGGTGAACGTCGCCGTGCCGTGCGCCGGGTCGGAGACGCCGGTGACCGCCTTGGGGCCACCGTCCGGATCCGTGTCGTTCGCGAGCACGTCGATGGCGTTCGCGGTGCTGTCCTCGGCGACGGTCGCCGAATCCGCGACGGCCTCGGGCGCGTCATCGACGCCGGTGACCGTGATCGCGACCGTGGCGGTGTCACCGCCGGTGATGGTGTACGTGAGCTCGTCGCTGCCGGCGTAGTCCGCGTCGGGGGTGTACGTGATGCCCGTCGCCGTGAACGACGCCGTGCCGTGCGCCGGGTCGCTGACCGCGGCGACCGCCTTCGGCCCACCGTCGATATCGGTGTCGTTCGCGAGCACATCGATCGCGTTGTTGGCGGAATCCTCGTCGACGGTCGCGACGTCATCGACCGCCACGGGTGCGTCGTCGACGGGCGTGACCGTGATCGTCACCGTCGCCGTCGAGCCGCCGTTCAGTGTGTACGTGAACGTGTCGGTGCCGGCGTAGTCGGCCGCGGGCGTGTAGCTGACGCCGGTACCGCCGCCCGTGACGAGGGAGGTGCCGTGCGCCGGCTGCGTCACCTCGGTCACGGTGATCGGCCCACCGTCGACGTCGAGGTCATTCGCGAGGACCGCGAGCGTGGTCGCGAGGCTGTCCTCGGCGACGGTCGCGATGTCGGCGACGGCCGTCGGGGCGTCGTCGACGGCGGTGACGGTGATCATCACCATGCCGACCGAGCCTCCGTTCAGCATGTACGTGAACGCGTCGCTGCCGGCGTAGTTCGCGGCGGGCGTGTACGTCAGACCCGTGCCACCACCCGTGATCGCGACGGTGCCGTGCGCGCCTTGCGTGACGGACGCGACGGTCTTCGGGCCACCGTCGATGTCGGTGTCGTTCGCGAGGACGTCGATCGCGTTCGCGGTGCTGTCCTCGACGACGGTCGCGATGTCCGCGACCGCGACCGGCGCGTCGTCGACGGCAGTGACCGTGACCGACACCGTGCCGAGCGAGCCGCCGTTCAGCGTGTACGTGAAGCTGTCCGCGCCGACGTAGTTCGCGGCGGGCTGGTACGTCACGCCCGTGCCGCCGCCCGTGATGACGACGGTGCCGTGCGTGGGCTGCGTGATCGACGCGACCGTCTTCGGGCCACCGTCGACGTCCGTGTCGTTCGCGAGCACGTCGACCGCGGTCGCGGGCGCGTCCTCGGCGACGGTCAGCGTGTCCGCCCTCGCGACCGGCGCCTCGTCGACGGTGAGGATCGAGATCGCCAGCGCCTTCGCGAGCTGCTGGCCGCCGCTGTCGGTGACGAGGACGCGGATCGAGTACGACGCGCGCGTCTCGTGATCGAAGAAGCCATTCGTGCGGACCTGGTTCCCGCTGATCGTGAACGACGCGTTGTCCGCGTCACCCGCGCCGGCGACGAGCGACCATGCGTAGGTGTCGGTGGGGTCCGCATCGGTCGCGGTCAGCGCGCCAACGACGGTGCCGACCGGCAGGTTCTCGTCGACGCTGTTCGGGGTCAGAGCGATGTCGGTCGGGGCGGCGCCGATCGGGTCGACGCCCGTCGCAGTCAGCGCGAGCGACGGCGAACCGCCGGGGGTGCCCGTCGCGGTCAGCGTGCCCGTCACCGCGCCGTTGACGGTCGGGGCAAACGCGACCTCGACGACGCACGACGCACCCGACGCGAGCGCGACGTTGGCACAGCCGTCGGAGACGATCTGGAAGCCCGTGCCCGCGAGCGTGATCGCGATCGGGCCCGTCACCGGCGCGCCGAGCGGGTTCGTGACGCGGAACGCGAGCGGGGCCGACGTCGTCTGGCGCGGCACGTTCCCGAAGGTCGAGCTCGTGATCGCGGCGATCACCAGCGACTCGATGCCCGTGCCCGTCAGGCCCTGGGCGACCTCGTCGCCGGGCGCGCTGCCGATCGCGAAGCTCACCGTGCCGGTCGCGAGACCGGTCGCCGTCGGCGTGAAGCTCACGCGGACCGTGCACGTCGCACCCGGCGCGATGGTGTTCGTATTGCCGCACGTGTTGTCGTGCACCGTGAACACCGCGGGCGAGGCCCCGACGGTCAGCGTGCGGTCGTCGTGCGCGTTGCTCTGCACGGTGACGAGCACGTCGCGGGGGCGCGAGGTACCGAGGATCGTGTCCCCGAAGTCGAACGGCTCGACGACGGGGCCACCGTTGATCGCGACCACCTCGAGGCGAGCGCGGCCGGTGCCGGTGAGCACGGTGCGTGCGGTGCCGCCGGGCGTGCCGGTCACGGTCACCGTCGCGGTGCGCGCGCCGACGTCCGTCGGGCTGAACGTCGCGAGGATCGTGCAGGTGCCGTTCGCGGCGACGGTCGCGCAGTCGTGCGTGACCGTGAAGTCACCAGCGTGCGCGCCCGTCGTCGTCACCGTGAGGGGCCCGGTGGCCGCGGCACCGAAGTTGTGGACGGTCAGCGCGCGCGTCAGCGTGCTGTCGCCGACGCTGGTCGGGCCCGCGAACGCGTAGCTCGCCGGCGCGACGATGAGCTGCGCGGCGTCGACG
>JAFAFL010000141.1 GCA_023423535.1 Pseudomonadota bacterium
CTCTTCGGCGCCGGCGTATTCCATGCAGATCCGCATCCTGGAAACCTGTTCTTCTTCGACGACGGTCGCCTGTGCCTGCATGACTTCGGCTCGATCGGCGTGCTCGACCCTGCATCCCGGCTCGCGCGCGGCGGCATGGTCGAGGCCATTGCGGCCGACGACGCCGAGGGCGTGCTGGATGCAGCGATCGCCATGGGCTTCTTCCCGCCGCAGGTCGAACGACGCTCGCACGTGCGCGAGATCCACCTGATCCTGGCCGAGATGGCCAGCCGTCCGCTGGCGGAGTGGTCCATCGCCGAGGCGATCTGGCGCGTGGCAAGCATCGGGCGGGGTGCGGGCTTCCGGCTGCCGGCCCACCTGCTGGCCCTGATCCGCACGTTGTTCCTGGTCGAGAACACGCTGCGGACCCTCGACCCCGACATGGACCTGCTGGGCACGCTGTCGGCGCGGGCAGCCGACGTCATGGCGATCGTCGACGCCAGCCGGCCCGCAGGCCGTCCGCTCGCGATGCGGCTGGCACGCACTGCCCGCCAGCTGCCGCAGATCGCCACCGACCTGTTGCGACAGGCACAGCTGAGTGACGGACGGCCCGCGTTTTCGGTGCACCACCACGGCCTGGCGCCCACGCACGAGGCGCTTGCACGCACCGGCAACCGGCTGGCGCTGGCCCTGGTCACCCTGGGCCTGTACGTGAGCGGCTCCCTGCTCGCCCTGCACAGCACCGGTCCGCTGCTGGCCGGACATCTGCCATGGCTGTCCGTCATCGCGTTCGCCGGCGCAGCGCTCCTGTCGCTGCGGCTCGTCGTTGCCATAGGACGATCAGGCCACCTGTAAGCGCATCCCGCCACTGACATCCGGAGGAGAACCGCCATGAAACGTCGCCTTGTCCTGTCCCTCGCCGGCGTGCTGTTCCTGGCCGTCGGCAGCGCGTCCGCCACCGAGGCGCCCTTGGCGGGTCCAGTCCAGCATATCGATGGATACACGCTGTATTTCGGCATGGTGCCCAGTGCGATTGCTGCGGATTCGGTCGGAACCCACAGCCCCGGTCCGCGCGACGCGCACGGGTTGCCGCGCGGGGACTATCCGCGTGAGCATCACCTGCTGGTCGTCGTCGAGCGCATGCGCGACGGCGTGCGCCCGACGGGCGTGCAGGTCGTGGCAACGGTGCCGATCGCCGGACAGACGGTGAGCCGCACGCTCGCGCCGGTGACGATCAACGACTCGATGAGCCACGGCGCCGTGTTCGTACTCCCGGGCCCGGGGCGCTATGTCTTCACCACTACCGTGCGCGTGCCTGGCGAGCCCGGGCCGATCGTCGCCCGCTTCGCCTATACGCTGGCGCACGATCCATGACCTTGCTGCCGGGCTTCGCCGACCCGGCACATCCCGATCGACCCGAGCGCCTGCACATGGAGTCACTCGGTCGGGGGCCGCTCCGGGTGACGTTCCTGCCGGGCCTCGGTGGCACCACGCGCTACTGGACCGCGACGCCGGTGGCACCGGTGTTCCGGCAGGCGCAGACCGAGCTGGTCGATCTCTATGGGTTCGGGCGCTCGCCCCGGCCCTGGTGCCGCTACACGGTCGAGCGACACGTCGACGCGCTCGCACGCACTCTCGAAGCCGGTCCGCGGCGGGTCCTCGTCGGCCATTCGCTCGGTGCGGCGCTGGCGCTCGCCCTGGCCGCCCGACACCCGGACCGGGTGCAGGCTCTGTGCCTGTGCAGCCTGCCCGACTTCGGCTCGCGCTCCGGCGCGATCGAATGGTTCGCCAGCCAGCGCGGCGGCTGGATCTACACGAACATGCTGGCGACCGCGCTCGCGTGCCTGGTCACTCGCCGCGTGGCGGGCCGTTGGCTGCCCTATCTGGTGCGCAACGTGCCGCCCGAGGTCGCACGCGACCTGGTGCTGCACAACATGGCCTCGTCCACCACGTCACTGTGGGAGGTGCTCTACCAGCACGACGTGCGGGGCGACGCGGCCGCTCTGCCACCGGACCTGCCGGTGACGTGTGTGCACGGCCTGCGTGATGCGACGGCACCGCCTGCGCGCGTGACCGAGCTGGCGGCGCGTTTCCCGCGCTGGCGCCATGTGACGCTGGATGCCGACCATCATCCGTGGCTGCGCGATCCGGGCGCCTGCCATGGGGTAATCGACGCCCTCTGCGAAGCGGTGCGGCCGGAAGCCGTCCGCGCCGAGGCGATCGCGTGATGGCCGGACGCGAACCCGTCGGCATCGCGAGCGCGCGGCCGGGGTTGGCGGCGAGCGCAGCGGTCGCGCTCGCCTATGGCGTGGTGCTGCCCGTCCTGCCTACGGTGGTGGCTTCGTCGCCTTCGCCGGCGCGCGCGATCGCCGAGTTGATGGCGGTCTACAGCGCCGCCATGGTGGTGACGGCACCGATCTGGGTACGGGTCTGTCGACAACTCCCGGCACACCTGCTCGTGCGCTTCAGCCTGCTCGGCCAGGCCGCGGCGATGATCATGCTCCTCTGGTCTTCGGAAACGACGGTGCTGCTGTTGGCGCGCGGCCTGCAGGGCATCTTCGCAGGCGCCGCACTCCCGGCCCTGCAGACCGCCGCTTCGCGCGCCGCTGGCAGCGAGGGCGACCGCTCGCAGCGCCTGTCGGACCTGACCCGCGCCGCGCTGGTCGGCAGTTTGTTCGGCCCGGGCGTGGGCGGCGTTGTAGCGGCTGACGACAGCCTGGTTGGCCCGGTCCTGGTCGGCGCCGCCGTGCTCGTGCTGGCAGCCGCGGCGCAGCGGCCGGCGACCGGGTCAGCCACCATCGTCGTGGCCGGTCCGGGTTCGCCCACGCGCCATCGCGACGTCGTCGTGCTGCTTCTGCTGGCCGCACTGGCGGCTGCGGCAATGAGTGTCTATGAAGTGGGACTTGCGACGCAGGGGGGCGCGGATGGTCTGTCGGCGCGCGAACTCGGCTTCATGTTCACCGGCTGCGGCGTGGTGATGCTGCTCGCCCAGTCGCTCGTGTTCCGTCCGCGTCACGACCCGTTGCGCGCATTCAACTGGGTGGCGCCCTCGTTTGTCGCCACCGCTGCCGGCCTCGCATTGCTCGCCTGGCTCGGCGGCAGGTGGCCGGGTGCGCTCGGCCTGGTCCTCGTGGCGGCAGGTGGCGGCGTGCTGCAGCCGGCGCTCGTCTACTGGACCTCCCGAGCCGCGGGGGCCGCCGAGGCCACCAGCCTGGGGTGGCGCGCTTCGTTCACGGGTGCCGGCCAGGCGCTTGGCAGTCTTGCCGGCGGTTTCGCGTTCGCCGTCACCCTTGCCGGAAAGATTGTGCTGGCCACCCTCCTCTTGATCCTGCTTGCCGCGGCCATGCTCGCGCTTGCACGACGCCGTGCACCGGCCGGGCTTCCACTTTCCGTATCGACTCAGGAGCGATGACCATGTCCCAGACCACTCTTCCTGCTGCCGACCGCGCTGCGCCGCCCGGCAACGTCCCCCATGCCACGCCGCCGACGCGCCGTCCGGTCCCTGGCCAGGCGGCCGTCGCCACTGTCCTTGCACGCGCCGACGTGCTTGTCGACGGGCCGCGCCCCTGGGACATGCGCGTCCACGATCCCGGCGTGTTTCCCCGCCTGCTGCGGAACGGCTCGCTCGCGCTCGGCGAGGCCTACATGGATGGTGCCTGGGACTGCGAGGCGCTGGACCAGATGCTCACGCGCCTGCTGCGTGCGCGGCTGGATGAGGCCGTCATCGGCTGGGCCGACCGCTGGGACGCCCTGCGTGCGCGGCTGTTCAATCGCCAGCGCGGCCGGCGCGCCTTCGAGGTCGGCGAGCGCCATTACGACCTGGGCAACGATCTCTACCGCGCCATGCTCGGCGCGCGCCTGGTCTACAGCTGCGCGTACTGGAGCGAGGCGACCGAGCTCGACGCCGCACAGGTCGCCAAGCTCGACCTGATCGCGCGCAAGCTGCAGCTCGCGCCGGGCATGCGTGTGCTCGACATCGGCTGCGGCTGGGGCGAGGCCCTGCGCCACTTCGCCGAGCACTACGGCGTCAGCGGTGTGGGCCTGACCATCTCCAGGGAGCAGGCGGACTTCGCGCGCGAGCGTTGTGCCGGGTTTCCCGTCGAGATCCGGGTGCAGGACTACCACGATGTGGGAGGCGAGTTCGACCGAGTGTTTTCCGTCGGCATGTTCGAGCACGTGGGCGTACGCAACTACCGCGCCTACTTCGAAACCGTGCACCGCTGCCTGCGGCCGCATGGCCTCACGCTGCTGCACACGATCGGCACCAACCGGTCGACCGACCGCACCGACCCATGGATCGAGCGCTACATCTTTCCCAATTCGATGCTGCCCTCAGCGGCTCAGATAACGGCCGCGAGCGAGGGTCTGTTCGTGCACGAGGATTGGCACAACTTCGGTGCCGACTACGATCGAACGCTGCAGGCCTGGCGCCGCAACATCGAAGCTGCCTGGTCACGGTTGCCGGCCCGCTACGACGAACGTTTCCGCCGCATGTGGCGCTATTACCTGCACGCCAGCATGGCCGCGTTCCGCAGCCGCAACGCGCAACTCTGGCAGCTTGTCCTTTCCCGCGACGGCGTGCCAGGCGGCTACGTCGCGCCCCGCTGACAGGAGGTCACCATGTGCTTTTCCGCCACGGCCAGTTTCACCGCCAGCGTCGCACTCACCGGCATCGGCGTGCTTGCGCTGCGGGCCGCGCACACGCCCGGCGAACGCATGTTCGCCCTGATCCCACTCCTGTTCGCTGCCCAGCAGGCGACGGAAGGCCTGGTATGGATGAGTTACCCGTGGGACGCACCCACCCTGCGCGCCTGGGCAACACAGGTCTATTCGGTCTTCTCCCACCTGGTCTGGCCCGTCTTCATCCCCTGGGCGGTGCGTGCACTGGAGCCTGTGCCGTGGCGGCGCCACGTGTTGGCGCTGCTTGGTGTCGCGGGCTTTCTGAGCGCCCTGTTCCTGCTCTTCGGCATGGTCGCCACGCCGATCGAGGTGGTCCCCACCGGAGGCCACCTCGCGTACCGATCGCCACACTTCTTCCTGCCGATATCGCTGACGCTGTACCTTGCCGCGACGACGGTCGGGCTGGGCATGTCGAGCCAGCCGGTGATCCGCTGGTTCGGCGTGCTGGCACTGGCATCGGCGGGGTTCACCTATCTGGTGTATGCGCGCTGGTTCATCTCGGTCTGGTGCTTCTATGCCGGCTTGCTCAGCGTCATGGTCTACATCGAGCTCGCGTCGCGCCGAACCGCAGCTCGCCCTGCACCCTGACCTTCTTGCACTTCATGATTCCCGCGCTGGCCCGCAGGCACACGACTGATTCTGGCTGTCGCCAGCCCTGTTTTCATGGCGGTCTTATCTTGTCGTTCCCGTTGTCTCAAGGCGCGCCTGCGCCACTTGGCACATGACGTAGACCGGAGGTCTTGATAGAGTGAGCGCCATTCGAGGACTTTCATCAAGCCTGGTGTCCAAGCGACAGTAGCTGACCCGCTACGTGGAATACTCGGCCCGCGTTCCTGAGACAACCGGCGGCACTGACAGCCGAGCGAATTCCGCTGCAAGGAGAAGACGATGAGCCAAGCGAAGAAGTGCAGAGTCGCCGTCAACGGCTACGGCGTGATCGGAAAGCGTGTCGCCGAAGCCGTGGCCAGGCAGGACGATATGGAGCTCGCAGGAGTGGCGGATATCAGTACCGACTGGCGTCCGCGCGTGGCGCTGCAGAAGGGCTTTCGCCTGTTCGGGGCCACCGGGGAACATACGCAGGCGATGCGGGAGTCAGGCCTCGAAGTCGTGGGAAATCTGGAAGATCTGCTCGGGGTGAGCGATCTGGTGGTTGACTGCACGCCGAAGCGAATCGCGGCGCTGAACGTTGACATCTATCGACAAAGGGGCATCAAGTTCATCGTCCAGGGTGGCGAAAAGCACGAGGTGACCGGACACTCCTTCGTCGCCGAGGCCAGCTATTCGAGCGCATTGAACCGGGAAAGCACGCGAGTCGTCTCCTGCAACACCACCTCGATCGTCAGAACACTTACTGCATTGAAGCACGCGGGTCTGCTGCGCCGCGCGCGCGGGACGCTGCTGCGCCGCGCCACGGATCCGTGGGAAAGCCATCTCGGCGGCATTATGAACACCCTCGTCCCCGAGCCTGAAATTCCCAGCCATCAGGGGCCGGACGCGCAGTGCGTCGACCCCGCTTTGGATGTCATCACGATGGCGGTCAAAGTGCCTGAGACCTTGGCGCATCTGCATTACTGGTCGGTGCAGTTGACGCGACCGGCCTCCACTGAAGAGGTGCTCGACGCCTTTGCCGCATCGTCCCGGATCGCGCTGATACGCACGGATGCCGGATTGTCGGCTCTCAATACTGTCAAGGAGCTCATGGCCGATCTCGGCCGGCCGCATGACAATCTCTATGAAGTGGCTCTGTGGTCGGACATGTTGAAAGTCGAAGGGGACGAGCTGTTCTACGCTTACATGGTCGACAATCAGGCGATCGTCATTCCAGAGACGATCGACGCCGTCCGGGCGTTGACCGGAACGATGAGCAACGCTAAAGAATCGATCGCCAAAACCGATGCAACACTCGGGATCGGCTTGCTGACCCAAATCGCCGGGCGACGATGATTGCAAAAATATTCGGCTCCCACCTCGGGCTTCAAGCGCGTCCGATCCGGGCGCAACAACGGCTCTGCGATCGATAAACCTTCCAGACCCCGCGTCCTCGAGTCCAGGTCAGGCGATATGTTCGCCAATTTCACGGGACGACCGGGTCCACTTCCGCCAGAAAGTTCGCCCGGCGCGTCCACTTTCGCTTGCCCAGTCACTCGGCACCACCGAAGGCCAGCTGCATTCATCGTCTGCCCCCTGAGGTCGCGCAATGCTGGCCTGCACGTGGGTCAAGCGCTCACGGGCTTCAGGCAGTGTCAGCGATGACGACGCAATGCCAGCGGGCCGGTTGCGCGACGACACCGGAACGACGGGCAGCCGCGACACAACGGATTCGACGGGGCGCCGCCCCGGCCAAGTCCGCCCCTGCGGTCTTGGCGCACCCACTCCGGGTGTCGTCAGAGCCAGCGGCGTGCCCACCAACCGATCAGTTGGGTAACCGGCGAGTGCCATGGCCTGCGCCGCGACCAGTCTTCGGTGACTTCGGCAGCGTCGTCCAGGTCCAGTAGAAACTGGCCGGCAAGCTGTCCATTCAGCGCCGGTCCGTGTTCGAACAGATTGAGCTCATCGTTGACGAAGAAGCTGCGGTAATCGAAGTTCGCCGTACCCACCGTCGCCCAGTCGTCATCCACCAAAACCGTCTTGGCATGGAGGACGCGGGACTGGTACTCCCAGATCCGTACGCCCGCCGCCCGCAAGCTGCCATAGGCGGCGCGCGCGGCCCACTGGGCGATGGGAACGTCGCTCTTGCCCGGCACCAGCAAGCGCACGTCCAGGCCTCGCCTGGCAGCGTCGCGCAGCGCCGCTTGGCTGTGCTGGTCGGGGACGAAGTAGGGAGTGGTCAGCCAGATCCGGTGACGCGCTGCACGGAACGCATCGGTGAATTCGCAGTGCAATACGTGCCGGCAGCGGCGGTTGCTGTTGGGCACCAGCTGCCGGCCGGAGTGCGTTACCGGTGGCCAGGGCGCGCGCGGGTAGGCATCGAAGTGGCGGATGGCATCCTGCACGAGTTCACACTCGAACCGCAGGTGGGTGTCGCGCCACCGGCCGGGGCCGACGGCGGCGGCCGAACTGTCCCGATGAATGTTGAAGCCGCCCAGATAGGCGGCCGTGTCGTCCACGACCAGCAGTTTGCGGTGGTTGCGCCGATGGTACGCCAACGGCCGCCTCCACGACCAGGGGCGGCTCCAGTGCAGTTGGACCCCGGCGGAGCGCAACGCGGCAAGCCGGGCACTGGAAAGCATGCCCCAGGAGCCGACGGCATCGATGCGCAATCGGACCAGTATTCCGCGCGCGGCCGCACTGGCCAGGAGATCGAGGATCGGTTCTCCGGCCTCATCGTCCGCGAAGATGTAGGACTCCAGACGGATGGTGGAACGGGCCGCCGCGATATCCGCGCGCAGATCGGCGTAGAGGGCGTCACCCTCGATGTAATGTCGCATCGCTCAGGGCGCGGACGGACGCGACGAGGCGACCGCGATTGCCGTTCTCTTCGGTTTCTCCGATTTCGCCGATGACTGTCCGGCCCTCCTGGGGAGGAAACCAATCCGCTACAGATCCGCCATCGTTCTCCCACCGGCTGATCGCCTCTTGGCGCATTCGTGCACGCACGGATGCGGCGTTCCTGTCCTCGCGCTGCATGCCTTGACTCCTCTTCTGCTTCTGGGATTCCGTCTAATCCGCGGCCAGCTTGTGGAGCGCCAGTTGTCGCGCCGATACCGGGCTCACGCCGCGTTATTCGATCGCGGTCGCCTCCTCTTCGGTCGCAAGGCAGCGGTCCTCGATCTGGGTGGTCGAGAAGTATATTTGGAATCGCTCGCGCAGGAGGCCGCTCACCTCCCGCAGCACGCGGTCGCCTTCCGCCATGCTGCGCACCCTGACATGGCTTGAGAAAACATTGACGCCCGACGTCAGGCTCCATGCGTGGACGTGGTGGACGTCGGTGACGCCCTCCAGTTCACGAATCGCGGCGATCGCGGCGTGCAGATCGAGATCCTGGGGCGTGCCTTGCAGGAGGATGTGGAGAGCGTCTTTCGTGATCCCCATGACGCCCACAGGAGCACTACTCCGAACGCCATCCCCAGCAGCGGGTCGATCGCCAGGAAGCCCGTGAAGCGGATCACCAGGGCGGACACGATGATCAGGAAGCTGCCGACGAAAGTCTGGAGGATATGCCAATAGGCGCCGCGGAGGTTCAAGTCGGCCTTCTGTCGCTCGTAGAGCAGCCAGAGTGCGACCAATTCCGTAGCGATGCCCCCGGCCGCGGCGATCAGCATGGGCGTCGTCGGCAGATCGATGGGCTCCCTCAGCCGCATCGCGCCCATCCCGAAGACGAACAGGGCCATGATCGCGAGCTACAGGCCGTTGAATAGGGCGCCCAGTATCTCTGCGCGCACATAACCGAATGTCCGGGCGGGGCTGGATTTGCGCTCCCCGAGCTGTAGCGCGACCAAGGCGATGAGGACGCCGCCGACAGCGGAGAAGGTGTGGAAAGCGTCGGAAGTGACCGCGACGGAGCCCGTCCAGAGCCCGATCCCCAGTTCAATCACGAAGTAGACGCCGGTCAGCCAGCCCGAAATGGCCAGCGCTCGCTTGTCGGTCGTCGCAGGCGTGTGCCCCGAATGACCAGACCCGGGTTTAGCCATCGTCGGGCTCTTTGGGAGCAGGGCCAGCATCGCTATTATACCTTGGGACGCTCTTGCGGCAGGACTACAAGTACACCGGCCAACCTTCGCCAGGCGGACTCATCCAGCAAGACCGTGCCTGACATCTGCTATCTCGGCCCCTTGCCGACCGTGATTCCGCCGGGACCGGATCCCACCGGAATGGTGCGCGCCGCGCGAGGGGTTTCGGGGTCGATCTCCGAAACAATGTCGGCGAAACTGTTGACGACGAAGACCCTGTGGCCGCTGTGCTGACGGCGACTCCATGAGCACCCGCCAAGATGATGATCTCAGGGATCACCTTCTGAGTCGTGGTGTCGATGACCGACACGGGGTTGGCGGGCGACTCTTCCGTTCCCTGATTGACGACGTAGAACTCACGTCCGTTGGGCAGAGCGAAAAGTTGGATCAGGCGGGGCCCCAACGGGACTTTGGTGATGACGCGCCGGCCTGGGGTGTCGGTCACGGCTACGCTGTTCTCGTCGCGCAGGGAAACGTAGCATTGGCGTCCATCCGGGGTGAAGCCGACCTGGACCGGAGCCTTGCCGACGGGCACGCGCGCGACCTCTGTCAAGTCTTGTTCGCGCGGGGCTGCGGTGGCTTGACGACGTCGCGTGCTGGGGCGAAGGCAGCCCCGGCTACTACCACCACATCGTGGAAGCGGTGAAGATCGCCTTCGCCGATCGCGACGAATGGCTGAGCGATTCGAGCTTCGTCGACATCTCACTGCAGAAGCTGCTGTCGAAGCATTACGCCGACGAGCGCCGCGCGCTGATCGATCCTGCGCGTGCGCTACCGATCGGCGGGGTCGAGCCGGGCCTGCGCTGCGGTCCCGCTGCCGACCGCCGGCCAGCTGACGGCGACACCGTCTATTTCTGCGCCACCGACGGCGACGGCCTTGTGGTGTCGAACGTTCAGTTGATCTACCACGATTTCGGCTCGGCCGTGTCGCCGGCGACACCGGCGTGCTGATGCAGAACCGCGGCAGCTTTTTCTCGCGCGACGACCGCCACCCGCACCGGCTCGAGCCTTGCAAGACCCTCTTTCCACGCCATCATCCCGGCCATGCTGCTCAGGGACGGTGCGTCGGTGATGGCCTGCGGCACCAACGGTGGCGAAGGCCAGCCGCAGACCCAGGCGGGCCCTGCCCACACGGATGATCGACCTCGGCTTCCACGAGCAGCACGCCATCGAGGCCCCGCGCTGGGAGGGCTCGCTGGGCCACGCCCAAACGATCCGGTTCGACCGCCGCACCGGCTTCTTCGAAGGCGGTGCCGACTCGCGCGGGGATGGGTCGGCGATGAAGTTCTGACCAGGCGCGTCAGACCGTCAGGTTGATCCATCTCGCCACTGATGCATCATTGCATCTGCATCCAGGAAGGCAGACCCATGGCGCAACACACTCATCATCAAGATCATCAGGCGCATGGCGAGCAACCGCCGCATCCCCCCAAAGGTGCCGATGGCGACGTCCATGCCGGGCACGACAAGCATGCCGGCCACAGCGTGGCGAGCTTCCGCGACAAGTTCTGGCTCACGCTGCTGCTGACCATCCCCACGCTGATCTGGAGCGGGATGATCCAGCATTGGTTCGACTACACCGCACCCCAGTTCCCGGGGTCGGCGTACATCCCGGCGGTGTTCGGCACGATCGTGTATTTCTACGGCGGCTGGCCGTTCCTCCGCGGCGGATACCACGAGCTGAGAAATCGCCTGCCGGGCATGATGACGCTGATCTCGCTTGCGATCACCGTTGCCTTCCTTTACAGCGCGCTGGTCACGCTCGGCGTTGTCGAGGGCTTGGACCTGTGGTGGGAGCTGGCGACGCTGGTGGCGATCATGTTGCTCGGCCACTGGATCGAGATGCGTTCGATCAACCAGGCACAGGGCGCTCTCAAGGAACTCGCGAAGCTGCTGCCTGATATGGCGGTGCGGTTGGATGAGGCCGGTACCGCGAAGGAAGTCCCTGTCGCGGAACTGAAGCGCGGCGACCTGCTGCTCATCAGGCCCGGCGCGAGCATTC
>JAFAFL010000154.1 GCA_023423535.1 Pseudomonadota bacterium
CACGCCTCGCCGGGCGCGCGCGCGCCGGAGCGACGGGAAGAGCGCGAGGAACCGAGACAGCCGCGCCCGCTCGTCCTCCGGAAGCGGCGCCGGCGCCGACATCCGCGGTTCGCCCGCCTCGGGTCCCGGCCCGGGAGAATCCGCCGGTGCCTGCCCCGCGCCCTCCGCCGCGGCGGCCCGCAGGACGTCCCACGTCAGCCGCCGTCCGCCGGTCCAGGCCAGCGCAAACAGCGACGCGTCCGAGAGCGCCACCAGCGGCGAGCGCAGCACCGCGGCGAGGGAGACCGCGTCCCGCGGGTCCGCGAGGAGCGCGAGCAGCGACGCGAGGTCCATCACCTCCTGGGCCCCGTAGAAGCCGCGGCCGCGCACCACCCGGTGGGGCACGCCGTGGCGCACCAGCGCCTGCCGGTAGGCCTCGAGGTGGGTGAAGCGGCGGAAGAGGATGGCCACGTCCCCTCCCCTCGCCCGCCTCGGGGCGCCGCCGGCACGATCGGCCACCACCTCCGGACCCTCCGGCGAGAGGAGCAGCGCGAGGTATCTCGCCACCGCGTCCGCGTCGGCGAGCCGGCACTCGTCGGTGGTCTCACCGGGCGGGTAGACCAGCCGGTCCACCGCCGCCTCTCCGCCGCGCACGCTGGGGCGCACCGCGCGCAGGGCATCCGCGCCGGCGTCCCAGGCGACCTCGTAGTCCCTCGGAGATTCCCCCTGCGCCATCACGCCGGCGAAGGCCTCGTTGAACCAGCCGATGAGCTCCGGCGACGAGCGCCGGTTGTCCTGGAGGAAGTGCCGGGCGCCGCCGTCGCGCTCGATCTGCCGCGCGAGCACCTCGAACACCGACACGTCCGCCCCGCGGAACTCGTAGATGCTCTGCTTGCGGTCACCCACCGCAGCGAGCATCCCCGGCTCGAGCGGCACCTCGTCCACGCCGATGCCCAGGCCTCGCCGCGTGTCGAGCGTCAGCCCCAGCTGTCCGGTCTCCGGCGCGCACTGCCGTTCCGCACCGTCGAGCACCAGCCTCGGCGAACCCTCCCGCCGTTCGGCGAGCAGCGTCACGATCTCCAGCTGCAGGCGGTTGGTGTCCTGGAACTCGTCCACCAGCAGCGCGCGCACCCGGTCCTGCACCTCGCGGCGGAAGGCCGGAAGGTCCCGGAGGAGGTCCCGCGCCTTGATGAGCAGCGCGGTGAAGTCGAGGGCCGACCGCTTCTGCAGCTCCGCCGAGTGCCGGGCCTCGAGCCTCGCCAGAAGCTCCCGGAAGGCGCCCTCCTGACGCGCGGCGAGGCAGGCCGCGTAGTGGCCGCACAGACCGACCTCGCCGTCCTCCTTCCGCCCCAGCGCGAGGTACTTCACGTTCTTCAGCGCCGGGTCCTTCACCCGCGCGAGGTTCGCCTCCGCCCGGACGGCGTCCCGAACCAGCGGCCAGCGGTCGGCGGCGAGGAAGTTGTCGAACGCGATGCCGTCGCACGCGCGCCGCAGCCGCGCGATGAGCCCGCCGTACTTCCCGCCCCGCTTCGCGTCCGCCTCGGCCGCCTCCTCCAGCGTCTGCCGGTAGCGCCGGACCTCCGCGTCGAACGCCTCCCGCGCCTCCGCGAAGGAGCCGACCTTCACCGAGAGCGGGGTGAGCCCCTCCTCGCGCACGCGGGTGAAGACGTCGCAGAGGTAGTCCACCAGCCCCTGCCCGCGGCCGCCGCCCTGCGAGACGAAGCGAAGGTCGCCGCACAGGTCCGCCACGTCTGCGCTCGACTCGCCCTCCAGTGCCGCGAGCACCACGCGCTCGGCGCAGTCCTGCAGGAGCGCCTGCGCGTCCCGCTCCTCGAGCAGCTCGAAGGCCGGGTCCACGCCCGCCCCGGCCGGTGCGCGCCGCAGCAGCTGGCCGCACAGCGAGTGGAAGGTCCCGATCGTCGCCGCGCCGAGGTCGTCGCGCACCTTGCGCCAGAAGTCCGGTGGCGGCGGCGTTCGCCCGTGCCGCGCGTAGGACGCGGTGAGCTCCTTCTCCGAGACCAGCGCCGCTGCGTCCCGGGCCAATCCGTCGATCCTGGCCCGGAGGCGCTCGCGCATCTCGCCGGCGGCCTTCTCGGTGAAGGTCAGCAGGAAGAGCTCGTGCGCCCGGAGCGGCACGCCGTCCCTGCGCGCCCCTCCCAGCAGGTGCAGGCAGATGGTGATCAGGGAGTACGTCTTTCCCGCGCCCGCGCCGGCCAGCAGCGCGAGGTTCCGCTCCAGCGCCAGCGGCTCCTCACCCGGTGCCCACGCCACCGCCAGCCCTCCCGCGCTCATTCGCCGCCCTCCGGCATCCGGCGCTCGCTGATGCGGCACACCCGCGCGAAGTTGCAGAAGTTGCAGTCCTCCGGCTTCGCCGGGAACCGGCCCTCGCGCAGGCCGGAGACCAGCCGGTGCACCGCCATGGACAGGGTCTGCAGGCCCTCTCGCTCGAGCCGTCCGCAGGTCTCCCGGTCCGTGGAGAGCAGGTCGTCGAGCGACAGCTGCATCTTCGCCAGCTCGCCCTCGAGGTCGGTCGGCTCGCCGTCCTTCAGGGACAGCCACGCCGCCTTCAGCGGCCCGTCATGCCCCGCCACCCGCGCGGCGTGCAGATAGAGCGGAAGCTGGAACTCGGTCTTGAGGAAGGCCTCGCGCAAGCCCTTGTTCTTCCTCACCTCTCCGCTCTTGTAGTCCACCACCCCGAGCGCGCCGTTGCCCGCGTCCAGCCGGTCGATCTTCCCGCGCACGAACACCGGCGGCTCTCCGTTCGGGCCCGGGATGGGGATCTCGCGCCAGCCTTCCGGGGCGTCCTTCGAGCCGAACTGCAGCTCCGGCGTCTGCGGCTCCATATGGTGGAACGGCAGCCCTCGCGCCGGCGAGCCGAGGACCCGCCGCACCATCCGCCGCGCCCGCTCGCGGCCGATGCGCCAGAGGGCCGGGTGACCGGTGTGCCCGGTCTGCTCCGCCGCCGCCGCCGCGGTGTCCAGCGCCCGGTCGATGAGCGGGTCCGGCACGTCCTCCGGCGCCGCGCCGAGCAGCCCCTCCGCCTTGAGCAGCGGGAAGAGCACCTCCAGCACTTTGTGCCAGAAGCTGCCCTGGCCGCGCGCATCCATCTCCTCGCCCGGCTCCTCTGGATCGTCGAGCTCCACCGCCCACCCGAGGAAGCCCTGGAAGGCGCAGTTGCCGAAGCGCTGCAGCAGCGAGGCGGAGAGCGGGTGCTCGCGGTCGAAGGCGAAACACTCGGCCAGCGCGGCTCCCAATCCCTCGCGGGCGGCGCTGCCGGAGTGGGCGCCGGGCTCCGGGCTCTCCTCCGCCGAGCCGAAGAAGGAGAGGCGCTCCGCCTCGATCGCCGAGATGCGCGCGGCGTCCGCCAGCCACGGTTCGCCTGCCACCCGGTCTCGAAGCGCGGGTCCCGCCGGATCCGGCTCTCCCGTCCGCAGCTCCGGCCGGCCCCACAGCTCCAGCGCGGTCCGCTGCCGCAGCTCGCCCTCGGTCAGCACCTCGTCCAGCGCCGGCACCGCGCGCAGCGGCACCTCCTCAGGACGAAGACCGGTCAGCCGCTGCAGCTCGTCCCAGAAGGGCGAGGGCGCCACCTCCGCTCCGGAAGAGGCGTGCGCCGGGTGGGCACAGGTCACCGCGCCTTCGCTGGCAGACAGGGCGAGGTGCAGCAGCAGCCGATCCTCCGCCAGCCGCCAGCCGATGCGGCGCTCGCCCTCCCCCGTCGCCACCCGGAAGACATCTCGTCCGAACCACGCGTTGACGCGGATCCGGTCCTCTTCAGGGAAGAGCGGGCTGGGGACCTCGCGCCGGGGAAAACGACCGTCCGAGAACCCGCCGATGCAGACGTGGTCGAACGTCCGACCGGGCAGCTCGCGCACATCGAGGATCTGCACCGCGCCGCCTCTGGGGCCTCGGGGCGCGAGGTTGAAGTCCGAGGCCGCGTCCACCAGCCAGCGCTGGAAGGTCCGCCGCGTCATTCGTGCCGACAGCGCACCGGCGTCCCGGAGCGCCGCGCGAAGCTCCTGCGCCATGCCGTGGAGCGATTCGAACGCGGCCTGGTCACGCGCCAACGCGCGCAGGACCGCACGGCCGAGACCGGTTCCCTCCTGGTCCCGCGGCTCCGGCCTCCGCACCGCCTGCGGCAGGCCCAGCTCGTCGAGCGCGTTCCACCATTTCTCCAGCAGTTCCGCGGCCTTGCCCTCTGCCGGCAGCGTCGCCGCCACCTTCAGCAGCCGCTGCGCCGCCTCCTTCACCGCGCGAACCTCTGCCGCCTTGCGCCCGCCGCCGCGCGCCTCCAGCCGCTGCAACAGCGCGCCCAGGCGCACCTCGTACGCGCCCCGGCCGTCCTTCGCGCCCAGCAGGTCGTCCCGGACGCCCGCGAGGGCCAGCAGCGCCCGCGGGCCTTCCGGCATGCGGCGGCTGACCTCCGGCAGATAGCGGCTCTCGAGGAGCCAGCCCACCTCGCGGGCGGGGAAGCCGTCGTCCACGACGAGCGGCAGCTCCAGCGCGATCCGGCCGGGCGCGGTGGCTCCGAGCGGCATGCCCCGACGCATGCGGGCCGGAACGCCGTAGCGCTCCAGCGCCTCCGCCGCCCACTCCGCCTCCTCCGCGAGGTCCGGCCACACCAGCGCGAGGCGCTCCGGCGGCACGCCCTCGTCCACCTTCTGCCGGGCGATGCGGGCGAAGAGCTGCGCTTCCGCCCTCGCGGTGGCCACCCGGTGCAGGGTCAGCGGCACCTCCTCCTCCGGAGGCAGCGCGGTGCCCGAGGAGAAGAGAAACCGCCCCAGCCACGCCAGCGGCCGGCCCCGGAGCGTGAGGTCCTCCTTCTCCAGCTCCACGTGCACGAGCCCCTGCGCGCTCCGCTCCAGCGCCCCGAGCACGGGATCCACCACCGCGTCCACGTCCGCCGAGCACCCGGCAGGCACCTCCAGTCGGAAGTGCACACCCGAGGCATCGCAGGCATGCGCGAGCCGCTCGAGCAGCGTCCGCCGGGCGTGGGGGAAGTCGTGCAGCCCGGAGATCTCCAACGACCCGTGACGCAGGGCATCCGGCAGACCGCGCTCCGACAGCGTGCGCACGGCGTCTCCAACGCGGTCTTCGCGATCCTGCAGCCGAAGTTCGGCGAGCCGCGCCTCGTAGGCTTCGAACAGCCGTGCCAGGTAGCGCGCCCGTTCGATGCGGCCGGCGGGGAACCGGTCCACCGCCGCGCGGAAGCCCGCGGGATCGACGCCGCCGCTCTTCAGATCGAAGAAGAGCTCCAGCGCCGCGCGCGCGAACGCGGGCTCCTGGACGAAGGTGCCGAAGGGTCCTTCCCCCAGCGCCCGCGCACATGCCCAGACGATGACGCGGGCCGTCAGGGGCGAGCAGGGTCTGCGCTCCGAGGCGCCCTCCGCCACCGCCGACACCAGCTGCGACAGGGTCAGATAGTCCGCCCCGTCCACGAAGGCGCGCGCCTCCGCGGCTCGCACCATCGCCTCTTCCACTCGGCTGCCATCTGGCAGCACCCGAACCCGCCGACCCGTCCCCACCATGCGGACAGTCTACGCGGGGGTCCGACACTCACTGGACGCGCCTCTGCTCGGCAGGCGGCGGGGCATCGCCTTGTCCTCCGGTATCAAGGGGGACGGCCCTCCGAGCAGCGCGTCACGGGAGAAACCCAGCGTTTTCGACAGTTTGCACACGCAGGAGCGCGGATTTGCCGCCCTCTGCCTGACGCGGGGCGGCGTGACGACCCTCTCCCGCCATGTCATTTGCCCACGCAGCACATCCAAAAGCCGGAGGTCATCATGGAGTGGCTCGAGTTCAAACCCTGGTCTGCCGAGGTCACCGCGAAGCTGGAGGCGCTGTCCGCCGGTCTCGCCGAGCCGCACAAGGGCGCGGACGTCGTTCCCTTCCGCCCGAAGCGCCGCACGCCGCAGCAGTGGGCCACCCTCCTCCCGCAGTGGCCGCAGGACACGCTGTGGGGCGACTGGGTGGACGCCGAAGAGAACTAGGTCCGACTAATGGGGACGGCCTCGCCCGGCGAGGTCTCCCCGCTCCGGCCGCCAGCCATGCAGCGGCGGCCGGCGCTCCGGATAGGCCAACTCTACAAAGGAGTCGGACTCGCCGGAGTCATCCAGCGTCACGTAGAGCCTGTCGTTCGCCAGCACCGGTGAGCCGCCGGGCGCGATCTGCAGCCCCCTCACCGGACAAGTCGTCACCACCCGCCCGTCCGCGGCGATCTCCCTCACCGCCCCCTGCACCAGCTGCACGAGCGTCTGGCGTCCGGTCACGTCCACCGAGCGCGCGCCCCAACCGCCTGGCGTCGGGGGCAGCGCCGCCACCGAGACCTCTGCGCCCGTGCGCAGGTCGAAGCGCGCGAGAACCCGCGCCGTCTGGTCGATCGGAACGCCCACCGCCCAGAGGTGCTGGCCATCCGAGACGGCCCACTCCGCTTCGAGCTCGGTCGAGCGCAGGAGCACGCCGGTCAGCGAGTCCACCAGTCGCAGCACGCGAGGCTCCTCGCCTTCGGTCAGCCAGACCCGCCCCGGCGCGAGCGCGTGCAGCACCGGGTTCGTCGCCGGAGGTCTCGTCCAGCGTCCACCGCCGGCGGGCGCGCCCGTCACCACGCCGTCCAAACCGACGAACACCAGCGAGCCGCCGCCGTCGTCGGCCACCTGCACCGAATCGCAGACGAGGCCGAGAGGTTGGCGCGCCACCACGTGCAGCGACTGCGCGTGCAGCGTCACCGCCCAGCCGCCTTCGCACTGCCAGGGCGCGTCCTCCTTCGTGCGCAGCTCCAGCGCGACGAGCACCACCGGCCGGCCGGCGGGATCGATCACCACCTCCGAGCCCCAGCGCACGCGTGCCGCGCCGGGAGGATCGATGATCGACTGCCAGCCCGGTGGCGCGAGCTCGGAGGGACGGATGCGCGCCTCGGAGACGCCGGTGGAGGGATGCCGGGCGACGAGCTCTTCGGGCGCCTGCGGTGCGCGGACGAGCAGGAGCACGCGGCCGCCGGAGACGACCGGCGCGTCGCCGAAGAAGGACCAGGACTGCAGCCGCGGAGGCGCGCTCCACGCGGTGACGCCGGCGACCGTTGAAGAGGCGCGCGGGAGGAAGAGCCGGCCGCCCGGATCGAAGATGGGACGGTCCGCGCCCGGGGTGTCGGACCACAACACCGGCAGGTCGCCCGGACCGGGCGCGTTCGGACGAGGAACACAGAGGCCCTCTTCGCACTCGCCACTGCCGAGACAGGCGGGATCGCTGCACGCGGTTCCGTCCGGCACCGGCCGCGCGACGCACTCGCCACCGAGACACACCGGCGCCAGCGCACAGGCGAACGCTTCGCCACAGGAGGTCCCGTCGGCGACGATCGTCTCGAGGCAGCCGTGGAGCGGATCGCAGAAGGCGGCGCGACAGGGCGTGGAAGGCCGGCAGGCCGTGGGGGGAAACGTGCAGCCCGCCGCCGGATTGCAGAGATCGTCGGTGCAGGGATCGTCGTCCGTGCAGGTGACCGCGGTGCCGGTGCACGCGCCATTGCGGCAGACCGCGCCGGATTGGAGGCAGCCGTCGGTGCAGGGCGTGTCGTCGGGCTCGGGGACCGGCGTGCAGGTGCCGTCGTCCTCTTCGCGCCACGTGTGACAGGTGGGCAGGGTGCCCTCGCAGCGACCTTCGACGCCGAGGCCCTGCAGCGGGAGCTCCAGTGAGGCGCCGGCGCTGGGTGTGATTCGCAACTGCGTGCGGTGTTCGCCTTCGCCTTCGCCTTCCGGAGTGAAGCGGAGGGTGAGTCCGAAGGAGCCTCCCGCGGAGATGGAGAACTGCGGCGATGCGACGGTGAAGGGAGGGCCCGCTTCGACGCTGAGCGAGACGTCTCCGCGGCCGTCGTTGTGCACCGTCAGCACGCGCTCTCGGGTCGTGCCCACGCGTGTAGGGCCGAAGTCGATCCGGTCCGACGGCTCCAGACGCAGTGCGGCCTCCACCGGGCGCAAATCCGTTCGCTCGCAGGCTGCCGCGGAGAGGAGCAACAGCGGGATCGCGATGACGCGTAGCAGCGAGCCCATGCGCGTTACCGGGCGTCCCGCCATCGCGACATCGTCGCGCCTCGCTCGCGCACGGACACGAGCGAGTCGTTGCGACCGGTGGCCGGAGGGAGGCTCATGGGCGACTGATGCTCTATCGTAGTCGGGCCTTCGCACGGAACCCGCGCAGGCGCGGCGGTGTCGGGCTTTTCGGGTCAGCGAGGAGGCACGCGTGCTCACCAGGCGGACGCTGTGGGGGACGTTGTCGGGAACGCTGTTCGCTTCGGCCGCTGTGGTCGGGTTCGCGTGGTGGTCCGGCGCGTCGTCTTCACCCACTTCGGTGGCTGCGCTGCAACGTGAGCCCGTCGAAGATCCCGTTGTATCGGCGCCTTCCCCACCCGATTCGACCGAGGCGGCCGAACTCGCGCTCGACGGCCTCGACCGTCTCGACCGCCTCGACGAGGAAAGCGATCCGCACGGGTACGGCCTCCTTCGCGGACGGCTCACGCTCGAAGGGAGTGCGGGCGCGGAGGGTGTGAGCGTGTACGCGATGAGGGATCCGCGCGGTGCGCAGCTGCTGCCGACACCGTACGGAGGCTGCGACGCCGAGCCTCAGGACGAGGACGCCGAATCGGAAACTGAAGACGAGCGCGTGGAGCGCCATGCACTCGACCTGGATGAGGAGACCGGCCTCTTCGAGGGCGAGGTCCCACGAGGCAACTGGCTGGTGCTGGCGCGCGCGGAGGGATACCTCGAGGCGGTGCGGCGCGACGTGAACGTCTGGCCCACCGGTGAGGGTCGCGAACCGGAGCGGGTCTCCCTCGCACTGGAACGCGGCGCGAGCGTGCGCGGCCGCGTCCTCTTCGAAGGTGAACCGGTGAGCGCGTCCGGCGTGGTGATCGAAGGCAACGGCGTGTGCCAGGTCGTGGAGGCCGACGAGGAAGGGCGCTTCGAGCTGAGCGGGCTGAGGCCGGGCATGTACCTCGCGTCGGCGCATGAGGAGTGGCTCGGCGCGGCGCGCTCGGGAGTCGTCACCGGCGGCGGCGAGGTCACGCTCGAGCTCGCCTACCGACGCGAGGTGCGGGGGCGTGTCGTGTGGCAGGACGGACGGCCCGCGCAGGCACGTGTGCTGGTGACCGAGCAGCCGCGGGAACTCCGTCTGCGCGACCCGTGGGGTCCCTTCTCCGAGCACCATGGCATTTCGGTCGGCGGCGGCTGCGGGCCATGGCCCCAATGCCGCACGCGAACGCAGAGCGCGCCGGACGGGACCTTCGCTGCGCCGGTGTCGGAGGTGGGAACGCCGATCCTCTCCGCGATCGATCTGGACGGGACATGGCAGTCGCCCTCCGTTGCGGTCGCGGGTGATCAGGCGGGAGCCATCGTGCTCGTCCTGTCGGAGCCTTTGGCGCGGCCCGCGTCGACCGAGTTGTCACGCCGGCCCCGGTAGCGTTCGACGTTTCAGCGCCGGGACATCGGCTCACCGGCGGGCTCGTCTTCCACGCTGGGACCTGAGCGCTCGCGGGTGATCCGCACCGTGAACTCCAGCTCCGCGCGAGCGGTGAGCGGACAGGGGAAGATCACGTTCCGCAGATACCCGGGCGCACATGCGGAGAGGAGCTCCGAGCGCTCCACCCCTTCGAGCTGCGCCTCCGTCACCGCTCCCCGCGCGTCGAGCACGAAGCGTGCGGGCAACGCGAGCTCGTCGCCCAGACGCGTCTGGCCGTAGCACATCGCCACCCACGGCAAGGCGCTGTGGAGCCAGTGCTCGGCGATGCCCGGATCCGAGCTGCGGAAGTTCTCGATCCGCGCCACCACGCGCTCCTGCGCCGAGACCGGGAAGCCGAGGTCCTCGCGCTCGCGGAGCTCTACTGCCAGCCGTCTGCCCTCTGCGCCCGCGCCAATCGACATCGGCTCCGATTGCGGAGCCTTGTTCGTCCCCGCGCCCGCGTTGGCGCTCATCGCATTGCAGAAGCAGCGCAGCGGATCGGCGAGCGGCGGGTCGCGCCAGGAATAGCCGTCACAGGTCCGGAGCGTCCCGGAGGCGGCGAAGTCGAGCACGAGCAGCGTGGGCCCCGTGGGCTGTTGCCCACGCGTGTGGCACTCGCGCAGCGCGGGGAGCCGCGGCGTGACGAGCTGCGCGATGAGCTTCGCCTCCTGCTTTTCGTTTGTCGCCTTCGAGCTCCACGGGCCGGTCTGCGTGATGCGCGTCACCGACACCGGCTCGGCATTCGCGCGCGCGAGCCGCTGCGCTTCGCTCTGGTCGGGACGCAAGAGTTCTGCTGCGACCTCCTCGGTGCTGCGCGGGCTGGAGCCGTCCGACTGCGCCTTCGACGGGCGGTTCGACGGCTTCAGCGACTGCGCGGCGCGCTCCCAATCCGCGAAGGTGCCTGTGCCCTCCACCTTCGCCGTCCACGTCGCGACGGGCGTGCCATCCGGCGCATCGAGCTCGAGCCGCAACCGGCAGGGCAGTGAGGGCGCCTCGCTGCAGTCGGCGATCACCCGCGCCTGGTGGGCGGTGGGATACGCGTGACGCACCGTCGACTCGAGCGGCGGCTGGGCGAGGCAACGCGGACCGGCATCATGCAGGCGGTTGAGCTCGAGGCGCTTCCGCAGCAACTGCAGCTCGTCCGGTGGCACCGGCGCGACGACGTGTTCTGCCTGCAGCGCGAGGTGCCGCGCGGCCCAGCGTTCGAGGCGCGCGAGCTCGTGGTGAAAGAGCGGAGCCCCCTTGGGCGTCGCCGCGAGCACGACGGCCGGCGGCCCTTCGCGGTGCGGGATCTCGATGACGACGGGCGTCTTCGGTCCCTCTTCGCTCGGGCGCGTCTCCTCGGAGGTGACGACACGCCTCGGACAGGCAGTGCACGCGAGGGCGGCGGCGACGAGGAGGACCTGGACGAGGGCGCGCATGCCGGCCCCGGCTAACAGGGTCCGCGGAGGATAGGCAAGACAGTGTTCGGCCCGCCGTTGCGCACCCGCTGCGGTAGAAGGCGCGCGAGAGGAGCAGTGGACATGGCCCTGTTGAAGAAGTCTCGCGCGCGTGCACCCTCGCCGAAGGTGAGGCAGCGCGCGGAGGAGATCGGCGAGCGGCTCGGCGCCGCGATCCCGCGTCCGCACGTCGAGCTGCGGTTCCAGAACCCGTGGCAGCTCCTCATCGCGACGATCCTCGCGGCGCAGAGCACCGACCGGATGGTGAACACGGTGATGCCGAACCTCCTCGCGCGCTGGCCGAACGCAGAGGCGCTCGCGGCCGCGCCGCAGGAGGAGGTCGAGGCCGTGGTGAAGTCCACCGGCTTCTTCCGCAACAAGGCGAAGGCCATCCGCGAGACGTGCGCGGTGCTCGTTGGGCGCTTCGGCGGCGTGGTGCCGAAGACGATGCCCGAGCTGCTGGAGCTGCCCGGCGTCGCGCGCAAGACCGCGAACGTGGTGCTCGGCGCGGCGCAGGGCGTGGTCGAGGGAATCGTCGTCGACGTCCACGGCACGCGCGTGTCGCAGCGGCTGGGGCTGACGAAGGAGAAGCTGCCGGAGAAGATCGAGGAGACGCTCTGCGCCCTCTATCCGCGCGAGAGCTGGCTGGTGATCGGGCACCGCTTCACGCTGCACGGCCGTTACGTGTGCACCGCGCGCGCGCCCCGGTGCGAGGAGTGCCCGCTCAACGAGCTCTGCCCCAGCCGGGAGAGCCCGCCGAAGGGTGGCTGGGAGGCGCGGGCGGAGCAGATCGCGTTGGAGATGGACTCGCGCGCGGGCGACTTCCGGAGGCTCGAGCCGTAGCGCCGCCGTCAGCTCTTCCCGCGGGTGACGAAGAGGAGCACGGCGACCGCCGCCGCGATGACGCCGTCGCCGAGCCAGTCGATCCAGAGGTTCAGCGCGGTCTGCGCGATCGCCGCGGCAAGGGCGACCGCCACGAGCAGCGGGGCCTGTGAGCGGCGCCCCTCTTGTCGTGCGCGGCGATGCTCTGGCACCGCGGCGGAGAGAAGAATCGCGATGAGAAGAACGGGGCCGACGAACGGGGAGTACATGGTGGCTGGCGAGCGGACGGGTGGCGTGGCCGGGTGATCAGAACCGCTGCGACTCCTCGCGGACGATGATCCGGAGCCCGTCGAGCGGACGCGGATCGCCCACGCGGTGAACCGTCAGCCGATGCGCGCCGAGCTTCGCGGGGAACCGTCCGGTGAAGGGCGGGTGCAGCGTGAAGTGGTGCTCTCCGTTCACGTGCAGCTCCAGCGCGCCGAGTCCGCCGGGCGCGCGGATGCGGACGGGGATGCTCTGGTGCTCGAGGGGGAGGTCGCTGAAGAGGACGAACTCCGCGTTGCGCCCGGGGAAGGTGAAGCGGACTTGACCATCCCTCCCCGGCGCGGTCTTCGCCGTCTTCGCCGTCTCGCGGTGCGTGCCTGAGGGAGCGCCGCCCATGCTTCCCTCCGTGAGTTCCCGGCATGCCGCTGCGAGGTGCGGGTCCGGATAGAGGCCTTCTGCGCGCGCCCACTCCGCGTAGTCGGAGCCGAGATCGGTCAGCGCTCCCGTCCCCGCGGTCAGCTCGCGGCACCGCTGTGCGAGACGCGGGTCCTCCACGTGCCCGAAGCCGCCGAGGTCGGCGAGGCCCGCGTGCATCCGACAGTCGAGCGCGGGCGCGGTGCCTCGAGCGAAGACCTCGTCCATGCGCGAGGGGCAGCTCCGTCCGGCCCGCTCTCCAGACAGCGGGCAGATCTGCGCGGACTCCAGGAGCGCGCCATCCCACAATGGCGCGGGACGAACGCCCGCCATCGCCGCGAGCATCACCGCCCGGAAGATGGGACCTGCGCCGGTGATGCCGGAGACGCCGCGCATCGGCGAGCCGTCGAAGTTGCCGGCCCACACCGCCACCGTGCGCTCGCGCGTGTAGCCGATGAGCCAGTTGTCCGAGTACCCCTTCGAGGTCCCCGTCTTCGCCGCGACCGGAAAGGGCAGGCGCAGCGCGCTGTCGAGCCCGAAGGCCCGCGCCCGGGCACCGTTGTCCGAGAGCACGTGGGTGATCAGCGCAACCTCCGCCGCCGGGGCGAAGCGGCGCGTCTGGCTTCGCGTGACATGCAGTATACTTCCGGTCGCATCCCGCGCCTCCCGCACGGTGCGGACCGCCGGAAGGGAGCCACCACGCGCCAGTCCCGCGTATGCGCGCGCCGCCTCCCACAGCGAGACCTCGCCGTTGCCCAGGACCAGCCCGAGCCCGTAGTGCTCGCTCCCCTGCCCCAGCGACTCGAAGCCCGCTGCGTGGAGTCCCGCGAGCAGGCGCTCTGGACCCAGCGCCTCGGCGATGCGCACGGCGGGGATGTTGTACGAGTTCGCCAGCGCCTCGCGGATCCGCACCGGCCCGTGCTTGCGGCGGTCGTAGTTCTCCGGCGCGTACACGCCCGTCGGACTGGGGAACTGGGTCGGCACGTCCGGCACCACCGAGGCCGGCGTGTAGCCCTGCCGGAACGCCTCGAGGTACGCGAAGGGTTTGAGCGCCGAGCCCGGTTGACGGCGCATCTGGACCCCGTCGTTCTGCCCCCCCGCCTCGTCGTCGAAGAAGTCCGCGGAACCGACGTACGCGAGCACCTCGCCGGACGCGTTGTCGAGCACGAGCACCGCCGCCTGTCCCACGCCGCGATCGCGCAGTCGCTCGACCTCCGAACGCACCGCCTCCTCCGCCAGGCGCTGCAGGTCGGCGTCGATCGTGGTGACCACCTCGGCGGCGCGAGAAAGCCCCGGAACGTCGCGTTGACGGGTCACGTGCTCCACGAAGTGCGGCGCGCGGAAGCTGCGCGAGGCGGGCAGCAGATCCAGCGGCGCCTCCACCGCCGCGGTCCGCTCCTGCGAGGAGAGGTGATTCAACGCCTCCATCCGCTCGAGAACCCAGCGGCGCCGGCGCTCGAGACGCTCCGGCCTTCGATAGGGATCGTGCGCGCCCGGTCCCTTCGGCAATGCCGCGAGCGCGGCGGCCTGGCCCACCGACAGCTCCTTCGCGGCCCGGCCGAAGTAGCGCTGCGACGCCGCCTCCACGCCGAAGGTGCCGTTCCCGAACGGGATTCGGTTGAGGTACTGCGCGAGCACCTCGTCCTTCGACAGGTGCCAGTCGAGTCGCATCGCCCACAGCGCCTCCTGCACCTTCCCCTGCATTGTCCTCGGACGAGGGACCAGCGTCCGTGCGAGCTGCTGGGTGATCGTCGAGCCTCCGGCGACCACGCGTCCGCGCTTGACGTTCAGCCAGGCGGCCCGTGCGACCGCAACGGGATCGACGCCGGCATGCCGGAAGAAGCGGCGATCCTCCGCGGCAAGGAACGCATCGCGAACGTGCGCCGGCACCGCTCCCGCCGACAGCGGACGCGCACGGCCATCGTCCGCGGAGAGGCGCTCGCGAAGGAGGTTCCCCTGCCGATCAAGAAGGCGCAGCGACGCCACCCGGTCGTAGGCGAGCAGCTCCTCAGGCAGCGGGCGGAGGACGAAGAGCGCGGCCGCCGCCACTGCCACGACGGCCGCGGCGGTGCCGGCGGTGGCTGCAACGAGTCCCCACCGCAACCTCAACGCTGCGAGACCTCCTGCGGGAAGACGACCTCGAACGTCCCGCCGCCCGATCGCCCGAAGACCTCCGGCTCGTACATCAGCTCGCCGTGCGCGGGCTTGAGGAGGAACTTTCCGGGCGTAGTCGCGCGCGCGATGAACGAGGTGGTGTGCACGCCCGGCGGCAGGTGATCCGCGAAGATCGCCACCCGGTTGTCGCGCTGCTCCACGTGGTTGAACGGAGACCAGAAGCCGTAGCGCCATGGGTCGAATTCGTCCTCGCCCTCCGCCGAGCCGCCGTACTGATCGTCCTCGTTCTCGTACTCGTATTCGACGTCGCGGCTCTCCTCGCCCGGCCTTCTCGCCAGCCCCGCGGTCGAAGCAAGTGAGGTGTCCACCGGCTCGAGGCCCGCGGGCAACGGCACCTCGAACACGGCGTAGTGGCGCTCCTGGTTCGACGCCACGCGCACACGCACCCGCACCAGCTCACCGGCGCGGAAGCGGGTGGCCTGGCCTCCGCCCTCGAACGGCTCGAACCACCGCTGCACGAAGAGCCCGTTCTCCAGCGGCTTCGTCGGCACCTCGGTCGGCGCGTAGCGCATCGTGGCCGCGTAGTAGAGGACGCCCGCTCCCTCCTTGCTGAAGGTGAGCTTCCGCTCGCCCTTCGCCTTCTGCAGCTCGCTCATCGGGATGCGCTTCGTCACCAGCGCGGTGCTGCGGCCGGCGAAGCGCTCCTCGGCGATCGACTTGTCACCGAGCACCACGCGCGCGACGAAGTCCGGGTCCTCCTTCTCCTTCACCCGCACCAGCTCGGTGAGTCCCATCAGCGAGAACGCCGCCTCCTGCGTGCTGCGCCACTTGCCGCCCTGCCGCACGCCGTTGAGGTAGTTGGCGATCTTCGACACGTACGGATGATCCGGGGACACCGTGGCGAGCGTCTGCAGCACCGCGCCGGTGGTCCGCGTGTCCGAGTGCCAGAGCGCTGCGTACGTCTCGCCGTGCACCTCTTCGAAGTGCACGCCCTTCGGCGACTCCTTCGCGTGGTTGAGGATCTCCTGCAGCAGCGTGCGCGCCTGCTCGCGGTTGCCGCCGCCCACGAACATCGCGTCGGCCAGCAGCGCGCGCGTGAACAGCGGGAGCTTGTCGCGCCGCGCGTAGAACTGACCGTATGTGCTCGCCTGCGGCCGGCCCATCCGGGCGAGAACCCACGCCGCAAACACGCGCGTGTCGTCCGGGCAGGAGGTCTCACACGGGCTGCACTGCCCCGCGGCGACCTTCTGCAGGTAGCCCTGCGCCTTCGACAACGCCTGCGCGTTCACGGTGAAGCCCACCTGCTTCGCGCGGTGCAGCGCGAGCGTCGCGTACGCGGAGGAGAACGAGTGCGTGCACCAGCTCTCCGGCCAGTAGCGGAAGGAGCCGTCCTCCGACTGCAGCCGCTCGATCGACGCGAGGGTACGGCGGATGACCTCGTCCGGATCCGGCAGCGCGCCCGGCGCGGTCCCTGGCGTCGCCGAAGCGGTCGTGGCCGTCGCCGGATCGAAAAGGAACTGCCGCAGCGGCGAATCCGGCTCGCCCGCGCTCGACCAGGGGATGCCGAACTTCGGGCCCAGCTCGCGCAGCGCCACGAAGGGGACGAGCCGCGAGGTCTGCTGCTCGAGGCACCCGTACGGGTACTCCACCAGCTGCCGGAAGCCCTCGCCGAAGTTGCCCATCGCGGTGGACGCGAGCGTCACCTCCAGCCCGCCGAGCTCCGCGCGCACACCCTCCGGCGGCGCCAGTCCCTCCACGCGTTCGTCGCGGGTATCGCCGTAGGTGGCGACCGTCTCGAAGCCCACCGGCAGCTCGACGGGGATCTTCTGCTCCACGCCGTCGCTCTCCGCGCCGCGCTGCACGCGGAACCTGAAGGTGGCCTCGCCCGCGCGATCGGCCGTGAAGGCGAAGCGCACCTCGCGCGGCTTGCCCGGCTCGAGCGTGATGCGCCGCTCCGCCTCACCCTCCAGCTTCGCGTTCTCCACCTGCGCGGTGACGGTGATCTCCCCTTGCGCCTCACGCGCGTGCACCACCACGCCCGCCTCGAAGGTGTCACCCACGCGCGCGAACCGGGGCAGCGCCGGCAGGGCCAGGAGCGGCTTCGCCACGCGCAGCGTCTGCTCACCGGACCCGAAGCGATCGTCGGTGGAGACCGCCACCGCCATCACGCGGAACGAGGTCAGGTTGTCCGGCAGCTTGAAGCTCACCGTCGCCGTGCCATCCGCGCCCGCCACCACGTCCGGCTTGAAGAACGCGGTGGTGCGGAAGTTCGTGCGGAAGCCCGCGCCCTCGGCACCCGCGCGCTCCGCGCCACCGCCGCCCTCCTCTTCACCCTTCTCGCCGTAGCTGCGCCGACGCACGAGGTGGATGAGCGGCTCCGCCAGCCGCACGCTGAGCGGACGGTCCGGGAAGATCGACGCGATGGGATCCGGCGTCTTGTAGTCGGTGAGCCGCAGCACCGCCTCGTCCACCGCGAACACGGTGAGCTCCGCCGGCGTGCCGCGTCCCTTGTGATCGCGCACCGCGAGCCGGACGGTGACCTCCTCACCCGGCCGGTACTCCTCGCGATCCGTCTTCACCTCCACCGCGAGCCGCTTCGCGGAACGCTCCACCGCGAGCTGCACGAGGCCCACGCGCGCCGCGGGCCTCCCCGGATCGTCGCCCGTCTCCTGCCCGCCCTCGTTCACGCGCGGCCGCACCACCACCACGCCGACGAACACGTTGGGCACCATCGCCTCGGTGACCGGCACGTCCACCGTCACCGCCGAGCCCTCGAGCTCCATCACCCGCTTCTCGAGCACGCCCTCGCGCTCGATCGTCACCAGCGCGCGCGCCTTCGGGTAGGGCGACTTCACGAGGATCTTCGCCGTGTCGCCAACCTCGTACTTCGTCTTGTCCGGCACCAGCTCGATGCGCTCGGTGTCGTTGCGCTGCCATGACACGAAGCCCGAGCCGGTGACGTAGAGCCCGGTGCTCGCCGCGTGCGCCCGGCCCGCGTCGTCCTTCACGTTCGCGCGCACGATGTAGAAGCCCGCGTCCTTCGGCGTGAACGCGCAGGTGACTGCCGACTGCGCGTTCGACTTCAGCGCGCAGGCGTGGACCTTCTCCTCCACCGGCTCGCTCACCGTGGTCAGCCCGCCGCCCGCGCTCTTCTGACGCACCGAGCGCCAGGTGCGGCTGACGACCTCCACGTCGAACGCGCGATCGCCGGCGCGCTTGCCGGAGGTATCGGTGACGAGCGCCTCCACGCTGACCTGCTCACCCGCGCGCGCGAAGCCCGAGGGCGGACGCACGCCGACGTAGAACTGTCCGGGGTGCACGGTGACGGTCGCGCGGTTCGCCACCGTCTGGCGGCTCACGTCCTCGACCTCCGCTTCGATCGTGTACTGCCACGGGCGCTCGCCCGGCGCCTCCGCGGTGCCTGCGTTGATGGTGAAGCTTCCTTTACCATCCACCCGACCTTCACCCGAGCCACCGAAGCCGCTCTGCTCGCCCGGCGCGCCGTCGTCCCACCACCAGGTGTCGTGGCCGAACGCGTACGCGTCGAGACCCGCGGGGCTGAAGCGCTCGGACGAGCGGTGGGCGCTCCAGCGGACCTGCGCATCGCTCATCGCGCCGCCGAAGAGGTAGCGCGCGAGCACCGTCGCGGTGACGGGCTCACCCGCCACGAGGCTCGGCTTCTGCGCGAGCACGTCCACCTTGAACTGCGGCGCGCGGTACTCCTCCACGCGGAAGCTGGTGGAGAAGTGGAGCTCGCCGGTCGGCGCGTTGCCCGACGCTTCGATGCTGTACCAGCCAGTGGGCGCATCCTTCGGCACCGCCGCGTCGAGCGTGAAGGTGCCGAACCGCGAGATCTTCACCCGGCTCTTCGTCTGCTCTTCGCCGCGCGAGTCGCGCACGATCACCGAGAGCTCCGAGCCCGCCTTCGGCGCCTTCAGCGCGCCCACCGTGCGGTACCGCGCGAGCCCCTTCACGTGCACCGTCTCGCCCGGCCGGTAGATGCCGCGCTCGGTGAAGACGAAGCCTGACGGTTCCGGGCGCTTGCCCTCCCAGCCCTGCGGCAGGTTGAAGTCCCACGCGGCAATGCCGTCCTGCCACGGCGACGCGGTGATGCCGGTGTCGTCGCCCAGCTGCGCGGTGACGAGCGTGAAGGGCTCGGACCAGTCGCTCTGCCCGGGCATCAGCGTCTCGGCGCCCGGCACCTCCACCAGTCCCTCCGCGTCGGTTGTCCCGCTCCAGCGCGCGGCGCCGCTCTGATCGAGCACCGACACCTGCACGTTCGCGGCGCCCTTCCCGCTCGAGAGCTCCGTCACCCACACCGCCGACTTCGCCGGCCCCAGCTTCAGGTGCGCCGCGAGGTTCGTCACCTGCACGAGGACGTGGAAGCCGTGCTCCGGCCGCCACTGCAGCTCCGGCGAGTCGAGCCGCACCAGCGCGAGGCCCGTCTTCTTCCCCTCGCCGAACACCTTCTGCAGCGAAAGCCGGTGGAGCTTCTGCTCGTTGCGCTTGTAGCTGAGCGTCTGTTGCTCGCTGTGATCCGGCGGGCGCTGCACGTGCCGGCTGCCCTCGTAGAGCCCGTTCGCCAGGATGCGCGCGGCCTCGTCCGGCGTCAGGCGCCACATGGAGACGTCGAGCCGGCGCAGGTTCACCAGCTCCACCGGAAGGGCCGCTCCCTTCGACGACTCGATGAGCGCGTTCTCGCCGCCGGTCCACAGCGCCGGCCGCAGATCGCTGGTGCCCGCGCTGGCGCTGAACGGCTGCGACACCGTCTGGCCGAACACGTCGCGGGTGCCCTCCTTGATCGAGATCGCGTAGGTCGTGCCCGGCTTGAATGCGCCGCTGATCCGCGCCTGGGGCGTGGCGTTCGGATCGCCGTAGTAGCCCTGCGGCGCCCACGCATCGGAGGAGTCCCAGTCGAGCTCCACCGCGGGCGAGATCTCCAGCCGCTCCTTCAACGTGTTCAGGTCGATCTCGTTGGTGGTCGCGATGACCAGCGGCCCCTGCGGACAGGGCCGGTCGGAGCAGAACGAGGCGCCCGTGATGCGCAGCGGGCCGTAGGTGCGGAAGGTCAGCTCCACCGGACGCTCCAGCGTCAGCGGTCCCTCCTCGCCGGACAGCGTCTCCGCAATGCGCAGCGTGACCGCGCGATCGAGAGGAAGCGGCTGCTCGGGCTGAAGCTCGTAGCGCGTCTGCATGTTGCGGAAGCCGCGCGCGTCGTCGCTCATCCGCTCGTAGTGACGCTCGCCGTCGTCCGCGCGGCGCTCGTCCTCGATCGAGGTGACCTTCACCAGCTTGAGCTTCCTCGGCGTGCCCTCGCCCTCCACCTGCAGCTGCGCGTGCGCGAGGAGGTCCTTCACCGGCTGGTTGAAGAGGAGCTTGAAGGTCTGGTCGGGGGTGAGCCACCGGTGCCCGCGCTGCGGAGAGGCGTCCTGCACCTCCGGCGGCGCCGTGCTGAAGGAGAAGGTGTGATCCTCCTGCAATATACTGCCGTCGATCGCACGCAGCCCCTTGAGCACCGTGACCGTGAAGCGGGTCGCGTACGGCACGCGGCCCTGCGGCACGAACTCGGCGGACGCGGAGCCGAGCCAGCGCCACTCGCCCGGCAGCGCAGGCTCGATGCGCGCGAAGGGCTGCTCGCGATCGCCCTCGCGCTGCGACTCCACGTCGGTAAGCGACTTCACCGGCCTGGAGAAGGTCACCGCCGGCCGCACCGCGCCGCGTGCCTCGCCCTGCGGCCGCGCAGTCACCACCGCCAGCGTGCCGTCCGCGCCGGGCAGCGCCTCCGGAGAGACGTCGAGCTGCGGCGCCTCCGGCAGCGGCTCGAGCTCCAGCGGCTTCGGATCCTGGGATGCAGTGACGGGCTCCGTTCGGCCCGTGCCGTCCTTGTCACCGCAGTTGCAGCCAGCGATGCCGGCAGCCGCGATCAGCGCGACCGCGAAGGTGGTGAACGGGATGACGCGAAGGGCGCGCGTGGGCCTGTGGGCAGCCCCCGCCCGGGTGGAGTGGGTACGCATGTGTGTGTTCCCCCTGCTGCGTCGGATCTAGCGCGGAAGCGCGGGCCGGACCAGAAGGCGAAGCGTAGCGGAGAGGTCGGAGAGGGGCGTGGTGCAGGGCGCGACCTCGGCCCAGTAGAGGCGATCCTCCGCCGCGTCCGCGCCGAGCATCAGCACCGCAGAGGAGCGGGTGCCGTACTCGAACGAGGGCACGTGCACGCAAGTCGCTGCCAGCGGGTCCGCCTCGTCGTGGTGACGGAGCAGCGCGACGAGATCCGCCGGTGCGCCCTGCCCTTCGCGCCCGAGCGCCAGCCTCCGCGGAAAGCGCGCGCGGACGGACTCGGAGCGGCGATCCTCCGCGGCGCCCAGGCTGCGTTCGGAGAAGACGTGAAGCCCGGGCCGGAGGATCCGCTGCTGCACCCGCTCGCCGTCGCTCCAGGTCAACCCGGCGCCGCCGTGCACGTCCGCGTAGACGAGGTGGAACGCGTTGTGGGCGTCGTCCGGGAGCCCGCGCAGCGCCCGGTGCAGCTCCTCACATGAAGTATATTTCCGGAGCGCATCCACCACGAGCTGGCCGCGCGAGACGCGGTCTTCGTGCTTCGGCGCGCCGTACCGGTTGGTGATCCCCACGAAGAGCCCGAAGCGGTTGACCCCCAGCCAGGTGCCGCCCGCCTGCAGGTCTTCCGGGGCGACGAAGGGCACGTCGTTGGTGGGGACTGAGGACGCAGCGGACGATGAGGCTGGAGCCCACACGCGCGGCCCCGCGGACGGACGGCTGAGCAGCTCGTCGCGGTTCGCGGCCACGACCACCGGGTAGCGCGGCGACAAGCCAACGGCGAGGGCGAGCGTGCACATGGGGCACGGCTAACACGCCGTGGGCCGGGACGCATGGGGCGCGCGATGCGGCCGATACCCTCCGCGCAACCAGCACCCGCTGGGCTACCTTCACCCGCATGATCCTCCGCAAGTGGATGGGACGGCGCTGGGCGGTGACGACGCTTCTTCCCTCCGCGCTCGCGGTCGTCACAGGCGCGATCCTCCTGCTGACGCACGGCGGCTGTGGCGTGCCCTACTACGAGTGCACGCTCATCGGCTGCGGCGACGGGCTGCAGCTGCGCATCCTCCGTCCCAACGGCGGGCCCGCGAGCGACTTCCGCGGCACCGCCACCTGGGACGGCGAATCACAGTCGTTTCAGTGCTCGTCCGCGCCGAGCCTCGGCGAGTCCTTCAACTGCACCGGCAACATCCTCACCTTCGCGACGCAGACGCCGCCGCGCGAGCTGCAGCTGCGGATCGATCCGCTCCCGGACGGGACGCACTTCGACGGCACGCTGCAGCTCCCCGAGCCGACGCTGACGCAGCCGAACGGCGCCAACTGCTCGCCGACCTGCCAGTTCACCTCGGTGGATGTGACGCTGCAGGCGCCCTGATCGACGCGAGCGGCTCAGCTGCCCGGCGTGTATGTGGGAAGCACCTTCGCGTCCTTCAACCGCGGCAGCGCGGCGTCCTTCGCGGAGAGCTTCGGGTCCGTCACCGGCCACGCGATGCCCACGTCCGGATCGTTCCAGGCGATGCCCGCGTCGTGCTCCGGCGCATAGAGTTCGGTGCACTTGTAGAGGAAGTCCGCGCTCTCGCTCAGCACGCAGAAGCCGTGTGCGAACCCGGGCGGGATCCAAAGCTGGCGCCGGTTCTGATCGTTGAGTTCCACCGCCACGTGCTTGCCGAACGTGGGCGAGCCGCGGCGAACGTCCACCGCCACGTCGAGCACCGCGCCGTTGAGCACGTGCACGAGCTTTCCCTGCCCCTTCGGCTCCTGGAAATGCAGCCCGCGGAGGATGCCCTTCGACGAGCGCGAGCAGTTGTCCTGCACGAACTTCGACGGGATGCCGGCCGCCGCGTAACGCTCGGCGTGCCACGTCTCCATGAAGAAACCGCGGGCATCACCGAAGACCTTCGGCTCGATGATGAGGACGCCGGGGAGCTCGGTCTGGATGACGTTCATCGCGCGCGCTGACCGGGCTTGAGCAGGTCGAGCAGGTACTGCCCGTACTCGTTGTTGCGCATCGGGTGGGCGAGCTTCTCCAGCTTCGCCGCGTCGATGTAGCCCATGCGGAAGGCGATCTCCTCCGGGCACGCGACCTTCAGGCCCTGCCGCTGCTCGATCACTTCGATGAACGTCGAAGCCTGGTGCAGCGACGCGTGCGTGCCAGTGTCGAGCCACGCGTAGCCGCGCCCGAGGAGCTCCACGCGCAGCTGCCCGCGCCGCAGGTACTCGCTGTTCACGTCGGTGATCTCGAGCTCGCCTCGCGGCGACGGCTTGAGGTCGCGCGCGATGTCGAGGACCTGGTTGTCGTAGAAGTAGAGGCCGGTCACCGCGTAGTTGCTCTTCGGCTGCTTCGGCTTCTCCTCGAGGCTCAGCGCGCGGCCCGTCGAGTCGAGCTCCACCACGCCGTAGCGCTCCGGATCGCGCACGTAGTAGCCGAACACCGTGGCGCCGTTCTGCTGCGCCGCCGCGCGCTGCACCTGCTCGGACAGTCCGTGACCGTGGAAGAGGTTGTCGCCGAGGATCAGCGACGAGCTGTCGTTGCCGACGAAGTCGCGCCCGATGATGAAGGCCTGCGCGAGTCCCTCGGGACGCGGCTGCTCCGCGTAGGCGAGGTTGAGGCCCCACTGCGAGCCGTCGCCGAGCAGCGCCCGGAACTGCGGCAGGTCTCGCGGCGTGGAGATGATGAGGATGTCCCGGATCCCCGCGAGCATCTGCGTCGCGAGCGGGTAGTAGATCATCGGCTTGTCGTAGACCGGGAGCAGCTGCTTGCTCGTGCTGATCGTCAGCGGGTAGAGCCGCGTCCCGGAACCGCCTGCGAGGATGATGCCTTTCATGCGCACGTAACCTATTCGACAGTGCTCCGTCAGGAGCGGGAAATTGCGGTCAGGGCGCTGACTGCGCCGCGTCGTACGCCGCATGGAAACGACGCAGCGACTCGTCGAGGCCGAGCGGCTTCACCGTCTCCAGCGCCGCCGAGATCTTCTGGGTGAGCAGCCCACTGCGCAGCGGCCGCGGGCTCGCGAGCTTCAGGTCCGCCAGCCGCGTGGGCACGATCACCGAAGCGTCGAGCCCGAACTCGCGACAGAGCGCGCGCCCGAACTCCACGCGGTTGACCACGTCCGCGCCGCACACGTTGAAGATGCCCTGCAGCTTGCGCGCGCCCACTTCCGCGAGCATCTGCGCCACGTTGTCCGCGAGGCTCGGCGACACGTACTGGTCGTCGAAGAGCTTCACCGGCCCGCCCTTCTGCAGCGACTGGAGCAGCCACGCGCCGAAGTTCGGACGCGCCGCCATCGGCCAGCCGTACACGACCGCGGTGCGCGCGATCGCCCACGACGGCGCGAGCGTGCGCACGGCCTGCTCGCCCATGTGCTTCGTCACCGCGTACACGCCGCGCGGGTTGGGGATCGCCTCTTCATCGTAGGGACCGTGGTCACCGTCGAAGACGTAGTCGGTGGAGACGTGCACGAGGTGCGCGCCGCTCGCGCGACAGGCGAGCGAGAGGTTCGCGGGCGCGGTGACGTTCGCGGCGTACGCCTGGTCCGGCGCCTTCTCGCAGGCGTCCACCTCGGTCATGGACGCCGTGTTGATCACCACCTCCGCATTCGCCTTCGTCAGCGCGGCGGTGACCTGCTGCGCATCGGAGAGCTCGCAGGAGATGAAGTCGAACGAGCCACCGATCCGGCGCTCACCGCGGCCGATGGCGACGACGTCGTGTCCCTGCGCCGAGAGCTCCCGGCACAGACGGCTGCCCACGAGCCCGTTGGCTCCCGTGACTGCGATCCGCATCGCTGTTCCCCTCCGTGTGAACCGAAACCGAAAGCGCGGGCGCTACGCCGCCTCGAGGCGGTTCCGGTACTGCGTGTCGAAGTACTGGCGGTACGCGCCGGAGGTCACGCGCTCCCACCAGGTGCGGTTCTCGACGTACCACTTCACCGTGTTGGCGAGCCCGTCCTCGAAGGTGTGCGCCGGCGTCCAGCCCAGCTCCGTGCGGATCTTCGTCGGGTCGATCGCGTAGCGGCGGTCGTGGCCCGGGCGGTCCGCGACGAACTTGATCAGCGACTCCGGCTTGCCGAGCATCTGGAGGATGCCGCGGACGATCTGCATGTTCGTCCGCTCGGCGCCGCCACCGATGTTGTAGACCTCGCCGCTGCGGCCCTTCTCCAGCGCGAGCAGCAGGCCGGCGCAGTGATCCTCGACGTGGAGCCAGTCGCGCACGTTACCGCCGTCGCCGTACACGGGCAGCGGCCGGTCGTGCAGCGCGTTGACCACCATCAGCGGGATGAGCTTCTCGGGGAACTGGTACTGGCCGTAGTTGTTCGAGCAGCGCGTGACCACCACGTCGAGCTTGAACGTGTGCTGGTACGCGAGCGCGATGAGGTCCGAAGAGGCCTTGCTCGCCGAGTACACCGACGACGGCTGGATCGGAGAGGACTCGGTGAACGCGCCGGTGGGGCCGAGCGAGCCGTACACCTCGTCGGTGGAGACCATGAGGAAGCGCTTCACGCCGCAGGTGCGCGAGGCCTCGAGCAGCACCTGGGTCCCGTGCACGTTCGTCTGCACGAAGATCTCCGGCCCGAGGATCGAGCGGTCCACGTGGCTCTCGGCGGCGAGGTGCATCACCGCGTCGATCCGGTGCTCGCGCATCAGCAGCTCGACGAGCTCGCGATTCGCGATGTCGCCGCGGACGAACACGTGCTTCGGGTCGCCCTCCAGATCCGCCAGCGTCTCGAGGTTGCCCGCGTAGGTGAGCTTGTCGAGGTTGACGATCTTCCACTCGGGGCGCACGCGCCGCAGGTAGTTCACGAGGTTCGAGCCGATGAAGCCGCAGCCGCCGGTGACGAGGACGTTCATGTGTGGGGTGCTCCGATGTGCCGGCGCTGAATACCGGACAGATCCGGGTGAGACAAGCCGCGGGGTCTGTACTGGCCCGAACAGCGACCTGTCGAGTAGGTTCCGCCCGTCTTGCCTTTGCCGCCGAAGACTCCCCGGGCCATCCACCAGTTCACCCCGATGCTCTCAGCCGGCGATGCCGTCGGCAACCAGCTGCGCGTCTTCCGGCGGCTCTTCCGCGAGTGGGGTTTCGCCTCCGAGATCTACGCGGATCGCTGGGACGCTCGCTCGTCGGGCGAGGCGCTGGAGGCGAAGGAGCTGCCGCGAGTCGGCAACGCGCACGACGTGCTCCTCATCCACCACAGCTTCGAATCCTGCCGGGTGCCGCTCTTCCGCAAGGTCCGGATGCGGCGCGCCGTCGCGTACCACAACGTCACCCCGAGCCGGCTCTTCGAGGGCTTCGAGCCCCCGATGGCGAAGGCCTGCGACGCAGCGAGGCGAGAGCTGCGCGAGCTGGCCCCGCTGTGTGAACGCGGCTTCGCCTTCTCCCGCTTCAGCGCCGACGAGCTCGACGCGGCCGGCTTCGCCTCCTCATCGGTCATCCCCTTCCCCATCGACTGGTCGTCGTTCGATGCGCCGCCGGACGAGCTGCGCCTTCGCGAGCTGCGCGATGGCCGCCCGAACATCCTCTTCGTCGGACGGCTGGTGCCGAACAAGGCGGTGGACGACGTGCTCCGCGTCTTCACCGCGTACCAGCGGCTCTACTCGCCGCGGGCGCGCCTCGTCGTCGTGGGCGGCGTGAGCTGGGAGCGGCCCTACGGCCAGTGGCTCTCGGCGGTGCGCAGCGCGCTCGGTGCGGAGAACGTGCTCTGGCTCGGCAAGGCGACGCAGCCGGAGCTCACCGCGTGCTTCGAGACCGCCACCGCCTACCTCTCCATGAGCCGGCACGAGGGTTTCGGTGTGCCGTTGCTCGAGGCGATGCACCGCGGCGTTCCGGTGATCGCCTACGGGGCGGGCGCCATCCCCGAGACCCTGGGCGGCGCGGGGATCTGCACCCTGACGCGTGATCCGGTGGAGGTGGCGAAGCTGCTCGCCGCGGTGGAGCGGGATGCGGAGCTGCGGAGCCGGATCATCGAGGGCCAGCGGCGCCGGATGGAGGCGCTGCACCCGCCTCGGAGCGAAGAGCTGCTCCGTGAGGCGCTCTCCGTCCTCTGGAAGTCGGCGGAGGTCCCGGCAGCGGCGAAGCACGGCCCGCGCATCATCGCCCCGGAGTTTCTGGCGAAGGTGAAGGGGTCCCGCACCGAGCTGCTCACGCTCGCGGTGGTGGAGGCGCTCTCAGCGCGCCTCGAGGATGGGCGCGGTGAAGCTCGCGGCGGACCGGAAATATATTGCATGTCGACGAACGCGCGGGTGGCTGCGCCGCCTGGAGCGCGCGTGCACCCTGTCCTTGCGGATGAGCCGTGGCAACCGGGGACGAACGCCCCCTGCACGGCGCTGGAGACCGCTGCGGCGGTGGCCCCGGAGCTGACCGTGGAGATCGCGTCCGAAGGTGAGCCGAGGACGGTCGCGAAGCAGCTCGTCAGAAACGAGCGCGACATTCCCTCCGCCGTCGGCGCAGTGCTTTCGGCGCTGGGGCACCGCACGCCTCACCAGCGCCCGCCGCCGCAGAGGAGTCGCCATGCGCGCTGAAGACCTGTTGATCGGCAACCCCTCCGTGACAGAGGTCCTGCGCGCGGTGGACGAGCTCCCGCAACCCGCGGAAGCGGACGTGGCGGCGGTCCGCTCAACGATTGAACGCAGCCGCAGCCCGGGCGGCACGCAGACGTGGCCACCCTTCCTCGAAGAGGCGCGCGCTCGGCTCGACACGCGCAATGCCCCGCCCGCCACCTCGCATCGGGGAGGAGCACTGGGAGCCACGCTCGTCGCCGCGAAGCGCAGCTTCCGCCTGGTGGGGCAGCCGCTCATCAACGAGGTCCTCCGCCGGCAGGTGGAGTTCAACGAAGCGATCCTCAACGGGCTCGCGCAGCTCCACGAGCAGCTGCAGGCCCAGGCGCGCGCGCGGGCACTGTGGCAAGCAGAGGTCGAAGAGCGCCTCGCGCGTCTCGAAGCGGATCGGGTCGCCGCGCATCGTCCGAAGGGCCGCGACGCGGGCATCAGCGGCAAGCGGACGGGCGCCACCGACGGCGAGGAGAGCTGAAACCGGACCTGTCGCTCCTGCCTGGCCGCTCTCCCCCCTGAACGGCCCGTCCGTTTGACTTCACCGGGCGGTGCGGATACCTCCCGCCCACTCGCCCCGAAGATGTCACTCGCCACTCCCCGACCGCCGCTGATCGTGCTGCTCGCCTGGAACGAGGCCGAGTGCATCGGTGACACCGTGAACGAGCTGCGCCGGGTCATCCCCTCCGCGGACGTGCTGGTGGTGGACGACGGCTCGGCGGATGCGACGTCCGTCTGCGCGCGGCTGGCGGGAGCCCAGGTGGTTCGGCACCCGTTCAACCTCGGCGTGGCGGCGGCGGAGGCGACGGGCCTGACCTTCGCGCAGCGCTCCGGCTACACGCGCGTCATCCGCATGGATGGCGACGGTCAACACGACCCCGCTTCGGTGAAGGAGCTGCTCGCGCGGGTGGACGAGGGCGCGGATCTCGTCATCGGCAGCCGCTTCGCCGGCGTGGAGAGCTTCCGGTCCACCGCGCTGCGGCGACTCGGCAGCTCCTTCCTCGCGTCGCTGGTGAGCACGCTCAGCGGCACGCGGATCACCGATCCCACCTCCGGCTTCCGGGCCTTCAGCGGCGCGGCGATCTCGCTCTTCGCGACGACCTTCCCGCACGACTATCCGGAGCCGGAGAGCGTCCTCATGGCCGCGAAGCGCGGGCTCACCATCCGCGAGGTCCCGGTGCGCATGCGTCCCCGCCGCACCGGCCAGAGCTCGCTCACGCCGATCAAGAGCGCGCTCTACATGGCGAAGGTCTCGCTCGCGCTGGTGCTCGAGCGAATGAGGAGGACCTAGGCCATGACGCGTTCGAGTCTCATCGTCCTCGCCTGCGCGGCGGCCTTCGCGGTGTCGGTCCTGCTCTCCGCGCGCAAGCTGCGCGTCTCCGAGCGGCACACGCTCGCGTGGCTCCTCATCTCCGCGGCCATCGCCTCGCTCGCCATCTGGCGCGACGGCATCGACACCATCGCGAAGGCGATGGGCATCTTCTACGCGCCCTCCGCGCTCTTCTTCGTCGTCTGCGGCGGTCTGCTCCTCTTCGTCTACCGGCTGAGCCTCGAGGTCTCGCTGCTGCGGACGCGGGTGACGCGCCTCGCACAGGAAGTGGCGATCCTCACCTCGCGACACGAAGAGCCGGCCGTCCTGCCCGCGCCGCGCCGCGAAGGCCAGCCGGATGACGCGCAGCGCCCGGCACGGCTCGACATCGCATCCTGACCGGGACGCCGGTGCGGAACGGCATCGGGCCCGAGGATGTGACCGGCGCGGAGCAAACGGCATGGAAGCAGTGAGTGTCCCCACGGCCGAAGCCGCCTCACGCGAGTCCCCGCGTCATCGCCTCGCCGCTTTCGTCGCCGGCCTGCGCGCCGAGCGCGTCTTTCTCGCGCTCGCCATCCCCTTCGGGCTGCTGCTGCTCGCGCTGACGCCGCCCTTCCAGGTGCCGGACGAGCCCGCGCACTTCCTCCGCGCCTACGCCATCTCCGAAGGTCAGCTCTTCGCCGAGCCCCTCCCGCCAGAAGCAGGCGGCGGAAGCGGAAATATACTTCCGGTCAGCCTTCGCCTGAGCGCGACCCGGCTGACGGGCAACATCCCCTTCCACCCCGAGGTCCGCGCGGATCCTTCGACGATCATCGAAGAGCTGGCGCGTCCGCTCGAGCCGGACAACCGCGCGCCCACGGCCTTCACCGGCGCCTCGGTGTACTTCCCCATCGTGTACGCGCCGCAGGCCCTGGGGATGTGGCTGGCGCGCGCGCTCGGTGGCTCGCCGCTCTGGATCCTCTACGGTGGCCGGCTGCTGAACCTCGTCGTCGCACTCGCGCTGACCGCCTGGGCCATCCGCGTCGCGCCGGTCCACCGCTGGTCGATGGCGCTCGTCGCACTGACGCCACTGGTCGTCTTCACCCGCTCCTCGGTTTCGGCCGATGGGCTGACCACCGCGCTGGCGTTCCTCCTCGTGGCGCTCGTCCTGCGCGAGGCGCTCGTCAAGGAGGGCGCAATCACGTGGGGCCCCCTCGCCCTCATCGCGTTGCTCGGCGCTCTGCTCGGCCTCTGCAAGCTGACCTACTTCCTCATGAGCGCCGCAGTGCTGCTCATCCCGGCATCACGCTTCGGTTCGCGCGGGCGCGCCGCGTACCTCCTGCGCAGCGCCGTCGTCATCGCCGCCTCCGCAGCGCCCGCGTTCCTCTGGGGACGCCACGTGAGCGGCCTCTACCGGCCCGACACCCAGCCCGCCCCGAACCCGCCCGAGCAGTTGGCCTGGGTGCTCGCGCATCCGGCGCGCAGCCTCCGCATCTGGCTCGAGGCACCGTTCGACAAGGCGCAGTGGTACCTCGAGACGGGCCTCGGGCGGCTCGGCTGGCAGGACACGCCGCTTCCCCTTCCGGTGATCACGACGCTCGCGCTGCTGCTCGTGGCGGTGGCAGTGCTCGACTCCGGAAGCGACGCCGCACGCGCTCGTCCGCTCTCCGCGCTTCAGCGTCTGCTCGCGGCGCTCGTCGCGGTCACCGTGACCTACGCGGTCGTCGCCACGCTCTACATCGCGTGGAACCCGGTCGGCGCGGCCACGGTGGAGGGCGTCCAGGGCCGCTACTTTCTCCCGCTCCTCCCCCTCTTCCTCGTGGTGCTTCACCGAAGCGCTGCGCCCTCTGCCCTGCTCGCCCGCGCGCGCTCGGCGATCCTCGGCTTCGCGGCGCTGCTGTCGCTGGGCGCCACGTCCGTCGCGATCGGGGTCCGCTACTTCGGCTGACGGAACGGCTGACGCACCGCTGGCGCACAGCTCACGCTCGCGCCCACCCGCCTGCCGGCCATGCAGCGGACCGCGGCGACTGGACACGTCCGTGCCTGCGTGCGAACAACGACCCGTTGAGCGCGCTCCCCTCCACACCCATCACGGACGAAGCCCCTGCCCGAGGCGCGCCCTCGGCGACGGCCGTCGAGCTCTCGATCGTCGTGCCCATGTTCAACGAGGAGGAGGTGGTGGACCTCTTCTTCGCGCGGATGGAGCCGCTGATGGAGGCGCAGGGCCTCTCCTACGAGATCGTCTGCGTCAACGACGGCAGCCGCGACGCGACGTTGGCGAAGCTGCTGGGGCACCGGCACCGGAACCCGGCGATCAAGATCGTCAGCCTCTCGCGCAACTTCGGCAAGGAGCAGGCGCTCACTGCGGGGCTGGATGCCTGCACCGGCCGCGCGATCATCCCGATGGACGTGGATCTGCAAGACCCGCCGGAGCTCATCTCGGCGTTCGTCGAGCAGTGGCGCAACGGCCACGACATCGTCTACGGCGTGCGCGAGTCCCGCGAGAGTGACGGCCCCTTCAAGCGCGTCACCGCAGGGCTCTTCTACCGGATGTTCAACCGGCTGACCGAGGTCCGGATCCCGGAGAACACGGGCGACTTCCGGCTCATGGATCGCCGCGTGGTGGAGGCGCTGAAGCTCCTCCCCGAGCGCAACCGCTTCATGAAGGGCCTCTTCGCCTGGGTCGGCTTCAAGCAGCTCGGCGTGCCGTACGTGCGGCCGCAGCGCGCGGCGGGCACGACGAAGTGGAACTACTGGCGGCTGTGGAACTTCGCGCTCGACGGCATCACCGGCTTCAGCACGTTGCCCCTGCGCCTGTGGAGCTACGTGGGCGGCGCGATCTCGCTGCTCTCGTTCCTCTATGCCGCGTTCCTCGTGGTGCGCGTGATCGTCCACGGCATCGACGCTCCGGGCTACGCGTCGCTGATGGTGGTGATGCTCTTCCTCGGCGGCATCCAGCTCATCACGCTGGGGATCATCGGCGAGTACGTGGGCCGGCTCTACAAGGAGTCGAAGCACAGGCCGCTGTACCTCGTGGACCGCACCTTCGGCTTCGACGCGCAGCCCCAGCAGTCCCAGCAACCCGTCATGGAGGCACCCCGCCGTGGAGCGTGAGGTCTTCGATCGGATGGCCGCGCTCGAGTCCGAGCACTGGTGGTTCGTCGCCCGCCGCGAGATCCTCACCGGCGTCCTCGAGCGAGCTGCTCTTCCGCGCGACGCGAAGATCCTCGAGGCGGGCTGCGGCACCGGCGGCAACCTGCCGATGCTGCAGCAGTTCGGTCAGGTGGACGCCTTCGAGCCCGATGCGGAGGCGCGCCGCTACGTGCGCACCACGCGCGAGGTCCCGGTGGAGGACGGCGCGCTGCCCGACCGCGTTCCGTTTCCCGAGCGGTCCTTCGATCTCGTCGCCGCGCTCGACGTGATCGAGCACGTGGATCAACCGGAGGAGAGCCTGCAGCAGCTCGCGCGCCGCGTGCGGCCGGGTGGCCATCTCCTCGTGACCGTGCCCGCGTTCGCGTTCCTCTGGAGCCGGCACGACGAGCACCACCACCACAAGCGCCGCTACACGAAGGGCCAGCTCCTCGCGCAGCTGAAGAGCGCCGGCGTCCAGGTGCGGCTGTGCACCTACTTCAACACGCTGCTCTTCCCCGCCATCGCCTCCGTGCGCCTGGCGAAGACCGTCACCGGCCGCGACACTTCCGACGACGCGATGCCTTCGGAGCGCACCAACGGCCTGCTGCGCCGGATCTTCGCTGCCGAGCGCTCGCTGGTGGGCCGCGTGCCCCTGCCCTTCGGCGTCTCGCTCGTCGCGCTCGCCCAGGTGCCCTGAAACGACCTCAAGCGACCCGAAGCGCCCTGAAGGGCCGTGCCGCCACGCCCTCCCGCAACGCGGAAGGGGCGCCCGCCACTCCGGCAGACGCCCCTCCTCACTCAGCGGACTCCCTCCGCTCTAGCAGCCCAGCGGATAGGTGATCTCCACCGACGAGCCGTTCGGCGGCACCGAGTTGTCGTCGAACACCACCGTGTTCGTCAGCGCGTCGTATTGCCAGCCGAAGAGCGCGGGCTGCCCGTTCACGACCACGCTCACCCCCGTCGGGTCACCCGGCTGCTGCGAGAGCGGGAAGCGCTTCGCCGGCCCGTAGATGTTGTCGCCGATCTGGTTGAGCGACGCGGCCCAGTTCTGGGTGCAGATGCTGTCCACCACGCCGTTGGTGCTGCCGGCGAGCTGGATGTACCGGTTGCCGCTGCTGACACCCGTCGGGCAGGTGCCGATGTTCGCCGGCGTCACGATGGCCGAGATGCTCAGCATGTTCGGGTCGTTGTTCTTCAGCGCCTTGAAGAAGGTCTCGTAGAAGGAGACCGGCTGCGGCGAGAAGTCCTCCTCGTCCGAGATGATGATGATGGCGAGCTTCGCGTCCTCGCGGAGGAAGCCGGCGTTGCCGTCCGCGGTGAACGGCGTGCCGGGGGCGGAGGCGCTGCTCGCCAGCGGCTGGGAGAGCGCCCGGTAGGCGGCCTCGAGGCCCTGCTCGTCCCAGTGGCACACGCCGACCTTCACGTTGTGCGCGAACACCTGGGCCACGTTCGCGGTCTGCGGCGTGAGGATCCGCGGCGAGGAGCCATCCACCGGGAAGAAGCGGCCCGCCTCACCGCCCTCGGCGCCACCGGGGCACACCGCCCAGCCGCCCGGCGACGCCTGGATGCCGGTGGTGGTCACCGCGATCCGCCAGTCCACGTTGCTCTGCTGCGCGGCGGCCATGAAGGCGGCGAAGTTCTGACCGAGGCTCGTCTGCTCCTCCATCATCGAGCCCGAGTTATCGACCACGAAGAGGATGTCGACCTTGTCCTTCGACTCCTGCGCGAACCGGTCCGTCTGCAGCGGGTTCACCCACGCCTCGCCGCGAAGACCTGCAGTATACTGCATGCCACCGGCAGTCACCCGGAGCGCGGCCGAGTCGTAGCCCTCGTCCTGCGGCTGGTAGCGGACGTCGAACTTCGCCTGCGTCCCCGGCGAGAGCGTCATCCCCGCCGCCGGCTGGGAGGCCATGACGAAGTCCGCCGTCGCCGGCGCGTCGATGAGCCCGCCCGTCATCGTCACCGGCGCCGCGCAGGAGTTGAACGCGGTCACGGTGCGGGTCTTCGGGCCGCAGGAGAGCTTCAGCATCCCGTAGTCCACGTCGGTCGGCTGCAGCGCGAAGCAGCTGTCCACGCCGGTGCCGGTGACCACCGCGGTCGGGTGGTTGTTCGTGGGGTGGCTCACCCAGCCCTCGGCGAGACCGCTGAACGCGCCGGCCATCAGCGGGCGGAAGGTCACCCGCAGCTGCGCCTGCGCGCCCGGCTGGAGCACGGTGGACTGCACCGGCGCCGCGCTGAACTCCGGGTCGGAGCCCGAGGCGAGCTGCATCGCGCCCACGAAGCACTCCTCGTTCCCGCTGTTGCGGAGCGTCACGCCCAGCGTCGCCTCGCTGCCCACCGGCACCGCGCCGAACTCCAGCGCGGAAGGCAGCATCTGCCAGGTGCAGGGAGGGAAGACCTTCGACTGCCCCTTCAGCGACACCTGCTCGGTGGAGAGCGCGTTGAGCTCGCTGATCTTCAGGGTCAGCGCGCCGGTGCTCTCCGCCGCGCCCGGCTTCGGGTTGTAGCTGACGCGCACCGACTCGATCCCGCCCGCCGGCACCACCAGGGTCGTCGCCATCTGCGCCATGGAGAAGTAGCCGCCCTGCGAGGTGCTCACCTGCGCGTCGATGACCTGCACGTCGTACTGGCAGCGGTTGAGGAGGTCCACCCGGCGGGTGGCGCTCATCCCCTCCGGCACGGTGCCGAAGTCCACGTCGCGCGGCAGCAGCGTGAGGCACGAGGCGCCGCCCTCACCGGTGACCGACAGCCGCGGCCCCACCGGCGCGTTGTCCGCCACGATGTCGAGCTTCAGCGTGTTCTTGATCATCCCCGCCTTCGCCGGCGTGAAGCGGACCTCCACCTGGGTGCTGCCCATCGGCGGCACCGTCGAAGGCGCCGCGCCGAGCGTGAGCACCGCGCCGGCATCCTGCTCGAGCGTGGCGCCGTTGAACTGCAGCGGCTCGGTGCCCTGGTTCACGATCGTCACCTTCTGGGTCGCGGTCGCGCCGAGCGCCACCCGGCCGAAGTCCACGCGCGTCGGGAAGATCTCCAGCTTGTTCGCGATGCCCTCACCCGTCAGCGGCACCGAGACCGGCTCGCAGCCCTCGCACACGCGCAGCGTCACGAACGCATCCGCGAGGCCCATCGTCACCGGCTTGAACGCCACCGGCACCGCACGCACCTCACGCGGCGCGAGCACGAGGTCCGCGCGGCTCTCCGACGAGGAGAACGACTCGGTGTTCTCGCCCGAGAAGGTCATCCGCACCGACGTCTCCACCTCGGTGGGGTTCTCGAGCTCGAGGGTGAGGACCTTCGCGGTGTCCACCTGCACCCGCCCGAAGTCGAGCGCGAGCGTGTTCACCTTCGCGAACGCCTTCACGCCCACGCCTGCCAGCGGCACCACCGCGGGCTCCTCGCGCTCGTCGGTGCGCAGCGTCACCGCGCCGGTCACCCTGCCCTCTACCGAGGGCGAGAAGCGGACGTGGAGCTTCTGCGATTCGCCCACGCCGAGCGTCATCGACTCGAAGCCGACGACCTCCACGTTGGGCACGCTGCTCGAGGCCTCGTACACCGTGTAGGGCACCCGCCCGTCGTTGCGCAGCTCCAGCTCGAGCACGCGGTCCCGGCCCAGCGCCACCGGACCGAACTCCAGCGGATCCGGCGCCGCCACGAACGACCCCAACGGCTTGTACGTGCCCTCCTCGTGGCACCCCGCCAACCCCAGTACTGCCGCTGCAAGGAGGAGTCCCCCGACCCCGCGCGCCCCAATACCCATTCCGCCGCCCTCCTCGTGACCGGGAGGCTGCTCTGCAACGCCGGTGCCCACCCCGCACACGCGCCCGAACCCGCGCGAAACCGCTCCAAAGGCGCGCGCCACAAGCCTTTTCGGCCGAAGCGTTGGCCCACGACGGAAGGCGCTTCAGCCCGAGCACTGGAATTTCTTCCGTGAGGGGGCAAGGCCTACAGGAAATCGCAGATGCCGCTCGAAGCGCCGGCTGCTCCACCTGCTGACGACCCGCTCGCGTGAAGCCGCGGCAGCAGCACCAGGGCGCGAACGTTAGTCGTGTCTGCTATGGCCCGAAGCATGTCCGAACCGGAGTCCATCTCCATCCGAGGGGCGCGCGAGCACAACCTCAAGAACGTCTCGCTCGACATCCCGAAGAAGAAGCTCGTGGTCTTCACCGGCGTCTCGGGCTCCGGCAAGAGCTCGCTCGCGTTCGACACGCTCTACGCCGAGGGCCAGCGCCGCTACGTCGAGTCGCTCTCCGCCTACGCCCGCCAGTTCCTCGGGCAGATGGAGAAGCCGAAGTACGACACCATCCGAGGCCTCTCGCCGACGATCTCCATCGAGCAGAAGGCGGCCTCGAACAACCCGCGCTCGACGGTGGGCACGGTCACCGAGGTGCACGACTACCTGCGCGTCCTCTACGCGAGCATCGGCGTGCAGCACTGTCCCCAGTGCGGCGAGCAGGTGGGCAAGCAGTCGGCGCAGCAGATCGTCGACACGCTGATGGAGATGCCGGCGGGCACGAAGCGGATGCTTCTGGCGCCGGTGGTCCAGAACAAGAAGGGCGAGCACAAGGACCTCTTCGTCGACGCGCAGAAGCGCGGCTTCACCCGCGCGCGCGTGGACGGGAAGATCGTCGGCCTCGAGGAGCGCATCGAGCTCGACAAGAAGTCGCGCCACGACATCGAGCTCGTCATCGACCGCGTGGTGCTCAAGCCGGACGCGCGCTCACGCCTCACCGACTCGGTGGAGACGGCGCTGAAGGAGGGCAAGGGCGTCATCGTCATCACCGACGAGACCGGCGCGAAGTCCTCCGACCGGGTGATGAGCGAGCTCAACGCCTGCCACCAGTGCGGGCTCTCCTTCGGCGAGCTCACGCCGGCGTCCTTCTCCTTCAACAACCCGCTGGGCATGTGCCAGGAGTGCAACGGGCTCGGCACGCGTCCGGAGATGGATCCGGACCTCATCGTCCCCGACCCCACGAAGTCGATCCGTCAGGGCGCAGTGGAGCCGTGGGCCACCGGCATGAACCGCGGCGAGGGCTGGACCGCGGACTTCGTCGACGCGCTGGCGAAGGCGTTCAAGATCAACCTCGACACTCCCTGGGAGAAGCTCACCAAGCGCGAGAAGGACACGGTGATGCTGGGCTCCTCCGGCAAGGAGTTCACCGTCACCTGGGGCGAGGGCGGCCGCTACCGCATGGAGTGGGAGGGACTCGTCAACAAGCTCATGCGGAGCTTCAAGACCACCACGTCGGAGACGATGCGGCGGTACTACATGAAGTTCTTCAGCGACAAGCCCTGCCCCGTCTGCGAGGGCGCGAGGCTTCGTCCGGAGAGCCGCGCGGTGAAGGTGCACGGCGTCACCATCATCGACCTCTCGCGCAAGACGATCGGCGACGCGCTGGGCTTCCTCAAGGCGATGCCTTTGAGCGCCACCGAGGACAAGATCGCCGGCGAGCTCCTGCGCGAGATCAACAGCCGGCTCGGGTTCCTCGTGAACGTGGGCCTCACCTACCTCACCCTGGACCGCACCGCGTCCACGCTCAGCGGCGGCGAGAGCCAGCGCATCCGGCTCGCGTCGCAGATGGGCAGTGAGCTGACCGGCGTCATCTACATCCTCGATGAGCCGTCCATCGGCCTGCACCAGCGCGACAACGGCAAGCTCCTCGCCACGCTGAAGCGGCTGCGCGATCTGGGCAACAGCGTCATCGTCGTCGAGCACGACGAGGAGACGATGGAGGAGAGCGACTGGCTGGTGGACTTCGGTCCCGGCGCGGGCGAGCTGGGCGGCGAGATCGTCGCGCAGGGCACGCCGCGCGAGGTGATGGCGCACCCGAAGTCGCTCACCGGCGCGTACCTCTCCGGCCGCATGGCGCTGGAGGTGCCGGAGAAGCGGCGCGCGCCGGGCAAGGCGAAGCTCGTCATCCAGGGCGCAACGGAGAACAACCTCCAGAACGTGGACGTGGCGCTGCCGCTGGGCACCTTCATCGCGGTGACCGGCGTCTCCGGAGCGGGCAAGTCCACCCTGGTGAACGAGATCCTTCTGCCCTCCCTCTCGCGCGAGCTCTACGGCAGCCGCGAGGTCCCTGGTCGTCACCGCGGGATCAAGGGGCTCGAGCACCTCGACAAGGTGGTGGACATCGACCAGCGCCCCATCGGCCGCACGCCGCGCTCGAACCCGGCGACCTACACGAAGGTCTTCGACGCGGTGCGAGAGGTCTTCGCCATGACGCCGGAGGCCCGGACCTTCGGCTACACCCCGGGCCGCTTCTCCTTCAACGTGAAGGGCGGACGCTGCGAGGCCTGTGAAGGCGACGGCGTGAAGCTGGTGGAGATGCACTTCCTCGCCGACGTGTACGTGCCCTGCGAGGTCTGCAACGGCAAGCGCTTCAACGAGGCCACGCTGCGGGTCCGGTACAAGGGCAAGAACATCGCCGAGGTGCTCGAGATGAGCGTCCGCGAGGCGATGGAGCACTTCGCCCTGCACAAGGACATCATGCGGACGCTGCAGACGCTGGACGACGTGGGCCTCGGCTACATCCGGCTCGGGCAATCGTCGCCCACGCTCTCCGGCGGTGAAGCGCAGCGCATCAAGCTCTCGCGCGAGCTGTGCAAGGTCGCCACCGGCAGGACGCTCTACATCCTCGACGAGCCGACCACCGGCCTCCACTTCGAGGACATCCGCAAGCTCCTCCAGGTGCTCAACCGGCTGGTGGAGGCGGGGAACACGGTGCTGGTGATCGAGCACTCGCTGGACGTGATCAAGAGCGCGGACTGGGTGGTGGATCTGGGCCCCGAAGGCGGCAGCGGCGGCGGGCGGATCCTCGCCGAGGGCACGCCGGAAGAGGTGGCGCAGAACGGCGAGAGCCACACCGGGCACTACCTCAAGCTCGCGCTGGAGCGGGACCGCAAGCGCCGGCTCGGGCGGGCGGGCTAGACCGCTCGAAGCGTTCGCCTCCGGGGGAATACCTTCTTCCGCCCGACGTTCGCCGAGTGGGACGCGGATGTAGGACAGAACCCGCGCTTGACCGCGCCCCAGCAGTTCGCGGGAGAATCAGCCCAGCCGTTCGCAGTGCCTGAAGTTCCCCCAACCGAGGAGCCGTTCATGCTCGCAGCGCAGCTCGCCCCCGCCCTCCCCGCCGGCCTGGACCTGGGCGACGTGGCGCTCGGGATTGCGATGCTCGGGGGCTTCGGAGCGCTGATCCAACGCCTGTTCGGCTGGCTCCGTCCGCAGCCGGTGCCCGTGCCCATCCCGGTGCCGGTGCGCTCGCCGCGCGGTCCCCTCCCGCGGCGTCGCCGGTAGCGGTCTTCAGCTTCGGCTTCGGCTTCAGCCCTTCCGGTGGCCTGGCCCGTTTGCGACGGCCGGTCCGGAGGAAAAAGAACGGCCCCGCCGCGGCAATCCGCGACGGGGCCGAGTGCTGTCTGCTGCGGAGCGCTACTGGATCCGGATGAGCTCGTGCTGACCGCTGCCGGTGGTCGTCAGATCCTCGTACGCCCACAGCGCGTTGGCGACGGGGTCGTAGCCCAGCCCGTAGCTCGTGGTGGAGCTCCCGGTGAACGAGACGTGGACGGAGCCGAACGGTGACGCCGTCGCGGGGCCGCACACGTAGTAGGTCTCGCGCTGGTTGGTGCGCGCGTAGAGCACGTCCGCCACGCCATCCGCGTCCTGGTCCCGCATGTGGAGCTCACCGGCGGTGGTGTTGCCCGGGAACACCGCGAGCTCGGTGGTGGCGCCCGTGGTCCGGCTGATGCGGAGCACCGGGTGGTTGCTCCCGCTCCCGAGGCGGCAGATCGTGTAGAAGTTCTGCGCGTCCACCGCGAGGCCGCGGCAGCTGTTGTACTCGTTGGCGCCGAACGAGCGCTCGAGCACCGCCAGGGCCGGCGCCGGCGTGGCGCCGCTCACGTCCACCGACCAGATCTCGGTGTTCACCGACGCGGTCCCCTCGTTGGTGACGAGGAACACCCGGTCCCCGTGCTGTGCCACGCCGACGAAGTCGTCGGCGGGCGTCTGGGGGAAGGTCGCCATGTTCTGGGGGCTCGGGAAGAAGGTCGCGCCGCCATCCGAGGAGATGCGCCAGAGCAGGTCGGTCGTCTTCGAGGTGCTGCTGTCCACCGTGAAGATGTTCTGCCCGTGAACGAGCATCGTGTAGCCGGTCTGGCCCGAGGAGATCCCGTTCTGATTGTAGAGGACCTGCGAGGCGCCGCCCGCCTTCGGCATCCGGTAGAGGCTGGTGAGCCCGCCGTAATAGACCCAGCCGTTGGGGTTCCAGTCCGGCGCCACGTAGTACTCGGTGTGGCTGGTGAGCCCGGTGGGGAAGCGCGTCTGGGTGGTGCCGACCGTGCCGCCGGTGCCCGGGGTGCAGCTCGGCGACGGCGCGGTGAAGCTCCAGGTGGGCGACGGCACCGCGGAACCGCAGAGCCCGTTCATCAGCCCGGACCAGCTCACCGTCACCTGCTCGCCGTTGGCGAAGGTCAGGCCGTGGTTGATCGTGATCGTCCGGCGGTCGGTGGAGAAGACCACCTGCGAGGCCGGGACGGTGAACGTGGCGCTGTTGCCCTGGCTGCCGGTGACTGTGATCTGACCGGTCGTGTTGTCGATCGGGCCGTCGAACGTCACCACCAGCTGCGGATTGAAGGTGATCGCGCTCGCGCCGTTCGCGGGCGAGAGGCTCTGGATCGCGACGTTGTAGCTGGCGCAGTTCGTCTCGGTCACCACCACGTCCAGCGGGTCATTGAGGGGGGCCCCGCCCGAGGACGTGTCCGCCACATAGAGGTAGTAGGTCGTCCCCGCGGTCATGCTCATGGTCCCGCTCATGAAGGCCGGCGACCAGTCGGAGATGCAGGCGAGCATCGGCGTCAGCGTGCCGCACGGCGCGTCCGAGACCACCGAGACCCAGCGGTTGCTCGTCGGCTTGTTCGGGAACGCGAACTCCACGAAGCCGGTGAACGGCGCCACGTACCGCAGCACCACGTCCGGCCCGGCAATGGTGCCGGTGGTCACGCAGGTCGGGGTGGTGAGCAGGTAGTCGTTGGTGAGCGCGTTCCAGTCCACCACGTTCGCACCGGCCACGAGGTCGAGCGGATCCGCACAGCTCTCGCCGCCGGGCACCGCCTGCACGCAGGCGCCGTTCGTACAGACCTGGCTCGCCGAGCACGCGTTGTTGCAGGCGCCGCAGTGCGCGTTGTCGCTGGCGAGGTGCGCCTCGCAACCGGTGGAGGTGAGGCCGTCACAGTTCGCGTAGCCGGTGTTGCACGTGCCGAGGCCGCAGCTTCCCGCGGTGCACGCGGCGGTCGCGTTCGCCGGCGCGGCGCAGGCGGTCCCGCAGGCGCCGCAGTGCGTGATGCTCGTCATGAGGGCGGCCTCGCAGCCGTCGGAGCCGGAGCTGGAGAGGTCCGCGTTGCAGTCGCCGTAGCCCGCCTGACAAACGGAGGCGCAGGTTCCCGCGGCGCAGACGGGGACGGCGTTCGCAGCGGCGGTGCAGGCAATGCCGCAGTTCCCGCAGTTCGAAGGGTCGAAGGAGGTGTCGGTGCACGCCCCGCCACAGAGGTCGGCCCCGCTCGGGCAGCTCCCCGCGCAGCTTCCGGCGCTGCAGACCTCTCCCGCCGGACAGGCGTTCCCGCAGGTCCCGCAGTTCGAGGGGTCCACCTGCGTGTTCGTGCAGGCCCCGTCGCAGACGGTGTTCGCGAAGCCGGTGCAGGAGAGCGTGCACACCGAATTCACGCACAGCTCACCGTCGTCACAGGCCGTTCCGCACGCGCCGCAGTGTGCGCGGTCGGTGGCGGTGTCGCGGCATGCGCCGTCGCACACGCTCTGGCCCGGCGGACACTGGACCATGCAGGTGCCGGAGAGACAGGTCTCGTCCGCGCCGCAGGCGTTGCCGCAGGCGCCGCAGTTCGCCGGATCCACGCGGGTGTCACGGCAGGCATCGCCGCAGCGGGTGAGGTTGTCCGAACAGGTCAGCTCACACTCTCCGGACACGCACCGCTCCGCCTCGCCACACGCGTTCCCGCAGGCGCCGCAGTGGCTCTCGTCGGTCTGGAAGTCGCGGCACGTTCCGCCGCACGCGGTGAGCGAGCCCGGGCAGGCGACGGTACACGCGCCCTCGAAGCAGGCCTCGCCGGTCTCGCAGGCGTTGCCGCAGGCGCCGCAGTGCTCGGGCGAAGCATCGAGGGTGAAACACCCGCCGACGCACTCCGTCTGGCCGGCGGGACAGAAGGCCTCGCAGGCGCCGTCGCTGCAGATCTCCCCCACGGCGCAGGCCGTCCCGCACGCGCCGCAGTGCCGAGCATCAGAGGTGGTGTCGATGCACTGCGTCCCGCACAGCGTTTCAGCGGTGTCGCAGGTGGGGGTGCTGCTGCCTCCGTCGCAGCCGGTGGCCGCCGCCGCGAGCAGCAGCGCCAGAGAGAGTGCCGATGTCTGATGTCTCAAGAACGTCCTCGCCAAAAAAAATGCCGCCCCATTGACGGCGACGCGGACCTTAGTCTCGATTTTCTGGACTGAGATAATTTCAGACGCCGACCGGGCCGCCGCCAGCCCCCGGCAGCTCAACCGCGCGGCTTGAACCCCAGCTTCGCCTCGATCTCCTCCGGCTGAAGCTCGCGGTACTGGCCCTCGGTGACGTCCACCTCCAGCGTTCCGAGCGCTTCGCGGTGGAGCTTCATCACCGGCAGCCCCACGTGCGCGAGCATCTTCTTCACCTGGTGGAAGCGGCCCTCGGTGATCGTCAACTCCACCTGACCATCTTCCCGCACCCGCGCGCGCGCCGGCCTCGCGGGACCGTCTTCCAGCGTGATCCCCCGCCGCAGCGGCTCGAGCTTCGCCTCGGTCGCGGTCCCCTGCACCTGCGCCACGTAACGCCGGTCGAGGTGCGTGTCCGGAGACGTCGCGTGCGCCACCAGCCGCTCGTCGTTGGTGAAGAGCAGAAGGCCGGTGGTGTCGCGGTCGAGCCGCCCCACCGCGTGCCAGGTGAAGCGCTGCAGCTCGAAGGGCATCACCGCGTAGAGGCGCTGGAACACCGTCCCCTGCGCGTCGTCGTCGCGGGTGGAGGTCACCACGCCGGCGGGCTTGTGGAACATGAGGCAGCGGGTGACCGGGTGGGTATCCACGCGGTGCCCGTCCACGAAGATGGGCTCGCCCGGCCGCACCATCGCCAGCGGCTGGCGCACCACGCGGGTGCCCAACCGGACGCGGCCCTCCTTGATCGCCTTCTCCGCCTCGGCGAGCGGCATCACCCCGGCGCGGGCGAGCGCGCGCGAGAGCCACTCGTCCGGCGGCTTTGCCTCACGCTTCGGCGGAGCCTTTGGCGGCGCTTTCGGCGGCGTTCGCCGAGGCATCTTCTAGCGGACCCCGTGCATCCACTTCTTCAGCACGGGCACCAGCAGCAGCAGGACCGCGGCGGTCCCCAGCGACACGTAGAAGAGGCTGTTGAAGACGCCGGAGTAGAGCGGGAGCGTCAGCGCCGGATCGGTCACCGCGGCTCCCTCCACGTTCGGCGCGGAGGTCAGCGCGGCGATGATCCCGCCCACGTTGTGCGCGAACGCCGAGGAGAGGAACCACACGCCCATCATCAGACCGACCATCTTCAGCGGCGCGAGCTTCGTCACCATCGAGAGGCCGACCGGCGACACGCAGAGTTCACCGGTGGTGTGCAGCAGGTAGCCGATGACGAGGTAGATGACCGGCACGATCCCGTCCGAGCCCGCCGCGCGCGCGCCCACGACCATCACGCCGAAGCCGAGGCCCAGCTGCACGATGCCGAGCACGAACTTGAACGGCGTCGAGGGCTCGCGGCCGACCTTCGAGAGCCACACCCAGAGGCCCGCGAGGATCGGCGCGAAGACGAGGATGAACGCCGGGTTCAGCGCCTGGAACGTGGAAGCGGGGACCTCGGCACCGAACACCACGCGGTTCACGTTGCGGTCGGTGAAGAGGCTGATCGAGGACCCGGCCTGCTCGAAGAAGGCCCAGAAGATGACCGAGAACGCGGTGAGGATCAGCGCCACGAAGATGCGCTCGCGCTCGACCTTCGGGCCCTTGAAGGCGCTGACGAGCACGCCGCCCACCACCACGATCGCCACCAGCGCGAGGAGAAGGGTGAGGATGGTACCGGGCGAGAAGCCCTCGGCGCCGACGGGGAAGACGATCTTGCGGTCGAAGCGCACGAGCAGGCCCATCAGCGGGACCGCGATCACCGCCGCGGCGACGACTGCGGTGCTGATGTTGATGCCGGGGAGGATCGGCTTCGCCAGCGCGGCCTGATCCGGGGGCAGTCCCTTGTCTCCGAAGACGTGCCGGCGGACCGCGAAGACGACGAGGCCCGCGACCATGCCCACGCCCGCGAGGCCGAAGCCGTAGTGCCAGCCGTAGGTCTCGCCGATGACGCCGCACCAGAGCGGCGCGAGGAACGCGCCGGCGTTGATGCCCATGTAGAAGAGCGTGAAGCCACCGTCGCGGCGCGCATCGCCCTCGGGGTAGAGCTTGCCGACGAGCGAGGAGATGTTCGGCTTGAAGAACCCGTTGCCGACGATGAGGAAGGCCAGCGCCGCGTAGAAGAAGACCTCGTGCTCGATGGCGAGGACGAAGTGGCCGATGGCCATGAAGATCGCGCCGATCATGATCGCGCGCTGGTAGCCGATGAGCCGGTCCGCTATGAGCCCGCCGATCGCCGGCGTCGTGTACACGAGCGCGCCGTAGGCCGCGTAGACCGCGTAGGCCTTCGTGTCGTCGTAGGCGAGCGCCTTGGTCATGTAGAGGACCAGCAGCGCGCGCATGCCGTAGAAGGAGAAGCGCTCCCACAGCTCGGCAAAGAAGAGCGTGAACAGCCCCTGCGGGTGCCGCTTCACGTTGATCGCGAGGACGACGGCGATCCAGACCACCAGCACGGCGGTGACGATCGCGGAGATGAGTATCGGGTGCATGTGACGGCTCCCCTTCCGGGTTGCGGCTTTTAGACGCCTTCTCCGCTCGAAGCCACACCGCTGATCTCTTGCGCGAAGGCTCGGGCCTGTTGCAACGCGCGCGCGTTCCACGGCAGAAAGCAGCGAGGCAAGACGAACCGGGAGATCGGGATGAAAGGCGTGTGGCGGGCATTCGGGGCGCTCCTGTGCGGGTGCGCGGTGACGGCGCAGGCGGGGACGGCGGTGGTGGCGACGGAGCCCTGTTCGGAGAGCGGCACCGCGCGCTGGGCGTCGCTGGTGCGCGAGGCGGTGTCGAAGCGGCCGGGACTCACCGTGCTCGACGGGGAGGAGACGGCGGGAAGGCTCGGCGGGGTACCGCGCGGCTCGTTCGCGGACGCGGCGCGCCTCATCCGGGGCTCGCGCGCGGACCTCTTCGCGGACAACTGGCAGCGCCCGGAGCTGACCTTGAAGAAGGCGATCGAGGACCTCGTGCGGCTGCCGCCCTCGCCGGCGAACTGGCGCGAGCTCTCCGAGGCCTGGACGATGCTTGCGCAGCTGCAGCAGCGCACCGACCGCCCGGTCGAGGCGGAGGAGAGCCTGCAGCGCGTGCTGCGGGTGGACCGGGCGTTCGTGCCGGACGAGTCCTACTACTCGCCGTCGTTCCGCAAGTTCGTGGACGGCGTGCGGCGGAAGGTGGACGCCGAGTCGACCGCGTCGCTGCGGGTCACCACACGGCCGACGGGGATGACCGTGTTCATCGATGGCAGGCCGGTGGGCAGAAGCCCGGTGACGCTGCCCCTTCCGCCCGGCGACTACCGGGTGGAGGCCGCCTTCCCGGAAGCCCGCGGCGCCGCGCGGTTCGTGAAGGTGCAGAAGAGCACCGAGGTGGAGCTGGACGCCGAGTTCGAGGGCGCGATCCATCCCTCGTTTGGTCCCTGCATCGCCACGAAAGGCGGCCGCGAGGCCCGGCTGGTGGCGCTGGTGCGGCTGGCGGGAACGCTGGGCGTGAAGCAGCTCATCGCCGTGCGCGAGGAGGAGCCCGCGCCCGGCGAGCGGTACCTCGTGGCCTCCGCGGTGGACGGGACGACGGGAGAAGAGGTCCGCGAGGCGCGGGTGAAGATGTACGGGAGCGGTTTTGCGCCGGGCGCGGTGGAGCGACTCGCCGAGTTCCTCGCCACCGGCACTGCCGAGCCTCCCGTGCAGCCGATCATCGACGGCAAGCCGGTGGTGGAGGAGCCGAAGATCTCGGTGGCGGAGCCCGCGCCTCAGCCGGTGCCACTGTCGCCCCCTCCGGGGCCTGCGCCCTCCGCGCAGGTGAGCCGCAGCCGCCTCCCCGCCTGGGCCGCGACCGTCGGCGCCGCGGCGTTGGTCGGGGTGGCCGGATGGCAGGGTTCGAACGCGTGGCGGACCGGCCGTCAGCTCGACGGGATGCGCGTGGACGGCGCCTTCCCCGCGGGCACCGAGGACGAGGTCCGCCGCCTCAACGGACGCCTCGCGACGCAGCGCAACTGGGGCATCGGCCTTGGAGCCGGAGGCGTCGCCGCGGCGGTGGGCGCGGGAATGCTCTTCTCCTGGAGTGGAGAGTTCGAGGAGGTGCGGAAGTGAGCGCGCAACGCGTCCCCACTGCAGCCGCTGCGGCAGCCCTTTTTGTGCTTGGCGCATTCATCGCCAGCGGTGGCTGCACGCGGAAAGCGGAGTGCGCTTCAGACGACGACTGCGGCGCCGGCGCCTATTGTCTGCTGCCCGAGGGCTACTGCTTCGGGCGCGATGGCGCGGTAGCGGACGCGGGTGCAGACGCCGGCAGCGGGGATGACGATGCGGGCGAGGGTCAGGGAGATGGCGGGCGCGACGCCGGTTCGGAGCCGGAAGAACAGCAGCCCTTCTGCAACGAGGATCGATGGTGCTGGGTGAACCCGCTCCCGACTGCCGGTTGGATTCTCGGCGTCGACGGCGTAGCGGCAGACGAGGCCTGGGCCGTCGGATGGGGCCTGCCCATCCTTCGCTGGAACGGGCGGGCCTGGCTCGCGAGCCATGAACACGATGGTGGAAGGCTGACGGATGTCGTCGCAGTTCGAAGAGGCCTCGCGTTCACCGTGGGAGCCTTTGGAGAGATCCTCCGCTGGGATGGGTCTCGCTGGTCGAGCGAATCGAGCGGCACCGCATCGAACCTGGCTCGCCTCTTCGCGCTCAGCGAGTCCGCCGTCTGGGCAGCCGGCGAGGACGGCACCGTCGTGCACTTCGACGGCCAGAAGTGGCAGGTCGAACCAACATCGACGCAAGACGAGATCCGTACGCTCTGGAGAGCAAAGGACGGCAGCCTCCGAGCCCTCTCCGTTTCCGGAGAGCTTCTTGGCCGAAGCGCACAGGGCGTATGGACAGTCATCGACTCGGGTTTGCCGACGGCGGTGCTGGACACCTGCGCATTTCCAGAAGGCGACGGGTGGGCGGTCACCGGCAACGGTGCCATCTGGGCGATGGCGGCCGACGGTGGCTGGGAGCTGAAGCTACAGACGCCGAAGCCTGTCACCAGCCTCGCTTGCGTTGCCCGGAATGACGTGTGGGCCGGCACATTCGGCGGCTTCCTGAGGTGGAACGGTTCCGAGTGGGGAGCCGCCGGACAGCTCGACGAGCTCGACCGGGTCCACGCCATCTGGCGGGAAGGCGACGTGGGGCTGGCCGTCGGCGCCTACGGCCTGACCCAGCGGTGGACGCAGACCGGGTGGGCTCCGCATTCGAAGGACGTCTTCAGCCGCCAGACGCTGACCTCGTCGTGGACATCAGGTGACGCGCTGTACGTGGGCCTCGATCGCGACGGCCGGATCTACCGCTGCACCTTCGAGGGGTCGTGCCTGCTCGTGCGCTCACGCGGCTTCGGCGGCGGCATCTACTCGATCAGCGGAACGAGTCCGACGAGCGTCTGGGCGGGTGGGGACCTCGAGCTGGCTCATTGGAACGGCACGACCTGGACGACCACGACGCGCGCTCGCACGACCATGAAGGTCCACGCCTCCCGAGCGCCCGACGGTGGCGAGCGGGTCTGGATCGTGTCAGCAGAACAAGCCGGTTCCTCCGAGACTGTCGTGGAGCGATGCGACACCGATGGGAGCACACCCGACTGCTCACCGGTAGATACGGGCGTCGTCGGTCCGGTGGATGTCTGGTCTGACGGAGATCGTCTCTGGGTCGCTTCCGGTACAGGTGCGCTCTCCATCTGCAGCGCCGAACTCGACTGCGTCGTCACCGATGCCGGCACGCCCTTCAAGGCGCTCACCGGCATGCCTGGGCCGTCGGTGGTTGCCATTGCGACGAGCGGCCGGATCTCGACCTGGAAGAACTCGTGGAGCCACGAGCAGGTTCCGGGTGCGGGCGACCTCGTCGCGGTGAGCGCAACCAGCAACGAGCGATTCTGGGTGCTCGACGATGAGGGCAACGTCTTTCGCCACGTCCCCGAGGAAGCCTGGCATCGCGCCTTCGTCCCCGACGACGCGTCTTCCGCGCTTCAGACCCTCACCGTGGTCAGCCCCTCCAACATCTGGGCGGGCGGGCGCTACGGCATGCTCCTGCGCTATCAGCCCTGAACGGGCGCGAGCCCCGCGCTACCCCAATCAAGGCAGCGCCTGAATCGCCTGGGCGATCCCGCTCGCACCCGCAGTGGCCTGCTGGAAGCCGTTCGTGCCACCCAGACCACCTGCGCCGGGCTGATCATTGCTGCACGCATGTCCCATGACGTTCGGCGGCGTGCCCCGATAGGCGATGCAGATGGAAGGTCCACCGGTGCCGCCGCTCGCGCCACCACCACGTCCGCCGGCCCCTCCGGCCCCACCATTGGCGCCACGGCCTCCTCGTCGCGTGCTGCAGGAGCTCGAGCTGTACTGACCGTCCGAGCCCTGGCCCCCGCTGCCGCCGTTGCCCCCGAGCCCTCCGTTGCCACCGGCTCCGCCGCTACCGCCGCGACCGGAGTGAACCTGGGTCTGCACGACCGTGACTGCGGAGTTCACCGAGGCGATGCCGAAGCTTCCGCCGCCCCCGCGACCGCCGCTTCCAGGTTGGCCGCCACATCCGCCGCCGCCGCCACCACCGCCGCCGCCGCTCCAGATGTTCGTGCAGGAACAGGCGTCCCAGAATGAGGTGCCGTGAGCGGAGCCCCCGCCGGAGCCGCCGCCTCCTCCGCCACCACCTGGACGCCCGGCGAGCCCGGTGCCTCCCGCCGGCGGGACATAGACGCCGGCGTTGTCGAACGTACCGAGGGCCACGGCCGGCAGTCCGTTGGTACCGGGGCTGCCCGTAGACGCCGGGCCAACCTTGGGCGCCGCATTCCCGTCATACGAGTTCACGCCACCGCATTGACCGCCCGTCCCCCCCGGACCACCCGAACCCGCGCCTCCCCCGCCCGGCACCGTCGCCCCGCTGCTGCCCATGTTCCCGTTGGTCGTCCCGGACACGCCGCCCGCGCCGGCGCCACCGAACGCGCCGCAGCTGGAAGACCCGCCCCCGCCGGGGTTGTGGACATTGCCGATCCCAGCGTTGGCTCCGGTGGCTCCGGGCGCTCCGCTGGCTCCGGTGGCGCCCGTCGCTCCGGGCGCGCCATCCCCCGCCGTGACCGTGCAGCCAGCGATCGTCAACATCGCTCCGCTGTTGCTCACGAGGATGCCGATGCTCGAGTTCCCGTCTCCGGCCGCCGTCGTTCCGGTCGCATTCGACGCGGTGACATGCAGGAGCTGCAGCTCCGTTGGGTGAGAGAGGTTCAGCGCCGTCACCGCCACCGCGCTCGTACTCTGCACGTGGGTGATCGTCTGCGCGCTGCGGCTCCAACCCGCGGCCGGGTCGTAACCACCGAAGATCCCGATCCCGGACCTGAGATTCAGGCTCTCCACATACAGGCCACCCGCCACGTACACGTCCCGCCGAGGCGTCGTCGTGGATACTGCGGCGTCGATCCCGACGGTGATGGTCCGCTTCGGAAGCTGACGGGTTCCCGGATTCGAGTCGTTCCCAGTCGGCGAGACGAAGATCGCGTTCGCCACCTCGCCGTCGATCCCATCGCAGTTCGCATCCACGAACAGGAGGTCCGGATGGTCGGTGAGAGACTGAAACACGCAGCTGTACTCGCAGCCGTTGCTCGCGTCGCCGTCCGCATCCCACCAGTTTTGATCGCAGGTGTAGCCGCACGTGGAGCCGGTGCAGTGCGCAGTGGCGTTGGCTCGAGGAGGACACGCATTGCCGCACGCGCCGCAGTGGGACGCGGTGATGCGCAGATCCGTTTCGCAGCCCGTGGCCCAATCACTGTCGCAGTTGCCCCAATCCGTCAGGCAGGTGCCCGTGCACGCGCCCATCGAGCACGTCGAGCTCGTCGTATTCACCGGGTCGCAGTTGAGGAAGCACCCGCCGCAGTGCGCCTTCGCGTTGAGCAGGTCCTGCTCGCACCCGTTCGGATAGACGGCGTCGCAGTTCCCCCACCCGGTGTCACACCTCAGCGCGCAGGCGCCGTCCTGGCAGTCCGGCTCGCCGTGCGGCACCGCGGCAGTGAGCTGGGAGGCGCAGTTGTTGTTGCACGCGCCGCAGTGGATGACGGCCGTCTGCTTGTTCCAGTCCTCGTCCACCTCGCCGTCGCAGTCGTTGTCGCGCTCGTCGCAGGTCTCGGTGCCCGGCGCGAGCGGCACGCACACGGTGCTCTTTCCATCCACGCAGTTGTCGATCGTCCGGGCGCAGTCGCCGACGCCGCACATCGTCACGCCCAGCCCTTCGTCCACCTGGCCGTTGCAGTCGTTGTCGATCCCGTCGCAGCTCTCCGACGCAGGCACGCGGGCGTTGCAGGCGCTGTAGCCCGTCTGTCCCGAGCAGGTGCGCACGCCGGTGCAGGTGCCGAAGTTGTTCGTCGCCTCGCACGGCACCGTCTGACCGTGGCTCTCCGCGGTGCACTCGCAGGTCCCGCTCATCGGCTGACACTGGGACACCAGCAGGTCCCCATCCACGCCCACCGCCTCGGCGCAGGTGAAGCTGTCGGGGCACTTGCCGTCGTACGAGCAGTCCCGCCCGCACACGTTCACCCCGTTCACCGTGACGCAGCGGTCCGCCGGGTAGGGGCAGTCGGCGTCGCTCTGGCACTCGCCGCAAAGCCCCTCGCGCTCCGGCACGCACGCGTAGCGGTCGCCGGCGAGCGGCTCGCAGATCTCGTTCTGCAGACATCCCGAGGTACAGCGCCGGATGCACTTCGCCTCGGCGTCGCCGGGGAGCGCCTCGCACAGGCCCGTCTCGCACTCGCCGTCCTCAACGCAGAGGAGTCCCTCGGGCTTGAGCGGAGCAACGGTCTCCGGCGGGCTGCAGCCCTCACACCCCGCCAACATGGCGACAGCACCGATCAACACGCCGAGCAGCCACCGACGCGGGTCCATGTCTTCTCCGGGGACGCGCCTGGCCGGCTGGCCAGGGGACCGGCTCAGTATAGAGGAGTGTCACCGGTTGATGGCCAACCCCCCCGACCGGCGTTAGAACGAAATCATGGAGAGCAGCCTCGTTCCCCCGGCCGCAGAGCACGTCTCGCTCGACCACCTGGACCTCGAGGAGGAGATCCGCCGGCTCAAGCGCGAGCTGAACGCGGTGATCCTCGCGCACTACTACCAGGAGAGCGAGATCCAGGACCTCGCGGACTTCGTCGGCGACAGCCTCGCGCTGGCCCAGGCGGCGGCGAAGACCGAGGCGGACACCATCGTCTTCTGCGGCGTCCACTTCATGGCCGAGACCGCGAAGATCCTGAACCCGGGCAAGCTCGTGCTGCTGCCGGATCTCGAAGCGGGCTGCTCTTTGGCGGACCGCTGCCCTGCGCCGGCCTTCCGCGCCTTCAAGGAGCAGCACCCCGGCGCCTTCGTGGTCAGCTACGTGAACAGCACCGCCGAGGTGAAGGCGCTCTCCGACGTCATCGTCACCTCCTCCAACGCGGAGAAGATCGTCGCGCGGCTGCCGAAGGACCGGCCGATCATCTTCGGGCCGGACCAGCACCTCGGGCGCTGGGTGGCGAAGAAGACCGGGCGGGAGATGATCCTCTGGCCGGGCTCCTGCATCGTGCACGAGATCTTCAGCGAGAAGCGCATCGTGCAGCTGATGGTGGAGCACCCGGACGCGGAGGTCGTCGCGCATCCGGAGTGCGAGGAGAGCGTGCTGCGCCACGCGCACTTCATCGGCTCGACGAAGGCGATCCTCGACTACGCGGTGAAGAGCCCGAAGCAGAAGTTCATCGTGGCCACCGAGGTGGGCATCCTCCACCAGATGCAGAAGAGCGCGCCGGAGAAGACGTACATCCCCGCACCTCCGGACAACGGCTGCGCGTGCAACGAGTGCCCGCACATGAAGCGCAACACGCTGGAGAAGCTCTACCTCTGCATGCGCGACAAGTCGCCGGAGCTGGTGATGAACCCGCTCCTGCAGCGCGCGGCCCTCGCGCCGCTGACGCGGATGCTCGAGTGGAGCCAGTAGCCGCGCCCCCTCACGCGGCACACATTGACGACTTCGGACGGTCGGATGGAGACGGCGCTTGAAACGCAGGCCACCGGCTGAGAAGGAAGGACCGTGGGCTACCGTTTCTTCGCCGTACCGGTGCACGTGCTGCAGAACGCCTCCACCGAGGGGCTCGAGAGCGCTCAGGAGCTGCTCGAGCCGGAAGCGTCAGACGTCCGCGTGACCGTGGACCGCGCCCTTCACGGCGCCGAGTTCCGCGACATGCGCGCGCGCGACCGCATGCGCAGCATCGTCTCCAACGACGCCAACCCGCCCTACCCGTCGCCGGGCCGTGGGTGTGGTCGCGCCGCCGTCTTCGCCACCCCTCCCGCGGACCTGCCGGCGCTGCTGCGCATGGCGGATCAGCTCGAGCGCCTCGCGGCCCAGGACGCCGGCGAGCGCGCTCTGGTGTGGAAGTGCGCGCAGTGCGGCACCCGCTACGCCGTTCCGGTGGCGCTGGCGCGCAACGTCGCCATCCGCTGCGAGCGCTGCGGCGAGCCGGTGGAGCTGCACACGAACCGCAGCCTCGGCGAGGAGTCGCTGCTCGACCCCTTCCAGCACGAGGTCAACCGGGCGCGCGTCCACCTCGCCGGCTTCTTCCGCGAGGCGATGGCGCGGGGCTGGCCGGTGCTCGTCTGCACCACCGACTGACGCCGCCTCCATGCGCCGCGCCATCCTCCACTGCCTGCGATGCCCGCGGTGTCGGGAAGGCGCGCTCGCGGCCGCGGGCGATCCGGCGGAGCTCCTCTTCGGCCCGCTGCAGTGCGCCCAGTGCGGTGCCTCCTTCCCGGTGGCGGAGGGCATTGCCGACCTCACCGTCGATCGCACCGCGTCGAAGGGCGTGCAGCGCGGCCTCGAGAACCCGTTCGTCGCCCGCTCCTGGGAGCGCTACGTGCGGCCGGCGCTGACGCTGGCGGTGGCGCGCCGGACGCTGGACCCCGAGAGCGAGACCCTCCTCTACCGCTCGCTGATGGGCGCGCCGGAGGGCCCGGTGCTGGACCTCGCCTGCGGCCCCGCCCTCTTCGCGCGCCGGTTGGCGAAGGACCCGTCCGGCCCGCCGGTGGTGGGGATGGATCTGTCGCGGCCGATGCTCGAGGAGGGCATGGCGCAGTCGCGCGAGGCGAACGTGAAGGTGGACTTCGTGCGCGCGCAGGCGCCGGACCTGCCGTTCCTCGACGACTCACTGGGAGCGGTGCTGCACACCGGCGCGCTCCACCTGCTGGAGGAGCCCCTGCCCCTGCTGCGCGAGGTGGCGCGCGTGCTGCGACCCGGCGGCGCCTACGTGGCCACGACCTACCTGCCGCCCGGCTTCGGCACCGCGTGGGCGCACCGGAAGCTCGGGCTGCACCCGCGCGAGGAGGGCGAGTTGCGCGAGACCCTCGACCGCGTGGGCCTCGGCTGCTTCGAGCGGATGCGGATGCCGCCGTTCCTCCTCGTGAAGGCCCAGAAGCCGCGCGCCGCCTGACGCGCGGGGCCTCCCAGCCTCGGCAGCGGGTTAGCTCGGAAAGAGGATCACCCTCAGCCGCTCCAGCGCGTCCGGCGAGGTGAAGCGGTGATTGAAGAGCACCCGCAGCGCCTGCCCGCCGATGGCATCGCCCGGCTCGGAGGCGAGGACGTAGCCGCACTCGAGCAACTGCTCGCGGTGCATCCCCAGATCTCCATACGTCGAGGCCAGCTGCACCCGCGCGGCGATGGGCAGCTCCCGCTTCAGCTCCGCGGTCCGCTCCCGCAGTTCCACGAGGCGCCCGTCCTCCAGCCGCACCTTCGGCTCCGGCTCGTCGTCTTCGTCGCCCTCGCTCGCACGCGGCATCAGCGCCGGCCAGATGGCCTCCAGCGCCTGCGGCCGGTCCACCAGCAGTCGCCCGAGCCGCACCGAGCAGGTCGGGCAGGAGAAGGCGCCAAAGCGCTCGATGGAGAGCGCGTCAGAGCAGGCGCGGCCGCAGAAGGCGCAGGCCTGTCGCAGTTCGGGAGTCGATGACATGAGGCAATTCCTAGGGGCGGACCGCGTTCGGTGCACGGGCGCTCGCGCGCGCGCCTGCAGGGCAACCGTCCAGCCGGAGTGCGCCGCGCTCTAGATCTAGATGAGCACGCCCGCGGTGGCGTCGTGCCGGGCGTTCTGCGGCACCTCGGGCGAGCGCTGCTGGTTCTTCAGCGGCTCCATCAGGCGGGTGCTGCCGCCCTCCGTCTTCACCCCGTTCTTCTGGCACTTCTTGCAGCGGCACTCGCCCTTCTTGCAGGTGCAGTCGCTGGCGCTGCCGCAGTTGCAGGTGGCGGCGAGCACCTCGTCCACCGGCGCGAGCACGTTGCCGCCGGTGCGCGCGGCAGCGAACTGGGTCCCCGCCCCCGTCGTCGAGGCGGTCTCAGAGGTCGCTGAAGAGGACGCGGCCGGCTTGTGCGCCTCACATGCGAGCACGGGGAGGGCGAACAGAGCCCCGGCGACGGACGCGGCGGCGAGGGTGCTGCGGAGGGCGCGGACCATGGGGACCTCTGACGTGACGGCGAACCGGAAGCGGAAGCGGGCCCCTTTACACCCCCCTTCGCGCACTTTTCAAGAACGCGGCCCGGAGGGTGTCGAGTAGGTTGCGCCCGTTGCTCGCCTCCCCTTCACCTCTGTCCGGTCTGCTCGAGCGCATCGCCTGGGCGGTGGCGCTGCTCGCGGGGGTCCTGCCGCTCTGGGCGGGGCGCCACCTGCCGATGGTGGACCTGCCGCAGCACCTCCACCTCATCTCGGTGCTGCACCGGCTGGGCGACCCCACGACGCTCTACCCGACCGTGTTCGCGGCCCGCGGGGAGCTGACGCCGTACCTCGGCTACTACCACCTCGTCAGCCTGCTGCACTGGCTGGTGCCGCTGGACGTGGCGAACAAGCTCTTCCTCAGCGCGTACGTGATGGGGCTGCCGCTGTCGCTGGCGTTCCTGCTGCGATCGGTCCGCCGCCCCACCTGGCCCGCGCTGCTCGCCGTGCCCTTCGCGTTCGGCGACAGCTTCGCGTGGGGCTTCGTGAACTATATTTCATCTTTGCCCCTCACCTTCCTCACCGCGGGGCTCTTCGTGCGGGCGATCTCCGACGCCGACGCGCGCAGGCGCTGGCGGTGGGCGGCGGGGCTGGCGGTGTCGCTGTGTGCGGTGCTGCTCTTCCACGTGCAGGCGTTCGTCTTCCTCGGGATCGCGCTGCCGCTGCTGCTCGTGACCACGCGCGCGCCCGCGGACAGTGCGCCAAGGAACGAGGGCGACGGATGGCTGGACGCAGTGCTCCGCTCCCGCGCGGCGGCACTCGTAGGCGTGCTTCCCGGCGTGGCGCTCTTCATCGCCTGGTTCGGCGGCCGCCTCGGTGAGCCGGCGGAGATCGCTCCGGGCGAGCCCTGGAAGGCGTGGGGCCCGATGTTCTCGCCGCAGAACCTCGCGTGGAAGTCGCGCGAGCAGAACGTCCGCGAGTTGCCGCAGGTCCTCGCGAACATGCTCCCCGGCGGCGAGGACCGGTGGGGAATCTGGGCGGTCGTCGTCATCGTCGCGCTGAGCGGGATCGCCGCGCTCGTGGCATTCGCGCTCCGAAAGAGCCGCGGCGTCAGCGAGACCTCGAGCTCAGACCACCGCGAAGGTCCCGTCGAACGCTGGCGACTGCTCGCGCTCGCGGCGGTGGCGCTGGGGCTCTACTTCCTCCTCCCCTTCGACATCCGCGGGTACATCTACTACCTGAACACGCGGTACGCACACCTCGCGGCGCCGCTGCTGGCCGCGGCGCTGGTGCCGTCCCTCCCCGTTCGCTGGCGCGGTCCCTTCGCGCTGGCCGCCGCGGTGGCCGCGCTGCTGACGGCAGTGCCTCTCGCCCGGGCGTTCCGGACCTTCGATGCCGAGATGGCCGACGTCGATGCGGTGGCGCGCGCGGCCCGGCCGAAGACGCTCGTGATGGGGCTCATCTACGACCCCAGGTCGCGCGCGGTGAACCACCCGGTCTTCATCCACTCGGCCGCCGAGGTCGCGCGCATCGCAGGCGGCGCGGCGAACTTCAGCTTCGCGCTGACGCCTCACTCCCCGCTTCGGTACGCAGGTCCCCCACCGCCGACCTTCCCCAGCGAGTGGCGTCCACACGAGCTCAACTGGGAGCGCCAGGCGGTCGCCTACGACCACTTCCTCCTCCGCGGCCGGCACCCCGCCCAGGTCTTCGGGCCCCGCTTCGGCACCGAGGTCACGCTCACCGCCGAGCGCCGCGGCGTGTACCTGCTCTCACGCCACGCCCCGCGACGCTGAGCCCGCGCGAAGCGAGTGCCCTGCGCGGCCTGTACCTGCTCTCGCGCCACGCGCCGCTGAGCTTTGGCGAAGTCGATGCATGCGCGGCGTGTACCTCCTCTCGAGACACGCGCCGCTGAGCTTCGGGCGAAGCCGGTGCGTGCGCGGCGTGTACCTCCTCTCGCGCCACGCGCCGCTGAGCTTCGGCGAAGCCGATGCCTGCGCGGCGTGTACCTGCTCTCACGCCACGACGCTGAGCCCGCCGCGAAGCCGATGCCGAAGCCGATGCCCTGCGCGGCGTGCGCCTCTGCTCAGGCAACGCAGGGGCCAATGCGAGACGCCTCTAAGCAGCGAGCGCCCGCTCCACCTCGTCGAGCTCCGGGATCCCCTCCCGGGCGCCGAAGTGTCGGCACTTGAGGCTCGCGGCAGTGCTGGCGAAGCGCATGCTCTCCTTCAGCCCGCGGCCCTGCAACTGCGCCCAGGCGAACGCGCCGCGGTACACGTCACCCGACCCGGTCGGATCCACGAGGTCCACCGGGAGCGCCTCGACCTTCACCGGCGCGCCGCCGCGGGCCTGTCCCACCGAGCCGTCCTCGCCGAGCGTCACCACCGCCACCTCCGCGCCCAGCGCGAGGATCTCCTCGAGGCTGCGCGGCACCACCGCCGCCACCTCGCGGGCGAAGCGCTCGCTGGCCACCACCACGTCGCACTGCGCGGCGAGCTGCGCCATCCCCGGCACCATCGCGTGCGCGGAGAGCATGGTGCGAACGCCCCTCGCCCGCGCCGCCTCCACCAGCGCGAGCTGCGCCACCGGGTGGTAGCCGTCCACCAGCAGCAGCGACACGTCCTCCAGCGCCGCGGGCGGGACCGCCTCCGGCCGCAGCGCCTCGCCGCTGCCGCGGGTCCAGAACACCGTCGGCCGGCGCCGCTCCTCGTCGAGCGCCACGAACGAAGCCGGAGACACGCCGCCCGCGATCCGCCGCAGATGGCGCAGCTCCACGCCCACCTCGCTGAGGCCCGCGGCCGCGACCTCGCCGAGAAAGTCGTCCGCCAGCGCACCCGCGAAGGACACCCGCGCGCCGAGCACCGCCAGCGTCACCGCCGCGTTCGCCGCCGCGCCGCCACCCTGCAGCGAAAAGGCGGAGAGCTCCTGCCGGTCGCCCTGCCGTACCGGAAAGCGCGGCATCTGCCCCACCAGCTCCACCGACGCCTGCCCCATGCAAAGGACCGAGTGCGACATGCCGTCATTGTAGTGCCCTCGGGGCGGCCTGTAGAACCGCAGACACATGACTGCTCCCGCGGATCCGCGCCGTCTCCTCGCGCAGCTCGTTGGTCAAGAGGATTTGTCGAACTCGGGCTTCAGCGCCGACAGCCTCCAGAGGGCCCGCGCCTTCGCCTCCAGCCCCGCCGATGCGGCCGCTGAAGAGGTCTCCTCACTCCCCGAGCCGCTCGCGCTGGCGGTGCTCGAGGCCGCCGTCGCTGCCCGCGCCCTCCCGCTGGTGGAAGCACTGGCGGAGAGCCCCCACAAGCCGCTCGCCAAGGCGGGAAAGAAGGCGCTCTACCGGCTGCGCTCGCAGGGCGTGGCCGTTCCAGAGCGCGCTGCCTCGTCCCCGGCGCCCGCGACCCACGCCTCGACCGAGCCCGCGAAGGCCCACGAGAACGAGGAGGCCCTCCCCAGCCTCGTCTCCTCGATCACCGGCAACGGCGAGCGCGCGCTGATCATCGGCCGGGTGTTGCGCGGCGGGCGGGTGGAGACGCTCCAGTGCGTCATCGCCGACGAGCTGGGCCTCGTGCACCTCGGCGTGAACACGGTCAGCCGTGGCCAGTACCGGCGGATGCTGAGGGACGCGCGCACAGGTCAGCAGAACGCCACCGCGGTGGAGCTCCCGCTCGACGCGGCAAAGGCGCTGGTGGCCGAGGCGGTGGGCCAGAACCTGCGCACGCGCACGCCCTTCCCCGAGGGACTGGAGACCGCGCTCCGGCACCTCGACGTGTCGCCCGACGAAGCGCCGCGCGAGCTCCCCCCGCCGGAAGCGGACGACCAGGGACTCGCCGCCCGCGGTTCACAGCTGCACGCGGAGCCGGAGCTCTCGCAGTGGCTCCCCGGCATCGACGCGCTGCGCGCTTTCGCGCTGAAGGTGCAGGAGATCGCCGCGAGCCCGCTCTACCTCGACGAGGCCCAGCGGGTGGAGGCGCTGCGCCGCGCGGTGAACGAACACGCCGAGGCCTACTTCGCCGGGCCTGCCGCGCAGCTCTACGCCCGTCGGCTCTGGCACATGGCCGACCACTTCGACCGGTCCGGTCGCGCGGAGACCGCCCTCATCGCCCGCGCCGAGGCCCGCCGGCTCTTCCACCGCGCCGAGGGTCTCTTCTCCCCCTTCGCCACCGCGCTCTTCGAGAAGATCCTCACCCTCTCCGCCGGCGGGGTGACGCCGCCCGGCCTGCGCGGACCGGATGCCGATGCCTCTGCCGCGGACGAAGCCGCTGCCGACACCGGGTCGCACGCCGCGAGGTCGGAGGACGCCGCCGCCGGTGAGACTGCGCCGGGCGAACGCCGGTCTCCGGGTGGGCTCATCCTGCCCTGAGCCGGTGAGGGGCGGTCAGCTCCGCAGCAGCAGGTCGAGGTTCAGGCTCTCCCACTTCTGCGCCCGCTCGAAGGCGTAGAAGCGGCGCTCGTGGGCGTTGAACTCGGGGGTGTGCACGCAGCGCCTTCCGTCCGGACCGCGGCGCGCCCGGTAGATGTGGTGGAGCATCTCGTGGAAGACGATCCACTCCACGAAGTAGCGCGGCACCCTCGCCTGATCGAGCGCGGGGTGGATGCGGATGACCTTCGAGTCCGCCGAGTACGACCCCATCTTGATGCTCTTGCGCGGCCCCCTCACCCGAGGCGCCGGGCCGTAGGTGATGGTGGCCTTGATGCGGCTGTGGAAGTACCGGCGGTTGAGGTCGGTGAAGATCTCCTCCAGATCGTGGTGTTCGCCCGAGGGGTCGATCCGCAGGCGCCGGCGCAGCTCCGCCGCGGGCACCCGCCGGATGAAGACCTTGTTCTGCTCGATGAACCGGTCCAGCGCCTGCGAGGCCGCCACGTCCCCGTTCTTCACGAACTGGCAGAGCGCCTGGAGCTGGTCTTCCGGTGCCGCCACGAACATGTGGTGCAGCCGCAACCGCCAGGTCCCGCGCTGGCGCTGGTAGGTGAGCATGGTGTGGGTGTTGTCGTGGAGCTCCACGACCACCCGCGCCTTGAAGATCCCCTTCAGCCTGCGCTCCAGCACCCGTCGCCACACCCGGAGCAACCGCTCGGGCTCCACGCCACGCTGCGAAACGCGACCCATGCGGGGCACCGTTCCCGTGCCCCGGCCCTTCCTCGTTCGAACTCTCCGCGTCTTGGTTGCCATGTCCCCAGCTCCCGATTCTAGGAGGGGGTCTGACGTGTGTCCAAGCGCGGGATTGGGCTAAATACCCCTGCAATTACGGCCACTTACATCGACTCGCGGCCGACTATCACCCTTCCGGGCAGCCGGGCGGCAGCCCAGCAAATTCAGCTACTTACGCTTACAGGCAATCGACACCTGCTGAGGGCCATCCGACACCTCGGCGAAGGTTTGTGGCACCGCGCCCCGGCCGCTGTAGCCCCTCGGGCACGCATAGAAGACGCGCTGGGTCCCCTGCGCGAGCTGGTAGGTGCGGTTCGGAACGTAGTTCTTCTTCCCCACCGTGATCCGCGTCCCCGCCGGGGCCCGGAAGACCACCGGCACCGTGCTCCCGCCCCGCTTCGGCGTGGCCGCTGCGGCAGCGACCGGTCCCGCCGAACCGTCCGCCACTGCCGCCGCGGTCACCGGCGCGCCGCCCTCTGCTCGGGGCCGCGGTGCCTCCGCCCCGCCCTGCGGATCGCCGCGGCGTCGCCGGTGGTCAGCTCCTGTCTCGTATACACAACTCCGAGCCC
>JAFAFL010000019.1 GCA_023423535.1 Pseudomonadota bacterium
CTGCTGGGCCGCCCCCACCTGCGCAGCTACCTGGGGCTGCGTCTTTGAATGGGAATTCTCCTCCGCGGCGCGCGGCCGAACCGTTGACGTCTCCTCGCGCTTGCCCAGCCCGAACGAGACGCCCGCCATCGCGCGGTACCGCGGCGTGCCCACCAGCGAACCGAAGCCAGGTCCCGCGAGCGCGAAGACCTCCATGCCCTGCGTCACCGCGTAGCGCGCGCCGAGCCAGGCCTGCGTGGTGTTGCCCGGGTTGCCCAGCGCGAAGTCGCTCTCGAGGCCCAGCTCCGCGCGCAGACCCTTCAGCACCTCGCCCGCCGCCGCGACGGTGAAGCCGAGCTCGTGGTTCAGCGTGTCGCCCTCGCTGCCGGAGACGCCGCGGAAGGCGAAGTTCTCCTGCGACCGCAGCTGCGCGTGCAGCCCGCCGCCGACCTTCACCCGTCCGAAGCTGCGCCCCACGCTCACCGCTGGCCGGAGCGGCACCTGATCGTCTCTACCCAGCGCGCCCGGATGTCCCATCGGCAGGCCGATCGTCGCCGCCAGCGCGAGGTCCACCGGCATTCCGTCCGCCTGCCGGAGCACGCCCACGCGCAGCCCGGCCAGCGGCATGCCGTACCCGTTCTGCGCCACCGGCGCGAAGCCGCGCGACGAGAGGGCCTCGCTCTCACTCTGGTGGAAGATGACCGGCAGCTGCAGCTCGAGCTGCACCCAGCGGTTCGGCGCAAAGGCCCCGGTGAAGTTGCCCAGCAGCCTCGAGTCCAGCCTCAGCGACGCGTTCTCGCCGCCCAGCCGCGTCACCGACGGGCCGTCCACGTGCTGCAGCCCGAGCCCCACGCGCGAGGTGCCCGCGGGCAGCAGCTCGCCCATGTCGGCGACGAAGGAGTCCTGCGCGCCCGGGTTGAAGTGCAGCCGCTCCGCGTTCACGCGCGGGTAGGGCACGCTGCGCGTCTGCGCGGAGGCCTCGCCGCCAAAGAGCCCGGTGACGGCCGCCGCGAAGACCGCGCCCGTCACGCTCAAGCTGCTGCGCAGACCCTCTCTCATCCCGCGGCTCCCGTCGCGACCCACCGCCACGACGTGCAGGCCGGGTCAGCGGTAATCGTATTGGTAGTGGTACCGGTACTTACCGTACCCGTACATCCTGCCGCGAATGGGGACGGCGTTGAACACGAAGCCGTTGGGCCTCGCGCCGATCTGCTCCATGCGGCCGACCGCGAGCCCGATCTCCCGCATGGGATGCAGGCCGCTCTTCACCACCATGAGGTTCACGCCCGACACGCGGCCGATCAGCGCCGCGTCGGTCACCGCGAGGATGGGCGGCGCGTCGATCACCACGAGGTCGTACAACCCCTCCGCCTGTGCGATGAGCCGGTCGAAGCTCTCGCTCGCGAGCAGCTCGGACGGGTTCGGCGGGATGGCGCCGGTGGCGAGGAAGTCCAGGTTCGCCGAGCCGGTCTTGTGCACGAGCGACGTGAGCTCCGCGCCGGAGATGGCCTCGGTGAGCCCGCCCTCGCGCTTCTGGCTGAAGTAGCGGTGCAGCTGGCCCTTGCGCATGTCCGCGTCCACCAGCAGCACCCGCTTGCCCGCGTCCGCGAGCACGTGCGCGAGGTTCACCGAGATGAACGACTTGCCCACGCCGGGCCGGCTGCCGCCGATCATCACCACCTTGCGCTTCGCCGTCGCCAGCGAGAACTGCAGGCTCGTGCGCAGGCTGCGCAGGCTCTCCACCGCGAGGTCCGCCGGATCGACGATGGCCAGCGGCCGCAGCGCGTCGCCCTTCTTCGGCGCGAGCTTCACCATCTCGTCCTGCTTCGCGCTGTGCGGCACCGAGGCGAATACGCTCACGCCCAGCTCGCGCTCGAGCAGCTCCGGGTCGTCCACGCCGCGGTTGAGCGTGCGGCGCACCAGCGTCAGCGCCACGCCCAGCCCGAGCCCGACCATCAGGCTCATCAGCACCGTCATCATCTTCCGCGGGCGCACCGGACGCGGCGCGGTCACCGCGGGATCGATCACCCGCACGTTGCCGATGGTCCCGCTCTTCACCACGCCGATCTCCTGCGCCTTCGTCAGCAGGAGCACGTAGAGCTCGTTGGCCACCTTCACGTCGCGCGCGAGCCGAACCGACGACAGCTCCGTCTCCGGCAGCGACCGCGCCTGCGACTCCAGCGTCCGCTTCTCGGTGGCGAGGCTCTGCATCTTCCGGCGCAGCGCCACCACGTTCGGGTGATCGTTCGTGTAGCGCTGAAGCAGCTCCGAGCGCTGCAGCGACAGGGTGGTGATCTGCTTCTCCAGCTCCGCCGCGCGGTCCACCAACGCCTGCGCCTCGATGCCGAGATCGATCTTCCCCGTCTTCGTCTGGTGCTCCTGAAGCCGGAGCTCCGCGTCGTCGAGGTTCTTCTTCAGGAGCGGCAGCTGCGAGGAGACGAACTCCAGCGTCTTCTCCGCCTCCTCCGTCTTGCGCGACACGTTCTGCCGCACCCAGGCCGCGGTCAGCGAGTCCAGCGCCTCGGCGATCTCCGCCCGGTTCGTGCCCTGCAGCTCGATCTGGATGACGCCGGTCTTCTTGCCCTTCTCGCGCACCGAGAGCTGCGACTGGAAGCGGTTCACCGCATCCACCAGCGGGATCTTCGTCACCTCGAACTCGGTGCCCGGCCGCGCCTGCAGCTCCGCGACCTGAACGGTTACCCCGTTCGCCGAGACCTCCTCGCCCACGCGGCCCTCGAGAACCTTCTCGCCGCTCTCGTCGAGCAGCCGGAAGGTGCCGGCCTCGCCTGCGACGAGCCCGAACGGGTGGTCCTCCTGCGAGGGATGCACGCGGAAGGTGGTGAACTTCAGCCGCTCACCGCCCCAGGCCCACGCATCCATCCACAGCTTCGCCGCCGCCGGCTCCGCATCCCCGTGACGCCGCGCGAGAAACTCGCCGAAGAGCGGCGCGCGCCGCGGCTCCACCACGACGTCGAGGCCCAGCTCCGCGATCACGCTCTGCACCACCGAGCGCGAGCGGATGAGCTCCATCTCCGCTTCCGCCGGGGTCTGCCCGTCGAACATGGCGGAGATGTCCTTCAGCGGGTCGCCGCCCTTGCCCTTGTCCTCGACCTGCACGAGCACGTCCGCGCGGTACACCGGCGTGGCGGTGAAGGCGTAGAGCCCACCCACCGCGCAGGCGAGCACCGCGACGGAGGCGATGAGCCAGCGGCCCTCGATGAGCGCGCCGAGGAACTCGGCGAGATCGACCTCGTCCTCCTTCCGGGGCGCGGACGACGAAGAGCCCTGACGGCCGAGTGGGGTGGGGGGAGCGGGGTCGTGCATCCGGTTCTCTGCGCGCATCAACTTATCCTTCGAAGGCCACTTCGGATCACGGCAAGAGCAGGACGCCGCGCAGGTAGTAGGCGGGCCGGGTCACCATGTCGATGGTCGGCAACAGCTGCTGCACGATGCGATTCCACTGCGTCAGCGCGTGCGTGGAGACGAACACCACGTCGAGCGGCTGCAGATCGAAGTTCGCCGCCAGCAGCAGCGCGTCCGGCGAGGTGGCATCCAGGCGGAAGACGCGCGGCTTGTCGTAGGTCCCGCGGATCACATAGATGGCCGCCGCGTTCGAAGAGGTGGGGTCGAGCCCCTCGGTCTCCGTCAGCGCGTCCGCCAGCGTCATCCGCCCTTTGACCATCACGCGGGCCTGCGGCTTCTTCACTTCGCCGATGACGTAGACCCGGTTCCCGCTCCGGTCCGGCACGTGGAGGATGTCGCCGTCGGTGAGCAGCCAGTTCTGGCTGAGGTCGCCGCGCTCATTGACCGCCTGCAGATCGAGCAGGTGCGCCTTGCCCTCACGCGAGAGCACCACCCGCTGCAGGTCCGCCTCCGGCGTGGTCCCCTGGGCCGCGGTGATCGCATCGAGCGCGCGCAGCGGCACGTCGGTGATCGGCAGCGAAGCGGGCTGCTTCACCTCGCCGGTGACGCGCACCTTCATCCCGCGGAAGCTCGTCACCTTCACGTCGAGCTGCGGGTTCTGGAGCACGGTCTTCAGCCGCTGCGTGAGCAGGTCGCGCACCTGCGGCAGCGTCTTGCCCGCCACGTCGATCACGCCCACGTGCGGATAGAACATCTTTCCGTCGGCGGTGACCGGGTGGCCCGTCGCCTCGGCCGAGCGGAACTCGCCCGCGGGGATCGTCAGCTCCGGGTGTCCCCAGACGATGACGCTGAGCACGTCGTGCGGCGCGATCTTGTACTCGTACTTCGTCGCCTGCTCGGCGAGCGGATCGGTGACCGCCGGCTTCTGCTGGCCACGTCCCTGGCGCAGCTCGTCGAGCACGGTCGGCGTGATGGGCACCAGCGCGAAGCGGGGATCCTCACCGGCCTCCGCGGCGCGATCGCGGATCGCGCTCTCCTTCATCCGCATCCCGGGACCCCACGCGCAGCCGCCGATGCTCACGGCGAACCACAACGCGGCAGCCAGGCGGGCGCGCCCGAACGTCGTTGACCTCACGTGTAACCGTTCCTCCGACACAGTGCGCGGCAGATTGTTATGCGTCCCACGGATGTTCAAGCGCGGGTAGAAACTGACCCGTCCACGCACAGTCCCACGGCCGGTCACCAGTCGGGTGCAAAAGGTTCTCAGTCCATGTTCAGCCGAATTCTCTACGTCTGCATCGGCAACATCTGCCGCAGCCCCATGGCGGAGGCACTCACGAAGCACGCGCTCGCGGAGGCCGGCATGGGCAACGTCGAGATCGCGTCGGCGGGGCTCGGCGCGGTGGTGGGCAAGGGCGCGCACCCGACGACGGTGGAGCTGGTGGGCGAGCGGGGGATCGATCTGACCGGGCACATCGCGCGGCAGCTGACCGCGGACATGCTCCGCCCGTACGAGCTCGTCCTCACCATGGAGCAGTGGCAGGTGCGCGAGGTGGAGCGCCTGTCCCCCAGCGCCCGCGGAAAGGTCTTCCGGCTGGGCCACTGGGGCGGCTTCGACATTCCTGACCCGAACGGGAAGTCGCGCGAGCTGTTCGTAGAGGTGATGCGCCTCATCGACCGCGGCGTGGCCGACCTCCAGCGTGTGCTGAAGGCCTGAGGCCCGCTACGGCGCAGTGCTGCCCGTTGCGCCTCCGTTCGACTTCGACTGCGCGACCGCGCGCTCGAGCTCCCGATCCAGCTCCGCCTTCCGCGCCCGCTCCTCGCGCTCGAGCGAGAACGCGAGGTCGTCGATCTGCGAAGACGTGCCCGTCGCCGTCGCCACCGGCAAGCGCTGCACCGGAGCGTCACCGCCGAAGAGCGCGCGCAACAGCCGCCACGCGCCGTACCCCACCAGCGCGACGACCCCCAGCTTCAAGAGCGCGCCGGTCAGCCCGATGAGCAGCCCCACCGCGCCGAAGAGCACCGCGAGCAGCGGCGGCCCCAGCACGAAGAGGGCGACGATTCCGAGGAGCACCATCAACCAGCGCGGCATCGACTGAGCGTTCATGCCCAGCCCTACGCGAGCAAGGGCGTGTGATTGCGTTCCCGTGCGCCGCAGGCCCTCGCGCAATGGGTGCGTGCGGACCCGTCCGAGTGAGGTCGCGCCCCACCCTCGGTGGTCCGAGGCGGGACGTAACTGCCCGCAAACCTTCGCCGTTATCCGGGGAATGTTTCTTGCTGAGCAGTCCGCGCCCCATGCGCCCGCGCCTGCACCGCCCGGCCCTCTCGCCGCCGCGACTCCGAGTCCTCCGGGGGCTCTGCGCGCTCGTGTGCGTGGAGCTCCACCCGGCGAAGGGCAAGCCGCCATGAGCCTGCTCCGGAAACTGTCCCTTCGCGGGCGACTCCTCCTCGTGCTGTCGCTGGTGGCGTTCGGCGTCGCGCTGCTGGTCCTCGCCCTGTTGCCGGGACGCATGGCGGACGCAGCCGAGCACTGGAGCGAGCGCAAGGCCCTGACGGTCGCGCAGCTGCTGGCGGCGTCGCTCGACCCGGCGCTCGACTTCGGCGACGACGACTTCGCGCGTGAGCGCCTGGAGCTGCTCTCGGCGACGCCGCGGGCGCTCTATGGCGTGGTGTACGACGACCGCGGCGAAGTGCTCGCGAAGTGGCCGGAGACCCTCGAGCTCCCTGCCCCCGGCACGCCCGGCGTTCCCTGGCGCGACGAGAGGGGCCTGCAGGTCCGCTACCCCTTCAAGAGCCGCAACGGCGAGGCCGGCTCGGTGCAGCTGGGCTTCGGCGAGAGCGAGCTCGTGCAGGACATGCGCGCGGTGTGGCGGCAGTCCGCCTTCTTCGCCGGACTGGTGCTGCTCTTGGGGCTGCTCCTCGCGTTCGTCATCGCGCAGGTCCTGCTGCGACCGGTGCGGACGCTCACCGACATCGCGACGCGGATCTCGGACGGCGACTACGCCGCGCGCGAGCGGCTCGACCCCACGAGAGCCGACGAGCTCGGCCAATTGGGCAACGCGATGGACCGGATGCTCGGGCGGATCTTCGAGGAGAAGGACCGCGTGCGCGCGCTGAACCAGGAGCTCGAGGCGCGGGTGGCCCTTCGCACCGCGGAGCTGGCGCTGACGAACGCGGAGCTGGCGGCGCGCCTCGGCGAGCTCAAGGCGGCGCAGGAGCAGCTGGTGGCGGCGGACCGGCAGGTGTCGCTCGGGCAGCTCGCGGCGGGCGTGGCCCACGAGATCAACAACCCGCTCGCCTACGTCTCCTCGAACCTCCAGTTCGTGCGCAAGGAGCTCGTGACCGCGGGCCCGCGCGCCGAGCGCGATTGGGTGGAGGCGATCGACGAGGCGGTGGAGGGCTGCCAGCGCGTGCGCTTCATCGTCCAGAGCCTCAAGGCCTTCTCGCGCTCCGACGAGGAGACGGTGGAGCCGGTCTCGGTGGAGGAGGCGCTCGATGCGGCGCTGCAGCTCGGCCAGAACGAGCTCAAGCACCGCGGGCGCCTGGTCAAGCAGGTCGACGACGTGCCGCGGGTGATGGGGAACGCGGTGAGGCTCGGGCAGGTGTTCCTCAACCTCCTCATCAATGCGGCGCACGCGATCGATCCGGGCGCCTCGGAGAGGAACCGGATCACCCTGCGCGTCTTCCGCGCCGCGGACGGACGGGTGGGCGTGTCCGTCAGCGACACCGGCTGCGGCATGACCGAGGAGGTCCGCCTGCGGCTGTTCACCCCGTTCTTCACCACCAAGCCCATCGGTCAGGGCACCGGGCTGGGCCTGCCCATCTGCCAGGGCATCGTCAGCCGGCTGGGCGGCGAGATCCGCGTGGAGAGCGCACTTGGGCAGGGCAGCACCTTCACCGTCTTGTTGCCCGCCGCGCTCGGCGACGCGCAGGCCCCTTCTTCTGTCGAGGACGACTCCACCGTGATCACCGAACTGACTGCCGTCGTCCGACCGCCCGATCGCGCGCGGATCCTCCTCGTGGACGACGACGCGCTGGTGGCCCGTGCGCTCAAGCGCGGGCTCTCCCGGAACCATGAGGTGGACGTGGCCAGCGGCGGCGCGGCGGCGCTCGAGCTGCTGGAGCGAGGCGAGCGCTACGACCTCATCCTCTGCGACGTGATGATGCCGGAGATGACCGGGATGGAGCTCTTCGAGACCCTCCGGCAGCGCTGGCCCCAGGTGGCGAACTGCGTGGTCTTCGTCTCCGGCGGCGCCTTCACCCCCAACGCGCAGGCCTTCCTCGAGGACCACCGCGACCGCGTGCTCGACAAGCCCATCGATCCGAAGGCGCTGCAGGACTGCATCCGCCTCGCGCTCGATCGGGGGCCTGCGCTGACCGTCTGAGCACGGCTGTGTCTCATTTTGGGACAGGTGCGTCGTCCGCGTTTCGAGGCCTGTCGCCCGCGCGTGACGTCGAGGGAAGGGACGACTGTCCTCGTCTCGGACGGTTTCTCACCGCTTGAGAATGTAAAGAGCGCTGGCAGCTCCCGGAGAGTCTCCCTCTGGTGCACTGGCGTGGCCTGGATCTCGCTCCTCTGTCGCCGCGTCAGACGCACGGTCCCTGTCGTCGGGGGGCCCTCTTCGGAGAGTGAAACCATGTTGCGACACCTCGCCCACAGCCTCCCCGCCGCCGCGCTGCTCTCGGCGCTCCTCGCGTGCCAGGGCGGCGAGCTGACCATCGCCCAGCACCAGGAGCGGACGCTGGACGACAACCACGCGCTGTCGCTGGTGCTCGAAGGTGACGGGCTGCGCGAGGAGCTGACGAACTCTCCGGAGCGCGAGTCGCCCACGCCGTTCCGCCGCATCGGTCTGCAGTGGGAGGCCCCGGGCGCGGCGGGCCTCGAGATCAGCGTGACCACCGACGGCCAGACCTGGAGCGAGTGGCGCGCGGCGACGGTGCACCACCTCGAGAGCGAAGAGGTCACCGCGTACGTCGGCGAGCTGGAGGTGGAGGGCGAGGCGACGGGCTACCGGCTGCGCGCGGCGGGCGAGACGCAGCCCACCTTCGTGGCGATGGAGTTCCTCACCGATCCCATCTCGTGGGGCATCGAGGGCGGCAACACCGAGCCGGACGAGGGCGACGACCTGCGCGAGGAGCTGGGCACGCTGGGGCTCGAGCTGACGGTGGGCCCTGCGACGGTGCACGGCCGCAGCGCGTGGGGTGCGAAGGCGCCGAAGTGCTCCTCCGGCCACAGCCCGAACCGCGTGACCGTCCACCACACCGTGACGCCGACGGTGGACAGCATGAGCCCCGAGGCGCGGCTGCGTCAGATTCAGGCCTACCACCAGAACGTGAACGGCTGGTGCGACATCGGGTACCACTTCCTCGTCTCGCGCGACGGGCGCCTCTGGGAGGGCCGGCCGATGCACCTGCTCGGCACCCACGTGGGCAACAACAACAGCGGGAACCTCGGCATCAGCTTCATGGGGACCTTCACCAACGACGCGGCGACGAGCACGCAGATCAACAACGTGGGCAAGCTCATCAAGGGCCTGTCCTCGAAGTACGGCTTCGGGATCAGCAGCACCACCGTGAAGGGCCACCGGAACTACAACCAGACCGCGTGCCCGGGGAACAAGCTCTACACGCAGCTTCCCGCGATCATCAGCGCGGCGAAGGGCAGCACCACGCCGACGCCCACCCCGACGCCGAGCGGCACCACGGTGAAGGGCCTCGTGTACATCGGCGGTGACTCGAGCAAGCGGCTCTCCGGCGCGGCGGTGAAGGTGGGGACCGCGAGCGCGACGTCCGACTCGAACGGGTACTGGGAGATCAAGGGCGTGAAGGCGGGCACGTACACGGTCACCGTGAGCCGCTCCGGCTACAACACGTTCAGCACGTCGAAGAGCGTGAGCGGCGCGGAGACGTGGGCGAGCGCGGGCCTCACCGCCGCGGTGCCGACGATGGTGCTGAAGGGGAAGATCTACGAGGGCACGAACACCTCGAAGCCGATCTCCGGCGCGACGGTGAAGCTGGGCACGCGGACGGTCACCACCGGGGCGGACGGCATGTACCAGTTCAACAACGTGGCGGCGGGGACGTACACGATCACCGCGTCGAAGAGCGGCTTCAAGACGACCTCGCTGCAGCGCGCGGTGACCGCGAACCCGACGTGGGGGAGCATCGGCCTGCCGTCGGCGCTGGCCACGGGGACCGCTTCGCTGCAGGGCGTGGTGTACCGGGGCGGCAACGCGTCGAACCGCGTCTCCTTCGCGAGCATCAAGCTCAGCGACGGGCGCACGATGAGCGCGGACGACACCGGCTTCTACAAGTTCACCAACCTGCCCGCGGGCACCACCGTCGTCACCGCGAGCAAGAGCGGCGTGGGCACCGGCAGCGTGTCGCGCACCCTGCAGAGCGGGACCCTGACCTGGGGCAGCGTCTCGATTCCGTAGCTGGGGCTTAGCAGGGTTGAGGCTCAGAACGGCGCCTGGAGCTCCAACTCCAGGCGCTTTCCATTTGCGGGGTGGGTGAAGGAGAGCCCCTCCGCGTGGAGCATGAGGCGAGTTGCGTGGCGTTCGCCGGAGCCGTAGAGCCGGTCCCCGAGGATCGGCGCGCCGAGCCCGAGCGGATGCGCCGCGTGCGCTCTGAGTTGATGCGTGCGTCCGGTGAGCGGGAAGAGGGCGACGCGGTGGCCTTCGAGCAGCCGCCAGCGCGTGACCGCGTGGCGGCCATGGACGGGATCGTGGACCTGTCTCGGCCGGTCGTCGGGATCGACGCGGAGGGGGAGTTCGATGACGCCCTCTTCGACGGCCGGCCGTCTTTCGAGGATCGCCACGTAGCGCTTGAGAACCTCCCGCCGGAGGAACTGCCGCTGGAGCGCGCGATGGGTCTCGGCGTCGAGCGCCGCGAGCAGCAGCCCGGACGTGTCGAGGTCCAGCCGGTGCACGAGCAGCGGCCCTGTCGCGAGCGGGAACCGCTTTCGCAGCCGCGTGAGCACGCTGTCGCGGAGCTCGGGGGCGTCGCCCTTGCCCGGCGCGGAGAGCAGGCCGTGCGGCTTCGCGATGACCACCAGGTGCGGGTCCTCGTGGACGAGCTGCAGCGGCTCTTCTCGGAAGGGCGCGGGCGAGAAGAGGCGCGGCGGAGCGACCTCGAGCCCTTCCATCATCCACGGCAGGAGCGGACCGCACTTGTCCCGGCACGCCGGGTAGAAGGCGCCTTCGATGCGGCCGCCGGAGAGGGGAGGCGGGCCCCACCAGAACTCGGCGAGCGCGAGCGGACGGAGGCCCTCCCGGTACGCCTGCGCGAGCAGCTTCGGCGCCGCGCAGTCTCCCGCGCCCGAGGGTGGCCGGGTGCCGTTCTGCCACAGCGAGAGCAGCGGCCGCGTCTCGCTGCGCGCGTTCGTGAGCACGTAGGTCGCGTGGATGCGGCGCATGACCTCGCGGCAGATCGCGTGCCGCAGCCGCTCCAGTGCGCGCGCGCGACGCTCCAGTTTGACGAGCGCCGGCTTCAGCTCCTGCCGCTCCTCTTTGTGCCGGGCCTGGAGGCGGCGTGCCTCTGCCTTGTCACCGCGGCTCTGCTGATCCGCCTCGTGGAGCGCGCTCGGGTCGGTCGTCTGCGCCCTTCGGGAGCGCCGCTCCTCCTTGCTCCTCGAGTGCCGCGCCTTGAGGGACTCCCGCTCCGCTGCGTGCCTCGACTCCAGCGCCGCCCAGGCCGCGCGTGAGTGTGAGAGGTCGCCGTCGGCGGCGTTGAACGTCACCCCCCTTTCGACGAGCGCCTTCACGATCCGCTCACCGGCGGGCTCGACCTCGTCGCGCTGGCGGGCGTCGAAGAGGGGAGGCGCGAACCCATCGTGGTGCCACGTCCCGCCGAGCATTCCGGAGAACGCGCGCAGTACCCGCCTTGAGCCGTGCGCGTCCTCCGCCACGAGGACGCCGAACATCTTCCCCTCGCGTCTCGCGGTCTGGCCCACGTGCGACGCGCGGAGCTCCTCCTGCAGAAGGAGAGCCGCTTCCCGCGCGAGCGGCGGCGGCCCGAGCTGATCGAACGGCGAGTTCACGCCCGCGTCTGCCGACGGAACACGACCGCGCAGTTGTTGGAGGGGAGCTCGACGAGGCGCGCGCGCCGAAGCCCATGCGCTTCGGCGACCCGCGTGACCTCGCTCAGCCGTCGGACGCCCCACTCCGGGTTCCGCTCCTTCAGGCTCTGGTCGAAGGAGAGATTTGAGGGGGCGGTCGGCACGCCCTCCTCCTCGCGGAAGAAGGGGCCGTAGAGGATGAGCGGTCCTCCGTCCGCGAGCACCCTTGCCGCGCCCGCCATGAGGCCCTCACAGGCCCGCCACGGCGCGATGTGGATCATGTTGATGCAGACGACCGCGTCCGCGCGCGGCACCGGGAACTGGCCGCTGGCGGCATCCAGCGCGATCGGCGGGAGGAGGTTCGGGAGCGCCGCCTCGGCGCGATGGGCCTCGATGCTCGTGCGCGCGAGCAGGTCGTGGTCCGAGGGCTGCCACCGCACATGGGGCAACGCGCGGGCGAAGTGGACCGCGTGCTCGCCGGTGCCGCTGGCAACCTCCAGCACGAGCGCGCCGGGCGTCTGCGGCAACTCCTCCCTCAGCACGCCGAGGATGGGCTCGCGGTTCCTCTCCGTGGCCGGTGCGTAGCGTTTCGCGTTCATCGCTCAGTGCCTCTCTTCAGAAGGAGTCTCGAGCTCCGCCATCGCCCTCTCCGCCGGCCGGGACAGCAGCGTGAGCAACTCCGTGGTGGAGAGCCTCGCGGCCGTATCCTTCCCCTCCAGCACATCGAGCACGAGCGCGCGTTTCTCCTCGTGCATGGAGAGGATCTGTTCCTCGATCGTGCCCTTCGCCACCAGCCGATAGACGGTGACCGGCTTGTCCTGCCCGATGCGGTGTGCGCGGTCCGCGGCCTGATCCTCCACCGCGGGATTCCACCAGGGATCGAGGTGGATGACGTTGTCCGCGCCGGTGAGGTTGAGCCCGAAGCCGCCGGCCTTGAGCGAGATGAGGAACAGCGGGGCCTCGCCGCGCTGGAACGCCGCCACGCGAAGCTCTCGCTGAGCCCGTGGCGTGCGCCCGTCCAGATAGAGGTAGCGCCAGCCGCGCTTCTCCAGCGCCTCGCGCACCAGCGTCAGGTGCGAGGTGAACTGGCTGAACACCAGCGCGCGGTGGCCCTCATCGAGCAGCTCCTCCACCAGCTCCACCAGGCGCGCGAGCTTGGAGGAGGGGATGGTCGAGCGCCGGTCGTAGAGCCTCGGGTGCGACGCGAGGAGCCGGAGCCGGGTCAGCGCCGCGAGCACCTCCACGCGGCGGTGCTGTTCGCGAAGCAGCGGCTTCGGCGTCTCCAGCTCGCTGATCGCGGCGAGGCGCGCGTCTTCATAGAGCTGCCACTCGTCCGGCGAGAGCACGACGGGCACGCGAAGGTCGGTGCGCGGCGGAAGCTCCTGCGCGACCTGTCCCTTCGTCCGGCGCAGGAGGAACGGCTGCAGCACCCGCGCGAGCGCCGGCGCGGCGGTGGGATCGAGCTTCTTCTCGATCGGTGTGGCGAAGCGATCGCGGAACGCCTCCCAGCTCCCCAGCAGCCCGGGGAACACGATGCGGAAGATGCTCCACAGCTCGCCGAGGTGGTTCTCCAGCGGCGTGCCCGACAGCGCGAACTTGAACTCGCCCTGCAGCATCCTCGCTGCCCGCGCGCGCAGGGTGCCCGGGTTCTTCAGCGCCTGCGCCTCGTCGAAGACGATCGTCGCGAACGGCACCTTCGCCAGCCGCTCCGCGTCGCGCGCGAGCAGCCCGTAGCTCAGCACCAGCACGTCCCTCGGCCCGAGCCGCTCCAGCGTCCCGCCGCGGTCGTCGCTGTCCGCGTAGGTCGAAAGCCTGAGTGAAGGCGCGAACTTCGACGCCTCGTCGATCCAGTTGAAGCCCACCGAGGTCGGCGCGATGACCAGCGAAGGTCCCCGCTTCGCGCGATCGAGCAGCACCGCCAGCGCCTGCACGGTCTTGCCCAGGCCCATGTCGTCGGCGAGCACCGCGCCCGCGCCCCACGAGCCCAGCCGCGTGAGCCACTGAAAGCCTTCGGTCTGATACGGCCGCAGCTCCGCCTTCAACGTGCGAGGCAGCTTCGGCGTCAGATCTCTCGCAGCGAAGATCCGCTCCGCCAGCGCGCGCCAGCTCGCGTCCGCGTCCACCGCCGCGCCCTCGCGGGAGAGCGCATCGAGCGCGTTTGCCGCCGACGGTCCGACCTCCAGCCCGTTCGACGAACTCCACGTGTGGTCCGCCAGCGTGCGCAGGTGCCGTCGCAGCGCCTCGCCGAGCTCGACGAAGGTGTGCTCCTGCACCGGGACGTACTTCTCCTCGCGCCTCGCCGCATCGAGCAGCACCGCCAGCGACACGCGCTCGCCCTGCACGTGCAGCCCGCCGTTGGCGCCGAACCAGTCGCGGCGCTTCTCCAGCGTGACCTTCAACTGCGTGGGCGAGACGTGACCCGCGAGCCGCAGCGGCTTGCCCACCCACTCGAGCTCCGGCGCCTCGGCGTCGCCGTCCTGCACCCGCGCCTCCAGCGCCGAGAGCAGCTCCAGTCCGTCGTGCGCGTTCGGCAGCGTGAAGGTGAAGGGCCCTTCCGCGTCCGGCGGCGGCAGCCTCTCCCCGAGCACCTCGCGCAGCCGGTTCGCCTGAGAGAGCTCCTCCGCGAAGTCGCGCCGCGCGTGCAGCGGCTTGCCCTCCCTCCGGACGTGCACGTCGCGCGCGCCATCTCCCGGCGTGAAGGTCGCGGTCTCCGGCAGGGGCCGCACGCGCAATTCGCAGCGCACCGAGCCGCCCGGCATCACCTGCAGCCGGAGGACGACGCGCGTCTTCGGTGGCACCGCCTCGCCCACGACCGATCGCGGCATCGCCACCGGCACGCGGGCGGAGAGGTGCGAGAGCTTCTCCACCAGCGCGGCGTGGCTCTCGGGAGGGAACTCGTTGCCGTAGCGCCCGAGCGCCACCAGCGTCGCGCGCACCTCCTCGGGCAGCTCCAGCACGGTCAGCGTCCGCGCGGCCTCTTCGAAGAGGAAGGGCGGGGGTCCGTTGGGGCGCTCTTCGAGCAGGCGCTTCACGTAGAGCTGCGGCAACGGCGCGCCATCCAGCGCCGGCACGAGCACCACGCGTCCGCCGCGCTCGTCCGCGAGCAGGCCCACCCGTCCGACCTCCACCTTCACGGTCGCGTTCGGGTTGTCCGCGAGCACCACGCGCGGATGCCCGGCCAGCGCGGTCAAGAGATCCCTGCCCGCGTAGGAGAAGGTGCGCGCCGCGAGCTCGGCGATGCGCCGCTCCTGCGCGGTGAGCACCTCGTCCGCCTCCTCGCGCAGCTTCGCCGGCGAGACCTTCGTGCCCGCGCTGAGCCCGCCCTTGCGCGTCGCCTTGTGCAGGTAGGGCACGACCTCCACGCCGTCGTCGCCGTACACGCGCAGCCGCCAGGAGACCTGGACGTCGCCGCCCCGCTTCTCGCTCGCCGCCAGCGCCTGGCCGATCGCGTTCAGCGCGCGCTCCCACGCGGGGCGCCGGATGTCCTCCAGCCAGACGCGCCGCTCCTCCGTCAGCGGCGCGCGCAGCCAGGCCAAGAACGCATCCGTCGCCGCGAGCGTGTGCACACACGGCTCGGCGCAGAAGGGGCACTGGGCGCGGATGAGCCCGTCAGGCCCGTCAGAGAAGAGCAGCGACACCACCACTGCCACCGGCACCGCGGCGCCCGGCCTCGCCCACGCGCGGTCGTCCCAGTAGCGGAGGCCCGGCAGCGTGTCGTCCGGCTGCAGTCGCCCCGGATGCACCGCCTCCAACGGCCGGGGTGCGATCGAAGGAGAGTGCGTGCTCCGCAGCGCGAGCGCCTTCCCGTGCAGCTCCATCAGCAGCGGATCCTCTGAGCCCCCCGGCGCCCGAAGCCGCTCCGCCATCCCCGCGCGCGCGAGGGCGATCTCCTGAAGCTCCCGCTCGAAGAACCCGCGGGTGAACGCCGGCAGCTCGGTCCGCGTGCGCGGCGTGTAGGAGAGGGCGTGGCCGAAGCGTGCGATGGCCTCGTCGCTGGCGAAGTCGGTCAGCCGCTGTCGCTCGAGCACGTAGCGCAGCGCGCGCTGGGCCGGTTGCGGCATCAGCGCCAGCAGCGCATCGCCTCCGAGACCTCGCACGTGCGCCAGCGAGTCCGCGTGCGCGGAGAGGAACGCGTCCACCTCCGCCATGGTGCGGAAGCCAGTCGGTTGAGGAGCGGGATCGGACGACACGAGGGCCTGCCGCGATCTCGCCTGCGCGCGGAGGGCGGTCAAGCAGTGGAGCAGGTGCGCCGCGCATGAGCGCCCGCCTGCCCGGTGTGCCCTCGTGGCGTTGTGGTAGAGGTGCCGACCCCCGCGATGGACCTCTCGAAGCTCAACCCTCCTCAGCGCCAGGCCGTCGTCACCACCGATGGTCCGCTGCTGGTGCTCGCCGGTGCGGGCAGCGGCAAGACGCGCGTCATCACCCACCGCATCGTCCACCTGCTCGAGGACAAGCGCGTCGCGGCGCGGAACATCCTCGCGGTGACGTTCACGAACAAGGCCGCGCAGGAGATGAAGGAGCGCGTGGTGCACATGGCGGGGAAGAAGGCGTCCTCGCTGCTCATCTGCACCTTCCACGCGTTCGGCGCCGAGGTGCTGAAGGAGGACATCCACCGGCTCGGCTACCCGAAGAAGTTCGCCATCGCAGACATGGGGGATCAGCTCGCGCTCATCCGCCGCGCGATGCGGGACAAGAAGATCGACGACCGCGCCTTCGACGCGCGCAAGGTGCTCACGCTCATCAGCAAGGCGAAGAACGCGGGCGAGGTCCCCGACGAGCTCTCCGCCGGGCTCGGCGACGACTACGACCTCATCACGCACCTCGTGTACCCGGTGTACCAGCTCGGGCTTCGGGCGATGGGCGCGGTCGATTTCGACGATCTCATCGTCCTCCCCGCGCAGCTCTTCCGCGAGCACCCGGGCACGAAGGACAAGTACATCCGGCGCTTCCGCTACCTGCTGGTGGACGAGTTCCAGGACACGAACACCGCGCAGCTGGATCTGCTGACCCTGCTCGCGGGAGAGCAGAAGAACGTCTGCGCGGTGGGCGACGACGACCAGTGCATCTACGGCTGGCGGGGCGCCGAGGTGCGCAACATCCTCCGCTACGACAGCTTCTTCCCCGGCGCGCAGGAGGTCCGGCTCGAGCAGAACTACCGGTCCACGCGGACGATCCTCGAGGCCGCCAACGCGGTGATCGAGAAGAACCCCGAGCGCAAGGCGAAGCGCATGTGGACCGACGGCAAGCCCGGCGAGAAGGTCACGCTGGTGGTGCTGCCTTCGGAGGAGGAGGAGGCGCGCTGGGTCGTGCGCGAGATCGCTCGGCAGATCGAAGTGGACGGCGTGCCCGCGGACGAGATCGCGGTGCTCTACCGCACCAACGGCCAGGCCCGTCCCATCGAGGAGGCGCTGCGCGAGAAGGAGCTCTATTACGAGGTCATCGGCGGCTCGGAGTTCTTCGACCGGCGCGAGGTGAAGGACGTCATCGCGTACTTCAAGGTCATCGCGAACCCGCGCGACGAAGTGTCCCTCCTGCGCATCGTCAACGTGCCCGCCAGAGGCATCGGCGACGTGACGATGGAGCGGCTCGTGGCCAACGCGCGGAAGCTCGACGTGCCGGTGTGGGAGGCGATGAAGCGCGCCGCCGAGTTCGAGGACCTCCCGCGCGGCAGCGCCGAATGCGTCACCGCGTTCGTGGAGCTGGTGGAGCGCTACCGCGAGCGCTTCGATGACGGGAAGTTGTCGGAGGTGACCCGCGCGCTGCTCGAGGAGATCGGCTTCCGCGACGCCACGAGGGCGCACACCCCGTCACCCACCGCGATCGAGCGCAAGCTGGAGTCGGTCGATCAGGTCCTGCGCTCGCTGGAGAAGTACGAGGAGCGAGAGGGCCCGAAGGCGGGGCTGCTGACCTATCTGAATCGCCTCTCGCTCGACACGCGCGAGGAGGAGGACGCGCCCGGCGGCGGCCGGAAGGTGACGCTGATGACCGTGCATGGCTCGAAGGGGCTGGAGTTCCGGGTCGTGTTCTTCATCGGCATGGAGGAGGACCTCATGCCGCACGGAGGGATGCAGGGCGAACCGCCGAACCTCGAGGAGGAGCGCCGCCTCTGCTACGTCGGCATCACCCGCGCGAAGGAGAAGCTCTTCCTCACCCGCGCCGCCACGAGGGTGAAGCGGGGCAAGGAAGTCCCGCGCACCCCGTCCCGCTTCCTCCAGGACATCCCGGAGGCCCTGCTCGAAGTCCGCGACCTCGTCGCCGACGTCCCTGCCCCGCCGCCATCGGATGGGATCAGCCCGTTCGAGAAGCTCCGCCGCAAGTTCGCCGCCGCCAATGAGGCCGCCGGGGCCTCCGGGTCAGCGCCTGCAGGCCCTGCGGTGGGCAAGGGACCAGCCACGAAATCTCCCCGCCCCGGCCCCGGTTTCTGATCCGATGTGCGAGGAAAACCGCTCGGCGCTTGACAGGGCGCGAGCATCTCTCTAGATCGTCCGCCCTTCCTGCGCCCCCCGGAGTATTCCGGCAGTGGGTGAGGTTTGGGTGACGAGGAGTTTTTGAAGATGGCGACCAGGACGTACAGCGCACGGCCCGCGGACATCAAGCGCGAGTGGCACGTGGTGGATGTGTCGGGCAAGGTGCTCGGCCGTGCCGCCAGCCAGATCGCCACGCTGCTCAAGGGCAAGCACAAGGCAATCTACACCCCCTCCATGGATACGGGTGATCACGTCATCGTGATCAACGCGGCGGATGTCCGCGTGACCGGTACCAAGGAGACCGACAAGAAGTACTACCGGCACCCGAACGCGGGCTTCCCCGGCGGTCTGAAGACGACCACGCTGGACAAGCTTCGTCAGCGCCACCCGGAGGACATCGTTCTCCAGGCCGTCCGGAAGATGCTGCCCCGGAACGCGCTGGGCCGGCAGATGATGACCAAGCTGAAGGTGTACGCGGGCGCGGAGCATCCGCACGCGGCCCAGAAGCCCCAGACCCGCGAAGTCGAGGCGTAAGAGATCATGGCGAACGGAAACACGTCGTACGGAACGGGCCGCCGCAAGGAGGCCACCGCCCGGGTGTGGATCAACCAGGGCGAGGGTCAGGTCGTCGTCAACGGCCGCCCGCTGGACGAGTACTTCGGTCGCGAGACCTCGAAGATGCTCATCTACCAGCCGCTCCAGCTGCTCGAGCAGGCCGGCAAGATCGACATCACGGTGAACGTGTGCGGCGGCGGGCTCTCGGGCCAGGCCGGCGCCATCCGCCACGGGCTCTCCCGCGCGCTGGTCACCATGAACCCGGAGTTCCGTCCGGTCCTCAAGAAGGCCGGCTTCCTCACCCGCGATCCTCGCGCGGTCGAGCGTAAGAAGTACGGTCAGCCGGGCGCGCGCCGCCGGTTCCAGTTCTCCAAGCGCTAAGCGCTTCGGAGCATCCGGTTCCGCTCCTCGCATCACGCCAGAGCGGGCTTCCCTCGGGAGGTCCGCTCTTCGCGTTGCGGGCGGTCCGGGCTACACGGGCCTCCGCTCATGCCGGCTCCCTCCGCCTCTCCCGAAGCGCCCGACGCGACTGAAGCGCCGCCCCGCCCGCTGCCGAAGAGCGCGCGCGAGCCGTGGGGGCACTTCCTCCGCTCCTTCTTCCACATCGGCATCAACAGCTTCGGCGGGCCGGTCGCGCAGATCGGCGTGATGCACCAGGAGGCGGTGGAGAAGCGGAGGTGGCTGACCGACAGCCAGTTCGTCCACCTCCTCAACTTCGCCAACGTCCTCCCCGGCCCTGAAGCGCTGGAGATCGCCATCCACCTCGGGTGGCTGCGGCGCGGGGTGCTCGGCGGGATCCTCGGGGGCCTGCTCTTCATCTGGCCGGGCTTCGTCTCGCTCACCGCGCTGGGGTGGCTCTACGCGGAGCACGGCGACGTGACGCTGGTGCAGGGCGTGCTGCACGGCATCCGGCCGGTGGCGGTGGCGCTCATCGCGGCCGCGGTGCTGCGGATCTCGATGAAGGCGCTGCAGGGGCTCTTCGCCTACGCGCTGCTCCTCATCGTGTTCGCGCTGTCGTACTTCGCGGACGTGCCCTTCGTGCCGCTGCTCCTCGGCGCGGGGCTCATCGGCATCGGGCTGCAGCGCGTGCGCTCGCCGAGCCTCGGGCAGTGGGCCGGTCGCTGGAAGGTGCCGATCATCACCGCCGTGTTGCTCGGCGCGCTGGGCGTGGGCTTCCTCGAGCGCCACACGCCGATGGCCCCGACCGAAGCGCCTTCCGTCTCCGCGCGACCCGAGGGACCGCAACCGGAGGCGAGTCCGGACCGGCTGCTCGCCCTCGCCTGGGTGAACACGAAGGCGGCGCTGGTGACGTTCGGCGGCGCCTACACCGCGCTGCCGCTGATGCGCGAGGAGCTCGTGGCGCGGCGCGGCTGGCTGACCGACGCGGCGGTGGCGGATGCGCTCGCGTTGGGCGAGACCACGCCCGGGCCGCTCATCTGCTTCGGTGTGTTCCTCTCGTACCTCTCCGGCGGGCTGTGGGGTGCGCTCGTCGGGACCTTCTTCCTCTTCCTCCCGAGCTTCGTGCTGGTGCTCGCGTTCGGCCGTTACGCGGAGGCGGTCTCCCGGCTGCCGGGCGCGACCGCGTTCCTGCGCGGCGTGTCGGCGGGGACGGTGGGGCTCATCCTCGCGCTCTCCGCGAGGCTCGTTCCGGCGAACGTTGGCAACGTGATCGACGGGGTGATCGCGGCAGTCGCCTTCGTCGCGCTGTGGCGCTTCAAGGCGAACATTCTGCTGACGGTGGCCGTGGGCGCGCTGATTGGGCTCGGCCGCACGCTCATCGGCTGAACGAACGGGAGGCCTCACCGCTGCCACGGCGCGAGCCCCCTTTGCTAGCATCCGCCCACCCATGGAACTCAACGAGATCCTGCAGATCGCCCTCCGCGGCGGCGCGTCGGACATCCACCTCAAGGCCGGCCTCCCGCCGATGTTCCGCGTGGACGGTGCGCTCGTCCCGCTGAAGGACGGACGCCGCCTGCCGCCGGAAGAGGTGGCGAAGATGGCGTTCGGGATCATGAACGAGTTCCAGAAGGAGAAGTTCAAGACCTCGAACGAGGTGGACCTCGCCTACGGCGTGCCCGGCCTCGGCCGCTTCCGCGTGAACGTGTTCCAGCAGCGCGGGACCATCGGCGCGGTCCTGCGCGTCATCCCCTTCAAGGTCAGGACGATCCGCGAGCTGCACCTGCCGCCATCGATCGAGCAGATCGCGCTCGAGCAGCGTGGCCTCATCCTCGTCACCGGGACGACCGGCTCCGGCAAGAGCACCACGCTGGCGGCGATGATCGACCACATCAACTCGAACGAGACGAACCACATCATGACGATCGAGGATCCGATCGAGTTCCTCATCCGGGACAAGCGATCGATCATCAATCAGCGCGAGGTGGGCGTGGACACCATGTCCTTCAGCCAGGCCCTCAAGAGCGCGCTGCGGCAGGACCCGGACGTCATCCTCGTCGGCGAGATGCGCGACCACGAGACGATCGAGACCGCGCTCACCGCGGCGGAGACCGGACACCTCGTGCTCTCCACGCTGCACACGCTGGACGCGACCGAGACGATCAACCGCATCATCAGCGTGTTCCCGCCCTACCAGCAGAAGCAGGTCCGGCTGCAGCTCGCGTCCGTGCTCCGCGCGGTGGTGTCGCAGCGCCTCGTCGCGCGCGCCGACGGCAAGGGACGCGTGGCGGCGGTGGAGGTGCTCAAGGCCACCGCGCGGGTGAAGGAACTCATCGAGGACAAGGACCGCACGAAGGAGATCCCCGACGCGATCGCGCAGGGGCATCAGACGTACGGGATGCAGACCTTCGACCAGTCGCTCATGTCGCTGGTGAAGGGCGGGTTCGTCACCTTCGAGGAGGCGAAGCGCCAGGCCACCAACCCGGACGACTTCGCGCTCCGCTTCAGCGGCATCAGCGGCACGTCCGACTCCAAGTGGGACGACTTCGACAAGCGCCCCGGCGAGGAGGCGCCCATCCCCGGCACCGCGGCGTTCGCGCAGCGCGGTCAGCCCGCGGCGAACGTGGTGGCGCAGACCGGTCCGGGTGCGAGCGGCGTGCGGCCCGCGCCGAGCGTGACGACGAACGTGCGGCCCGCGGCAGGAACGTCCGGCATCCGTCCCGCGGTGGGTGGGACGCCCGCTGCCGGTACGCCCGCGTCCGGGGCCAGCGGCTCGGGCACCGACGACGACTTCCAGATCGAGCGGTTCTGAGCGGAGCGCCGCTGAGCTCAACTCAGCTCAGCGGTCCTTCTCGTCCTCCGCTTTGGCGTCACCCTCGACGAGCTCCGCGTCCTCGGGCTCGTCGTCGCCGAAGACGTCGTCTCCGAAATCCAGCGGCTCCTCGTCGTCCTCCATGCCCTCGCCGGCATGGGCGGCGCGGTCCACCGCCTGGCGCAGGCGCACGCCTCGCAGCGGCCCCACCAGCCCGCGCGACTCCAGCAGGGTGATGAAGCCGCGCAGCGCCTCGGCGGACTCTTCGAAGCCCTCCTCGCCGACCTCCTCGTAGAGATCGTCGAGCGCCTCCTCCACGTGCTCCACGTTCACCGGCGAGGCGCCCTCGGCCCACGCGGCCTCCAGCAGCGCCCGCGCCGCGCGCTCCCGACCGAGCGCCGAACCCTTGCCCTCACCGCCTGAGCGCGCGTGCTCGGCGATGAGCGCGGTCACCGTGTCCTCGTCCAGCGCGAGCAGCCGGGGCAACAGCTCCAGCGACTCCTTCACCCACGCGCGGTCGAAGCGGTCGGGCTCGTCCTCTCCGCCGAAGGCCTCCTCCGCCACCGCTTCCGCCACGAGGCCGCGAGCTTCGGCCGGCCGCGCGCCTGCCTTGTGCAGCGTCTCGAGCGTGCGCTCGATGAGCGGGCCCATCTCCGCGTCCTCTTTCAGCGCGCGTACCGCGGCGTGGGTGGCGAGGAAGAGGACCACCCGCTGCACGTCTTCGTCGAGGTGCGGCCCGCTGGAGAGGAGGAGGTCGCGCTCGTCGGGAAACTCCGAGGCGGCGGCGGCGAGGTGGCGGTCCTCGGGCGAGATGTCCTTGCCCCGGGCGCTGTCGGTGATGACGCCCAGCGCGCGCGCGGCGTCGAGGTACCGGGAGATGAGCGGATGCATGGCGCGCACACTACCGGCGGCCCGGAAGCGGGCGAACAACCTTCCTTCGCCGACGCGGCGATGCAGCGCCCCCGAGGTTCGGCTGGATCCGGTGAGGTGCGGGCTGTAGCTTCGATCCGAATGCGAGCCGTCTTCGGAGCCCTCCTCTGCGTCGCCCTCCTCACCGCCTGCGCCACCACCGGCGGGGCCACCGGAGAGCCGAACTATGCGCAGGACGCGCAGGCGAACCTCGACCGGGGCATCGCCGCCTACGATTCGAAGAACTACGAGGAGGCGGCGCGCTACTTCGAGCACGTGCGCAACCGCTACCCGTTCCTCGACATCTCGAAGGAGGCGGAGCTGCGGCTGGCGGACACCTACTACGCGCGTGAGCTCTTCATCGAGGCGCGCGAGGCCTACCAGTCGTTCCTCAAGCTGAACCCGACCTGGCCGCGCGCGGACCACGCCGCCTTCCGGGCCGCGAAGACCTGGCACGAGGAGATCCCCTCCGACTTCTTCCTCCTCCCGGACGTGGAGGAGAAGGAGCAGAAGGCGGTGCGCAACTCGGTGCGCGCGCTGACGGACTTCGTGCGGCGCTATCCGCAGAGCGAGTACGTGAAGGAGGCGGAGGGGCTCATCGCCGAGGACCGGGCGATCCTCGCGCGGCACGAGCTGCACGTGGCGAAGTTCTATGCCCGCCGCGAGAAGTGGCGCGCGGTGGCGCTGCGGCTGGAGACGGTGGCGCGCGACTTCAAGGGCCTCGGTTTCGACGAGGAGGCGCTCTTCGGCCTCTACGACGCCTACTCGCGGCTGAACGAGCCGGAGCGGGCAAAGGCGGCGCTGCAGGAGGTCATCGCGCGGCTTCCGGGGACGCCGGCGGCGGCGCGGGCCCAGGCGCTGCTCGGTCAGTCCTGAAGCAGGTCGTCGTGACGGACGCGGCGTCGGAGCGCGCGGCGGAGGGCCGCAAGGCGCTGATCTTCCTCGGCGTTCTGGCGGCCGCGGCCGTGCTCGCCCTCGTCTTCGGTTCGCGCGTGGTGGGCCTCTTCACCGGGCCGGACGTGCAGATCGTCTCCGAGCTCAAGGCGACCCAGGCGCAGACGCTCTCGCTCGAAGTGCCGGTCGAAGGTGCGCCCCCGCTCGTGGTGCATCGCCACTTCTTCGAGCGGATCCTCGTCTCGTCCGATCTGGAGGCGCGCCGCGCGGAGGTCTCGGCGACGCTCGATGCGGAGGGGAAGTTCGGCGCCACGAAGGTCAGCTCGGTAGGCGTGGAGCGAATCCACTACCGCTACGAGGGCGGCGAGTGGCTGCCGGAGCGGGGCTTCGCGCCGAGGCTCACCGCGGTGGTCGCGCTGCTGGAGAGGCGCAGGCGCGCGCTGGAGGCGGGCGATACGCAGGCGCTCTCGGCGCTGACCTCGAAGGGGAAGGGCGCCGACGACCGGGAACTGCTGCAGACGGTGCAGAGCCTCGCGAAGCCGCAGGTGACGGCGGAAGCCTGGTACCTGCGGCTCGAGCGGGAGGAGATCCTCGTGCGCGAGGAGCTGCGGATCCGCGGGGACTCGAAGGACCGTCCGGTGGACCTGCGCGAGTCGAAGCGGCTGTCGATCCGCGAAGAGGGCGGGGAATTCTTCTTCGAGCCGGGCCTCATATAGGCTACGGCGCCACCCATGGACGAGGCGCTCAAACAGCTGCTCACGCTCGGCCGCGGCTTCTTCGAGAAGAAGCAGTACGCGCAGGCGGAGAAGTACCTGACGCAGGTCGTGGAGCGGAACCAGTCCTTCGCGGACGCGTACAACATGCTCGGCGTGATCTTTCACGACGCCGGCCAGTTCGCGCGGGCGCAGCGGGCCTTCGAGGCGGCGCTCCGGATCAACCCGGGCTACACCGAGGCCGCGCTGAACCTCGCCATCATCTACAACGACATGGGGAAGTACCGGGAGGCGAAGGAGGTCTACCAGACCGCGCTCTCCCGGCAGCGCGCCTCGCCGACGAAGGTCGACCCGTTCGTGCAGGGGAAGATCGCGAACATGTACGCGGACATCGGCGACGTGTGGCGCTCCACCGGCATGGGCGCGGAGGCGGCCGAGGAGTACCGCCGCGCGCTGGCGCTGTGTCCCACCTTCGTCGACATCCGGCTGAAGCTCGGAGATGCGCTGCGCGAACTCGGGGATCTCGAGGGCGCGATCCGGGAGCTGGAGGAAGTCATCCGGTTGAACCCGAACTATCTGCCGGGCCGGGTACACTACGGCATCGCGTTGTACTCTGCGGGCCGGCACGGGGACGCGGTGAAGGCGTGGGAGGAGGTCCTCGCCATCAGCCCGGGCCACAAGGGAGCGGAGATGTATTTGAACCTCGCGCGCTCGAAGGAGAGCTAGATGTCGTTCGCCCTCAAGTTCATCTCGGGCAAGTACCAGGGCGGCGAGTTTCCGCTGAAGTCCAACAAGCAGATCGTGATCGGCCGCTCGAGCGAGCTCGACATGGTGCTGGTGGAGGACATGGTCTCGCGCAAGCACGCGAAGATCACCGTCGCGACCGACGGGAAGATCTCCATCGAGGATCTCGGCTCCACCAACGGGACCTTCGTCAACGGCGAGAAGGTGAAGCAGTCGCGCCTGAAGGAGGGCGACCGCATCCTCATCGGCACGTCGATCCTCAAGCTCGTGCAGCAGGGCCAGGTCGGCGCGGACATCGACGACCGCGTGGTGCGCCAGAAGCTCGAGGAGGCGGCGGCGGTGCAGGCGCGTCGCGGCTCGTCGATGACGGGGAAGATCGAGGAGATCCCGCTGCCGGATCTGCTCCAGCTCTTCCACACCTCGAAGAAGAACGGCGTGCTCATCATCCGGCAGGGCCCGGTCGAGGCGCGCATCTACCTGCGCCAGGGCCGTGTGTACTACGCGGTGATCAACGAGAACCACGAGCTCGGGCCGCAGAAGAGCTTCAACCGGATCATCCAGTGGGAGGCCGGCGAGTTCGAACTCTCCCCCGAGGAGCCGCCCGAGTTCATGGTCGAGCTCGAGACCTCCACCGAGGCGCTCTTGATGGACGGGCTGCGCTCGCTGGACGAGCTGCGGCGGCTGCAGAAGTACCTGCCGCCCGCCAATGCCGCGCTGATGCTCGCCAGCCCGCTGACCTCGCCGCTGCGGGAGCTGACGCCGGACCAGCTGGACGTGCTGCAGCTCGTCTACAACTTCGGCGCGCTGGGCGGCGTGCTCGATCACTCGGACAAGGACGACGTGCAGACGGCCGAGGTCCTCGTCGAGCTGCTCAAGCGCGACTACGTGCGCGCCGGCTGATAGAGAGCGCGCCATGAGCACTGGCAACGGCACTGGCGCGAAGCGGCTGACCGAACTGGCGAACTGCGCGGGCTGAGCGGCAAAGCTCCGCCCCGCGGATCTGGCGCAGGTCCTGCGTCACGTGAAGATCACGAAGCACCCCGACGCGCTGGTGGGTCACTCCACCTCCGACGACGCGGCCGTCTATCGCCTGAACCGCAAGGAGGCGATCGTCCAGACCGCGGACTTCTTTCCGCCGGTCGTCGATGATCCGGTCGCGTTCGGAGAGATCGCCGCGGCCAACGCGCTGAGCGACGTGTGGGCGATGGGCGGGCGGCCCCTGTTCGCGCTGAACCTCGTCTGCTTCCCGAAGTCGCAGCCGCTGGAGGTGCTCTCGAAGATCCTTCAGGGCGGCCAGAAGAAGGCGGACGAAGCGGGCATCCCCATCCTCGGCGGCCACTCGATCGCGGACGAAGAGCCGAAGTACGGCATGAGCGTGACCGGGCTCGTGCATCCGGACCGGGTGCTTCGCAACGTCGGCGCGAGGCCGGGCGACGTGCTCATCCTCACCAAGCCCATCGGCAGCGGCATCGCCACCACCGCGATCAAGCGGGGCCTCGCGGACGCGGCGCTGACGGAACGCGCCATCGGCGTGATGAGCGAGCTGAACAAGGCAGCCGGCGAGGTCTTCTCGAAGCACTGGAAGAGCACGCACGCGCTGACGGACGTGACCGGCTTCGGGCTGCTCGGGCACCTGTGGGAGATGGCGTCGGGCTCGAAGGTGAAGGCGCGCCTGTTCCTTCCGCTCTTGCCGATGATCGAGGGCATCCCCGCGCTGGCGCAGGAGGGCGTGATCCCAGGCGGCACGCGCGCGAACCTCGAGTGGGTGGGCGCGAAGGTGAAGTGGCCGGACGAGTTCCCCGACGCGATCAAGCTCGTGGTGGCGGACGCGCAGACCAACGGCGGGCTGCTGGCCGCGGTGGACGCGAAGGCCGCACCGAAGATCCTCGACGCGCTCGAACGAGCGGGTGCTGGCGCCTATCCCATCGGCGAGATCGCGCCGAAGGGGCGGGCCGGCATCGAGGTGATCGTCTGAATGCGCCCCGGCCGCTGCTGAACATCGATCTCGGGGAGCTCCCTCGAGAGGACGAGCGGCTGTACGAGGCAGCAGAGCTGGCGAACATCGCCTGCGGTGGGCACGCTGGCGACGACGCGTCGATGAACGAAGCGGTCTCGCGCTGCCTTCGCCACGGCGTGCGAGTCGGCGCGCATCCCTCGTATCCGGATCGGGAAGGGTTCGGCCGCCGGGAACTCTCCATCGGGCTCGAGTGGCTGGCGGGTTCGGTGCGTTCGCAGTGCGAGTCCTTGAGGCGGATCGCGGAAGCGAAGGGCGCGAAGGTCACCGCGGTGAAGCCGCACGGCGCGCTGTACCACGCGGCAAATCGAGACCCCGCGTTGGCGAGAGTGGTGATCGAGGCGTCGCTGGCGGCACTCGGTCGCGACATCCACTTCTTCGGCCCGCCGCGCGGTGCGCTTCGTGAAGCCGCACGCGGGGCCGGCATCGGCTACTGGCGCGAGGGCTTCGCGGATCGCGGTCTGGCCCCGGATGGTTCGCTCCTTCCTCGGGGGAAGCCGGGCGCGCTGCTCGACAGTCTCGAGAAGGCGGCAGCTCAGGCGCGAAGGCTGGTGCGGCTGGGTGACGTGGAGACCCTCTGCGTGCACGGCGACACGCCGGGTGCTGTCGAGATCGCGAAGGCCGTGCGCGCCGCGCTCGATGGTCCGCCGCCGCTGCTCTCCCCGTTCGGCGAGAGCGCGTGGCGGTTCGAGCTTCCCGCGGGCGTGGACCGGCGGTCACTGCTCCGCGCGCTGCGTGCGGTGCCGGGCGTGGCGGATGTCTCGTTCGGCGAGCGCGAGGGCATGGTCGCGTTCAGCACGACCACCGCGAACGCCGATGACGCCGCGGCGGGCGTGGAGGCTGCGCTGCTCGGCTGGTCGGCGGCTGCGCCCGTGGAGCGCCCGGCGCCGAAGCGGGTGCGCGTTCGTTACGACGGAGAGGATCTCGCCGAGGTCGCCGACCGTTGCGGACTGACGGTGGACGACGTGGTCACGCTCCACGAGGCGCGCACCTACGAGGTGACGACGGTCGGATTCCTCCCGGGATTCGCGTACTTGCACGGGCTCGATCCAAGGCTCGCGCTGCCGAGACGCACGACGCCCCGCCCGCGCGTGCCGCCCGGATCCGTGGCGATCGCCGAGCGCATGACGGCGGTCTATCCGTTCGCGAGCCCGGGAGGCTGGCACCTGATCGGCACCGTGGTGGACTTCCGCGCGTTCGATCCGGAGCAGGGTTCCGCGCTTGAGCCGGGCGACCTCGTGCGCTTCGAGCGGGTGGGGTAGCGCATGCGCCGGCTCGAGCTCCTCTCCGTCCGAGGCGTCGCCTTCGTTCAGGACGCGGGGCGGCGAGGCTTCGCGCACCACGGCCTGCCTCCAGGCGGTGCGGTGAGCCCGGAGCTGCTCGCGCAGGCGAACCTCGCGGTCGGCAATGCGCCGGGCGCCGCGGCGATCGAAGTCTGGGGCCACGTCGAGCTCCGCAACTGCGGTGACACGCCGCTGCATCTCTTCGACGGCGCACAAATCATCACGCTCATGCCCGGCCACGGCGTGCTGTGCGGCGCGAGCCCTTCAGAAGGCGTCCGCTACGTCGCGGTGGAGGGCGGACTGGACGTCCCGCGCGTGCTCGGCGGACGCGGCACGCTTCCGGTGGCACGGCTCGGAGGCCACGAGGGAAGGGCGCTGCGCCGCGGAGACGTGCTGCCGGTCGGTGAAGGCCCTGGGACGCGCGCGCACATGAGCCCGGTGCCACCGGGCTTCGAACCCGGCCCGGGAGGCCCCATCCGCTTCGTGCCGCTGCCCGAGGCGCACGCCGCAGACATCGAGGCGCTGGCCGCCGCGCCGTTCCGCATCTCGGCCACGTCGGACCGCGTGGGCACCCGGCTGACCGGGAGGCGCATCAGCTCGGGCGCGCGCGTGGCTTCCGCGCCGATGGTGCGTGGCGCGATCCAGCTGCCTCCTTCCGGCGAGCCGATCGTGCTCGGGCCGGATCATCCGACGACCGGTGGCTATCCGGTGCTGGGCGTCGTCATCCGCGCGGACCAGGGGAGGCTCGGCGCGCGTGCGCTTGGCGCCGATGTTCAGCTGCAGCCCGTCGATCTCGCGACCGCCCGAGAAGCGTGGACCGAGTGGTGCCGGACCTTCCCCGGTTGCGAGTGAAGCCGACCTGCTCGCCTGAATGGTGCTGGGCGCCCGCTCGCTCCGGTAGGCTCGCGCGCATGCCGCGCTCTCTCGCCACGCGCCGGGCCTTCGTCCGGTCACTCCTGCTTCTGGCGTGCGCGCTCGTCTTCGTCGCGCCGGTGACGGCTCACGCGCAGGCACCCTCGTCGGGAAAGAAGCCGGTGATCGTGCTCGACCCCGGCCACGGCGGCACGCAGGACGGTGCGGTGAGCCCGAGCGGGATGAAGGAGAAGGCGCTCGCGCTGCAGCTGGCGAAGCGGGTTCGGACCGCGCTGCAGGAGTCGCTGGACGTGACGGTGATCCTCACCCGCGAGAACGACGCGGACCTGCTGCTCGCGGACCGGGTGGCGCTGGCCAACGCGCGCGCGCCGGACCTCTTCATCTCCATCCACGCGAACTCGATGCCGCCCGTTCGTGCCCGCGCGCAGGTGAACGGGGTGGAGACCTACTTCCTCTCCGCCAGCGCTTCGGGTGTGGACGCGGCGCGCATCGCGGCTCGCGAGAACGCGGAGGGAGGCGCGCAGGCGACGAAGCCGGGCAGCGACATCCTCGCGTTCATCCTCGCGGACCTGCAGCGGCAGGAGGCGCACGGGGACTCGTCACGGCTCGCCTACGCAGTGCAGAAGGCGCTGGTGGAGGCGACCGGAGCGACCGACCGCGGCGTGCACCAGGCGCCGTTCTACGTGCTCAACGGGCTGCTCGCGCCGGCGGTGCTGGTGGAGGTCGGCTACCTCTCGCATCCCGAGGAGAGCGTGCGGCTGACGGACAAGGCGTACCAGGCCTCCGTCGCAGAGGGGATCGCCGAGGGCGTGCGCCAGTTCTTCGGCGGCAAGTACGCCTCGAGCACCGCCTCGGCCGCCGGCGCCGAGTGACGCTGGTCAGGTCCGCGACCGTCGGTTAAACGCGGGGACTCGCTTCCGGAGGCCTCATGCGTTCGTTCAACCGTGGCTCGCTCGAGCCGCGTCCCGTCGTGATCATCCCGCAGATCTCCATGCACGCGGAGGGCTCGGTGCAGGTGGAGTACGGGAACACGAAGGTGTTCGTCACCTGCTCGGTGGAGGAGAAGGTTCCGCCGCACGTCTTCGGCACCGGCGGCGGCTGGGTGACGGCGGAGTACGGGATGCTCCCGCGCGCGACGAACACGCGTGGCGCCCGCGAGGCGGCGAAGGGCAAGCAGAGCGGCCGGACGCAGGAGATCCAGCGTCTCATCGGCCGGTCGCTGCGCGCGTCGGTGGATCTGCAGAAGCTCGGCACGCGGACCTTCACCATCGACTGCGACGTGCTGCAGGCGGACGGCGGCACGCGCACCGCGTCGATCACCGGCGGCTGGGTGGCCTTCGCGCTCGCGCTGCGCACGCTGCAGAAGAAGCGCACGATGACGAAGCTCCCGGAGCTGATGCCCATCGCCGCGCTCTCGGTGGGCGTGCTCAAGGGCGAGGTGCTGGTGGACCTCGACTACGAGGAGGACTCGGCGGCCGAGGTGGACATGAACATCGTCGCGACCGGCGACGGGCGGCTGGTGGAGGTGCAGGGCACCGCCGAGCAGAAGTCCTTCGAGCGCAAGCAGCTCGACCAGATGGTGGACGCCGGCATGGCCGCGATCGCGAAGCTGGTGGAGCTGCAGCGGGCGACGCTCGAGCAGCTGACGACGGGCGCCTAGCGATGAAGCTCCTCTTCGCCACGCACAACGCCGGGAAGGTGAAGGAGCTGCGCGCGCTGGTGGGCGACGCGCTGGAGGTGCTCTCCGCGTCCGACCTCGCGGTGCCGGAGGTGGTGGAGGACGGCGAGACCTTCCGCGACAACGCGCGCAAGAAGGCGCTCGCGTGCGCGGAGGCAACCGGGCTGCCGTCGCTGGCGGACGACTCGGGGCTGTGCGTGGACGCGCTCGGTGGTGCGCCGGGCGTTCGGAGCGCACGGTACGCGGAGGGAGACGACAGGGCGCGGTACGAGAAGCTGCTGGAGGCGCTGGCGCACACGCCGGATGCGGAGCGGGGCGCGGCGTTCCGCTGCGTGTTGTGCCTCGCGCTGCCGGACGGACGCACCTTCTTTGCCGAGGGCGAGTGCCGCGGCACCATTGCCCGCGCGGCGAAGGGGGAGGGTGGGTTCGGGTACGACCCGGTGTTCGAGGTCGAGCCCGGCGGCCGGACGATGGCGCAGCTCACCCGCGAGGAGAAGAGCGCGATCTCGCACCGCGGGGCGGCGTTCCGGCAGATGGCCCCCACGTTGGAAAAGCTGGCCCGAGGCGCCCTCTGAGGCGTAAGAAGGCGCGGCAGTACGGGGCGTAGCGCAGCCTGGTAGCGCGCCTGCCTTGGGCGCAGGAAGTCGGAGGTTCGAATCCTCTCGCCCCGATTGGGTCGTGCGTGTTGGTGAGTCGTAGGCGCCCGTAGCTCAGCTGGATAGAGCACCGGCCTTCTAAGCCGGGGGTCGCAGGTTCGAGCCCTGCCGGGCGTGCTGTAGGGGCCAACGATTCGGGAAGCCGCTTGAACCGGGCTGGGTTTTCAGGTACCACGCCCGCCGCAGTTGTCGCAGGCAGCAGCAGAAGCACGAAGTACGGCGATCATAGCTCAACTGGCAGAGCACCGGACTGTGGCTCCGGGGGTTACCGGTTCAAGCCCGGTTGGTCGCCCAAACTCGACGGGTCAATGCGTCGAGCGTCCGTAGCTCAGCTGGATAGAGCGCCGGGCTTCGAACCCGGAGGTCCCAGGTTCGATCCCTGGCGGGCGCGCAGAAGAAGTCTGGGGGAAGTCGTTGACAGGCGGTATCGGGTTCGCTAAATGCCCGCGCCGCTTCGCCAAAAAGTTCGGGAGCGTAGCTCAATTGGCAGAGCAATGGACTCTTAATCCATAGGTTGAAGGTTCGATTCCTTCCGCTCTCACAGTCGAAGGGCCGGTCGCCGAAAGGTGACCGGCCCTTTTGATTTTCCAGCTAGGCGCCCACCGTCGCGCGGAAAGCCACCGCCGGAGCTTCGCCACCGCTCGGGACGGCCGCTGCCGTCCAGGCCCCGTCCGAGGCGGAGATGAACGCGCTCTGGCCGCGGTGGAGCCGGAGCACCCTCTCCATTGCCTTCAGCTGTAGCGCGCCCTCCGTGCAGAGGACGATCTCCGGCTGTCCACCCGGCGAGGAGAACGCAGCGCCGCCCTCGTGAAGCGTCAGGCGGGAGAGGCGGAAGTCCGGCGCGGAGGTCTCGTAGGCGCTCTCCACGTCGCTCACCGCGGTCGGGCGAAGGGGACGAGGCGGGATGGCGCGGAACTCGAGCACCCGGCACAGCTCTTCCGCGTCCACGTGCTTCGGCGTGCAGCCGCCGCGCAGCACGTTGTCGGAGCTCGCCATCAACTCCACGCCGGTGCCGCTGAGGTACGCGTGCAGGTTGCCCGCCGGCAGGTACAGCGCGTCGCCCGCCTCCAGCCGCACGAGGTTCAACAGCAGCGCGCCCACGACGCCCGCGTCGCCCGGGTAGAGCTCGCCCAGCCGCACCGCCCAGCGGCGCTCCTCGAGGAAGGTTTCGTCCGAGGCTTCGCGCCCGCAGGCGGCGAGCACCGCCTCCACCAACGGCACGCGCTCGGACGCAGGCAGCGTCATCAGCTCGCGGAAGGTCTGCGCCAGGCCCCTCTCTCCGTCGCGGGCGAGGAGCGCAGTCCACGCCTCCAGCGCCGGCACCCGAAGAGAGCGCAGCAGCGAGAGGGTCTGCGCCACGTCGCGGAACCCGTACAGCGCCCAGAAGGGTCCGAGCGCGCAGAGGATCTCCGGCTTGTGGTTCTCGTCCTTGTAGTTGCGGAGCGGCGAGTCCAACGGCACGCCCGCCGCGTTCTCGCGCGCGAAACCCTCCCGGGCCCCCTCCCGCGACGGGTGCGCCTGCAAGGAGAGCGGCGTCTCGGCGGCGAGGACCTTCAGCAGGAAGGGGAGCCTCGGTCCGAAGCGGGAGACGGTCTCGGCGCCCAGCATGCGCTCCGGCGCGGCGGCCACGGCCTCGGCGAGCGTGGAGACACAAGGACGGGGCACGGCAAGTCGCGACGGCGCGGCGGGATGCGCGCCCATCCAGAGCTCGGCCTCGGGCCTTTCGGTGGGGAAGGGCCGCCCCTGCAGCCGCGCGATCGCGGTCCGGGATCCCCACGCGTACGGCTGGATGCGGTTGTCGAGCAGTTCCATGGCCGCCCGGAGCGTAGGTCCGGTCACTGCGCCGTGCGAGATCCCCGGGCTCTCCGGCGCACCTCCGCCAGCGCGACGACCACCAGCGTCACCGCCGTCAGCGGCAGCGCGAAGTAGAGCATCGCGGAGGCGAGCACCGGCTTCACCGTGTGGGACGTCGCCGACACCACGAGGAACACCACGTAGGCCACGTAGTAGCCGAGGAAGAGCGCGCCCTCCCACCGCGAGATGGCCCCGCCGGTGAAGAAGATGGGCAGGCACGCCACCGACACCGCGACCATGATCGGGATGTCGAAGGAGAGCGCGGCCGGGGAGACGCCCACGCCTTCGGGCGAGATCAGGCTCGAGAAGCCGAGCACCGCCAGGACGTTGAAGAGGTTCGAGCCCACGACGTTGCCCACGGCGATGTCGCGCTCGCCCCGGACGCTGGCCATGACGCTCGTGGCCACCTCCGGGAGGGACGTGCCCGCGGCGACGATGGTGAGGCCGATGATGAGCTCGCTGACCCCGAACGCGCGCGCCACGGTGACGGCGCCCTCGACGAGCCAGTTCGACCCGAGCACCAGCATCGCCAGGCCGACTGCGATGAAGACGAGCTGTCCCAGCCGGGTGCCGGCGAAGCCCGCGTGCTTCTCCTTCGCGCCGCCGTCCTTCGCCTCGCCGAACTCCTTCGCGTACTCGGCCTGCACGGCCTGCGTCTCCCGGCGGCTCTGGCGGATGGCGAAGACCGTGTAGGCGACGATGCCGGCGCCGAGCAGCGCGCCGTCCAGCCGTCCGATGCGGCCGTCGAGGCCGAGTACCCAGACGAGCCCCGCGGCGGCGATCATCAGCGGCACCTCCAGCCGCAGGAGCTTCTGCGTCACCACCAGCGGGGCGACCAGCGCCGAGAGGCCGAGGATGAACAACACGTTGAAGATGTTCGACCCGACCACGTTGCCGAGCGCGATGTCCGCCTGGCCCTTCATCGAGGAAGACAGGCTGACCGCGAGCTCCGGCGCGGACGTGCCGAAGGCCACGACGGTGAGCCCCACCACCAGCGGGCTCACCCCGACCGAGGTGGCGAGGCGGGAGGCGCCCTTGATCAGCACCTCCGCCCCCACCACCAACAGCACCAACCCGAGAACCGCCAACCCGATCACCACCACATCCATGCGCTTCGTTCTCCGGAAGGTGCCTACCGCGTTCAGTGGCCGCAGAGACTACCCGAAGCCTCCGAATGCGACGCCGAGGACGACGAGAACCGCGGCAACGCCGAGGGCGATGGCGATGCGCTTCCACTCGAAGCCGTGGGGATCCTGCTGCGTGTCGTTGTTTTCGCTGCTCATGGTGAAGACAGACCTTTCGCGCCACGCCAATGGGGCGCGTGAAACATGAAAAAGATTGGAATTGAGAAAGACGCCGGCGCTACGTGCGCGCGGGCGGGCCCTGCTGCGGGAAGAGCACCACCCTCGCGGACGCGGAGAGGTGCATTCCGGGAGGGGGCACGCGGTAGCTCGACAGCGCGATCTCGGCGCCGACCGCCACCTCTTCGAACCGGAGCGGCTCGACTCCCCACACCGCCCGGCGGCCGCCCTTGCCGAAGCCGTTGCCCGACCCGGCGCCGCCCAGTCCATCCGGTCTGAGCGCCGCGGCGCCCTGTCCGAGCTGGAAGTGGGGGAGGGCTTCTCGGACGTTCGAGACGTGCAGCTGCGATGCGCCGACCTGCGAGCGCGCCCGCGTGGTCTCCGCGGTCGCCGTCGATGCGACCGGCTCGGGCGGCTGAACCGGCGTGAGGGCCACCGCCAGCGCGAGCGCAACAGTGCCCAGCCCGGTGAGGGGCGTCAGGCGTCGTCGCTCGGACGCGGCAGTGGGCGGGGCAGCAGACACGGCCGTCACCGTTAACCGGTCGGCGCCGGTGAAACAAGGCGCGGGTCCGGGGCCGCCGCGACTCCCTGCTTGACGAGAGGGCATCGCGCAAGGTTCCGTGCCCCCGCTTCGCAGGCCCGGGCGGGTGGCGGAACTGGTAGACGCACCAGACTTAGGATCTGGCGCCGCAAGGTGTGAGGGTTCGAGTCCCTCCCCGCCCACTCCCGCGTTCCGAGGTTGCGATCCGCGGAGCCTTCCCCTAAACGCTCCGGCCCTTCCCTACAGCGGGCTGCAGGAGCGTTCATGAAGGTCCAGGTCGAGGAAATCTCCCCCATCGAGAAGAAGCTCTCCATCGAGGTGGAGGGTGCGCAGGTGAGCCGCGAGCTCGAGCGCGCGTACGGGACGCTGTCCCGCCAGGTGAAGATCCCGGGCTTCCGTCCGGGCAAGGTTCCGCGCCGGATCCTCGAGCAGCGGTTCAAGGAGCAGGTGGAGGACGACGTGGTGCAGCAGCTCGTCCAGCGCGCCTACGTGGACGCCATCCGCGAGCACAAGGTGGAGGCGGTGAGCCAGCCGCAGATCACCAACCCGACGAAGGTCGCCGCCGAATCGCCGTTCTCCTTCGAGGCGCGGGTCGAGGTGAAGCCGAAGGTCGAGCCGAAGGACTACGAGGGCCTCGAGCTGACGAAGAGCGATCTGACGATCAGCGACGAGCGGATCAACGAGCGCATCGAGTCCATGCGCCAGCGCCTCGCGCGGCTGGAGCCGGTGGAGGGCCGTGAGGTCGCGCAGAGCGGCGACTGGGCGCAGATCGACTTCACCGCGAGCATCGACGGGCAGCCGTTCCCCGGCTCGGAGGCGAAGGACATCACGGTGGAGATCACCGAGGGCGAGCTCGTCCGCGGCAACGTGAAGCAGCTCGAGGGCGTGAAGGTCGGCGAGACGAAGGAGATCGACTACACCTTCCCCGAGGACTACGACGAGCCCTCCACGAAGGGGAAGACCGCGAAGTTCGCGATCTCGCTCAAGGGCCTCAAGCACCAGGTCACCCCCGAGGTGAACGACGACCTGGCGAAGGAGCTCGGCGGCGGCGAGAACCTCGAGGAGCTGAAGGCGAAGGTCCGCGGCCAGCTCGAGAAGAGCCAGAAGACCGAGCTCGAGCGCAAGGAGCGCGAGGAGCTCTTCGAGAAGCTCGTGGCGAAGAACCCGTTCGAGATCCCCCGCGCGATGACCGAGCGGGCGACGGACTCGATGCTGCGCGGCGCGCTGCGTTCGCTGACCCAGACGGGCATCGACCCGCGGATGCTGCAGCTCGACTTCGACAAGCTCCGCGAGGAGATGCGGCCGAAGGCGGAGCTCGAGGTGAAGGCCTCGATTCTCCTCGACGCGATCGCGGAGAAGCACGGCATCACCGCCACGGACGAGGACCAGGAGAAGAAGCTCGAGGAGCTCGCCGCGGAGAGCGGGCTGCCCCTTTCGCAGGTCCGTAAACAGTTGAAGGACTCGGACGCGAAGGAAGCGCTCGCTGGGCGGCTGCGCGAGGAAAAGACGATTGAATTCCTGAAGTCGCGTGCGAAGTATTCCTGACCTTCGGAACACACGTCCGTCGTCAGGAGAACCCGAGACATGCCCTACATGCCCGTCCCGTACGTCATCGAGCAGACCCACCGCGGTGAACGCTCGTACGACATCTACAGCCGGCTCCTGAAGGACCGGATCATCATGCTGGGCACGGAGATCGACGACGACGTGGCGAACGTCATCGTGGCCCAGCTGCTGTTCCTCGAGTCCGAGGACCCGGACAAGGACATCAGCATCTACATCAACTCGCCGGGCGGCTCGGTGACCGCGGGTCTCGCGATCTACGACACCATGCAGTACGTGAAGCCCAAGGTCTCCACCATCTGCATCGGGCAGGCGGCCTCCATGGGCGCGGTGCTCCTGCTGGCCGGCGAGAAGGGCAAGCGCTACTCGCTGCCGAACTCGCGGATCATGATCCACCAGCCGATGGGCGGGGCGCGCGGGCAGGCGACCGACATCGACATCCAGGCGCGGGAGATCCTGCGGATGAAGGCGCGCCTGAACGAGATCATCGTCAAGCACACCGGCCAGCCGATCGAGCGGATCGAGAAGGACACCGACCGCGACTACTTCATGGGCGCGACCGAGGCGAAGGCCTACGGGATCGTCGACGAGGTGTTCGCGCACAAGAAGGCCACGAGCTCGGTGCCGGGCCCGGACACGACGAAGAAGGACCGGTAGAGAACGCCGCGAAGGGTGCGTCAGAAACGTGACGCGCCGCTGCAGCGCTCCGAGTGGTGCCAGCGCCCGGGAGGCGGCCATGCGTCGCCCCCGGGCGTTTGCTTGCGCAGAAAACCGTCCGCGTCGCTGTTAAGTACCGGTTGCCATGATGGACGCCCGCGGAAGCGGCTGACTACATTTGCCAAGGACCGTGGGCGGCTCGCCCCATGGCGTGGGGATCGAGAGGATTTGAATGGCGGGGAAGAACATCGAGCGGAAGGACAACCAGACCCTTTGCTGCTCCTTCTGCGGGAAGTCGCAGAAGGAAGTGAAGAAGCTCATCGCGGGGCCGACGGTCTACATCTGCGACGAGTGCATCGGGCTCTGCAACGACATCATCGCTGAGGAGATCGACCGCGAGGAGGCGAAGGACACGCGGCTTCGGATCCCCCGGCCGTCGGAGATCAAGTCGATCCTCGACGAGTACGTGATCGGCCAGGACCGGGCGAAGAAGGTGCTCTCGGTCGCGGTGCACAACCACTACAAGCGCATCGAGTCGAAGGTCGCGCTCGAGGACGTGGAGCTGCAGAAGTCGAACATCCTGCTGCTCGGGCCCACCGGGAGCGGGAAGACGCTGCTGGCGCAGACGCTGGCGCGCATCCTCAACGTGCCCTTCACCATCGCGGACGCCACCTGCCTCACCGAGGCCGGCTACGTGGGTGAGGACGTCGAGAACATCATCGTGAACCTGCTGCAGGCGGCGGATCACGACATCGAGCGGGCGCAGCGCGGCATCGTGTACATCGATGAGATCGACAAGATCGCGCGCAAGAGCGAGAACCCGTCGATCACCCGCGACGTCTCCGGCGAGGGCGTGCAGCAGGCGCTGCTGAAGATCATCGAGGGCACGGTCGCCAATGTTCCGCCGAAGGGTGGCCGCAAGCACCCGCAGCAGGAGTTCCTGCAGGTGGACACGACGAACATCCTCTTCATCTGCGGCGGCGCGTTCGGCGGGCTCGAGGGCGTGATCGACCGGCGGCTCGGCGGACGGAGCATGGGCTTCGGCGCGGACCCGCAGACGAAGAAGCAGCGGAACCTCACCGAGCTTCTGCGGCACGTGGAGCCGGAGGACATCCTCAAGTTCGGGATGATCCCCGAGTTCATCGGCCGGTTGCCGATCATCACCGCGCTCGAGGAGCTCGACGAGGCGGCGCTGATGGACATCCTCGTGCGGCCGCGGAACGCGCTGACGAAGCAGTACAAGAAGCTCTTCGAGCTCGACGGCGTCAGCCTCAAGTTCACCGACGGCGCGCTGAAGGCCGTCGCCCAGGAGGCCATCCGGCGGAAGGCGGGCGCCCGCGGTCTGCGCGCCATCCTCGAGAACGCGATGCTGGAGGTCATGTACGAGATCCCGTCGCGGAAGACCGCGCGCGAGGTCGTCATCAGCGAGGACGTCATCCTCAAGAAGAGCGAGCCTGTCGTGCTGCACGCGAACGCCAACGCGACCGCGAACGAGAAGGAGCTCGCCGAGCCGAAGAAGGAATCGGCGTAGCGGTTCACCGACCGGACCGGTGAGCAGAGGAGGGCGTCGCGGAGAGCCGCGGCGCCCTTTTTCGTTTCGGAGGGAAGCGCGTTGCCCACGGTGGCCTCCGCGGTCGTCCCCCGTGCGTCCCCGCGCGAGGAAACCGAAGGAAAAACCGGGGCATCGGCGTTGCACACCTCCGGCGCCGCGGGGGTGCAACGGTGTTCATCGACTTCGAGGGGATTGAGGGCAGTGGCAGGGCGGAGCTCGCGCGGCGGGTGGCGGACCGGCTGCGAGGGCGGGGCGACCGGGTCTGCTTCGCGGGCGACGCGAGCGTGCGGACGGAGGCGTCGGTGATGGGCGCTCCGGCGCGCGCGGAGGTGCTCGCGGCGCTGGCGGCGCAGGCGCGGTGCATCGACGAACGGGTGCGGCCGGCCCTCGCGCGCGGTGAGCTGTGCGTGACCGAAGGGCTCCTGCACGCCGTGCTCTGCCGGGCGATGGACGCGGCGCTGCCCGCGAAGGACGTCGCGCCGCTGATGGCGTTCGCGACCGACGGAACGCTGCCCGACCTCGTGGTGTGCGTGGACACCGACCCGGAGCTGGCGCGGCTGCGGCTGGAGGCGGCGGAGGCGGAGCACGTCAACGTTCGCGATCCGGTGCGGCTGCGCGCGACGCTGCACGAGCTCGCGCTGCGCGATCCGGCGCGCTGGGTGATCGTCGACGCGGAGGAGACCGGGCTCGCGGAGCTGGCGGAGCGGGTGGCGGACCTCGTGACCACGCGGCTGGAGGTCGGCGCGCCGGAGGTCAGGCCGCTCAACGCACCGAAGGCGGAGCGGCAGCGGACGACGGCGGCGGAGGTGGAGGCGCGGCTGCTCGAGGCGGTGGACGGGCTGGGCGCGCACGAGCCGGTGCTGGCGCTGCACCTGCTCCGCGGGATCGACGGGCTGGCGGCGCACGCGCGGCGGGTAAAGCGCGTGGAGGCTCACCCGGCGGAGGTGGCGCGTTCGCTGACCGGGCTCTGCGACGAGGAGAGCTACCGGCTCCGGGAGATCGCGCTGGTGACGGCGCCGGGCGCGGTGGCGAAGAGCCTGACCTGGGACCTCTCGCCGCGGGCGATGGGGATGCGCGAGGCGCTGTTCGAGCGCGCGCCGGACGCGGTGGTCGCCTCGCTCGCCGGGGACGATTCGGACGCAGCCTGGGCGCTGCGCACGCGGGCGCTGTCCCGGGGCGCGGGGACGCTCGGGGCGGTGCTGCGCGGGCTGGAGGGCGTGGACGGTGACCGCGCGTGGGAGCTTCGGCGGGAAGGCCGGGCGCTGGCGCTCGATGCGGAGGTGGCGCTGTCCCTGACAGGGCTGCGGACCGCGCGGGCCGATGCGGCGCGCGAGGCGCTGCTGGCGCGCGTGCCGCTGGAGGTGCTCCGGAGCCTGCGCGGGGTGGACTCGGCGTTCGGCCGGACCGCGCGGGAGAGGCTCTTCGCGCACGCGCCCGCGGCGGTGCTGCGTTCGCTCAGCGGCGTGGAGGCGCCGTGGGCCTGGGCGCTGCGCGTGAGGGCGGCCCCGGCGCACGCGGAGGCGCTGCTGTCGGTGGAGGGGATGGACTCTCCCGAGGCGTGGGTGCTCCGTGAGCGCTGGGCGCACAAGTGGCCCTGCGCGGCGCTGGAGTCCCTCGGGGCGCTGGCTGAGACCTCGCGCGGCCATACGCTGGCGGAAGGGGTTCTTGCCGAGAACCCGGGGCGGTTGCCGGTCTGGCGGAGCGCGTGCCTCGTGCTGGGGCCTGCGGCGAAGCGGACGACCGGAGTCGCGCGCACCGCCGCCGCCGTGTTCGAAGTGCAGGCGGCCGAGGGCATCGCCTAGAAGAGCGGATCGAGACGCGCGGTGAGCTCGGTGACTCGAACGGGCTCGACGCCACCGCGGGCGTGCAGCTGACCGCGTGGGAGAACGTGCAGCTCGGCGCGGGCGTGCTCGGCGGCGTTCGCGAGGGCGACTTCGTGTACGGCGGTGTGACCCAGCTGCTGATCGAGCTGGGGAACTAGCCGCGCTTCTTCTTCTTTCGCTTCGGCTTCGGCTTCGGCTTCGGGTGCCCTTCGCCGCGCGCGTGCTGCATCTCCGGCGGCGTCTCGGGCGTGCGCGCGAGCGCGTAGTTCAGCGTGCCCACGCGGTACCACTTGAACGCGTAGCCCTCCAACGCCAGCGAGTAGCGGCGATCGTCCGGACCCTGTGCGTGGCTCGGCCGCAGCTCCTCCTGCTCCATGAGGTCGAACAGCGGCGCGTCGTCTCCGGCAGTGCCGTCCGGGAGCCGGAAGGTCACCTCGCGGCGCGTGTCGTCGAGGTTGTGAATCGTCAGCACCGACGAGCCGCGCCAGGTGAAGAGGAGCAGCAGCACCTGTGGAGCGGTGCCCTCGAGGAGCTGGAACTCTCCCCAGCCGATCTCCGGGCACTCCTTGCGCAGGCGGATCATCTTGCCCATCCACTGGAGCATCGAGTCCGGCGAGCGCCGCTGGCTGTCCACGTTGATGTGCGGGTAGCCCCACGGTCCGTCGCGCAGCACCGGGTGGACGAGCTTTCGCCGCGGCGCGGTGGAGAAGCCGCCGTTGTGGTCGGCGGCCCACTGCATCGGCGTGCGCACCGCTTCGCGCTCGGGAAGGGAGAGGTCGTCGCCCATGCCGATCTCGTCGCCGTAGCGGATGACCGGGGTGCCGGGGAGCGAGAAGAGGAGGCTGTAGGCGAGCCGGCTCTGCGCCTCGCCACCGAGCATGGGCCCGAGCCTTCGGCGCAGGCCGCGCCCGTAGATCTGCATCCGCTCTTCGGGCCCGAAGCGCGCGAAGACGTCCGCGCGCTCCTCCTCGCTGAGCCGGCCGAGATCGAGCTCGTCGTGGTTGCGGAGGAACTGCGCCCACTGCGACGACGTGGGGATGTCGCGCGTCTGCTCCAGCGCCTTCTTCAGCGGTTCGGCGTCGTGGCGCGCGAGCGAGAGGAAGAGGTGCTGGTTCACCCAGAAGTTGAACATCAGGTGGATGCCGCGGCCTTCGCCGAAGTAGGGCGCGGTGTCTCCCGGCGGCACGTTCGCCTCGCCGAGAAAGATCGCGTCGCCCATCCGCCACTGGAGGAACGAGCGCATCTCCTCGAGGTATTCGAAGTGCTGGCCTGGCTCGACGGAGCCGTTCTCGTCGGGCAGCGCGGAGATGACGAAGGGGAGCGCGTCGAGCCGGAAGCCGTGCACGCCGAGCTGCACCCAGAAGCCGATGATGCGGCGGATCTCGGTGCGGACCTCGGGGTTGTCGATGTTGAGGTCGGGCTGGTGCGGGTAGAAGCGGTGGAAGTAGTAGTCGCCGCTCTTCTCGTCGCGCGACCAGGTCTGCTTCTGCACGCCCGGGAAGACCATCCCCTCGTTCCACGCCTTCGGGCGCTTGTCCGCCCAGACGTACCAGTTCCTGAGTGGGGACTGCCGATCGCGGCGCGCGTGCTGGAACCACGGGTGCTTGTCGGAGGTGTGGTTCACCACCAGGTCCATGATCACGCGGATGCCGCGCTTCTTCGCCTGGTGCACGAACTCGACGAAGTCCCCGAGCGAGCCGTAGCGCGGGTGCACGCCGTAGTAGTCCGCCACGTCGTAGCCGTTGTCCTTCAACGGCGACGGGTGGAAAGGCTCCAGCCAGAGGACGTCCACCCCGAGCGTCTCGAGGTAGTCGAGCCGGTTGTTGAGGCCCACGAAGTCGCCGCAGCCGTCTCCGTTGCCATCCATGAAGCTCTCGAGATCGCAGCTGTAGATGACCGCGTTCTTGTACCAGAGGTCTTCGATCACCCACCGAGCCTCACCCCTCGGCACCGGCTGCGCTAGGGTTCGCGCACATGAACCGAATGAACCGTTCGCTGTCCGCCGCCGGGCCGATGATCGCTGCGATCTGCGTGTCACTCTTCTCCACCGCCGCGCTGGCGGACATCGAGATCCGCAAGGGCGGCTCGTCGTGGGCGAAGGTGGAGAACGACGGGACGATCCGCATCAATGGCTCGTCGGTGGGCAAGGTCGAGTCGGACGGCACGGTGCGGAAGAGTGGCTCGTCGATCGGCAAGGTCGAGAGCGATGGCACCATCCGCAAGTCGGGCTCGTCGGTCGGCAAGATCGAGAGCGACGGCACCGTGCGCAAGAGCGGCTCGTCGATGGGGAAGATCGAGAGCGGCGGGACGATCCGGAAGAACGGCTCGTCGTGGGGCTCGGCGTCGAACTGCTGCGGCGATCACGGGAGCAAGCGCACCGTGGCCGCGGTGCTCGTCTTCTTCAGCGACTACTTCGAGTGAGCGCGGGGGGCCCGGGTCCCGATGGCGATGAGCTCACCGTCGACGGGCTCACGCGCGAGTGGAAGATCGTCCAGCGCCGGCACGGGCACCGGCACTCGACCGACGACCTGCTGACCGGCTGGTACGCGATCGAGAAGTGTCCGCGGCCGCGGCGTCTGCTGGACCTCGGAAGTGGCATCGGCGGGGTCGGGTTGCTCGCGCTGTGGCGGGCGCCTCGTGAGGCGACGCTGACCGCGGTGGAGGCGCAGGAGATCAGCTTCGGCCTGCTGCAGCGGAACATCGCGATGAACGGGCTGGGGGACCGCGTGCGCGCGATTCACGGCGACCTGCGCGAGGTCCGTCTGCAAGGCGAGACCTTCGACCTCGTCACCGGAAGCCCGCCCTACTTCGACGTCAAGGACGGGGTGGTGCCGGCCGATTCGCAGAAGGCACACGCGCGCTTCGAGCTGCGCGGAGACGTGCGCGACTACTGCCGGGCCGCGCGCGCCGCGTTGTCACCTGAGCCTCATGCCCGCTTCGTCTTCTGCCTTCCCACCGTGCAGCGCGCGAAAGCGGAGCAGGCCTGTGTGGACGCGGGGCTGCAGCTCGTCTCGTCCCGCGACGTCATCCCGCGCGCGGGGACGCCGGCGCTGTTCACGCTCTTCGAGTGCCGGCTGCCGCGAGAGGGCGAGCAGGTGACGACCCTGCACACGCGCGAGCCGGACTACGTCGTGCGCGATGCGAGCGGCGCGCAGACCGCAGAGCACGCCGCCACGCGCGCGAGCTTCGGGTTCGGCAACTAGAGCAGCCAGGGGCAGTCAGAGCGTGGTCCGAGGCTCCGGCGCGAGCAGCGGCTCCGGCTCGCCGGGGAGCGCAGGGACGCGAAGGCGCGTGTAGTCATCGGGGATCTCGAAGAGGTCTTCCGGCTGCGGCGCCTCCTGCACGTTCTCCAGCCGCATGTGAAAACCCGCCTGCTCCATCCGCAGCGGGAAGCGGAGGCGCTCGTCGAACCAGTAGGTGCCGATCGGCGCGCCCGAGGCGTCGGTCACCTCCCAACGCGTGGCGAGACGGCCGTCGATCCGCTCCTCTCCCACGCGGCGGCACTGCAGATCTTCCGTTCGCGCGCAGGGGTCCTCCGAGGCCAGCGCGCCGATCACATCGTCCGCCAGCCACGACTCGTCGAAGCGCCGCGCGAGGCGCCTCGCCGGCACGAGCATCCAGAACTCCTGCTCCTTCCGGTTCAACAGCATCGAGGCGTCCGAGCCTTCGTGCAGCAGGTCCAGTCTCAACACGTCCTGCGTCGCGTGGACTTCCACCCGGAAGGGGCGACCATCCGATTCGAGCTGCGCGACGGCGGAGAAGGGGATGCGCGCTTCTTCCGCGGGATCCTCCGCGGCCTGTGCCCGACTCGTTCCGGGCAGTGTGATGACGAGCGCGAGCAGCAGCGCGGCGAAGCGGCAGATGGCTCGCGGTCCCATGCTCAACGGATGCGGACGACGAACAGCACGTTCAAGCTTCGCAGCCGCCGGCCTAACGTGCGCCGCCATGCTCGTGCTCATTGGTTGCGGCTACACGTTGGAGCGGCTCGCGTCGTCGGAGGCCCAGCGGGGCAGGCAGCTCGTGGCGTCCACGAGGGATGCGGCTCGGACGGAGCGACTTCTCGCTGCGGGTTCGAACGTGCGCGTCGTTCCGGACCATCTGGAGGCCGTGCGGGCGCATGCAGCAGGTGCGCAGGTCGTGTACTCGCTGCCGCCCGACGCGGGGCTCGATGAGGCGCTGGCAGCAGAGCTCGCGCGGCACCGTCCCTCGCGCTTCGTCTATCTCTCCTCCACCGGCGTCTACGGCCGAGCGCGAGGGGTGGTGACGGAAGAGACGCCGGTGGACGACTCACCCGAGGCGGCAGGAACGCCCGGCGCCGCGCGGTTGAAGGCGGAGCGACTGTTCGCGCCGCTTGGGGCCATCTCGCTGCGCGTGTCCGGCATCTACGGTCCCGGCCGTGGCCTTCATGAACGTCTGCGCGCGGGCGGGTACGCGATGCCCGGAGATGGCAGCGGCCGCATCTCGCGGGTGCACGTGGACGATCTGGCGGAGGCCATCCGAACCGCGCTCGACGCCGACGAAGGAAAGCTGCCCGCGGACCGCGTGCTCAACGTGGCCGACGACGACGCGGCGCCGCAGCGCGAAGTGGTGGAGTGGCTGTGCGCTCGGATGGGCCTGCCCTTGCCGCGTTCAATCCCACTGGAAGCTGCGCCGGTGACGCTGCGCGGCGATCGCGCGGTGGCGAATTCACGTCTGAAAACGCTGGGTTGGACGCCGCGCTTCGCCACGTACCGCGAGGGCTTTTCCGCGCTGCTGGAGCCCTCGAAAAAAGGGGGACTATAGGCTTGCTCCGCACGAGGACGCGGGCATTGTTCTGCGTCCATGAAGAAGCTCGCCCTGTCCTTCACCGCGGTGTTCGCCGCGGCCTGCGCCTCCGGCCCCGAGGTGCGCGACGACGCCGAGAAGCCTTCCGCTTCGGAGCAGCAGCCGGCCCAGACGCCGCCCTCCGCCGCCGCCGCGAAGCCCGCCTATCCGGAGACGATGGCGCAGCAGATCGTGGAGACGGTGCACGGCACGCAGGTGGCCGACCCCTACCGCTGGCTCGAGGACGAGAAGGCCGAGCCGGTGCAGGCGTGGATGACCGTCCAGGACGAGTTCGCCCGCGCGATGATCCGCGATTTGCCCGGCCGCGACGCGCTGGCGAAGCGCTTCCGCGAGCTCTTCTACGTCGACTCGATCGGCGTGCCGACGATGCGGCTGTTGCCCTCGGCGAAGAAGGGCGAGGCACAGCAGCGCCGCTTCTTCTACGCGCGCACGCACGCGGATCGCGAAAAGGCGATCGTCTACGTGAAGGACGGCGAGGACGGGAAGGAGCGCGTGTTGCTCGACCCGAACGGTTGGAGCAAGGACGGGACGATCTCGCTCGGCGCGTGGTTCCCCTCGTGGGACGGCAAGAAGGTCGTCTTCAAGCAGAAGCCGAACGCCGCGGACGAGAGCACGCTGCACGTGATCGACGTGGACTCGCTCGAGTGGTCGAAGATCGATGTCATCCCCGGCGGCAAGTACGCGAACCCGTCGTGGCTGCCCGACAGCTCCGGCTTCTATTACGAGTGGCTGCCCACCGACCCGAACATCAAGGTCGACGAGCGCCCCGGCTACACCGAGATCCGCTTCCACAAGCTCGGGACGGATCCGGCGAAGGACGTGCAGATCCACCCGCGCACCGGTGATCCGAAGACGTTCCTCGCGCAGCACCTGTCGAAGGACGGCAAGTACCTCGTCGTGTACGTGCTCCGCGGCTGGTCGGAGAACGACGTGTACATGAAGCGCCTCGGCAAGGGCGTGCCGACGGCGGGCGAGAGCGGCAAGGGCTTCGAGCTCATCGCGCAGGGGAAGGGCGCGAAGTACTCGGTGCACCCCTGGAAGGACGACCTCTACATCCTCACAGACGAGGGCGCGCCGAAGCAGCGCATCTTCAAGGTCTCGGCGAAGAGCCCGGCCCGCGCGAACTGGAAGGAGATCGTCGCCGAGGACAAGGAGGCGTCGCTCGAGGACTTCAACATCGTCGGCGGGCACCTCTCGCTGCAGTACCTGAAGAACGCCGCGAGCGAGCTGCGACTGCACACGCCCGACGGCAAGTTCGTGCGGAACCTCGCGCTGCCGGCGATCGGCTCGGCGAGCAACGCGCACGGTCTGGACGACGTGGACGACGCGTACTTCCAGTTCAGCTCCTTCACCACGCCGCGGCAGGTGTACCGGACGTCGATCAAGGAGGGCGCGCCGCAGCTGTGGGCGAAGGTGGAGCTGCCCATCGATCCGTCGCCCTACACCGTCGAGCAGGTCTGGTACCCGTCGAAGGACGGCACGCAGGTGTCGATGTTCCTCGTGCACCGCAAGGACCTGAAGCGGGACGGGAAGAACCCGGTGCTCCTCTACGGCTACGGCGGCTTCAACGTGTCGCTGACGCCGTCGTTCCGCTCGTCGCTCTATCCGTGGCTCGAGGCCGGCGGCGTGTACGCGATGCCGAACCTGCGCGGCGGCGGTGAGTACGGCAAGGCGTGGCACGAGGCGGGAAGGCTCGACCGGAAGCAGAACGTGTTCGACGACTTCATCGGCGCGGGCGAGTGGCTGGTGAAGGAGGGCTACACGCAGCCTGCGAAGCTCGCGATCTGGGGCGGCTCCAACGGCGGCCTGCTGGTGGGCGCGGCGATGGTGCAGCGTCCGGAGCTCTTCGGCGCGGTGGTGTGCGCGGTGCCGCTGCTCGACATGGTGCGGTACCACCAGTTCGGCAGCGGCAGGACCTGGATCCCGGAGTACGGCACCGCCGAGGACCCGAAGCAGTTCGAGTACATCTACGCCTACTCGCCGTACCACCACGTGAAGCCGGGCACTGAGTACCCCGCGCTGCTGATGCTCGCGGCGGATCACGACGACCGGGTGGACCCGATGCACGCGCGCAAGTTCACCGCGGCGGTGCAGGCGGCGAGCACCTCGAGCAAGCCGGCGATCATCCGCATCGAGCGGAACGCGGGCCACGGTGGCGCCGACCAGGTGAAGCAGGCGATCGAGCAGTACGCGGATCAGTACGCGTTCCTCTTCCAGGTGCTCGGCGTGAAGCCGGGCGCGGGGAACGTCACTGCCGCGCAGGAAGGGAAGTAGGGGACCGGGACTGCCCGGCTGGCTGCTGCGTGGCGCCTGCCTGGGAAGTCTCGGAGCGGGAGGCCGTGTTCTCAAAATGCGCCGGCGCCCACGCGCGACCACCACCGGTGCTTAGAGTGTGTGACGGAAGGGGAATCCCAGCATGTTCTTCGGCAGAGACGACAAGAAGGAGAGCCAGAAGCGCGGACAGCAGGTGCCGCTGCTCCCTCTCCGGGACATCATCGTGTTTCCGCACATGGTGGTGCCGCTGTTCGTAGGGCGTGAGAAGTCGATCGCGGCGCTGAAGGAGGCGGTGGCCCGGAAGGGCGCCGACGACAAGGCGCTCATCCTCCTGGCCGCTCAGAAGAAGGCCAAGACGAACGATCCGACGCCCGAGGACATTTTTCACTACGGCACCCTCGGTCACATCATCCAGCTCCTGCCGCTGCCTGACGGCACGGTGAAGGTGCTGGTGGAGGGCGTGCGGCGGGCAAAGATCCGGAAGTTCATTCCGAACGACAACTACTTCGTCGTCGAGTCGGAGGACGTGGAGGAGGTGCCCGAGAAGTCGGTGGAGATCGAAGCGCTGGTGCGCTCGGTCCACTCGGTCTTCGAGGCCTTCGTGAAGCTGAACAAGCGCATCCCGCCCGAGATGCTCATGCAGGTGTCGAGCATCGAGGATCCGGCGAGGCTCGCGGACACCATCGTCGCGCACCTGTCGTTGAAGCTGAACGACAAGCAGAGCCTGCTCGAGACGGAGAGCGCGGCCCGCAGGCTCGAGAAGCTCTACGAGCTGATGCAGGGCGAGATCGAGATTCTCCAGGTCGAGAAGAAGATCCGGACCCGCGTCAAGAAGCAGATGGAGAAGACCCAGAAGGAGTACTACCTGAATGAGCAGATGCAGGCCATTCAGAAGGAGCTGGGCGAACGGGACGAGTTCAAGAACGAGATCCAGGAGATCGAGGAGAAGCTCAAGAACAAGCGGATGAGCAAGGAGGCCACGCTCAAGGTCAAGAAGGAGCTGAAGAAGCTCCGGATGATGAGCCCGATGAGCGCCGAGGCCACGGTCGTCCGCAACTACATCGACTGGATCATCACGCTCCCCTGGTACGAGGAGACGAAGGACCGGTTGGACGTGATCGAGGCGGAGAAGGTCCTCAACGAGGATCACTACGGCCTGCGGCGCGCGAAGGAGCGCATCCTCGAGTACCTCGCGGTGCAGCAGCTGGTGCAGAAGCTGCGGGGACCCATCCTCTGCCTCGTCGGTCCGCCGGGCGTGGGCAAGACGTCGCTGGCGCGGTCCATTGCGCGCGCGACCGGTCGCAAGTTCGTGCGGTTGTCGCTGGGCGGCGTGCGTGACGAGGCGGAGATCCGCGGTCACCGGCGCACGTACATCGGCGCGATGCCGGGGAAGATCATCCAGTCGCTGAAGAAGGCGGGGAGCAACAACCCGGTCTTCCTCCTCGACGAGATCGACAAGATGTCCACGGACTTCCGTGGCGACCCGAGCGCGGCGCTGCTGGAGGTGCTCGACCCCGAGCAGAACAGCACCTTCAACGACCACTACCTCGACTGCGACTACGACCTGTCGAAGATCATGTTCATCTGCACGGCCAACACGATGCACAGCATCCCCGGCCCGCTGCAGGACCGCATGGAGGTCATCCGGATCGCCGGGTACACCGAGGCGGAGAAGATGTCGATCGCCCGGCGCTACCTCATCCCGAAGCAGAAGGAGGCGAACGGGCTCGCGGACCTCGACGTGAAGATCACCGACAAGGCGATCCGCACGATCATCAACCGCTATACGCGCGAGAGCGGCGTGCGTTCGCTGGAGCGTGAGGTCAGCGCGGTCTTCCGCAAGGTCGCGCGCGACATCCTCAAGAACGGCAAGCGCGAGGTGCTCGTCGATAGGCGGCAGGCGATGAAGTACCTCGGCGTGCCGCGCTACCGGTTCGGCACCGCGGAGCGCGAGGATCAGGTGGGCATCGTGATGGGCCTGGCCTGGACGGAGATGGGTGGCGAGCTGCTCACCACCGAGGCCACGGTGATGCCGGGCAAGGGCAAGCTGATCCTCACCGGAAAGCTCGGCGAGGTGATGCAGGAGTCCGCGCAGGCGGCGGTGTCCTGGGTGCGCTCGCGGGTGGACAAGTACGGCATCGACCGGAAGTTCACCGAGAACAGCGACCTGCACATCCACCTCCCCGAGGGCGCCATCCCGAAGGACGGCCCGTCGGCAGGCGTGACCATGTGCACCGCGCTCGTCTCCGCGCTCACCCGCATCCCGGTGCGGCGCGACGTGGCGATGACCGGTGAGATCAGCCTCCGCGGACGGGTGCTGCCCATCGGCGGTCTGAAGGAGAAGGTCCTCGCGGCGCACCGCGCGGGCATCAAGACCGTCCTCATCCCGAAGCGGAACAAGAAGGACCTGCGCGACATCCCCATCAAGATCCGCCGGGCGCTGCGGATCGTGCCGGTGGAGTTCGTGGAGGAGGTCCTGCGTGAGGCCCTCGTGCTCGAGAAGCCGGAGGAGTTCGGCATCCCGCGCCCGACCGTCACGCCCACCAGCGACGGCGGCGGCTCCATGTCGCAGCCGGTCTAGAAGACCCGTGCCGTAGAGAGTGACCGGCCCCTTCCGCCACCCCGCGGAGGGGGCTTTCACTTTGTTTCGTTTGCGGGCGCCGCGGTCAGCTCGGGGGGAAGAGCTCGCGGCGCGCGGTCTCCAGCAGCGCCACCACTGCGGGATGCTTGAGCCGGCGCTCGACGGAGATGGCGTAGTAGCGCTCGGAGACGTCCGGGATCTCGCCGACGAGCTCCACGCCGTACTGCGCGCGCACCTGGGCCGCGACGGCCATGGGCGCGGGGAAGAGGCCGATGCCGTCGGCGCCGAAGACCTTCAGGAGCGCGCTGTCCTCGAACTCGCCGAGGACCTGCGGACGGATGGCGCTCTTCGAGAGCCACTGGTCGATGGCGCGGCGCAGCGGGAGCTGCTCGAGGGGGAGGAGCACCGGCGCGCCGTCGAGGGAGCGCGGGAAGTTCTTGCGGCGGGCGCGGGCGAGCGACGGCGTGCCGAAGATGCCCACGCCGCATTCACCCAGCAGGTGGTTGAAGGCGCGGACCGAGCTGCCGGGAGGCACCGGAGCGTCGGCGATGACCACGTCCAGCGTGTGCATCGACAGCTCGGCGAGCAGCTTGTCGTACGAGTCCTCGCGGCAGACGAGGCGCACCGGGAGGGAGAGCTTCAGCGCGGGCTCGAGCAACTGCCGCACGATGAGCTTGGGGACCGCGTTGGCGATGCCGACGTTGAAGCGGACGGACCTGCCGCCTGCCCGGTCCTTCACCGTGTCCACCAGCTCGCGGCCGAGGGAGAAGATCTCCTCCGCGTAGCCGTACACCACGCGGCCCATGTCGGTGAGCACCAGCTTGCGCCCCGAGCGGGTGAAGAGCTGCTCGCCGAGCGACTCCTCCAGCGCCCGGAGCTGCGCGCTGAGCGTGGGGTGGGTGACGTGGAGAACCTTCCCCGCCTGGGTGAGGCCGCCCTCCCGCGCGACGACCCAGAAGTAGAGGAGGTGGTGGTAGTTCAGCCATTCCATGCGCCGACGATATGTCGGCAGGAACGACAGTTCGCGTCTTCATTTCGGAAAAGACGACGGATGGGGCCGCCCTTAGCTTGTGCGCGTCTGCGGCATTTCGAGCCGCGCATTCGAAAGGGAGAAGACGACCGTGGAGTTGACGAGCATAGGGAGCCCGGGGCTCTGGGCAGGGTTCATCCTCTTCGTGCTGGCGATGCTGGCGCTGGACCTGGGCGTGTTTCACCGCAAGGCCCACGTGGTGTCCTTCCGCGAGGCGGGCATCTGGAGCGCGGTGTGGATCGGGCTCGCGCTGCTGTTCGGCGCCGGCGTGTGGCTGAAGGCGGGACCCGAGCCGGGGATGCAGTACCTGACCGGCTACCTCATCGAGAAGTCGCTCTCGATCGACAACATCTTCGTCTTCGTCATCATCTTCTCGTCGCTGTCGATCCCGGCGCTCTACCAGCACCGGGTGCTCTTCTGGGGCATCCTCAGCGCGCTCGTCCTGCGCGCGGTGATGATCTTCGCGGGCGCGGCGGCGCTGGAGCGCTTCCACTGGCTCATCTACGTCTTCGGCGCGTTCCTCATCTTCACCGGCGTGAAGCTGTTCCTCGTCTGGAAGAAGGGTGACGACGCGGACCCGTCCGAGAGCTGGTTCATGCGGCTGGCGCGCAAGGTCATCCCCACCACCGAGAAGCTCGACGGCGACCGCTTCTTCACGCGGGTCAACGGCCGCTGGCTGGGGACGCCGCTGCTGATGGCGCTGCTGCTGGTGGAGGTGACGGACGTCATCTTCGCGCTCGACTCCATCCCGGCGATCTTCGCCATCACGCGCGATCCGTTCATCGTCTTCACCTCGAACATCTTCGCCATCCTCGGCCTGCGCAGCCTCTTCTTCCTCCTCGCGGGGATGGTCGAGCGCTTCAGCTACCTGAAGGTCGGCCTGTCCGCGGTGCTGGTGTTCGTCGGCGCGAAGATGGCGCTCATCGACTTCGTGAAGCTGCCGCCGCCGGTGTCGCTGGCGATCATCGCCGCGCTGCTCGGTGGGTCGCTGCTCGCCTCGTGGCTGAAGACGCGGGGGGCGAAGCCGGCGGGCGTTTCCTGACCCGGGAGCGGGCAAAGACACCTGCTCGCGAGGCTGCGTCGCTCCGAGCGCACAGTGGGCCCGGGCTGGACTGCACGTTGCAGAAGCGCGCTTCGGATCCCCTTCGAGGGGAAGGAGCCGACGATGGAGCGGAAGGCGGGCAGCCGGGCGAACCTGGCGTACTTCGGGTTCGCGGCGGTGGGAGTGATCCTGGGCTGGGGCATCTGGCTCGGGTGGAACGCGAGCCTCGGCGTGGACCGGGCGCACGAGCGGCGCGCGGAGTTCCGGAAGCTCGCGTCCGACCTCGCCGCGGCATCCGACCTGCTGACCGAACAGGTGCGCGCCTACGCCCAGTTCGGCACCGAGACGCACCACGCGGCGTACTGGCGCGAGGTGCGTGAGACCCGTACCCGAGACCGCGTGGTGGAGCGGCTCGGGGCGCTCGGTGCGACGACGGAGGAGCTGGCACTTCTCGAGGAGGCGAAGCGCAACTCCGACGCGCTCATCTCGCTGGAGGAGAAGGCGATGGCGCTGACGAAGGAGCGCCGGTTCGACGAGGCGCGGGCGCTGCTCTTCGGGCGTGAGTACGACGACAACAAGGCGCGGATCATGGCGCCCATCACGCGCTTCGAGCAGCTGCTCGAGGAGCGGACCTCCGCAGAAGTTGCACGGAACCGCGAGGGCGCGCGCACGGCGTTCCTCGTGCTCGCGCTGCTGGGTGGCGCGATCGTGCTCGGCGCGGCGGTGGCCTTCGCGATCTTCCGCGCGAGGATCGCCGGGCCGCTGGCGGAGATGAACGCGGCGGCGCGGAGAATGGCGCTCGGGGACGCGTCGATGACGCTGCAGGTGCGGCGGCGCGACGAGGTGGGCCTGCTCGCGGCGTCGTTCAACGAGATGGTGCTGGCGACCCGGCAGCAGGCCGACGTTGCGCACCGGATCGCCGTTGGTGACCTCGGCCTTCGGGTGGAGCCGCGCGGCGAGAGCGACGTGCTGGGCAAGAGCCTGGCGGAGGTGGCAAGCGCGCTGCGGTTGCTCCATCGCGAGACGGAGCGGCTCACCGGTGAGGCGAGGGCGGGGAACCTCTCCGCGCGCGGAGACACGGGGGGCTTCGCTGGCGGCTATCGGGCGATCGTGGCGGGGATCAACGAGACGCTGGACCGCGTGGTGGAGCCCATCCGCGCGGCGAGTGAGGTGCTCGGAAGGATCGCGGCGCGGGACCTCACCGCACGCGTGGAGGGCGACTTCGCCGGTGACCATGCGGTGATCAAGGACGCGGTGAATCGTGCTGCCTCGGGGCTTCAGGAGAGCCTGCAGGCAGTCGCGTCGGCGGTGGAGCAGGTGGGGAGCGCGTCGAACCAGATCGCGGTGGGCAGTCAGGAGATCGCGCGCGGGGCGTCTGAGCAGGCGAGCGCGCTGGAGCAGACCTCGAGCAGCCTGGAGGAGATGGCGGGCATGACCCGCGAGGGCGCTTCGAGCAGTCACCAGGCCAGCGAGCTGGCGAAGACCGCCGCGGCCTCGTCGGCGACCGGTACCGAAGCGATGGGGGAGATGACCGAGGCGATGGGCCGGATCCGCAGCGCAGCCGAGCGCACCGCGGCGATCATCCGCGACATCAACGACATCGCGTTCCAGACCAACCTGCTCGCGCTCAACGCGGCGGTGGAGGCGGCGAGGGCCGGCGAAGCGGGGCGCGGCTTCGCGGTGGTGGCGGAGGAGGTCCGTACGCTGGCCCTGCGCGCGAAGGAGGCGGCGCGGAACACGGAGGCGCTGATCGCCGAGTCCGTCGAGGTGGCAGGTCAGGGGCAGGGGATCAGCGCGCGCGTGGGCGCAAACCTCGCGGAGATCGTGAACGCGGTGACGAAGGTGGCGGCGTTCCTCGAGAAGATCCGCGTCGGCGGCGAGGAGCAGGCGCGCGGAATCGAGCAGATCAACCGCGCGGTGGCGCAGATCAACGAGGTGACGCAGACGAACGCCGCCACCTCCGAGCAGTCCGCCGCCGCGGGCGAGGAGCTTGCGCAGCAGGCGAGGACGCTGGACGGGCTGGTGTCGCAGTTCCAGCTCGGCGACCGACGCGTAGGGAGCAGAGTCCGGCAGGAAGAGCCGGCCCCGCGTCCGGTCGCCGTGAGGCCCCTCTCAGTCGGCGTCGGCGTCGGCGTCGGCGTCGGCGGGCGAGCGAAGGGCGAGCGGCACTTCGTGATCTAGGCACGTGCGCCTGCAGACTTCCCCGCCCGGGCGCGATGGGCGATCCTGTGGCGCCCCGGGCGGGGCCTCGAGGCCTACCCGCGGAGAGGGCTTCTTCGTGCGGCCACCGGCCGGGGCAGGATGGCGTGATGTACTGGATCATCGTGGCCGCGACGTGCGCGTTCGGTGGGTTCTTCGTCGTCAACGGGCACCGGCGCCGCGTGCTGCACAACCTCATCGTGAACACGAGGACGACGCCCGTGGGGCGGCTGCGTGAGGGACGGGTCGAAGTGAAGGGCCAGGTCCTCTCCACCGACCCCTCTCTGCAGAGCCCTTTCTCCGGCACGCCCTGCGCGTACTTCTCCTTCCGCGTGGACGAACTGGTGAGTCGCAACAGGTCGCGCAGATGGGTGAACCGAGTCACCGACACATCGGACGCTCTCGCACTCGTCCGTGATGAGACGGGCGAGGTGGAGGTGGACCTGAGGCGGGCGGAGCTTCACCTGGCGAGGGATCACGCCGGGAGCCGCGCGCTGTTCGAGCGCAACGACGAGCGGCTGCGCGAGGTGCTGCAAGCTCGGTACGGCTTCGACGCGAAGGGGCTCTTCTTCGAGAAGGACCTTCGCTTCGCGGAGAAGGTGCTCGAGGAGGGGGACGAGGTGTACGTACTCGGGACCGCCCGCCGCACCGCTGACGGCCGCTGGGTTGTGGAGCCGGGAGCGGATGGGGTCCTCCTCGTCTCCGACCTCCAGGAGGAGACGCTGGCGGAGAAGGTGGCGGGCAGTGGATGGCTCTGGACCTTCGCCGGGATCGCCTGCTTTTTCGGCGCAGCGGTCGTGGCCGTGGCGTTCGGCGAAATCGGGTTCTGAGCGCGTGAAGCGAGTCCCCCGCATCAGCCCGTTCGCCCGCGTGCCGAGTCGTCTCTCCACATGCTCGCTCGTGGCGGCGGTGCTCCTCATGGCGGGCGGTGCCGGATGCGGTGCGTGCGGGCTGCAGGGGGAGCAGGGGATCAAGGTCGTGGTGCCGGCGATGCCCACCACGCTCGACTGGAGCACCTCGGATCCGACGAGCTGGGTGAACTATCCGGTGATGCTCGCCACGCAGCGCGGGCTGACGTCGCTGGGCCCGGACCATTCGCCGCAGCCGGGCCTGGCGGAGCGGTGGGAGCGCGAGACGCTGCCCGATGGGCGCGAGCGCTACGTGTTCCACCTCCGCCGCGACGTGAGGTGGTCGGACGGGGTGACGCCGCTGACCGCGAGGGACTTCGTGGTGGGCTGGCGGCGCGCGGCAGTGGGGCTCGAGCGCGGGGACATGGGAGACGTGTCCGGCGTGCGCGAGGTGATGGCGCTGCTCGCGGCCCAGGCACCGCGTGAGGAGGTGCAACGCGCGCTGGAGGGAGTCGGCGTGCGGGCGCTGGATGAGCACACGCTGGAGGTGCTGCTGCGCTCGCCTCGCAGCTATTTCCTCGCGCGGCTCGCCAACGTGTACCTGTTCTTTCCCGCTCCCGCGAAGGCGCTGGAGGGGCTCGATGAGGACGGCGCGCGCGCGTACTTCGACCGGCCGAAGGACGGACACCCGCTCGCGCTCGGGCCGTGGCGGGTCGAGGCGTGGGACCGCGCGGGAGAACGCGTGCGGCTGCGACGCAATGGGCACACCGCGTTCCCACCTGCCAGGGTCGGGGAGGCCGGGATGGTGCAGCCGGAGCTCGTGACGCTGATGCGAAGCGAGATCGGCTCGGCGCTCTACAAGCGGAACCGCGCCCAGTTCGTGTTCATCGACAACGCGGCGGCCCTGCGACAGGAGCGGCCGGCGGACCTGCAGAGAAGGCCGCTGCTCTCCACCTACTTCGTGGGCATCAACACGCAGCGACCCGGGCTCGATCGGCCCGAGGTGCGGCGCGCGCTGGCGATGGCGATCGACCGCGAGGCGCTGCTGGCGGACCTGCTTCCCGCGGCGCGCACGAGCCGGACGCTGCTGCCTCGGGATCTGCCGGGGGCGGCGACTGCCGAGGAGGAGGAGCGGCTCGTGGGAGAGGACCCTGACGCGGCGCGTGCGGCGCTGCAGGGCGCTTTCGGCGACAGGCCGCTGCGGCTCATCTACCGCGCGGGAGAGTCCTTCGTGCCGGAGGTGGCGATCGTCGAGCGGCTGAAGGCGCAGCTCGCACGCGTGGGCGTGAAGGTCGAACTCGAGCCGCGCTACGACTTCTCGTCCGAGCTCGCCCGGAAGGGACCGGACGGCGTGCGGACGTGGGACCTCTACGTGCGCAGGGTCGGCGCGGACTACGCGCACCCGAACACCTTCTTCACGCTCTTCAACTCCACCGGGAACCACCACACGGGCTGGGAGACCATCGACGGGGGGGCTCCCATCCGTCGCTTCGAGGCGCTGCTGTCGAGAGCGGACGCGGAGCCGGACATGGAGAGGGCCCGGCCGCTCTACGTCGAAGCACAAGCGCTGCTTCTCAAAGAGGCGGCAGTGATAATCCCCATCTATCACCCGGACCGGTACTTCCGACGGGCGCCGGCGTTGAGCGGGCTGGAGGTGGACCCGTTCAACTTCCTCTCGCTGCGAGACCTCGTCGTGCGTGACGAACCGGAGACGTCGCGGTGATCCGCCTCGTGCTCCTGCGCGCGCTGCGTCAACTGGCGATCGTCCCGATCGTCGCGGTGGCCTCGTACTGGCTGATGGCGCTGTTGCCGCTGCAGGTGGACGACGAGCAGAAGCAGGCGCTGCCGCCGGAGCTGATGGCCTCGTATCGGAAGGACCTCGGGCTCGGGGAGCCGTTCGGGTTCCTGCGACCGTGGGAGAAGCTGTTCCGCGGCGAGCGGCTGGGCACGAGCGCGCAGGGCGTCACCGGTGAGGAACTCCTGTTGAAGCTCTCCGGCAGCGTGGCGGTGGGCGGGTTCGCGTTGGCGCTGGCCCTCGTGTGGGCCGTGCTGTGGGCGCTGCTGCGCGTGCTCTGGGTGGAGAAGCGCTTCCCGCGAGCGGGCGAGCTCATCCCTGCCATCGCCTTCGGCACGCCCGTCTTCATCCCCGCGCTGCTCATCGCACCCACCGTCGCCGAAGCGGGCCACCTGCTGCCGGAGCTCGGCGCGGCGCTGGTCATTTCGATCTGGCCGGGCGTGCTGATGGGGACGCTGCTCGCGGACGCGCTGCGCGAGGAGCTCAAGCGCGAGTACGTGCGCACCGCGGTGGGGAAGGGGCTGTCGCGGCCGTTCGTGCTGCGCCGGCACGTGCTCCCCAATGTGCTGCCGGTGTTGCTCGATGCATTGGGGCCGGTGGCGACGGCGCTGCTCGCAGGTTCGTTTGCCGCGGAGCGCGTGCTCGGGCTGCCGTACTTCGGTCAGCTCTACGTGGTCGCGGTGCTGCAGAAGCAGGTGGCGGTGGTCGTCGTGGCCACGACCGTGTTCGCCTCGATCCTCGTGATCGTCACCACGCTGGTGGAGCTGGTGCGGCTCGGCGTGGACCCGCGCAGCCGCGAGGAGCGCGCGCAGTGACCGCCCCCGGTAAGCCAAGAGGCCTCAACGTCGGGCTGTGGCTGCTCGTCTTCCTGGCAGTGGCCTCGTTCACGCTCGGCGCGCTCTTTCCGCAGGCGCTCCGGGACACCTGCCCGTTCGGCAACGACGTGCTGCGGCCGGACCAGAGCGTGTGCGAGCTCGCGTTCGGCGGGCTGTGGGTGTCGCTCTTCGTCGGGCTCTCCGCGGGCGCGCTCTCCACGATCATCGGTCTGGGCGTTGCGGCGGCGGCGCGCGGAATCGGCGGACTCTTCGAGCGCTGGACGATGCGTCTGGCGGACTCCTTCTTCGCGTTGCCGGACGTGCTGGTGCTGATGGTGCTGCAGCTGGCGGGGCAGATGCTCGGGGACTTGAACCCTTCGCTGAAGCTCTCGCCGGCGCTGCTGATGGTCGTGTCCCTGGCGATCATCGGCTGGGCAGGGCCTTCGCGGATGTTCCGCAACCGGCTCGCCTCGCTGGAGTCGCAGGAGTACGTCTCCGCCGCGCGCGCCCTGGGTTCTTCACCGTGGCACGTGCTCACGCGCCACCTGTGGCCGGCGCTCCGACCGTTCGCGCTGGCGCTGTTTCTCAGCCGAGTCCCCGCCGCGATCCTCGCCGAGAGCACCGTCTCGTTCTTCGGCATCGCGCGAATGGAGCCGATGTCGCTGGGGCGCTACCTCGGCACCAGCTACGCGAGCCTCGTGTACGAGGGCGGCGCGCGCATCGTGCTCCCGGCGTGGGGACTGCTCGTGCTGGTGGTGCTCAGCGCCACGCTCGCTTCGCGGAGTGCGACCGCTGCCGGATCAAGGGCGCGCTGAGCGCCTGCTCGCCCTCCGCTCGGGCGACACGCGCGGATGATCCCCTGCCTTCCGAGTTGTTCGATCAGGACGAAGGTTGACCATGATCATGAGCGACGCGACGACGACAGAAATCGAAGAGACGACGCGGACCGCCGAGGCCGACAAGCTCCGCAAGGAGGAGGTCCGCCGGTCGGTACTGCTCGTGGAGGACGATCCCGCGAACCGCGAGGCGCTGCAGGAGATCCTCGAGGGCTGGGGCTACGAGGTCCTGCCGATGTGCTCCGCCGAGGAGGCCGAGTACGCGATCCGCCGCCGCCGGCCGGACGTTGCGCTGGTGGACGTGTACCTGCCGGGCAAGAGCGGCTCGAAGCTCATGTCCCGGCTGCGCGAGAAGTTTCCGGACCTCGTGCTCATCGGCATGAGCGGGCTCGGGGACGCGGCGATGGCGCGCTCGGTGAAGGGCGTGGGCGCGGACCTCTTCATCGGCAAGCCGATCGAGCTCGACGCGCTGGCCGACGCGCTGAAGGCGTCGCACCGAAGTTGGCACTGAGGGCCGCGCCGCGCGGGGCTCAGCGTTCGCAGTCGAAGATGACCTTGCCCACGTTCTTGCGGTCCTGGATGTAGCGGTGGGCCGCGGGTCCTTCGCTGAGGCCGAAGACGCGATCGACGTGCGGAGCGATCTCTCCGCGCTCGTAGAGCTCGAGGATCTTGCCCATGTGTTTCGGCAGGAGCCACGCCTCGTTCCAGAGGTGCCCGAGGTTCACGCCGCTCACGGTCTTGTTCTCGCTCATGAGGTTCATGGGCGTGAAGAACTTCGTGTGCGTGAGCTGCGACGCGACGCGGAAGAGGTTGCGCTTCTCGCCGCCGACCATGTTCGCCCAGCCGAAACACACGAGGTGTCCCGCCGGCGCGAGCAGCGCGTAGTTCTTCGCCCAGTCCGGTCCACCGAGCGCATCGAGGATGAGATCGACGCCGCGCCCACCGGTGATGCGGCGCACCTCTTCCGCGTAGTCCTGGGTGCGGTAGTCGATCGGATGCTGCACGCCCCACTCGCGCAGCAGCCCGTGCTTCGACGCGGACGAGGTGCCGAACAGCTCCACGCCTTCGACCTGCTTGCAGAGCTGGATCACCGCCTGGCCCACGCCGCCCGCGGCCATGTGGAGGAGCACGCGCGCGCCGGGCTTCAGCGAGTGGACCCAGAAGAGGATGTGGTACGCGGTGAGATAGTTCACCGGCATCGCCGCCGCGTGGTCGAAGCTCATCGCGCCGCTGATGGGCGTGGCGAAGGACTCCGGAATCACCGCGCGATCCGCGTGACCTCCGAACCGCGTCAGCCCGAGCACGCGCTGGCCCACCTTCACCGTCGTCACGCCGGCACCCACGGCCGCGACCGTGCCCGCGACCTCGTAGCCCACCGTCATCGGCGGCTTCGGCGCGTCGGGATAGAGGCCCACGCGCGCGGACACTTCGGCGAAGTTGAGACCTGCCCTCGCCACGTGGATGAGGACCTCGCCCGGACCGGGCGCCGGATCGGGTGACTCGCGGACCTGCAGCACTTCGGGACCGCCGTAGCGGGTGATGACGAGCGCTCGCATGGCCCCTCGTCTATCACCGCGACGCACGTGGCGGTTGCGGTGGCGGTGTGGGCTTGTGAGACTTCCCTCCGATGAACGCTCTCGCGCCAGGCTTCCTCATCGCGATGCCGCAGCTCGGAGATCCGAACTTCAACCGGTCGGTCATCCTCGTGATCGAGCACGGCGAGGGCGGGGCCATGGGCCTCGTGCTCAACCGCGCGGCGCCGCTGACCTTGAAGGACGTGGCCAACGGGCAGGAGCTGCTCATCGCGGAGTCGCTCGAGGGCGAGCCCATCTATCTGGGCGGTCCTGTGGAACCGCAGCGCGGCTTCGTGCTGCACGACTCGGCAGAGGTCGAGGAGCGCCACGAGGTGCTGCCCGGCCTCTTCCTCAGCGTGACGATGGACGCGTTCGCGCCGATGTTGAAGCGCGGCGGGATGAAGCTGCGGTTCTGCCTCGGGTATGCGGGGTGGGGCGCGGGGCAGCTCGAGCAGGAGATTTCGCAGGGCGCATGGCTCTTCACCGAGGCCTCACAGGGCGCGGTATTGGAGGGCGATGCGGAGAAGCTGTGGGAGGACACGCTGCGGAGCATGGGCGTGGACCCCGCGATGTTGTTTCAGGCGAAGGGCGTGAACTGATGCTGGATCCGAAGAGGTTGGAGGGGATGATCGCCGGCGCGCTGGAAGGTGCGCAGGTCGAGGTGCGGGACACCACCGGCACCGGCGATCACTTCGAGGCGCGCGTGGTCAGCGCGGCATTCGAGGGAAAGACGATGATCGAGCAGCACCGGCTGGTGTACGCACCGCTGCAGGCGTTGCTCCAGACGGGCGAGCTTCACGCATTGGCGCTGAAGACGTACACGCCCGAGCAGTGGAAGAAGTTCGGAGGACAGGGATGAACGAGCAGCTGAAGGCACGCTTCGACAAGGAGACGTCGGAGCACAAGGTGGTCATGTACATGAAGGGGAACGCGCTGTTCCCCCGCTGCGGCTTCAGCGCGATGGCGCTGGAGATCCTCAAGCGTCACGGCGACGTGCACACGGTGGACGTGCTCGCCGAGCCGGACGTGCGTGACGGGATCAAGACCTACACGCAGTGGCCGACGATTCCGCAGGTCTTCATCGGCGGGAAGTTCATCGGGGGCTCGGACATCGTCCGGGAGCTCGAGGAGCGCGGCGAGCTGGGCCAGCTCATCTCCCAGGGCTGAGCCCCGAGCGCGGGCCACATGACCACGCATTCGCCCGCGCCGGATCTTCCGACCGAGAGCCCCCAGGCGCCCACGCTGATGGCGCGCCTGCAGGCGTTCCGCGAGAAGCACGCGCGCTCGGAGATCGCGCTCTTCTTCTCGCTCGGCTTCGCGTTCGACGTGGTGACGCTGGATCGGATCGACAACCGGTCCACGCTCATTCAGCAGGGCGCGTACCTCGCGGTGCTCGGGCTCTTGCTCGGCTTCGAGCAGTGGACGCGACTTCGTGAGGTGAAGCCGCCGCGGTGGCTGGGCTTCCTCTGGCGCTCGCACGAGCCCGGCGCGCACTTCCTGCTCGGCAGCCTTCTCTCCGCATTCGCGCTCTTCTTCTTCAAGAGTGCGTCGAGCATCAGCGCGTTCCTCTTTCTCGCGGTGATGTTCACGCTGCTCGTCCTCAACGAGCTGCCGCGCTTCCAGAAGCTCGGGCCTGTCGTCCGCTTCGGGCTCTACAGCCTCTGCTGCGCCGCGTACCTCAGCTACCTCGTGCCGGTGCTCGCGGGGACGCTCTCCGCGTGGCTGTTCGCGCTCGCGTGTGTCGGCGCGCTGCTCCCGTTCGTGCCGCTGGTGCTCCTCGCCATCCGGTGGAGTGGGGGTGACCGCAAGGTGGCGCTGCGGCAGGTCGCGTATCCGGCGGCGGGCGTGCAGGTCGCGCTGCTGCTTCTCTACTTCGCCGGCGCCATCCCGCCGGTGCCGCTGTCGCTGCAGTACATCGGCGTGTTCCACGACGTGAAGCGCTCCGAGGACGGGACCGGCTACACGCTCTTCCACGAGCGCGCGCCGTGGCGGTTCTGGGAGCGCGGCGACCAGAAGTTCCTCCATCGCGAAGGGGACAAGGTCTTCGTCTTCGCCAGCGTGTTCGCGCCGGTGTCGGTGGAGAAGGGGAACCTGCCGATCCATTTCCACTGGTTCCACGACGACCCGAAGAAGGGTTGGACGGAGAAGAACCGCTACACCTTCGGCGGACTGCGGGGCGGCCGCGCGGAGGGCTTCCGTACCTTCGCCAACTTCACCAACCCCGCGCCCGGCGACTGGCGGGTGGAGATCCGCGCACCGGACGGCCGCGAGATCGGCCGCATCCGCTTCGAGGTCATCCCCGACGCGCGCGAGGGCGAGCGACAGTTCCAGACGCAGCCGGGCTGAGCTCTCTCGGCAGGAAGAGATCGTCGCCCAGTCCTTCGACGTGGACGCGCAGGAGCGGGTCACGGGGGAACTGCTGCAGCGGCTCGTCGTACACGAGCGCGGTCACCACGCCGCGGCTTCCGGCGAACCTCGGGTCCATGTCCTCGGCCGCGTGGCGGATGAGCACCGGCTGACCGGGACGGAAGGGCGCGCCTTCCACGTTCACTTCGACGACGAGTGCGTCCATCACGGCGCGAAGGTCCTCCGGGGAAGCGTGAGCTGAAGCAGGAACACGACCGCGACGACCATCGCCCACGCGCCGAGGTGCCAGATGGCCACGTGTGCGAAGCCCTTCTCGCAGGCGAGCTCGCCGACCATCGCGCCGGTGGTTCCGATGGCGAGGCCCGTCAAGAGCGCGCGCTTCGTGCCCGCGTGGAAGCCGCGCAGGAAGATGCCCGCGGCCACCAGAGCCGGGATCGCCACCGCGACGTGGCTGGCGGTGCAGACCCAGTCGGGCAGGGCGCTCGTGGCCTCCGAGCCCCAGCGCCAGAAGGCGACCATGCCCACCGAGAACAGGCCCACGCTCGTTCCCACCGCGCGAATGCGTTCGGCACCGGGAAGCGGCGGCATGAGCGCGCCTCGTATGCCGTAGGCGAGCGCAGCCAGCAGCACGATGAAGAGCGGCACCCGCGAGAGGATGACGTCAGGAGAAGCAGCACCCGAAGTGAGCACCGCGACCGCCGCCACCAGGGGAATGCCGGCGCAGAGGCCGACGAGCAGGAGCGCTTCACGACGCCAGCGACGCACCGGCGCCTTGCGAGCGAGCTCACTGCGCGCCGCGGCACGCGCACGCTCCAGCGCAGACTGAGCACGCGGTGCAGGGGAGGGCGGCGCTCCAAGCTCGCCCAGCAGCTCATCGAGACGGCGGCTCATGCGGCCCCCCGATCATCCAGATCGCCCAGGAGCGTGCGCAGCCGCTCGTAACCGCGATGGGCCCGGATGCGCGCGGCGGTCTCGGTGATCCCGAGTGCCTGCGCCACGTCGCCGAACCCGAAGCCCTGCACCTTGTGGAGGAGCACGGCCTCTCGCTGCGACTCGGGGAGCGCCATGAACGCGGCCTCCAGGCGCCGGCGCAGGCCCGGATCGCCCATCACCGCCGGAACGCTGCCGCCCTCCAGCGCGAGCGCGCCCGCGTGTGTCTCGCCCCCGTCCGTCAGCTGGGGATCGAGCTTCCGCTTCCGCAACGCATCCCGCGCCGCATTGGCGGCGATGGTCATCAGCCAGGGCTGAAAGCGCATCCCGTGCTCGAAGCGGCCGCGCGCGCGCACCACCGAGAGCATCGTGGACTGCAGGAGATCCTCCGCCAGCGCCGCGTCGCGCACCATGCGGGTGAGGAACCCCTGCACGGCCGGCGCATGGCGCTCGAAGAGAACGTCGAACGCCACGTCCTCTCCGTTGCAGAAACGTTCCATGAGCGCTTCGTCCGTGGGCTGCACCATCACCTGCCCTCATTTACGAACCGCGTCGGAACCTGTTTCGCGCCTCTTTCTCGCCGCGAAGATGTGCGGCGATGTGCGTCTCCGGGACTGCTACCGGCTCTTGCGCGGAGCGGCCCGCTTCAGCACCCGCGAGACCTTCGCCTTCACCTTCGCGGCCCCACCGGACTTCGCGGCCTTCTTGCCCTTCCAGATGCCGGCCATCCAGGCCTCCACGTCGCGCGACTCGCTGGGGATGTCGGCGGTGAGGTTGCGCATGCCCTTCGCGGTGACGAGCACGTCGTCCTCGATGCGCACGCCGATGCCGCGGTACTTCGCCGGCACGGTGAGGTCGTCCTTCTGGAAGTAGAGGCCCGGCTCCACGGTGAGCACCATGCCGGCCTTCAGCTTCCCGAACTTGTACGTCTCCTGCCGGGCCTTCGCGCAGTCGTGCACGTCGAGCCCGAGCATGTGGCTCACGTTGTGGAGCGTGTAGCGCTTGTAGAAGAGGTTCTCGTCCTTCAGCGCCTCCTCCGCGCTCTCGAGGATGCCCATCTTCTCGAGGCCCTCGGCGAGCACGCGCATCGCCCGACGGTTCGGCTCGAGGAAGTCGTTGCCCGGCTTCACCGCCTCGAACGCGGCGGCCTGCGCGCGGTGGACGAGCTCGTAGACCTCGCGCTGCTCCTTCGTGAACCGGCCGCTCACCGGCAGCGTGCGCGTGACGTCCGCGGTGTAGAGCGAGTTGCCCTCCACGCCGGCATCGAGCAGCAGCAGCTCGCCCTTCTGCAGCGGCCCGTCGTTGCGCGTCCAGTGCAGCACGCAGGCGTGGTGGCCGCTCGCGGCGATGGTGCCGTAGCCCACGTCGTTGCCCTCCACGCGCGCGCGGAGGTTGAACACGCCCTCCACGTGGCGCTCGGTGCCGCCGTCCCTGAGCTGCCGGATGACGTCCTCGAAGCCGCGGTGGGTGGAGGCGATCACGCCCTCCAGCTCGCGGATCTCCAGCGCGTCCTTGATGAGGCGCAGCTCGGAGAGGAACTCGGCGAGCTCCTTGTCCAGCGCGTCCGTCGCCGGCACCTGTGCGTCGAGCGCCTGGGACATCCCGCGCAGCACGCGCATCGGCCTGCCGCCACCGCGCGCGCCGGTGAGGTACTCCGCCAGCTCGGGCAGTCCGCGCGCCTCGTGCACGTCGAACGCAGCGCGGCTCTCCGGAACGCCCAGACGAGGGCCAACCCACAGCTCGCCCTTCACGCGGTCGGTGAAGAAGGTCGAGTCGGTCTTGCCCGGGTTCGGCTCCACGAAGAGCACGTCCTTGTGGCCGGCGCCCGCGGTGTCGCCGAGCGGCTCGAGCACCAGCACGCAGTCAGGCTCGGTGTTGCCGGTGAGGTAGTAGAAGTCCGTGCCCGGCCGGAAGCGGTAGTGCGTGTCGTTGGCGCGCACCTTCTCGTGGCCGGTGGGGATGACGAGCCACTCGCCGGGGAAGCGCGCGGAGAGCTCGCGGCGGCGGCGCGCGAACGCCTGCGCTCCCTTGATCTTCGAGGGCAGCTTCGCGCTCTTCGGCTTCCAGTCGCGCGTCATGAACTGCAGCAGCGCCGGCGGGTTCGCGCTGTCGTGGCTGGCCTTCGCCTCGGGCGTGGCCTGCGGCTCGGAGGTGACGGGGGTGGCGTCCTTCTGGAAGGTCATGGCGGGGAGCCTTTCGCGGGAGCGGGTGAGTCCTGAAGCGTGCGGCGCGCATCCACGTGCGCGAGGAGTGTCGGGACCGCGGTCTCCACCCGCAGGATGCGCGGCCCGATGGAGAAGGGATGAAAGCCGAACTGGCGCAGCAGATCGACCTCGAACGGCACCCAGCCGCCTTCCGGTCCGATCGCCAGCGCGATGCGTTCTCCACGCGCCAGTGAGGGGAGCCCGTGAACTCTCGTCTCTGCCACGGGATGGGCGAGCAGCCGATGCGTCACCCCTGCGCCGCGCAGGAGCCCGTCGAGCTCGTCCTCCACGAACGGCCGGAAGCGCTCGCGCACGACGACCTCCGGCAGCACCGTGTCGCGCGCCTGCTCGAGGCCGAGCGTGAGCAGCCCGTCGAGGAACTCCTCCGCGAGCACCTTCGAGTCGAAGTAGCTCTTCTCCACCCGCGCCGCGTTGACGAGGAACACCCGGTCCACGCCGAGCGACGCGACCGACGGCAGCACCTTCTTCAACGCCTTCGGTCGCGGGATGGCCAGCAGCAGCTCCACGTGCGCGCGCGGAGGCGGCGGCTCGGTGAGGGAGATGCGCAGCTCCAGCACCTCGCGATCGAGTCGGACGACTTCACCGGTGCCGACCTGGCCGCGCAGAAGGCCGACGCGCAGCGTGTCGCCCTCGGCTGCACGGAGGACCTCGCGCGCATGCTGGAGCCTTCGGCCCTCGAGCCGCGCGAGATCGGAAGAGACGAGGTCCTCCGGACGAAGGAGAAGGAGGTTCACGGCGCTGCTTCTAACCCCGAGCGCGCCGTGCGTCCTCCGCTCCCGCGCTGCGCCTACATCCGCGGCGCCTTGTTCGTCTGCTTCGGGATCTCGGAGGAGGGCTCACCTTCGCCCTCCGCCATCAGCTCCGCGATGGTGTCCTCCATCGCCTTGCCCATCTGCTCGAGCTCCTCGCGGCTGAAGACCTTGCGCACCTCGGGGAACATCTCCTTCTCCTCCTCGCCCACGTGGTGCTCGACCATCTCCTTCAGCGTCTTGATCTTCGCGTCGAAGGTCCGGTCGTTGGGCTGCATGTCGAGAAGGTCGGAGAGGATCCGCTTCACCGCGAGGTGCTCCTCCACCGCCTCCAGCACGTCGCCCTCCTGGTCCTGCTGCTTCTCCTTCAGCGCTGGATAGAAGTGCGTCTCCTCGATCGTCGCGTGCGCCGCGAGCGAGTCCGCGATCTGCAGGAACAGGAGCTTCCGGTTGCGGTCGTCCCCCTCCTCCAGCTCGAGGTACGCCTTGAAGAGCTGCTCGACCTCCCTGTGCTGATCCGTCAGGAGCTTCAGTGCGTCCACGCCATCCTCCAATGTCAGGTTCCCGTGAAGGATGGGGACGGATGCCGGGAATGTCCGCTGTTGGAGGCGTCGCAGCGAGCAGGGAGCCGAGCGCGCGTCTGCGCGTCAAGCCGTGAAGAGCTCGGGCGCTTCGTCGGGCTCGATGCACTCCGGCCGGTCGCTCTTCGGCGAGTTCACCAGGCTCGACACCGGGTGCGCCTCGAGCGGCTCGCCCTCCCACGACTTGAGGAGCGGCAGCAACTCCACCGGCTCTTTCGGGTCCTGCGCCAGCCACTCCGCGATGCGCTCCTTCGGGAGGATCACCGGCATGCGGTCGTGCAGCGTGGACATGAACTCGTTGGGCGTGGTGGTGATGAGCGTGCAGGTGTGGATGACGTCCGACTCGGGCGCGCTCGGATCGCGCCAGCTCTCCCACAGGCCGGCGATGGCGAAGGCCTTCTTCGAGCCCAGCCGGATGTACATGGGCTGCTTGCGCTTGCCGTCCACGCGCCACTCGAAGAACCCGTCGGCGAGGACGATGCAGCGGCGCTTGCGCAGCGGCACGCGGAAGGAGGGCTTCTCCGCCAGCGTCTCCGCGCGCGCGTTGATCATCTTGCTGCCGATGGAGGCGGCCTTCGCCCACGAGGGGATGAGGCCCCAGCGGAAGAGCTCCACCTGGTTGCGGCCGTCGTTGCGGACGACCGCCACCCGCTGCGTCGGCGACACGTTGTAGCGAGGCCGCATCGCCTCCTGCGTCGCAGCGTCGATGACGATGCCGAGCTCGGACTGCAGCTCGACGGGAGAGGTCTTCAGCGTGTAGCGGCCGCACATGGCGGGAGAGACTACCGCTCCCGCGAGGACGCCGCTGCACGCGCGTGGTGCCCGCTCAGCGAGCGAGCGTGGCCCGAACGGTGCGGCCCTTCGCCTCGGCGCCACTGACCGGCCGCGCGAGATCGAGCACCAGCCGCGTGCCGCCATCGCGCGCGCCCACGCGGACCGTCTGCACCAGGCTGCCGTCGCCCTTCACCTGCGAGCTGCCCTGCGGCTTCACCCGGTCGAGGTCGATCACCAGACGCGAAGGTCCGTTGAGCGCGAAGGCCCGGTCGATGCGCGCGCCCTCCGCCAGCGTCACCGTCACCTCGAGCGAGTTGCCCGACTGCTTCCAGCTCACCTCGCGCGCGCCACCGGAGGCGAGACGCGCGGAGCCGGACTTCTGCGGCTGCGCTGCAGGGCGCGGAGCGGGCGCGGCGACCTTCTGCGGCTGCGCGACGACCGGCGCGGGGGCGGGGACCGGAGCAGGAGCAGGAGAGGGCGCGGCGATCACGGCCGGCGCGGCGGGCGCAGGAGCGACGGGAGCGGGCTCGACGACCGGCGCAGGCACGGGCGCTTCGGCGAGCAGCTCTTCCAGCTCGCCTTCGGAACCCGCGGCCTCCATCGCAGCGGGCGGAGTGGGCGCCGCGATGATCTGCCGTCCCTCCTCGGGCTGCTGCTTCGAGACGCTGTACTGCGCCGCGAGGACGCCACCGAGCGCCGCGGCCACCAGCAGCGCGAACACGCCACCGGCGGCGACCATCCGACGGCGCGGATCGAGCACTGGCGAAGCGCGCAGAGGCTCCGCGTGATCCTCTTCCTCCGCAGAGTCAGCGTCCGCATCGGCGCCCGCTTCCGATCGAGCGTCGTACGCCTCTTCGTCGAGCTGAGGGGCGACCACCTCCGGTGCGTCCTGCTCGCGGTCCAACTCCGCGTGGAGAACGGGTACCTCAGCCCTCGGCGTGAGGTCCGCGATCGGCTGCGACAGCAGACCCCGAGGCGGCGGCGGCGGCGAGTGGAGCGGCGCGGAGAGGATCGGGCGCGCGACGACCGAAGGCGCAGGCGCAGCCACCACGGGCTCGGGCTTCGGCGCAGCAACGGGCGCGGCAGCGGCCGGCGCAGGCGCGGCAACGGGCTCCTCCGCCGGCGCGTGGGCACGCTCGAAGATGTGCTCGATCAGATCGGTGGAGCGGGGGTTGAGGAACTTCGTGAAGCGCACGCCGAAGCCCGGACCGCGACCGTCGGCGGACACGGACTCCTCGGGCTCGGCGGCCCAGACGACCTCGCCCTCCGCGAAGGGGAAGATCTTCCCGCGCGCCTCGAGACCAACGGAGACGGACGAGCCGATCTCCGGCCGCTCCTCGGTGCGCACGAACATGCCGCCGTGGGAGAGGTTCTCCGCCTCGACCCGGACGGACTGCTCGCCGAGACCTGCACCACCGGCGAGGAAGGAGACGTGGACGGGCTTGGGGAAAGGGACTCGCTCGAGACGCTCTTGCATGTGGGACCTCACCTCACCTGGCAGGCGATGGTGAGGCCACTCTGGAGGTCCCGCAACTTCCCGGCTACGTCCCGCTACAGCTTCATCGCGGGCTTCTTCTTCGAGGGCGGCTCGCGCTTCTCCGTCCCTCGCGCGCCGGGCGCCTTCTTCGCCGGCTCACGCGGCGTCTCCCTCTTCTTCTCTGGCGTCTGCTTCTTCGCGGCCATGCCTCATCCCTCCCTCCGCGGAAGGTAGGCACTGCGGCGGAGGGCTGGCAGCCGCTACGGCTTGATGCGGCTCGACAGGCGCTGGGCGACGCGCGGCAGATCGTCCGGGGCCTTCACCGGCTCGAAGCGGCTGGTCAGCGGATCGGCGCGCTCCACCGCAAGGAACACCACCGGCAGCACCGCGCGGCCCGCTTCGTCCACGAGGCTGCTGGCCTCCGGCGTCACCTGCTCGAGCTGCACCACCGGCTGGTCGTCCACCTTCTTCGAGACCACGCGGTACGGAATGGGCAGCGGCGTGTCGAGGATCCGCGCGAGGTCGAAGGTGATGTTGTTCGTGGAGATGTACGCGTGCTGCGTGGGGTCCACCTTCTCCACCAGCTGCAGCACGCCGTTGAGCCGCACCGGCGCCGCGCCCGCGTCGAGCGCACCGGACGGGTTCTTCCGCGGGGTGACCTCCACCGTCATCGGCCTCGCGGCCTTGATGTGCATGCCGATCACCACCGGATCCAGCGTGGCCCCGAGGTTGTCCACGTTGGAGAAGTAGAGGTAGCGCACGCCGCGCCGACGCAGCTCCTCGCCCACGCTGCTCTCACGAAGCGCGCGGAAGAAGTCGCCGTGGCCGGACGGCGCGAAGGAGAGCTTCCCGTTCGCATCGCGCCACAGCTCGCCCTTCGCGGTGAGTCTGGGAAGCATGCGCTGGCGGAAGAGGTACGTGTCCTCCTGCAGGCCCTTCTGCTCGAGGTGCTTCGCGATGTCGTCGTGGGTCATGAACGACGTCATCAGCGCCATCGGCACCGGGCGTCCGTACCGCTTCGCCAGCGCGCGCGCCTCGCCGAGCTTGATGTCGAGGAAGGTCTGCTCGCCGATCACCGGAACGAGGCCCTTCACGCCGCCGCCGAAGCGCGTACCCGCACCGCCGGCGACGACCATGCCCGCCACCTGTCCCTCGCGGAACGCGGCCTCGCCGAGCGCGCGGACCTCCCCCTCCTCCGCGTCGCCGGCCTTCGGCAGCGGGAGGATGTCGCCCTCGCGCAGGGGCTCGAGCGCACCGGTCAGCTCGGGCGCGGAGACCAGCTCGCCCTTTTGGAAGCGCGCGAGGAGCTCGCGGAAGCTCGTCACGTCGAAGCCGTCACGCGCGAGCGAAGGATCCGTCAACTCGGGGTTGCTTGCCTGGTCGTTCACGCCTTCTAGATTCCAGAGAGCCGCCTGGGGATCAACGGCTACGCTCGACGCGGGAGGAATCGTCGAATGCGAGTCATGGTCACGGGAGGCGCCGGCTACATCGGCAGCGTGGTGACGGAGGAGCTCTTGCGCGGCGGTGACGAGGTCGTCGTGTTCGACAACCTCTACAAGGGACACCGCGAGGCCGTTGCCGAGGGCGCGCGGTTCGTGAAGGGCGACCTGCTCGACACCGCCTTCCTGCGCGACACGCTGCGCGAGCACCGCATCGAAGCGGTCGTCCACATGGCGGCGGATTCGCTGGTGGGCGAGTCGGTGAAGGACCCGGCGAAGTACTACCGGAGCAACGTGCTGGGCGGCCTGAGCCTGCTCGATGCGATGCGCGCGGCGGAGGTTCGCTTCCTCGTGTTCTCGTCCACCGCGGCGGTGTACGGCGAGCCCGCGAAGCAGCCGATCGAAGAGACGGATCCGACCCAGCCGACGAACCCGTACGGCGAGACGAAGCTCGCGTTCGAGCACGCGCTGCGCTGGTTCGACGGCGCGCACGGGCTGAAGTACGTGAGCCTGCGCTACTTCAACGCCGCGGGCGCCAGCGAGCGGTGCGGTGAGCGCCACGATCCGGAGACGCACCTCATCCCGCTGGTGCTCCAGACCGCGGCGGGACAGCGCGAGAGCGTGACGGTCTTCGGCGAGGACTACCCGACGCCCGACGGCACCTGCGTGCGCGACTACATTCACGTGGTCGATCTCGCGGGGGCGCACGTGATGGCGCTGCGCGCGCTGGCGAAGGGGCACCCGAGCTCCATCTACAACCTCGGCTGCGGCGGCGAGGGCTACAGCGTGAAGCAGGTCATCGACACCGCGCGGAGGGTGACCGGGCGGGAGATCAACGTGAAGGTCGGCCCGCGCCGCGAAGGTGATCCGGCGGTGCTCATCGCCTCCTCCGCGCGGATCATGAAGGAGCTCGGGTGGCGGCCGCAGCAGCAGCGGCTCGACGCGATCATCGAGTCCGCCTGGCGCTGGATGCAGAAGCAGTAGCGTGTGCCGGAAAAGGCGAAGGCCCGGAACCGCGTTTGCGATTCCGGGCCTTCTCTTCTGCGAGGAGTAGGGGACTTGAACCCCTGACCTCCGGCGTGACAGGCCGGCGTTCTAACCAGCTGAACTAACTCCCCAGATTTGCTGCGACTTCTACTTCAACTTCCCGGATGGGCGGAACAGGTTTCGAACCTGTGACCCTCGCCTTGTAAGGGCGACGCTCTACCGCTGAGCTATCCGCCCCGACCGATGTCCGTCCCGCCCAACGACGAGGCGGCTTCTACAGAGGCCCCCGGACCCTGTCAAGCACCTGAACGCGCAGAAAATGAAACGCGTTCCAGGGGCCCCCGCTACGGCGCGACGGTCGCCTGTCCGAGGTTCGGGCCGCCCGCCGAGTTCTGCCCGTTGAACCCGTTGAGGCTCACGCCCGAGCCGTTGCCGTCGAAGTCGCCGTAGCACCAGCCGCCGGACGGCCGCCTGCGGAAGCGCATCGTGTAGCTCCAGGTGCCGGAGGGCAGGCCCGACAGCGTGGCGCTGAACTCGTCGTTGTTGCCCTGCACCACGTTGAAGGCCGCAGCGCTCCAGGTCCACGCGAGCCCCGGATCCTCGACCTCGCGTCCCCAGCCGAGCTGCACCTCGAAGTTCGTCTCCGCGGTCATCGCGTTGGCGCTCGGCGTGGTGCCGTTCTCATAGACCTGTGCGTAGATCGTGTCGCCATTCGTCGCGTTCGGCGGCCACTGCAGGTTGCAGTAGTCGAGCTCGCCGTGCTTCGTCACCGTCAGCGCGTGCTGCTGCGTGGGCTGATAGCCGTTCGCGCTGCCGTCGCGGTCGCAGTAGGTCCACGTGGTCCCGTCGTCGGTGCTGTAGCGGAAGGCCACCGCGCGGTTGCCGCTGTACGCGGCGTTGAAGCTCGCGCCCCACACGTCCTCGCCCGTGGTCGCGTCGTCGCTGGAGAAGCTCGCGGCGGTCCAGCCCCAGCCGGTCGCAGTCGAGGCATCGGTGCCCTCGGTGCCCACGCCGAACTGCGCCGTCACGTTTGCCGCCGCTCCGGGCTGCGCGGTGATGCCGGGGATGAGCACGCCCGCGCGCGCCTCCAGCGGATCGCCGCTCGCGATCGCCGAGACCGGCTGAGAAGTGCCCGGCTGCCGTACGTCGATGAGGCGGCAGGTGGCCTGCGGCGGAAGCGCGGTGAGCACGCCGGCCTGGGCGGACGAGTAGCCGCCGGTGTCGCTGCCGTCGAGATCGCAGTACGTCCAGTCGCCGCCGCCGAGCCGGAAGCGGTACGCGTAGTGGTAGGCGCCAGCGGGCGGTCCGAGGATCGTGCCCGCGTATTCATCCGCCGCGCCGTTGTCGGCATCGACGTTGAAGTTCGTCTGCGACCAGGTCCACGTGTCCGAGGGCGTGGAGCCCACCGGCCCGTAGCCGACCTCACCGGTGATGCCGCCGCCCTGGCCCGCGGCGTCGGTGTAGCCCTGCGCCCAGACCCGTCCGTACACCGGAGCGCTCGGCGCGCTCTCGCTGGTGGTGAGCGTCGCGGGGAACTGCAGCTGGCACCGGTCGATCTCCGCCGCGGCGGGCGTGACGGTGACGCGGCCCATCTGCTCGAGCTCGAACTCGGTGCTCATCGCGCCGGAGCCGTCGGCATCGCAGTAACGCCACGGACCGCCGTCGATGCGCACGCGCCAGGCGAAGCTGAAGGAGCCTTCACCGGGGTTCACGAGCGCGCTGCGGAACTCGTCGTCGCTGCCGTTCCCGGTGTCCACGTTGAACTCGCCGCCGTCCCAGCTCCACGTCCCGTCGCTGCGCGGATCCGACTGCAGCGGGCCCACGCCGAGCTGCGCTTCGATGCCCTCGCCAGCGCCCGTGCCCGTGGTCACGCCCGGCTCCCAGAGCTGCACGAACACCAAAGGTCCCATCTGGCCGCTGGAGAGCGAAAGGTTCGGCGGCGCCTCCTGCGTCTGTCCGCCGAGACGGCACCAATCCACGCGGTTGCGGCTGACCTCGAGGCGCTGCAGCTGCGCGAGCTGCGTGCCGTTGGCCGAACCGTCCAGATCCGCCACCGTCCACGTCTTCCCGTCATCGAGCGAGAAGCGCGCGGCCAGTGCGTAGACCTTCACCTCGTCGCCGGTCGCGCCGGGCACCTGCACCGAGCCCAGGTAGACGTCGCCGTCCTCGAGGTCGTGATCGAAGGCCGCGTCCGTCCAGGTGAGCTGCGAGAGCGCGAGCGAAGAGGTGTCCTCCGCGAAGCCGACCTGGGCGCGCACGCCTGCGCCCGCGCCTTCGCCCTCGGTCACGCCGGAGCTGCGGACCTGCGCGAAGACCTTGTGGGAGACGGTGTCGTTGCCGCTCTGATCACGCACGCGCGCGTCGCCGAGAAGCTTCGCGTCGCTGATGCTCGGGCCGACGGTGCCCTCGTAGACGAACGCGTTGGGGAGCGCGGCGGCCTGCCCGTCGGGGTTGCGCACCTCCACCGTCACCGAACCCGCCGAGCCCCGTGCCGGCGTCTTCGCGCTGATGCGGCGCGCGGTGGAAACGACGACCTCGGTGGCCTCCGCGTCGCCGAAGCGGATGGTGGCGCCTTCGCGGAAGTTCTCGCCGGTGAGCAGCACCTGCGTGCCGCCGGTCAGAGGTCCCGCGGTGGGCGAGACCGCAGTGAGCTGCGGCGAAGGAAAGTCTTCGCTGCCCGCGTCCGGCGTCACGTTTTCGGGATCGTCGGGGCACCCGGCGAGCACCGCGGAGAAGACGACGGGGAGGAGGAGGGTGAGGCGACGCAGGTGCATGGGGATCTCCGGTCCCCACCTCCCTAGCGCACCCGCCGCGCGCGGCCTAGCGACGGAAGTGGTCGTTGGACAGCCTCCTGCCCCGCCACAGCGCCTTCACGTGCGCGACGTGCGTCTCGCGGGGGCCCAGCACGCGCTAGGCGCAGAGCACCACGTGCAGCGAGGAGTCGGTGAGCGCCGCGTTCAGCTTCAGCATCCGATGAGCGACCGCGGTCAAGTCGCCGGGTAGCTACTCCATGCGGCCGCGCGTAGACAGGCCGCTGGCGACGCCTGCACCAGGAGGTTCAGCAAAGGCCCATGCCGCTGGCAACGGCTCCTATTCATGCTAGCTCCCCCACTTCCCGGAGGAGATTCTACGGGTCACATGCCTGCCCTGATTTCTGCTGAAAGGTCGACCGCATCAGGACCACAGGCCCATCGAACTGCCTCATGCGACACCAACATATGCTCCGAAGGCCCGTCGTCTTCAATCCCGGCACTCGGGCCCCTACTAGGACGAGGCAACTACAAGCCCCAAGAACTGCGTACGCGCATTGAGCGATCGCCATCCGTTGCAGCCGGATACGGAAGTTCGCGCGGCCACGCCTAAAGGATTGGCGATGAAATCACTCATATCAAGAGACAGAAACACCATGGATGCACACCGCCGGCATCTCAACTCCAAGCCATTACTAGCTCTGTTGCTGTTCTTTCTTTTAACCAGGTTCGCAATCCTGGGGGTTGCGCATTTGGCGTACGCGCGCAATCCTGACACAGGCTGGCTTCCGTCTAGTGGAGAGCGCGGTGACCTTCATCGGGGAGATGCGCCCCCGGGCCTGGTCGCCCCGCTCGCGCGTTGGGATGCGCTCTACTATTCGGACATCGCGCGTAACGGCTATCCGGAACCTACGGGGGCCCCAGTATTTCATGCGGCATTTTTTCCGCTCTACCCGCTATTGGTTCGCGCAGTCACGCCGATAACTGGCAACACATTTTGGGCCGCCGTCTTGGTGGCCAACGCCTCAACGCTGTTAACAGTGTTGCTGTTGTATCGCTTGGTGACATCGCGCTTTGGCCGCGAGGTGGGGCTGGCCGCGGCGTGCGCCTTTGTCGCTTCGCCCGGATCGCACTTCTTGTCTTTTCCATACACTGAGGGTTTGTTCGCACTCCTCTTGGTCGCCGCTCTCTGGCTTCTCGAGCGCGACAGGCTCTTGGCTGCGGGCTTAGTCGGCGCGTTTGCCACTGCCACGCGGAGTACTGGGGTGGCCGTTACAGCTGCATTGCTCATTTTGGCTTGGCATTCCCTCAAGGACGCTCGCACTTTCTTTCGCGCCACCTCGGCCGCTCTTGCGACGCTGGTCGGCATTGGCGCGTACGCCGTGTACTGCCATGTCCGGTTCGGGGACTGGCTGTACTTCAATGATCTCCAGCAATACTGGGGGCGGCATCCGAGCATCATCGGACCGGCAAGGGCGTTCTTAGCTTTTCGCTTTGACCCAGATTACTACTTGGTCGGTCTCGGAGCCGTCGTCTTGCTGGTGATGAGTTGGCGCAAGCTTCCGACCCCGTGGTTCGCGATGGCTGCCGTCCTGCTGATGATGCCGCTTGCAACGGGAACTTTGAAGAGCATCATTCGGCTGCAGGCAGTCAACGTGCCATTGTTTATTACGGCGGCGCTGTGGCTTCGTGGCCGATCATTGGTGATCTTCATCGGGGCATCGGTCTTGCTGATGCTCTATGAAACCGCTCGGTTCTGCGCCGGGTTTGCTAATAATTAAGGCGGCTAGCGACGCCTCGCCCGTGCCTGATTTGCCTTTGGTGGCTCTATGCCTTCGCACACTCCTGTTAAGTTGCACTCCCCGTCCGCCACGGTCCCTGCTTTGTCGTCGGTTGACGCTCCCCGAAGAGGGGCTTCTCCGGTTGTTGTGTGGCTCCGACGGCTCCGCGCGCTGCACCGGTGGATTGGGGTGCCCCTAGCAGGGTGTTGAGAAAGCCCTCCGGGGATCGATAGCCCGCACCTCCGCGTGATCTCCTCCCCGCGCGGAGGAGCGGATGCGCGGGATGCCCGAGAAGCAGGACACGATGTTCAGCCTGAGGACGCCGGGCGACCGCGTCCCGAAGGAGCACCCGCTCCGGCGCACCAAGGACATGGCGGACGTGGCGCTGGCGGCGCTCTCGCCGACGTTCGACGCGATGTACAGCTCCGTGGGACGCCCGAGCGTGCCGCCGAGCAGCTGTTGAAGGCGACGCTGTTGATGGCGTTCTACTCGGTGCGCAGCGAGCGCTGTTCTGCGAGCAGCTCGAGTACAACCTGCTGTTCCGCTGGTCCCGGGACATGGGGATGGAGGAGGCGGCGTTCGACCACGGCACGTTCTCCTTCAACCGCGAGCGCCCGTTGAAGCCGAGGTGGCCCAGCAGTTCTTTGGCGCGATGGTGGCGCAGGCGAAGAAGGCGGGGCTCACCTCCAGCGAGCTCTTCAGCGTCGATGGGACCCTCATCGAGGCCTGGGCGAGCCTGAAGTCCTTCAAGCGCAAGGACCGCAGGGACGACGACAACCCGCCCGACGACAAGGCAACCCGACCGTCGACTTCCACGGCGAGAAGCGGTCCAACGAGACGCACGCGTCGAGCACCGACACGGACGCGAAACTGGCGAGAAAGGGCCGTGGCAAGGAAGCGCGGCTGAGCTACTGCGTGAACATGCTCATGGAGAACCGGAACGGGATGCTCGTGGACGTCCGCGTCTTCAGGCTACCGGTACCGCAGAGCGGGCGCCGCCCTCTCGATGCTCTAAAGCGCCGGGCCCGGGAATCGGCGCATCACCCTCGGCGCGGACAAGGGCTACGACACGAAGGACTTCATCGCCGGCTGCAGGCAGATGAACGTCACGCCCCACGTGGCGCAAAACCTCTCTGGCCGGCGCGGATCCGCGCTCGATGGCCGCACTGCGACGCGGCCCGGCTACGCCATCAGCCAGCGCAAGCGGAAGCTCGTCGAGGAGGGCTTCGGCTGGATGAAGACGGTCGCGTGCTTCAGGGAGACGCGATTCCGCGGCAGCGAACGGACGCAGTCGCCGCCTATTTCGTCGGCGCCGCCTACAACCTCCTCCGCATGGCCAAGCTGATGCCAGCGGTGTGAGCAAAGCTCGCCGAGGGTCCACCTCGGCGGGCAAGAGACGCCCCGCGCGGTCTCGCGCCGGGATCATTCACCGCGAGCCGACGCCATCCGGCATAGGCCTGAGCCACTCGCGCGACCTGAAGCGCACTTCCCCGTCAGCTTGCCTGGCCCTCCGGGAGAGCGCTCCGTAAGGTGGGCGCATGGGCGAGTTCCTCCACGAGGTGAACGGCGTCTCGATCGCGGGTGAGACCTTCGGCGACGCGAACCATCCGCCGGTGCTGCTGGTGATGGGCGCCATGGCCTCGTCCGTCTGGTGGCCGGGCGAGTTCTGCCGTCAGCTCGCGGCGCGCGGCCGCTTCGTCATCCGCTACGACCACCGCGACACGGGGCGCTCCACCTCCTACGCGCCGGGCACCGCGACCTATTCGAGCGAGGACCTCGCGTGGGATGCGGTGGCGCTGCTCGACAGGCTCGGGGTGCGGAGCGCGCACTGGGTGGGCATGTCGCTCGGCGGATATCTGGCGCAGATGGTCGCGGCGGAGGGGCCGGAGCGGGTGCGTTCGCTCACGATGATCGCGTCGCTGGCGTTGTTGCCGCCGCCCTCGCCGATCGAGGCGCCACCCATGTCGCCCGAGGTGCTCGCGTGGCACGCGAAGGCGCAGACGCTGGACTGGAAGGACGAGGCGGCGGTGCTCGACTACCAGGTCGGCGCGTGGCGGCTCCTCCATGGCTCCGCGTACCCGTTCGACGCGGCGCACATCCGCGCACTGGCGGAGGAGGACTACCGGCGGACGCCGGACCCGCTCACCGCGTTCAACCACGCGACACTGAAGGACCGCGAGCAGTGGGCGGACCGCGCGCGTTCGATCCGGCAGCCGGCGCTGATCATCCACGGCACCGAGGACACGGTGCTTCCCTACGCGCACGCGCTGGCGCTGAAGACGGCGCTGCCGCAGGCGACGCTCATCACGCTGGAGGGCGTAGGCCACGAGCTGCCGAAGGAGGAGTGGCCGCGGATGATCGAGGCCATCGCGCGGCACACGGCATCGTAAAGCGCGCTTGACCGTCAGCCCTTCACGCCGCCCGCGGTGAGGCCGCCGACGAGGTGCTTCTGCAGCGCGAAGAAGAGCGCCATCACCGGCGCGGAGACGAGCAGCGCGCCGGCCGCGAACTTGCCCCACTCCACGTTGTACTCGCCGACGAACATGCGCAGCGCGACGGGCAGCGTGTAGCGCGAAGCCTCGTTGAGCAGCGTGGCGGCGAGGATGAACTCGTTCCACGCGGTGAGGAACGAGAAGAGCGCGGTCACCGCCAGCGCGGGCCGGGCGAGCGGCAGCACCACGCGCACGAAGGTCTGCAGCGGCGAGGCGCCGTCCATGGTGGCGGCCTCTTCGAGCTCCTTCGGGATGGTGTCGAAGTAGCCCTTGAGCATCCACACGCAGAAGGGCAGCGAGGTCGTCGAGTACACCAGCACCAGCCCCGACAGGCTGTTGAGCATCCCGAGCTTCTGCAGGATCGCGTAGAGCGGGACCATCATCATCGTCGCGGGGAACATCTGCGAGATGAGCAGCGACTGCATCGACGCCTGACGCCCCGGGAAGCGGAAGCGGGAGAGCGCGTACGCCGCGGTCACCGCGAGCACGAGGCCCACGATCGTCGTCGCCACCGAGACGATCACGCTGGCGAAGAGCTGGTGTCCGAAGAGCCAGCGGCCGTCACCGTCCGTCGCCCCGAGCAGCGCGCGGAAGTTCTCCAGCGTGACCTGGTCCGGCGCGGGGAAGGGGTTCGGCGTGAGCGACATCCCGTCGATGCGCGAGACCGCCATCTTCACCACCCAGAGCACCGGGTAGAGCGTGACCACGCAGGCGGTGACGAGGATCGCGTTGAGCGCGAACGAGTGCCACAGGGAGCGCACGCGCTGCTTCTTCGCGGGCTTCGCCGACGTGAGCTGCAGCTGCGGACGGTCGCCCCGCGGGGACGCACCGGGGCGAACGGGCGAGGGGAGGCTGCTCACGCCATCACCTCTTCCGCGCTCTTCGTCAGCCGCTTGGTGATCGACGAGTAGCCGAGCAGCACCACGAAGATGAGCACCGAGTAGGCGGCGGCGAAGCCGTACTGCTCGTTGCGCTCGAAGGCCCAGCGGTAGGCCTCGCTGACGAGGATGTCCGTCCCGCCGCCCGGATCACCGCCGGAGACGAGGTAGATGATGTTGAACATGTTGAAGGTCCACACCGACCCGAGGATCACCGCCGGCAGGAGCGCGGGCCGCAGCAGGGGCAGGGTGATGCGGCGGAACTGCGTCCACTTCGACGCGCCGTCCACCTCCGCGGCCTCGTAGAGGTCCTGCGGGATCGACTGCAGCGCGCCGAGCGCCACCACCATCATGAACGGAAAGCCGAGCCAGGTGTTCGTCGCCACGTTCGCCGCAAAGGCAGTGGACCAGCGCGTGAACCACGAGATGGGCTCGACGCCGACCCACTCGAGCAGCCCGTTGATGGCGCCGAACTGCCGGTGGAACATGCCCTTCCACATCAGCGCGGTGATGTAGTTCGGGATCGCCCACGGGACGATCAAGAGCACCCGGTACACGCCCTTCAGCTTGAGCAGCGGATCCTTCAGGAGGATCGCGAGGAAGAGCCCGATTCCCACGTGCAGCGCCACGTTCACCAGCGCCCACAGGACCGTCACCGCGAGCGTGAAGTAGAACGAGAGCGGGTCGGTGATGCTGTAGCCGCGCGAGGCGAGGATGTCGGTGAAGTTCGCGAGGCCCACGAACGAGTACGTGCCCGCGTCGTGGTGGAAGAGCGACAGGCCGATGCCGATGACGAAGGGCACCGCGACGAGCACCAGCAGTCCGATCGTCGCCGGCGCCATGAACGCGAGCGCCCGGCCCAACTCCGGGTAGCGGCGCGCGAAGGGCACGCGGCTCTTCGGACGCGACAGCGTGTAGACGGTCCCGGCGAGCACCAGCACCGCGACGCCCGCGAGCCACGGGACGGGTGACGCCTCCTTCGGTGTCTCGCGGTGCAGCGCCTTGTAGCGACGGTCGGCCAGCGCGCCGGCGTCCTCCGGCTTCACGCCGCCGCGGAGCACACCCTGCAGCGCGAGCTTCATCGGCTCCCAGACGCGCGACATCTCCAGCGTGGTGGGCATCGGCGTGGCGTGCTTCGCCGAGGCGCTGAACTGCGCGATGAGCGGGTCCTGGCGAAGTGCCTCGGTCTCGTAGGCCGCGAGGTTGGCGGGGATCTGCCGGCCCACCTGCGCGCGGATGAGCGCGGCCTCACCTTCGGAGAGATAGCGCGCGAGCCGCTGCGCGGACTCGAGCCGCGTCGCCTGCGGAGAGACCAGCGCTGCCTCCACGCCGAGGTACGGGCGCATGGGCAGGCCGGTCTCGCTGACGATGGGGAGCGGGACGACCCTGTAGGAGACGCCCTCGGCGATCTCGCCGGCGAACCAGGGACCGCTGATGACCATCGCCGCGCTGCCGTCGTTGAAGAGCGACTTCACCAGCGCGCCGCTGACCTCCTCCGGCATCAGCCGGTCGTCCTGCAGCGTGCGCACGAACGCGAACGACTTCGCCATCTCCGGCGTGTCGAACTGGGTGCGGCCCTCTGCGTCGAAGAGCTCACCGCCGAAGCCGAAGAGGAAGGGCGCGTGCAGGTAGAAGTTGCCGGCCTCGTACACGAGCCCGAAGCGGTTCTGCGTCGGGTCGCTCAGCTGCGCCAGCTGTGCGCGCCACTCATCGGTGGTCGTCGGCGGGTTCGGCACCAGCTTCGTGTTCACGAACAGCGCGATGTTCTTCAGCGCAAGCGGGTAGCCCCACGTCTGCCCGTCGAGCGCGAGAGCCTCCAGCGCGGAAGGGAGGTACGCGCTCTTGTCGAGGAACGCGTCCGTCGGCGCCACGAGGCCCTGCCGGTGGAACGTGCGAAGGCGCTCGTAGTTGAAGATGAAGACGTCCGGGCCCACGCCATGCGGGATCGCCGAGGACAGCTTCGACGAGTATGCGTCGTACGGCACCGCGAGCAGCTGAACGCGCTCCCCGGTCTCCGCGGTGAAGCGCTCCACCGCGCGGGTGAGGGCCTGCTCCTCCGCGCCACGGTAGGCGTGCCAGAGCTTCAGCGGCTCGGCGGCGGCTGCCGGTTGCGCCACAGAGAGTGCCGGCGCCGCGCAGAGCAGCGCCACCGCGAGGGACCTCAGCGTGCCCTTCACGACGCGGTCCCGGCCTTCGCCACGTTCACGCCCGGGATCTGCTCGTCGCCACGGAGCGCCGGATGCCGAAGCGCCTGCGCGCCGTCCGCGGTGAACACGTGCACCGCGTCGCCGGAGGGCGCGATGGAGACGGTCTCGCCCACGTTCACGTTCACGCCGCGATCGAAGCGCGCCGCCAGCGGTCCCGCCTCCGTCTTCACGAACACGAAGCCGTCGAAGCCGAGCCGCTCCACCGCCTCGACCTCGCCCTTGAACGGGCCGTCACCCGTGCTCGACACCAGCAGGTCCTGCGGCCGCAGCCCGAGCAGCACCTCTCCGGTGGTCTCGAGGTCCGCGGGCGTGGGCAGGGAGAAGCCGGTGCCCTGCAGTGTGCCGCCCCTCTGCTGCGCGGCGAGGAAGTTCATCGACGGCGAGCCGAGGAAGCCCGCCACGAACCTGTTCGCCGGCCGGTTGTAGAGCTCCAGCGGGTGACCGCACTGCTGCAGGTAGCCCTGGTTGAAGACGGCCACGCGGGTGGCGAGCGTCATCGCCTCCACCTGATCGTGCGTGACGTAGATCATCGTCGCGCCGAGCCGGCGGTGCAGCCGCGCCAGCTCTCCGCGCATCTGCACGCGCAGCGCCGTGTCGAGGTTGGAGAGCGGTTCGTCGAAGAGGAACACCGCCGGTGCACGCACGATGGCGCGGCCCATGGCGACGCGTTGGCGCTGCCCACCGGAGAGCTGCTTCGGCTTGCGGTCGAGCAGGTGGGACAGCTCGAGCAGGCGCGCGGCCTCGTCCACGCGGCGGGCGATCTCGTCCTTCGGCATCTTCCGCAGCGTGAGCCCGAACGCCATGTTCTCGCGCACCGTCATGTGCGGGTAGAGCGCGTAGGACTGGAAGACCATCGCCGTGTCGCGATCGCGCGGGGCGACCTCGTTCATGCGGCGGCCGTTCATGCGCAGCTCGCCCTCGTCGATCTGCTCGAGGCCCGCGATGAGGCGCAAGAGCGTCGTCTTGCCGCAGCCCGAAGGCCCGAGCATCACGAGGAACTCGCCGCTCTGGATGTGGAGGTCGACGCCCTTGACCACCTGCGTCTCGCCAAAGGCCTTCTTGATGCCGGTCAGGATGACTTCGGACAAGGTGTGCTCGCGTGGGGGAAGGGCGCGCACCTTACGTCGTCGGAAGGGAGCCGATCAAAGGGGCGACTGGGAGCTGCGAGCCCCAGCCTGCTCCCTCTGCCGGCCTGCTGCTCGAGCCCTGCGCTACCGGTTCTGCGGCAGGTTGACGTCGCGGTTGATGCCGCCGATCCCCATGTTGCGATCTGGGTTCGAATGGAGGCCGCTGCCGGTGCCGAGGTTGGTCGAGGAAGTGCGACCGCGACCCGAGCTGCTGCTGCTCCGGAACTTCTTCAGCTGTCCCTTCAGTGACTGCAACCTGCCCTTCCACATGTCCCGCTTCATGTCGGAGATCCCTTCTCGTTGTGGGCGCCGCCGGCTCGGGCGCATGGGCCGGCCTCCGGCACCCGGGTTCAAGGAGAAGGTAGGAACGATGCACCTCGCAGCGATTGCTTGCGCTCATCTGCCCGGGCAGCGCGCGCGCGGCGTTACGGAAGCTCGACTGCCCGTCGTGCCTCGGACGCGTAACGGCCGCGCGGAAAGTCGCTGAGGTACTTGCGGTACTCGCGCTCGGCCTCGACCGGCTCGAGCCGTTCGTCATGGCAGCGGGCCTTGAGGATCCGCGCGCGCTCACGGGCGGAGGCGTCCTCGGAGACCTCCACCACGTCCTGCAGTCCGGGGAGGAAGCTTCCGCAGCGACCCGACTTCAACGACTCCTCGGCGCGCTGGAGGAAGAGCCCTTCCGCGGTGACCGGAAGCCCCGCGGCCTTCGCGCGCTCACCGAGACCGGGCGCGCGGGCGGAGGCGACCGCGTCCTCTCGCGCTTTGAACTCGGGCGTGGCCCACTCCTCGTGCGCGGGCTGCTCTTCCTTCTCGACTGCCGCGGCCACGGCTCCGCTGCCCGAGCTCTGACGCGAGGAGGGGCGGGGGCGCTTCGTGGGCTGAGGGGCGGGCGCTGTCACCGGCGGGACGGGGGCCGCGACCGCGAGCTTCGGATCATCTGAAGCGGCAGCGGAAACCCGCGCGTGCAGACCCATCGACTCGAACGCGCGACCGTCCTCGCCGTTGAGCGCTGCCGTCTGTACCCAGCCGCCCTTCGGGTCGATCACACCGCGTTCGCCCGCGCCGAGGAGCTTCGCTTCGCCTTCGCGCGGCTCCACCAGCACGCGGCCCTCGGCGACGGAGACCTCCACCTGCGAGTCGCTCCGGTTCACTCGGAAGGCGGTGCCCACCACGCGAACCTGCGCCACGCCCACGTCCACGAGGAACGCCTGGCGAGGCACGTGCGCCGCCTGCACCACCAACTCGCCCGACTCGAGCGCGAGGCCCACGTCGTCCGCACGCGCCTTCACCACCGTGGCCGAGCTGCCTGCGCCGAGCCGCGCCCGGCTCTTGTCCGGCAACCGGAGGATCGCGCTGCCGCCCTGCGCGGTGCGCACGCGCGCGCCCTCCTGCAGCGCCTCGCCGGCCGAGAGCGACTCTTCGCCGCTCTGGGCGCCCTCCGCGGCCTCCACCGTGCTGACCAAGGCGACCGCGGCCACGTCCACGAGCGGCGCTTCCACCGCACTGCCCCCTCGCACTCCCACCCACACCGCCACGAGCAGCGCCGCGAGCGCGCCCACCGCACCGAGCCGCAGCTCGGGCGTGGGCAACTTCCACCACGGCTGACCTGAGAGCTTCGCCGCCGCTGCCCCGAGCACTTGCCTGTCCGCGCGCGCCCAGTCGACGCTCGGCGTGAGACCTGATGCGCTCTGGAGCACCGCACGCGTCTGTCTCACGGTCGCGAGGCGCTCGCTGCAGTGCGCGCAGCTCTGGAGGTGATCCTGCAGCTCGACCTCGGCGGAGAGATCTCCCTCGGCGGCCTGCCACAACACCGCGTCATCAACGCAGCGCATGGGAGCCTCCGGTCTTCCCGCGGCGGGCGAGAAGCTTCTGCATCTGCTCGTTGAACTCGATGCGCGCGTGGTGCAGCCGCGAGCGCACCGTGTTCGCCGGGGCGCCCACGGCCTGCGCGATCTCCTCGGGGCCCATGCCGCAGAGCTCGTGGTACACGAAAACGATCCGCTTCTTCGGCGCCAGTCCCTCGAGCGCGGCCTCCACCAGCTTCTGTGCCTGCCGCCGCTGGGCCTCGTCCTCCGGCCCCGGTTCGGAAGACGCGCGCTCCGGTACTTCCGCCATCACGTCCTCGGGCCTGCGCCGCCGCCAGCGCAGGTGGCTGATCGCGACGTTGGCGCACACCCTATAGAGGAAGGTCTTGAAGCGGGACTCGCCGCGGAAGCTCCGCACCGCCTTGAGCAGCTGCAGGTAGACGTCCTGGAGGAGATCCTCGATGTCCGCGCGTCCACCCACGAGGTGTCGCAGCGTGCGCGCCGCGTCTTCGCGGGTCAGCCGGTAGAGACGCTCGAAGGCGATGAGGTCGTTCTCGCGGACGCGCGCGACGAGCTCCAACAGGTGGGCCTCGTCCGAACCGGCGCGGGTGCCGGCGGTCAGGTCCGCAGAGGCGGTCGCCGGCGAAACGGTGGCAGTGGTCGAGGCGGGCAGCGTACGCGCGCTGGAAGCGGTCGCCGCAGGCTCCCTTGCACCGATGCGCTGTGCACCCGCGGACGACGACGACAAGGACCTTCCTCCTCGCATCACCATGCGACGAACCGACGCGGAAGTCGATTCACCGCGGGCCTCCACCACCGTGTCGAGCAAGCCTGCGAGCACTGCGTGTCCTCCGCGAAGAGCAGCAGTCGCCGCAGCTCGGAAGACCGATCAAAAAAGCTGCACGCGAAGAATTTTGATCAAGCGCGCGGGCTGCGGCGTCTCAAGCGCTCGGAGCCGGATCGGGCCGGTCTGGCACACGAGAGGACTCACCGCACATGCACTTCCGCAACGCCATTCCGCTCATCGCGCTGTCCCTGCTCGCCTTCGGGTCGGGCTGCTACATCAACGTCCAGGACGGTGAGGGCCACGGCGGCCCCGGTTGGGACGACGTCGACGATCCGGAGTTCTGCCCCTGCCAGGACAACAGCGAATGTGACGGCGGTGAGTACTGCCTGCGCGGCTTCTGCAAGCCCATCCCGCCGGGCGCGACGACGTGTTCGACCTCGTCCGACTGCGGCCACCGCGAGACGTGCATCAACGGGATCTGCACCGAGCGCTGCGCGAAGACCCCCGACTGCTCCGCGCCGGGCTGCTCGTGCGAGGACAACTACTGCGTCGGTCAGCCGGGCACGGATGGCGGCACGCCGGCGCCGGACGCGGGCAACGGAGGCAACGATGCCGGGACGCCGATCCCGCCTTCGACCTGCACCAAGCACGCGGACTGTGGCGTGGGCGCGTACTGCATCAACAGCACCTGCTACCTCGCCTGCCAGAGCAACGCGCAGTGCCCGGCATCGGAGGAGTGCAAGAGCGGCGTGTGCCAGCCGAAGCCCGCGCCCACCGTGCCGGCCTGCAGCAGCGGAGCTCACTGCCCGCAGGGTCAGGACTGCGTGGACGGCACCTGCGCGAAGCCCTGCACCTCCAACGCGGGCTGCCTGCAGGGCTACACCTGCGTGATCGGCTACTGCAACCCGTCGTCGCCGCCGCAGGGCTCGGGGAAGGTCTGCGCCGCGAACTGCGACTGCCCCGCCGGTGAGACCTGCCAGAGCGGGACCTGTCAGCTGTAGCCGTCCCCGAATGCCAACCCCCGGAGGCCCTCCCGTGGCGTCGCGGCCACGGAGAGGGCCTCTTCTTTGATGCCCCGCGCGACCGGCCCTAGCATCGGCGCGTCATGGCCATGGACAAGCTCTTCCTCTGCGAGCAGCTCGGGGCGCGCCTGCGCGAAGCAGTGCAGCTCGCGCATCGTGCCCACACCGAAGCGGCGCAGGACGCCCGCAGCGGCGCGAACCGCGCGGTGAACCTCGCGAAGGGGCAGGCGCTGCGATCGGTGCGCGCGCGCGAGGAGCTCGATGCGCTCGACGGCTTCTCGCCGCGTCCGCTGCCGAAGGGCGCGGCAATCTCCCTGGGCGCGGTGGTGGAGGTGGAGGACGAGGAGGGGGAGGGCCGCACCTTCTTCCTCGCCCCCGCAGGCGCGGGCCTGGAGCTGACCGGTCCGGACGGTGACGGCTTTCTGTCGGTGGTGACGCCGGCCTCGCCCATCGGCCGCGCGGTGATGGGAAAGCGGACAGGAGATTCGGTGGAGGTCTCCGTCGCGGGGGAACCTCGGGAGTACACGATCACCTGGGTGGGTTGAGCTCCCGCCCATGACCTTCGAGACGATCATCCAGACAGCCCGCGAGCGCGGCGCCTCTGACATCCACCTCGAGGGTGGAATGCCCATGGCGCTGCGGATCCGCGGCACGCTGCGGACCTTCGGCGAACCGCTCGCGCCCGCCGCGCTGACGCAGATGGCGAAGGGGATTGTCGGCGAGGGGAACTGGCCGGACTTTCTCGCGCGCTGTTCGTGGGATCTCTCTCGCACGGTGGCGGGCACGCGCTGCCGGATCAACGTGCTGCGGAGCGCGCGAGGGGTGGGCTTCGCCATCCGGCTGCTGACCTCGTTCCAGGCGACGCTGCAGACGCTGAACCTGCATCCGGACCTGCGCCGCGTGGTGCAGCCGACGAACGGGCTGGTGATCATCACCGGCCCCACCGGCAGCGGGAAGACGTCCACGCAGGCGGCGCTGCTGCAGGAGCTCAACCTCTCCGAGCCGCGCCACATCATCACCGTCGAACAGCCCATCGAATACGCGCTCACGCCGAGGCAGAGCTTCATCCGGCAGCGCGAGGTGGGTCGCGACACGCCCTCGTTCGAACAGGCGCTGATCGACGCGCTGCGAGAGGACCCGGACGTGCTGATGGTCGGCGAGATGCGCGAGCCGCACGTGATGCGGTTGACCCTCAGCGCGGCGGAGACCGGGCATCTGGTGCTGGCGACGATGCACTCGTCCACCGCGGCCGAGGCGCTGCAGCGGATCGCCTCCTCCTTCCCGGCGGAGATCCAGAGCGCGGTGTGCGCGCAGCTCGCGGACTGCCTCGTGGCGGTGATCGCGCAGCGGCTCTCGTACCGGCCGGAGAAGGGGATCCGCGTGCCGGAGTGTGAGGTCCTCATGGCCTCCCACGGTGCGCGCGCCCTCATCCGTGCCGGGCAGTTCTTCAAGCTCGGCTCGGTGATCGAGACCGGCGCCGCGGACGGCTCGTGGTCCTTCGCGCGCTACGGCGAGTGGCTCGCGCGCAAGAGCGACTGGCACGTCCCCACCGCGCCGCAGCTGCAGGACGATGATGGTGCGAGCGGTTTCGCCGACGTGGAGCTCGGGTCGATGCCGCCGCCCCCGGCGACTCCGCCCGCGACGGCGGCGGCACCTCCGAAGACGCAGCCCTTCTCGCCACCGCGCGCTTCCGCACCTTCACCCACCCCTGCGCGGCCTGCTGCTCCCGCCGCGTCTGCCGCGTCGAAGAAGCCAACCTCGCGGGCCGCGTACACGGTGAACGAAGAGGGCGTGCTCGAGCTCTCCGAAGGTGAGGACGATCCCGAGGCGATCCTCCGCGAGCTGGAGAAACGGAAGGGCTGACAGATCCCGCCGCGGGCTCGCGCGTTGAAGGGCGACCTCCCTTTCCGCCGAGGCCGTCATGCGCCTGCGTCCGCGTCTTCTCTCCGCTCTGCTCGTCCTTTCCGTTCTCCCCAACGCTGCCTTCGCCACGCAGAAGACGTGTGCGGCGCCCGAGCCAACTCGCGGCGGGGGCAAGACGATCGCCGCGCGCGCCTCCGATCCAAAGGTCCGAGGCGCCGCGCAGAAGGGCGTGCACTTCCTCTCGCGCAGCACCGCGCAGTGGCAGAAGGCGAACGGGTGCTACGGCTGCCACGTGCAGGCGGTCACGCTGGAAGGCCTCGCGGTGGGCAAGCACCACCAGTACGACGTCCCCGCCGACGAGCTGAAGACGATCGTGGACGGGATGCTCTTCTCCTCCGGCGGCGCGCGCACGGCCGAGGGGCTGACGCACAGCGGCTATCCGCGGACCTCGAAGACCTTCGGCGGCGCGGCGTTCGCGCGCTACGACCAGTACCTCGGCACCGCGCTGCGCGACGATCTGGTGAAGCTCGCGCGGGAGTTGCTCGCGTTCCAGGCCGAGGATGGCTCGGTCAGCGGCGACCACGTGGGCAGGCCGGTGACCACCGGACCTCTGCAGGCCACCTACCAGGCGATGCAGACCTGGCGGCAGGTCTACACGTTCAGCGCCGACGACGAGTGGCTCACGCCCATCCGCCGCGCGGAGAGCTTCATCGCGCGCACCGCCGCGACGTGGGAGGGCAACCCGAAGGACGTCTATCTGCAGGACGTGAACTACGCGCTGATGGGGCTGGTGGCCGCGGGCGCGAGCCGCTCGGAGGCGCAGGCGGGGAAGCTCGTGTCGTTCCTCCTCGAGAAGCAGCGCGCCGACGGCGGGTGGTCCTTCGACAACGGCGGCACCGAGGGCGCCTCCGATCCCTTCGCCACCGGTCAGACGGTGTACGCGCTGCGGCTCGCGGGGCTGTCCGAAGGTGACCGTGCGGTCTCGCGCGGCATCGACTGGCTGGTGGAACACCAGAAGCCGAACGGCGGCTGGGGCGGCGCCGGGAGCGGCAAGGCCGAGGCGATGTGGGCGGTGATGGGGCTCGTGTCGGTGGACGTGGTGACGGTCGCGGTGACGGGCGTGCAGGACGGCGAACGCGTCTCCGGCACCCGCGCGCTGAAGGTCGAAGCCCGCGACAACCAGGGTGGCGCGATCCAGAAGGTCGAGCTGTTCGTGAACGATCTGCCGGTCTCCACCGAGTGCAGCGCGACGCTCTCGCACGCGTGGGACACGAGCGGGCTGAAGACCGGCAAGCACACGGTGGACGTGGTGGCGACGAACTCGAAGGGCAACACCACGCGGCGGCGCATCGAGGTGTGGGCCGGAGACGTCTTCCTCACCGAGCTCTCCTCGCGCTACTCGGACGACGGCACGCAGGTGACGGTCCGCAACATCGGCCCGAAGGCGCAGGAGGGGACGGTGCTGCTGCGCGTGCTCGCGGCGGAGACGAAGGGCGGTGCCCCGAAGCCCGGCGGCGCGGTGTGGGAGACGAAGCAGCCCGCCGCGCAGGGGCCGATGCGCTTCCACTGGAGCGGCAAGGGCACCGACGGCAAGGAGCGCCCCAACGGCCGGTACTTCGCGGAGGTCGCGTACCTCGATGCGAAGGGGAAGGTCGTGCAGACGGAGCGCGCGCTCTTCACCCACGACACGCCGGAGCGGATGCGCCAGTCGTTCGGCGAGGTCTCCGGTCAGCTGACGTTCGCGCCGGGCAGCGCCGCGGCGGGAAGCAGCCCGGCCGGTCGCGCGGGGGGAGGCGCGGCGGCCGCAGCGAACGCGGAGGTCGAGCTCCTCGATGAGGAGGGCCGCGTGGTGCAGCGGGTGATGAGCAACGCCGACGGTCAGTACCGCTTCAAGGCGGTGGACAAGGGCGAGTACCGGGTGCGCGTGAAGAAGGAGGGCTTCTCCGCGCGCGAGGCGCCGGTGCAGGCAGCGCCCTCGGCCGACTCGAAGGCGAGCCTGTCGCTGCACTGACCCCTCTAGAAGTCGAGGGTCATCCCCGGCGCGAGCACCGCCTGCTCGTGCGAGTGCTGGAAGTGACCGCCCGCGCTCGACTGCCAGCCCACCGTGGCGCTGCTGCCGAGCGCGCGCTGCTGCTCGGAGATGCTGGTGAGGTTGAGGTAGCTCACCTTCACCGCGTTGGTGCCCTCGTCGAGGATGAGCGAGAAGGTCAGGTCGGTGCCGACGTCGTTCGCCGCCGGGTAGAAGATCATCCGGCTCCAGGTGACGACGAAGCGGCGGTTGCCGGGCGAGCCGACGGTGGCGTGGCAGATGCCCTCGTTGGAGACCGTCATCAGGTCGTCCCAGAACGCGAAGATCGCATCCGGCGGCATGCCCGCCACCGGCAGCGGCGAGTTCGAGTACTGCGTGGTCGCGGTGCCGAACCCGAGGTACCCGTTGGAGGTCGCCACCACGCTGGAGAACGCCGTGCCCTTGAAGTGGAAGGTGAAGGGCAGGGTGATGGCCGGCGTCGTCTGATCATCGACCTGGCTGAGGAAGTGGCGCGTCATGCCCGGCACCGCGCAGGCGTCCACCCAGTCGAACGGCACCGGCTCGAAGTTCACGCTGACCGCGGTGTTCTCGCTCACGGTGACCACGCACTGCTCGCCGTTCGGCGAGGTGGAGGTGCAACCGCTCCAGCTGCCGACCCGGTAGCTCGCGTCGTACGGCACCGCGGTGAGCGTGACGGTGGACCCGGCGGTGAAGAGCGCGCTGCAGGTCGTGCCGCAGGAGATTCCGCCCGGCTGAGAGGAGACGCTGCCGAAGCCGGTGTAGCTGACCGCCACCGTGTAGTGCGTGGGCGTGAAGAGGATCTCCGCCGTCAGCGTGTCGCCGCCATCGAGCGTCACCACCACCGTATTCGCCTCGGCCTGCGTCGAGCGCACCTGCGTGGTGAACGCGCCGCTCGAGTTCGTCGCGCCGCTCGCGGGGGTGAAGGTCTGGCCGCTGCCGTTGGCGCTGAGCGTCACCGCCACGTTCGGCACCGGGTTGCCGTACGAATCTCGCACGAGGATCGACACCGTCGCCGCGCTCACGCCGTCCGCCACGACCTCGGTGGGCGAGGCGCTGATCTGCGAGTCGTTCACGCTCGCCGCCGCCGCGGTCACCGTCAGCGTGGCGCCCAGGGTCTCCGAGCCGAAGAGCGCGTTGATCGTGCGCGTGCCCGCCTGAGTCCCCGTCACGTCGGTGGTCAGCGTTCCCGTCGCGTCGCTGAGCCCGCCCGGCGGCGAGAAGCCGTCACTGGCGACCGAGGACTCGAAGGTCACGCTCTGGTCCGGCGCGGGGTTGTCGTGCGCGTCGCGCAGCACGAGCGTGAACGTGGAGGCCGTCCCCGCGGCGACGCTCGCCGGCGAGGCGCTGAAGGTCGAGCGCGAGGCCACCGCGGGACCCGCGACGAAGAGCACCTGCCCGGTCATGGTGGGAAGGCCGGTCACCTGCGCCTCCACCGTCTTGGCCTCCGCTTTCGTCGAGCGCAGCTGGGTCACCAGCAGGCCCTGCGCGTCGGTGGTACCGGAAGAGGGCGTGAACGTGTTCCCGGTGCCCGAGGCGGCGAAGGTTACCGGCACGCCGGGCACGAAGTTCCCGAAGGCGTCCATCAGCACCACCCCGAGCTCCGCCGACGCGACGCCGTCCGCCACCGCCAGGCCCGGCGGGGTCACCAGCAGCGCGGAGGCCATGTCCGTGGGCGCCGCCGCCGTCACCGTCACCTGCGCGCTGACCTGCCCCGTGCTGAACTGCGCGGTGATCGTCTTCACCGCCGCAGAGGTCGAAGTGAAGGTCGTGGAGAAGACGCCCCCGCCGCCGGTCGAGGCGCTCGTCTCGTCGAAGAGATCTCCGGTACCCGCGCCACTGGAGGTGAGCTCCACCTGCTCTCCCTCCACCGCGTTCCCGTGCGCATCACGAAGCCGGACGGTGACGGTCGTGCTGGCCCCCGCGGTGAAGGTCGCAGGCGTGACCTCCAGCTCCGACAGCGTCGCGACCGGCAGACCTGCGACGAACTGCACCGTCTTCGTGACCGCCGAGGCTCCCATGTCCGCGCGAAGCGCCTTCAGCTCGGCGACGGTGGAGGCGAGCGTGGCGGTGAACGTGCCGTCCGGACCGGTGGTGCCCGACTCGTCCGAGAGCGTGTTCCCGGTGCCCGTCGCGCTCAGCGTCACCGGCCAGTCCGCCACCGGGTTGCCGAACGCGTCACGCACGGTGAAGGTGATCTCCGTCACGTCCACGCCGTTGGCCTCCACCTTCTCCGGCGAGAAGGCGAGCGTGGAGGTCTGAAGGCTCGGGCCCGCGGTGGAGACGGTGAAGGTCTGCGACGTCGCGCCGCCGTAACCGGGCGCGGTGGCCACGAGCGTGTAGCCCTCGCCGGCCTTCTGCACCGACAGCCCGTTGAACTGCGCCACGCCGCCCGAAGCTTCCGCCGTCTTCGTACCCGTCAGTTGCGCGCCCATCGCGTTGCCCAGCGCGAGCGAGACCTGCAGCGGGAGGTGCGACACGAGGTTTCCCGCCTCGTCCTGCAGCGCCACCTGCACGCCGAAGCTCTCACCGGCGACCCGATCTGCCGGCTGGGTGAGGAAGGTCAGCCGCGAGGGCGGACCAGAGGTGACGTCGAACGGATCGCTCACCACCGGCTCGAAGCCGCTCGCAGTCGCGCGCAGCCGGTAGGTTCCCACGCGCGGGAGCCGGAGTTCGGGGAAGGCCGCCTGGCCCTCGACGGTGGCCGCGCTGGTGGCGCCCTCGAGCACCGCTCCCGCCGGGCCCTCTTCAATCGCGATTGTCACGTTCGCGTTTGCGCTGGCGACCGTGTTCCCGTGCGCGTCCTCGATCCGAACCTGCATCGCGGGAAAGAGCGGCTCGCGCGCCGGCACGGTCGAAGGCGGCACCGCGAAGCCGAGCTTGACCGGCGCGCCCGCGACGAAGCGCACCGACACCTTCTGCGCCACGGTCACGTTGCCGCCCTCGCGCTCCACGTGCGCCGAGATGCTCTTCGTCTCCGCCACCGTCGAGCGCAGCGTCCCCTTCGACACGCCCTCCGCGTCCGTCGCCGCGAGCGTCGGCACCGTGTTGCCCGTGCCACCGACGGAGAGCTTCGGCACCGCCCCCTTCACCGGATTGCCGTCCGCGTCGCGCAGCGTGACCGTCACCGAGACCGCGTCCTGGCCGTCCGCGCGGATGCCCTCACTGCGATCGACGGCGAGCGAGGACTGCTCGGGGGAGATGACCGGATCCCCGTCCGCGCAGCCGGTGGCGATGAGGGCGAGGGCGGCGAGGAGCGGCGCGATGAGACGCAAGGTGCAGGACATTTGGCCCCCAAACGGTTTGCCCGGATACAACCACGCGCCCGATTACAAAGGAAACCTGAAGCCCCAGCGGAAGCGGAGGTGACTCCCTACCTTGCCCCCGGGGGGAATGATGCGAGCGACGGGGAAGGTGCAGTCGAACGTGGAGCGTCACGGGCGCAGGCCCGCGGTGGTCGGACTGGGACGGCTCGGCTACGCGGCGAAGGCGGTCCTCTATTTCGTCATCGGGCTGCTCGCGCTGCGACTGGCGATGGGCAACGGGGGCGCGAACACGGACACGAAGGGCGCGGTGCACTACCTCGCGGGCCTGCCGTTCGGCACGGTGCTGCTGGTGGTCCTCTGCGTGGGGCTGCTCGGGCTCGTGGCGTGGCGCGCGGTGCAGCTCTTCGTCGAGTCACCGAAGCAGAAGACGCCCGCGAAGAGGTGGATGCATCGGGGCGGCGTCATCGCCAGCGCGGTCGCGCACACCGCGTTGCTCGCGGCGACGGTGCGGCTGCTCACCTCGGGCCGGAGCGGTGGCAGCTCCAACGCGACGCGCGACTGGACGGCCCGGTTGATGGACGCGCCCTTCGGTCAGGCGCTGGTGGCGGTGGCCGGCGTGATCGTCCTCGGCTTCGGCGCGCGCGAGGTGTGGAAGGCGTACAAGCGCAGCTTCGAGAAGAAGCTCATGCTCGACGGCGTGGCGGCGAAGCAGTCGCACCGGCTCACCCGCATCTGCCAGTTCGGCGTGGCGGCGCGCGGCGCGGTGTTCGCGATCATGGGCCTCTTCCTGCTGCAGGCGGCGATCCGTCACGACCCTTCCGAAGCGCGCGGCATCGGTCAGACGCTCTCGACGATCGCGGAGGGGCCGTTCGGGATGATCCTCCTCGGGCTCGTCGCCGCGGGGCTCATCGCCTACGCGGTGTACGCACTGGTGGAGGCGCGCTACCGGCGGATGCCGGCGACGTGAGGGCTCTTCAAGGCGCCGCGAGCTTCCGCACGCGCAGGGTGAGGTACCCGCCGGTCCCCGCCTTGTCGTAGTAGTTCGAGATGCGCAGCGCGAAGTGGCTGCCCTCTCCCGAGCGCACCACCCAGGTGATGTCTCGCGCCGAGAGCTTGTGCTTCGTCAGGTCGTAGAGGTACCAGCCGTCGCCGGTGTTGAAGACGCTGTCCGGCGCGTCCTGCAGGTAGCCGTCCGCGGGCGCGGTCTGCAGCGAGTCGAAGCTCTGTCCCGGCAGCGCCAGCGCGGCCACGGTTCCCGGTCCGTTGGCGCCTCCGTTGGTCTGGATCTGGAATCGCTGGAAGGAGAGCTCCCACTGCTGACCTTCGAGCGCCTCGCCCACCGGCAGCTCGCGCAGCGCGTCGAGATCCACGTACACCCACGCCTCCTTGCTCGTGGCGTCCACGCCGACCTCGAAGACCTCGCCCTCGAGCGCCACCACCTTCACCCGCTCGGCACTGCCGGTGTCGCCGTCGAACGGATAGTCCTCGCGGAGATCCGGCGCGCAGGCGATCAGCAGCGCCATGAGGAGCAACGGCACGTGCACCGGCGGGCGGGAAGAGACGCTCACAGCGGCACCATGAAGCCCCCGTACACCTGGCGCGGGGGGAGGGGAACGTAGAGGGGATCGCCTGCGCCGAGCAGGTTGCGTCCGCCGACGAAGAGGTCGAGGTACCGGAACATCCTGCGCGACACGCGGACCTCCCACTCGGCGGTGGGCGAGGTCAGGTCGTCGCCCTGCCCATCGAGTCGCACGAAGCGGCGCGGCGAAGAGAGCGCGAGCCGGCTCCAGAGTTCGAGCTGCAGCGGCCTCACGCGTCCCTGCACCTGCAGCGATCCGCGATGCACCGCGCGGCCTTCGAGAAGCCGTCCGGTCCCGAGATCCCGCGCGTGCGTCAGGGCGTAGCCGACGTCCACGTAGGTGCCGGAGACGACCCGCACGCGCACCGAGGCCTCGCCGCCCTGCGTCCGCGCGCGCTCCACGTTGCGGTAGCCGAAGCGGGTGGGCGCGCCCTCGGTCGCCTCCGCCACCGTCTGCCACGCGATGAGATCCGAGAGCTCGGTCCGGAAGAGCGACGCGGCGAGCGTCACGTCCTCCGATGCCGCGAAGTCCGCCGACAGCGTCACCCCGTGCGAGCGCTCCGGGCGCAGCTGGGTGTTGCCCTCGACGACGTAGCCGATGATCGGGTTCTCGAAGTTGAGGAGGAGCTCCTGGAAGGACGGGGCGCGGAAGCCGGTGCCCCAGGCGCCTCGCACGGTGAGCGCGTCCATCGCCTGCCAGCGCGCCGCGAGCCGCGGACTGGGATGCGCGCCGAACTGCGAGTCCACGTCCACGCGCACGCCGGGCAGCAGCACCACGCGTCCCCCCGCGATGCGCCATTCGTCCTGCAGATAGGCGGCGGTGCGGAAGCGCTCGCCCCGGCCGCCCTCGAGCCGGTCCGCTTCGAGGAAGAACGCGGACTGCTCGAGGCCGAAGGTGACGAGGTGCGCTCCATCCAGAAGAGGCACGTCGAGCTGTGCGTTGCCCTCCCACATGCGCTCGACCGCGGCCTCGTAGCTGTCGAGCGCGCGCGAGAAACGCTGATCCATGAGGAGCTGATCGCGGAAGAGCGAGTGACGCACGCCCGCGCTGAGCTCGCCCCACGGAAGCTTCAACGAGCCATCCACCGTGGCGCTGAACCGCTCCTGGCGCATGCGGCGATCGAAGAGCGCGCCGGTGGTCAGCGCGTCGATGCCGTTCTGATCGAGCCGCAGATAGTCCGCATCCGCGCGCAGCTTCAGTGACTCAGTGGGCCGCACCTCCACGCCGCCGCCCACGTCGAAGCCGCGGTGCGCGCTCCCGGTGGTGCCGAGGTCCGCCGGATCCAGATCGTAGGCGTCCGCCCCGCGCCCGCTCGCGCCGAGCCGGACCCGATAGCGGTCCCGCTTGAGGCTGCCCGATGCGCGCAGATCCACGTCGTTGCGCATCCCGTAGGACGCGGTGAGCGTGGCCTCCTCCGGCGCCGAATCGGTGCGGGTGATGAGGTTCACCACGCCGCCCATCGCGTCCGCGCCGTAGAGCGCCGCCGCGGGACCCTTCACGATCTCCACCCGCTCGATGTCGCGGAGCGGGAAGCGGCTGAGATCCATGATCCCGCGCACGCGGCCTGCGACCTTGCGGCCGTCGAGCAGCACCGTCACCGCCTCCGGATCGAGCCCCTGCAGCCGGAGGCCGATCCCGCCGATGGAGCGCTCCGTGTCCACGCCCGCCTGCAGCGTGAGCAATTCGCCCAGATCGCGCGCGCCGCTGCGCTGGATCTCGCGACGGTTGATGACCTCGGTGGCGACGACGCTCTCGCTGCTGAGCCGCTCGGTGCGAGAGCCGGTGACGACGGTCTGGCGCTGCGGGGGCTCGGCCTGTTGCGGCGGCGGCGCGTTCGTCTCCTGCGTCGTGTGCGTCGTCGCGGCGGGAGTCCCGGCGGGAGTCTCGGCGGCTTCGCTGGCGCGAGCGGAGAGCGGGGCGAGCGCGAGGGCGCAGACGACGGAGAGGGAGCGGAGCAGCGACATCTGGCGGCCTCGTTACGGGAGTTCGATCCGCACCGTCAAGGCGCGCGTGCCCGCCTGCCCAGCACGGGGCACGGCGGGTTGAAAGGGACGCTCTGCGCGGGTTAGACGGGTGGACCTGCGCGTCGTCCGGACGTGCTCCCGAACAGCCATGACACCTCTCCGACGCTGGCCGCTGCTGGCCCCCGTGGTCCTCGCCTCGCTGTTCCTGTCCGGCTGTCCGAAGGAGGAGCACGTCGAGATCTACCGGACGCACCCGCGTGCGCCGAACCTCTCCGCGCAGGACATCGAGAACCTCAAGTTCATGGGCCCCACGCTCGTGGACCACGAGGGCGTGCGGGGCGTGAACTTCGCGGTGTACTCGGAGAACGCCACGCGGATGGAGGTGCTGCTCTTCAACGATCCCGAGTCGAACCGGCCCACGCGCCAGTTCCCGCTCACGCGCTTCGGGAACGTGTGGAACGTCTTCGTCGAGGGCATCGGCATCGGGCAGCACTACGGCTACATCGCCTGGGGGCCGAACTGGCCGTACGACGAGAAGTGGATCCCCGGGAAGATCGACGGGTTCCTCAGCGACGTGGACGTGCACGGCAACCGCTTCAACCCGAACAAGCTCCTCATCGATCCCTACGCGAAGGCGGTGCACCGCGATCACGACTGGTCTCGCGGGAGCCTCGCCACGGGTCCCGCGCGCGCGGAGGTGACCTACGGCGCGGCAACGAAGAGCGTCGTCTGGCGCTCGAACTACGAGTGGGGAGAGCAGGAGGCGAAGTACCGCGAAATGCGCCAGAACCCGAACGCGCCCGGGCACCGCTGGCAGGACCTCATCATCTACGAGACGCACCTCAAGGGGACGACGAAGAGCGCCGCGTCCGGCGTGAAGTACCCGGGCACCTACCGCGGCCTCGGGGAATTGGCGGACTACTTCAAGGACCTCGGCGTGACCGCGGTGGAGCTGTTGCCGATCCACGAGAAGCCGCTCGACGGCGGTTACTGGGGCTACCAGAACATCTCGTTCTTCGCGCCGGAGATCACCTACGCCTACCGGCAGCGGCCGCACGAGGTGATCGACGAGTTCAAGTGGATGGTGGAGGAGCTCCACAAGCGGAACATCGAGATCATCATCGACGTCGTCTACAACCACACCGGCGAGGGCGGGCTGTGGCGCAACAAGATCGAGATCGAGCCGTCGCCGGACTCGAAGCTCGACTCGCAGCTGGTGAACTTCGATCCGAAGGAGATCGTCGGCCTCTACTCCTTCCGCGGCCTCGACAACCAGGCCTACTACGCGCTCTCCAACGAGGACCGCGCGCAGTACTGGAACAACACCGGCGTGGGCAACCAGACCCGCCCGAACCACCGGCCCTTCCGCAAGCTGATCCTAGACTCGCTCCGCTTCTACGTGGAGGAGCTGCACGTGGACGGCTTCCGCTTCGACCTCGCGCCGGTGCTCGGCGAGCGCGACGGCGAGTACTGGTGGGACGGTCAGAACATCCAGAACACCGTGCTGCAGGACATCATCGACGACCCGGTCCTCCAGAAGCACAACACGCGGATCATCGCCGAGCCCTGGAGCCTGCAGGTCTATGCGATCGGCGGCTTCCCCAACGCGGCCAACGGCAAGGCCGGCTGGTATGAGTGGAACGGCCGCTTCCGGGACTGGGTGCGCGCCTTCCTCAACTGCGACGGGACCCAGCCGCAGGGGCCGGACAAGTTGCCGCAGGGCGCCTTCCGCCTGAACTCCTCCAGCCGCCACGCCTACTGCGATCAGTGGGCGAACGAGGCCGGCCTCGAGGACGGCGGCGCGATGCTCACCGGCACCGAGTTCCTCTACAAGTGGAACGGTCGCAAGCCGTACCACGCGGTGAACTTCGTCACCGTGCACGACGGGTTCACGCTCTACGACGTCTTCTCGTACGACAAGAAGCGCAACAAGTGCGGCCTGCTGAACCCCGTTTGCTGCGACGCGCCGAACTCGCCGTTCTGCGATCGCGACTCCGGCGACAACCACAACAACTCGCGCGACTGGGGCGACGAGGCGATGAAGCGGCAGATGATCCGCAACGCCTTCACGCTGCTCTTCGTGGCGCACGGCACGCCGACGATGCTCGGTGGCGACGAGTGGATGCGCACGCAGCTGGGCAACAACAACGCGTACAGCACCGGCGCCGACAACGAGTGGAACTGGTTCGACTGGGGCATCTGGCGCGCGCAGCCGGAGCGCGTGCGCATGCACGACTTCGTGCGGAACATGATCGCGCTGCGCAAGAAGCACCCGCACGCCTTTGCCCGTGACGAGTACGGCGCCGGCGCGGCCTTCACCTGGAAGCGCGCGGACAACACCGAGCCGGCGGACTGGGGAAGCCGGAACGTGATGATCCACTACTACGACAAGAGCGCCGGTCCCGAGCTCGCCATTCTCATCAACATGGAGCCGAACGAGGTCCCGTTCACGCTCCCCGGCGGCCGCAACTGGAAGCGGGTGATCGACACGCAGCAGTACTTCGACACCGACGCGTACTTCGACTCGCAGGACTTCCCCGGCGGACCGAAGCCGGTCCAGCGCTCGTGGAACGCCACGCTGAACGACGGGCCCCAGGTCAGCGGCGTGTACGGCGTGCCTGCACGCACGATCGTGATCCTGGAAGACGCAGGGTAGGGCGGCGGGATGTGGCGTCACCGGGGCAAGTGGGCTCTCGGCATCGGGGCGGGACTCGCGCTGCTGGCGGCGCCGGCGCTGCGGATCCTCCTCCTGCTGGAGAAGGATCTGCCGTGGACGCTGCTCGACGGGCGCGGGCTCCTCTCCGACCTCGCGGTGAGCGTGCCGGTGACGGCGCTCGTCGTCTGGCTCGGGCGAAGCGGAAGGGCGGCGAGCACCGCGCGGGCACTGATCGCCCGGGCTGGCGCAGCGGTGGTCGCGCTCGCGTGGGCGGTGCTCAACGTCGTGAACTACGAGCACATCCGCGTGTTCGACGCGGCGGTGCAGCCGACCTACGCGGCGTATCTCGGCGACGCGACCTTCCTTCAGGGCTCGGCGCTGAAGCTCACCCACCCGTGGCCGTTCGCCGCAGCGCTGCTCGTGCTGGTGGGGAGCGTGATCACCCTTCCGCGCATGGGGAGCCCTCCGGCTTCGTCCTCCACGCACGGGAGGCGAGTCCGTTGGCTCGTCCTCGCGGCAGTGCCGATCGCGGTGCTCCTCGCGCTGCTGCCCATGCACCCGCACCACCTTCCGTGGCGGCAGCTGCATGCGGTGCCGCTCGCGGCGCGCGCCTCGTCATGGGCGACCGAGCCTCCGCTGCCGCCGGTGACCGCCGAGGCCGAAGCGCGCGTGGAGGCGCTGTACCGCGCCGACCTCAGCGGGACGCCGCGTTTCCCTTTGCCCGCTGCGCTGAACGATGCACATGGCCGGCGCCCGAACGTGCTCATCGTCGCGCTCGAAGGGCTCTCCGGCGGGTTCCTCCCTTCGCTGGCGCGGCACCAGGGCGTGGAGTCGGAGCAGGCGATGCCCCGGCTCGATCGCGCGGCGGAGGGCGCGCTGCTGTTCGAGAACTTCCTCGGGCCGCAGCGGCAGACGAACCGCGGCCTGTGGACGATCCTCTGCGGTGAATTGCCGAAGCTGCAGAGCCTCGAAGCGCGGATGAGCGAGTACGTGCGAGTCCCACCTGACGCGCGCCGCCGCTGTCTGCCGCGCGTGCTCGCGGACGCGGGCTACCGGACAGAGTACCTCCAGGCCGCGCCGCTGGCCTTCATGATGAAGGACCAGTTCATGAAGGGCGCCGGCTTCGAGAACGTCCGCGGCGACGGCTTCTTCACCGAGGCCTACGCGCGAAACCGCTGGGGCGTGGACGACCGCACCTTCTTCGAGGGCGCCGCCGCAAGACTTCGCGCGCTGGACGCGGAGGCAAAGAGCGAGGGCAAACCCTGGTTCGCGACGCTGCTGACGGTGGGAACGCACCACCCGTTCCTCGTGCCGGACGGTTACGGGAAGGGCTCGTTGCACGCGCGCGCGGTGGCCCATGCGGACGAGGCGGTGGACGGCCTGCTGCGCACGTTGCGCGAGAGCGGGATCGCGAAGGACACGCTGATCATCGTCACCGCCGACGAGAGCGCGGGCATCTCGCGTGGCGACGACCTCACCCGCGCGCTGAGCCAGAACTGGCTGCCGCTGGTCGTCTTTGCGCCGGGCACCGAGACGCAGAAGGGCCGCGTGCGTGACCTGTTCGTGCAGTCGGATCTCGCGCTGTCGGTGCTCGACTACGTGGGCCTCGCAAACGCGAACGCAAATGCGAACGCAAACGCGGCGCAGGGGCATCCCTTCACCGGCCGCAGCCTCTTCCGCCGCTACGACTCACCGCGCGCCCTCTACTTCGCCAACACCTACTTCCGGCGCGTGCACGTGCTCGATGAGGACGCTGTCCTCAGCCTCTGCACCGAGTCCTTCACCGAGTGCCGCAGCCACGCGGTCGATCCCGAACGCCCCTTCGGTCCCGCGCGCCGACCGATCGCCTGGCAGCCGGAGCGTCTCGAGCCATTGCGCGCGGTGGTGGCGAGGAGCGTCGCGCCCATGGGGATGTCGCAGGGCCCGCAGACCCTCACGCTCACGCACCGGGACCGCGTGGAGCTGGAGGACGGCGAGCAGCGCATCGTGTTCGGCGGCCAGTACCTCACCGCGGGCGCGGGCAGCCGTTACGAGGTGGAGTTCGAGCTCGAGGTGGAGAAGTCGGACGGGCTCGTGGACCTCAACCAGGATCTCTTCGCCGGCGGCCGCGTGTACCACCGCCCCGGCATCCCGCTGCTCGCCGAGGGAGATCGCGTCCGCACGCGCTACGACTTCGTGTTCAAGACGGAGACGCCCACGGTGGAGGCGCGCTTCAACGCGCGGACGGTGATGGGCACGAAGTCCACGGTGCGCATCCACAAGGCGGTGCTGCAGATCATCCCGCGCTTCGGGGACGGCTCGTACGAGCGCCTGACGCAGACGGTGCTCGACGTCACGCGGCGGCCGCGGACCGAGGGCCTGCGCTTCAGCCTCGACAACCCCGAGCCCTTCCGGCGCCCGCGCTGCATCACCGAGGACAAGGCGCGCCGGATGCTCGTGGGCCGCGGGTGCAAGGCGACGTACGCGATCTTCGGGCCCTACGCGTGGGCGGTGCCGGGCTCGACGGTGCGCACGAAGTTCGAGGTGGAGGTCACCCGCGGAGAGGCCTCGGTGAAGCCGGACATCGTCTCCGACCTCAGCCGAGAGCGACACGTCACGGGCGAGCCGGCGATGCTTCGCGCCGGTCAGCGCACGGTGCTGGAGACGGAGTTCCGTGCCACGCAGCGCATCGAGGCGCTGGAAGGTCGGCTGGAGATCCGCCCGCTGAAGGGCGAGACGGTGGACTTCGTCATCCGCAGCGGCGAGCTGACCGTGCAATGGCCGGAGGCGACGGCCGGGCATCCGGTTCGCTGATGAGAAAGCCCTCCGAACACGCGGACGTCGCGCTGGGGCTCGCTCAGGAACTCGCCGCGCGGCACGGCTGCCACACGGTCATCCTCTATGGCTCGCGGGCCCGCGGTGACGCGCGTGAGGAGAGTGACTGGGATCTGCTCGGCGTGCGCGCGGAAGGTCCGTCCGTTCGAGACGCCCGGCGCACCGCCCACGGCTGGCTCGACGCCTTCGTCTATCCAGAGAGTGAGCTCCTCGCGGAACCGGTCTCGCCTCTCTTCTTCCGGGTGGAGGGCGCGCGGGTGCTCGTGCAGCAAGACGGGTTCGGCGACCGGCTCATCGCCCGCGTGGAGGCACGGCTTCAGGAAGGACCGGCTCCTCTTCCTCCCGACGAACTCGAAGCGCGCCGGCTGTGGGCAGACAAGATGCTCGAGCGCGCGCGGGTGGGCGACGCCGAAGGAAACTACCGCCGGCACTGGCTCCTCACGCAGCTGCTCGAGGACCACTTCGCCCATCGCCAGCGCTGGTACCGCGGCCCGAAAGCGGCCCTCGCCGAACTCCGCCGCGACGAGCCGGAGCTCCACGCGCGCTACAGCGCCGCGCTGGAACCGGGCGCTTCGCTGGAGTCAATCGAAGAGGCCGTGCGCGCGTTCTGGCCGCGCTGAGCGCTGTCCTCAGTCCTTCTTCGGCGGGTGCACCGTGAGCACGGGGCACGGCGCGCTGCGCAGCACGCGCTCGGCGACGGAGCCCATCAGCGCGTGGCGCAGTCCGGTCCGGCCGTGGGTGCCCATGACGATGAGGTCGTAGCCGCCGTCCTTCGCCAGCGCGGCGACCTCGTCGGAAGGGACGCCCTGCAGCATCTTCGACTCCACGCGCAGCGCGCCGGCCTTCTCCGCCTGCACGCGCATCTGCTCCAGCTGCCGCTCCAGCTCGGAGAGGAGCTCGCCCAGCTGTGCCGGCGTATAGAAGACGAGCCCGTCCGGCACGCTGTACGCGATGGGCTGGTACACGTGCGTGAGGGTGAGGGTGGCGCCGTACTTCTGCGCCACATCCACCGCGTACCGGATGGCCTCCTCCGAGTGCGGCGAGAAATCGACGGGGACGAGGATTCGCTTGAAGGGTCGCATGGCCTCTCCGCTCCGAGTGCCGCGCCTGAAGGACGCGAGCGCGTGCAGGTACATCGCACCCGGCAGACATTCGCAACGCTGCAGCGAGGTCCGGAGACGCGGACGGCCGTCCGAAGCCGCGGACGCCCATTGCGCAGAAAACCGGGTCTTTCCGGGTAGTTGGCTGCGGCGCGGCCGTTGCTCAGCGGGCGGGGCTCACCCTTTCGGAGCGCCTCGCATGACCGCACCGGTAACCCAGAGACAGTCGGGCCCAGACGCCACCTCCTCCTGCGGTGATGCCGCGCCCGTCTGCGGACCGGAGCCCGCGCAGTCCACGGCACCGCCCGCGACGACCGCCACGAATGCGGTCAAACGCGCCGCGGAGGAGCCCTCGCGGGTCGATTCGAAGAAGGCGCGCGAGGAGCGGAAGCTGGCCAATGAAGACGTTCGCACCGGCGAGCTCGCGCTGCGCAAGCAGGTCTCGCAGCTGCGGCCCGGCGACGTGATGCACGCGGAGGTCGAGGGGTCCATCAATCTGAAGGTGAAGGGAGGCGCACACGCGAGCGCCACCGTCGAGCGGCAGGACGACGGCACCTTCATCGTCGAGCTGAAGGGAGGCGCGGAAGCTGGTCTGGGGAAGGCCGCAACCCTGGGCGCGGAGGTCGGCACCCGCTTCCACCTGCAGACGAGCGAAGGCGTGGCGGACCTGCTCCAGGCGGCGGGTGAGAACGGGCTCGCGGGCGTCCTCAGTCAGGGCTCGCCGTGGCTTCAGGCGGTCCTCTCGTGGCGCTCGACGAAGACGCTCGCGCAGCACGCGGAGAAGAACATGGAGGTCGCGTCGCTGCAGATCTCCGCGAAGACCAGCCTCGACTGGGAGAACGAGCTCGCGGGCCAGTTGGGCACGAAGGTGGGTGCCGGCCTCACGGGGAGCGTGGGCGCCGAGATCGACTGGGCGAAGGGAGAGCTCACCGTCCATCAGGCGCTGTCTGTCGACGCGGTCGCGCGCATCCGAGGGCCGATCATCAGCGCGGTCAACATCGGCGCGGATGCGAAGGTGACGGCAAAGCTGGAGGGCAAGCTGGTGCTCACCGAGCAGATGAAGGCCGACCTCAAGGAGGGGAGGCTGAAGCCGGAGGACCTGCTGGGCAGCGTGAAGATGGGACTCAAGGTGGAGGCGGACGAGGCCGCGTACGGGGAGATCCTCGTGGGCGGCGCCGCAGCTCGCGTGAAGGTCGAAGCCGAACTCCCCCTGTCGGACCTGTGGATGCTGGCCGGCAGCGAAGCCGATCGGAAGGACCTGCTCTCGCGCACCACGATCGAAGCGAACGTGTACACGCGGCAGATCATGGAGTCCTGGACGACGGAGGTCCGCTACGACGGCAACGGCGGCGGGACCGAGTTCCGGATCGATCGGCGCCGGGCGACGATCAGCGCCAACGCGCTCGAGATCACCGCATGGCTGCAGGAAACGGTGAGAGGTGCGGCGGCCGACGAGGTGAACGCGCAGAACACGGTCACAGCGCAGCGCGCGTTCGCGCGGATGCGGAGGTGAGCCGATGGCCGGGGCTCGCAAGTGTCGTTCAAGCCACCCTGCGGCCGTGTGACCTCCGCTGAAGGTCTCCACGAAGCGCGCCGCCGGGCGACGCTGCGGCGGCCATGCACCTCGTCCAGTTCCTCCTCCCGCTGCGCGACAACGACGGGCGGGCCTTCACCCGCGACGACTTCGAGCGCGTGCGCCACGAGCTGACCGACCGCTTCGGCGGCGTCACCGCCTTCGTGCAGTCACCGGCCGCGGGGCTGTGGAAGGAGGGCCCGGACGTCTCGCGGGACGAACTGCTCCTGCACGAGGTGGTGGTGGAGTCACTCGACCGAGCGTGGTGGCGCCGCTACCGCGAGGAGCTCGAGGGCCGCTTCCGCCAGGAGCGCATCCTTCTCCGCGCGATCGCCGTCGAGTCGCTCTGACCCTGACCCTGACCCTGGTGCCGGAAAAGATGGCGGGGCGCGCGGCCCACCTCCGCGCGCGCCCGCCCAGGCCATCCGCTCGGTTGGGACGGCGTGACTGCTGTTGCCTGATGCTGCTGCCCACATTGTGGGAACGGGATGGGGCGAAGTTGCGTGACGGGGATTTTTTCCCTCGCCTCACGGGGCGCGGCGGGCATTTGTGCCCCGTCGCTGGGCTATAAGCGCGGCCCGATGCGCGCTCCTGCGACTCTCGCGACACTCCTCGCCGCGGTGGCCCTGCTGCTCCCCGCGCTCTCCCACGCCGAAGCCGAACGCGACCGCTTCAGCGCCGGCGGCTACTTCCGGATCATGACGCGTCCGGACCTGCAGGGCGGCGACGGCCGGCTGGGGTTCTGGAACCTCTACGGGCGCCTGCTCAACGAGGGCCCCCACGCGATGCTCGAGGGCCGCCTCGAGGTCCTCCCTCCGGTCTCCGGCCGCAACGAGCCCTGGGCCACGGTGCATGCGCGGGTGGAGGGCGGGACGATCAGCGGCGCGGACATCCGAGGCGGGACGCTGGGCGACTTCCGCCTCAGCCAGCTCTACGTGCGCGCCGGCAACGTCCTCCTCGACCGGGTGGTCTGGCAGGTCGGCACCATCGAGAGCTACTTCAACGACCTCGGCCTCTACGACATGCGGCCGGCGCAGATCCTCGAGAACATGGTCGGCCTCTCGGCGCGTTACGACGTGGGGCCGGTGGACGTGCTGCTCGGCGTGGGCGACTCGGGCTTCGCGTTGCGGCGCGCGCAGTACAGCACCGTGTTCACCGCCGGCGGCTCCCTGCGCTACCGGCTCATCCCCGGACGGGTGGAGCTGGGCGCCGGCGGTCACGCGTACTTCGAGCCCGCGGTACCGGGCAGCCGCTTCGCGCCCTACGCGACACCGGGCGTGCGCTACGAGGACTTCGTCCGCCGCGAGGTCGTCCGCAACTACTTCGAGGAGAACCCCGGCACCGAGGACTTCTTTCCCCGCCCGGAGCCGAAGGACAACCTCTCCTGGAAGGCGGTGGGTTACCTCGGCTTCGGCGGCCTGGGTCCGTTGCGCTGGAACAACCTCTTCGCGAACTACCAGCGCGTGCACCCGGACAACTTCTATTCGGAGCAGTTCGGCGGGCGAGACTTCCTCGTCTTCGTCTCCGACCTCACCGACCAGCGCTACCAGATCAACGTCGGCAACGAGATGCAGCTGGGCATCATCCCCAACCGGCTCGATGCGGTGTGGGGCGTGGTGTACGGCCACCACTGGAACGAGGACAACGAGATCGCCGCCGGCGAGGACAACCGCCGCTTCTATTCGACGGTGCTCCGCCTGCAGCTCTACCTCACGCGCACGACGCACTTCCTCGTGGAGAACGCGCTGGCCCGCGAGCAGTCGCTCAACGGAAACCTCTTCCGCGAGCGGCAGGACTCGATCTTCGCCAACACCGGCGGCATCCCCGACACGCGCGGGCTCGAGTACGGCGACAGCGACCGCCGCGACACCTGGCAGTTCAAGGCCGGCTTCGTCCTCAACCCGACCGGCCCGGGCATCTTCACGCGCCCGTCGCTGCGCCTGCTCTACGGGCTCCAGCGGTCGAGCCAGCACGCGGCGTTCGGCAGCGGGTTCGTCGAGGACCTCAACCAGGACAACATCTTCATGGGCCCGGAGCGGCACTCGCACCACGTCGTCGCCATCGAGGCCGAGGGTTGGTTCTAGCCATGGTCAGGACTTCCATCTCCCTCTCGCTGGTGGTCGTGGGCGCGCTCGTGGCGTCCGGCTGCATCCAGCGCACGCCGGTGGTTCGGCTCGACAACGCCACGCCGGTGCTCGTCGCCTTCGTTCACGATCCCGAAGGTGCGGGCGGCGCGCACGACGTGCCGGAGCCGTTGAAGAGCGCGGTGACCGAAGAGCTCGGCCGCCGCAACCTGCAGGCGGAGGTCGTGCCCTTCGCGCAGGTGGAGGAGGCCTTCTCGCGGCTGCGCGCCTCGCCGCGTCGCTTCGAGGTCCTCTCGCAGCAGCCCTCCGAGGCGCCGCTGCTCCTCCTCGTGGAGACGCGCGCCACGTTCTTCTCGCAGATGCAGGGTCGCTACCGCTGGCAGGTCGGCGCGCGGCTGACCGGTCACACCCGCGGCGCCTCGGGAGATCCGACGGTGCGCTCGGTGGAGGACGCGGTCACGCTGCTCTTCGATCACGAGCGCGCGCCCGAGGCCCTGCGCGAGGCCGCACCCCGGATCGCCGCCGCGACCGGCACGCTGTTCGACGATCTGCTCGCGACGCCGCCGCCGGCGAAGGAGGTGCCCGGCTCGGATCCGAACGCGCCGCCCGGTGGTCCCGCGCCCGCGGTGCCCGCGCCGCTTCAGCCCGGCCCCGGCGGCGGCGCCACCGGCCTGCGGCTTCCCGGAAAGGGCGCCATCTACTTCGTGATGGTGGACCGCTTCGCCAACGGCGATCCGAGCAACGACGGCGACGTTGACCCGAAAGACCCGCAGGCCTTCCACGGCGGCGATCTGAAGGGTCTCATCGCTCGGCTCGACGAGCTGAAGGCGCTGGGCGTGGAGACCGTCTGGCTCTCGCCGGTCTTCAAGATGCGGACGGAGAAGTTTCACGGCCACGGCGCGTTCCACGGCTATTGGGTCGAAGACCTCTTCGAAGTGGAGCCGCGCTTCGGCGACGCGGCGCTCCTGCGCAGGCTCTCGGACGAGCTGCACGCGCGGGAGATGAAGCTCCTGCTCGACATGGTGCTCAACCACGTGGGCCCGGACACGCGGCTCGTCACCGAGAAGCCGCACTGGTTCAACCGCAAGGGCCCGCTGACCGACTGGAAGGACCCGGTTCAGCTCGAGCGGCACGACGTGCACGGCCTGCCGGATCTCAACGTGGACGACGATGAGGTCTATCGCCACCTGCTCGCGGCGTCGGAGAAGTGGATCCGCGAGGTGCGCCCGGACGGCTTCCGGCTCGACGCGGTGAAGCACCTGCCCGCCTCCTTCTGGCGGCGCTACACCGCGGACCTCAAGCGCATCGCCGGCGCGGATTTCCTCCTCCTCGGCGAGATGCTCGATGGCGATCCGAAGGTCATCGCGAAGACCTGGCGCGAGGGCACCTTCGACGCGCTGTTCGACTTCCCGCTGCACTTCGCGGTGAACGACGTCATCTGCGGCGGCGCGGCGCCCACGAAGCTCGGCGCGGTGCTCTCTGCGGACCGCACCTATCCAGACGCCTCGCGGCTGGTGACGCTGCCGGACAACCACGACCTGCCGCGCCTGCTGCACACCTGCGGCGGTGACGAGGGGAAGGCGATGGGCGCGCTCCTCTTCACCCTCACCGCGCGCGGAACCCCGAGCCTCACCTGGGGCACCGAGTCCGCGCACGACGGCAAGGGCGAGCCGGAGAACCGCGCCTCGATGCGCTTCGACGACCAGCCGCTGCGCCCGTTCATCTCGCAGGTGCTCGGGGCGCGCGCGCTGAGCCCGGCCCTGCGCGAGGGCGTGCCCTTCATCGTGGACGTAGGCCCGGAGCACTTCGTCATGGCCCGCATCACCGAGGAGGACGTGGCGCTGATCACCGTGCAGCGCAGCGCAGGTCCGCTTCGGGTGAAGCTTCCGCCGCCGCTGGACGCGATCGGCCTTCGCGATCTCTTCGGCAACGTCCGCCCGATCGGCGAGACGCCCCTGCACGGCGGCGTGTCGGTGAAGTTGGGACGCGCAAAAGATGCGCAGACGCGGGCGGGCCTGAAATCGCTGCGCGAGACGGCCCTGGCGAGCTGGAAGGGGACCGCTTCGCCGCGTCAGGTCTCGTTCGAGGTCTCCGGCGTGCCGCTCGGCGCGAAGGACGTGTTGCACGTGATCGGCTCGGCCCCGGAGCTCGGAAGCTGGGACGCGGGCCGGGCGCCGGCCGTCAGCCGGGACGGAAAGCTCCTCGCCACGCTGCCCGCCGGGGCGGTGACGGAGTTCAAGCTCCTCGTGCGCCGCGACGGCGAGCTGAAGTGGGAGTCGGGCGACAACCGCGCTTTGGTGGTCACGGAAGGCGCCGATCCTCTGGTAGTGCCTTTGCAGTGGAGGGCAGCGCCATGAACATCACGAAGCCGAAGAACGACCGCATGCTCCGCGCCGCACGGCGCCAGGAGACCGACACCACGCCGATCTGGATCATGCGCCAGGCAGGCCGGTATCTGCCGGAGTACCGCGCGATCCGCGAGAAGGTCTCCTTCCTCGAGCTGTGCAAGACGCCGGAGCTCGCGGCCGAGGTCACCGTGCAGCCCATCCGCCGGCTCGGCGTGGATGCGGCGGTGATCTTCAGCGACATCCTCATCCCGGTGGAGCCGATGGGGATGGAGCTGGAGCTCGGCGACAAGGGCCCGCACCTGCCCACGCCCATCCGCACCGAGGAGCAGGTCCGCGCGCTGCACTCGTTCGATCCGATGGAGGGCACCGGGCACCTCGCGGAGGCGATCAAGCTCACCCGCAAGGAGCTGGGCGACTCGGTGCCGGTGATCGGCTTCGCGCCGGCGCCGTTCACGCTCGCGGCCTACATGGTGGAGGGCGGCGGCTCGAAGAGCTTCATCCACATCAAGCGGATGCTCTTCGAGCGCCCGAAGCTCGCCCACGAACTCTTCGGCAAGATCACCGAGGCGCTCATCCCGTACCTCAAGATGCAGGTCGAGGCCGGCGCGAGCATCGTGCAGATCTTCGACTCCTGGGGCGGTGAGCTCGGCCCGCGCGACTTCCGCACCTTCAGCCTCCCCTACGTGAAGCGGATGGTGAGCGAGCTGCAGTCGGTGGGCGTGCCGGTCATCTACTTCGGCACCTCGATGAGCACGCTCTTCCCCATCTCGAAGGAGACGGGCGCGGACGTGCTCGGCGTGGACTGGCGGATCGACATCGACGAGGCGCGCCGGATCATCGGCCCGGACCGCGCGGTGCAGGGCAACCTCGACCCGCTGGCGCTCTTCCTCCCGAAGGAGGAGCTCGTGGAGCGCGCCGAGGACATCGTCCGTCGCGCGGGGAAGACCGGCCACATCTTCAACCTCGGCCACGGCATCCTGCCGCCCACCGATCCCGACCAGGCGAAGGCGCTGGTGGACGCGGTGCACGAGGCGGGTCGCAAGCTGCGCGCGTAGGGCTCTCCCTCTACTTTCGTCGCGAGCCTCGGGCCGGCCCTCTCTTCGGGGCCGGCCTTTTCGTTGCGGGCTTGCTCTCCAGCCCGAGTCGCTCGTGCCACTCGGCGATCGACTCCTCCGGGTAGCGGTCGAAGAGCTGATCGCGCGGGCCGGGCTGCAGCTCCACCCACGGCGCCTTGAACTCGAGCATCAGGTGGGTGCGCTCGGGCGGCACCGGCAGCGGGGTGTCGATGGCGGAGGCGTGCGGGTGGATGAGCTCCGGCCAGCGCGGATCCCACAGCCAGAGCGCGCTGCCGCACGTGCCGCAGAAGTGTCGCTGCCCTGGGCTTCGGGTGGCGCGGGCGTCCTCCGGATTCTTCATCCGGGCCCGGTACACGCGCACGTTCGCGCGGCCCTTCACCTTCATGCTCTTCGCGTCACCGCCGAGGTTGATCGCGAAGCCGCCGCCGCCCGCCGTCTTCCGGCAGATCGAGCAGTAGCAGAGGTTGAACGGGTAGGGGTGCTTCGACTCCAGACTGAAGGAGACGGCGCCGCAGTGACACGAGCCCTCGAGCGTCATGCGCCGACGCTAACGCTCCACGGGGCCCGCGCACGACCGCGGTGCGCGAAGCGTTCAGGCGCTGGAGCCGCGAGGTCCGCGGGCAGCGCGCTCGAGCACTGCCTCCACCTGCGCCCGCTCCTGCGGGTCGTCCACCGGCTGGGGCGCGCTCTCCTCGCGGCCGTAGAAGTGCTCCACGCGCATCTGCTGCAGGCGCGGCTCGAGCACCGGATCGAAAGGGCCCTCGCGCTGGTAGATGAGGTCCTTCCACGGATAGGACTCGGTGCGGGCTTCCATCCGCGCCACCAGCTGCTCGGTGGGACAGATCTTCTTTGCCGGGATCCCGCCCACCACCCAGCCCGGCGGCACGTCCCCGGTGACCACCGCGCCGGCCGCCACGATCGAGTTCGGACCGATGGTCACGCCCGGCATCACGATCGCGCCGTGGCCGACGAAGCTGTTGTCCCGGATGTCGATCTTGCCCACCGAGTCGAGCTTCTTCCCGTAGGCGTTGCTCAGCACCCGGATGACGCCGTCATGCCCCAGCAGCGTGCACGCCGAGAGGCTGATGTTGTTCCCCAGCCGGACGTAGGCGGGGTCGGTGATGTTGCAGGCGACGTTGATCCAGACGTCCTTGCCGATGCTGTGAAGGCCGCCCCACCGGGCCATGAACTGGCCCCAGGAGCCGCTGTCCGGGCGACACATGCGCACGTACAAGCCGCTCAGGCGCCCCGTCTTCATCGCGATGCGACGAACGAGCGATTTCAGCATTGGGATAATTACCTTCTCGCACCGGACGACTGCCGACCGTTGGGTGGATTACATGTCCCGCACTTTCGGGTCAAGCAGCCGAGCCCGCCTGTTCACTCCTCTGGCGCGGGGCCCACGAGCGGGGACGGGCGCGAACGTAAAGCCCCTTGTCATGCCCGGTAAGCAACAACCGGCGTGAAGGTGCGATAACGTCATACGTCCGCCCCCTGCGCGGTTCCGGCCGCTCGGGGTGCTACCGTTCTAGAAAAATCTTCTGGGAGCCCACATGCCCTCGCGTATCCGTGACATGTCCATTCAGCGTTTCACCGACGACCTCCAGCGCCAGGGCGCGGGGGCGAAGGTGGACGACTCGAACGTGCTGCAGCTGCTGGCGGCGGTGGGTGACAGCTCCCGCACCAGCTACGTGAAGGCGGTGGAGAAGCTCGCCGACCCGAGCCTCACGCGGCAGCAGCAGTTCGACGTGGCGAAGGAGGGCCTGTCGCGCCAGGAGCGCAAGGACCTCGAGACGCTGCTCGACACGGAGACGCTCTCCATGAGCCCGGGCGCGCGGAACTTCCTCGAGGCGCTCGTGGGCCGCGCGGAGCTGCAGACGACCTTCGGGCCGCTGACGATCACCGGCGACCAGCGCAACGGGATCGCGGGCGTGGCGAAGGCGGGCGAGGTCATCGAGGCGATCAACCTCTCCACCGCGCCGGCGGGCCGTCTGCACCTGACGGACACCATGGTGATCGGGACCGCGGACGGCTTCGGCAAGTTCCAGGGCCAGCTGCCGGACATGAAGGAGGGCGACATCATCCGCCTGCGCACCCGCGCGAAGGACGGCTCCACCTCCGACTGGCTCACCATCACCGCGAAGGGCGTCGAGGCCTCCGACACGCGCAACGCGCACGTGAACCTCGAGCGCATCGATCTGCTGGCGAACGCGGACGGCACGGTGGCGCTGACGCCGAACACGGCCCGCCCGCTCTCCGAGCCCGGCGCCACGCTCCGCTTCACCAACACGCGGACCGGCGAGAAGACGGACATCAAGGTCAACGAGAACGGCACGCTGCCCGAGGGCACGAAGCTCAAGGGGCAGGCCGGCGACACCTTCTCCATCGCCTCCAGCGACGGGAAGAACAACACGAACTTCGCGGTCGCCGCGGGGACCCTGCGGGTGCCGGGCGGGACGGACAACAAGGGCGGCGTGGACCTGCCGGACCCGGCGGTGCTGAAGGACGACACCGACGCGGCCGGCAACGCGAAGTACAAGAAGATCCGCTTCACCGGGCCGCTCTTCGTGGACGGGCCGAAGCCGTCGGACGTGCGCCAGGGTGCGATCGGCAACTGCTACTTCCCGGCGGCGCTGGCGGCGATCGCGCACACCGATCCGGAGCGGATCCGGAACATGATCCGGCAGAACGACAACGGCACCTACACCGTGACCTTCCACCAGTCGTCGGGCTGGAACGGGTCGCCGGGCAAGAAGGTGGAGATCACGGTGGACGGTGACCTCTACGCGCGGTCCTTCGGCGGTCCGGTGTACGGCGGGTCGCTGGGATCGTCGACGCAGCCGGACAAGATGGAGATGTGGTTCCCCATCGTGGAGAAGGCCTACGCGCAGTGGAAGGGCTCGTACGAGGCCATCGGCAACGGCGGCGTCTCCGGCAAGGTGATGAGCGAGGTGATGGGCGCCTCGTACGACTACACGTCGATCAGCGACTACAACAAGGACCGGGTCTGGCAGCAGATCAAGGACGGCGAGAAGAACGGCTGGCCGATGACCGCGGGCACCTACGGCAAGGACGAGAGCGACCGCTACACGAACAGCGGCGTGTACGCGAACCACGCGTACTCGGTGCTCGGCGTGGAGGAGGAGGGCGGCGTGAAGTACGTCAAGCTCCGCAACCCGTGGGGCCAGAGCGAGCCGCGCAACAACGGCGCGGACGACGGCTTCTTCCGCCTCACCGTCGATGAGTTCGCGCGCCTCTACAACAACTTCGCCTACGTGAAGGCGTAGAGTCCGCCCATGGCGATTCCTCCGGATCCGATCGAAGAGCTTCTCCCGCGCGCGACCGCCGCGGTCATGGCCGAGGTGACGCGCGTCGTCGCCGAGGACCCGCAGAAGCCGTTCCCGAAGAACGAGCCCGGGACCACCAGCGCGGGGGGCGAGGTCGCGCGACAGGTGGTGGAGCTTCGCGTCCAGGAGCGCCTCTTCGGCACGCTGCAGGCCGGCGCGCTCCTGCAGGCGGTGAAGCCGGCGGGCGAGTACAAGCTGCGGCCGGGCAACAAGGGGCCGTTCCTTCTCGAGGTCCCGCAGCGCGGCGAGGCGCAGATCCTCGGGCGCTACGGGCCGGACAGCTACGCGCGTTCGGTGATTGAAGGCGCGGCGAAGCGGGCCGGGAAGAGCTAGGCAGCAAACCGGGCGTGGAGGCGGCGTGCAGTTGCCGCTTCCGCGCACGAGCGGGAGTATGCAGGCATGACTCTCGAGCAGCGCTACGCAGAGCTGGTGACGCTCCCGCGCGCGGTGAAGTGGCCGGTCGAGCTCCTGCCTCCCTCGCGCTTCGATCCCGAGCGACTCGAGTCCTGGCCCCACGTGGAAGGCCGGCTCGAGTTCTACGACGGGAAGCTCCTGTACATGCCTCCTTGCAGCGACAGACAGCAGGACACCGTCTCGGACGTCGTGGTGACGCTCGGCGCGTTCGTGCGGCGCGTTCCGGGTTTCGTCCTCGGAACGAACGAGGCGGGGATGCGGTTGGCCGGTGCGACCCGCGCGGCCGATGCGGCCCTCTGGCGGCAGGCGGATCTGGGTGGGTACACCGGTGGGGTCCGGCGAGTACCTCCCGTTCTCGCCGTTGAGGTCGTCGGAGAAGACGACGGGGCGGGTACGCTGCGCGAGAAGGCCCGGTGGTACCTGTCGGTCGGCGTCGCTGTCGTCTGGCTCGTGGACCCCGCCGAGCTGTCGGTGACCGTGATCGATGCTGCGGGCGAACGCCGCTTCGCGGGCGAGGCGCAGTTGCCGGCGCATGCGGAGCTCCCCGGCCTCACGCCCTCCGTCAGAGAACTCTTCTTTCAACTCTCGCGTCAGGGCTGAAGCGGGCTGCGACCTTCGCGGTTTCGGCCGCCGTGCGCATCCCGGTAGTGTCCCGGGCTGTCTGGCTTCTCCGGGAGGAACGGCATGCGCGCGGTTGGCTTTCTGGGAACCGGCTCTACCTGCGCGTGGGCCTTGCCTCTCGTCGTGCTGCTCGGCGCGTGCTCGGGGACGGGCGGCGCGGCGGACGGCGGACAGGCAGTGGACGCCGGTGCCGACGCGGGCGCGCGGGATGCGGGCCTGACTGACGCGGGAGAGGTGTGCGGCCCGGGGAGCTGCTCCGGCTGCTGCGTCGACGACGTCTGCATGCCGGGGACGAGCGCGACCTACTGCGGCGCCTCGGGCGGGGCGTGTGGGGTCTGCGCGGGCATGGAGCAGTGCAAGTCCCTCGGTGTCGGGATGGGTGGTGCGTGCGCGGTGCCTCCGGGACCGGACTGGGGTGTGGCGTGCGAGTCGCACGACGACTGTTCGTCGATCGGCTCGGGAGCGCTGTGCGCGAAGCAGACCACCCTCGGAAGTCACGTGCTCACCTACGAAGGGGGCTACTGCACGCGTGCGTGCAGCGGGAGCTCGGACATCTGCGGCGGTGACGCCACATGCGTGAGCCTGCCGGCGTCCTCGGGTCCGAAACGGATCTGCGCAAAGACCTGCACCCTCGGCTCGACCGATGAGTGCCGCACGCCGGGCTATGCCTGCCAGGACATCGGCGGCCCCGTCGGCATCTGCTTCATCCACCCGCTGCCGACCTTCGAGCACGAGGAGCCGCCAGCGTCGTTCCTCGGAGAGCCGTGTGCGGACGACGCGCAGTGCCAGTTCGATGGCGGCTTCCCGTGGGGCTTCTGCCGCCGCGCGACGAATGACGACGGCTCCGCGACCGGCTGGCCCGAGGGCTACTGCAGCGCCGACTGCTCGGAGCAGCGCCAGATTTGCGGACTCACCGGCGTCTGCCTGCGCGCTTCCGGCGAGACGGAGGACTCCTGCTTCGACCGGTGCCAGAACGGCGGCGGCGGACAGAGCACCTGCCGAACGGGCTACGTCTGCGAGCAGTTCACCGAGGAGCTCCCTGACGGCGGCACCCGGCCCTCCGCCATTGGCCACTGCATCCCGGACTGCCGCTCGGCGGGCTTCGCCTGCCAGTCGGGGACGGCCTGCGACACGGCGACGGGCTACTGCCGCTGAGCGCCGAGCGCCCGCGCCCGCTGAAGCCGGGCCTCGCAGACCTCGCGGATGGCGCGCAGCGCACGGTCGAAGTCGAACGGCTCGATCTGCCGCGGCGGCGCGGGAGGCGGCTTTGACAATGCGTCCGGCGCGTCCTCGTACGAGACGATCCGGCAGCCGCGCAGCGCGCCGAGGAACTCGCGCTGGAGGCCGGGACGCAGGTAGCTCTCCGCGAGGTTGAGCACCGGCACGCCCGCGTACACGGCCTCGAAGGTCACGCCGCTCACGCCGTTGGAGAGCACCAGAGACGAGCCGAGCATCACGCCGAAGCTGTTCCGCTCGGCGGGGATGACGCGCACGCCCTGCGCAGCGAAGTGCTCCTCCCACTCGCGGTGGCCGGGCCAAAGCGGGAACTTGATCGCCACGTCGCGCCGCAGGATGGGCTCCAGCTTGGCGAACGTCCGCTCCACGCCGAGCGTCTTGCGGTGGTGCTCGAAGTCGCTGAAGAGCCAGGTCCGCCCGCCCGCCGCGGCCTCTCGATCCGCTTCGCTGCCCTTGTGGAAGCCGATCCAGCCCACGTTCTCGAAACGCGGCGGCGGCGGGCTGTAGCCGTAGTGCGGCGTCGGCCAGAGCACGAGGTCGAACGCGGAGGGGAGCACCTGCGGCTCGACGAGCACCAGCGGCGTGCCGAGGTCGTGCGGATAGAAGATCGAGGCGACGGGACGGCACTCGCGGATGAGTTCCACCGGCGAGGCGCCGATGCGGACACCCGGGCTGATGCGCGCGAGAATCTCCTGATCGCGCAGGAAGTGCGCCGAGGTCAGCAGCACGAACGGCCGGGCGCGGAGGAAGGCGACCTCCTCGGCAGGAGAGAGCGACGGGTCCGGCCAGGCGAGGCACTCGAGGCCCTGCGCTTCGAGGTGCGCCCGCAGCGGCGCGAGCACGTCCTCGGAGCCGTAGCCCCAGAACACGAAGGTCAGCGTCTCGAAGCTCATGCCCGTGAATCCGGAAGGCGCGGCAGCTTGTGGGCGAGCAGCTGCACGAGCTGCGACTCCGGCATCGGCGCGGACGGACGCTTCGGGAGCAGGACCGCGCGAAGGCCCGGCGTCTCGTCGTAGCGGGTGAGCTTCCGCTCCTCGTCGGCGGCGACGTCGTGGGCGATCTCCATGAAGCCGCTCGCGTGCAGCCGCGCCCTCACCGCGTTGTCGTCGTGCACGAGGTACGCGCGCATGTCGCCGGCTGCGTAGTGCGCGGAGGGCGCGTGGGTGAAGAGGCTGGCGGTCGCGACCTGCAGCGGCATGCTCAGCGTCCCGCGCACGGTCGGCGCCAGCGCGGTGAAGAAGCTGCCGGAGTGGAGCAGCAGGCCCGCCAGCGCCGGGTCCGGAATCCAGAAGAGATCCGCTGGCTCGAGCACCGAGCCCATCGTGTCCAACCCGATGGGGAGCGGAACGTCCTCTCGACCCGGTTCGCTGTGCTTGATCAGCGGCCCCTGCAGGCCCGCGAGCCGGTACTCGATGACCTTTGCCGCACCTCGGGCACGGAGCGCGTCCGCGTAGCCTCCCGGCGCCGCGCAGAGCACGCCGATGGAGAGTCCCTCCAGCGGAAGCGAATCGAGCTGACGAAGGCGCACGTAGGGCGGATCGGAGAGGAACTCGCCCGGCTCCGGGTGGAAGGCCTGGGCGGCGAGGTTGTGCACCGCGCGGGTGTACGCGAGCAGCTCCGGCGGCGGCGTGCGCACGTGCAGTGGTCCGGACGGGAGTGCCACCAGCGCCAGCGCGTGCTCGAGCAGTTCTCCATGACGGAGCTGCCGGTGCTCCTGCGCTTCGACCTGGGCGCTGAGCGCGGCGAGCCTCGGCGACAGAGCCTCCACGCGCGCTGCGAGTCCGTCCACCTGCCCGCCGAGCCTGTCCACCGAATCGGCGAGGCCGCGCAGTCTGCGGACGAGCTCCTTCAGGCTCTCGGGCGCGACCTCACCGAGCACGCGGCGGATCATGGGGCCCGGCACACGAACGCGTAGAAGTGCGTGTTCGGCCAGGGGTTCTTCTCCGGCGGGTAGACGTCCACCACCTCCACCGACCCGAACTTCTCGCGCAGCAGCGCCTCCTCGCGCGCGACGTGCCGGTAGAAGGCGAGGTAGTGCGCGCCGATCTGTTCGCTGTGGCGATCGACCGTCACGTCCTCGTGCACGCCGCACTGGTGCTTCACCACCAGCACGCCGCCGGGCGAGAGCCACCTCGCGCAGCGGCCGTAGAGCAGGCGCGCCTCATCGGGTGAGAAGTAGTTCATCACCCCGAAGAGGAGCACGAGGTCGAAGCGCTCCGTCGTCTCGAACGCGAGCAGGTCGGACGCTTCGGTGCGAAGGCGCGGATGACGGGGCGCGTGCGAGAGGAACTCGGGGAACTTGTCCACCGCGAGCACGTCCGCGACCTCTTCGCCCGCCGCCAGCTTCCCGGAGACGAGGCACGAGCCCGCGCCCAGATCGAGCACCCGCGCATCGCTCCGCGTGAAGCGGCGCACGAACCCGAGGTCGAGCTCGTGGGTGCCGTCCCGCTTGAAGTGCGTGGAGAGCACCGGATCCGCCACCTTCGTCCGCGCCTCCCAGAACGCGTCCATCCGCTCCCGATGCGACCCTTCGCTCACGATCTCTCCTGCCCGTCTGCGAACACGCGCTCCGCCCACTCCCGCGCCAGCGTCAGATCCGCGGGCGTGTCGATCTCGCGGCACTCCACGCGCACCGCCTCGTACGGAAGGTGCTGCTCGAGCAGCTCGAACACGTAGCGCGGGCTGGCGGTGAGCTTGTCACGTTCGATCACCGCGAGGCCGGTCCACTCCCACTCGCCGCGCTCGCGGCTGAAGCCGGTGACGAGCTCGCGTCCGGCCTCTTCGACGACGCGGCAGTACACGGGATCCTCGGTGTAGGGCGCGCAGTAGCCGAGCACCGGCCGGTCCAGCTCCAGCACGCGCCGCAGGTCTCGCGGGTGCACGAGCAGGTCTCCGTCCAGCGAGACGATGAGCGCGTGGCCGTGACGCGCGCCGAGCTCGAGGCTCGCCAGCGTGTGCGTGGTCCGGAACTCGTGGTTGAAGACGAAGATCACGTCGCGGCGCACCGCGCGCACGAGGTCGATGAGCTTCTGCGACTCGTAGCCGACGACGATGCGCACGTCCTCGACGTCGCGGAGCTGATCCAGGTGGTGGTGGATGAGCGGCTTGCCGGCGATCTCCAGCATCGCCTTCGGCAGCCCCATCCCCAGGCGGCTGCCCATGCCCGCGCAACTTATGACAACCGTCTTAGGAATCGGCACAGCGTGGCCTCGTCGTAGATGGCGTGCGTGCAGACCTCGAGCACGCTCTGCGCCGGTGAATGCACCCCGCCGTAGGCGATGCCGACGTGCGCGCGCTCGATCAGCTCCGCGTCGTTGTGGCCGTCGCCGATCGCCACCACGGTGCGTCCCTTCGCCACGTCCTCCAGCTCGTCGAGCACCGTCACCTTCCGCAGGATGTGCTCGAGCCCGACGACGTGGGCCCCTTCGACTTGCGCCTTCGAGCAGAAGAGCCGCACGCCGATGCGCTCGGCCAGCCCGCCGATCCACACGTCGAGGTTGCCGGTGACGATCGCGCAGTGCTCCCGGTTCTCCTGCATGAAGGCGACGAGCCGCTCGTTCAGCGGGGCACCGGTGCAGACGTCGCGGACGAGCCCGATGTCGAGGCCGCCGAGCAGCTTCACCCGGTCGCGCAGGCTGTCCTCGAACGGGACCTTGCCGGCGATCGTCGCCTCGGTGAGCACGCGCATCTGGCGCTCGATGCCGGCGCGTTCCGCGATGCGGGGGAGCAGCTCGACGCGCGTGACGGTGCCGTCGAGATCGAAAAGGAAGAGGGGCTTCGAAGGCATCGCGCGGGGAGAAGAATCCGGCGTCGATAGTGTCAGAAGGTTTGCGTCCTTTGAACCCAAACCTTGACGGCCGAGGATGGACGCGTGCGTGCCCGCGCGTTGTAGTGCGGGACATGCGCCCACTCCGCCTGCTCGCTCTCCCTGCTCTGGCCGCCGCGCTGTTCTTCGGCGGGGCCTGCGCGACCTCTTCCTCGGATCCGATGCCGCCGCGTCAGGACCCGAACCACGTGCCCGAGGAGGTCGCCAAACACCCGGGCTTCAACGCGCAGAAGGCCCAGTCGATCAATGCCCCGCGCGAGGACAAGTCGGCCCAGCCGCTGTGCGCGAGGAAGTGCCCGGACGGTCAGACCTGCGAGGTCGTGCAGGGCGTGGAGAAGTGCGTCTCGAAGTGACGCGTCAGGCCCCGCGCTTCCAGAGGCCGATCCACTCCATGCCCTGACGCGAGGGATGGCTCTGCGCGACCGGCTCGAGCAGGACCTCCCTGAACCGATGCGGCGCGACGAGTTCGCGGACGTGGTCGGGATGCATCGGGTACGGCGGTCCTTCGCCCGGATCGTCCAGCGTGGGGCGCACGTCGGCGCGGACGGGGAAGATGAGCGTCGCCAGCACTCCGTCCGGCGCGAGCAACGACGCAACCTTCGCCGCCCATTCAGGCCGGCGCGCGGGCGGGACGGCGCAGAGGAAGGTGTAGTCCCAGATGAGGTCGAACGGCGACTCTGGCGCGAACGCGAAGAAGTCCGCCAGCACCACCCGCGCCCGGTCGGCCCCCACGCCGAGCCTCTCGCGCAGCGTCTCGAAGCGGGACAGCGCGGTGGACGAGATCTCGGTGCCGACCACTTCGCGCTCGCCGTTCGCGCTGAGCGTGAGCACGTCGTAACCCGCGCCGCAGCCGGGCACGAGCGCTCGGCCTCGCGGCAGACGACCCGTCTCGACGAGGTCGATGAGCACCGGCGGCGACGCGCCCTGATCCCACCCGGTCTGACCTGCTCTCCAGCGCGCTTCCCAGTCGGTCTCGTCCGTCGCCATGTCCCTCAGCGTACGTCCGCGCGAGCGCCTTGACCCGCGAATCAACCGCGCGTTGACGCGCCGCGTTGCCATCGTTAGCTTGCCCGCCATGTCCAAATCGCCCATGGGCGGCCGCCGCGTCGCCATCGTGAAGGGGCTGCGCACGCCCTTCGTGAAAGCCGGCACGCTGTTCGCCGAGCTCTCCGCGCTCGACCTCGGAAGGATCGTCGTCCGCGAGCTGGTGGAGCGCTCGGAGATCGACCCCAACGAGATCGATCACCTCGTGTTCGGCCAGGTCATCCCCACGCTCCTCGCGCCGTCCATCGCGCGCGAGGTGGTGCTCGCCGCCGGGCTGCCGCGGAAGATCGAAGCGCACACGGCGACCCGCGCCTGCGCGACCTCCATCCAGACGCTGGTGAACGCGGCGCAGACCATCGCGCTCGGCAACGCGGAGGTGGCGGTCGTCGGCGGCACCGAGTCGATGAGCGACGCGCCGATCTTCGCTTCGAGGCCGCTGGCGCAGGCGCTGGTGAAGGCGTCCCGCGCCCGGTCGCTGGCGGAGAAGCTGCGCCTCTTCCAGAAGCTTGCGCCGAAGGACCTCATCCCGGTGCCGCCCGCGATCGCCGAGTACTCCACCGGCCAGACGATGGGGCAGAGCGCGGAGAAGATGGCGAAGGAGAACGGCATCAGCCGCCGAGAGCAGGACGAGATCGCGCTGGCCTCGCACCACAACGCCGCGCGCGCGTGGAAGAGCGGGTTCTTCGACGACCTCGTGATGCACGTGCCGGTGCCGCCGAAGTTCAGCCAGGTGGCGGACCGCGACAACATCGTGCGCGAGGACACCTCGATGGAGGCGCTCAGCGCGCTGAAGCCGGTGTTCGATCGCAAGTACGGCACGGTCACCGCGGGCAACGCGTCCCCGCTGACGGACGGCGCGGCCGCGCTGCTGGTGATGAGCGAGGAGCGCGCGAAGGCGCTGGGCTACGAGCCGCTCGGGTACCTGCGCTCCTTCGCGTTCGCGGCGACGGATCCCGCGGACCAGCTGCTGCAGGGGCCTGCGTATGCGGCGCCCATCGCGCTCGACCGCGCGGGGATGACGCTGAAGGACGTGGACCTCATCGAGATGCACGAGGCCTTCGCCGCGCAGGTGGCGTCGAACATCCAGGCCTTCGAGTCGCAGGGCTTCGCGGAGAAGCTCGGGCGCACGAGCGCGCTGGGCGAGGTGGACCGCGGCAGGCTGAACGTGAACGGCGGGTCGATTTCGCTCGGCCATCCCTTCGGAGCGACGGGCGCGCGCGTGGTGGCGCAGGCGCTGAAGGCGCTTCGTCAGCAAGACAAGAACACCGTCCTCTGCACCGTGTGCGCCGCCGGCGGCCTCGGCGCGGCGGTCGTCCTGGAGCGCGAATGAGCACGCAGCCGCAGAGAGAGGACTTCTTCCGCTACGCAGTCGACGGCGACGTGGCGGTCATCACCTTCGATGCACCGGGCGAGTCGGTGAACACGCTCTCGCCCGAGGCGGGCGACGAGTTCGAGCGCCTGCTCGATCGCGCGCAGAAGGACGACGCGGTGAAGAGCGTCGTCTTCATCTCCGGGAAGCGGGACGGCTTCATCGCCGGCGCGAAGATCGACTTCCTGCAGACGCTGCGCACCGCGAGTGACGGGGCGGCGGTCGCGCGCAAGGCGCAGGCCGGCTTCAACCGGCTCGACGTGTTCCCCAAGCCGGTGGTGGCGGCGATCCACGGCGCGTGTCTGGGCGGCGGGCTGGAGTGGGCGCTGGCCTGTGACTTTCGCATCGCGAGCGACTCGCCGAAGACGGTGGTGGGCCTGCCGGAGACGCAGCTGGGGCTCATCCCCGGTGCCGGCGGCACGCAGCGTTTGCCGAGGCTCATCGGCGCGCAGGCGGCGCTGGACCTCATCCTCACCGGGCGCAACGTGAAGGCCCCGAAGGCGAAGAAGCTCGGCATCGTGGACGAGCTGGTGCCGCAGCCGATCCTTCTCGAGGTGGCGAAGCGGCGCGCGCGGGAGCTCTCGACCGGGAAGCTCGTGCCGGAGCGGCGTGACGGCGCCCAGGGCACCGCCAACGCGAAGGGCGCGAAGCCGAAGGGGCTGGCGGAGGTCCTTCGCGGCTGGGCGGACAAGGAGAAGTGGGCAGAGCTCGCGCTGGAGGAGAACCCCATCGGCCGCCGGCTGATGTTCGACCAGGCGCGCAAGGCGCTCTTGAAGAAGACGCGCGGCAAGTACCCGGCGCCGGAGAAGGCGCTGGAGGCGGTGCGCGCGGGCCTCGAGGGCGGGATGGAGCGGGGCCTCGACGCGGAGGCGCGGCTCTTCGGCGAGCTGGTGGTGAGCGACGTCTCGCGCCGGCTGGTGGAGATCTTCTTCGCCACCACGGCCCTGAAGAAGGACAACGGGACCGCGAACCCGGACGTGAAGCCGAGGCCGGTGAAGAAGCTCGGCGTGGTGGGCGGCGGCCTGATGGGCGGCGGCATTGCGTTCGTCACCGCGCAGGCCGGCATCCCGGTGCGGATCAAGGAGCGCGACGACGCGGCGGCGGGCAAGGCGCTGAAGATGGTGCGCGGCCTCTACGACGAGCGGGTGAAGCGCCGGTCGATGACGCAGCGGGACGCCGACGCGAAGCTCGCGCAGGTCACCGCGAGCACCGTGTACGAGGGCTTCAAGACCGCGGACGTGGTGGTGGAGGCGGTGTTCGAGGACCTCGCGCTGAAGCACGCGGTGGTGAAGGACGTGGAGGCCGCGGGCGGGCGGGACACGATCTTCGCGTCGAACACGTCGTCGCTGCCCATCGCGAAGATCGCCGAGGCGTCGGCGCACCCCGAGCAGGTGATCGGGATGCACTACTTCTCGCCGGTGAACAAGATGCCGCTGCTGGAGGTGATCACCCACGCGGGCACCGCGGACTGGGTCACCGCCACCTGCGTCGAGCTGGGCAAGAAGCAGGGCAAGACGGTCATCGTGGTGAAGGACGGGCCGGGCTTCTACACGACGCGGATCCTCGCGCCGTACATGAACGAGGCGGCGCACCTGCTGGCGGAGGGCGCGGACATCGAGGAGCTCGATCGCGCGCTGCTCGACTTCGGCTTCCCGGTGGGGCCGGTGGCGCTGCTCGACGAGGTCGGGCTCGACGTGGCGGAGAAGGTGGCGAAGGTGCTCCACGGCGCGTTCGGCGACCGCGTGGCCCCGCCGCAGACGCTCGAGCCGGTGCGCGCGGACGGACGGCTCGGGCGCAAGAACGGGAAGGGCTTCTACCTCTACGGGGACGACAAAAAGGGCAAGAAGAAGGAGGTCGACCCCAGCGTGTACGACCTGCTCCCGCTCGGCCGCGAGCGCCGCAAGCTCGACCGGCAGGAGATGGCGGAGCGCTGCGTGCTGCAGTTCACCAACGAGGCCATCCGCTGCCTCGGTGAGGGCATCCTGCGCAGCCCGCGAGACGGCGACATTGGCGCGATCTTCGGGCTCGGCTTCCCGCCGTTCCTCGGTGGCCCGTTCCGCTGGGCGGACGCGCAGGGCCTGGGCCGGCTGCTGGATCGCACCGAGCACTGGCAGCAGAAGTTCGGCAAGCGCTTCGAGCCCGCGCCGCTGCTCGTGGAGTGGGCGAAGGCCGGGAAGCGGTTCTACGAGTAGAGCGCGCCTGAAGGACCCGACGTACAGGAAGGCCCCGGTCTCCCTCCGTGGAGGCCGGGGCCTTCGGTGCACTCAGCGTCCGGCGCCGCTAGAACTCGCCGCCCACCGTCAGCGAGCCACCGAGCAGCGCGCCGCCGCCGGTGTCACCGGAGGGCTCGGCGATGTCCTGGCCCATGAGGAAGCGGTAGGTGCCGCGAAGACCCGCCGTGAAGCCGCCTTCAGAGGCGAACTCCACGCCCACGCCCACCGGGATCTCGGCCACGAAGTCGCTCTGGAACTGGTCCTCCGCCGCGTTGCCCGGGTTCACGTAGCTGCCACCGATGCCGGCGCCCGCGAAGGGACGGAACGCATTGTCGTCGGACATCGGCGCGTACACCTTCGCCATGCCCGAGAGGCCGTGACGCCACAGACCGGTGGAGTCGCCGCCGGTGTCGTCCACCACCGGGTTGCGCGAGCCCTCGTAGCCAATCTCCCAGCCGAAGGCGCGCGCGAGCGGGCCCGCCACCTTCACGCCCCAGACCGGACCCACGCCGGTGTCGTCGCTCAGGGCGCCGCCTCCGACGAACGTGCCCACGCCGGCCTGCGCCGCCACGTCGAAGTTCGTGGGCTCCTCGAGCTGCTGCGTCATCCGCCTCGGATCGACCTCCGTGGCGTCCACCTTCTGCGCAAAGGCGGGTCCCGCAAGCAGCGCCGCCGCAGCCGCCGCGGCCGCCACAATCCGCTTGTTCATGATCCGTTCCTCCCTGGAACCTTTCGTGTTCCAGAGAACGGTGAGGACTGCGGCACTCCTGCGCAAAGCCTGGACTAGAGGTTCACCGCCCGGGTGCCGGCCTCCGGGGCAGGCGGGCTCGTCGTCGGCGGCGCGGGCGTGGGCGCGGCCTTCTTCGACCGCCGGGGCCCTGCAGCCTCGCCCTCGGAGGACTTCACCGGCGCCTCGCAGCGCTGGGTCTTCTTCTTCGGGTGGCAGTGCCTCAGCCCCCACTGGTGGTGGCAGCCGCACGGGTCCGTGCGCTTCTCCACGTGGCCCCACGCGGGCGCGCCCCAGAGCACCGCACACGCCACCGCGACGATCGCCATCCCCCTCCTCATACCGACCTCCTCCGTCACGCCCGCCGGTTGAGGTGGGGGCCGCGCGCGCATCCGGCAACCTGCCGCGTCGGGCACTGGTCAGTCCGCTGTCGAGGAGAGTCCCGTACCGCGCGCCGGAGCGCCCATGCTAAGGGGCTGGCATTTCCCGGGGGGGCAGATGGGTCTGGAAGAGCAGGTGGTCCTCGTCGCCGGCAGCAGGACGCCACACGACGCGCAGGGGCTTCTGGCGCTGCTGGGAAGGGGCCCGTTCCGGGTGGCCTTCTGTGACGACCCGCCGGACCTCGTGACCTCTGCCGCGGGCGGGGCGGTCCACGGGGTGGTGCTCGACCTGCGCCAGGCCGATAGCGCGGAGCCGGCCCTCGACCTCCTCCGCGGGCTTCGCCAGCACGGGGCCCGCGCGGTGCCGGTGGTTGCGGTCCTGCCGCCGGGCGAGGTCTCCCTCCGTCGGACCGCGGTGGCGCTCGGCGCGGACGACGCGCTCGGCGTCGGCGACGCGGAGGACGAGGCGGAGCTGCTCCTCCGGGTGGAGCGGATCGTCGGCCGGGCGCGAGAGCTCGGCGCCCTCCAGGCGGAGCTCGAGACCCTCCGGCAGCTCTCGGTGACGGACGCGCTGACCGGCTGCCACAACCACCGCTTCTTCCACGAGCGCCTGCGCGAGGAGTTCCGCCGCGCCCAGCGCCACGACGACGGGCTGTCGCTGATCCTTCTCGACGTGGACCACTTCAAGGCGGTGAACGACCGCTTCGGCCACCAGGCCGGCGACGCGGTCCTGCGCGAGGTGGCCGAGGCGATGCGGCGAAGCGTGCGCGACACCGACCTCGTCTGCCGACACGGGGGCGAGGAGTTCGCGGTCATCCTTCCCCGAACCCCGGTCAGCGGCGCCATCACCGTTGCCGAGCGCATCTGGCGCGGGGTGGGGGCGGTTCATACCGGACCCAGGGAGGACGTCCGGATCACCGCCAGCCTCGGGCTCGCCGCGTTTCCCAGCCGTCAGGTGGTCAGTGCGGACGCGCTGCTCAAGGCCGCGGACGAGGCGCTCTACCGGGCCAAGCGGGAGGGTCGGAACCGCATCTGCGTCCACCCCCACGTCTCCTTCCAGGGAGACGGGCCCGCGCACGCCGGCTAGGCCGACCCCAACAGCGCGCAATTCCTGCGCTTTCGCCTCGCGGCCTGCAAGAAGGGCCGGCGAGACGGGCCCTTGGGACCCCGGCATTCCGCGCCGGGTGGGTGGCAATTCACCCGTGGCCCCCGCCCCGGGTAGCAGGCGACCCGGGCCCCGCCACCCACGCCGCGGGAAAAAACACCCAGTTCCGAGGGGTTACAGCGGCGCCGTTAAATGGCCAACGGCTTGCACACCACCGCGACCCAGAGGAACCGCCACTTCATGGAAGCCGCTCCCGCCATCGTCCCGACCCCCGCCCCTGCCGGCCGCCTGCTCCTCGTGGACGACGAGGAGAACATCCTCCGGTCGATCAAGCGGGTGCTGCGGCGCGGCAACTGGGACATCCAGACCGCCACCGAGGGCGAGCAGGCGCTCGCGCTGATCCAGACCTTCAAGCCGCAGGTGGTCATCTCCGACTTCCGGATGCCGGGGATGAACGGGGTGGAGCTGCTCGCGCGGGTGAAGCAGGAGCTGCCGCGCAGCCAGCGCATCATGCTGACCGGCCAGGCGGATCAGCACGCGGTGGAGGAGGCGATCAACCGGTCGGAGATCTACCGCTTCATCGCCAAGCCCTGGGACGACGTGCAGCTGGTGCTGACGGTGAAGTCGGCCTTCGACCAGGTGGCGCTGCAGGAGGAGAACGCGCGCCTCTACGAGCTGACCCAGGCGACGAACGACGAGCTGCGGCAGCTGAACATGGAGCTCGAGGCGCGCGTGGCGCAGCGCACCCAGATGCTCAGCGTGGCGAAGCGCGAGTGGGAGAAGTCCTTCGACTCCATCCACGACCCGCTGGCGATCGTCCGGATGGACAACTTCGAGATCGTCCGCGCGAACCTCGCCTACGCGAAGGCGGCGGGGCACCTGGTGACGGAGGCGGCGCGGAAGAACTGCCATGCGTTCCTCTTCGGCGGCAACGCTCCGTGCGGCGGCTGCGCGCTGGAGGAGGCGCGGCGCACCGGCACCGAGGCCCGCACCGAGCTGAAGGTGAAGGGCCGGACGTGGGAGGTGAACATCTACCCGATGGTGGAGGACGGGCTCGCCGTCTGCTCCTACCGGGACGTCACCGACCAGCGCGAGCTGACCCGCCGCATGGTGGACGCGGAGAAGATGGCCGCGGTCGGCCAGCTCGCCGGCGGGGTGGCGCACGAGATCAACAACCCGCTCGGCGGGATCCTCGCCTTCGCGCAGCTGATGCAGCGGGACGAGGGCCGGTCGAAGGACGACCTCGAGTCGCTGTCGCTGATCGAGGAGAGCGCGATGCGGTGCAAGCGCATCGTGGAGAGCCTGCTGAAGGTCTCGCGCAAGAGCCGTGAGGACGAGCGCCGGATCCTCGATCTGAACAAGTCGGTGGAGGACTCCGCGCTGCTCTTCCAGGCGCGGCTGAAGAGCGCGCCGCGGGCGAAGCTCTCGCTGAAGCTGTCTGCGGAGCCGGTGATGGTGGAGGCGGACGCAGGCCAGGTGGCGCAGGTGCTCCTGAACCTCCTGACCAACGCGCTGCAGGCGCTGCCGGGCGAGGAGGGGACGGTCACCGTCACCACCGGCACCGGCCGCGAGGGCGCCTTCTTCAGCGTCAGCGACACCGGCGTGGGCATGGACGAGAGCGTGCGCGCCCACATCTTCGAGCCGCTCTTCACCACCAAGGCCCCGGGCGTGGGCACTGGGCTCGGCCTCTCGATCGCCTACCGCATCGTGGAAGACCACGGCGGCAAGTTCACCGTCGTCTCCCAGCCCCAGCAGGGCGCCACCTTCACCGTCTCCCTTCCCCCCCACCCGGCTCCCCAGCCGCGGAGCTGAGTACCCACATGAACACCACTGCCCCCATGCGTAAGACGAAGGTCCTCGTCGTCGATGACGACAAGATCGTGCTCCGAGCGGTCACCCAGATCCTCACCCGCGAGAACTACAACGTGCTCGCGGTGGACGACGCGGTCGAGGGCCTCGCCGCGGCCCGCGATCCTTCGGTCGATGTCTGCATCCTCGACATCAAGATGCCGAACCTCTCCGGGATGGATCTGCTCCGCGCGATCAAGCGCGAGCGCCCCGAGGTGGAGGTGATCATGATGACCGCCTTCGCCACCGTGGAGACCGCGGTGCAGGCGGTGAAGGCCGGCGCGTACGACTACCTCACGAAGCCGTTCGAGAACATCGACGAGGTCAGCCTCACCGTGGGCAAGGCGGCGGAGCGCAAGCAGCTGCGCGACCACACCCGCGTGCTGGAGGAGGCGCTCTCCACGAAGACGCAGTTCGAGGACCTCATCGGCCAGTCGGCGCAGATGCGCGCGGTGTTCAAGCTGGTGGAGACGGTGGGGCACTCGTCGGCGACGATCCTCATCGAGGGCGAGAGCGGCACCGGCAAGGAGCTGGTGGCGAAGGCCATCCACTACCGCAGCGGCCGGCGGGACAAGCCGTTCGTGGCGGTGAACTGCTCGGCGCTGACAGACACCCTGCTGGAGAGCGAGCTCTTCGGTCACGTGAAGGGCGCCTTCACCGGCGCGACCGCGAACAAGAAGGGCCTGTTCGAGGCGGCGGACGGCGGGACGATCTTCCTCGACGAGATCGGCGACATCCCGGCGGCGACCCAGGTGCGCCTGCTGCGCGTGCTGCAGGAGGGCGAGGTGAAGCGGGTGGGCGCGAACGACACCATCAAGGTGGACGTGCGCGTGATCGCGGCGACGAACGTGGACCTCAACCGCGCGCGCGAGGCGGGGCGGTTCCGCGAGGACCTCTACTACCGGCTCAACGTGATCGGCATCGGGCTGCCGCCGCTGCGCGACCGCCCGGAGGACGTGCCGCTGCTCGCGCAGCACTTCCTCAAGTACTACACGCAGAAGATGAGCAAGCGGGTGACGGGGATCACCCCCGCCGCGATGGAGGCGCTGACCTGCGCCCGCTGGGTGGGCAACGTCCGCGAGCTGGAGAACGTGATCGAGCGCGCGGTGGTGCTCACCGGCCGCGAGGTGGTGGACCTCGAGGACCTGCCGCCGTCCTTCCGCGAGCAGCAGCGCGGCGGGAGCGAGGTGGAGGTGGCGAGCCTCGCGCACCTGCCCTACGCCGAGGCGAAGCGCCTGGCGATGCGCGCCTTCGAGCGCCGGTACCTCTCGTCGCTGCTCGAGCGGCACGAGAACAACATCTCGTCGGCGGCGCGCGCGGCGGGCGTGGACCGTTCGAACTTCCGCCGGCTGCTCAAGCAGTACGAGGTCGCTGGCCGGAGCATGCAGAAGCAGCCGATGGCGCTGGGTGCGCCGTCGCCGGGTGGCGCGGGCTACACGCACCTGCCGCGGATCGGCAACGCGTAGCCTTTCGGGCTAGGTTGTGCCGATGAACAAGACGTTGAAGGCCGTGGTGGGGACGTTCGCCGCGCTGGCACTCGTGGCCGGCGCGGGCGCCGGATGCAGCAGCAAGAAGTCCGGCCCCGAGGGGAAGTACGCGCTCGACAAGGCGACGATGAAGGCCACCATGCAGGCCGAGATCGACAAGATGCCCGAGCAGGAGCGGGGCATGGCGCAGATGGCGCTGGCCTTCGTGGACATGCTCGACATCCAGGTGGAGCTGGCGGACGGCGGGAAGATGTCCATGACCGCCACCGCGCCGGACATCATGGGCACCGGCAAGGGCCCGAAGACCGAGACCCGCGAGGGCACCTGGAAGAAGGAGAACGACAAGGTCGTCCTCGAGGTGGCGGGGGAGAAGAGCCTCTCCTGCACCGCCGACGGGAAGAAGCTGACCTGCGGCGAGGGCCGCGAGTCGATGGCCTTTACGAAGGTCTAGTCCTTCTCGTTGTTCGAGTCGTTCGTGGGCGGAGGGGGCGCGGCTTGCGAGCCGGTGCCGCTTCCGCCTTCTGCTTTCTCGGGGGCCGCAGCCGCGCCGGAGCGCTTGCGGTACTCGTCGAGCCGCGCGGTGAGCTCCGCTTCGAAGCCGTTGGTCGAGGGCTTGTAGATGCGCGTGCCCGCGAGCGCCTGGGGGAGGTAGTTCTCCGGCACGTAGTTGCCGTCGAAGTTGTGCGGGTACTTGTAGCCGGCGCCGTAGCCCATGCCCTTCATCAGCTTCGTGGGCGCGTTGCGCAGGTGCATGGGGACGGGGAGCGGGCCCCGTTCCGTCACCGCCGCGCGGGCCGCCGCGTAGGACGTGAGCACCGCGTTCGACTTGGGCGCCATCGCCAGGTAGGTGACCGCCTGGGTGAGCGGGAGCGCGCCCTCGGGGAGGCCCATGATCTGGAAGGCCTGCATGGCGGAGACGGCGACCTGCAGCGCGCGAGGATCGGCGTTGCCCACGTCCTCGGAGGCGAAGATGACCATGCGGCGGAGGACGAAGATCGGGTCCTCGCCGGACTCGAGCATGCGGGTCATCCAGTAGAGCGCCGCGTCGGGGTCGCTGCCGCGCATCGATTTGATGAACGCGGAGACCACGTTGTAGTGCTCCTCGCCGCTCTTGTCGTAGAGCAGCGTCTTGTGCTGCAGCGCCTCCTCGGCGGCGCTCTTGTCCACGTGGCCCTTGCCGTGGCCGGCCGCCACCTCGAGAGCGGTGAGGGCACGACGCGCGTCGCCTGCCGCGGCCTGGGAGATCGCCTTCAGCGCCTCGTCGGTGGCGGTGACGGTGCCGTTGAACCCGCGCGGATCGGTGAGCGCTTTGCGGAGAAGACCTTCGAGCTCGTCCTCTTCGAGTGCGCGGAGGGTGATGACGCGCGAGCGGGAGAGGAGCGCGGCGTTGACCTCGAAGGAGGGGTTCTCCGTCGTGGCGCCGATGAGGGTGATCGTCCCTCGCTCCACGTGGGGGAGCAGCGCGTCCTGCTGCGCCTTGTTGAAGCGGTGGATCTCGTCCACGAAGAGGAGCGTGCGCTGGCGGCGGTCCTTCCAGCGGTTCTGCGCCTCGGCGACGGCCTCGCGGATGTCCTTCACCCCGCCCATCACCGCGCTGAGCGTGGAGAAGTGCGAGCCGGTGGAGCGCGCGATGACCTGCGCCAGCGTCGTCTTGCCGGTGCCGGGCGGACCCCAGAGGAGGAGGGAGGGGATCCGGTCCGCCTCGATGGCGCGGCGGAGGAAACGCCCTTCGCCGGTGAGGTGCTCCTGGCCCACGAACTCGGCCAGCGTCGTCGGCCGCATCCGCTCCGCGAGCGGCTCGCGCGCCTTGTTGTCCTTCTCCGCCGCGTGATCGAACAGGTCCATCGTGGGCGCGGGTCATAGCCGCAAACGGCGGCGGTGGGCATGGCGGGAAGGAGGGGAGCGAGGGCGCGCGCGCGGACGTCTTCCTCAGCGCCACGCGTTTGACTCCCGGCGTCGCGTTCCAATATTCCGATTGGCACCCCATGCGGTCCACGAACAGTCGCCGTGTCTTCGTCGCCACCTCCTTCGTGGTCCTCATCGCTGGCGGATGTGAATGCGGCGCTCCAGCTGCGCCCACCTTCTCCGTAGGAGGATCTGTCGAAGGACTCTCTGGAGCCGGCCTTACGCTCGAGAGCAGCCTGGGGGAACAGCTTGACGTCGCGGTAGACGGCGACTTCTCGTTCACCACACCCGTTGCAGCCGGCACCGAGCTGACGATCTCGGTCGTGCAGCAGCCTTTGACTCCAGTTCAGACGTGCGCGGTGGATCCGGCGACGTTCGTGGTCGACCGGGACGTCACCGACGTGAAGGTCCGCTGCGTCACCAACGACTACACGGTGGGCGGCACGGTCACCGGGCTCGCAGGGACGGGGCTCGTGCTGCGCAACAACGGCGAGGACGCGGCCATCACCGCTGACGGCACCTTCGCCTTCGCCACGCCGCTTCGCAGCGGCCAGGCCTACGACGTCACCGTCGAGACGCAGCCGGTGACGCCCTCACAGACCTGCACCGTCACTTCGGGCGTCGGGACCGTCGGCGCGGCGGACGTGACGAGTGTCGTCGTGGACTGCATCACCAACACCTTCGTGGTGGGTGGCAACGTTTCCGGCCTCGAGGGGACGGGGCTCGTGTTGCAGAACCAGCTCGGCGACGATCTGCCCATCTCCGCGGACGGTGCTTTCGCGTTCAACACGCCGGTAGCGAGCGGCGCCATGTATGCGGTCACCGTCCTGAGCCAGCCGACGATGCGCTGGCAGACGTGCACCGTCGCCAGGGGCAGTGGGCTCGTCGTTGACGCTGCGTCCGCCGACATCGAGATCACCTGCACGACGAACGCCTATCCGGTAGGCGGCACGGTGACCGGGCTCTCCGGCAGTGGCCTCGTGCTGCGTAACAACGGCGGTGACCCCGTCGCTGTCGCAGCCGACGGCGCGTTCACCTTCGACACCGAGGTGCGCAGCGGCGAGCCCTTCGACGTCACCGTCGGAACGCAGCCCACCGGCCCGTGGCAGACCTGTGCCGTCACCGGCGGCACCGGGACGATGCTGGGGGCCGCCGTGACGGCGATGACGGTGAATTGTGAAACCAACGCCTACGCGATCGGCGGCACCGTCACCGGGCTGGGCGGAGCCGGCCTCGAGCTGTCGTTGAATGGGGGCGCACCACTGCCGGTGAGCGCCGCGGGGACCTTCGCGTTCCCCACCACGCTGCGGAGCGGCGCGGCGTACGTGGTGACGATCGTCGAGCAACCCGAGCAGCAGTGGCAGACGTGCACGCTCTCCAACGGCAGCGGCACCGTCGCCGGCGCCGCCGTGACCGACGTGCAGGTGAACTGCACCACGAACCGGTACCCCATCGGAGGAACGGTGAGCGGGCTCGTCGGCAGCGGGCTCGTGCTCGAGACCGGCGCGCAGACGCTGTCCATCTCCGCGGATGGCGCGTTCACCTTCGCGACGACCGTCGAGAGCGGTCAGCCGTACGCGGTCACCGTCGCTGCGCAGCCGACGTCGCCCTGGCAGACGTGCTCAGTGACGTCCGGCGCAGGCACCGTGGCCAGTGCGGCAATCACCGGCGTGACCGTGGTGTGCGTCACCAACACCTACACGGTGAGCGGGACGATCAGCGGCATCGCCGGCGGACAGGCGGTCCTTCAGAACAACGGCGTGGACGACCTCACGCTGACCTCCAACGGCGCGTTCACGTTCTCCAGTCCGGTCCGGAGCGGACAGCCGTACGCCGTGACGCTCGCGTCGTCGCCCCCGGGGCACCTGTGCACGGTCGTGGATGGGACGGGGACCATCAGCAACGCCTCCGTGACCAACGTGACCGTGTCCTGCACCCTCGTGCAGTCCTGCGCGGCCGTTCTCGCCATCAACCCCGCCGCGACGAGCGGCACGTACTCGATCGACCCCGACGGCCCGAGCGGTGCACCGGCCTTCTCCGCCTACTGCGACATGACGGCGCTCGGCGGCGGCTGGACGCGCTGCCTGTCCTTCACCAACACCGCGAACGAGGACGTGAACAACAACTCGTGGTTCAACACCTGCGTGGACGCCTCGACCGCCGCATGGACGGGTAACGACGTGATGGTGGTCCTCCGTTCAGGGTCGGGCGTCCTGCAGTACCAGGCCATGGGCGCCACCGTGGGCGCATGGACCCACGACAGGCTGACGTCGACCGCTCACCCTCTGTTCCAGTGCGAGTCCGGCTACCATGATCGCCTCATCGCCCTCACGAACGGAGATCGCCTGATGATCGCGGGCCGGTCCTCCAGCAACGCGGGCTGCGGAGGGTCGATGGGGGACGGATATGGGATCGTCGTCTATCCCTCGGCGCCCAACTCCTACTGGAACCCGAAGATGTTCGTGATGCCGTTCCGACAGCAAAACGAGGACGCAGGAAATCCGCGCCGCTTCGCCGGCTGGTCGACTTCGAAGGAGATCAGCTGGGCGGGTGGCGCCTCGTTCAACTCGTGCAACTTCGGCACGCCGTCGTATCTGGGCACGTTCGAGTTCTACGTGCGGTGACCCCGTGCGGCCTCGCTGACGAGCGGAGTGGTTGCCGCGCCCCGAAGGGTTCCACTGCCGGTCCGGCCCTCCACCGGCGCGCCATCGTCCCCTCGTGCTCGACTTCTACCTCCCGAGTGCGCGATGACTCACCCCATGTCCACTTTCCGTTCGTCCGCGTTGTGTGCGCTCGCCATCGCGCTCACGGCGCTCACCGCCTGCGACCCGACCGATCCCCCCACTCCCGACGCAGGCCAGGAGGACGCCAGCGTGGACGTCCCCGCCACCTGCGAGGACGGAGAGCAGAACGGCGCAGAGACCGGCGTCGACTGTGGTGGCCCGTGCACGCCGTGTGACGACGGCGCGGGCTGCGCGGTCGCCGCGGACTGCCGGAGCGGGGTGTGCACCGCGGGCACCTGCGCCTCGCCCTCCTGCAGTGACGGCGTGAAGAACGGAACCGAGCTCGCCACCGACTGCGGCGCACTCGCGGGCTGTGGGGCCTGCCCGGTGGGGACGGACTGTGGCACCGGGGCGGACTGCGACAGCGGCGTGTGCGAGTCGGGGCTGTGCGCGGCGCCCTCCTGCACCGACGGGCTGACCAACGGCACCGAGTCCGACCAGGACTGCGGCGGCACCTGTCCTGCCTGCGGAAGCGGTCTCACCTGCGTCATGCCGTCCGACTGCGCGAGCCTCGTCTGCACCTCCGGGACCTGCGCGGTCGCGACCTGCCAGGACGGGGTGCAGAACGGACAGGAGACCGACACCGACTGCGGCAACCTCTGTGGCCGCTGCGTGGACGGGCGGACGTGCGCCGGGCACTCGGACTGCACGAGCGACCGCTGCGTGGACGGCGTGTGCGTGGCGCCGAGCTGCACCGACGGCGTGAAGAACGGTGGCGAGGCCGACGCGGACTGCGGCGGACCGTGCGGCCCGTGTGGCCTCGGCAGCAGCTGTGGCGCGGCCTCGGACTGCCTTTCCGGCGCCTGCCCGAGCGGGACGTGCGTGGCCCCCACGTGCGTGGACGCGACGCAGAACGGGAACGAGACCGGCGTCGACTGCGGCGGTCCGGACTGCGGCGGTTGTGCCCCGGGCGGCGCCTGCGTCGTGGCGGAGGACTGCCGCGAAGGCGTCTGCACCGGCGGGACCTGCGCTGCGCCCACGTGCGGCGACGCGGTGAAGAACGGGAACGAGACGGCGACCGACTGCGGCGGCCCGGACTGCCCGAACTGCGCGAACGGCAGCCCCTGCCTCGTCGCGAGTGACTGCGTCTCGGGGATCTGTCTCAACAACGTGTGCTCCGCGCCGTCCTGCATGGACGGGCTGCTGAACCAGGACGAGACCGCGGTGGACTGCGGCGGGTCCGTCTGCGGCAAGTGCGGCTTCGGCCTCGCGTGCAACGGCAACGGCGACTGTCAGTCGAACCTCTGCCTCAACGCCATCTGCACCGCGCCCTCCTGCAGCGACGGGCTGCTGAACCAGAACGAGTCGGCGGTGGACTGTGGTGGCGTCTGCACGAAGTGTCCCGCCACCGCGACCTGCAACGGTCCGGCGGACTGCCTGAGCGGCGTCTGCACCGGGGGCATCTGCCAGGCTCCCGCCTGCGGTGACGGCGTGAAGCAGGCCGGCGAGCAGTGCGACGACGGCAACACCACCAACGGGGACGGCTGCAGCGCCCTCTGCACCTACGAAGGCCTGACGCAGGTCATCATCACCGCCGACTCCACCGACGACTCGGTGAAGATGTACAGCCCGTTCGACGGGACGTTCCTCGGGTTCTTCCTCCCGCCGCGGCAGTCCACCGACCCCTGGAACTTCAACACGCCGCAGAAGGCGATGATGGCGCCCAACGGCGAGATCTGGGTCTCCGACCAGAACGCCGACAACGTCACCCGCTTCAGCAACGACGGCCAGTTCATCGCGCAGTTCGCGGGACCGGCCCAGGGCCTCGACAACGTGCGCGGCTTCGGGTTCAGCCTCAACGGTGACGAGGTCATCATCTCCAGCGCCGGCACCGGCAACGGCGGGCAGATCGCCTTCCGCCGCTACGACGTGGCGACCGGGATGTTCCTCGGCAACTACGCCAGCGGCGCGAGCCCGTGGGACCTCTACTTCCTCCCGGACGGACGCGCGCCCGCGACCATCAACAGCCGCCTCATGGTCTACGACGTGGGCGGCAACACCGGTGTGGAGCTCGCGTCGGGGCTCGGACTTCCGCAGCAGGTGACCTCGGCCCTCAACGGCAACATCCTGATGATCTACTTCACTAGCGGACAGGTCCGGGAGTACACGCCGCCGGACATGGCCAACCCCACCGGAACGCTCGTGCGTTCGTATGGGCCCATCACCAGCGGGCGCGGCGTCACCGAGCTCGACAACGGGGAGTGGCTGATCGCCTCCGGCAGCGAGCTCTTCCGGGTGAACCCGGTCACCCAGGTGAAGACCGTCATCGCCACCGGAACTGGGTACCGGCTCCTCAGCCGGGCGCTCGTGTCTCCGTCCCTCATCACCGCGCCTCCTGCTCCGTGACGCGGGGCGCCTGACCGGGCCGCGCGGTTCATGGCTCCGGCCGCGCTGAAGACGCGCTGAAGACCGCGAGGAGCTTCGCACCGTCGCCCCGGGCGGCCGGCATGGCGCTCGGCCCTCTGCTCGCGGAAGAGCGGCTGATTCGGGCTGCGCGCATGCCGACCGTAGTGGGGCGATGCGTCTGTCGTCCCGAAACACCAAGCGGCTCTACGCGGTCCGGGAGAGCATGTGGTTCACGCCCACCGTGATGGCGCTGGTGGGCGCCATTGCGGCGCTGGTGCTCCCGTTGCTCGATGCGCGGCTCTTCCCGCCGGACGGGCAGGAGCTGACGGTCTTCGAGCGCTTCACGCCCGGTCCCTCGGCCGCCGAGTCCCTCCTTTCGGTGGGCGTCGGCGCGCTGGCGACCATCCTCGGCGTCGCGCTGTCGATGACCATCGTGACGCTCCAGCTGGCCGCCGTTCAGTACACGTCCCGGATCATCCGCCGCTTCATGGCGGACCAGTTCACCCTGCTCACGCTGGGCGCCTTCCTCGCGACGATCACGTACCTCGCGGTGCTGCTGCAGGCGATCTCGACGGGAGGTGAGGGCCTGCCCGCCTTCGTCCCGCCGATCTCGTTCACGCTCGCGGTCTTCCTGTTCGTCGGCTGCGTCCTGCTGCTGGCGTACTTCAGCCACCACGTCGCCCAGTCGATCCAGACCGGCACCGTGCTCGCGGTGATCGGCAAGTCGGCGCTGAGGGAGGTGCGGAAGTACGAGGTCAGGCCGGCCAGGCGGGTGCTGCGCGAGCAGGAGCTCCGGCCGGAGGAGTGCGTCTTCGTCACCAACGACACGCCCGGCTACATCCAGCTCATCGACGAGCGCAGGCTCCTCTCGGCGATCCCCATGGGCTGCACGATCCAGGTGGAGGCGACGACCGGGCGCTTCATGCTCCCGGGCAGGCCGCTCGTCTCCATCGCGCCGAAAATCGAGGTGACGCCACGAATGGAACGGAAGGTCCGCCAGGCCTTCGCCATCGCCCGCGAGCGGACGATCCACCAGGACGTGCTCTTCGGCGTGCGCCAGCTCGTGGACATCGTCCTCAAGGCGCTCTCGCCGGCGATCAACGACGTGACCACCGCGCTGATGGGGATCAACGAGCTGGGGGTGATCACCGCCGAGTTCGCCCGACGGGAGCAGGCCACGCGCGCGGGCTACAGCGTCGTCGAGCAGCGGGGACGCAGGCTGCTCATCCGGCGCCTCGATCTCGAGACGTTGCTCGCACACGCGTTCGACGAGATCCCCGATTCGGCGCAGGACCATCCGCTCGTGCTCGCGCGCCTGCTCGAGGTGCTGAACGAGGTCATCGAGGTGACCCACCTGCCCGCCGCACGGAAGCTGCTCCTCGAGACGGGCGCCCGCATCGCGCGGACGACGGACATGGCGCACCTCAAACCGTGGGAGGCGGAGCTCGTACGCAAGCGCTTCCGGTGGCTCAGCGACGGCCGCGACGACCTGAGCTGGGATCCGGTGGATCCGATCTGACGGATTGGAGAGCAAGAGCCGGAGTGCCGCGCCTGCCGTGCGGCGTTAGGTTCAACCGCGTGATGACGAACGAGGACCCACGGATGGCGGCAGTTCGCGCGCGGGATCCGGCGGCGGACGGACGCTTCCTCTACTCCGTGCGGACGACCGGCGTGTACTGCCGGCCCTCGTGTGCATCGCGCCCGGCCCGGCCGGAGAACATCTCCTTCCACGCGAACAGGGAAGAGGCGGAGGCCAGAGGCTTCCGGCCCTGCAAGCGCTGTCGCCCGGAGCTTCCGTCCCTCGCCGAGCGTCAAACGGCGCTCGTCGCGCGCCTCTGTCGTCTGCTCGAGCGTGAGGAGGAACCACCCCGGCTCGAAGAGCTGGCGAGCGAAGCGGGGATGAGCGCCTCTCACCTCCACCGCACCTTCAAGGCGATCACCGGCCTGACCCCGAAGGCCTACGCGGCAGCCCATCGCGCTCGCCGGGTGCGCACCGCGATCGAGCAGCAGGGTTCCATCACCGAAGCGATCTACGCCGCAGGGTACAGCTCGAGCGGGCGCTTCTACGAGGAGGCGGATTCGGTGCTCGGAATGACGCCCACGAAGTACCGCGCGGGCGCGCCGGCGATGGAGATCCGGTTCGCCGTCGGTGAATGCTCGCTGGGATCGTTTCTCGTCGCCGCCACCGACCGCGGCGTCTGCGCCATCCTGCTCGGCGACGAGCCCGAGGCGCTGGTGCGCGACCTCGAGCGCCGCTTCCCGCGCGCCGAGCTCATCGGGGGCGATGTCTCGTTCGAGAGCCTCGTCGCGCAGGTCATCGGGGTGATCGAGCAACCTCGCAGCGGAACGGAGCTTCCGCTCGACATCCGCGGGACGGCGTTCCAGCAGCGCGTGTGGAAGGCGCTGCGGGCGATCCCGGCGGGCCGTACCGCGACTTACGCAGAGATCGCCCAGGCCATCGGTGCTCCGTCGGCAACCCGCGCCGTGGCAGGCGCCTGTGCCGCGAACCCGCTCGCCATCGCCATCCCCTGTCACCGCGTAGTGCGCACCGATGGCGGTCTCTCCGGCTATCGCTGGGGAATCGAGCGCAAGCGGACGCTGCTCGAGCGCGAACGGGAGCCGTGAGCGAGCCGTCGCGGCAGCTCACGGCCAGAGGCACCGGCTACCAGCGCACCGGGACCGGCACCGTGGAGGTGGTGGTCGTGCCCTCGCCGAGCTGCCCGTAGTTGTTCATGCCCCAGCAGTGGACGGCGTGCGCCGAGTCGGAGAGGCAGGTGTGCGCCCCGCCGGCGCCGATCGCACGCAGCCCGGTCCACTCGTCCATTCCGCCCGCGACGCGGACGATCACCGGCGTCTGGCGGGTGGCCAGCGTTCCGTCGCCGAGCTGTCCGACGTTGTTGAAGCCCCAGCACGCCGCGCGGCCATCTGCGAGCAGCGCGCAGCCGTGGTTCTGGGCGATGGAGAGGTGCGCCGCGTTGGCGAGGCCGATGACGTCCGCCGGCGCGTTCTTCTGCGCGGTGGTGCCGTCGCCGACCTGGCCGAAGAGGTTCTGCCCCCAGCACTTCGCGCTGCCGCCGATGCGCACGCAGGTCCGGAAGCCCGCCGCCACCACCTGGTCCACGCCGGTGAGACCGGGGACCTGCGTGGGCACGGCGGTGTCGGTCCCGCTGCCGGAGGTGCCGAGCCCGAGCTGTCCGTTGTTGTTGCGGCCCCAGCACCACAAGGAGCCGTCGGTCATCCGCGCGCAGATGTGGTGGATGCCCGCCGCGAGCTGCGTCACGCCGCCGAGCTCACCTGTGCCCTCGCGCACCGTCACCGGCACCAGCGAGTCCTGGGTGCCCCCGTTCCCCAGCCGTCCGTACTGGCCGCTGCCCCAGCACCGCACTCCACCGCCGACCGAGAGCGCGCAGGTCGAGGCATCGGTGAGCGCGAGCCCGATGACACCGGTCAGCGGCTGCATCCCGTCGTACACCGCCACCGGCGAAGGGCTCGGGGTGGTGTCGCCGGTGCCGAGCTGTCCCTTCTCGTTGCGACCCCAGCACCAGACCTCGCCCTCTTCGTTTCGCGCGCAGGTGTGGAACTCGCCGCTGGCCAGCTCCGCGATGGGCGAGCCGTCGGGAAGCACGACGTCCACCGGGGCGGAGACGTTGCTCGTCGTCCCGTCGCCGAGCTGCCCGCCCTCGTTGTAGCCCCAGCACGACGCCCGGCCGTCCTCGTGCCGCACGCAGGTGTGGTGGAAGATCTTCGAGGGGAAGCTCACCGAGAGGCAGCGGCCACCACCACAGAAGGCGCCGCAGACGATCCCGCAGCCGCCGCAGTTCTCGCGGTCGCTGGAGATGGGCAGCTCGCACCCGTCGCCCAGCTCTCCGTTGCAATCGGCGTGATCCTCGTCGCAGACCGGCGCGCAGACGTTCTCGGTGCACGTTCCGGAAGAGGTTCCGGGGAAGCCGAGGCAGCTCATCCCACACGCGCCGCAATGCTCCGCGGCCGAGGTGAGGTCCACGCACCCGCCGTCGCACGGGGTGAGCCCGGCGGGGCACTCGCACTGGCCGCTCGAGCAGACCAGACCTTCCGCGCAGGTTTCGCCGCAGCTGCCGCAGTGCGCTTCGTCCACGAGCGTGTCCACGCACGCGTTGCCGCACAGCGTCTGGTCGGCGCCGCACTGGAGGAGACACGCGCCCCCGATGCAGGCATGGCCCTCGTCACAGACGCGATCACAGGCGCCGCAGTGGAGCGGGGCGGTCTCGAGCGCGACGCAGGTCTCGCCGCAGCGCGAGAGGCCGGGCTCGCAGGGGGCGGGATCCGGATCGGGGATGGGCTGCTCCGGTACCGGTGCGGGAGAGCAGCCGGAGACGAACCAACCGAGGAGGAGGAGGCGCGCAACGATGCGGATCATGGGGTGCCCGTTCATGGTCAACCTGTTTTGCCGCGCAGGTTGACGACACTTTGCGGAAGGTCAAGCTGTTGTCGCTCGCTCAGCGACGCCGGAGCAGCAAGGCCGGGCTCGGCGGCTTCGGGTCCGGCGCGTCGAACGGCTCCTCCACGAGCTCGAAGCGACCGTTGTCGAAGGGGAGTCCGGGCGCGGGCTGCTTTCGCACCAACCGCTCGCGCTTTCCCTGCTTCTGGAGCGTCGAGGCGCGGAACACGCAGTAGGGGTTGTTGCCGGGGCGCCCGAGCACCGAGTGCGCGGTGAAGGTGCAACCGCCCAGGCAGTGGCTGGCGAAGGGGCAGGTGCGACAGAAGCCCCAGAGATCCTCGACGGTGCGCGTCCGGTTCCAGGTCAGCTGCGGCGCCGTGTTCCAGATCTCCTCGAGCGGCTGCTCGGGCGCCCTTCCTCCGACGTAGTGGCTCGTCTGCAGAGACGGGCAGCCCTTCACGGCGCCGTCCGACTCGATGCCCATCGCGTACTTCCCGGCAGGACAGCCGATCCAGTGATCTGTCTTCTTCGTCGGGTGCGATCGGAGCGCGACTTCGCCCGTCCCGAAGTAGCCGAGGTTGTTGGCGGGCATGATGACGATCCGCGCTTCTTCAAACGCGCGGGCCTTGAGCGCCACGATCTCGGGCACCAGCGTGAGCAGGTCCCACGGCTGCAGGATCATGTCCGGGCGGTCCGCCGCGCGTCCGAGCGGCGCGGTGATCTGCACCTGCCACGCGGAGATGCCGGCGGTCTTCAGGACCTCGTACAGCGGGAGGAGTTCGTCCTTGTTGAAGCGGTTGAAGTTCGTGTTCGCCGCGGTGCGAATGCCCGCCTCGCGGAGCAGCCGCAACGAGGCGAGTGCGGCCTCGAAGCCACCGACCGTCGCGCGCATCGCGTCGTGCGTCGCGCCCATCCCGTCGATGCTCACCGAGGCTGCGTAGAGGCCCGCCCCCGCCATCGCGAGGGCGAGCTTGCGATCGATTCCGCGGCCACCCGTCGTCATCGTGGGGCGGATGCCCGCCGCCTTGAGCGCCGCGATGATCTCGAGAAAGCCCGGATGCAGGTACGCCTCGCCGCCGATGAGGACGACCTCGCGGCTGCCCATGCGCGCGAGCTGCGAGACGACCTCCAGCGCTTCCGCCGTCGTCAGCTCGCGATCCCTTGCGCTCTCCGCTCGCGAGCCGCAGTGCGTGCAGCGTTGATCGCACGCGAGCGTGAGCTCCCACACCACGTAGGCGGGGTGGAAGGGCTGGGTGAACTCCTGGCGGCGCAGCATCTGACGCGCTCCCTACTGGCCCGCGTCGGTTCCGCCGTCCGCCCCGTCCGACGGACACTGCTCCCACTCTGGCACCGTGGTGGTACCCCCGTCCGGAAGGGTGCACTCCACGTGCGGCATTCCGTAGGCGCAACCGAGCATCATCGAAGCGGCGACCGTGCCGACCATCATCCTCACTCGCCGGGCGCGACGCTGGGCCGCGCCGCAGTGCGGGCACGAAGGGGCGGATGACGGGGTGAGTCCCACGCACTGAGAGCACTGTTCGAGCTTTTCCATGAGTCCGATCCTGACGGGGGGCTGTATGTACGCAAATGATTGCTCGCTCAGCGATGCCGGCGGCCTCTGAGCACGCAGAGGGAGATGAGGATGCTCGCCGCTCCTCCCGTCACCGGGATCGCGCTGCAGCCGCCGGCGGGGCTGCCGTCATTGGAGACCTCCTTGCAGCGCTGCTCTTCGGCATCGTCTGCGCCGAGGTAGGTGGCTTCGCCGGGACCGCCCGGGGCCGCGGAGGCCTCGACGATCTGATGTGACTGGGTGATGTCGACGCTGCCGCCGTACGAGATCGTCAGGTCGAGCGTGCCCTTCTCCTCGGCCACGAAGTGGAAGACCCCGACGCCGTCACGGAGCGGAAGGTTTGCCGAGTCGGCGCGTGCCAGCGCAGAGGTGCAGGAGGCGTCGGAGTAGTAGCGGACCGGCTGTCCCGCGTAGTTGTCGATCTGCGCGGACCCATCCATTCGATCTCCCCACCGGTCCACGATCTCCACCGCGACCGGCTTCGAGCAGACGCCCACCGCGACACGCTGCTCACCGGTGCAGGCGGTGACTGTTCCGCTCCAATACCAGGGCTGGATCCGCGCTGCTTCCTCGAGCGTGAGCCCGTTCGTCTCGAGCCACTCCGCCAGCCCGGGCTCGTCCGCGAGCTCGTGCACGGTCGCGTTGTTGCGCGTGCGGGCGACGCGATCCACGAGCGAAGGCTCTCCCGACTCATGGATGAGGTGCGCCATGGCGCACAGCACGCCCTCTGCATCGCGAAAGTAGGGCACCGCGCGGTGCGGGAAGTCACGGTTCTGCGGGAAGACTCCCCGGTCCCGGTAGGCGCGCAGCCGTTCGACGTTCCGCGCGCGTGCAGCCCGCTGCGCGTCCCCCAGATGCGTCACGTCCGCCGCCGCCAACAGCTCGAGCGCACCGTCCAGGTGTCCCCGGACTCGCTCGACCTCCGACGCGTGCGCGGTGGTCCCGGCCAGAAGTGCGAGCACGGGAATGACGAACGAAATCTTCCTGATCGAGGTGCGGTTCATGGTCCCTGACAGCTGTGTGCTCACGCCGGCCACGGAACACGCTGAAGACGAGCTTAGACGGTGACGGTCAGGCAGGTCACCTCCACGCGCGCTTCGGCTCCGGGCCCCGCCGTGATAGCGCGGCCCGGTGAGCGCCACCTTCGAGCAACTGGGTCTGTCCGACGAATCCCTCGCCACCGTCCGCCGCGCGCGGTTCACGGAGCCCACGCCCATCCAGGCGCAGGCCATTCCGCCAGCGCTCGCGGGAAGGGACGTCGTCGGTTGCGCCGCCACCGGGACCGGCAAGACCGCGGCCTTCCTCCTGCCGCTGGTGGAGCGGTTCAAGGGCGAGAAGGGGACGCGGGTGCTCGTGCTCGCGCCCACGCGGGAGCTGGTGCTGCAGATCGCCGAGCAGGCCCGCTTCTTCGGCGAGGCGCACGGGCTCACCCACGCGGTGGTCATCGGCGGCGCGGACATGGCCGAGCAGGTCGAGGCGCTGGAGCGGGAGCCCACCTTCATCCTCGCCACGCCGGGAAGGCTCGACGACCTGATGAGGACGGGCGCGGCGAAGCTGTCGTCGGTGCGCGCGCTGGTGCTCGACGAGGCGGACCGGATGCTGGACATGGGCTTCCAGCCGCAGCTCGAGGGCATCCTCAAGGCCATCCCGCGGCAGCGGCAGACGATGCTGTTCTCCGCCACGCTCGGCCACGACGTCACCGAGTTCTCCAACCGGCTGATGATCCGACCCGTTCGCGTGGAGGTCACGCGCAGCGGCACGCCGGCCGCGAAGGCATCGCAGAAGCTCTACCGGGTCACGCCGGAGGAGAAGTACGCGCTGCTGCTCACGCTGCTCTCACGCGACGAGGTCAGCGCGCTGATCTTCGCGGCCACGAAGCAGCGCGCGGACAAGATCCAGAAGGCGCTCAAGCGCGAGGGCTACAAGTCGGCCTGCATCCATTCAGACCGGACGCAGAACCAGCGCAAGCAGGCGCTGGCCGGCTTCGCGAAGGGCCAGTACCGCTGCCTCGTCGCCACCGACATCGCCGCGCGCGGGCTCGACGTGGAGGAGATCGGCCACGTCATCAACTTCGATCTGCCGCACTCGCCGGAGGATTACGTCCACCGCATCGGACGCACCGCGCGCGCGGGGGCCTCGGGACGCGCCTCCACGTTCGCCACCGAGATGGACGAGGAGCGGCTCGCGGCGGTGGAGAAGGTCATCCGCCAGCGCATCCCGGTGGCCGAGGTCCCGCGCCGGGACAAGGTTTTCATCGCGGAGCTCGCGCGCTTCGAGGCTGCCCAGCGCGATCCCGGTCCCCCGCAGCCCGGTCACGGCGTCTCGACCCGCCCCGCCGACAAGGCGCCCGGCCGTCACGCGCGCTCGCACGGGAAGACGAAGAACAAGCCGCGCTGAGGCGGGGCCTGCGCCGCGCTAACGCCGCCGGCGACGCAGCGCGACGACGCCCAAAGCGAGCGGCAGGCAGAACGCGAACGAGCCCGGTCCCGTCCCCACCGCGCTGCACGAGGGGCCCGAGGGCTCCTCCGGGACGACGTTCTGCACCGGCGTCCCGGCATCCGGGCCGGGCGCCGCGGCCTTCGGCGTCTCGACAGCCCTCGCGCAGAAGCGAACGCCGGTGTCGCCATCCGGCACGCACTCGGCGCTGGAGGGACAGTCGCGGGCGGACGCGCACGGCAGAGCACAGCGCTTCTCCTCGCCCGCACGGCCGGCGCAGATCGCGCCCTCGGGAAAGCAGAGGTCCGCGGCGGTGCAGGGGTCGTCGATCCTCTGAACCTGCTTCGGCCGGTAGAGGCAGCGGCCCTGCGCGCAGACGGTGTCGCCCGGGCAGTCGCCTTCGTTGGAACAGGGCGGTGCGCAATACCCGCCCTCGACGATGTCCCACTGACATGACCTCGTGGTGCAGACCGCGTCGTTTGCGCAGCTCTGGAAGTCGCCCCGGCAGTCCGCGTCGCCGAGCTCGCAATAGACCTCCTGCTCGCAGCGCCCGTCGCCGCCGCGGCAGCTGGTGCAGTCCTGATCGAGCTTCGGGTCGTAGCAGGCCGTGGTGCAGCGCCCGTCCCGGATGCACTCGCAGTCGGGGTCGGGCACCGCGCAGCCCGGCTTGCAGGCGCCGTCCACCGCGCAGGTGGGCGCCTCCCACTTCACCATCAGATGGCGCAGCCAGTGGGCGTGGATGTCCACGCGCTCGTCGTTGGACTTCGCCCAGCAACCGCCCGACACGTAGGACGAGACCGACACCACGCGCTCCTCGAGGTCCCCGTCGAGCAGCATCAGCCCCGGTCCGCCCGAGTCTCCGTAGCAGACGCCTCCGGTGGTGCCGCCGTACCTCAGGTGGTTGGGGTCCACGAGCTGAAGGGGCAGGGTGATCTGGCGCTTCTGTCCAGCGCTGCCGGTCTCCGTGCGGCCGTAGCCCACCTTCCGCAGCGCCTGTCCCACGTGCTCGGCGCCGAGCGGAAGGCTGTTCCACGGAAGCGGCGTCACCGCAGTCACCGGCGCGTCGAGGCGAAGCAGCGCGATGTCGTTCTCTATGAGCTGCGTGCTCGCGACGTAGTCGGGGTGGGTGTGCCCGGCGAGCACGTTGCGCGACTCGGTGTAGCCGATGTCGGCGTGCTCGAGCGTCACGCGCGTGATGGGCAGGCAGTGCGCGGCGGTGAGGACCGTGCTCGGGGCGATCAGCGAGCCGGTGCAGTGGAAGTTCGCGCCGGACCAGAGCTTCACCACCGCGGGATCGGCGGTGCTGACCTGTCCGTGCATGATCGCCTGGCCGGTCTCGTCCAGCTCGACGTCACCCTCCGCATCGGCCGGCGCGTGTCCCTCCGACGTCACGCCGCAGGCGGCGAAGGTAATAAGGATCGGTAGAGCGACAAGGAGAGACGGAGAGCGGCGCAAGCGGGCCTCGGGCGGGCAGTTCGACAGGTGAGAAAAGCCCGCGAACTATGTCAGGCCCCAGTCGCGGGTTCCACGCACACGGAGAGGAGGCTGTCGCGAGCAGCAGGGCTGTCTCGGTGTTCGGTCCTTCGGGTAAGGTGCGCGGATGCTTGCCTTCTCGCTCCTCGCAGCCGTCCTCGCGTCAGCGCCTCCCGCCTGGGTAGTGGGCGGCGGTGAGGAGCTCTGGCAGGTCTCGGTGGACCCGGAAGGTGCACGGCTCGTCCACGCGCGGAACGGGGATGAGGTCCGTATCGGCGCCGCGACCCTGTGGCGCGAGGGCTGGCGGCATCCGGTCTCAGGCGCTTCGGCCCTTCTCGAGCGGGATTCGCAGAGTGTCCGCCTCGGCTCCGGCCTCGCGGTCGAGCGTTGGGTCCACCACGCGGACCGGGGCGAGATCGAGCAGCGCTGGGAACTCGCGGGGCCGCCTCCGGGCAGAGGTCCATTGGAGGTGTCCGTCCCGGTGGCGGGGCTGCGCTGGATGGGCGAGGACGAAGCGGGGCTGCAGTTCGAGGTCTCGGGATCGTCTGCGAGCGGGCTGCGATACGGGCACGGGCTGCTCATCGACAGGCTCGGGCAGAGGTTCGACGTGCCGGCCCGGCACGAGGAGGGCAGGGTCCGGCTCACGGTTCCCGAGGCGACGCTCGCGCGCGGGGCGTGGCCGGCGGTGCTCGACCCGACGGTGAGCGCGCTCGCGCCGATGCTTCCCGAGCTCCCCAACGGAACCTTCGGCCGCGCGTTCGACGTGACCTGGAACGGGAGCGAGTACGTCCTCGCCTGGAGGGCCACGAGCTGGACGTGGCTCTCGCGCCTGTCGCCGATGGGAGAGCCGCTCGCGACGCCCAGACGGCTGGGGGAGGTCTACTCGCAGTACCGTCCGTCGATCTCCGCCGCGCCTGGCGGCATGCTCGCGGTCTTCCCCAACGGTTCGTTCGCCGGAGAGACGCAGAGCCCGGGCGAGAGCAACGGCATCCACCTGCATCCCGACGGCACGCTGGCGAGCACGGTGCCCTTCCGGATCGGCAACCGGTGGGGCGCGGACCGGGTGGACCTCCAGTGGACGGGGACGCACTTCGTCGCGGCCTGGGCCAACCGCGTGGCGCGCGCGACGCTCAACGGCGTGCTCGATCCGGAGGGCCTCCCCATCCCGGGCATCAGCGATTTGACCTATCCGGTCGCGACTGCCACCGCGAACGGCATCACGCTGGTGGTCGCGAAGGGCCTCACCGCGCAGCGCGTGAACCTCTCCACCGGCACCTGGCTGGACACCGATCCGCTGCCGCTCGGGCCTGTCACCTACGCGGGCTTTGCCGTCGCGACGAACGGCACGGACTTCCTCGTTGCCTGGCAACACGCCGGCCAGGTTCGGTTCGCGCGCGTCACCGCGAACGGCGCGCTGCTCGATCAGCCGGGCGTGGTGGTGGGGACGCACGCGCACGTGTGGGACTCCGTGTCGGTCGCCTTCAACGGCACCGACTACCTCATCGCCTACGCGCACCATCCGTCCCCCGCGGCGCCAGTGCACACCGTGCGCGTCATCCGCGTCAGTCCCTCCGGTGTCGTCGACCCCCAGCCCGCGCTGGAGTTGCCCATCGCGCACCACTCGCTGAGCGCGACGACGGGCAACGCGCTGAAGCTCGCGAGGGGCGGCTCAGGTTTCCTCCTGGCGATGGAGTACGAACTTCCGCTGAGCACGCCGAGGCGCCGGATCCGCGGACTCCCGCTCGAACTGGACGGAACGGTGGCGGGGCCGTTGCGCACGATCGGCACGCACCCCGCGCGCGATCAGGGATCCTTCGTCGCCTCGTCGAGCGAACCCGCGGGCGCCTGGGTGGAGGAGCGGCTCGACGGGCCGCAGGTCTTCTTCACCCGCTTCGACGCGACCGGCGCGCCGCTGCACTCGGGCGTGGCGCTCTCGCAGTCGGATCAGGCGCCGACCGTGCACGCGGTGGCGCACGACGGGACCCACCATGTGGTGCTCTGGTCGGAGGAGCCTGCAGGTCCCTCAGCGCAGGCGACGTTGAAGCTCGCGCGGGTGGATGCGCAGGGCGTTGCGCTCCACGCGGCGCCGGTGACGGTCGCGGCGCCGGTCTCTGCGGCCGCGCAACTCACCGGCCGCGTGGGGCTCGCCTGCGGGAACGGGCAGTGCCTCGTCACCTGGCCGGAGCAGGGCGCGTTGAGGGCGGCGCGGATCTCCAGCGCAGGCGCGGTGCTCGATCCGGGCGGACTCTCGCTGCCGGTGTCCGAGGGCCCGCCCGGCTGGACGTCCGCGGGGTTCCTCGTGGTCGGTTCGGCGGACGGGGCGCTGCGCGTGGTCCAGATGGATCTCGCAGGCGGCCTCACGTGGAGGGACGAGGGCGCTGCGTTGTCCCACCTCGTGCTCTCCTGCAGGCCACTGCGCTGCACCGCGGTGGGAAAGGACAGCGCCGGCGTGCTGCGCTCGCTGCACCTGGAGATCGCAGCGGGCGCGCTGACGGCGACGAGGCACGCGGTGGGCCCCCAGGGCCTTCCGAACCTGCCGGTGGCGCTCCTGTGGGACGGGCAGGTGGAGTGGCTCGCGGTGGACGCAGGCGGCCTTCGCGCCGTGCGGTTGGTGAACGGCGTTCGCGTCGAACCGCTGACGGACGTGCTGCCCCCTCCGGCGGCCGGTGCCGGTCCGCGGCGGCTGATGCTCCTCGAGCAGGGCGTCGCGATGGTCACGGAGCTGAAGAGCACCTGCCTGCCCTACTACCCATGCGCGCAACGCATCCAGAGCGCGGTCGTCCGCTTCGACGAGCCGCTCGTGCTTCCCGCGACCTTCGAGGGCGACGAGGACGTCCCGCTGCCGCTCACCTTCACCGGGATGCAGGCGCAGCACCTGCCGCTCACCTTCAACGTGGCGACGCCGCCGGAGAGGGGAACGGTCTCGGCTCTGGGCGCCGGCTTCCTCTACACGCCGGAGCCGGACTTCCACGGCGAGGTCATCTTCACCGTCACCGCCACGGACGGCACGCGCACCTCCGCCCCTTCGCTGCAGCGCATCCTCCTGCGGCCGGTGAACGACGCGCCCCAGGCGCATCCGCTGAAGCTGGCGACCCTTCAGGGAAAGGTCCTCACCGGCGTGGCGCTGCCGGGGACGGACGTGGACGGCGACGCGCTGACCTTCTCCGTGGTGGCGCCGGATCCTGCGGTGGGCACGATCACGCAGGAGGGGCCTTCGACGATCCGGTTCGAACCTGCCCGCGGCTTCCGTGGCTCGGCGAGCATCCCCTTCGCCGTGTCCGATGGCGTCTCGAACTCTGCGAACACGGCGAGCATCGTCGTCATCAACGCCGCGCCCACCGCGCTCGCCCGCGTCGAGCAGTCGCCGGTCTCCGAGGGGAGCGCGGTCACCTTCATCGGCTCGGGCGAGGACGAGGGCGGCGACGCGCTCACCTTCACCTGGCGCCTGTCGGACGGCACCGTGGCGGACGGCGAGCGCCTGACGCACGTGTTCCCGCACCACGGCACCTGGGACGCGCAGCTGGTCGTGAGCGATGGCGAGGACGAAGGCACTCACTCCCTCAGCGTGACTGTGGAGAACGTCCCGCCGGAGGCGACGGCGCTGCATGCGCTTCCCGGGCAGGAGGGCACCGCGGTGCGCGTGTGGCTCGACTTCACCGACCCCGGCTCGGGCGACCAGTTCAGGTTCCGGTGGGGTTGGGCCGACGGCATCGAAACGGTGACGGAAGCGCCGGAGGTGCACCGCACGTTCGCGGACGATGTGGTGATGCGGGTGTCGGTGGTGGTGGAGGACAGCGCGGGCGCGCAGAGCGAGCGGTTCTTCCGCGACGTGGAGATCCGCAACGTGCCGCCCACGCCGGTGGAGGTGGGCCCCCTCGAGGTCCTTCGCGGTGAGAGCGGCGCGCTCCAGCTGGAGGCGACGGATCCGGGCGGTGAGAACGATCCGCTCTCCTGGCGGCTGGTGGACGGGCCGGGGACGGTGGAGGCCGCAACGGGACGCTATGTGGTGGAGACCTCCGGGCTCCGGCGCGGCGTGCACGCGGTGACGGTCGAGGTGAGCGACGACGATGGCGGCACCGCCCAGCTCGGGTTCGCGGTGAACGTGACCGGAGGAGCTGCGGTGGGGTGCGCCTGCGTGGTCTCGGGAGAGGGCGGCGCTTCCGGGGCGGTGGTGCTCCTCGTCGCGCTGGGGCTGATGCTGCGGCCGCGGCGGGCGCGCGCCCCGTCGTCGAGAGGTTGAGGGCGCGCACCCGTTCACCGCGTTGCCGACGGAGGACCGCCCGGCTCAGCGCTTCGGCGCCCGGTGCTCGGGCTGCATGCCGGAGCCGCCGGTGCCCATCTGCTGGCGCAGCAGCTCGCGGGACGGGAACACGTGGGTGGTGAGGATCTGCCAGCGGTTTCCGTTGCGCTGCGCGAGCGACACGCCCTCCAGCGTCATCGGCTGCTGCGACTGCCCCGCCGTCCCGGAGCCGCCGGTGCCGGTGCCCTCCATGCCGGTGCCGGTGCCACTGCTCGCCTGCGCCGGCCGCGGGGTGAGCGTCTGGCGGAACTCCACCAGCGCGAGGTCGTTGCCGTACAACTGCGCCCCGGTGATCTCGATCTGCGCGGAGGTGTTGCGCATCGGCGCCTGGGACATCTGCTGCTGGATGCCGCGGCGGATCTGGGTGCGGCCCTGCATCCGCTGGCCGTCCACCGTGACCAGCAGCGCGTTCTCGGAGTAGAGGTTCGCCATCTGGTCGAACTGGCTGTCGGACCAGTAGCGCCCGAAGTCGGTGGCGATCTGGAAGGTGTGCCGGCGGTGACGTGCCTCCTACTGTCCTGAGGGCATCCGGAACTCCGAGGCAGCAGGCGGATGCCTCGTCGAGCCGGTGCAAGCGGGCGCTCCGCTGATGCGGCCGACGTGCCGGGCGCCCGAGCGCCACCGTGCGGAGGCTGTCGCGCCGCCGCGGCCGTCCCCAACTTGAGAGCCGTGCTGAGGACAACGGACATCCACGAGTCGATGAAGGTCTACTCGCGCGACGGGCAGTACGTCGGGCGGGTGTTTGGCGTGGGCGAGACGCGGTTCCAGATCGAGCGGGGGACGTTGTCTCCGCACGACTACCTCGTCGAGCACAGCCAGGTGGCGCGCATCCACGGCAGCGACATCCACCTCACCCTGAACGCCGACGAGCTCGTCGAGTACCACGCGGACGTGGGCGGGGCGTTGAAGCCGTCCGTCGGAAGCGACACCTCCGAACCCGCCTGGGGCGAGTGAGGGGGGCAGAAACCGGGGTTGTTTTTCCCGTGGCCGGCGCTACAGGCAACCCATGAGCGCGCTGCCTCCCTGCCCGAAGTGCAACGACGAGTTCACCTACGAAGACGGGAGCGGCCTGCTCGTCTGCCCGCAGTGCGCGCACGAGTGGTCACCGAACGAGGCCGCCGCCTCGACCGCCGGCGCGGAAGAGGGCGGGCGGGTGGTGAAGGACGCGCACGGCAACGTGCTGCGCGATGGCGACACGGTGACGGTGATCAAGGACCTGAAGGTAAAGGGCGCGTCCTCCACGCTGAAGGCCGGCACGAAGGTGAAGGGCATCCGCCTGGTGGACGGGGACCACGACATCGACTGCCGGATCGACGGCTTCGGGCAGATGGGCCTGAAGTCCGAGTTCGTGAAGAAGGCCTGACGCTACGGGTTGTTCACCCAGTCGAAGTCCACGCCGATGAGCCCGGCGAAGTACGCGGTCCACTCGTGGAGCTGGGCGACGTACTCCGCCTCGTTGTTGCCGTCGCTGGAGGGCGCGTACTTGCTCACCAGCGAGGCCCAGTCGCGGTTGTTCACGTCCTCCCGGTAGATGGGCATGTTCAGCAGGTGCACGTAGGCGCGGATGCCCTGCTCCACCGAGGGGTACGCGGTGAAGTTGCCCTCGCCCGGCCTGCCGCCGAACTCGGTCTGCCAATCGGCGAAGCGGAGGTTGCCCGGGTTCTTGTTCGCGATGGAGAGCGTGTTGTCCGGCCGCAGGAAGGTGGACTCCTTCGCCAGCTGCGCGAGCACGAGGTCCACCGGCACGCCCTCCTTCCGGCACGCATCGACGATCACCGCGCCGTAGCCCTGCATCGTGCTCGAGGGGTAGCGGGTCGCGATCATCTCGTCGATCCGTCGCGCCAGCGCCGCGTCCTTCGCCGAGAGCGTGATCCCGTTCACCGTCTCCACCGGTCCGGCCGGCGCCGTCCCGTTCGGGTCATCGATCGGGACGATCGGCGGCGAGCTTCCATCCGCCGGCCTCGAGCCGAGCTCCGCGGTGAGCGCGGCGCGGGTCTGCGGGCCGTAGTGCGTGCCGTCGTCGACGATGCCGTGATCGCGCTGCAGCGCCGCCACCGCCGCCTTCGTGCGAGGACCGTAGTAGCCCGGGCCCGTCGCCATCTCCTCGGCGGTCATGTAGCCCGCGGCCACCAGCGCGTGCTGCAGCTTCTCCACCTCGGGATCGTAGTGGGTGCCGCCCGAGTACTGCAGGTCCGTCTGCGGCACGCTCGCGTTGGCGGTGACCGGCGCCGTGGGTGAACCGGGCGTCCCTGGAGTGCTCGGCGTGCCCGGCACGTTGGACTGCGGGGTCCCCGACCCGGTGTCGCCGAAGTTCGTGGCGGTGAAGTGCGGCGAGCCGCCGGTGGGGCTGTAGTAGACCGAGAGCTCCTCGCGGGTCATGAGCACCGGGCCGCCGGTGTGGAGCGGGTCCGCGACGATGTAGAGGCCGTCCTCCGTCTTGCCGAGGATGGTGTTCACGTGGAGCACGTCGCCGCTGCCCATGCGCTGCGGGAACTGACCGCGCCAGGCCTCGTTGGTGTAGCCGTAGGAGAGGACCGGCCCGTTCTCCAGCGCCGCGTCGAGCTCGTCCCAGCCGTGACCTTCGTTCGCGGTGCCGCCCGCCGCGGTCACGCCCTGCCACGTCATGTCGCCGCCGGTGTACTCGCTGTCGCGGTCGAGCTGCGGGATGTCGTTGCCGTTGGCGTCCTTCACATAGGTGAACTCCTCCCACCGCGTCGGACACATGATCGCGCGCGCGTAGTCCACCTGCTGCTCCTTGGTGAGGCCCGGCGGCATCCGGCCGGTGTAGGCCATCGCCATCGCGAGGCTCGCCGGGCCGCAGTTGGAGGAGAAGTTCGGGCCGGTGGGGTTGTAGCGCTCGTGGACGAACTGGAGGATGAACGCCTCGTCCGCGGACATCGCCGGCGAGGCCGTGGGTGCCGCCGGAGGAAGCTGGTCGTACGCGGACGGGTCGAGCCGTGCCGTCGTGTTCCGCGCCTGTGCTTCGACGAGCGCCTCGGCGATCCGGTGGTTGTTCACCGCGCGGGCGACGGGCTCGAACCGGGTGGCCAGCATCGCGTTGCGGATCTGCCGGCTCTGCTCCGGCGAGACCTCCACCTTCACCGAAGTGCGCTCCTTCCACGCGCCCCCGGGAAAGGGGACCGGCTTCGGCGCCGGGTTCGGGAGGCTGGCCAACCGGCGGAAGATCGACTGCGTCTTGTTCGAGGACATGGGCGCTCCGGATTCGGTTGATTTGGGGGCACCGCTGATCGGCGCCCGTACACCCCGGTTCTCGGCCCTGACCATTTCGAGGTTGCCTCGGTCATCTGGCCGCGCGCGTCTGACCCGTTTCGAGACACTTCTGTTCAAAGGTCCACACCGCGCACATGCCCTCGGGGCGCGGCGCACTGACTCGGCGAGGGGGCGGGTCCCTATCCCTCTGCGCGTTCCCGAGAACGGTCCCCAACGGAAAGGCGGCGGCGATGCAGGTGGTGACGAACTTCCAGCGGTTTCCCGCGACGTGGCAGACGGAGTCGGGGGTGTGGGGAGAGACGATTCCGACCGGGCCGAACCTCTGGGAGACCTTCCGCCGCACCGCGCGCGCGGACCTGGTGATCATCAACTGCGACCTGCAGCTCACCCTCGGCCTCGCGCTCCTCTTCCGGCTGATGCCGTGGCGGAGAAAGCCGCTGGTGGCGGTGGACCTCGTGCTCCGCAAGCCGCGCACGCCGCGTCAGCGCCTCGTCGCGCGGGCACACCGCGAGGTCTTGAAGCGCGTGGACCACTTCATCCACCTCTTCCGCGATCTCGACGGCTACCAGCGGCTCTACGGCATCGGCCCCGAGCGCAGCGACTTCGTCCTCTTCAAGTGCAACCTCTGGGAGCGCGCCGCGCAGATCGAACGCGCGGAGGGCGAGAGCGGCTACGTGCTCTGCGCGGGCAAGTCGCTCCGGGACTTCGAGACCTTCTTCGACGCGGTGGACGGACTGCCGTTTCCGGCCGCGATCTCCGAGCCGGATCCCGCCGAGCTCGCGCGCCACGGCGCCCGCTTCACCCGCGCGCTCTCGAGGCTGCCCGCCAACGTGCGGCGCATCCCGGATGGCGGCGATTCGATGAGCTTCGCGAGGCTCCTCGCCGGCGCGCGGGTGGTGGTCATCCCCACGCTCGACTCCAGCCTCTGCGCGTCGGGGATCAGCACCTATCTGGACGCGATGATGCTCGACCGGCCGGTGGTCATCTCGGATGGGCCCGGCGTCACCGAGCTGCTCCGCGAGGAGGCGGAGCGGGTCCCTCCCGGAGACGTGGCGCGGCTGCGCGATGCGATCTGCCGGATGTGGGGCGACGCGGCGCTGCGGCAACGGCGCGTCTCCGCCGGCCGCGAGCTGGTGGCGAAGGCGGAGGGCGAGGCCGCCTATCTGCGGCGCGTGCTCAACCGCTCGGTGGCGTGGTTCCTCGAGCGGCAGGGGATCCGGACCCTCGTGCAGAAGCCGGCGCAGGAGCACGCGGCGCCCGGTGCCGCGTCGGCCGGACGGGGTCTGAGGTCGAGCCGCGCGCCGGGCGCGTAGCGCGGACGTGCTCAGTTCGGCTCGAAGGCGTTCGCGTCCACCATGGTGCACGCGCGCTCGCAGACCTCGCGCTCGAGGTAGCAGCTCTGGACGGCCTCGATGCCGGTCCCTACGAGGAACGTGCAGCGCCCGCCGCGCCCTTGCGGGCCGCACACCTGCGTCGTGCTGAACACGCCGTCGTTCTGGGCACAGTCGCGCCGCGCATCCTCGACCGAGTAGGCCGAGCCCGTGTACTCGTGGCAGTGGTCTCCGCCGCTGTAGTTGTCGCAGGCGGCAAGAAACGGCTTCCCCTCCACGAAGTGCGACGTCTGCTCCTTCTCACCGCATGCGGCGAAGAAGAGGAGCGGGAGCACGGCAGCGATCATCACCTGGAGCTTCGTCATGATGGGCCACGCACTACACCGGCTGCGGCTCGAGTGCTGCTGCTGATCGCCCGCCGTCTCGTTCTTGCCGTGCACCGCTGTGCGCGTGAAGCTCGGACGTGGGCCTCACGCGGTGAGCGAAAGGACGGGCGAGATGCGGAACGGAGCAGGCTTCATCTTCGTGGCGGCGGTGGCGGTGGTGGCGGCGGTCTCCGGCTGCGACTGCGTCTCGGTGGAGCGGGATCTCATCGAGTCCGCGGTCTGGGCGGATGACGACAGCGAGCAGCTCTTCGTCCGTCACACCTTCGACGAGCGGCAGCGGGGCGCACCGCTCCCGGAGTCCGGAACACTGACGAGCCATCACCGGATGCGCGTCTTCCGTCACTCGCTGGAGGGCGCCTCCACGCCGATCGGCGAGTGGCGCGACGAGGCCCCCGCGGCGGACTGGTACTTCATGAAGAGCGCCGGCTACATCCTCGGCTCGGTGCGCGAGGGTGACGGCGTCCGCTACGAGCGCTGGAGCCTCGGGGGCGAGCCGACGCCGGTGGTCGAGTCGCCGGGCACGGCTGACGCGTGCACCTTCTCCGTCGCCCTTCCAGCGCCGGACGGCAGCGCGATCGCGGTGGTGCACCGGGTGGGGGCGGAGCAGAGCGGCCCTGCGATCCCCGGCTGCGGCGCGGGCACGGTGGCGGTGGAGCGGCTCGACGCCCAGAGCCTCGCGCGGCACTCGCAGACAGGACAGGTCTCCATCAACGGCCGCGTCCAGTTCACCTTCGCGCCGGACGGCCGCTTCTTCGTCTTCGCCGGCACCGAGCGCTACGTGGTGAGCGACGACGGCGACTCGCTCGAGCCCACGAACGACGCGCCCGCCTGCACCTTCCCGCCGACCACGAGCAGCAACACCAGCAGCACCGGCCGGCTCATCGCGGCGAACTCGCTGGAGCCGAACGACCCGGTGGTCTTCATCGCCGACGGACAGCCCGCCTTCGGCTGTCAGTAGTAGAGGAACAGCGAGGCGCCGAGCTCCGGGCCCCTCTCCAGCCGGCGCGCCTCGAGGTCCAGCGCGAACGCCTTCGACAGGTGCAGGCGTGCGCCGCCGCTCACGGTCCAGGCGGGACGAATCCGGGACTCGCCGTGCAGCCATCCGTCCGCCACCGCCAGCGCGGAGAGCCAGTTCGTCAGGTGCCAGCGCAGGCCCAGCCGCGCGCCGAGCGACGGGCGCACCCGGCTTCCGAACGCGCCCGCGAGGTCCGGTCCTCCGGCCACCGCCGCAGTGCCCAACGCGTAGAGGAGCGGGCCTCCATCGAACGGCTCGGCGCTCAAGCCTCCCGCTCCTTCGATCCGGCCGACGAGGCAGCCGTCACAGCCGCCATCACGGACCGTGGTCAGGCCCAGCCGCGTGCCGTGCGACGCGTTCACCGAGAACCTCGTGACGGCGGGGAGGTACTCCATGCGGAAGAGGTCGAGCTGCTCCAGCGTGAGCTGGCGCGTGACCGGCGCGTAGCGGAGCTCCAGCGGCAGCACCTCCATCCGCATGTAGCTCGGAAAGCCCACGGGCCGGTCGAGCAGGTCGTGCAGCAGCAGCCGGTACGAGAGCCGCGTGAACGCGATGCCGTCGGAGACGCCACCGCCGATGCCCAGCCGGCCGCTGCCGTGCGCGAGGTGCGGTGCCTCCCGCTGCGGCGGCGCGCTGTCCACGTCCGACGACGGAACGCCGAGCTTCGCGCGCCGGACCATCAGGCGGTGCCGGCGCTCTTCGACCTCCGGCGCGGTGTTGAAGACGAGCTCCTTCGCGTGGCGGAGATCGACGAGATCCATCGCGGCGTCGAGCACCTCCGCCTGCCGCGCGGCGCTGCCTTCGATCGGCGCCTTCACGTCCTTCTGCAGTGCGTCCACCGCCCGGAGCGCGGCGCCGTCCAGGCCCGCGGCGCGCTTGTGGAACTGCGTGCGCAACGAGGGCCGGTACTTCACGGATTCCACCAGCCCCGGCACGCTCCACACGATGCGGACCGCGTCGCCCGGAAAGACCGCCGCTCGCAGACGCTTCGTCAGCTCCAGCCTCGGCGCCGCCGCCTCGAGCGCGGTCAGCAGGTGCCACGAGCAGTTCTCGTCGATGTAGTAGTAGTCGAACCATGTGTGCCCGAGCTCCCACAGGTGCAGCACCAGCTGCTGCACCTCCGCGGGCGAGAGCGTGAGCCGGTACTCCCAGAGGTCGCGGGACTCGAAGTCGTTGTACTCCCTGACCTTGTAATAATAGGGGAGGCTGAGGAACTCGCCCCGGTAGCCGCCGGTCAGCCCGCGCAGCGCGTAGAGCACCGGGTTCGAGGTGTTCACCGCCCCGCCGAAGTTCACGCCCCAGTCGAGCAGCTCCTTCTGCTTCCCGTCCGGCAACTGCTCGTCGCGGTCGAGGCGCAGGAAGGTGTGGCCGAACACCGACGACGGATTGCCCAGGTAATAGGTGCTGAAGCTCAGCGTGACCCTGCGCGCCGCCACACGCGTGACGAACTCCTCCAGCTTCGGACACGAAGGCCACGGCCACTGCGACGCCTCGAGTGCCAGCGCCCTCGTCAACATCGCGCGGCGCGCAGGAAAGAGGCAGGCCGCGTGAGGCGCTTCACCCTCGCGGACCGGTGCCTCGGGGAGAGGAGCGAAGACCGCTCGCACCGTCGCCTCGAGCTCCGCGCGCGGGTCCGTCTTTCCGCCCTTCGCGAGAAAGAACGCGGGCCCGTCCGCCTCGCTGCGCCAGCCGGTGAGCGAGGGCTGGTAGTGCACGAGCCGCCGCCACTCGGTCGTCTCCGCGAGCCGGAGCTCGGAGGCTCGCGCGACCAGGGCGTCCACCGCGTCCGGCTCCGCGGGCGCAGGACTGGCCATGACCGCGGAGGACCACAGCCACGCGCCGAGTGCGATCCCCACCGAGCCCACAAAGCCGCGCATCACGTCTTCACCTCGCAGCGTGCGGACGAAAAAAGGCCGGAGCACTCCGCTGCGAGCGCTCCGGCCGGCGTCTCTACGTCAGGACGCGGTTCAGATCACCTGCTGGCAGGCGAGCGCCGGGTCCTCGCGGAGCGTCTCGAGGATCGCGTGCGTGACCTGCTCGCTCTCCACCTGCGCGGTTGGGAAAATGCGCTCGTAGTTCTTCTGAAGCGTGGCGCCGACCTGCGACGAGTCACGGCAGCCGGCGATCGCCGCAAGCCCGATGATGGTGTCGCCCTGGCCGCGCGAGATGTCCTTCGCCACCACTTCGCGGTTGGCCTCGATGTAGATCTTCGTGTTCTGCGCCACGCCCTTCACGCTCGCCTCGCCGCAGTTGAGCGTGCCGAAGGTGATGCCGAAGGTCTGGTTCGCGAAGAGGCCGTTGAGCGTGGCGCCCAGCACCTGGATGATCCCCTTCTGGTCGCCCAGAAGCACCGAGCCGAGGCCACAACCCGACGCGCCATAGGGCGCCGCGAGGGCCACGCCGGAAGACGCCAGAACGACTCCAACGACTGCTGCAGTGAGACGACGCATGTGTGAATCCCCTCCGATGGTGTGTGCGCTACCCGCCGGATGTCGTGGGCAGCGGCGCCGAATCTCACCACAGGTTCATCGGCTCATCGCCAGAAAGTGCGTCACCGCGCGCGTTCGACCCTCCACCAGCGGTAGTGCAGCGCGAGGCCCTCGCTCTCGATCTCGAACGCGGGCGCGTGTTCCGACGCCAGCGCCAGAAGGCCGGCCCGAGCGATCGCCTCTTCGCAGCGGTCGCGAGACCAGAAGCGGAGTGTCACCTGCGGCTCGGTGCCGTTGAGCGTCCGGCTCGCGGCTTCATGTCCCGGCAGATCGTCGCGCTGCTCGAGGACGGAGAAGAGGAGGAGGCCCTCTTTGCGCAGCGCCCGGGCAAGGTTCGCCAGCGTCGCGTCGAGGTCGGTGCAGTAGTCCAGACACCCGGCGGCCACCGCGACGTCGAAGCGGCCCAGCTCCGGAGGAAGGGGCTCGGTGTAGCTGTGCTGCAGGTAGCGTCCGCCGGGCCGGCCCGCGCGCGCGACCTCGAGCATGCGCTCGGAGAGGTCGATCCCCACCACCTCGACCGAGTCGGGCAGTCCTCGCGTGAGCTGTCCGCCGCCGCAGCCCACGTCCAGCACCCGCATGCCGGGCTTCACGTGTGACGAGAGGAAGTCTTCCACGCGCGCGCGGTAGTGGTGCAGCGACGGGTAGAGCACCTCGTAGAGCCCGGCCACCGAGTCGTAGAGCGCCTCCACCCGGCGCTCCTCGTCTTCGCGGCCGGGTCTTTCCGGAGGCTGGTGCGACATGCGCGCGGAACAGACGCGAGGCCGTCCGCGCGCGCAAGCGTCAGGTCACGCCGCCGCCTTCGTCTCGCCCTCGTCGCGCACCTTCGCGACCAGCGCCTCCATGCTCTTGCGCGCGTCGCCGAAGAGCATGCGGGTGTTCTCGAGGTGGAAGAGCGGGTTCTCCACGCCGGCGTAGCCCGCCGCCATGCCGCGCTTGAGCACCACCACCACCTGCGACTTCCAGACCTCGAGCACCGGCATGCCGTAGATGGGGCTGGCGGTGTCGGTGAGCGCGCCCGGGTTCACGATGTCGTTCGCGCCGATGACGAGGACCACGTCGGTCTTCTCGAAGTCGGCGTTGATGTGCTCCATCTCCTGCACGATGTCCCAGGGGACGCCGGCCTCGGCGAGCAGCACGTTCATGTGACCGGGAAGGCGCCCCGCCACCGGGTGGATGGCGAAGCGCACGTTGACGCCGCGCTCGCGCAGTTCACGCACGAGCTCGTTAACCGCGCCCTGCGCACGCGCCACCGCCATGCCGTAGCCGGGGACGATGATGACGCTCTTCGCGCTGCGCAGCCGGCCCGCGACCTCGCCCGCGTCCATCGCCTGCACCGCACCCTGCGCTTCGCTCTGCGACGAAGAGGGCGCCTTCGCGTCCGCGGTGCCGAACCCGCCGAAGACGACGTTGAGGATGGACCGGTTCATCGCCCGGCACATGATGATGGAGAGGATGGCGCCGGACGCACCGACGAGCGCGCCGGTGACGATGAGCAGGTCGTTGCCGAGCATGAACCCCGCCGCCGCAGCCGCCCAGCCGGAGTAGCTGTTGAGCAGCGACACCACGACCGGCATGTCCGCGCCGCCAATCGCCATCACCAGGTGGATGCCGAGCAGGCCCGCGAGCACCGCCAGCCCCACGAGCCACGGCAGGCCCGCCGCCGCGTCGCCGCCCGCGGCGATGAACGGCCACAGGCTGCCGATCATGATCGCGACCAGCGAGAGGTTCAGCAGGTGCCGCCCCGGCAGCAGCAGCGGCTTGCCGGAGATCGTGCCGCGCAGCTTTCCCCACGCGATGATCGAGCCGGTGAAGGTGAGCGCGCCCACCGCCACGCCGGCCCAGACCTCGAAGCGGGCCACGAGCTCAGCCACGCGCGCGGTCTCGTCCAACGGATCGAACACCTTGTGCGGCGCGAGGTACGAGGAGATGCCGACGAACACCGCAGAGAGGCCGACGAAGCTGTGGAGGATGGCGACGAGCTCCGGCATCCCGGTCATCTCCACCCGCCGCGCGAGCACCGCGCCGATGGCGCCGCCGATCACCAGCGACCCGCCGATCAGCGCCCAGCCGATCGCCGAGCCGCCCTTGCCCTCGACGATCCAGGTCACGCCCGCCATCACGATGGCCAGCGCCATCCCGATCATCCCGTACAGGTTCCCGCGCCCCGCGGTCTGCTGACGGGAGAGGCCTCCGAGGCTCTTGATGAAGAGCACCGCGGCCAACAGGTAGATCAGCGTCACCTCGCCGTTCATGACGCACCGCCCTTCCGGAACATCCGCAACATCCGTTCTGTGACGAGGAACCCGCCGAACACGTTGATCGCCGCCACCAGCACCGCGAGCGCCCCGAGGATCGTGGCGAGGTTCAGCTCACTGCCCACCTGCAGCATCCCGCCGACGATGATGATTCCGCTGATCGCGTTGGTGACGCTCATCAGCGGCGTGTGCAGCGCCGGCGTCACGCTCCACACCACCTGCCAGCCGATGAAGCAGGCGAGGATGAACACGGTGAAGTGACGGAGGAAGTCCGGCGGCAGGAAGCGCCCCGCGCCGAAGAGCAGGGCGATCACCAGCAACCCGCCCACGGTCGTGCCCCACGCGCTGCGCACCGGCGACATCAGCGAGTGCTGCATCGGCTTCGCGCCCGGCGGAGGCGGCTCCGCGACCGCGGTGTGTCCAGCCTTCACCGTGCCCGGCGCCCCGATCGTTGCGCTCGCCGCCGTCGAAGCGGACGCGGCAGGCGCGGCAGGGGCGGGCGCCTTCTTCTCCGGCGGCGGAAGGATCTCGCCTTCGTGGGTGAGCAGGGCAGGGCGGATGACGTCGTTGTCGAGGTCCACGCGGAACCCCTCGCCGCCGCCCATCTCCTGCAGGAGGTGCACGAGGTTGTTCGCGAAGAAGCGGCTCGCGACGGTCGCCATGCGGCTGGTGAGGTCGGTGAACCCGACGATCTTCACGCCCCGGTGCAAGACCACCTGATCCGGCACCGTCAGCGCGCAGTTGCCGCCCTGCTCGGCGGCCATGTCCACCACCACCGAGCCCGGCTTCAGGCACTCGACGACGTCCTCTGGCAGGAGCACCGGCGCCTTCGCCCCGGGCACCAGCGCGGTGGTGATGATGACGTCCACCTCGCGCGCCTGCTGGCGGAAGAGCGCCATCTCCGCGGCGATGAACTCGGGGCTCATCACCTTCGCGTAGCCGCCCGAGCCCTCGCCGCTCTCCTTGAAGTCCACCTCGAGGAACTGCGCGCCGAGCGACTGCACCTGCTCGCGTGCCGCCGAACGGGTGTCGAACGCGCGGACCTCCGCACCGAGCGCGCGCGCCGCCGCAATCGCCGCCAGTCCCGCCACGCCCGCGCCGATGATCAGCACCCGGGCCGGAGGAGACGCGCCGGCGGCGGTGATCTGTGCGCCGAAGAAGCCCTGGTACTGCGACGCGGCCTCGACCACCGCGCGGTAGCCGGCGAGGTTCGCCATCGACGAGAGCACGTCCATCTTCTGGGCGCGCGTCACCCGCGGGATGCGCTCCAACGCCAGCGCGGTCAGCTTCTGCTCGCGACAGGTCTGGGTCAGCTGCGGCCGCCGCTCGGGCTGCATCACGCCGACCACCACGGCACCTTCGCGCGCGTGTCGGAGCTCGTCGTCGGTCGGCGGGCGCACCTTGAGGATGACGTCCGCGGACCAGGCCTCTCCGTTCGGGCTCACGGTCGCGCCGGCCTGGCGGAAGAGCTCGTCGGGGAAGCCGGCGGCGAGGCCCGCGTCCTGCTGAACCACCACCGCGAAGCCCAGCTCGCGCAGCCGCCGCACCGAGTCCGGTGTGGCCGCGATCCGTCGTTCGTTTGGTGCTGATTCCCGGGGCACTCCGATTCGTGTCGGCAGGGAGGGCTTGGTCATTCCGGCGGCTCCTGTGCAGGGGATGCGCCAGCCTACGCGCGGAAGCGCTGGGGCGCACGGGACGCAAGCCCTGCGCGTACCGGCGGACCGGTGCAGTTCCTGCGCGAGCGCTGTGGAGATCGGGGATGCTCCGCGCATGTCCACACCCCCATCGCTGGCGCGGAGGTGGCTTCTCGAGGCGATCGAGCTCGCGCGAAGGAACGTCGTCGACAACGGCGGCCGCCCGTTCGGCGCTGTGATCGTGAAGGACGGGCGGGTCGTGGCGCGCGCGGTGAACGAGACGGCGGGGACGAACGATCCCACCGCACACGCCGAACTCCTCGCGCTCCGCGAGGCCGGCCGCGCGCTCGGAACGCCGATGCTCGAAGGCTGCACCGTGTACGCGAGCGGGCACCCCTGTCCGATGTGCCTCGCCGCGATGCGCCTCGCGGGCGTGGAGGCGGTCTCGTACGCGTACTCGCTCGAGGAGGGCGAGCCCTTCGGGCTGACGACCGCGCCGCTCTACGCGGAGCTCGCCGGCCCGCGCTCCGGGTGGAAGCTCCGCCTCGAGCACGTCCCCGTCCGGCCCCCGGCGACGGAGGATCTCTACGAGCTCTGGCAGTCGCTTCAGCGCGCGAAGGGCTGAGCGAGCCGCGCGAACCAGGCGTGGTGCTCGAAGGTGAGAAGGCGCTCGCCGTCGCGCTCCTCCACCAGGACGGTTCTCGGAGCAGCGACTCCTCCGAAGCGGCGGCGCCACGTCTCGGTCTCCGGGCCCTGAAGTGAATCGCTCACGGCCCGGAGCATGCTCACCCGGAGCGCTCGCCGCTACAGCGTGTACATGTACGCCACGAGGTCCTGCTTCTCCTGCGCGGTGAGCTTCAGCCCGAGCACGAGGTTGAAGTACTCCACCGTGTCGTCGAGCGTCAGCGCGCGGTCGTCGTGCAGGTAGGGCGGGCTCTCCTTGATGCCGCGTAGCGGGAACGTCTTGATCGGCCCGTCACGCGAGGCCATCCGGCCGTTGATCATCACCGGCTCGTAGAAGCGCTCGACCTTGAGGTCGTGCATGAGGTTGTCGCTGAACAGCGGCGGCGCGTGGCACTCCGCGCAGCGGCCCTTGCCGAAGAAGACCTTCTCCCCGCGCAGCTCCTGCTCCGACGACTTCGCCGGGATGAGCCGTCCGAAGACGTCGAGCTTCGGCGCCGGCGGGAAGTCCAAGATCTCCTGGAACTCGCTCATGTCGTGCACCTGCGTGGGCCGGTCGAGCGTGTTCACGCCCTTCTTCACCGCCACCACGGTGTCGCCGTCGAAGTAGGCGGCGCGCTGCTCGAACTCGGTGAAGTCCTCCACCGTCTTCAGCGCGCGCTGCGAGCCGAAGAGCCGCTGCGAGTGCACCCCGCGCAGGGACGGCGTGTCGATGCGCTTGCGGAAGTGCTGCGGTCGGATGTCGCCCACGAGGTGCGTGGCCGCGTTGGTGTGACCGTTGGCGTGGCAGTCGAAGCAGACGACGCCCATGCTCGGCCTCAGGCTGCGGCGATCGTTGGTGAGGTTGAACTGCTGCTGCGGAAACGGCGTGACGAGCAGCCGCAGCCCGTTGAGCTGCTTCGGCGTGAGGACCCCGTTGAACAGCTCGAAGAAGTTCTGGTTGGTGACGAGCTGGCCCTTCGAGACGTCGCCGAGGTCCGGGCGCGTGGTGAGGAAGATCGCCGGCGGGAACTCGGGGAGCACGTGGTCGGGCAGATCGAAGTCGAGGTCGAACCGCGTGAGGTCGCGGCCCTCCTGCTTCTTCACCTCCTCGATGTGGAAGGCCGGAAACAGCATCCCGCCTTCGGGATGGTTCGGGTGCGGCAGCGGGAGAAAGCCCTTCGGCCAGAGGTTGCGCGCCTTGATCTCCTCCGGGGTCAGCTCCGCCAGCTGCTCCCACGTCATCCCGCCCTGCAGCTTCACCCGGACGCCGCCCTGCACCGGCTTGCCGCGCGTCATGGTCACGCCCTTCACCGGCCGGTTCGCGAGGTCGTAGCGCTCCTCGAGGAGCTTCTTGTGCCGCGGCAGCGCCTCCTTCTTCGCCGCGAGGCCGCGCTGGTGGATCTGATCGAACGAGTCCTCCACCGCGACGGGGATGTAGCTCGTCTTCGCGCGCAACGGCGCCGGCTGGTCCGTCTCCGCCTGCTTCGGTTTGTCCTGCGACGGTGTCCGCGTCTGCGCCGCCGCGGTACAGGCGAGGACCACCACCGAGCCCGCCATCAGAATGACTCCGGCCCACATGCCTCTCATGTCTGCTCCTCTCTCTCTGCGGCAGCCGACATCCGCGTTCGTTGGAAGCGACGAGGCTCGGAGAGATCTGCGCGCGAAGGGAATGAGACGGCGGTCACGTCTGCGCTGAAGCGAACTCTGGCCCCGCGCCTTGTTCCTCGCCCGGCGACCGTGCCTAAGTGCGCGCCTCATGGCGTCGGTCGTCATCACTCGCAATCTGCTCGCGTTCTTTCCGCAGCTCGCGGACGAGGATCTCTCCGTCGAGGCCACCACCGTCGCCGCGGTCATCGCGGAGCTGGAGCGGCGTGCGCCGGGCTTTGCCTTCTACGTGTGCGACGAGCTGGGGCGGCTGCGCACGCACGTGAACGTGTTCGTGGGTGAGGAACGCGTGAACGACCGGACGCGGCTCACGGACGCGGTGGGACCGGACACGCGCGTCTTCATCATGCAGGCACTGTCAGGGGGTTAGATCATGTCGGAGCGCATCCTCGTCGGGACGCGAAAGGGCACCTTCTTCGTCGAGAAGATTGGTGGAACGTGGCGGCCGAGGCTCGCGGGTCACGCGGGCGTGGGCGTGAACTTCGTCTCGCGTGATCCGCACACGGACACGCTGTGGGCTGCGCTCGGGCACGGGCACTGGGGCGCGAAGCTGTCGCGCTCCACCGACGGCGGGCAGACGTGGCGGGACGCGCCGCAGATCAAGTATCCGGAGGGCGCCCGCCACCTGCTCCCGCCCATGCCGTCCGAGGACGGTGAGCCCACCGGCGCGGTCGTGCTGAAGAGCGCCACGCTGCAGAAGCTGTGGGTGATGGCGTTCGCGCCCGGGCGCATCTACGTGGGCACCATCCCCGGTGGCCTCTTCGTCAGCGACAACGGCGGCGAGACCTTCGAGCTCAACCGGCCGCTGTGGAACCACGACTCGCGCGGAGGAGATCTCTTCAGCAGCGTGGGCAGCGTCGGCGCCGCCGCCGAGGATCTCTCGACGCGGAAGACGCACTGGTTCGGCACGCCGGCCGCGGAGGGCGGCGAGTTCGCGCCGGGCCTGCACTCCATCGCGGTGAACCCGAAGGACCCGAACCACCTGCTGGTCGCGGTCTCCACCGCGGGCGTGCTCGAGTCCACCGACGGCGGGAAGAGCTGGCAGGGTCGCAACCGCGGCATGACGAACGACTACCTGCCGAACCCCGAGGCCGAGTGGGGCCACGATCCGCACGCCATCGAGCTGTGCGCGGCAGACCCGCGGCACGTCTGGCAGCAGAACCACGCCGGCGTCTTCTACAGCTCCGACGGGGCGAAGACCTGGCGCAAGGTGTCGAAGCCGGAGAAGGGCGTGCGCTTCGGCTTCCCGGTGGCGGTCGATCAGAAGGACGGGCGGTGCGCGTGGCTCGTGCCCGGGCACAGCGACATGCAGCGGATGACCATCGACGGCGCCCTCTTCGTCGCGCGCACGCAGGACGGCGGCGAGACCTGGGAAGACCTCCGCGAGGGCCTTCCGCAGCAGGGCGCCTATGACGTGGTGCTCCGTCACGCGCTGGGCAACAGCGGCGACGCGCTCGCGTTCGGCAGCACCACCGGAAACCTCTACGTCAGCGAGGACCGCGGCGAGAGCTGGAAGGGCGTGACGCACAACCTGCCGCCCATCTACAGCGTCCGCTTCGCCTGACGATCGTCCTCGGCCTCCGGTGCGCTCTCAGAAGCAGAGGTGGGTGAGGTAGTTCGCGAACAGGCTGACTCCCGCGGCCCCCACCGCGGCGACCGCCAGCAGCTTCCCCACGAGGCCCCTTCGGAGGAAGAGCAGGGGCGCGGAGACGAGCCCGGCCACAGCGAGCAGCCCGGTCACCGTCGAGGCGGCCGGCATGCCGCAGTCGAAATAGCCGAACTGGAAAACGGTGAAGGCGACCGCGGCCACCGAGCCGACGAGCAGGGCGGTCTTCAGGGGCCGCTTCGCATCGTGTGGCTTCGCGTCGATTGCGGCGGATTCGGTGGCGTCGCTGTGCATGTCGCCGCGAGCCTGCCATGAAAAAGCACCCCCACCCGAAACCGCGGCTCCCAAATTCTGAGAATCCACTCGCGTCCTTGAGCAAAGGGGAGGGCGCACGGGAGAGATTCTCATGCGGATCCAAAGCTCCACCGCGGCCGCGACTGCCGCCTCCACCTCTTCCCAGCCCACGCTCCGGCTCGGCGCGAAGGGCAGCGCGGTCACGTTGCTGCAGCAGCGGCTGAAGGCCGCCGGCTTCAACCCGGGCACGATCGACGGGCAGTTCGGCCCGAAGACGCTCGCGGCGGTGAAGGCCTTCCAGCGCGCGCGAGGACTCGTCCAGGACGGCATCGTGGGTCCGAAGACGTGGGCGCAGCTCAACGCCGGCGGGGGCTCGAGCGGCTCCGGCCCGGTGCTCAAGCAGGGCGCGAAGGGCCAGCCGGTGGCGCAGCTGCAGGCGCGGCTGAACCAGCTCGGCTTCAACGCGGGCGCGGCGGACGGACAGTTCGGTCCGAAGACGCTGGCGGCAGTGAAGGCCTTCCAGAAGAGCCGCGGCCTCGCGCAGGACGGCATCGTGGGGCCGAAGACGTGGGCGAAGCTCGGCATCCACGCCAGCGGGAGCGTGAGCAACCCCGGTGGCACTGGCGGCGGCACGCAGGTGACCGGCTACGTGAACGGCTCGCCGAGGACGATCACCGTCAAGTCGATCCCCAACGGCCACAAGCTGCGCTCGGACGCGGCCGACGCGTTCAACCGGATGTACGAGGACGCGCGCCGCGCGGGCATCACGCTCCACGTGAACAGCGGCTTCCGGACGATGGCGCAGCAGCAGCACCTCTACAACCTCTACAAGGCGGGCAAGGGCAACCTCGCGGCGCCGCCCGGCTACTCGAACCACCAGGGCGGGATCGCGGTGGACGTGCAGGTCGGCAGCACCTCGTCGAGCACCTACAAGTGGCTCGCCGCCAACGCGCACAAGTACGGCTTCGCCCGCACCGTGCCCTCCGAGCCGTGGCACTGGGAGTACCGGCGCTGAAGCAGAGCGGGCGCGCGTGAGCCTGCCCGCCGCCGGGGGAGGCTCCACGTCACGATGCCGCGCGACGAACGTCGCCCGCCGCACGCGGGACGGCGCTCTGATTTGCGCTGGCGGACATGCAGATATTCGCATATCAGTGATTCCGCATGCCGTCTGCCGCCGCAACGCTGAAGGTCGAGCCGATGAGCCGCCTGTTCCGGGCGCTCGGCGACGAGACGCGCCTGCGCATCGTTGCGCTGCTCGCCCACGGTGAGCTCTGCGTGTGTCACGTGCAGCAGGCGCTCGGCCTGACCCAACCCAACGCTTCGCAGCAGCTGGCGGTGCTCCGGAACGCCGGGATCGTCACCAGCCGCAGACAGGGCGGCTGGGTCTTCTACCGGCTGGAGGTACAGGACTCGCCGGAGCGGACGAGGCACCTTCGGGCGCTGGTGGGCGCATTCGGCAAGCAGGAGGCGCTGAAGCGGGACGTGGAGCGACTCGTCGCTTCGCTCGGACCCGGGGCGTGCGCCAACCCGCCAACCAGAAGAGCGAAAGCGAAGACGCCATGAGCACCCCAGCGATCGCACCCCGGCCTGACGCGAAGTCCATCGTCAAGAACCTCTCCTTCATCGACCGGTACCTGCCGCTGTGGATCTTCCTCGCCATGGCGCTGGGGATCGGGCTCGGGCGGGTGTTTCCCGACCTCGGCGCGCAGCTGGACACGGTGAAGCTGGACACGGTCTCGCTGCCCATCGCGGTGGGCCTGCTGTGGATGATGTACCCGGTGCTGGCGAAGGTCCGCTACGGCGAGCTGGGCCGGCTGCGCACGCGCCGGAAGCTCTTCGCGGTGTCGCTCTTCCTCAACTGGTTCGTCGGCCCGCTGCTGATGTTCGGGCTCGCGTGGCTGCTGCTGCCGGACCTCCCGCACTACCGGACGGGGCTCATCCTCATCGGGCTCGCGCGCTGCATCGCCATGGTGCTGCTGTGGAACATGCTGGCGAAGGGAAGCAACGAGCTGGCGGCGGTGCTCGTCGCCATCAACAGCCTCTTCCAGATCCTCCTCTACTCGTTCCTCGGCTGGCTGTTCATCACCGCCATCCCTCAGTGGCTGGGGCTGCCGGGCACCGCGTTCGAGATCTCGATGTGGGCGATCGCGAAGAGCGTCCTCATCTTCCTCGGCGTGCCGTTGGCGGCGGGCTTCCTCACGCGGGTGCTGCTCGTGCGCGCGAAGGGCGAGGCCTGGTACGAGCAGCGGTTCCTGCCGCGCCTGGGCCCCACCGCGTTGCTCGGGCTGCTCTACACGATCGTCCTCATGTTCGCGATGCAGGGGGACAAGATCACCCGGCTGCCGCTGGACGTGGTCCGCATCTCGCTCCCGCTGATGCTCTACTTCGTCCTCATGTTCGCCCTCGCCTTCCTGCTCTCGAAGCGGATGGGCTTCACCTACGAGGAGACCGCCTCCGTCTCCTTCACCGCCGCCGGGAACAACTTCGAGCTCGCCATCGCGGTGGCTATCGGCGTGTTCGGCATCTCGTCGGGTGAAGCGCTGGCCGGCGTGGTCGGCCCGCTCATCGAGGTGCCCGCGCTGATCGGCCTGGTGTACGTCTCGCTCTGGCTGAAGCGGCGCCTGTTCCCCGGCTCCGGCGAACGGGTGTTGCCGCGGAAGGTCACCTCCACCGAGGGCATGATCCGATGAAGCGGCGGGTCATCTTCGCCTGCGTCCACAGCGCCGGCCGCTCGCAGATGGCGGCGGCGTTCTTCAACCGGCTCGCCGCGCCGGGTGTCGCGGAGGCCACCGCCGCGGGCACCGAACCCGCCCTGCGCGTGCACCCGGAGGTCGCCGAGGCGATGGCGGAGCTCGGCTACGACCTCTCCGGCGCGAAGCCGCAGCTGCTGACCGAGGCGCTGGCGAAGGACGCGGCGCTGCTCGTCACCATGGGCTGCGGCGAGAAGTGTCCCTTCGTGCCCGGGCTCGAGATCACTGACTGGGCGCTCGCCGATCCGAAGGGCCAGGGCGCGGACGCGGTGCGGCAGATCCGCGACGAGGTGAGGGAGCGCGTGGAGCGGCTGCTCAAGGCGCGGGGCTGGGCGCGCGCTGCGTAGTCCTCAGCGCGGCGGGACCTGCACCCGCCCGTCCGCATCGATGGTGAAGTGGAGGTTGCCGTCCTTCGGCCCGGTGGCGGAGACGAACAGGTGGTAGCGCCCGCCGCGCGTGAGCTCCACCGCAGGCGTCACCACCTCGAAGCCTTCCGGCGTCTGGCCGTAGGTGATCTCCGCCGGGCGCGGTGCGTCGCCGAAAGACTGGGCGCGCACCTTCCACACGCTCGTGCCCGCGTCGTCGAGCACCTCGAGGGTGTCGTAGCGCGGCGCGTCTTCGGCACCGGAGCCGTTGGAGATGACGAAGCGCGGCGAGGGGAGCCGCTCGTCGGACGTGGCCGGCTTCACGTTCAGCGTCGTCGCGCAGCCGGTGGCGAACAGCAGCGCGGCAACGACGGCAGCAGTCTTCGCGAAAGGGGACCGCGAAGGGATCACGGCGCGCCGCGACCCGCGCGCAGCTCGGTGATCATGGCGCGGACCTGCTCGGTGTAGTCCTGCCCGTCATGGATGAAGCGGGCGTTCGGGTTCGCCGGCTGGGAGAACATCCCCGCGTCGAACGCGCGCTCGATCACCGAGGCCTGCTGCTCGGGGTTCAGCGCGCTCCAGGGACGGCCCTCGGACAGCGCGCGGCCGTAGTCGTAGCCCTCGCCGAAGTTCTGCGCCCACAGCGCCTCGGACATGTAGTCGGTGCCGCCGTTCTGGTGCTGCCACACGTGCGCGGCCTCGTGCACGAGCAGCGACTCGGTCATCGGGAGCCAGTCCTGCGGCACGTACACGGTGTCGCCGTGCGCGAAGGGCCGGTTGGGCAGCGTGAACAGCCCGGCGTTGCCCTCCTTGATCCGCATCCGCGACGGGTCGAACGAGTCGCCGTACACGCTCTTCAGCAGCGCCGTCTCCTCCGCGGTCAGCTTCCGTCCGGGAGGTTCGATGCCGAGCAGCGTCTGCACCGCGCTCACCGCCGAACCGCCCGCCATCAGCACCGCGTCCACCGGCGTCTGCAGCACCTTCACCAGCGACGAGCCCAGCTTGCGCAGCCCGTCACCGAAGCGGCCGGAGAAGAGATCCCCGAGCCCGCCGCCGAAGGTCTGGACCGCCTCGCCCACGTTGCGCGCCGCACCGACGACCGCGGAGGTGATCCCGGTGAACACGCGACCGAACGCATCGCCCACGCGCGCGAAGAAGCCACGCTCCTGACGGGGCGCCGGCGCAGTCCCCGGAGTCGGCTCGGGAGGCGTGTGCGTATGCGCGTGCTGCGCCTGCACCGGGGCGGGACCGCTGAAGCTGTCGGCCCGCGCCGCAGCCCGGGCGCCGGACGTGTGGGTCTGGGGCGCGGGCTGTGGGGAAAGCTGAGTCTCGGTGGGACGCGCAGAATGGCGAGTGACGTTCGAGTTGATGCGCATGTGGGGATTGTCGCTCGGCGGCGTCCGCTGTTGCGACCGGATGCCGCTCACCACCCGAAGAGTGGGAACCAGAACGCGGCAAAGAGCGCGAGCACGCCCAGACCCACGGCGGTGAAGAGGACGCCGGGGACGATCATGTCCCGCGCGGTGAGCTCGCCCTTCCCGTCCGGCCGGACGCTGAGCCCGTAGGCGAGCACGTTGGGCGGGGTGCTCATGGGCAGCGGCATCGACAGGGTGCAGGCGAACGCGGCGACGAGCAGCAGCAGCGCGTGGTCCACGCCGGCAAAGCCCATCACGATCGGCGCGAGCAGGTTCACCGCCGCGGTGTTGCTCATCACCGAGGAGAGAAAGACCGCGAACACGGCGACCACGCCGGTCAGCACGAACGGGCCGACCCTGCCCACCGGCACGAACTGGCCCACCCAGGCCGCGAGCCCGGACTGATCCACCGCCGCGCCGAGCGAGAGCCCCCCACCGATGAGGAGGATGACGTCCCACGGCATCGCCCGGAGCTCGGCGGTGCGCAGGAGGTTGGTGCCGAAGAAGACGACCACCGGCAGCAGCGCCACCGTGCCGGAGGTGAGCGAGAACTGCGCGCCGAAGATCCAGCCCAGCACGGTGAGCGTGAACACGCCGATGACCAGCGCCTGCGGACGGCCGAAGGGCTGGGCCGGGCGTTCCTCGAGCTCGACGGACTCCACGCGGGAGGGGAAGAGGCGGCGCAGGTACAGCAAGAGGAGCAGCTGCAGCACGATGAGCAGCGGGACCGCGAGCGCCATCCACACGCCGAAGCTCGGGGCCTCGCCCTCGACGGTGAGGTAGCGCATCACGATCGCGTTGGGCGGAGAGCTGACCGGCGTGGCGAGCCCGCTGAGGTTCGCGGAGAACGCGATGCCCACCAGCAGCGCCTTGCGGAAGCCGTCGCCCTCGGGGACGCGGCGCAGCATCGCGGCGGCGGGACCGAGCATCAGCGCGCACGCGGCGGTGTTGCTCATCCACACGCCGAGCAGCGAGGTCACGAGCATCATCGCCAGCACGACGCGCGTCGGCGAGCGGCCCACGCGGCGGAGGATGCTCTCGGAGACGAGGTGCGCGAGCCCGGTGCGTTCGATCGCCGCGCTGAGCACGAAGCCGCCGAGGAACAGCAGCGTCACGTCGGAGAAGAAGGCGTTGAGGAACAGCGCGCTGCCGCCGTCCTTCGCCAGCACCGGCGCGAGCCACACCAGCTCGAGGCCCAGCACGATGAGGCTGGTGACGAAGAGCGGGACGGCCTCGGTGACCCAGAGCACCGCGGCCGCGAAGACGATCCCCAGCGTGAGCTCCGCCGGCCGCGACAGCCCGAGCGAGTCCGGGAGCCATCCGCGATCGGCGGCGAAGATGAAGAGGCCCGCGAGCAACAGCCCCGGCGGGGTGCGCCACCGCAGCCTCAGCGCGATGGGCACCCACTCCGGAACGCGGCGCCTCTGGTGGAGAGCGGACACGCCCTACTTCTTCAGGAGCCCTTCGGCCTCGAGCATGGCGAGGACCGCGGGCCGCTTGCCGATGCGATCGTGGTGCGCGACGAGGCCGGGAACCTTCGAGAGGTCCGGGCCCATCTTCTTGCCCCAGGTGAGCATGGTGAAGAGGTACGCGTCCGCGAGGGTGAAGCCGTTGCCCACGAGGAACTCACGCTGGCCGTACTGCTTCTCCAGCAGCGCGAGCCGGCTGTCGATCTTCGCCAGCACCGCCTTCCGCTGCTCCTCCGGCAGCGCCGGGTTGAAGAGCTGGCTGTAGTTCTTGTGGATCTCGGTGGCGATGAAGTGCACGAGCTCCAGCACCCGGTAGCGCTCCAGGCCGGAGGCGGGGAGGAGCCCGGACTGCGGCTTCTGGTCCGCGATGTACGAGGAGACGATCGCGGCCTCGGTGAGGACCTGTCCGTCGTCGAGCTGCAGCGCCGGCACGTAGCCCTTCGGGTTCACCGCGTAGAAGTCCTCGCCGCCCTCCGTCTTGTGGGTGGCCAGATCCACGCGCACCAGCGTCGGCTGGAAGCCCGCCTCGCGAAGGACCATGTGGGGGAACATCGAACAGGCGCCCGGCGTGTAGAACAGCTTCATCTCATGCGCTCCTGGTGAGGGGGGGAGAGCTGCGCGCAGCGATCTAACGCGCGCGCCGGGGAAGTCGAGCCGATCTCCACTTCGCCTCCGCCGCAGGTCCGCCAACGCACGACGCCCGGCCGCGCCGCCCCCTTTGAGGAGCGGACGGGCCGGGCGCCTTGCTGCTGCTGCTGAGTGCGTCTGACTAGTGCTCGGCCTTCGTCTCGCCCATCGCCGCGAGGCGCACGCACGAGTTCGTGGCCAGCGCGTCGAGCACCTGGGCCCGGCGCTTCGGCTCGTCGAAGTCGCGGGTGAAGACCGGGTTGGTGCAGTCGTTCGCGGTCATCGGCCCGGAGAGGAACGGCGAGAGGTTCCCGTGCTCGTCGATGTGGGTGAAGTTGCCGCCCGCGTTGAGGTCACCGCCGTGGCAGCCCGCGCAGGTGTTCGACGAGTACTCGAAGCGCGCGTCGAAGCCACTGATCGCCGCGTTGCCGGAGAGCTTCGGCGTGAAGCAGAAGCCGGTGTGCGGGATGTCCGACGCCATGGCGCGGATGAAGAACCCGGAGGGGAACTCGATCGGATCGAACGAGCCGGTGAGCATGTTCGGCATGCTCGCGGGCGGGTTCGGCCAGATCGTCGGCAGGTTGCTGTCGATCGCGAATCCGAGGCCCGAGCGCATGAACGGGACGTTCTCGTGGTCCACGTCCGGCGTGCGCTTCACCGTCTCGGGCACCAGCAGGCCGCTCTTGTGGAGGATGAACTCGCGCAGCTGCCACGGGCGGTCGAAGATGAAGTCGTTCGTGCGCAGCTGGTTCAGCGCGCTGCCGTTGATCTTCGCCGGCGCCGCGTTGGCGGTGACGACCTCGTCGGTGAGGCCCTGCAGCAGCGCGTTGTAGGCCGGCGAGCCCACCGGGTGATTCGCCAGATCCACCCAGCGCACCGCGAGCTGCCCGATGTCGTCGCACTTCACCGGCAGGTTGCCGTACTCGAAGATGACGAGCATCGGCAGCGGGTTGCAGTTCGCGTCCTCGAGCGCGAAGACGAACCGCAGCTCACCCGCGTTGCCCTCCGAGTAGCCGACGGACTCGTGCAGGTCCATGCGGTTGACGATCGCCACCAGCTGGAACGGCGCCAGCGCCATCTTCGGCAGCTTCGAGCCGCTACGGTTCTGCCACTCGTTGATGAACGGCTGCACGTTGCGCGGGAGCGCGGAGTTGAAGTGCAGCTCCTGGTTGTGGTTCCAGGTGTCCAGCCACTTCAGCGCCGCCGAGCGCGGATCCACGCCGGTCATCGGCTGGTTGATCATCTCGGAGAAGAGGTGGCCGAACGTCCACGCGCCCATCGGCGTGCCCTTGCCCGTGCAGCGGTTGAAGGTGCGGACCGGATCCGTCACCACGCCCGGGTGGTTGACGATGAGCGAGTGCTCCACCGAGATCGCCGCCGCCACGCCGATCGGCGTGATGTCCACCGCGGTGCCCGGCTTGATCTGCTTCGTGTCCACGAACTTCGCCGCGTCGGTCGCGCCCACCATGCGCCCGTCGAAGGTGGTGACGGTCACGTTGCCCGTGCCGCCCAGCCGCGTGAGCTTGTCGTTCTGCCGGGTGAGCTCGGCGAAGTCGTAGGCCAGAAGTCCGGAGAACACGAGGTCGCCGGCCTTGTCGTCGGCGCCGCGGCCGTCATCGGTCATCACCACGTCCCGCTTCGGATCCGCGGGGTCCGGCTGGATGGTGAACGAGCCGTTGGCGATCACGCCGGTGGAGCTCTTCGAGACCGTCGCCAGCAGTCGCGCGTTCGCGCCGTTGATCGGGCTCGGCAGGGGCTCGACGTGCAGCGCGTCGATCTGCGGGCGCTCGAAGGGCTTGCCCGGCTTTGCCGTGGCCGCCTGCTGCTGGGTCGCGGCCTCGGCGCCGTCGGAGAGAGAAGATGAGCTGCAGGCGAATCCTGCGGCGCTCGCAAAGGCCAGCGCGGCAGAGGCGACCGCGAGCCGGCGGAGGGGAGTGGGGCGTCTCGACAAGGGGAGCTCCTGGGTTGGGGTGAAAGCCGGCCGCCGCGCCGTGCCGTTCGATGAGCAGGCGGGCGACCGGGCGATCACTCTGCTGAAGGCCGCCTGCTCGCCTCAACTGTGACGAACACGAAAGCGGCAGGCGTTGCCCACGTGGAAGCGTCGGAAGAACCGGAACGCGGTCTGGGCTCTCGGGTGTTCAAGGTTTGGCCCGCCAGTGAACACGGGCGGTTGCGCCGCAGGACGATTTACGTCCCTCGGCTCGCGTGGGGTTGTCCTTCGGTACAGGTCTTTTGTCCGCTATCGGACGCTGACCGGCGCGGCACGTCAGATCGGGCTACCCGCCAGCATCAGCGCCGGACCCCGCGTCGGGGACCTCCTCCGGCAGGGTGGCGGGCTCGGGCGTGAAGGGCGGCGGGTCGAAGTCGCCGGTGCGAACGGCCTCGAAGCCGGTCTCCAGAGTGAGGGTGGCGCCGGCCACGACGGGCCCGAACGCGCAGGCGCCGAACCAGCCGAGCGCGACCTTTCCGTCCCGGATCCCGTCCACCCGCGCGCCGTCCGGATAGACGAGCCGCTTCCACCTCTTCTCGGTGCAGGTGGTCTCGGTCGGCATGGAGGTTCCCGCGTCGGGATCGGCAGTGCCGGCGTCCGGATCGCCGTGGCCCGCATCGGGCGTCCCCGCGTCCGGATCACACGGCTTGCCGGATGGGGCCTGCCACGCGGTGACGTCCTCCAGCCGTTCTCCCGCGCGGCTGAAGCGCCCGCCCGCGAGCGAGATCGCCAGCGCGCCGCAGTTCTCGTTGCCGCCGGACTCCCCGCCGAGGCCGATGAGGAACTGTCCCTTCTGCGCGTGGTCCACGAGGCCGCCGCGGACCTCGGCGCGACGGCCGGCCGGCAGCGTGTGCTCGGTGTCGTCGATGACGTTGATGACGTGCAGGTCCTGCTTCCGCGTCACGTCCTGCTGATCGATGGCCACCTTCGTCCAGAACGCCTCGCTCGGGCAGTGCACGTCGGGCCGATCGCAGAACGCCTTCAGGTCGAGCCGGAGCGGCTGGCCCTCCCAGGTTCCAAAGTCCACCACTTCTCCGTAGCCCTGCGCGGTGGCCTCGCGCACCGCGCCGCCGACGTTGAGGGTCAGCTTCAGCCGGTCGTCCCACGTCAGCGCGTAGTTGCCGCGCACGTCCCAGTCGGAGACGCGCCCGCCGCCGTCGCCCCCACCACCGCAGGCGTAGAGGACGAGGCCGGAGACGAAGAGGGACGTTGCAGCGACGACCGGTGACGGAGCTCGCATGCGCGCCAGCCTACTTCACGTTCCGCAGGCCAACCGAGCAGGCGTGCCGCCAGTGACCCGCGGGGCAGTGCGCGCTGCTGAACATTTTCCGACCAGCAGTGCTGAAATTCTGTAGAGACACGCGACTCCGGTCGCCACAGGCCGACAAACGGTCGACGCATTTTTTTCGCCGCCGGATTCCAACCCCTGGAGTTGCCATGTCCCCGCCCCGCCTCGCGGGCCTCGTCACCGCTGCCCTCCTTGTCCTCGCAGCGGCGCCCGACGCCTCCGCCTCGAACCTCTGGAAGCACCCGAACACCCACGCCTACCACGTGAGCCCGGAGCAGTTCTGGTCCGGCCGGTCCGGCAACTCGATGCTCTCCGCGCGCGCGCTGATGAACTCGGCCGGCTCGGTGACGCTGGAGGTGACCGCGGGCGAGTTCGAGTCCTCCACCCCGTCCCCCGGCAAGCTCAGCTTCGTCACCGTCGTCTCGCTCGGCGGCCACGGCGGCACGAACATCCTCAAGACCTACCTGCTGCCCAGCGGCCCCGGGTCCTGGAGCAAGACCTACACGGGCCTCAAGCGGGGGCAGCCGTTCATCGTGCTCGCGGGCGTGCGCGGCATGGAGGGGCCGTGGGTGACCCGCCTGGTGACGGTGGGCGGCCGGGTGAAGCTCGCGCCGGATCTCGGCGTGACGCAGATCAACGCGCCCGCGAACGCGCCGGTGGGCATGCCGGTGATGCTGCTCGCGTCGATCGAGGAGCTGAACACCGACGTGGGCGCGCGGACCGACTGCGTCCTCTCCGTCGATGGCCAGGCGGTGGACGAGGCCCGCGGCATCTGGGTGGACTCGGGCGGTCTCGTGACCTGCGCGTTCAGCTACGCGTTCCCCACCGTGGGGAGGAAGAACCTCCGCGTCTCGCTCGTGAACACGCGCCCGCTCGACTTCGACGTGGGGAACGACGCGGCCGAGGGCACGATCGACATCATCTCGCCGGTGACGGGCATGAGCTTCAACGCCTGGCTGGAGGACCGCGTGTTCGACTACGGCGGCTTCTCGCGCGGCTACTACCGGCAGCCGAACGGGAGCTACCTCTCCTCGCCGGACTGGGAGAGCACCTGGGGCGGCAGCGGCTGGACGCAGGTCGCGCGCATCAACGCGTGGGTGGCGGAGCACGTCCCCTTCAACGGCACCACGCTGCGCGTGCGCCAGGAGACCGGCGGTGAGGTCGTGCACGAGGCGGAGTACGTCAACATCACCCCGACCTTCACGAACACCGACGTCAACGGCAACGTGAACGAGTGCGCCGGCCGCTGGGACACCGCGCGCTCCATGCACCTCTACTACTGCACCACCGGCGGCGCGCAGCCGCGCACCCAGATCGAGTACTTCCGCGAGGCGGGCCAGGCCATCTACTGGTCGCGGCTGCACGGCCAGTCGTGGCAGGGCTGGCACCAGAACTACGAGTGGTCGATGAACACCGGCACCGCGGTGCTCCTCGGCTCCGACTACCGGATGCGCGTGGAGCTCGAGCGCGGCGAGGACTCGTGGGTCGCGAACACCACCCTCGCGCTCACCGCCGTCACCCGCCGCCACGCGCTGCCCTTCCGCTGCTGGGAGGAGCCGGTCCCCGGCGGCAACACCGGCCGCGTCTGCACCGAGGAGTACGACAACCTCGACGGCTGGCAGGGACAGAGCACGAACCCGTAGCCGCAGGGCCTGGGGGACTCCGTTGAACGCGCGGGCGCGGCAACCCTCCCGAGGGGGCCGCGCCCTTCGTGTTGGAATCGTCGCGGGACGGCGCGGGCTAGTCGATCGGGTTGAGGTACTCGACGCGCTGGACCCGGCCGTTGGCGATCCGGAACTGCAGCGACTCGATGCCGAGGACGTCCTTCTCCTCCCACTTGATCACCGCGTCCGGGTTCGCCCTGCGCAGCGACTCGCCGAAGGCTTCAGCCTCCGACTGAGGCCGGCCCGCCCACTTCGCGTTGACCGCCTGGAGCGACAGCTTCGCCGCCTCCTCCAGGTGCCGCTGGCCGTCGCGCGCGTACGAGAGCGACACGGAGGTGTCCACCAGCGCGAAGGCGAGAAACAGGTTCCCGGCCACCGAGAGCAGCAACAACCCACCGAGGATGATCGCGAGCGTCTTCACGTGTCTCCCGTGTGGCTCAGCCGCGGGCTTCGACGATCATCGGCAGGCCGTTGCGCGAGCCGAGCGTTCCGAAGAACTCCAGCTGCGGCACGTGCCCGGGCTTCATGCGGACCCGGAAGCGGCGCGCGATCATCGCGGTCATCACGTGCGTCTCCAGCAGCGAGAAGTGGTTCCCGAGGCACACGCGCGGCCCGGTGGCGAACGGGTGGAACGCGCCCTGCGGACGCGCGGCCTCGCGCTCGGGGAGCCAGCGATCCGGATCGAAGCGCTCGGGCTCATCCCAGAAGTCCGGGTGCCGGTGCGACGCGTACGCGAAAAGCAGCGCGGGGGTGCCGCCCGGAAGAGGCACGCCGTCGAGCTCGTCGTCCGCCGTGGCGTCGCGCGCGTAGAGCGGGGCGGCGGGATAGAGACGAAGCACCTCCTTCACCACTCGCAGCGTGTAGGGCAGTCGCTTGAGGGCCTCGAGTGTCGGCGGGCCGTCTCCGAGCACCTCGTCGAGCTCCGCGTGCAGGCGCGCCTCCACCTCCGGGTTCTGCGAGAGCGCGTACCAGAGGAAGGAGAGCGTGCGCGCCGTCGTCTCGTGGCCCGCGGCGAACATGGTCAGCCCGTTGTCGATGAGCAGGCCCTCCGCCATCGTCGAGCCGGTCTCCTCGTCGGGCGTCGCCATGAGGTCGGTGAGCAGATCCGCCGGCCACTGCTCGCGAGGGAGCGCGCGGCGCTGCTGGACGAGTCCGCGGATGTATTCGGTGACTTCTGCGTAGTCGCGGCGGAAGCGCAGGTTCGCGGGCGTGGGCATCCAGCGCGGGGCCTGCATCGGCTGCATCTGCGACTTCGCGATGTGCGAGACGAGCCGCTCGATCGCGCCCTTGATTCGCTCCAGCGTGGGGCCGGTCTCGGTGCTGAAGACGGAGTGGAGAATCACCGCCGCGGTGACCTCCATCATCTCCTCGAGCATCTCCACCGGACGGCCCGTGCCCGCGTGCTCCGCCCGCCAGCGCTGCATGAGCCGCTCGGTGTCGGCCGTGAAGATCGGGTAGTACTTCTCGATCCCGCGCGGCGTGAAGAACGGCGCCATGAGCTTGCGCTGCCGCCGCCAGTCGGTGCCCGTCGCGGTGACGATGCCGTTGCCCAGCACCGTCTCGCGCAGCACGTCGTAGCTGGTGCCCTTGTCCCAGCGATCCCTGCGCGTGACGTTGATGTGCTGGACGTGCTCGGGATGCGCGACGAGCAGCAGCGTCCTGCCGCCCATCTTCAACCGCACGAGGTCGCCGTGCTCTCGCCACACCCCGTGGAGGAAGCCGAGGAAGCCCTCGCGGCGGACGGTCCGCAGCACCTCGATCAGAGACGGCGAGTATTCGGCGATGACGCCGGTGGCCTGACGCACTGCCGCGTTCGTGGACCTGCTCATGGGCCCGCAGCGTAGCCCTCCCGTCAGCCGCCGGCACGCGGCGTCAGCGTCATCGCTTCGAAGTCAGCTCCGAAGCGAACCGCGCGGCGATGGGCGCTGCCACCTTGCCCCCGGTGCCGCCGCCCTCGACGAGGATCGCGAAGGCGACGTCGCCGTGGAGGCCGATGAACCAGGCGTGGGTGCCGAACGGGGCCTCGGTGCCGAACTCCGCGCTGCCGGTCTTTCCAATGAGCCCGGGCACGCCGGCCGCTGCCTTGCCGGTGCCCTCCTTCACCACCGCCTCGAGGAGAATCCGCAGTGATCGCGTGGCGTTCGAAGGGAGCGGCTCCGCGCGCACGGAGGCGCCATCCGCGAGCAGCGTCGGCGAACGCCATCGCCCAGCACCGACGGCAGCGGCAACGGACGCCATGTGCAGCGGCGTGGCGAGCACGCGTCCCTGTCCGATCGACGCGGCTGCGCGCTCCGCCGCATCGATCGGCGGCGGGAAGGTGGCGCCGGGAGAGGGGAGGCCCGGGTCGTACGGGACGTCGAAGCCGAAGCGCCTCGCCGCGCTCTCCATGGCGTCCGGCGGAAGCTCGTTCCCCAGCAGGACGAACGCGGTGTTGCACGACTCGGCAAAGGCGCGTCGCAGCGTCGTCCTGCCGAGCGCGGCTCCTTCGAAGTTGCGGAAGCGGAAGCCGCCGGCCGCTGCCTGCGCGGGACACATCACCGGGCTCTCCGGCGTGAGGCCTCGCTCGAGCTGCGCTTCGACGCTGACGACCTTGAACGTGGAGCCGGGCGGATAGCGGCCCTGCAGCGCGCGGTTCAGCGGCACGTTGAGGGGCCTGCTCACGACCGCGAGCACTTCGCCCGTCCCGACTTCCACCGCCACCAGCGCTGAAGGTCCGGTCACGTCTGCCAGCGCGGCTTCGGCGGCGCTCTGCACCTCGCGGCGCAGGGTCGTCTGCACCGCTTCACCGGCCTGGCCTTCGAACCGATGGAGGAGCACCGACTCGCCCGAGGCACGACGGAGCCGCACCTCGCCGGAAGGGAGTCCCGCCAGCGTTCGCTCCTGCGAGCGCTCGAGGCCACTGAGTCCGACCACGTCTCCCACCTGGTACGGCTCTCCGAGCTCCTTCAGCCGCTCCGCGGTGATCTCGCCCACCCGGCCGAGGGTGTGCGCTGCGAAGCCTTCGCTCGGCGTGAGGCGCGCCCGGTTGCGCCGGAAGAAGACCCCCGGCACTGGAGCGAGAGAGGGCCGAACCCGTTCGTAACGCTCGGGCCGCACGTCGATCAGCGGGAGGAACTCCCCGGGCCTGGAGGCGCCGGTCTGAAGCGCTCGCGTGATGCGGCCGCGTTCGAGCCCGGTGTGGGTTTCGATCGCGCTGACCACCTCTTCCACCTGCCTCACGCGCCCGGGGATGACGCCGATGGTGACGACGTCGCCCTCGACCGTCAGCGGATCACCGCGCCCATCGAGCAGCGCGGCGCGTGGGCCGAAGCTGCGCGTGCGATCGAAGCGATCACCCGCGCGGGCCTCCGGATGCAGCACCGCGAGCGACCACCGACAGAGCCAACGTCCACCCACGCGAACGACCGGGACCGACGACTCGAAGGACCACTCGCCGAGCCCTCTGAGCGTGTGCACGCCGCGGAAGGTGACCCGCGCTGAGTCCTCGGCCACCTCCTCCACGCGCGTGAGCTCGAAGCGCGAGGCGACGACTCCGAGCCGCTCCCGCCACTGCCTCTGCTGCGCTTCGAAGTCGGAGTTCCGATCGTCGAGGAGCGCTCGCTGTGCCGGCGCGTCTCCCTCCGCCCAAGCGCGCAGGAAGAGCTCCACGGTGCGCTCCGCTTCACTCTGTGGTCGCAGCGCACGCAGCGCGGGCGTGCAGGAGGCGGTGAGCAGAAGGACGGAGCAGAGAGGGGCGAGCGCGCGCAACGAACCGGACACGCGCGGGAGTGTGGCGCGGCCTGAGGCACCCGCAAGAGACTCCTCAGCAAAACGTGCGCACCCGCGCCGGCCGCTCTATGAAGGGCGCGTGAAGACGCTGGTGCTCGTGGGCAAGCGCGGGGCGGAGGAGCCGGTGCGGCTCGCGCGCGAGGTCCGTCAACGCTATCCGGACAGGGAGATCCTCGCGGACGCCGAGCTGTGCAAGGCGCTCGATTGGCCGGCTGACTGTTCGGACGAAGAGGTCGTGGCGCGCGCGGATCTGCTGGTGGTGCTCGGCGGTGACGGGACGCTGCTGCACGGGGCGCGGCTGCTCGGTGGACGCGCGATCCCGATCCTCGGCGTGAACCTCGGGTCGCTCGGGTTCATGACGGAGATCCCGGCGCAGGAGTTCTTCACCACGCTGGACGACGTGCTCTCCGGTCACTTCCGCACCGAGTCGCGCCTCAAGCTCTCGTGCCGGCTCTACCGCAAGGGCCAGGTGGTGGTGGACGACGAGGTCCTCAACGACATCGTCATCAACAAGGGCGCGCTGGCGCGGATCGCCGATCACGAGATGTCCGTGGATGGCCAGTACGTCGCCACCTACAAGAGCGACGGCATCGTCATCGCCACGCCGACCGGATCGACCGCGTACTCGCTCAGCGCCGGCGGGCCGATCGTGCACCCGGTGGTGGACTGCATGGTGGTCACGCCCATCTGCTCGCACGCGCTGACGCAGCGGCCCATCGTCATCCCGGCCGAGCGCACCGTGCACATCGACCTGCGTGGCCCCGCCGAGGACGTGTACCTCACGCTCGACGGCAAGGCCGGCCACATGCTCGAGCCGGGAGACAGGCTCGAGGTCCACCGCTCGCCGAACCGCGTGTTGCTCATCCGCAATCCGAAGATGGGCTACTTCTCCATCCTCCGGCAGAAGCTCCGCTGGGGAGAGCGGTAGTGGGCTTCATCGATCGGTTGAAGCAGGCGTTCGGCGGAGGTGCTCCCGCGAGGGTGCGCGTGGTGGGCGGCGCGGCGCTGCATCGGACGCTGGTCGAGGACGCGCTCGAAGAGGAGGGCTGGCTGCTCACCGCCGAAGGCCCTGTCGATTTCGTCGTCGTCTTCGCGCCGGCCGAGCCCGCTGACGAGAGCCCTGCCCACGCTTCGCCGCCGCCGCTGCTTCCGTCCGACGTGGGACCTCAGGCGCGCGTCCTTCTGGTGGCGCCGGTGCAGCTCTCCTCGGATCAGATCGCGGCGCTCGCCGATGAGGTGCGCGCGTGCGGATGGTTGCCGGCGCCGTTCACCCGCGAGGACCTGGTGGACGAGATCCGGCGCTGCGTCGCGCTCACGCCGCACGAGGCGGCCGAGTTCAGGCGCGGACTGCGCAGCGAGCCCTCGCCGTAGCGGCACGTCGCCGTCGCGCGATCACCAGCCACCCACCGAGCATCACCACGAAGAGGGGCAGCGACGTGCTCCCGCTCGAAGACGAAGCGCACGCGCAGCCCTCTCCCGGCGGCTCTTCCTGACCGGGATCGACCGGGGGATCGCCCGCGTCCGTCGAGGGATCCGGCTCCGGCAGGTGCCCCGCGTCCGGCACCGTTGAAGAGGGCCGGCTGCCCTCCGCGAGCGCGCCCTGGCTGTGCTGGAAGAACGTTCCCGAGCCGGTCTGGATTCGCTGCACCGCGACCACGCGCCACGCGAAGGGCACGCCGGGCGGGGCAGTGGTGTCGGTGAAGGTCCGCGCGTCGATCGGAGAAGTGGTGAGGCGCACCTCGTCCTCGTTGGCGAAGGCGTCCGACAGGCCTCGGCGGAAGACGTGGTAGCGCACCGGGCCGTCCAGCGGATCGCCCTCCGCCGGAGCCTCCCAGCGCAGCTGCATGCCGCCCTCCACCACCTCCAAAGCGAGCGCCTGCGGCGGCGGAATGACGAAGAGCCTCAGCGTCGGATCGCCGAGCAGCGCCTGGTGCACCGAACGCGGTGAGAAGCCCACGTCGTAGTCGCTGCCCGAGTTGTTCGCGCTGTCCACGAACGCATCTCCGAAGGACTGCAGCGCGCCGAGTCCATGCAGGTGCAGGTACGGCCTCGCGAACCAGGCAGTGGCGAGCACCTCACCCGGCGAGAGCAGCACCGCGCGCAGGAGGTTGTCCGGGTACGACCAGTCGCCGAAGTACGAGCCGAAGAGCCCGAGGAACGCCGCGCGCGGCTTGCGGTAGACGAAGTCGGCGGTCGAAGCGACGCCGCTCGCGGAGGTCGACGTTCCGCCCCCGCAGCCGAAGGCCAGCGCGAAGCCCTCTTCCTCTTCGAGCACGTCGAAGAACCCTCGCTGCGGATCCTCGACTTCGATCGCAGGCGCGCCGAGCACCGCCGTGCCGTCCCGATAGGCGAGCCGCGAGAAGGCCTCTCCGTCGAAGTGGCCGAAGGTGTCGCGCACGTACGCGCGCCGGGCGAAGCGGGAGTGCCCATGGCGGTATGCGTGGTTCGCGTCGAGATACCTCGCCACCAGCGCTGCCGGCGCCAACGGTGCAAGTTCGCTCATGTCCTGTGCGTCCACGCGCCCGACCCGCAGCTCGAGCTTCCCGGGGTAGGTGGAGGGATCGAACTTGCCGTCGCCGCTGAGGTTCGCGAACGCGCCCGCGCCACCGAGGTTCACGCTGTCCGTCCACACTGACGGATCCGCGTAGTAGCCGTCCGCCGGCCACGCCCCGAGGTGATCCGGATGCCCGTCGGGTGAGATCTTCCCCGAGAACGGCCTCGGCACCGCGCCGAGCAGCAGCACCGCGCGCAGCCTTCCACCCGTCTCCGCGTGCAGCGCCCACAGCTTCGCCTTCACCTCCGGCGGCGTGTCGCTCTCCGCATCGCCGACGACGAGCTGCTCCACCGCCCAGCCGTCTCCGCGCAGATCCTCCGCCAGCCGCGCGAGACGCTCCGGCATGCCCTCTGCCTCGGAGGTCTGCGCATCGACGACGATCGCCGCCACGCCGCGCGCGTCCGCGGCCTCGAACGGGACCTCCGCACCGGCGCGCACCCAGGACTGGCCCGAAGCGCCCGCCGCCGTCGTCTTCAGCAGGTGGTACTCGAAGGTCTGGCCCCACCGCGCATCGGCGTCGTCCCAAGAGGTCGCGCTCACCGGCAGCTGCGCGACGGTCGTCCACGGCGCGCCCGGCCCGGTCCGTCGGCGCACGATGTAGCCGGTCGAATCCGAGCTCTCGTTCCAGCTCAAGCGCAGCGAGTCGGTGACACCGCCCGGCTCCGCGCGAAGGTGCGGATCGAGGTCCGCGACACGTTGCGCCCAGACGGCTCCAACCACCGGGCCGAAGAGCCCGAGCAACACCGCGACCTGCAACGCCCTCAGGCTTCCGCGCACGCGTCCTCCCAGAGCGCATCAATATAGAATAGAGTCCGCGCGCTCGCCCCTCGGGCCGACGGGGCGCAGGAACTCTCGCGCCATGCTTCTTCGTTCTCGCGCTGGCCGCTTCGCACGCGTTGCGCTGCTGCTCGCTCTTCCGCTTGCCGCCTCCACGGGCGCCGGCTGCTTCAAGCCTCCGGTCGATCCCGCCGGCGACTGCCGCATCACCGGCGAGTGCGAATGCCTCTCGCGCGCCGACTGCACCGATGGGCTCGACTGCGTGAACGGCGAGTGCCAGACCGTGGTGCTCGACGCGGGTCCGAAGGAGGGCGAGACCGGCGCGCGCTGCGAGTCCGATGCGGAGTGCAACTCGGGCATCTGTCTCGGCGAAGGCCCCGGACGTCCGCGCGTGTGCACCGTGGCGTGTGGACCGAGCGCCTCCACCGATGGCGGCACCACCGGAGACGGAGGCCTCGAAGACGGAGGCACCGCCGTCGGCTGTCCCGGCAACTGGGACTGCAAGCCGCCGCATGACCCGAATGACGAGGGCGGCCGGCACCTCTGCGTGCCCCCGTACAACGCGCAGTGCCTGCCGTGCGAGAGCGACACCGACTGCGGCGTGCAGGGCGATCTCTGCGTGCGGCTTCCCGGCTCGGCGACGAACGAGCGCGTGTGCGGACGCGACTGCACGCAGACCGGCTGCGGCCCCGGCTACAGCTGTGAAGAGGTGAAGGCGGGCGACGGCACCGTGCGAGGCCGTCAGTGCCTCCCGCAGTCCGGAAGCTGCGAGTGCTCCGACCTCAACGCCGGACTCGGCCGCGCCTGCAAGAGCGGCAACGCGTTCGGCACCTGCTACGGCTTCGAGCTCTGCCAGACGAACGGGACCTTCGCGGGCTGTGACGCACCGGCGCCCTCGCGCGAGGTCTGCAACGGGGTGGACGACGACTGCGACGGGCTCGTGGATCACGGCGATCCCTCGGTGGACATCTCTCGGCTGCCTTCGAGCCCGGCCTATCCCTCCTGCGCGTTCGGTTCGGGCGGAGCGTGCGTGGGGACGTGGGCCTGCGTGGAGAGCGACGGCGGCTTCGACTGGAGCTGCAACGCCGCGCAGCCGCGCCCGGAGGTCTGCAACGGCTTCGACGAAGACTGCAACGGGCTCATCGACGAGCCCTTCCGCGACCCCTCCGGCCGGTACACCGACCCCGCGAACTGCGGCGCGTGTGGCTTCGACTGCCGGACCGCGATCCCCGAGCTGTCGAAGGGCGCGAACGGCGAGGTCCTCCCCAACGCGGTGGCGTGCGAGCTGCGCGGAGCGGCGCCCACCTGCGTGCCGAAGCAGTGCGCGCCGGGCTTCATGCCGCATCCTGCCAATGCACCGGTGATGTGCCTGCGCGCGCAGGGCTCGAGCTGTCGTCCCTGCTCGCAGCAGAGCGACTGCGGCCCGTTCGGAGATCGCTGCGAGACGCTCTCCGACGACACCGGCCGGTGGTGCCTGCAGGCCTGCGGCGCGGACGCTCCGTACGCGGGCTGCACCGGAGTGGTGGGACAGCAGGGCTGCTGCCCGTCCGGCTACACCTGCAGCCAGCGCGGCGCGAGCAAGCTCTGCGTGCCGCAGGGCGACTCCTGCACCTGCCGTCCGTCCTTCGCCGGCGCCGAGCGCTCCTGCGCGGTGACCGCGGGCACGGCGAACTGTCTGGGCACGCAGACCTGCAGCGCGGCCGGCGAGTGGAGCGCGTGCAGCACCGAGACGACGACGGTGGAGCTGTGCGACGGGCTCGACAACGACTGCGACGGGAACGTGGACGGCCCGTTCATCGACACGCGCGGCAGCGGCACCTACGACAGCGACACCCACTGCGGCTCGTGCACGAACAACTGCATCGCGCAGTGGAGCCCGACCATCCAGCATGCCATCGGCGGTTGCGTGGTCCCGTCCGGCCCCGGCGCGGCGCCTCGCTGCGAGATCGTCGCCTGCACCCAGGAGCGCATCGCCGGCGGTGGGATCTGCCAGCGGGACGCGGACTGCGGCGCGGGGCGGGTGTGCGATCCGGTCTATCGCCAGTGCGTGCGCGCGTGCGGCTCGCCTTCGGACTGTCCGGCCGGCCAGAGCTGCGCGAACGGGTTCTGCGGCACGGCCTGCGCGGGCAACGGCACCTGTCAGAGCACCTTCGGCGCGGGCAGCACCTGCGTGATGGGCACCTGCGGGATCACCTACCAGTTCGTCAACGCGGACGAGGAGAGCACCAACGGCTGCGAGTGCCCTCACCCCGCCGGCGTCACCGACACGCCCGACACCTACACCGTCTATCCGCAGGTCGGCTTCGCGTACGTCGATCGCAACTGCGACGGCGTGGATGGCGTGGCCGCGACCTCACTGTTCGTGCGTGCAGCGTCGCCGGGCACTCCGCCGGGCGGCAACGGGACGCGGCAGCAGCCCTTCACGACGATCATGCAGGCGGTGAACGCGTTCAACGCGAACGTGCACTCGGCGATCCTCGTGGCGCAGGGCAGCTACCTCGAGCAGGTGGTGCTGAAGAACGGCGTGAAGCTCTACGGCGGCTACCGCACCGACTTCACGCGGCGGGACGTGGTCGCGTTCCCCACGCTGATCGAAGCGGCCGAGCCGAACTTCAACAGCCCCACCCACCGGCGCGGCACTATCAACGCGGAGGGCCTCACGCAGCCCACCGTCGTCGCCGGCTTCACGGTCCGCGGCTACGACGTGACCTTCGTCCCCAACCCCGGCGAGGCGGGCAAGAGCTCCTTCGCGGTGTACGTGAAGAACACCGGCAACGCGCTCACGCTGGCGAACAACCGGATCATCGGCGGGCGCGGCGGCAACGGTGCGGCGGGCAGTCCGGGCGCGGCAGGCGACAACGGCGGCTCCGGCGGAGACGGGCGGGACAGCGTCGAGTGCACCACCGCGTTCTGTCAGAACGAGGCGCAGCCCGGCGGCGCGGGTGGCGTGAACATGGCCTGCGGCGGTGCGAACGGCACGGGCGGCGCGGCCTCGAGCGGGAACCTCAACCCGCAGGGCTACCAGTCGCCGCTGGGGAAGAACGGGCGCGGCGGAGGCAACGCGAGCTACGGGCATTCGAGCCCCTCGCAGGCGAACCTCTGCAAGTACGACTGTCAGATCGGCGCGGCGCCGGGCGGGATGAACGGTCAGTCCGCGCTCAACGGCGATCCGGGTGATTCGCAGCCGGGACCGGGCGGATGTGGCTCTCGCTGTGGCGGCATCGTCGGCGACGACTTCGTCGGACGTGGCGGCGCGGACGGCCTCGAGGGGACGAACGGCACCGGCGGTGGTGGCGGCGGCGCGGGCGGCATCGTGCGCAACAACAACGCGGGCACCTCCTGCACCGTAGGCAACAAGGTCGGCGATCTCGGCGGCACCGGTGGCGGCGGCGG
>JAFAFL010000072.1 GCA_023423535.1 Pseudomonadota bacterium
CCCTTATCCTGCTGGCGCTTCTAGCGTCGCTCGTTCTTGGTTGAACGCGCCACGCGCGCACTTCCACGCTGACCGGCGGCATGGCAAGGTTTCAGAAACCGCCCTGCCGCCGCTCCATGGCTCCGCCGCCGCTCAGGATTTCTTCACATCAACGCAGTGAGTCGGCTGTTTCATCTCCGGATCAGCCATCACGTCGTAGAGATCCGCCTCGTCCCCCTTCGACCACCAGACATAGACGCCGCTCTCATATCGCGCGCCGGACCCGGAAATGACATTGGCGGCAACGGTCACGCCACTTTTCAGCCCAAGCCGCACGAGACTGATATCACCCGCATTGAAATAGACGGCCTCGACCTTGTCGGACCCGCACTGGTAAGTGGTCTCAACCTTCTCGACCACCGTGTCTTTCGTGAGCGGAATCACCAGATCGTCCGCCATGGCGGCGGGCGCGGCGAACAGGCTGACGGTTGCGAGGGTGAGCAGGGTTGCTGATTGTTTCATGATGGCCTCTCCGGTTTCCTGACATAGGTGACGCCAGTATAGCCAAAATATGGCAGGGGTGTCCTTACGTATAAAATATGCATTACGACAATACCCCGGCCACACTGACGCAGGATATTCAGGAATTTTCTTTAATACTTATATATCGAGGCAGATTCAGCGAAACAGCCAATAAACGACGCCAAGGATAACGGTCCACATCAGCAGGGATATGGCGAGAACCGTGAGATAATTTCGAAATCGTCTTGTCATCCGCCCACTTGCCGGCGGGACCTATTGGAATGCCGCCGAAGTTGAATTGCTGGATGCGGGTCGAGCCGCAGCGTCAACCCGTCTTTATCAAGAGAATAAATCGCAAGCCATTCACAGATCTTACCCCTAAAACGGGGTGGTCCAAGTCACGCTGTTTCCGGCAGCAAGACGTCCGCAAGCCGGTCGTGAGCGGGGATGTTACGCCACCCTTGTTCGCCGGCAACGGCAGAAAGGGTATAAACATCAAGGCCGGCGTAGTTCGGACACGCCCCGACCGTCCTGGATTAAGCACTGGCGCGGGTAGACACTGATCAACCCGCGCCAGCTTACGTCAGCTCTTGAGCGCCGTATTGCACAGGCTCCAATAACCGCCACCCTTCTGGATCCACTTGAGATCACCGAGCGTGCCGTCATTCTTGTTCTTGTGATAGGAGTCGACGCAGGTCTTCAGCCGCGCCTTAGCCGGGGTCTCGCTGGAGTATTTTTTATCGACAGCACTCGGGAAAGCCACGCCCTTCGGAGCCTTCATCGTCGGTTTTTCAGGCTCTTTTTCAGTCGTCGCCGCGACCTGCTTGTCATCGGCTGCATCTTCGGCGGCGGCTTCGCTGCCGCAGAACTTCGCTCGGTAGTCGTTCCACTTGATATCCTTGGCGGAACCGTCGGCTTTCGCCGCCTGATATTTCACGCTGCACTCCTTCATGGTGAGTGCGGCCGCGGGGGAAACGAACGCCGCCGATGCCAGCAGCGCGAATGAGGAGAGAATGACAGCCTTGTTAAACATGGAAGACTCCCGTGTGCATGATTGCCGGGCGACTATCCGACCGGATTTTCCACTTGTCAACGAGCAGCGCAGCAGGCGTGCAATGCCCTGATGAAGCCGGATAAAACGGCCTTGCTGGGCGTGAGATGCGGTCGCCGTCGCATGCAACGTGTAGCCGGGATAACCTCCATCAAGAATCACGTATTCGTGTGAAGTCAATCCCTCACCGGAACGAAATTCCTAAATTTTCGTTAGCATCTCGAACGAATAACGAGGATTTATCGATGTTGAGGATGCCGAAGACTATCTCCGCGCTCGCTCTTGGCGTCGCATTATCTGCCGCTTCAATCGCGCCCGCCAATGCTCTGAGCCTTATTCAGCCCGCCTACGAAACGAAGGCCCAGCCGTCCGACCAGCGAGGCTACCCCGCGACCGCTTTTGCTGCCGGAAAAGGCGAAGACGCCACATCGGAGGGCTACGCCCTCTCACAGAGCGAAATCAACCACGTCAAATGGTGCGCTGCGCGTTACGCATCCTACCATCCGACAGACAATAGCTATATGGCGCCCACCGGCAGCCGTACCCAGTGTCGCTCGCCCTATTAACGGGCAAGCGGCGCAACGCTTCCGCGAAAACAAGATAAAATTTACCTTAAATTCTATTGATCTGAACCTTTTCAGCCGGCCGCCGTTTGACACGCAAGCGAATGGGGAAAGCATGATGTTGTGGAATTTGGACAAATTGAATCAAGAGCGCATTGACCTGATTGAGGTTATCGGCGCGCTGCGTCGTGCGGAGCGCATGGCGACCCATGATCGTGCGACGATCTTCGAGGAAATAACTGCCCATATGAGCAGGTTGAGCGAATTGGATGCCGAAAGACTGCGGCTTCAGTCGACCCTGGAGCCCTCCTGAAGCCAAGAATGGTCGCTTCCTGGCCAAGCCGCTGCGCCAGGTTGCGCGCACACGATAAGCCCGAAAACCAAACGAACGCTCAAACACCAGCTGATTATATAGATTTTTGGAAAGTTTGGAGCGGGTAGCGGGAATCGAACCCGCGTATTCAGCTTGGAAGGCTGCTGCTCTACCATTGAGCTATACCCGCGGTGGTGATTTCGATCCGTGCAGAATGGTGGAGGGAGTTGGATTTGAACCAACGTAGGCGTAGCCAACGGATTTACAG
>JAFAFL010000095.1 GCA_023423535.1 Pseudomonadota bacterium
GCCGCTGCGTCAGCCTCCGGGCCCGGCGCGCGCCACGCCTCGCCGCCGCGTCATCCACAAGCCGCTGAGCGCGAGCGAGAGCACCAGCGGCACCGCGACGATCACCAACGCCACGTTGACGCCCTTCCACGGCGTCCACTGCAGGTAGTGCACGCGGTACGTCCAGTCGATGAAGTCGTTCAGCGCCCCGGTCTGTGTCAGCTCCCCGGTGAGGCGATCGACGGTCACGCGCTTGCCACCCTCGAAGTGCACGACCAGCGCGGGATGTCTTCCGCCGCCGAGCAGCGACGTGGCCGCCGCTTCCTCCTGGCCCACCACCTCTCCGTAACGATGCGCGTGTGCGGAATGGGCCACCGCCGCGCGCGCCCACTCGACGGCAACGTCGCTGCTCGCCTGCGGGATGGGCTCGCCGGTCGCCGCGTCGACCAGCACCGGTCCCGCCGCAGCCTGCACGATCCACGCGGCCTTCCCGGACGGATGGGCGAAGAGCACCGGCCTCGCGTCGGGCGCATCCAGAAGCCCGAGCACCTCCGCCGCCGACACCCGCGCGTCGCGGAAGGAGTGAGAGGGGAGGGGAACGCGCAGCGCCTCGTAGGCCTCGTCGTAGCGGTGCTTCACGTGGAAGAGCGCGCCGGTCACCATCCAGGTGACGAGAGGGAGAACGAGAACGGGACCCACCAGCCGGTGCCACCGAGACATGCGCGCGTCATATGCGCCTGACGCGAAAACGGCGCCCCGGAGTGACCGGAGCGCCGCGTTCAATTCGACGAACTCTCCCTACGACTCGAGCAGCTGCTTCAGCTTCGCCTTGTCGGCGGGGAACTCGAACGAGGCGTAGAGGTGGTAGCCGTTCTCGGGGTCGAGCATCCGCGGCTTGAGCAGCTCCATGGCGCGGAGGCGGTCCTTCGGGAACTCGAACATCGCCAGCACCTCCTTGATCTGCGCGACGACGAAGTACTGCGAACCCGCAGCGCTCTCGAGCACGCGGAGGCGGTCCTTCGGGAACGCTTCACGCGAGAGGGCGCCCTTCAGCTGCGCGAGGCCCTGCGTGCTGATCGGATAGACGACGGGCCTCGGCGGGGGAGGCGGCGGCGGCGGCGGCCGGACGACGACGGGTGGAGGCGGAGGAGGAGGCGGCGCGGGCGGCAGGACATCCCGGACTCTCGGCGCGTCGCGCGTCATTCCCTTCAGCTCGGAGAGCTCGCGTTCGGCGCGGCGCATCAGCTCGCGGCGGCGCTTCTTGTTCCCCTCGTCGGCGGCCTCCTCCATCAGGCGCTCCACTTCGGCGAGCCGGCGGAGCACGTCCGATCGATCGAGCACCACCCGGTCATCGCCGTGGCCACCGCTCCACTTCTTGCCGTCCGCGCGCGCGGCGGAGAGGGGGACTGCGACCGCGAGCACCGCTGCAATGATGACCAGCCTCATGCGTTCCTCCGTGAAAGCCTTTGCCCGACGGACGGGCGGAGCCTAAATGCGATTCACTCTCAGGTGCAGGACACGCGAGAGCGGAGGCGGACACACATGGCGCAGAGCGGGTGGGACGAGCAGTTCCGGGCATTCCTGAAGCGCGCGGGCGACGACCTCAAGAAGATGGGCGAGGACCTTCGCACCGAAGCGCAGCGCCTCGTGGAGCAGGTCGGGGATCCAGAGAAGCAGGAGCAGGTCCGCGCGAAGGCGCGCGAGGTCGGCGTGTGGGCGAAGCAGGCCGCGGTGGAGGTCGCCGAGCTCGTGGACAAGGGCGCGCAGAAGGCCGAGGCCGCACTCCGCAACTTCAGCAGCCGCGACGCCGAGGGCGCTCCCACGGGCACAGCGCCGCCGAACCCCACGCGCGACGAGGGCTCGGTCGCCGACAGCGCAGTGGCGGAGGAGACCGCGCCTCGCACCCGCCGCGCCGCTGCGCCGAAGGCTTCGGCCTCGAAGCAGACCGCGCCGAAGAGAGCCGCCGCCAGCACGCCTGTCGCGAAGGCCGGCGCTCCGGTCGCGAAGAAGACGGTGGGCGCGAAGAAGAAGGGCCCGGGCACGCCGGTGAAGAAGAAGCCCGCCCCCGCCGGCGCGACGAAGAAGTCCATCGGCCCGAAGAAGCGGGGCTGAATTTTGTCGTGAGGGTGCGCGGCCTACATACCGTTCCACTGTCCGACCCAGCGTGAGATAGTCGGCGCGTGTCGAACGAGAATGGAAAGCCGAGCGGCGAGACTGCCCACGACCACGCCCCCTCCACCGCGCAGGACGAATTCCTCCCGGACGATCCCGCGAGGACCGACCCGGACCCGGAGATTCCCGAAGAGCAGGTAGCGGAGGCCCAGCTGGAGATGGCGGACCCCGCGGCGGCGGACGGGGCTGCGGCGCAGAAGGAGATCGAGAGCCTGCGCGCGCAGCTCGAGTTCTCGCAGGCGAAGAGCCGCGAGCTGATGGAGAAGCTGCGCGACGAGCACGAGAAGATGCTCCGCGCGGTGGCGGACCTCGACAACTTCAAGAAGCGCGCGCAGAAGGAGAAGGAGGAGGTCCAGAAGTTCGGCGCCGAGCGGCTGCTGAAGGATCTCCTCCCCGTCGCCGACAACCTCGATCGGGCGCTGGAGGCCGCGAGCAAGACCGCGGACTTCGAGAGCCTGCGCCAGGGCGTGGCGATGACGCGCAAGCAGTTCGACGACTCGCTCGGGCGGCACGGCGTGAAGGGCTTCAGCGCGCTCGGGCAGCCGTTCGATCCGCACCTCCACGAGGCGATGCAGCAGGTGGAGACGGCGGACGTGCCCGCGGGCCACGTGGCGATGGAGCTCGTGCGCGGCTACACGCTCAATGAGCGCCTCGTGCGCCCGGCGCTGGTGGTGGTGGCGAAGGCACCGTCGCCCACGGCGGGTGCGAGCGGAGGCCAGAGCGAAGGCGCGGACGAAGGCAACTCCGGGGGGAGTTAGTCAATCATGAGCAAGGTCATCGGGATCGATCTGGGCACGACCAACTCCTGCGTGTCGGTGATGGAGGGTGGAGAGCCGGTCGTCATCCCCAACAGCGAGGGCGCCCGAACCACGCCGTCGATGGTCGCGTTCACCGACGGCGGCGAGCGCCTCGTCGGACAGATCGCCAAGCGGCAGGGCATCACCAACCCGGAGAACACGCTCTTCGCGGTGAAGCGCCTCATCGGCCAGCGCTACGAGGCGAAGGAGGTCAAGAAGGCGATCTCCATGAGCCCGTTCCGCATCGTCGCCTCGCAGAACGGCGACGCGTGGGTGGACGTGCGCGGCAAGCCCATGGCCCCGCAGGAGATCTCCGCCATGGTGCTTCAGAAGATGAAGCAGACGGCGGAGGACTACCTCGGCGAGCCGGTCTCCGAGGCGGTGATCACCGTCCCCGCCTACTTCAACGACTCGCAGCGGCAGGCGACGAAGGACGCGGGACGCATCGCGGGCCTCAACGTGCTGCGCATCATCAACGAGCCCACCGCGGCGGCGCTGGCCTACGGCCTCGACAAGAACAAGGACGGCAAGGCGGAGAAGATCGCCGTCTACGACCTCGGCGGCGGCACGTTCGACATCTCGATCCTCGAGCTCAACGCGGGCGTGTTCGAGGTGAAGAGCACCAACGGCGACACGTTCCTCGGCGGCGAGGACTTCGACCAGCGGATCATCGACTGGCTCGCCGAACGCTTCAGGGCGCAGCACGGGCTGGACCTGCGCAAGGACCGGATGGCGCTGCAGCGGCTGAAGGAGGCGGCGGAGCGCGCGAAGCACGAGCTGTCGTCGGCGACGGAGACGGAGGTGAACCTCCCGTTCATCACCGCCGACGCGTCGGGCCCCAAGCACCTGACCGAGACCATCGAGCGCGCGCAGCTCGAGGCGATGGTGAAGGACCTCATCGACCGCACGCTCGAGCCCTGCCGCACGGCGATGAAGGATGCCGGCGTGACCGCGAACCAGATCCAGCAGGTGCTGCTGGTGGGTGGCATGACGCGGATGCCGTCGGTGCAGGCGAAGGTGCGCGAGATCTTCGGCAAGGAGCCGCACAAGGGCATCAACCCGGACGAGGTCGTGGCCATCGGCGCGGCGATCCAGGGCGGCGTGCTCAAGGGCGAGGTGAAGGACGTCCTCCTGCTCGACGTGACCCCGCTGTCGCTCGGCGTGGAGACGGCCGGCGGCGTGTTCACGAAGATCCTCGAGAAGAACACCACCATCCCCTGCAAGAAGAGCCAGGTCTTCAGCACCGCGGTGGACAACCAGCCGCTGGTGAGCGTGCACGTGCTCCAGGGCGAGCGCGAGATGGCGGCGGACAACAAGACGCTCGCGCGGTTCGAGCTCGTGGGCATCCCGCCGGCGCCGCGTGGCGTGCCGCAGATCGAGGTCTCGTTCGACATCGACGCCAACGGCATCGTCAGCGTCTCGGCGAGGGATCTCGGGACCGGCAAGGTGCAGCAGGTGCGCGTGGTCTCGAACTCCGGCCTCACCGAGGCGGAGATCCAGCGGATGATCGAGGACGCGCGCACGCACCAGTCGGACGACAAGAAGAAGCGCGAGCTCGCCGACCTGCGCAACAACGCAGAGGGCCTCATCTACACCACGGAGAAGTCGCTCGAGGAGTATGCGTCGCTGCTCTCCGCGCAGGACCAGGCGGAGATCAAGACGGACCTCGAGGCGCTGAAGAAGCTCCTCGGCGGTGGGGACCCGGCGAAGCTGCGCGAGGCGATCACCCGGCTCGAGGGATCCGCGTACCGGATCGCCGACGCGATCTACGCGGACCAGCAGAAGGCCGGCTCGTAAGGACGCGGTTCTCTTCATGTTTCTGCGCATGTGACTGACGCCCGGCTGCCCGCTGGGCGTGCGGCCATGCCGCGCCCGTTGGCCGTGCGGCTGAGCGGCGCCACCTTCCCTCGTGACGTTCGACTCGTTCGAGGGGGGAGCCATGGGCGCTGGGCGGCGGAAGCTGGTGGTGGGGGCACTTTGCGCGTGCGCAGCGTTCGCGTGGGGCTGCGAGTCGAAGCGGGCGGCGCCGGAAGGGGGCGACAACGCTCGGATGCAGCCGCCGTCGATGTCCGCGCCCGACGGTGAGCGCAGCGCGGGGAGCGGCGAGACGCTGCGTCGCGGGCAGATGCCGGAAGAGAACGGGACGCCCAATCCGGCGGAGCTTCCGGGCGGTCGCGAGATGCGCGGGTTCGGCGGGGCGGGTGAGGAGGGCTCTTCCGAGCAACGCGAGACGACGCCCGGCAGCAGCACCCATCCGGTGGACGAGGAGTGCGCAGAAGCGCCGGCCACTGCAGAGCAGCCGCAGCAACGCGCGCCGCAGCAGCAGCCGCAGCCGGGTGCTCAGCAGCAGGGCGCGGGCACCGGTGGCGCAGGGCCGGACCAGGGAAACACGGGCGTGGCACCGGAGGAGTCTCGGGCGGTGCGCGACGAGGCGACGACGATCATCGTGCCGGGGCAGGGCGGTGAGGGGCTCGACGCGGCGACGCTGAAGGACGCGGAGCGCGCGGCGCAGGACGCTCGGGAGGGTGACTCGGACGAGCGGATCGTCATCGCCAACGTCGAGTTCGGCGGGCGCCTGCAGGAGGTCGGGCCCGAGCGCGTGGTGGTGCGCGATGCGGAGGGCAATCTCTACGAGGCGCAGCTCGGCGAGGAGAGCAGCGTGAAGCGCGATCGCTTGCGCGAGGGCATGCAGGTGCGCGCGTCGCTCGACCTGGTGGAGGGTGCGTACGTGGTGCGAGAGCTCGAGCCGGTGCGTCGTGGCCAGCGTGCTCAGCCGCAGCCTCAGACGACGCAGCCGCAGCCGGACGAGGCGAGATAGCCGGGCGCTCGTTACACTGAGGGAGCGATGGCGAAGAAGCCCGACCCCTTCCACAACCCGTTCAAGGGACTGAAGCTCAAGCAGGCGGAGCCTCCGAAAGCGAAGGCGCCGCCTGCTCCCTCGAAGCCCGCGCCTGCGAAGGCCCAGCGGTCCGCCGAGGACGAGGAGATGGAGTTCTTCCGCCGCTCGGTGGGCGCGGTGGAGCGGGTGGCGCGCGGCCCGAAGGTGGTGACGAGCGGCCCTCCGCCGACCGATGCGATCAAGCTGCGACGCGAAGACGACGAGGTGCTCGAGGAGCTCGCGCTGCTGGTGGCCGGCGACGGTCCCTTCCAGCTCTCCAACGACGCGGGCGTGGTGCAGGGAAGCGTATCGGGGCTCGACCCGCGGATTCTCCGGCGACTGAAGGGCGGCGAGTGGGCGGTGCAGGGCGTGCTCGATCTGCACGGCATGCGCGGCACCGAGGCGCGCTCGGCGGTGGAGAAGTTCGTCACCAGCTCGCGCCGCGCGGAGAAGCGCTGCGTGCTCGTGGTGCACGGTCGAGGCCTGCATTCGGAGGCGAAGGTCCCGGTGCTGAAGGAGGAGGTCCCGCTCTGGTTGTCGCAGGGCCGCCTCGCCCGCGAGGTGCTCGCCTTCTGCACCGCGAAGCCGGAGGACGGCGGGCAGGGCGCGCTGTACGTGCTCTTGAAGAAGTAGCGTGCGCCGCTTTCAGCCCGCGGTCCCGGTCCTCGCCGCGTTGCCTCGCCCGGTCGGCCAGGGGAGGCACTTCGCGTTGCTCCCCGGCAGCGACCACACCTGCACGCCGCTCTGCCCGTTGCCCACCGCGTCCTTCAGCGAGACGACGAGCTCCAGCGTTCCATCTCCGTCGAGGTCGGCCACGCTCGGCGCCGCCATGGCGCCGCGGCCGCTCAGCGGAACCTGGTGCAGTGGATGCCCGTCCGCCGCGAGCACATGCAGGTGCGGCTTCGCCTCCGGCGCACCGGGCGCGCCCGACGTGTAGGTGGTGAAGAGGATCTCCGGACTTCCATCTCCGTTGAGATCCGCGACCACCGGTTCGCTGATCCCGACGAACGGCCAGCCCGCGCCGATCGCGAAGCGCCAGAGCGACTCGCCGCGCGCGCTGAAGAGGTGGAGGAACCCGTCGGACGAAGGGAAGAGGAGCTCCTTGCCCTCCGACGGATGGAGGTCCGCCGCGGTGAGCGACGGGAGCTGGAGGATGATGTTGTGGCCGGGCTCGTTGGCCTCGGTGCGAAGCGGCGCGCCGAGATCCTTCGGCCACTCCCAACCCTGGGGCCGCGTGCCATCCGGACGCACGACCCAGAGCGTGAAGCCGCGCGTCTGCGTGGACTCGGAGTGTTCGTGGTTGCCGAGCAGCGCGACCTCCCGCTTCCCGTCTCCGTCGAGGTCCACCAGCACCGGCGGGGACTCGGTGAACTCGCTGCGATCGCCCACGCCCCAGCCGCGCCGGGCGAAGGTGACGTCGTGGTACATCTCGATGCCGCTCACCGCGCTGTCGCTGAACTCATCGGCCGCGGGGAAGGGCCGGCCGTCGCCGCGGAAGATGCCGAACGCCATGAGGTCGTAGGTGGTGACGACGTCCGCCACGCCATCGCCATCGAGATCGCCCGCGCCCACGTTCTGGTTGTAGCCGCCGTAGTCGAGGCAGGGCGGACCGCCGTTCGCGTTGCAGGAGGCCGTCACCTGCGGCCAGCCCGGTTGCAGCTGCCCGTTCGGCGCGAGCACCGCGGTCGAGGGTCCGTCGTGCAGCTTGTTCACGATGACGCTCGCGTGGCCTTCACCGGTCACATCCGCCGCGGTCACTGAGCGGATCTCCGTGTTGCCGAAGCGTGCAGGCCAGCCGGGGAGCAGCTGCCCGTGGCGGTCGTACACCGCGACGTTGCCGCCGGTGGTCGTGCGCAGATCGCTCGCCACCACGAGCTCCGGGAAGCCATCACCGGTCACGTCTGCCGCAGCCGCGCTGGCCCACATGCGCTGCGACGATGACCCGCTGTTCGACGCGTGCTGACCGAAGCCCGCCCGCCACAGGAGCGTGCCGTCGTGCTTCCACGCGTAGAGCGTCCCGTGCCGCGGCGCGACGATCTCCTTCCTGCCGTCGCGATCCAGATCGACGAGCGTCGGCGAGGCCAGCCAGCCCTCTTCCCAGCTGCCCGGCAGCGTGCGCAGCAGCGTCGGCGCCGCCACGTTGCGTGACGCCTGCGCGCCCGCGTTGCAGCCGGCGATCACCGTCTCCACCGTGCCGCCACCGCCCGAAGAACCTCCGGACGAACCGCCGCCGCTCGAACCACCGCCCTTCGAACCGTCGCCGTGGGACTCCTTCTCTGGCTCCGCAGGCGCCTTGCCGATGAACGGAAAGAGCCGCAGACCTTCGCCCTTCCGGTCACAGCCGGCGCCGGTGACGACGAGCGCGACTGCGGCGGTCAGCATGAGCAGCGTTGATGTGGGCTTGTGCGTCATGAAGCGGATCTTCGCCGGATCCGCGTCCGTTGAAGGATGACGGGCGGGCTCGGGCTCGAAGGGCCGGTCGCTCTCCGACCATCACGACAGCGCAGGTAAAGTAGCGAGCATGCGCCTCGACCTCGACTTCAACTCCCCCGAAGAGGAACTCGCGTTTCTGCGTGCGCTGGTGCGCGTGCAGCAGCTCGCGGACGAGGTGCTGGAGGAGTGCATCGAGAAGGGGCTCGGGCTCGCGGCGGCGGTGGACGTGTTCCTCGCGCAGACGACGAGAATGCTCCACGCGCGGGCAGGCTTCGTGCGGCTGCGAGGCTCGGAGGGACCGGTGCTCACGCGCGTCGCCGGCATCCCGCATGTGGATCTCGAGGAGGCCACCGCCTGGGACGGCGCGGTGCAGCTGAGCGAGCGCGAGGTGATGTTCGTCACGCAGCTCAATCTCGGGTCCCTGAACATCGGCTCGCTCGGCCTCGTGGTGGAGGGCCAGTTCCCCAACGGGTGGAAGCACGTGCTGGAGCTCGTGCGCGGCATCGGCGAGCAGCTCGATTCGGCGGTGCTGGCCTTCGTCGCGCTGACCGACGGACGCACCGCGCTGGAGCGGCTCGACGAGGTGGATGACGCCTCCCAGGTGCGCTCGCGCGGGAGGATTGGCCGCTACGAATTGGTCACGCCGCTGGGCACCGGCGGCATGGCGCAGGTGATGGTCGCGCGCGCCAGCGGGCCGGAGGGACTGGGGAGGCTGGTGGCGCTGAAACGCATCCTTCCGCACCTGTCCGCGGACCCGGTGATGGTGCAGCAGTTTCTCGACGAAGCGCGCATCGGCCTGCGCTTGTCACACCCGAACCTCGTCACCATCCACGACTTCGGCCAGGCCGGCGGCGCCTACTACATCGCGATGGAGCTCGTGCGCGGCGTGGACATGGACAACCTCATCGACCGGCAGGGGAAGCTCGCCGCGGCGGTGGCGGTGGGCATCGTCACGCAGGCGCTGGGCGGGCTGCACGCGGCGCACGAGGTCCGAGGTGAAGACGGCGCGCAGCTCGGGCTCGTTCACCGGGATCTGTCGCCGCACAACCTCATGGTCGGGTTCGATGGCGTGGTGAAGATCCTCGACTTCGGCGTGGCGAAGGCGCGGCTGCAGCGCACGGTGACGCTGCCCGGAATCGTGAAGGGCAAGCCGCTCTACATGTCGCCCGAGCAGGCGATGGGAGATCCGCTCGACCGTCGCAGCGACCTCTTCGCGGTGGCGACGATCCTCTACGAAGGACTCACCGGGCGCGTGCCGTTCGAAGAGGCCGACGACACGAAGACGATGGAGGCCATCTGCTCCATGCCGCCGAAGGACGCGCCGGAGATTCCGAGGCCGCTCTGGTCGGTGCTCGCGCGCGCGTTCGAGAAGGACCCGCGAGACCGCTTCAGCACCGCGCTGGAGTTGCGAGAGGCGATCCTGCGGGTGCAGGAGCCCGCGACGGAGGTGGAGCTCTCCCGCGTGATGACCGCGCACTTCCCGGAGCGGCTCGCCGAGCTCTCACGCTACGAGCGGATCCTCGTGCCCTCGCAGGCGCCGAAGACGCAACAGACGCCCGCGCTCAGCCCGTCCGGAGAGGCCGCGAGGGTCGCCGCGGAGACCACGCGCTCGGTGCCGGCGCGCCGGTGAAGCAGAGAGGGTCCTTCACGGGGAGGACACGATGCAGAAGCAGGTCACCTTCGTCCGCGAACGAGCCGACCGCCGCGGGCAGATGAGCCCCTGGGGTTAGCGCGAGACTGTCCGTGATTCGGAGGTGCGGCTTTGTCGGCGTTGTCTGCGGCGCCAAGGCACGGTCAGACTGACGGCATGTTGCGGTCGACGCTGCCCTGCGTGCTCCTGCTGATGACCGCCTGCAGCGATCCGCGGCTGGCGTCGGCGCAGGGCGAGCTGGAGCTGGTTGCTCCGTCGCCGCTGCGGCTCCCCACCACCTTCGTCGGCAGCCCCACCGAGACGACCGTCGAGCTCAGGAACAAAGGACGGTTCGCGCGGGACGTGGTGGTTCGCGTGCCCGCTCCGTTCGCCACGGAGGGCTCCCTTCGCCTCGCCGCCGGTGAGGTGAGGCCTCTCGCGCTGCACTTCGACCCTGCGTCGGAAGGACTCCACGAGGGGACGCTCGAGCTCGAGTCCGAAGGCGCGCGGCGCTCACTCCTGCTGGAGGGCGAGGCGCACAGGGTCCCTGACTGCGACAGCCGCAACCCGTGCGTCACGCGTCGCTTCGATGCCGCCACCGGCGTGTGCGTGGACACCGCGGTCGCGGATGGGCAGGCCTGCACCACCGGTTGCGTGGCGCAGGGTGCGTGTCAAAGCGGCCAGTGTGTGGGCGCGGCAGTGACGTGCGACGACGGCGATGCGTGCACCGTCGACGCGTGTGGTGAGTCCACGGGCTGCGTCCACCTCCCGGTGGTCTGTCCCGCGCCCTCTGCGTGCCAGGTCGGCGTCTGCGGGCCGGATGGTTCTTGTGGGACCGCGCCGGTCGCGGACGGGACCTCGTGCGGGCGGGCGGGATGCGACGTTCAGGACGTGTGCATCAGCGGGAGCTGCGTCGCGCGGGCGCCGCCGGAGGGCGCGGCGTGCGGGCATCCCTCTCCGTGTCAGCCGCTCGGCACCTGTCAGGCGCAGCAGTGTGTCCGGCCACCTCCGACGCGGCTCGCGCCCACGTGGACCCTCGACGCGGGAGGTTCGCCCAGGTCGCTCGATGTGCCCGGGATGGAGGACGTCACCGGGAATCCGCTGGTGATCTGGCGGGACGGCAACAGCTACCAGCTCGAGTCGCGTGAGCCGCAAGGAAGCCCGCGGTGGTCGGCTCCGCTGCAGCGCGTGCTCTCGGACCAGTCGCTTCGCCCGGAGCACCCGAAGCTCGCGACGCAGGGACTCATCCTCACCGTGTGGCCCGAGACCCTTCTGCGTGACGAGCTCGCCGCGCGGAGCGCGCTGGATGGGAGCCTGGTGTGGAAGAGCGATCTCGATGCTGCGCTGCGTCCGCACCTCGGGCCTGACGCAGGCGCGGTCGTCTTCCGAACCGGTCGCGTCGCGTGGACGGCAGGTCAGCTGGTCGTGGTCGCCGAGGCCATCGTAGAGGAACAGCAGCCCATCAGCTACTCGGTGAAGGAGCGCTTCGTGGTGACGCTCGACGTCCACACGGGCGCGGCCCTCTCCTGGAGGAGAGTGCCCGCCGGTGAGTCCCCGGGGCTCATCGATGCGGCGGGGCGGATGGTCTGGAGCGACACGAACGTCTACCCCGCCAGCCGGCTGATCAGCCGCGACCTCGACGGGACGCATCGCTGGACGCGCGACCTTCCGCACCGCACGGGGCCGCTGCAGCTCGCGGGGGCGAACAGGCTCGTCCTCCGGCGTCAGGATGAGAAGGAGCCGGCGCTCGCCCAGCTCGGGCTGCTCGACCGAACGAACGGCGCGGACATCCCCGCCCCGCCGCTGGTGACGCAGACGTTCGATCCGCTCGTCACCTCGAACGCGAAGACGTTGTTCGCGTGGACGTTCGAACCGGGTGGGCCGTGGCTGAGCAGGGTCGATCTCGCGACCGGCGCTCTGCTCGGCAAGACAGGCTTCGGGCCGGGCAGGAGCGTGCAGAGCCTCCACCACGTCGTGCTCACCGGACACGACACGCTGCTGACCTCCCTCAACACGCCGTCCGGACCGGCGATCGCGGAGTTCGGTGCGGACGGCGAAGAGCGCTTCTTCTGTGAACTCGACGCGCCGAACCCGTGGGGGAACCGCCCGCGTATTCAGCTCACGCGTGGGTACGTGCTCCTGTACGGGGACTGGCCGATGTCGGTCCTCCACGCGTTCTCGTTGCCGGGGTATGAACGCGCGGCGCCCGCCGAATAGAAGGCGCCGAGCCGACGCCGGAGCCGCTGCAGGCGGTGGACTTCGTGTTGCCGTGAGTGCGGCCTGGGGCAGGCGCGCGGTACGAGAACGGTGATCGAGGACGCGAACACCACGCCGTCCACGATCCCGCGCAGCCATTCCATGCGGCGGGTCCAAATCGCCTTCTGCTCGGCCACGTCCAGCACGGCGCCCGCTCGCCCGCTGTGAGGCGGGGTGATAGATGCGCGCGCCCGAATGCTCCCGTCCCGCCTCGCCGTGCTCGCTGCTGCGTTGCTCTGGTCCTCCGCGGGCGCGGCGATCAAGCTCTCGGAACTCTCCGCTTGGCAGCTCAGCGCGGGCCGTTCGCTGGTGGCGGCGGCGGTGCTCTTCATCGCGCTGCCGTCTGCGCGGCGGCTGCCCTCGCGCAAGGCGTGGCTGGCGGCGGTGGCGTACGCGGCGACGGTCACGCTCTTCGTCATCGCGAACAAACTCACCACCGCGGCGAACGCGATCTTCCTCCAGGACACCGCGCCCTTGTGGGTGCTGCTCCTCTCACCGCTGCTCCTGCGCGAGCGCGCCACGCGCTCGGAGCTCTTCGCGGCGCCGGTGTTTCTCTTGGGGCTGGGGATGTTCTTCCTCGATCAGCTCGCGCCCGGGCAGCTCCTCGGCAACGGCCTCGCGCTGCTCTCCGGCGTGGCCTTCGCGCTGGCGATCATGGGGCTGCGTTCCGTCAGCGGCGAGGGCGCGGCGGTGCTCGTGGCGGGCAACGCGATCGCGGGCGCGGTCGCCTTCCTCCCGGCTCTCAGCGGCCCGGCGCCCACAGCGCAGGACGTGGGCATCGTGCTCTTCCTCGGGGTGTTCCAGCTCGCGCTCAGCTACGGGCTCTTCCAGTGGGGCCTTCGCCGAACGCCGGCCATCGAGGCCTCGCTGCTCATCCTCCTCGAGCCGGTGCTCAACCCGGTCTGGACCTTTCTCCTCGCGGGCGAGCGGCCGGGACCGTGGGCGCTCGTCGGCGGCGCGATCATCCTTCTCGCGACCGCGTGGAGAACCGTGGCCGCGGCCCTCACTACACGCGCGTCCGTCTCTCCCTCGAGCTGACCCAGTCGGCGAAGAACGCGCCGCGTCACACCCGCGCCTGCCTGCCTGCGATGAACTCCGCCCGGGTGCGGAGGTGCGGTGCTACCGTCGTCGGCCGCGATGACCCTCCGGCTCCTCCTGACCTCCGCCCTCGTCGGCGCCGTCTGCCTCACCGGCTGCGACGGCGGCGGCCGCGTCACCACCAACCCGCCGAACCTCGCCAACGCGGGCGGCGAGACACCGGCGGACGGGCTCTCCACGCAGCGCGCGCCGCTCGGCGAGGTCATCGACGGGTTCCCCAGCGACCACGAGCGCATGGTGCTCGTGCTGACGAACCTCGCGCGGCACTCGGCGAAGAACCTCTGCGGCGACTGGACGGCGGAGCAGGGCGCGGACGTGAAGAAGCGGCCGCTGACCTACTCGCACGTGGGCACCATCGCCGCGCGCTACACCTCCGAGCACATGGCGGACATCGGCTGCTTCCAGCACGAGAGCTGCTGCGTGCTCGGCAACGTCGGTGGTCAGGTCGAGTGCACCGCGCCCGCGAACTGCGACAACGACACCTGCGGCAAGTCGTGCACCGGCGGCACCTCGACGAGCGGCCGCTACGGCCTGCTGGGGATGAACACCTGGTCCGGCGAGAACATCGCGCGCGGCTATCCGGCTGCGATCGGCGAGGGCGGCGTGTGGTGCGGCTGGATGAACAGCGACGGCCACCGCGCGAACATCTACTCGAACCACACCGAACTGGGCGTGGGCATGTTCGCCGCGACGAACAGCTGCGGGCGCTATTGGACCCAGGCCTTCGGCAGCGGCAACACCAGCGTCCCGCGCATCCCTGCCGCGAGCGTGATGCACGGCGCGACGCCTCCGCAGAACGCGACGCAGATGTACTTCGCGGCGAACTACTACGACTCCTCCGGCGCGGCGCCGAAGCGGGCGGCGGTGGTGGTGGACGGTCACTGCTTCGACCTCACCCGCGAGTGGGGCTACGACGACAACGGCACCTTCGAGGCGCGCTTCGAACAGCCGGACGACATCCCGCCGGGCTGCCATCCCTACTACTTCCTCTTCGTGGACGGCGACGCGCAGCGGCACACGTACCCGGACACCGGCTCGCTGCACGTGGCGCTCGGCAAGGACGTGAGCTGCCCGAACGCGTTCACGCCGGGGCAGAAGCCGGCGGACTGCGAGACGGGCGTGCAGACCTGCGAGGAGGGCGACACGCGCTCCTGCTACACCGGCCCGCCGGGAACGCTCGGTGTGGGGGAGTGCCGCGAGGGCTACCAGGTCTGCATGAACGGCTTCTGGAGTGCCTGCCGCCAGCAGCGCGCGCCGGCGCCGGAGCAGTGCGACGGGCTCGACAACGACTGCGACGGCGAGACCGACGAGGGCAATCCCGGCGGCGGCGGCGCGGCCACCTGCATGGTCCCGGAAGAGCGCGGCGAGTGCCGCAAGGGCGTGCTCCAGTGCATCGCCGGTGGGCACGTGTGCGTGAGCGTGCAGGGTCCGCAACCGGAGGTGTGCGACGGGCTCGACAACGACTGCGACGGCGTCGAGGACGACGGGCTGGGATCGATCTTCTGCGGCCAGGGCGAGTGCTTCCGCCAAGTGCCCGCGTGCATCAACGGCAACCCGCAGGAGTGCGTGCCCGGCGAGCCGCAGCCGGAGGCCGACTTCCCGGGCGCGACCGGCGTCGGCGACAACCGCGACAACGACTGCAACGGGCTCATCGACGACGGGATGCCGTGCGGCAACGCGGGCACGGTGCGGCTCTGCTACTCGGGCTCGCTGGCGCTGCCGGATGGAGGCACGAAGGTGCTCGTCCCGCCCTGCCAGCGCGGCGTGCAGACCTGCGGCGCTGACGGCAACTGGGGCGAGTGCGTGGGCGAGATCCTCCCTTCGCAGGAGATCTGCGACGGCAAGGACAACGACTGCGACGGCACCATCGACGATCCGATCGAGCTCGGCCACGAGCGCTGCGGCGCGGGCAAGTGCGTGAACACCGGGCCCGCCTGCCGTCAGGGGAAGCCGAGCGCCTGCGAGCCGCGGGCTGCTTCGGCGGAGACCTGCAACGGCGTCGACGACAACTGCGACGGCACGGTGGACGAGGCCTGCGTCTGCCGCGACGGTGACGAGAAGCCCTGCTACGCCGGACCGCGCCAGACGATCGGCGTGGGCGCGTGCGTGGAGGGCAAGCGCCGCTGCACCGCGGGTGAGTGGACGACGTGCCAGGAGCAGGTGACGCCGGGCATCGAGTACTGCAATCAGATCGACGACGACTGCGACGGCGAGACCGACGAGCAGTGCATCCCCCTGCCGGACTCCGGCACGGACGGTGGCGTCGTCACCGCGCCGGACGCGGGAGATGTGACGGGTGAAGAGCCCGGTGGTTGCTCCTGCGCGGCGGGCGCGGGCGGAGCGGGTGCGTTGCCGTTCTTCGCGCTCGCGTTCGGGCTCCTGATGGCGCGGATGCAGAGGAGGCAGCCGTAGCTCGCGGCGCCGGGTGGCGGATGACCCGGAGGAAAGTCTCAGTGATTCCGGGCATGGAGAGAGGGTGATGCCCTCTTTGCTCAATGCGCGGATCGCGGTGGTCCTGCTCGCTCTGTGCACCACTGCAGGCCTCGGGGCGTGCGGTGGAGGCGGACAAGAAGAAGCGACGGCAGGGCTTGCGGTGCTCGATGCTTCTTCGGGCGCGCGCATCGAAGGCTCGATCTCCTTCGCGCCGGTGACCGTGGGTGAGCAGGCGAGCCGCAGCGTCATCCTCCGCAACGAGAGCGCGCGGCCGGTGACGCTGGAGGGGCTCTCGTTCATCGGCGAGCCGAGCCCTCACTTCTCGTTCTCAGACGGGCTCTCCGCGCGGGCCCTCGGCCTCGGCGAGTCGGTGACGTTGCAGCTTGCGTTCAGGCCGCAGGCACCCGGTGACTTCGTCGCGGCGCTCGCGATGCGCGTCCGGGATGCGCGCGGTGAGCGGGTGGAGCACCTGGCGCTGGAGGGGAAGGCGTTGCCGCCCGAAGGCGTGGAGCGGCATCGCGCGGTGATGAGCGCGCCCGCGCAGCTCGAGCTGGGACGGGTGCCGTTCGTCGCGGAGCTCGAGCACGAGAAGAAGGCACAGGCCCAGAAGACCCGCGTGCTGCGCATCTTCAACGCGGGCGGTAGCGAGTCGCGGTTCTCGCTTCACGCGGTCGAGGTCGAGGCGCTCGACGAGGGGACCCAGCGCGACGAACTGACGGTGCTGCCCGAAGCGGGAGAGAGCGCCGAAAGCATCGGCGCGGGAGACTCGCTGCCGGTGCGGGTCTCGGTCCGGCCTGTGTCGCTCGGGCCAAAAGCGTGGCGGCTCACCTTCCACGCGCGGGAGCCCGAGGTCGCGCCGCTCGTCGTGAGCATCACCGCGGAGAGCACGGTCCCCGGCCACTGCCGGCTCTTCGTGCCGAGTTCGCTGGACCTCGGCGTGGTCTCGCCGCCGAAGCCGCGCTCCGCAGAGTTGCTGCTGCGGAACCTCGGCCAGTCGCCAGACGAAGCGTGCGTGGTGTGGGGCTTCTCGTTCGCGTCCGGGCAGGAGCCCGCCCCGTTCGAGGTGATCGACGCGGAGGGTGCGTTCCTCCTCGAGCCCGGCGAGGAGCGCTCGGTGACGGTGAGGACCCGCCCGCTCCCGCAGGGCACGCACGAGGCGACGCTGCGCTTCCGCACCACGTCGAAGGACCGGCCGCTGGTGGAGGTGCCGGTGGTCGTTCGCGCTCCGGTATCGAACTGCCTCGTGCTCACGCCCGATGAACTCGACTTCGGCAGCGTCTGGGCCGCGGGCTGCGAGCTTCAGCGGACGTTCCACCTCTACAACGCCTGTCCCGAACCCTTCACCCTGCGCGGCTACCGCGTGCCGGCTGCGGCGGGACAGCTCGCGGGAGGACCGGAGTGCCCCGGCACCGAACCGTGCCCGGAGTTCACGCTGGTGCAGGCGCCGGCGGTGCCGCCCGGTGGGCTCGTGCTGCAGCCGGGTGCACCTCCGCTCGCGTTCCTCGTGCGCTACCAGCCGCTCGACTATGGCGCGGACACGGGGGGCATCGCGCTGGACGTGGACGTCGGAGCGGGCGAGCCACCGGTCACGTACGTCGTGGCGCTGAAGGGTCGAGCGGACTCGCAGGGCTCGACCTTTGACGCCTACACGCAGTACACGCCGCCGAAGCTGGATCTGTTGCTCGTCCTCGACAGCTCGCAGGCGATGTCGGCGCACGAGGCGATCACCGCGCTGAACCTCCAGGACATGGGGGTTGCCCTGGGAGATCCGTGGCGCTTCGATGCGCGCGTGGCGGTGGTGACCGGCGACCCGGCGGATGGGCTCGCGTTCCGGACCGGTGCGCTGCACCCCGCGGCGGTCTTGGCGAGCGGGATGCCGGACTTCGCAGCGCAGTTCGCGGAGAAGGTGGACGTCGGACGATCGGGGTCGAGCGCGCAGTCGTGTCTCGGTCGAGCGGTGGCTGTGCTCTCCGCGCCGGAGAACGCGGGCGCGGGGCTGCTCAGGCCCGGCGTACCCTTCACCGTGCTCTGCCTCTTCGGGAGCCCCGACAGCAGCGGCGGCACCGCAGCGGCGCACGTGACGGCGCTGCTCTCTGCGAGCGGCAAGACGCCTGCGCAGCTCTCGATCACCGCGCTCGGACCTGTGGGTCCCTTCTGCGGCGGGGACACCGGTCTCTTCGCGGAGCTCGAGTCGTCGCCGCACGCATACGTGGACGAGATCTGCACCTCGGACATCCGGCCGTCGCCCGGGCCGTTCTACAGCATGCGGAGCCGGTTCCCGCTGAGCTGGGTGCCGCGGAGCGCGGACGAGCTCACCGTCTCCGTGAACGGCGTGTCCACGCCGAGCGTCCTCTCCGACGGCCGAGCCGTCTGGACGTACGACCCGGTGGGCAACGCGGTGATCTTCGAGCCGCAGCATGTGCCGCTGCCGGGATCATCGATCGCGGTCATCTACCAGCTCGCTTGCTACTGACGGCGGCGGCGCAGGGTGCGGAGCGCGACGCCGGCGGCGAGCAGAACCCCCGGCAGGCCTGACGATGCGGCGGTGCAACCTGTCCCGTCGTCCTCGGGGATGCACTGCTCGTCGAGCGTGATCGGCTGCGGCTCGGAGACGTTCCCCGCGAGGTCCACCGCGTAGAGCTTCGCCTGCACCGTTCGCTTCTTCGCGGGGCAGGAGAACGCGAGCCTTCCGCCAGCAGGCAGGCCGAACCCGCTCTCGCCGCCCTCCCGCTCGATCCGGAAGGTCGTCGCGCCCTCGCTCTGCGCGGCGTAGTGGATGAAGCCGAGCCCGACCCAGCACGCGGAGCCGTCCGAACGCGAGCCCTCGTGGACGTAGGGCTCAATGCTCTGTTGAGTGAAGGTCGGCCGCGGTGGTGGGGTCGTGTCGTCCGCCTCGCCGGTGGTGAACTCGGTGGAGAAGTCCCACGGGCCCTCGATGACGTAGGTCGTCCCCGGCGCGAGCGGCTGCTCCGGCACGAGCTCGAGATTCACGTGCGTGCCGGGTCCAGGCCGCTGCGTTGCCGTCGCCGCGACGGGCCGCTCGATCCGGCGATGCACCCCTCCGCTGACAGTGGTCTTCGTCCACTTGAGACGTACCTCCGGCTCCAGTCCCCTCTGCACGAGCACGCTGATCTTCGCGTTGAGCGGAACGCCCGTCGCGCCCTTCGGCGGCGAGTGGGCGAAGACGGTCTTCGATCGGCAGGCCTGCGCATCGGTCCCCGCGAACAGGATCGCGACCGTGGCGACGAGCGCGACGTTGAACGCGGTGATGCCCAAAAGCCGTGAGACGCTCGCCAGACGAGGATTCCGCATCCGCCCAGTGTACGCGGAGGCCCTCTACACCGGCACCCGCGCGGAGAGCTCCTCCAGCGCCGCGGCGCACCGCTCCGCGCGCGAGCGGAAGGCGGCGGAGATGTGCCTGGCCTCGAGGAGGCGAGCCCAGTAGCCACGCGCGGCGTCGGCGGCGCTGCGCCACACGTCGAGCGAGTCCGCGGTCGGTGGCCGCGGCGTGAACGGGCGCTCCACCACCTCCGTCTGGTGCGGCGCGAAGAGCATGGGGAGCATGTCGTACACGGGGGCCAGCGCGAGCCGTCCGTCGTGCGCGGTGAAGAAGGAGAGGTTGCCGCCGTGCCGGTCGCTGTTGCCGATGAGGCCGCCGAAGACATCGAGCCAACGCACGCGCTGCGCGTCCTCGGCGGAGAGCCGACCCTGCGCGTGCAGCGCGGTGGCCACGCCCGACCAGTTGCCGCCGAGCCCCGTCCACTCGTTGTCCGCCGCGCTGAGCGAGACGACGCCGCGTCGGCCGCGAGGGCCCACGCGATCGAAGCGCTCGACCTCGAGGAAGCGGAACGCGCCGTCGGCGACGAAGCTGCAGCGCGCCGCAGAGACACCGATCGACTCGAGGTGTTCGAGCGCCAGCGCCTCACACGCGAGCAGGTCCCGCCAGCGGTCCGCCGCGTCACCCGCGCTCTCGCCCACGTACTTCACCAGCACGTGCCGGCCTTCGCACCACGCGGCGAACTTTGGCTGCTCGCCGCCCGCGGAGGAGCCCACGTCACCCGCCGCCGCCCGACGGGCGAGCTCGATGTAGTCCGCGCGCGAGACGGCCTCAGGCGCGGACGCGAGCCAGCGGTCCATCGATTCACGCCCGAGCACGAGGTCACCCGGACAGTCCTCACCGCGCCGCAGCAGCGCCACGAGCTGGTGGTCACCGCTCCAGTCCGAAGGCCTCGGCGGCAGCAGGAGGTCCGGGTGACGCGCGGTGAAGGTGCGTCCGAGGAAACCCTGTGGCGCCATGTCCCCGACGAACGGCGGCAGACCCTCGAACAGCTCGCCCTCTTCTTCGGCGCCGGGATGCGACAGCCAGTGCCCGCCGTTGTGCAGGAGGTGAAGCGTGCCGAACGACGCGGGACGTCCCGCTTCGTCGATGCGCCAGACGTCATGGCGGGGCCCCAGCTCGCGCAGGTCCCGCAGCCTCGCGTACCGCGCTGCCCGCGCTCGGCCCATCCGCACGATCTCGTTGCGCGCCGCCCCGAGCCACCTGGAGACGGTGGGCTGACTCACCCCCAACGCGTCCCGCAGCTGGTTCGCGGTCGCCGCGCCGCCGAGGCGGTCGAATGCCCTCAGAATGTCGTTTCTGAATGGATTATGAATAGAATTACGACGCATGTGTGACCGCCGCTACAGAGCAGAGACGGCCAAATGATGCATCTTCCGGTGAATAGATAGCAAGTGAGGCTAGGGGGAGGATCCGAGCAGGCTCCGGTGCAGCGCCTCGTACCTCGCGCCACCCGGGCCGGTGTGGCTCTGAAAGAGCACCAGCTCCTTCACCGGGAGGGGCACACCGGCACCCGCACCGGCCTCGGTCCCGGCATGCAGCGCCTCCTCCAGCACCGGCACGCACGCGGCGAGCTCGCGATCGCCGTGGGGGTCCCTCGCGCGCGCCAGCGTGAGGTGAGGGCTCCAGACGCGCGTCTCCTTCGCGTGTCCCAGTGTTTCAAACAGCCGCTCCGCGTCGGTGTGCAGCCCGCGCAAGGACTCCGCACCCTCCACGCCCGCCCAGAGCACGCGAGGCCGGCCGCGACTGCCGAACGCGCCGCCGCCCTTCAAAGTGAGCGTCACCGCGGCGTGGCCACGCACCGACTCATCGAGCGCGCGCACGTACAGCGGCAGACGCGCCTCATCGACCGAGCCGAGAAAGACGACGGTCAGGTGCAGGTTCTCCACCGGCACCCACTTCGATCGCGGCGAGAGCTCCCGCAGCCGCGGCAGCACCCGGCCCACCGCGCTGCGCACCGCGTCCCCTGCATCGATCCCGACGAAGAGGCGCGGCATGCGGGCGGGCTCTCCTGAGACCTAGTACGCCTTGGCGAAGACGAGCTTGCCCGGCGACTCGCGGCCGCAGACGACGCACGAGCCCTTCTTCTGCTCGAGGTCGAAGGGGCGGTTGCGCGAGGTGACCTGGGTCTCGGCCTTGATCTGCGCCTCGCACTTCGCGTCGAGGCACCAGTGCGCGCGAAGGAACCCGTCGTCCGCCTTCGCCTTCAGCTCGTCGTAGGACTCCACGTCGTGCGTGTTCGCATCGCGGAAGTCGCGGGCCTTGCGGAAGAGGTCCACCTGCATCGCGTCGAGCATCGCCCTCGCGCGGGAGACGGCCTCGGCGAGCGGCACGAACTCCTTCTTCCGCTCGTCGCGCCGCACCATCACGCACTGGTCCTTCTCCAGATCCTTCGGACCCAGCTCCATGCGCAGGCAGGTGCCCACCAGCTCGTGCTCGGCGTACTTCCAGCCCGGGCTCTTCGTCTCGTCGTCGTCGACGATCACGCCGAGGCCCTGCTTGCGCAGCTCCGCCGCCAGCGCGTTCGCGCGCTCGAGCACCCGGACCTTCTCCTCCTCCTTCTTGAAGATCGGAATGATCGCGACGTGGCGCGACGCGAGCTTCGGCGGCACCACGAGGCCCGCGTCATCCGAGTGCGTCATCACCAGCCCGCCGATGAGGCGCGTGGAGACGCCCCACGAGGTCTGCCACACGTGGTGCTGCTTGCCGTCGCGGCCCTGGAACACCGTGTTGAACGCCTTGGCGAAGTTCTGCCCGAGGTGGTGGGAGGTCCCCGCCTGCAGCGCCTTCTTGTCCTGCATCATCGCTTCGATGCTGTAGGTGCGCAGCGCGCCGGCGAACTTCTCGCTCTCGGTCTTCTGCCCGGTGAGCACCGGCATCGCCATCCAGTCCTCGGCGAAATGGCGGTAGACCTCGAGCATCTGCCGCGTCTCCTTCTCCGCGTCCTCCTCGGTCTCGTGGCAGGTGTGGCCCTCCTGCCAGAGGAACTCGGTGGTGCGCAGGAACAGGCGCGTGCGCATCTCCCAGCGCATCACGTTGGCCCACTGGTTGATGAGCATCGGCAGGTCGCGGTAGCTCTGGATCCACCGCGAGAACATCGAGTTGATGATCGTCTCGGAGGTGGGCCGGATGACGTAGGGCTCGTCGAGCTTCTTGCCGCCCGCGTGCGTCACCACCGCGAGCTGCGGCGCGAAGCCCTCCACGTGCTCGGCCTCCTTGCGCAGGAAGCTCTCGGGGATGAGCACCGGGAAGTAGGCGTTCTGGTGGCCGGTCGCCTTGAACATCCCGTCGAGCGTGCGCTGGATGTTCTCCCACAGCGCGTAGCCGTTCGGCCGGATGACCATGCAGCCCTTCACGTCCGAATAGTCGGCGAGCTTGGACTTGAGGATCAGGTCCACGTACCACTCGGAGAAGCCGGCTGCGCGCGTCGGGAGCTTGTCTGCCATGGCGCGGTGCGTACGACGGAGGCCGATCGAAGGCAACCCCCGCGCTGCGCTCCGCTAGAGCGGCAGGAGGAGCCGGAACGTCGTCCCGCGGCCCGGCGCGCTCTCCACGGTGATCTCTCCGCGGTGCGCTTCGGCGATGCGCTTGACCACCGCCAGCCCGAGCCCCGTCCCCGCCGCGCGCGTCGTGTAGAAGGGCTGGAAGATCTTCTCCACCAGCGCGTGCGGCACGCCGGGTCCGTCGTCGCAGACCTCCACCGCCACGCACGGCGCCCCGCGCAAGACGTCGCGCTTCGCCCGGACCCACACGGTGCCGGCCTTCGGCGAGGCCTGCACCGCGTTGGTGAGGAGGTTCACCATCGCCTGGCGGAACATCTGCGCGTCCACGCGGATCTTCTCCGGCCCGCCCGCAAGATCGGTGCGGATGTGCACGTCGCGGGCATCCGCCTCCCCGCGCAGCGTGCTCTCCACGGCGCCCAGCACGAGCACCTCCAGCGGCAGCTCGCGCAGCAGCGGCGCCGCCGGGCGCGCGAAGTCGAGAAGGTCCGAGACCATCCGCTCCAGCCGGTCCGACTCCTCCTCCACGATGTTCAGCAGCTCGCGCGGATCCGGTGAGTCCGGCACCAGCCGGCGCAGCGCCGCCACCGAGTTCACGATCGCGCCCAGTGGATTTCGCACCTCGTGCGCCACCACCGCGGAGAGCTCGCCCAGCGCCGCCAGCCGTTCGCGCTTCACCAGCTCCTGCTGCGCTCGGGAGAGCTGCTCGTAGCTGTCGCGCAGCTCGTCGAACAGCCGCGCGCGTTCGAGCTGCAGCGCCGCCAGCGCCGCGAGGGTCTCCGCGTCGCGCAGCACCGCCGGACCATACGGCGTGGCCCGCGTCCGCCCGAGAAAGAGCACGCCGGTCACCCGTTCGCCGACACGCAGCGGCAGCACCGCGACCTCGAGGATCCCTTCGCCGGTGAGCAGCGCCAGCGCGGGGTGTTCGATCTTCGAGAGCGGGATGCGGGCCGGATGTTTCAGCCCGTTCGAGAAGAGCCCCGCGATCATCTCCGCGCCGAGCGTGAGGTACTGCTCCGGCAGCCGCGCCCCCGCGCCGCGCGAGTCCGCCAGCGCGAAGCCGCCACCCGTTCCCTCCGGCAGGTAGAGCGCCGCGGACTCGCTCTGGGTCTCCGCCAGCAGCGTGTCGAGCAGCCGGGCGGTGACCGAACCGAGTCCGCCCTCCGCCGCGTTCACCGCGAGCTGGTGCACCGCCTCCAGCCGCCGGTTGTGCTTCGCCAGCCGCTCGATCGTCTGCGCCGCCTCGATCGCCGAGCCGAGCTGTGCGCCAAAGAGCCCGAGCGCCGCCGCGTCGTTCGATCGCAGGTCGCGGCCGATGATCACGAGGAGGCCCCACCGTTCGCCGGCGACGAGCAGCGGGATGTCCACCATCTGCTCCATCCCCACCTCGCGGGCGCGCGACGCGACCGCGGGATCGAGCGGCAGGCCCAGCGCGCGGGCAAGGTTCGCCAGGGCGCTCGACGCGTCGTCGATGAAGACCGGCTGCGCCTCCCTCAGCGCGCGGCTGAAGTTCGGCAGCCGTTCGACCGGCAGCACCATCTCCGGCGGCGGCCGGCCCATCGACTGACGGAGCAGCGCGGTCACCTCCGGCGTGCCCGCGTGCGCGACGGGGATCGCCACGTTGCCCTCGACGCGGAAGATGCCGGTGGTCATGCCCAGCGCGAGCAGCCCCTCGGCGGCGGTGCGCACGCAGTCGGAGACGCGGCGGGCCCGCTGAACGGTGGCGGCGAGCCTTCCCAGTTCGGTCAGCAGCGCGAGGTCCCGCAGCCGCTCGCCGAGCCCGCGCACGAGCATCACCGTCTCGCCGTTCGGGAGCATCCGCGGCGTGATCTCCACCCGCGTCTGCGCTCCGTCCGCCCGGTGGATGTCCACTTCGTAGCTGTCCGGCACCTGCTCGCCGCGGCGGCGCGATTCGTGGCGGGCGCGGATGCGGCCGGCGTCTTCGGCGGTGAGGAGGAAGAAGATCGATCGGCCGAGGACCGCGTCGCGCGGATGTCCGGTGACCTCGCAGAAGGCGTCGTTCACCCACGCGTAGCGTTCGTCGCGAACGAGCGCGACGCCCACAGGCATTCTCTGCGTCAGCTCCGCCAGCGCGGTCTCTTTGAGCTCCCCCACGCTCGGACCTTCGCCCGCGGCGATCGCCCGCGCAAGCCAGCACGGGGCAGGTGCCATGAGCGGGTGACGCCCGCCGCGTCGTTCGGGCAGAGTCGCGGGCATGTCACCGCTCTCGTGGAAGCGACACCTCGGCGCGATCGCCGCGCTCCTCTCCGTGACCGCCGCCGCGCAGCCCCAGCCGCTGCCCGAGCGCATGTACCTCAACCCGGGCGTGCTCATCGGCTCGTCGCGGATGATCTCGCTCGGCGGCGCGTACGTCTCCATCGCCGAGGGCGCGGACGGGATCAGCGCCAACCCCGCCTCCATCGCGCACCGCACGCCGCACGAGCGCGGCAAGTGGAACGTCTCGCCGGTCGCCACGTGGATGACGAACCTCGGCAAGCACGACTTCGACAACGACCGGAACCCGGACCCGCTCTTCTACGGCGTGCAGTTTCTCGGCGGGCTCAACGTGCGGGTGAAGAACGTCGGGGTGGGCGCGTTCGTGCGCACGAACCGGCTCTCCTTCTGTGACGACCTCTCGCGCGACTGCCGGCTCGCGGATCGCGCGAGCATCACCTTCAGCCAGCCAAACCTCAGCGTGGGCTACGCGTTCTTCGACGAGAGCCTCATCGTCGCCGGCGGGCTGAACGGGCTCTTGAGCGGGATTGCCCACGGCGTCCAGACCTGGCGCTACAGCGGCGTGGGCGCGGAGGCGGGCGTGCTCCTGCGTCCGAGGGGACTGCCGTTCCGCGTGGGACTCAGCGGCCGCACGCCGATGAAGGCGAGCTACCGCGGCGGGCCGGATTCGGTGACGGTGCTCGGCCGGCAGATCTACGGCGCGGTGGTGTCGCCCGCGGTCTACTCCTTCGGCATCTCCTTCAAGGCCGGCGAGGGCGCGTTCTCCTGGAACACGCTGCCCGACATGGATGCGCCGACGAAGGCGCGCTCGCTCGAGGCGGGCCAGCTGGTGAAGAGCATCTTCGGCAACCGCGAGGACGCGAAGACCGGGCGGCTCCTGCTCACGCTGCAGCTGGACATCATCGGAGGGATCGCGGACGCGGTGCCGGTGGGCATCTTCATCCGCACGCCGGACGCGCCCACCGCCGCGGGCGCGCAGCTCGCGTACCAGCCCCGCATCGGAGCGGAGTACCTCGTGGTGCCCGGTCGCTTCCGCGCGCGGCTCGGCGGGTACCACGAGCCCTCGCCCTATCCGGATCGCAACGGGCGCACGCACCTCACCGGCGGAACGGAGCTCTTCCTCTTCCGCCTCTTAGACGACTGGTCCGGCACGCTGACCTTCGACGTCGCCGCGTTCGGCGGGCGGCACTACCAGAACATCGGCGTGTCCATCGGCACCTGGCGCTAGGACTCGTTCCTCGTCCGCAGATGGTTGACCAGCCGTCCGGGGAAGATGACGACCTGGATGACGTTGAACTCGAACTGGTCGAAGGCGATCGACTGACGGTCGTTCACCGGCAGCGCGAGCGTGGGCGAGTAGCGGAGGTTCGTGCGGAGGACGAGGAACTCCGACTGCGTGGGCAGGATGTCCCAGCCCACGAGGACGCCGAACCCGGGGCGGTGCGTCTCGCGGGCGAGCACGGTGGCGCCGCCGTCGGTCTCGGTGACCGCGAGGCCCTCGTAGCTGCCGAAGAGGCCGACGTAGGGGACGAACCCGTGGAAGTTGGCGAGGTTCCGGAACACCTCCAGCGCGAGCGACCGGCGCGAGCGCTTCTGCGAGAACCCGAACGCGACGTCCTCGCTGGTGCCGTTCCGGTACGAGAGGCTGAGGTGCCCGTCGAGCTCGGGGACCGCCGCGGTGAGGGTGAAGTCGGCGAGGTTCAGCGCGCCGCGGCTCCGTCGCAGCCACGGACGTTGTTCGGTGTTCCAGCTCGAGGGGCTGACGGTGGTCACGAAGGACGGCCCCACGCCCACGCCGAGGCGGCCCGCGAGGCCGAGCTTCCTCAGGTTCTCCAGCCTCCGGACGTTGAAGCCGCTGCGCTCTCCCTCCTCCGCGCCGATCGTGGTGTCGAACACGAACTTCCACCCGAGCCACGCGCTGACCGAGGGCAGGCGCAGCATCGCCTCGTCCGTGCGCGACACCGCGTAGGGCAGGTCCGCGGCCGGCCAGTATCGCGCGCCCGCTTCGAGGAGCCCCACCGGCAGAAGGAGCGAGAGCCCGCCCTCGAGCGGAAAGCGGTGCCGCACCTGCGCGATCCCGGCCTCGCCGTCACCCACCGCCTGCCTCAGGGTCGACGGTGCCCAGGCGATGCCCGCGTAGGGACGTACACCCCACGTCGTGAGCTGCCACGGGTAGGCGCGGAAGCCGGTGAGGATCCCCGTGCTGAAGCGGTGCGGCACCTCGGGCGGACCGCTGAGGGAGTGCTGCAGCACCGGGAAGGAGACGTAGAAGTCCGCGTGTCCCCAGAAGTGCAGCGCGCCGATGCCCACGCGTCCCAGGCCTCGCGCGCCGAGCGGAGCGCTGCCTCCGGTGGCGGGGTCGTAGAGTCTGCCCGGACCGACCGCTTCATATTCGAGCCCCACCCAGGTCTGGGCGAAGCGGTGGGTCCGGTACTCCGTGTCTCCCTCGAAGGGGAGGCCTGCGGCCGGAGCAGTCAGGAGGAGCGCGGCGTGGAGCAGCGAGATCGCGTTCGACATATGCCCGGTCCTACACGCAGGCGAGCCCGTCTGAGAACGGGCGAAAGTGATCGGGCTCGGAGGCGGGTCGAGCGCCGGCTACCGCCCGCTGCGCCCGCTGCGCCCGCTGCGCTTTCCGCGTCGACGCACGAACCCGAAGAAGATCCCGAGCGGCAGGAGCATCGCCGCGGATGCGCCGGTGTCGCCGCAGCCGAAGCCGCCCTCCGCCTCGCGCACGCCGATCCAGGTGCAGCGGCCCTGCGAGCAGGAGAAGCCGGGCGAGCAGTCCGAGGCGCGGTCGCACACCGTCACCACGCGGCCGGTGGTGTCGTCGCCCTGCTCGTTGTCGCGATCCGCACCGCCCTCGCCGACGGAGGCATCCGGAAGCCCGCCGTCGCCACCGCCCGAAGAGCCCGCGTCCTCTGTGCCCGCGTCCTGGCTTCCGATCACGCCACCGTCGTCACCGGAGCCGCCGCCGTCCTCTGCCTGCGCATGTGCCAGGGGGAGCGGCAGCGCGACGAGGAGGAGCAGGGCGAGGCGAACGACGCGCAACATGCGCGCACCATAGAGAATTGGCGGATGGTGCATAGCCCCCATGGGATAGGCTCCTACATCCATGGCGCCGCGGATTCTGGTGGTCGACGACAACCAGGAGCTCCTCTCACTCCTGACGCAGCTCTTCGAGAACGCCGGCTACGAGGTGCTGGCAGCCGGCCGAGGCAAGCAGGCGCTCGACCTCGCACGCGAGTCGCCGCCGAAGCTCGCGGTGCTCGACATCCTCCTGCCCGACACCATGGGCTACCACCTCGCGGACGGGCTCCGGAAGGAGCAGCCGGACCTGCCGCTCCTCTTCATGACCGGCGTCTTCAAGGGCGGCCGTCACGCGCTCGAGGCCCGGCAGAAGTACGCCTCCGCCGCCTACTTCGAGAAGCCCTTCGAGGCGCGCCGGTTGATCGAAGCGGTGGCCGCGATCGTCCCGCCCGCGAAGAGCGAGGCGCCGAAGCCGCAGCCGCAGGACGCCTTCGAGGTCGAGATGGACGTCGATCTCGAGGAGGACGCGCCGCAGGAGCCGATGGTCCTCACCGGGCGCATCCGCGTCACCGGCGGACACGAGCTGACCGCAGAGCTGCGCGGCGCGGACCTCACCGCGAGGCCCATCGCGCCCGGGGAAGGGGTCTCACCGCGCCCGCCCGCCGAGGGACGCCTCGCCGAGGTGCCGCTTCAGGCCAGCGAGTCCGCCGAGGTCGCGGAGGCGATGCGCGGCCAGACCCGCCGCGGCGAGCTGAAAGACAACCTGCCGTCGCTGCTCACCGCGTTCTGGCTCTCGAAGGAGACCGGAGAGCTCGGCGTGCAGAAGGGCAAGGTGAAGAAGGTCATCTATTTCGAGCACGGGCAGCCGGTGTTCGCGCTCTCCAACCTCCTGCAGGATCGCTTCGGCCAGTTCCTCGTGCGGGTGGGGAAGATCCGTCCCGAGCAGCTGCAGGACGCGACCGAGGTGGCGAAGCAGACGAACCGCCGCACCGGCGACGTGCTCATCGAGCGCGGCCTCCTGCAGGAGCCCGAGCGGCTCTACTTCGTCGGCCAGCAGGTGAAGAGCATCATCTACTCGCTCTTCGCGTGGGAGGAGGGGACGTGGTTCCTCTCCTTCAAGGACCGCGCGGTGGGCGAGAAGATCAAGCTCGACGCGCACCCCGCGCAGCTCATCGTCCGCGGCATCAAGAAGCTCTGGACGCCGGAGCGGCTGCGCCGGCTGGTGACGCCGGAGGACCGGCCGGTCCGCTCGCCGAAGCCCGACTACGACCTGCAGGAGGTCGAGCTGGAGCGGTGGGAGTCGCAGCTCTTTCCGCGCATCGACGGCACGCGGACGGTGGCGGAGCTGGGGACCCTCGCCGGGCGCCCGGAGCACGTGGTCAACGGCTTCTTCGCCGCGATGTACGCGCTGCAGCTCCTCGAGCCGCGGCCTTCGGAATAGCCGCGGCCTTCGGTCCCCGCGGCTACGGCTGCGGCGGCGCCTGGTGCACGTTGCCGAGAAGCTTCAGCTGCTTCTCCTGCATCGCGATGATCCGGTCCTTGTGCTTCAGCGCCGCGTCCACCGCGGCGTCGCCGTACTCGCTGCGCAGCTCACGCAGCTCGCTCTGCGTCTTGAACTCGCTCTCCAGCTGCGCGATCTCCTGCTCCGCCGCGGCGCGCTGCTCCGCCGGCATCTGCGCCAGCTGCGCGCGCAGGCCCGTCACCATCTGCTCCACCGGGATGTCGCGGCTGATCTGCAGGTTCACCGCGAGGGTGCCGAAGAAGTCCTGCAGCGTCTCGACCTGCTGCTCGTCGAAGCGGAACTCCTTGCGCAGCTTCGCCGACTGCGTGTCCAGCTTGCGCTCGATCTCCTGCGCGCGGTTGAGGGCCTGCACGCTGCCCTGCACCTGGCCCTTCTCGTCGAGCTCCTTCAGCGTGGTGTCCACCTCGGAGGAGATCTGGCGCATGAGCTCCATGTGCTGATCCCAGTACGAGAGGTACCGGTTCACCACGTCGTCGTCGATCTTCAGCTCCTTCGGCTCGCCGTCATCGCTCGGCGCGGCGGCGGGCTGCGAGGGCGCCTGGGCGGTGGGCGCGGAAGGCTGCGCCCCCGGCTGCGCGGGCTGCTCCTTCTTGCAGGCGGTGCCGGTGAGCGCGGCGGCGGCAAGGACGGCGGCAAGGGCGGGACGCGTGAAGCGCGGCATGGTGTCTCCTCGGGTGAGTGGCGTGACGTTGCGTTCGGGGACTAGAGACGCTCGGCGATCCACCACAGGCCGATGGCGGCCGAGCAGACCGCCACGCCGCGCTCGAGCAGCGGACGGATCCTCGCCGAGGTGCGCGAGACGCCCTCGGACACGAGCACGCCGACCGCGCCCATGCTGACGAGGATGCCCAGCGCGAAGCCCGGCAGGTAGGCCCAGGCGGAGAGGCTGAAGGTGCCGCCGACAACGAGCGGGGGCAGGGCGAGCAGCAGCGACCGCGCGCCGCTCACCGCCATCAACGCGCCCGCCGCCGACGACACGGTGAGGCCGCGGCCGTGCGGTGGGTGCGAGTGCGACCGGTCGTGGCCGGGCAGATGCGGGTGGCCGTGGCGCAGCGCGGAGGGAAAGAGCAGCGCGGCCAGCGCGAGCGCGACGAGCACGGTGCCGCCGGCAATCTCGGCGAAGCGCTCGAAGGTCTCGGAGATGCCCACGCCGAGCAGCAGGCAGCCCAGCGCGAGCACGCCGAGCACGAGCGCGTGGCCCACCGCGAAGCGCACCGCGGTCATGAGCGCGGCGCGACGTCCACCGCCGGAGTGCGTGCCGAGCGTGGCGACCGCCGCGCAGTGGTCCGGGCCCACGCCGTGAAGCAGGCCCTGGACGAGGCCGATGAGGAAGGGAAGCAGGCTGGCGGTCATGCGGCCGCGCAACATACAGGGAGCGGTCGCGGTTGGCAGCGACCTTCTCGGGGTGGATGATGCCGCGCATGCCGCACAGGCTCTCTCTCTCCGCGCTCGCCCTCGCGCTTCTCGTTGCGCTCGTCGCGGTCCCGGAGAGCGCCTTCGCGTGGGGCTTCACCGGGCACCGCCGCCTCGCCTCGCACCTGCACGAGCCCTTCCCGACTGGAAGCTGTCTGCGCGCGTGGCTCTCGACGACCACCGGCGTCTACGCGTGGCAGGAGAAGGCGTGCGATCCGGACCGCTGGCGCAACAGCGATCCCGAGACCTGCGACGCGCGGCAGAACACGCCGTTGTGGTGCGAGTGGCCGAGGCACTACCTCGACATCGACTACGCGAACCCGGTCGAGAGCTATCCGCGCGACTGGGCGGCGGCGGAGGAGAAGTTCAAGCAGTACGCGGTGGCGAACGGGCGCGTGCCCTGGCGCGTGGAGGAGCTGTACGCGGAGCTGGTGGCGGACTTCCGCGCGGGCAACGGAGCAGACGCGCTGGAGACGGTGGCGTACCTCTCGCACTACGTGACCGACGCCGCGTCGCCGATGCACACCACGAAGAACCAGCCGGGCAACCTGCACACCCGCTACGAGAGCGACATGCTCTCCAACCAGACGCGGCTCAACGCGCTGGCGGTGGCGATGCGCGGCTACTACGGGCAGCTGGGTCGGGTCGATCCGAAGAACCACACCTTCGACCTCATCCAGGTGGGCGTGCCGCTGGCGCAGAAGATCATCTTCGACGACTTCAACAGCAACGGGGCGATGGACGCGCTCTACGCGAACACCTCCGAGATCACCGCGCGCCGCTTCGCGGACGGCGTGACGCTGATGGCGAGCCTCGTGGGCACCGCGTGGGTGGAGGCCGGCTCGCCGAAGCTGAGCGGGATGCCGAGTGGCTGCAGCACCTCGTTCCCCGAGACCACCGTGGAGCTGCGCGGCTATCCGCTACCCCAGCCGCAGCCGGAGGACGGCGGCACCGACGGTGGGACCGACGACGCGGGGACCGGTGACGAGGACGGTGGTGGAGGTGGCGGTGGCGGCGGGATTCCGTGGGTGCCGACGGAGCCTCTTCCCGAGCCCGCGCCCGGTGGCTGCGGCTGCGCGTCGGCGCCGATGTCGATGATCTTCCTCATGATTCCGGCGGCCGCGTTCGTCATGCGCTCGCGGCGCCGGCGGGTGCGGTAGGGCATGCGCGCGCGTCTGGTGGGTGTGGCCGTCGTCGCGTGGGGCGTCTCCAGCGTGGCCGTCGTTGCCGGCTGCAACCGCGGCTCGGAGAAGGGCTCCACGTCGCGCTCGTCGGCACCCAGCGCGTCGCCGAGTGCAGACGTAGGGATGACCACCTATCGCGAGGCGGAAGGCCAGTACCGCGCGCTGGTGCTGGAGGGCGTCTCGCCGCGCGACCCTCGCTTCGACGAGGTGAAGGCAAAGCTGCGCGAGGTGCCGGAGGCCTCGAAGGCGCACGCCGACGCGCAGAGCTTGCTGCGCCGGCTGGAGGCGCCCTTCGCGCTGCCCGAGCGGCCGCTGGCCACCCCGAGCCTCGCGGACGACGAAGCCCCGTGTGAGCCCCTCGCGCAGGCGCTGGGCAAGGCGACCGAGGCCGCTGAACGTGAACGCATCCTCGCTGCGCTGCGCGACTGCCGCGCGAAGGAGGAGAAGCGGAAGGCGCACGACAACCACCCGCCGGGCGCGGACGAAGGGCACGGCGCAGGCCACGAGGGCCACGCGCACTGAGCGGACTCAGCGCGGAGGGTCGGCGAGTTCGGCCATCCGCTCGAGGATCCGCACGAACACGCCGCGCTCGACCATCTCCGCGACCACGCCCGTCGCGAAGCGGTCCTGCCGGATGATGACGGTCAGCAGGCGCCGCAGCTCGTCGAGCGTCGCGTCTTCGATGCCGCCCGGTGCGACCAGTGCCTCGGCCCTCGGTGACCACGCCGGCCAATCGAACGGGTAGATGACCCGGAGCCGGTGAAGGGCCTGCAGGAAGTCGCCGACGCTGGCCTCCACTCGTGGCTGCGCGAGCACGAGCGTCCCGTCCGGCTCGCTTCCTCCTCCGACCCAGGGGACCGGCTTTCCTCGCGCTGCGCGGAGGGCGGGCAGGTAGCGCTGCGCCAGCGTCCGCAGAGTGCCCGGTGCCAGCGGCGGCGCGAGCTCCTCGCCTGCGACGGAGGGGGTCATCAGCTGATCGCCTCCGCCTCTTCCTTCGTGAGCCCGAGCGCGATGAGCCGCTTCCGGTTTTCGCGACGCTCGGCCGCGGTCTCCGGAACCGAGTCCACCTCGTCGTAGAGGAACGCGTTCGTCCGCGTCCCGTCCGGCAGCGTGGCGAAGACGCTGTCGTGTCCCTGCCGCTTCTTCGCCGCGGGCTTCTTCTTCGTCCTCTTCTTCGGCCGGCGCGCGTCGGTCATGCGGCGAAGTCTAGAGGCCGCACGGACACGGCCTCTCGCTCCGCTACGCGAGCACCTCGGTGGGATCGCGCCCTGCGACGCCTGCGACGAGCCCATCACGCAGCGCGAGGTGCTCGGAGCTCCCCAGCGTGTGCAGCCCCGCGGGAGCTCCGTGGGCAAAGCGCGCGGCGAGCGCATCGAGCCTCGCGTTGGCGCTCTCGATTCGCGCGCGCTCCACCCGCCCCGACTCCACCGCGCGCACGACCGACTCGATCGCCTCACGCTGACGATCCGCGCGGTGACAGACGAGGAAGAGGTCCACGCCCGCCAGCGTGCCCAGCACCGCGGCCTCGCCCACGCCGTAGTTGTCGGCGATGGCCTTCATCTCCAGATCGTCGGAAACCATCACGCCCTCGAACCCGAGCTCGCGGCGCAGCAGGCCCTCCATCACGCGCGCGCTCAACGTGGCGGGCACCTCCGGCTCCACCGCGTCGAACACCACGTGCGCGGTCATCAGCGACGCGAGCTTCGCCTCCGCGTAGGCGCGGAAGGGGACGAGCTCCACCTCGCGCAGCCGCGCCATGTCGTGCGGCAGCCGCGGCAGCTCGAGGTGCGAGTCCTGCGCGGTGTCGCCATGTCCGGGGAAGTGCTTTCCGCACGAGGCCACGCCGCCCGACTCCATCCCGCGCGCCAGCGCCACGCCGAGCCGCCCCACGAGCTCCGGCTCGCGCGCGAAGCTGCGGTCGCCGATCACCGGATTGGCCGGGTTCGTGTCCACGTCGAGCACCGGCGCGAAGTCCCAGTCGAAGCCGACCGCGCGCAGCTCGTACGCGAGCAGCCTCCCCGCGCGCTCCGCCAGCCCTTCGTCACCGCGCTGACCGAGCTCGCGCATCGGCGGCATTGACGTGAAGGGCCCGCCGCGAAGCCGCGCCACGCGCCCGCCCTCCTGGTCCACCGAGAGGATGAAGGGCCGCGCTGCGAGAGACTTGAGGGACGCGCACAGCTGCGCGGTCTGCTCCGGCGACTCGACGTTCCGGCGGAAGAGGATGGCGCCGAAGATCCCGTCACGCACCAGCGCGCGAAACTCCTCGCCCGCGGCCTCCAGCGTCGTGCCGGGGAAGCCGACCATGAACATGCGCGCGACCTGCGCGTGCAGCCGCTGCGACGGAGTGATGGGCGTGGCCACTAGTACACCTGCGACATCACGGAGGTGGCCTCGCGCTGCACCGCGGACAGCGCCTCTTCGTGCGCGAGCACCGCGTTCACCGCGGCGTCACCGTGCACCCGCCGCGCCTCCTTTGCCTCGCGCATCTGCGCAAACCCATCGAGGCTCGCCTGCAGCGCCTTGCCTCCGCGCGCGCGCTCCGCCTCCGGCATCGCCGCCAGCTGCGTCTGTGCGAGCTGCACCGCCTCGTCGCCACCGGAGAGCCGCCAGATCTCGCGCTGCGAGAGCACCGCGCCCACCACCTGCGCGACCGCCGAGACCTCGTCCCGCGTCAGCTTCAGCTCCGCGCGCGTCTTGTCCTCGATGTCGCGCATCCGCTCCGCGAACTGCTGGCTCGCCCGTGCCGCGCGCATCGCCACCGTCTGGTTCGCCTTCGCGGCCGCCGCCGTCGCGCCGCCCGCCTTGCGCGTCTCGTTCGCGAACTGCTCCACCGCCGACCGCGAGCGGGCCACCACGAGCTTGCGGTACGCGAGGAAGCGCTCCACCAGCGCCTCGTCCACCTTCACCGACGGCTGACCCTCCTGCAGCAGCGCGTCCGCCGAGTGCTGCGATTCGCGCGCCTGGGTGAGCTCCTCCGCGTCGTCCGGGCTCGTCTCGGAACCCGGACCCGAAGGCGCGGTCACGTGCAGCGGAGAGGGGCCCTCCGCAGTGGGCTCCTCCTTCTTGCAGCCCGTGGCCGCAAGCACCAGCGCGCCGACCACCAGCGAGAGGGGGAGGTGAAACGGTGACTGCGTCGGATTCATGGGGCTCCAGCTAACCTGCGAGGGCGTAGTGCTCGAGCAGCTCGAGCGTGCTCCGGACGCCCGGTTGCGCGTGAATGACGTGGATGGGGACCTTCAGCGCCCAGGCGAGCCGCAGGGGCTCGTAGAGCAGGGCGTGGACGTAGCTCTGCGTCAGCGCGGAAACGCCGGTGAAGTCGAGGGTGATCGACTCACGGCGAAACAGGCGCGGCTCCAGCTCGCGCTTCGCGAACGCAAGCGCTGCCTCGGCGTCCTCGACGTGGGCGTGGCGGACGAGGAAGCGAAGCCCACCATCGGCAGGCGGCGGCGTAAAGGTGAGCCACTTGTTCAACGCGCGGCGCGGCGTCCGTTCGCGGGCGCGCTCGCGGATGGTCTCGATCATCGCGTCGTAGTCGTTGCGTTCGACCGCGGGCATCTCGAAGGCGACCAGCGTTCCCTCGAAGCCGACGTCACGATCGAGGAAGCGGCTCGTCCCGCGCGGGTTCTCGAAGCGCTCGTCACCTTCCAGCAGCAGCGAGGCGCCTCTCGATGCGACGAGCAGTCGTCCTCCCACGAGCTTCGTCAGCTCGGCGATGAAGAAGAGGCCCATCCCGGCGTTCTGCGCGCTTCCGGTCTCGCCCTCGTCGAACGCGCGCGAGATGTGCGGCCACATCGCCTTGTCGATAGCCTCCCGGGGCTCGGTCAGCGCGGTGTGCCGGCTGCGAAGGCTCTCGAAGATGCCGACGCCCGCGTCCGCGACGGCGACCTGCACCATCGGCCTGCGCGCGTTCCGGCCGCCCACGTTCAGCTGCGCGCCCACCACGCCTCCCAGCGGATCCTGGCTGTGCTGCACCACGTTCCGGAAGAGCTCGTTGAGCACGTAGTAGAGCGTGCGGCGCGTGTCCTCCTCTTCGGCTTGCGGAACCAGCAGCCGGGAGATCTCGTTCGCCTGCGTCTCGGTCGCGCCGGTGCGGGCGATGCGCGCCAAGGTCACCGTGCGGTGTGCCTCGACGGCGGCAATGGGGGGTTCGCCCTCCACCACGCGGCTGAAGCCCACCGCCTGCGCGAACTGGACGGAGGGCGCGCTCCGGTCGAGCGCCACCCGGAGCGGCGCCGGCTGCTGCAGACGCGCGCGGGACGCAGCACCCACCAGCGCCCACATCTCCACCGGATCGACGCTTCCGAGGTCCGCCGACACCGGATCGCTGGTCAGCCAACGCAAAAATCCGGAAGGGTCGGTGAGCTCGGCGCGGGGCGGCGCCTGCACGAGGGGAACCATCGCGACCATTCTACTTCCTCAGCAGCACGCCCTCCGCGAGGAACGCGAGCGCGGCAGCCGAGATGAGCCAGGTCCACAGGGGGACGGACGGGCCGTCTTGCCCTCCGCCGTCACGTCGCACGGTGGCCTCGCCGAACCACGCCTCCAGCGCGTCCGCGTCCAGCCGGGAGAGGTCGCTCTCCGAGCCATCGAGCACCGCGGCAAAGGTCAGCTCCGGGATCGGCTGCTTGTCGTTCCGGACGACGCGGTACACGCCCGGCTCGGAGACCGGACCCACCAGCAGCGTCCCGTCCTCCTGCGTCTTGCGCGGCGCCGACTCACCCGAGGGCGAGAGGATGTCCGCCACCTGCTGCTGCGGCTCCGGCTTCAGCGGCACGGTGCCGCCCACGCGCACGCGCATCTCCTCGCGCTCGTCGAGCGAGCCGGTGAGGAACGACGAGATGCGCTGCACCAGCGGCAGGAAGCTCGTGCGGATGGCGAGGTCTGCCCAGTCGCGATCGACGGTGGAGGTGAAGAGCAGCACGCGCCCTCGGCCCACGCGCGAGAAGGCGAACGCAGGCGCGCCGTCGTCATAGGCGGCGAGCACCTGTGACTGCTCCGCATCCGGCCTCGGCGGCTCGGGCTCGAGGAGCATGTAGCGATAGAAGCGCGCGCTCTGCAGACCCTCACCCGCCTGGCCTCCGAAGGGCGCGAAGATGGGGTGCTCGAGCTGCACGCCGTTGAGCTTCGCCGCGCGCCGGTCCGCGTCGTCTTCATCGGGCAGCGCCGCCGTCTTCACCACCCGCAGCGGACGCGGCAGCACCTTGCCCATGCGCGCGTTCCAGGCCTCCGGCTCGACCTGATCTCCGACCGAGACGAACAGCCCACCGCCCTCGGCGACGAACGCCTCCAGCTTGCGCGCCACGTCCTCCGGCGGCGCGGGCACGTTGAGGAGAAAGATGAGGTCCCAGTTGGCGAAGTCCTCGCGCCAGGCCGCGGCGGGATCGCGCACCGCCTCGCGCACCGGCGACCCCTGACCGCTCAGCGCGGCGCTGACGAAGAAGGACTCGTCCCGCCAGCGCACGGTGTCCGGCGCCCCGTTCACCACCAGCGCGCGCACCTCGCGAGGTACCTGCAGCACGTACGGACGCCGGTCGTCTTCGCGCAGCGAGTCACCCGTCAGCTGCACCTCGCCGGAGAAGGTCCCGCCCTCTTCGAAGCGATGCGTGAGCACCTTCTGCGCGGTGCCGTTGGCGGGCACGTCGAGAAAGCCCTTCGCCACCACGCGGTCGCCGACGAGCAGCTGCGCTTCGAGATCGCTCGCGGCCTCCGGCGAGAAGTTCCGCACGGTGAACGCGAACGCGTAGGTGCGAGGACCTGCCTGCAGCGCGGGCTCCACCTTCAGCTCCACCACCGCGCGGTTGGGCAGCGCCTTCGCGCCTTCTGCCGCGTCGCGCAGCTCCACCTCGGGACGCACCGGCTGACCGTCCGGGCCCTTCACGATTGGCGAGGGCCGCTCGAGCCGCAGCGCGTTCTGCGTGAAGTCGCTCACCACCACCAGCCGCTTGCCGGGCAGCGGGCTCTCCTCCAGCGCCGCTGCCGCCAGCTCGAGGCAGCGGTTGAGCTCCACCGGCGCGAAGGAGGGCTTCGCCTCATCGATCACCGAGCGCAGCCGGCCGCGATCGAACACCGGCGCACCGGGCGGCGCTGCATCCGGACCACAGACGACCACCGTCGCCGGTTCATCTCCGCCGAGATCGCGCAGGGCATCACGCGCCAGTCCACGGCCGCGCTCGAAGAGGGAGTCCGCCTCGTTCCCGTTCCCCGACCAGCGCATGGAGAGGGACGAGTCGAGCACGATCGCAGTGGCCGCAGGCCCCTTCGCCGCAGCGTCCGCCGCCTGCGCCTCACGACGAAGCTCCGGCCGCGCCAGCGCGAGCGGGATGGCGAGAAGGATCAGCGTCCGCAGCGCGTAGAGGATGAGCCGCTTCAGCTTCAGCCGCGACGCGGTCCGCCGCTGCGAGCGCAGCACGAAGGAGATGGCGCCGAAGGGCACCGGCCTCGGCCTTCTCCGATCGAAGAGGTGCACCGCCAGCGGGATGAGCGCGGCGAGCGCACCGAAGAGCATGAGCGGCGCGCCGAACGTCACCTGCGACCTCCCTGCCGCCGCGCCACGAAACGCAGGAGCACCTGGTCCAGCGGCGCGTCGGTGCGCACGAGCTCGTACTCCACGTCGTTCTGCGCGCAGAGCGCCTTCGTGGTCTGCAGGAACTGCCCCAGCTCTTCGAGGTAGCTCTGCTTGATCTCCCGCGGGTTCACTTCGATCCGGCGCTCGTCCTCCATCGACAGGAACAGCGTCGGATCATCGAACGGGAACTCGAGCTCCGCGGGATCGAGGATCTGGAACACCGCCACGTCGTGCTTGCGCGCGCGCAGCTGAAGGATGCGGCGCAGCGCGTCCTGCCGGTCGTCGAAGAGGTCGCTGAAGACGAGCACCAGCGAGCGCCGGTGCAGCTTCTCCCCGAGCAGGTCCGCGGCGCGGAAGAGGTCCGTCGTCCCCTTCGGCTCGACCCGCTCCATCGCTTCGAGCAGCGTGCTGAGGTGTCCAGCCGACGCGCGAGGCGGCACGTCCTCCACCCGCTCACCGGTGACGACCGCGAGTCCCGCGGCATCCTGCTGACGCACGAGCAGGTAGCAGAGCGCGCCCGCCAGCGTGGTCGCCACCTCGAGCTTGGAGAGCCCCTTGTCGGCGGCGGCGGAGCGGTAGCCCATCGACGCGGAGCCATCCACGACCATCACCGCGCGGAGGTTCGTCTCGTGCTCGAAGCGCTTGACGTAGTACTTGTCGAGCTTCCCGTACGCCTTCCAGTCGAGGTGCCGCAGCTCGTCGCCCGGCGCGTACTCCTTGTGCTCGGCGAACTCCACGCTCTGGCCCTGGTGCGGGCTCTTGTGCAGGCCGGAGAGCACACCCTCCATCACCGCCCGCGCGCGCAGCTTCACCCCCGCCAGTCGCGACAGCGTCTGTGCGTCCAGCGTGGGCAAGGCCTAGGCCTTCACCGTCTCGAGCAGCTGCGTGATGAGCTTGGCGGAGGTCAGCCCTTCGCTCTCCGCGTGGAAGTTCGGCAGCACGCGGTGGCGCAGCACCGGCAACGAGAGCGCCTTGATGTCTTCAACCGAGGCGGCGAAGCGGCCCTGCAGAATGGCCCGCGCCTTGGCGGCGACGACGAGGTACTGGCTCGCGCGCGGTCCCGCTCCCCACGACACGTTCTTCGCGATGAAGTCCGGAACGCCCGGCTCCTTCGGCCGCGTATTGCGCACGAGCTCCACCGCGTAGCGGATGACGTGGTCCGGCACCGGCACGCGGCGCACCAATTCCTGAAGCCGGAGGATCTGCTCCGGCGAGAGCACCTTCTGCAGCGGCGGAGGCTTGCCGCCGGTGGTGCTCTTCACGATCTCCACCTCCTCTTCGGCGGTGGGATAGCCCACGTCCACGAGGAACATGAACCGGTCGAGCTGCGCCTCGGGGAGGGGATAGGTGCCCTCCTGCTCGATGGGGTTCTGGGTGGCGAAGACGAGGAACGGCAGGTCGAGCGGATAGGTCTGACCGCCCGCGGTGATCCGGTACTCCTGCATCGCCTGCAGCAGCGCGGCCTGCGTCTTCGGCGGGGTGCGGTTCACCTCGTCGGCGAGCACGATGTTCGCGAACAGCGGGCCCTTCACGAAGCGGAAGGTCCGACGGCCGGTGGCGCGATCCTCCTCGAGGATGTCCGTGCCGGTGATGTCCGACGGCATGAGGTCCGGCGTGAACTGGATGCGGTTGAAGGAGAGGTTCAGCACCTCCGCCAGCGTGGAGATGAGCAGCGTCTTCGCCAGGCCGGGCACGCCGACGAAGAGGCAGTGGCCGCGCGAGAAGAGCGAGATGAGCAGGTGCTCGACGACCTCGTGCTGGCCGACGACGCGCTTCTCGATCTGACCGGCGATCTCCGCCCGCGCCGCCGAGAGCTCCTGCACCGCGCGCAGATCGTCGGAGGTGGGCTGCGTAGCGTTCGCTGCGAGTTCCATGTCCGGACCTTGTAGTCCCCCGCCGGAGGGCCGGGCCACACAATCCTGTGAGGGCGGGCCGGAGGGGCGTAGAGGAGGACAAACCGCCCAGCGGAGGGCGAATTCCGGACGCCGGTCGCGGGAAATGGAACGGCCCGCCCATCGGAGTGATGAGCGGGCCGCGAGACGTCTGGGACTGCCTGCCCCTCTACCGCCCGAGCGCTCCCGCCACCGCGTACCAGGACGGCTTCGGCTGGTAGAGCGTGTCGAAGAGCAGCGGCATCTCACCCGAGCCCAGCCAGGTGTGCTTGTCCGTCGGGCCCCACACGCTGAAGCGGGTGCAGGTGGGCTGCGCCTGGCAGGCGCTCGCCGCGGCGCCGTAGATGTCCGCCTGCAGCTGGAGCTTCTGCGCGGTGGTGAGGTGCGTCGCCGCCGCGAGCTTCACGTCCATCTCCGTCACCTGCGTCTCCACCCCGATCGTCGCCAGCCGGGCGATGACCGGCTCCATCGACATCTGCAGCGAGTTGTAGGTGGTGGACTGGTGCGCCTGCAGGCCCACGCCGTGGATCGGCACGCCCGCGCTCTTCAGCCCGAGCACCATGTTGTAGATGGCGGTGGACTTGGTGTTCATCCGGTCGGCGTTGAAGTCGTTGTAGAAGAGCCGCGCGTCGGGATCGGCGGCGTGCGCGGCCTCGAAGGCGAGCTTCACGTAGTCCGGGCCGATGACGTTGAACCAGATCGTCGTCCGCCATGTGCCGTTGTCGTTCAGCGCCTCGTTGACGACGTCCCACTCCTGGATGCGGCCCTTGTAGCGGCCCACCACCGTGGCGATGTGGGTCTGCATCACCGCGATGAGCTCGTCGCGCGTCCACGTCCGCGAGGTCAGCCACGAAGGCAGCGAGTTGTGCCAGACGAGCGTGTGGCCGCGGACCGTCTTCCCGTGCTGCTCGGCGAAGGCGACGATCTGGTCGGTGACCGAGAAGTTGAAGACGCCCTGCTGCGGCTGCACCTGCGTCATCTTCATCTCGTACTCCGGCGTGAGCCCGTCGAAGTACTGGAGGAACGTCTGCCGGTAGAGCGGCTCGTTCGGGTCGGTCAGCCGGCCGCGGTGGATCGCGGTGGAGAGCGGGACCTTGTGCACGCGCGTGACCTGCACTGCGTCGCCGGCCGTCACCGTGCTGCCGTCATCGAACTGCGCGAAGAGCTGCCACTGGCCCAGCGCGTCGAACGGGGTGAAGGTCAGCGTGGCGGTCAGCGAGAGCTCGCCGCCGGACGCGATCGTCTGCGCGTTGAGCTCACCCTCGAGCTCGAGGACCTCACCGTTCGCGTGCACCGCGCTCACCGACAGCCGCTGCACGAAGCCCGCGCCGCCGCCCACGTTGCGCAGCCGCACCGTCGCGGTGAGGGGCTCACGCGCGCCGACCTCGGTGCGGTCCACCGTCAGCGCCTCGAGCTGCCAGACCGGCTGCGTGTTCCCCACGTTGACCTGCAGCGTCTGCCGGCCCTCGTTGCCCGCCGCGTCGGTCGCGATCACCGTCAGCGTGTGCGCGCCGTCCGCCACCGTCGTGGTGTCCCACGCGAAGCTCCACGCCTCGAGGCCCTGCGCTGCGACCGGCGCGTTGCCGTTCACCTGCACCGAGACGCTCTTCACGCCCACGTCGTCGGCCGCGGTGCCGCTGAGCGTGACCTCACCGAACACCAGCGAGCCCTCCGCCGGCGCGTCGATCGTCACCTGCGGGCCGCGGATGTCGGCCGGCTGGAAGACCACGTCCACGCCGTAGTGATTGCCGCCGGTGCTCTCGGTCGGGAAGCCGCTCGCGCCGCGAAGGCGAACGCCGTTGGGCCCGTCCTCGCCGTCCGCCAGCGCCGCCAGCGGACCGCGCACGAAGCCGCCGCGAGCGAAGAGGCCACGCGTCACCGCCGGACGGCCCGTCTCGGTGTGGAAGGAGACGACGTGCACCTCGCCCGCGCGCACCGCCACCGGCGAGGAGAGCACCGCCGTGCGCCAGCCCGGCCATGCCGTGTTCGTGAAGCTCACCTGCGCGAGCCGCGTGCCGTCCGCGCTCCACAGGCTGCCGGTGTGCGCGCCGCGATCGCGGACGCCGCGGAAGAACTTGATGGCCTTCACGTAGCCATCCTTCGAGGTGCGGAACTTCATCCCCAGCTCGGCGGGGCCGACCTCACCGCTGTCCAGCTCGCGGGGGACGTCCCACACGTTCCAGAGGCTGCAGCAACCGAAGAGCTCCGCCTCGTTCGTCGCCACCTCGTCGCCGCCGCTCTCCGCCGCGCTCTCGGTGGAGAAGGCGTTCGTGTCGGCAGTGAGGTCCAGCGTTCCTGCAGAGTTGCCGTCGCAGGCCGACAGGCCCAGGACGAACAGCGCCACTGCGATCATTCTCGAATGCATGCGTCTCCTCGTCGGCGTCACTCGCCGGAGGGCGCGGCTCTACACGGTGCATGCCACGCGACATTCGACGCGCCGCCGCCCACACGAGGTGCACGACACGCAATGGCAGTGCACGCGGCCATGCCGAAGCTGCATGCAGGGCCTGCATGTCGATCCTGCATGGTCTGCTTGTGCGCTCTCGCGAGGACGGAGCTTTGCGGTGACACCGCTGCGTGATGACGGCGCGGACGCGTGCTCAGATGGCGCGATGCACAGGGGATCCTGCAACTGCGGCGCGGTGCGCTTCACGGTCGATCTCGAGGGGCCGCTGCAGGGGCCGGACGCGTGTCACTGCACGAAGTGCCGCAAGGCCTCGGGCCACTACTTCGCTTCCACGGATGTCCCGCGCAGCGCTGTGCGCATCGAAGGTGAAGAGCTGCTCACCTGGTACCGCTCGAGCGAGAAGGTGCGACGCGGCTTCTGCCGGACCTGCGGCTCGCAGCTCTTCTGGGATCCGTTGCACAAGGACTGGCTCGGCATCGCGATGGGCGCGTTCGACGGGCCGACGCAGACCTCGCTGCGCGTCCACATCTTCGTCGCGGACAAGGGCGACTACTACGCGCTGAACGATGGCCTGCCCCAGCACGCGCAGCTCACCGTTCACATCGCGCGGCCGGCGGAGGCGGTGTACGCGTTCGCGTCGGACCCGCGGAACCTGCCGCGCTGGGCAGCCGGCCTGGCGCGTTCGGAAGTGCGGGAAGAGGGCGACGCCTGGATCGCCGAGGCCCCGTTCGGCACCGTCCGGATCCGCTTCGCGCCGCGCAACGCGGAGGGCGTGCTCGACCACGACGTTACGCTCGAATCGGGAGAGGTCGTCCACAACCCGATGCGCGTCGTCCCCAGCGGCCGCGTCGGTGAGAGCGACTTCACCTTCACGCTCATACGCAGGCCGGAGATGTCGGACGCGCAGTTCGATGAAGATCGCCGGGCGGTGGAGGCTGATCTGCAGACGTTGAAGAGGCTCCTCGAGTCCGGCGAGGGCTGACACGCCGAGAAGGACGATGCGAATGCAGAACTCGAAGAGCACGGACGAGCGAGCGGCCCAGCCGGGAGAGCGCGAACCGGTGGATCCCACCATCGCCGCCGAACTCGTGCGCCGCGCGTGCGCGAAGCGCAGGTCCCTCTTCGATTCCGGAGTGGAGACAGTCCGCCTCTTCGACCGCGGCGGCGACGGCATCCCACGGTTGGTGATCGAGCAGTTCGGCGCGGCAGTGAGGATCGCCGGTGGTCCCGAACACGCGGCGTTGCTCGGGGCGCTGCGTGAAGCGCTGGGCGAGCCGGAGGCGCTCTTCTGGCGCTTCGGCCACGAGATCACCGGTGGCCCTGATGGCGACGACGGCCGTCGTGTCGTCAGCGAGAACGGACTGCGCTTCGAAGTACGGCTCGTCCCCGACCGCCACACCGGCCTCTTCCTCGAGGCGCGTGAGCTGCGTCGCTGGGTGCGCGAGAACTCATCCGGCAGGCGGGTGCTCAACCTCTTCTCGTACACCTGCGCGTTCGGCGTGGCGGCGGCGGCGGGTGGCGCGCGCTCGACGACGAACGTGGACGCGGTGCCCTCGGCGCTGACGCGGGGCCGCCGGAACTACGAGCTCAACGACTTGCGCTTCGACGGGCGGACCTTCTGGAAGAGCGACGTGAAGGACGCGCTCTCGGCGGTGCGCGCGCAGGGCGGTTCATTCGACGGCATCGTGCTCCATCCACCTCCGGTGACGAGCGGCGGCGGCCGCGGGCGGCGAATCGATCCGGTGCGCGACCTCGAAGCCATGACCGACGCGTGCCGGGCAGTGCTCGCGCCCGATGGCTGGCTGCTGCTCGCGTGGACCTCGTCTCAGCTGACGGAGAGCGAGCTGTGCAGCGCAGTGGGACTCGGCGCGCCCTTCTGGCGTGGCGGAGCCGGAGAGGACTTCGTGAAGACTGAGGACGATCCCGGACTTCGCGCGTTCGCCTTTCGCCGCTGACGACGCGCGAGCCGAATCGGACGGGCTCAGCGACAGACGGCGGTGCACTCGGTGACGGAGCGGAAGGTCGGCCGGCAGTGGACGTCGCGGCGCGGGTACACGAGCCGCAGACAGTTGCGTCGCTCCGTTTCGTTCCCCGAGCAGTACGAGCAGTCGCCTTCGCGCCCGGTCAGCTCGCACTGACCCGACGCGCAGCTGCTGCCGGTGCCTCCGTGGCAGACCGGGTTGGACATGGGCTCCTCTGCACCGAAGGCCGCGTTCTCCAGCAGGCAGCTCCGGCAGATGGAGGAGTCCGCATCCTCGAGCTGCGCGCGACACAGGCTCAGGCACTCCCGCACGCTCTCAGTGCTGCACACGTCGAAGGCCCCCTCCACCTCGGGCGGGTCGTCCCGGCAGAGCGATACGCAGCGAGCGTCGTCCGCCTCCGGACCCTGTCCGTCGCCCCCACACGCGGGCAGGAGGGCCAGGCCCACGGTGAGCAGCGCAGCGAAAGGCGAGAGGGCGAGCAGTCCGTGGCGCGTCATGTCGCAGCGAGGCTTAGGTCGAACGCGCGCGGTACGTCCAGTCGGCAGGCAGCAGGCCTCTCGGGCCGCGCACCGATCGAATCGGTCCGGGCCATTCGGTCGGGGCCGAGCACCGCGAAGCGCAGCTTCGATCCGTTCGGGTCTTCATCGACCACGGGCGTCGTGCGGCATCGAGAGGGCTGAAGTGTACGACGGCGGCGCCTCGTGAGCGGTGGGTTGGCGTTGGCCTTCCACACGCCTGCCTTCACCGGGCAGACTCCGCAGCGCAGTGACGGCCCTTCGGATTCACGGGGTCCGTAACACCCGCGGCAACAGCCGCTCTGAACGAGAGAACGCGACTCATGGCGACCGGTACGGTGAAGTGGTTCAACGATGCGAAGGGCTTCGGTTTCATCACGCAGGAGGGCGGGGGCGAGGACCTGTTCGTCCACCACAGCGCCATCAACACGGATGGCTTCCGCAGCCTGCAGGAAGGCCAGCGGGTGGAGTTCGACGTCGCCCGCGGTCCGAAGGGCCTGCAGGCGCAGAACGTGCGCCCGATCTGAACGCAGACCGCCGTGTCGTGAGAGGCCCGGTCTCGCCCATCGCGAGGTCGGGCTTTTTCATTGCGGGAAGCGCTCAGCTGCTCGCGGTCCGGCTTCTCGAGCAGACCTCACTTCTATGCTCGGGCATGCCGGCTCGCGAAGGGCAGGTGCCCTTTCCTCACTGGGGTGAAGGCGCGGGCGCAGTGCCCGCGCTTCGCTCCGGCAGCTCCGGCTCCACCAGCGCGCGCGACTGCGCATAGCGAGCGGCCGCCTCCGTCACCGCGGTCTCCGGGATCCCGGCCAGCAGCGCGACCGCCCCACGAGTGACCTCGACCCCGGCCTGCTCTCCCAACTTCCCGTGCACGTGGTGCAGCGCGAGGTGGATCTCCGGGTCGAACGGGTTCACCGCCACCGCCTGGAAGAACGCCTCTCTCGCGCGCTTCCAGTCCTGCCGCGACACGTGGATGCGCCCGAGGTGCACGTGGGTGGACGCGATGCCCGGATGCACGCGCAGCGATCCCGTCAGCACCTTCTCCGCCTCGTCGAGTCGCCCCAACTCCAGCAGCGTCAGCGCGTACTTGTTGGAGATGGCCTCGTACTTGTCCCCGACGATCCCGTACGCCTTCTGGTACTGCGCCGCCGCCGCACCGACCCGCCGCCGCTCGCGCAGCAGCTCACCGAGGTGCGCCGAACGCCGCGCCGGCGTCTCGGTCACGTAGGCGAACTGGCCGAAGGTGACGTCGCGCCCCTTCTTGCGCGCCGCCTCATCCTTCTCGTCCTTGCGAGCCGCGCCCGGCGCGTCCTCCTTCAGCACCACGCGGTCCTCGTGCGGCAACAGCTCCTTCGGAAACTGCTGCTTCTTGATGTGCCCAAGCCACGCCTTCTCGAACTGTACGAAGCTCTGGCCGACCGCGCCCTCCATCGCCGCCTTGTCGCTCTTCCCGTCGCGCAGGCCGATCACCAGCGCCTTCAGCGCCTCCATCCCCTTCGACCCGTGCACGTAGTCGATGGCGTAGAAGACCTCCGCGAACGCCGTCGCCGCGTCCTCCGCCGTAGGCAAAAGCGCGATGGACGGGTGCATCTTCTCGAAGGGGATGAGGTTGTTCTCCTTCACCCTCCGCCCGAGCAGCGCCTGGCTCGAAGGGGAGAGCGCCTGTCCCGGCGGGCCGCGCCAACGCGACTCCAGATACTTCGCCAGGCCCTCGTGCAGCCAGATGGGCACGCGGTTCCGGCTCTGCCGCGAGACGACGAGGTGGATGTACTCGTGCGCCAGCGTGTCGAGCCAGTCGTAGCCGCGGATCGCCGCCTTCGGCGACGTGACCATCAGCTTGTTGTACTTGCAGATCGCGATCGTCCCCGTCTTGGAGATCTGCTCGCGCGAGAGCGTGGAGACCCGCGACAGCTCGGCGCCGTTGTTCACCACCTCCACCCGCACCTTGCCCGGCGGCGCGTAGCCGAGGTCCTCGAGCATCGCCTTGCGGATCCGCTCCAGCGCATCGAGCGCATAGGGCGCGAGCACCGCGTCGCGTCCCGGCGGATAGCTGAAGATGAAGTGCTCGCTCTCGACGCTCTCGTGTCCCTTCGTCACCGCCTGGGTGTCCTTCGCCAGCCGCAGATACGACCCCGGCCGGTCGGTGATCCCCGCCTCACCGAGCAGCTGCACCGCCTCGTCGTAGCGGCCCTGCTCGAACGCCACGCGCCCGCGGTAGTACTTCAGCGGCTCCGCGTCCTGGGGGATGACCTGCGCGAGCTTCTCCAGCTCCTGCGCCGCGCCCTCCACGTCCCACTCGTTGAGCAGCTCCTCCACCCGCGACACCAGCGTGGTGGTCTCGCTCCGCGACGATGCGCCCTGCGCGAACGCCACCGGCGCCCATACACCCGCGAGCAGCAGCACCGACAGCGCTGCCGCCCTCATCGCACGAGCTCCTCGTAGTACCGCTTCACCTGGTCCCGGTACTTCTCCGGCGCGCCCTGCTTCATCGCGTCCATGATGTCCTTGCGGAACTCCCTCGGCGTCTGGTGCTGGTCGGCGTCGGGGATCTCCACGTCCTTCTGCTGGTCGCCCCGGCCGCTGCCGCTGCCCTGCTGACGGTTCCCGCGCGCCATGGGCATGGGCAGTCCGCCGCCCTTTCCGCCGCCCTTGTTCTGCTGCTGCATCTGCTGCTGGAACCGCTGCAGCTGCTCCATCGCCGCCTGCTGCTCGCCGTGTCCCCGCGCCGGATCGCGTCCCTGCATCCGCCTCGCGGCCTCGCCCATCCGCTCGCCCACGCCCTGCATCTGCCGCTGCGCCTCGCCGTCGAAGATGGGCGCCATCTGCTGCAGTTGCTCCATCTTCTGACCGAGCCCCTGCGCGCGCTGCTCGAGCTGCTGCTGCTTCTGCGCGAGCTCGTTGAGCTTCTGCTGGTCCTCGCCGCTCATCATCTGGCCGGCCGGCGGGAAGAGCCCCTGCAGCGCCTCGTTGACCTCGCTGACGTTCTTCTCGCCGCGCTGGAGCTTCTGCGCCATCTGCTTCGACTCGGCCTTCGCGTCCGGCGGGTTCCCCCACATCTCGTCGAGCGTCATCTGCTCCTGCCCGAAGACCGAGAGGCTCTCCGCCGCGCGCTCCGCCCTCGCCGCCGCCTCCGCCGCGAGGTCGTAGTCGTTCACCTTCAGCGCGTTCTCCACGTTCTGAAGCTCGCTCTGCAGCTGCCCGAGGTTCCGCTCCGCCACGCTGTTCAGCCGGTTCGCGTCGAGCTCGGCGTACTCGCGCTTCGCCTCTTCGACCTTCTTCATCAGGTCGCCCTTCAGCGCCTCCGCCTTCTTCTGCAGCCGCTCGCGCATCTTCTCGCGGTACTCGTCGCGCAGCGCCTTCGTCTCCTGCGCCACCTGCTTCTGCTCCTCCGCGGTCGCCTCGAGCTCGTCGGTGAACTCCCTGAACTGCTTCACCAGCTCCGGGTTCTGGTCCTCGCCGAAGTTCTCCTCCGCCTCGTCGAGCCCCTTCATCATCTCGTCGAGCTGCATCGACAGCTCCTGCAGCTTGCGCAGCGCCTCGTCGGTCTTGCCCTCGCGCATCAGCCGCTCGATCTCGTCGAGCATCGAGCCCATGTCCTCCTCGTCCATGAGCTCCTGCATCGCCTCGGCGTTGAGGTGCTCGTCGCGGATGCCGCGCGCCAGTTCGCTCATGCGCTGCTGCAATTCCGCGATGCGCTGGCGCAGCTCGTTGATCTCCTGCAGCACGTTCTCGCGCAGCTCCGGATCGCTCGTCTTCTGGTACTCCTCGATCAGCGAGGCCAGCTCCCGCTTCTGCCCGTCGAGCTCCTGCGCCAGCTCCCGCAGCTCCTCCAGCTTCCGACGGTCGATGAGCGACTCGAGGTAGAGCACGCTCCGCTCCAGCTCCTCGATCTCCGAGCGCACCGCGGACACGAACCTGCGCCCCACGTCCGGCGCCCCGTTCGGCCGCTGCGACAGACGGAGGAAGAGCCTCCGGTTGTCGCGCGTCGTCCGCACGTGCCGCCCGTAGCCGTCGCCGATCGCCGTCAGCGCGGACGCGAGCTCTTCCGGCGCGTCCTTCCCGTCGAGCAGCTCGCCCGCCTCGCGCAGCAGATCCTCCGCCAGTGTGATGCCCGCCTCGTCGGCCGGCGCGTTCTGCACCGCGCGCTCCGCCGTCACCCCGTCCGCCGCGTCGCCGCCCTCGAGCCTGTCCGCGAGCTGGCCGATGAGCCGCTCCCAGAGGAGCTCCGCCCGCCGCACCGCCTCGCGCCGGTTCTCCGCCGCGCTGTAGATGCGCACCACCTGCGTGCGCGAGACGCCCTTCTTCGGCCCCGCCACCGCGTCGTTGTCGCGCGCCTCGATGAAGTAGGTGATGCGGTCGCCCGGCTTCGTCGTCACCTGCCCGAGGTCCCACGTCACCGTCGAGCGGGTGCGCCGGCCGTCCTCCGCCTTCAGCGCGCGCCGGTGCTCCTTGCCGTCCGCGGTGCGGAACACCAGCTCCAGCGCCGAGAGCCCGTAGTCGTCCTGCGCGTCGAAGCGCAGCTGCACCTTCTCGCCGGGATCGACCTCGATCTCGCCGCCCGGCACCTGCAGCTCCACCTTCGGCGCGAGGTCCGGCTCCAGCGTCACCGGCAGGTCTTGGCCGCGCGCCGTCTCCCGTCCGAGCGGGCCGATGAAGCGGAAGTGGTACTGGCCCTCCTTCTCCACCACGAAGCGTCCGGACAGCTCGCGCTCGCCCTCCACCTCCAGCGGCAACGCCTGACCGTTCACCACGATCTCCGCGCGGCGCACCGCGCGATCGCTGCGCGTCTTCAGCAGCACCTCGGTGCCCGGCGGCGCGGAGACCTCGCCCATCGTCCCCGCCACGATGCGCGGCGGCAGCCCGGTGTAGGCGGGGTAGCGGTAGGTCAGCTCCACGTCGCCGGTGATCGGCTCGTGCCGGAGCGGAGAGGCACCCTCGGCCTCGGTGCCCAGCAGCCGCGTCATCCCCGCGACCCAACGCTGCGGCCAGACGCTGAGGAGCACCGCCGACACGAGCAGCACGCCGATGAGCGCGAGCCCCGCGTTGCGCGAGGGCCGCGAGTCGATCAGCGCTTCCGGACGCACCGCCGCCGCGCGGCTGTCCACGTCCTCGAGGAACGCCGAGGCCAGCTCGCGCGAGAAGAGCGGCTCCCGCGACAGCTCCCGCTGCAGCTCCACCGAGGAGAGCGCCCGCTCACCCAATGCATCCGGCGCGGCGTGGCCGACGCGACGTGCGGTGGCGCCGTCGTCACCGACCTCGCGCCGCGTGCGCCGAAGGCCGAGCGCGAAGAGCGTTCCCAGCAGCACCAGCGGCGCCGCGATGAGAAGGGGAAGCCCTATCTGCGGATTGCGCCCGAGGAAGCCCGCCGCCACCAGCAAGGCCGCGAAGCCCGCGCCGCCCCAGAGCAACGCCTCGAGCCAGAACAGCCGCGTCTGCCTGCGACGGTAGGCGTCGAGCAGCCGGTGCAGCGCGCCCGCGTGACCACCTGACGGCGATGGTCCGCCGCCGCCGGCTCCGTGAAGTGCAGAGGGCCTCTCGCCCCCCGCCCACGGCGGGATGCCCTCGTCGGGTCGAGGAGTGCCACTTTGCGGTTCGAAGTCGTTCACGGCGGCCCGGTCTGCCCAACCCGGAGCGGGTCAGGCCATTCCCACAGGCACCCTGACATAACCCCGTCTAGCGCTTCTTGCGCGCCGTCCCGCGGGTCTGCTTGCGCTGTGCGCCGCTGGCCAACGTTGCAGGCTCGGTTGCCAGCTCTTCGGCAAGCGCGAGGAGCAGCTCGCGGGCGGCGGCGATCTTCGCCTGCGGAACCTTCTCCAGCGAGCGCTGCACCGCGGCCTCCACCGTCCCGGTGGTGGGCACGTCGAGCACGCGGCCCTTGGCGGTGAGGCTGAACAGCGCGCGCCGCGCATCGAGCGGATCCGACGAGCGCGTCACCATCTGCTTGTCCTCGAGCCGCTTGAGGACGCCGGTCAGCGTGCTGGGGTGCACGTGGAGGATCCGCGCGAGGTTGCCGGCGCTGATGCCCGGAAAACGCCCCACCAGCCGAAGCACCATGCGCTGCAGCCCGGTCACCCCGAGGGTCGTCTCCATCCTCTTGGAGGTCGTCTGCAGGCCGTGGTCGATCGACCAGAGCAGCCGCAGGAAGTCGAGCACCTCGCCGAGCGGCGGCAGCGAGTCGTCTTCGCCGGTACCCGCCCCGGCCTGTCCCAAACGCTTCATGTCGGGCGGACTCGTAAACCGTCAACCGAACGGGTGCAAGGGTACGACCGTTGAGGTTCCATGTTTTTCCGTTTCACTCGCGTCTGCGCGGCTCCGGGTCACGCGTGACTCGGCCAAATCAGTCGCGCGAGAGCGGGCGTTCACGCACCGAGACGAGCTCTCCGCCGCGAATCTCCAGCCGCCAGAAGTAGGGCCTGCCGCCCGTCCGGTCGCCGAGCGTGGCGGAGGGCGCGGAGAGAAAGAGCGGCGCCCAGGGCGGGTGGTAGCGGTAGCCGAGGTGCCGGTGCCCGTTGAGGACCGCGGCGAACTTCCGCTCGACGAAGAAGTCGTAGACCTCCTTCGCGTTGCGCAGCCGCATCCCCAGCTGCCAGGGCGCGCGGCCCACGTGGAGGATGGGCGGGTTCACCACGTGGTGGTGGAGCATGCCCAGCTTCACCGGAAGGTCCGCGCCATCGAGAACCTTTCCCAGCGCAGTGAGGCACTCGCCGGGGACCTCGCCGGAAGCGGAGAGCGGGGTCCAGGCCGGCGTGCACGAGTCCACCGCCGCCACCAGCGCGCCCTCGCCGAGCTCGCGCACCCAGAACGGTTCGTCCCCGAGGCCGATCTTCCGCGCGAAGGGCTTCCAGAGGTCGCGCTTCTTGCCCACGTCCTTGCGCTCGTGCGGCGGCACCACCAGCGGCGGCGAGTCGTACACGTCGTGGTTGCCCGGGATGGCGAGCACCCGCCCGCGATCGAAGAAGGGCCGCAGCGCCGCCTCCACGATGTCGTAGCCGATGCCGTCGTCGGTCACGTCGCCGGTGATGAGGATCCAGTCCGGGTCCGCCTCGCGCAGCATCCAGGCCGCGCGCAGAAAGCGGAGGTTCGTGTTCGTGGGATCGTCCTCGAGCAGCTCCAGCACCCGAGGCAGCTCCGGGAGCCGGCGCGCGAGCCGCGAGTGCTCGGTGAGGTGACGGTCCTGGGCCACCGTCTCCAGGTCCTTGCGCAGCGCCGTCTCGTCCGAGCGCTTTCCCTTGCGGCGGGTCTGCACGTAGCCCTCGTCGTCGAGCAGCCGCAGCTCCAGCGCGTCCTCCGCGTCGCGCAGGCGCCAGCGCCACTTCACCCGCCGCTGGATGTGCCAGCCGTCGAGCACCTCGAGGTTCGTCCAGTCCTCGTCCTGAAGACCCTGCCGCGAGCGCAGGGTGGTGCGCAGGCTGGTGACGTGCTCGCCGTACCGCGAGACGTGAAGGTCGGACACGTGCGCGAGCACCAGGCCGCCAGAGGAGCTGCTGCCGCCGTTGCCGGGCATACGCGGTCAACGTACGGACGGGTGGGGGGCCTCACAACTGGAGAGGTCGCCGAGTGTCAGTCTTCGCGCGGATTGACGAGGCCCGTCTGCACGTGGTCTCGCCAGGCGCCGTTGGCGAAGAGGTAGCTGCGCTGATGGCCCTCGATGGCGAAGCCCAGCCGCTGGAGCACCGCGGCACTGCGCGCGTTGTGCGGCAGGTAGCCCGCGAGCAGCCGGTGCAGCCGCAGCGTGTCGAACCCGAAGCGGACGACCGCGCGCGCCGCCTCCGTCATCAGCCCTCGGCCGACGTGGCGGTGGTCGAGGTCGTAGCCGAGGATCGCGTTCTGCAGCGGGCCCCGGAGGATGTTCGACAGGGTCACGGTGCCGACGACCGCGCGCTGCGGATCGCCCTTCAGCTGCAGGTAGAGGTGCACGCTGCGGTCGAGTTCGAGGTCCCGCTGCGCCTGCACCAGCGCCAAAGACCAGTACGCGGAGGTGGTGAAGCCGTCCGGCCGAGGCGGCGCCCAGGGCGCGAGGTGGGCTTCGTTCTCCGCGTAGAAGCGCGCCACCCGGTGACCGTCCTCCGGCCGGAGCGTCCGGATGTGCAGCCGCTCCGTCTCCAGCAGCACCTCGCGAAGCGGCGCGCTCCTCGTCACAACTTCGCCCTCCAGAGCCTCATCCGAAGGCCGGCGGTGGTGACGAGTCCCACCGCGCTGGACGAGATGCGCCCGTCCGGTGTGAGCACGTAGGTGGTGGGAAAGCTGTCCACCCGCAGCGCCTCCTGGAACTGGTCGTCGCCGAGGAGCACCGGGTACTTCGCGCCGTAGTCGCGCACGAAGCGCTGCACGTCTGAAACGGACCGGTAGGAGAGCGCCACCGAGACCACGTGCGCGTCATCGCCGAGAGATTCGTGCAGCCGCGAGAAGGTCCCCGTCTCCTGCTTGCAGACCCCGCACCAGGGCGCCCACAGGTGCAGCACCACCGGCTTGCCGCGCAGGTCCTCCGAGCGCCACGTCTTGCCCTCGAGATCCGCGAAGGAGAACGCCGGCAACGGCTCGCCCGACGCCACATGGTTGCGCGTCTGCCAGGCAAAGACCGCGCTCAGCACGAGGACGAGGAAAGCGCCGTCCTCCAGCCACCGCACCCAGCGGCGCTCCCTACGCAACGTGCGGTAACGCGCCCAGAGGGAAGGGGAAGAGGACATGGCGCGATCCAGTGCACGCCGGAGCGGCCCGGCGCAACCGGATGTGGACCCACAGGCAGGGCCGCGGCCCCCGGAAGCGCTCCGGAAACCGCGGCCCCATGGAGATCACACCTCTACGGCTCCTCGCTCTCCACCCACAGCGCGGCCGCCGGATCTGCCTGCGCCGAGCCCTGTGCCGAGGCCGCCGCCACCCGCGGAGGCCCGCTCGCCTTGCGCAGCGATGCGGTCTTTGGCGCGGCCTTCGCCTTCTTCGTCCGCTTCGCCTTCGAGGATCCGCCGATCGACTTCACCGTGGTCGGTCCCTCCACGGCGAGGTGCGGCCGGAGCTTCTCGAGCTTCTTGCGACCGAAGCCCTTCACCTTCACCAGCTCCTCCACGCGCGTGAAGGGCTTCTGCTTGCGGTACGCGATGATCCGCGCCGAGGCCTTCTCGCCCACGCCCGGCAGCCGCTCGAGGTCCGAAGCGGTGGCGGTGTTGAGGTTCACCACCCCGGTCACCTCCTTCTTCGCCTCCGCCTCGGCCGGCACCAGCGCGAGCGCGCCCGCGAGCAGCACCGCCATCCCCATCCCCTTGAGCGCGTTCATCACGAGTGGCCCTCCACCGGCGCGTTCGCCAGGTCCGCCACCGCGCTCGCGGCGCCGTCCGGGATGACCACCCCGTCGCGCCGATCGATGACCTGCTCGCGAGCGTGCAGCGCCCCGTCGAGCGGCAGCACGTCGAGCCACACGTTCACCGAGTTGTCCTTGTTCACGAACCCGTTCCCCGCGCGCACCCAGATGGTGGCCCCCGCCTTCGTCTTCCGAATGGAGAACACCGTCAGCCGCGTCCCCGCCTTCAATCCGCCCTCTCTCGTTCCCATGTCCATCGCCTCTCCTTCTTCCCTTCGAGAGCCGGCCCCAATGCCGGCGCGGACGGGCAGAGCAGGGCGCGTGCCACGGGTGCGTCTCTGTGGGCGCATGTGCGATCAGCGTATCGATCAGCGAAAACCGTCCCGCGAGGCGGACGAGCGGCGATGCACCACCGCCTTTCTCATCGCGCGAGAGCGCCCGGATGGGTGGGGCCCGGCCATGCGTGCGCGAATCTTGCGGCGCGCTCGCAATGTCCGCTTGATGCCCGCGACAGCGAGGCGTACCTGCCCGCGCGTGAACGCCATCCCCCGCTCGCTCATCCTCTACGTCGCGATCACGTACGCGCTCTCCGCGATCTACGGCTTCTCGCTCCCGCTGCTCGGGTTGCCGCAGGGCTCGCCGTGGATGTTCCTGCTCAGCGTCCTCTACATGTTCATCCCCGCGCTGGTGGCGGTGGGCTTCACCCGCCGCGAGAAGGGCTCTCTGCGCGGGCTCGGCGTGAAGTGGCGCTTCAACCCGTTTTGGCTCGTCTCCTGGCTTGCGCCGCTGGCCCTGGTGTTCCTCGGCATCGGCCTCTCGCTGCTGATGCCGGGCGCGTCCTTCTCACCGGGGCTCGACGCGTTGATGCAGCGGCTGGAGGGCGTGGTGCCGGCAGACCAGCTTCCGCTCGTGCGCGCGCAGCTGGAGCAGATGCCGGTGCACCCGGTGTTCATGACCCTCCCGCAGGCGCTGATCGCGGGCGCGACGATCAACGCGGTCGCAGCGTTCGGCGAGGAGCTCGGCTGGCGCGGCTACATGCAGCAGAAGCTCGCGCACCTCGGCTTCTGGCGGTCGAACGCGCTCATCGGCGTGGTGTGGGGGCTGTGGCACGCGCCGCTCATCCTGCAGGGTCACAACTACCCGGACGCGCCGGTGGCGGGCGTGCTGATGATGATCGTCGTCTGCGTGCCGCTCTCGATCCTCTTCGCGTGGACGCGGGTGCGCGGGCGCTCGGTGGTTCCCGCGTCGATCGCACACGGCAGCTTCAATGCGCTCGCCGGACTCTCCACGATGGTGATGGCCGGCGGCAGCTCGCTGCTCAGCGGGATGATGGGCCTCGGCACCTTCCTCGCCGCGTCGATCCTTTGCGCCGCGATCCTCTTCTTCGACCGCAAGGTGGAGTCCGCTTCACGCGCGGAGTTCGACCTCGACGTGTCCCTGCGGGGTGAGCCCGCCCGCCTGCATACCGGGCAGTGAGACTTCATCGACGCGCCTCGCCGTAGTCGCCGAGGCCTCTTCCCGTTAGGGTCCGCGCGTGCGCCGCATCCTCTTCAAGTCCAAGATCCACCGAGCGACCGTCACCCACGCGGACCTTCACTACGAAGGCTCGGTAACCATCGACAAGGACCTGCTCGAGGCAGCGGACATCCTTCCCTACGAGAAGGTCGCGGTCTGGAACGTGACCCGCGGCACCCGGCTCGAGACCTACGCGCTCGAGGGCGACCGCGGCTCGGGCGTCATCTGCCTCAACGGCGCCGCCGCGCACCTCAACGGACCGGGCGATCTGGTGATCATCGCCACCTTCGCCGAGGTCGAGGAGCACGAGGCGCGCGGCTGGACCCCGACGGTGGTCTTCGTGGACGCGCAGAACCGCATCGTGCGCAAGGCGCCGGAAGTACCCGGCCCGAAGCTGCGCGCGTCCTGAGCCGCTGACGTCTCTCTACGTTTCGACCGCGCCGGTCATGAAGCCGGCGAGCTCGCCACCCGCGGTGCGGCCGACGAGCACGTACGTCGCCTCCACGGTGCCGAAGCGGAAGAGCCGCAGCTCGGACAGGCTCTCTCCCACCACGCGCGAGAGCGCCGCCCACTTCGCGGCATAGGCCTTCGAGTCGTGGTCCTCCACGTTGTCGTCGTGCACCGTCGCGCGGTGGGTGAGGAACGCGGCAGGGTCGCCTTCGCCCACCGGCTGCTGCGCGAGCGGATCGAGATCCACACTCCGCACGCCGCCGCCCATCGCCATCCCGTTCGTCTCGAACGCGGCCGCCGCGCGCACCGCCACCAGCTGCGCGGTGATCGGCGCGGAGCCGAGCGACCCGAGCGACAGCGGCACCACCGGCGAGTCCGACTCGCTCATGTTCGTCATGCCCGCGGTCACTTCGGTCAGCCGCGCGAGCACGCCATCCGCGGACGGAGCGGGTGTAGGCGCCGGAGCCGAACGTCCCTGCAGCGCGCGCACGTCCTCCATCAGATCGACCGGAAGCCTCGCGGCGTCCGCGGCGCTGAGCCTGCCGTCCGGACCCGCCGCCGCCTGCGCCGAAGCAAACGCATAGCGACGTCCGGCCTCGATGAGCTTGTTCGCGCTGATGCTCTGCTGACCCAGCCGCTCGAGGTGCGCGAGCGCGTTGTCCGCGAAGTGCCGCCCGTCGTCGAGCCGCTGCGCGATCCGCGCCGCCTCCTTCAGCGAGAGCCGACCGTCCTTGCCGGCGGCCTCCCTCACCACCTCCGCGAAGCGCTGCGTCCAGGCATCGGTGAACGTCCTCACCGACGGCGTCCTGCTCATCCGGTTCGTGACTGGGGTCATGCCGGTATTCTCGCGAAACCGCGCTGCCGGTTCCCGGAAAAGTTGGTAAGGCCGAAGGGTGGTGCCGAGCCGACGCGAAAAGCAGGGGCTGGCGGTCGCATTCGCCATCGCCCTCGTCGGGTTCAGCGCCGTGTACTTCGCGCTGCCCGGCATGTGGGGCCCGCAGAAGATCAGCGGCGACGGCTGGGACTCCTACGCGCTCGCGCGATCGATGCTCTTCGACCGCGACGTGGATCTCGCGAACGAGATCGCGAAGTGCTGCAACCAGTCCAAGCACTCGCCCCATCCGGTGACGAAGCGCATCGCCGTCGCGCAGCCGATGGGCACGCCGATCCTCTGGCTGCCCTTCCTCGCCGGCACGCAGGCGGCGGCCTGGGTGCGCTCACTGTGGCATCCCGCGCAGGCGCTCGACGGCTACGGAGACTTCCACTTCATCGGCACTGCGTGGGCGAGCGTCGCGTACGGACTGCTCGGACTCCTCTTCGTCTTCCTCTTCCTGCGCCGGCACTTCTCGGTCTTTGCGTCGACGTTGGCGGTCGTCGCCATCTGCTTCGCCACGCCGCTGTTCTTCTACGTCGTCTTCCATCCGAGCTACTCGCACAGCACCTCGATGTTCGCGGTGTCGCTCTTCGTCTGGGAGTGGGACCGGCGCCGCGGCGACTGGTCGGTGAAGCGCTGGGCTGTCCTCGGCCTGCTCACCGGCCTGGTGGCGCTGGTGCGCGCGCAGGACGTGGGCATCGCGCTGCTGCCAATCGCCGAGGCCATTGCGTACCTCTTCAGAAGGCGCGACGCGGCTTCAGGTCGTCGCCGAATGGGGCGGGTGCTTCGCGCGGGCCTCGTCGCCGCTGTGACGGCCACGGTGGTGTTCCTCCCGCAGCTGCTGACGTGGCGCTACCAGTTCGGCGGGCTGCTCGCGATGCCGCAGGGCAGCAGCTTCATGCAGTGGGGGAGGCCGACGATCGACAACGCGTTCACCATCCTCTTCGGCTCTCGCAACGGGCTCTTGCCGTGGCACCCCGTGTACGGGCTCGCGGGCCTCGGCCTTCTGTGGGGGCTCGTGCGCGCGCCGCGCTTCGCGGTGTTCATCCTCATCGGCCTGCTCTGGCAGCTCTACGTGAACGTCGTCGTCACCGACCTGTGGGGCGGCTGGTCCTTTGGGCACCGTCGTCTGCTGGGACAGGCGCCGCTCTTCGCGTGGGGCATCGCCTTCCTCTTCGACCGGCTGCTCGACTTCGCGCGGTCACGACGGCGCCGGCCGGTGCGCGTCCTGGCGTATGCGTTGCCGCTGCTGCTCACGGTGCCGCTGGTGTGGCTGAACACGGGCATGACGCGCGCGATGCTCCTGCAGCAGGTCGTCCCCTCCGAGCCTCGGGACATGAAGTTCGTCTATCGCAGGAGCCTCGACGCGCTGGTGCCCGGCTTCTGGTCCGGCTCCGGTCTCCGCTCGCTCGCCGACGCGACGTGGGCGCACGTGGGCAATCCGGCCAGCGCGCCCGGCGTCCTCTACTTCCGTCTCATGCACGGCGTCGCGCCGAGGCACTTCGACCTCGCGGTGGGGAACTACCTCCTCTACCGCTTCGCGCCGAACGGGGACGGCGTCGCCTCGCACCTCCAGCTCGACGATTCGGGCGTGGACAAGTACCTCGTGGAGGGGAAGCGCGCGCACCGCGACGAGGAGCCCGTGCTGGTGGGCAAAGGCTCCGTGCGTCTGGCGCTGCCGACCTGGCTGCTCTCTGACGGCGTCACCGTCGTCTTCGAGGTCCCTCGCGAGCTTCACCCCACGCTGCAGGTCCGCTTCAACGGCGACGAGTACAAGCCCGCGCCGACGATGGGCCGCGACGCGCTGAAGTTCGTGGTGCCGCGCGAGCGCGTGCGCTGGGGCTTCAACGAGCTGGAGCTCGAGGCAGAGGCGCCGGAGCTCGTCGTCCGCCGCCTCGAGCTGTCTTCACGGCACTGAGCGGTGGCCGCTACGTCGGGTCCGGCTTCGGCGTCGTCTTGGTGGACGGCGGCAGCTGCGGCGCGGCGATGACGTCCGCGGGCGGCAGCTCTCCGGTGAGCGACCCGAGGAACGCGACGATGTCGCCGGCCTCCGCATCGCCGAGCACGCGCCCGAGCTGGTGCTCCGCCATCTTCTTCACCGCGTTGCGCAGGTCGGTCTCCGCGCCGTCGTGGAACCAGGGACCGGTCTTCGCCACGTTGCGCAGCGGCGCCACGCGGAAGACGCCGCGGTCGTGCTCCTCCTTCGTCACGTCGTAGCGCCCGAGGTCCGCCTTTTCTCCGGCCTGCGGCCACTCCTTCACCAGCCCGAGCTTCATGAACGTCTGGCCGCCGAGGTTCCTCCCCGAGTGACACGCGGTGCACCCGGTCTCCGCGAACGTCTGAAGCCCGCGCCGCTCCGCTTCCGTCAGCGCGCTGTCGTCACCGGCGACGAAGCGATCGAAGCGGGAGGTGGTGACGAGCGTGCGCTCGAACGCGGCAATGGCGCGCGCGGCGTTGGCGAGCGAGACCGGATCTGCCTTGCCCTTGACGGGGAAGAGCTTCGCGAACCGCTGCGCGTACTCGGGGATGGAGCGCAGCGTGGCGACGACGCGCTTCTCGTCCGGCATCGCCATCTCCACCGGGTTCATCACCGGGCCCTGCGCCTGCTCCTCGAGATCCTTCGCGCGGCCGTCCCAGAACTGCGCCACGTGGTGCTCGGCGTCGTACACGGTCGGCGAGTTGCGCCCGCCGAGCTGTCCCCTATGCCCCGGCGAGAACTGCTTGCCGTCCACGCCGTACGCCGCCACGTCGTGGCAGCTGTTGCAGGAGAGGTCGTGGTTCTTCGACAGGCGCGTGTCGAAGTAGAGCATCCGCCCCAGCTCCACGAGCTCCGGCGGATCCTCGCGCTTCGCGACGGGCACGGACTGGAAGATCGCGAGGAGCGATCGATCGAACGGCGGCGGCGCTTCGACAGCCTGCGCCTGCTCCACCGCGGCGGCCGGCGCAACCTTTGCGCTCTCCGGCGGCGGAGGAGGTGAAGAGGGCGTCCGGCAGCCTGTGGCTGCGGCGGAGATGAGGACGAGGGCGCAGAAGATGCGGGTCATGGAGGCCTCCGAGGGGAATCGGGGCCACTCGTGCAAGCCGCACACCGCGCCGCGTCACCGAATCCGGCACGCCTCAGGCCCGTCCGGCAGCGTGGCGGGCCTGTTCACCGCGCCGCGGCGCTGAGCCCGTCGAGGAACGTGTTGACGGCCTCCACGAACTTCTCCGGCTCCTCGAGGAACGGGCGGTGGCCCGAACGCTCGAAGCGGACGAGAGACTTCTGCGTGTCCGGCGTCCCCAGCAGCGGAAGGACCTCGTCGGCGAGCGTCACCGGCACCCGACCGTCGTGCTCGCCGTGGAGGAGCAGCGTCGGCAGGCGGATCCGCGGCAGCTCCCAGTGGAGGTCGATCTTCAGCAGGTCCTCGATCATCACGCGCTGCGTCCGCGCGGCGTTGTGGACGTCCGCTCCCACCGAGTAGGGCGAGAAGAACACCGACCCGAGCCGGTTGGACTTCACCTGCGACGGGTCGTGCACCGTCCCGCCGAGCGCGTCCACGTTCTCGAGGTGCGGCGCCATGTTCACCGCGTCGAGCACCGGGTTCGCCTCGTACCAGGCCAGCGCTTCACGCCAGCGCTCCGCCTCTTCGCCTGAGTCCACCTTCGCTTGCGCGCGGTCCACCGCCCACGCGCGGGAGAGCTCCACCACCCGCGGCATGCTCGTCGCGCCCGACACGTTGATCCACCCGGCGATACCCGACGCGCGCGTCTCGTCAGCGAGGTAGTTCGTGGTGAGCGTGCCGCCCCACGAGTGCCCGAGCAGCACCACGCGCTCGACCGACGGGTACTGCGCACGCAGCAGCGCCACGACCTCACCGAGATCCTCGGTGTGCTGCGCGAGCGTGAGCTCCTCGTCCTTCGTCATCCCCTGCGCCGTGCCTGCGCCCCGCTGGTCGTAGGAGGCGAAGAGGTGCCTCTCGGAGATCGGATCGAACGCGGCGGGCATCGCGGTGGCGTACGCGATGGACGAGCCACCGGGGCCACCGTGCACGAAGACCACCAGCGTCTCCGCCGACTCCGGACCGCGCACGAGGATCGGCAGGTCCGAGGTGCCGGCCCGCAGGAACAGCGTCCGCTCGTCGGCGCGGCCACACGACACGAGCGTCATCAGCAGCGCGGCGAAGGCCACCGCACGGGTTCCGACTTGCTGGCGGTTCATCGCGCCACCTCCTCTCCACGCCCGAAGCGCCAGGCGAGGCCGGCCTGTCCTGCGACGTGGGCGGTCCAGCCGCCGTTGAACGGGAGCTGCTCGAACACGGTGACTCCGGCGAAGAGCGAGAGCGGGGCCCGACGTGCATCGCGGTGCGCGAGGTCCCAGCCGAGCATCAGCGACTGCACGGGCGCGAACGCGTTGCTGCCGGCGAGGGGTGCGCGGGCGAAGGTGCCGTCGGCGCCGCGGGTGAAGGTGTCGCCCGCGAGGAAGGTGCGCAGGTAGCCCGCGCCCACGCGCAGGTCGGCGAAGAGGCCGCTGCGGAAGGTGAAGCGGTAGCCCGCGGTCACGTCGGCGAGCACGCCGGTGTGGTAGCCCGCGTGCGAATAGAAGCCGAGGTCGAGCCCCGCCATGACGCGGTGAGCACCCCGCTCGAACAGCGCCACGTGTGCACCGGCGCGCGCGCCCGGATGGGTGAAGGTGTCGCCGAACCAGGAGAGCGCGAACTCCGGCGCGATGCCGTTTCGAGGCAGAGGTTCGGACGGAGGAGGCGTTGACGCAGAGGCGGGCAGGGCCGCGCCCCACGCGCACAGCGCGAGGAGGGTGCTGACGATTCGTCTGTTCAAAGAAGTGGTGTCCCGGTGGATGAAGCGCGCGGTCGATATCAGATGCCGAGAAAGACGAAAGCCGGTTCGCGGCTGCGTCTTTTTCTGCGCGCGACCGCAAGCGGACGCGGGCACCGCCTCACGGGAGAACGCGCTCGTCCGCGCTCAGGCCGGAATCGGAGGCGGCTGCGCGGCGCGCTTCTTCGCGCGTTCATCGAGGAGGAAGTGCCCGCCGATGCCCGCCCAGAAGAGCGCGGTGGTGAGGCCGGCGGCGAAGAAGGCGCCGAGCATCCCCACGGAGGTCCCGAGCACGAGCTCGCCGACCTCCATGCCGGCCCACGCGGTCCCCAGCACGATCACCGTGAACACGAGATCGACGCGGAAGCTGCGCACGCCGCGCCGGAGGAGGCCGAAGGTGCTGACGAGGTACTTCGTCGCCTCCACCGCGATGACGCCGAAGAGCGCGCCGCGGAAGCCGCCCAGGTGGAAGCCGAGCGGCAGCGCCACCGCCAGCGCCACGAGCTTCACGCCGTTGCCGATGGCCAGCCACTTCGGCCGGGCGAGTGCGAGGAACACGGTGCCGTTGAAGCCGTCGAGCAGCGCGAACCAGAGCGAGAGCGTGAGCAGCCGGAGGATCCAGCCCGCGTCGTGGTAGCGGCTGTCGTAGATGAGGCTCGTCAGCAGCGGGCCGCAGGACATGAGCCCGGCGAGCAGCGTTCCGGACACGATGAGCAGCGGGCGGCGGAACCGTCTCGCCTCGGCGTCCACGTCACCCTGCGCGTTGGCGATGCGAGAGAGGATGGGCGTGCCCATCGACCGCGCCATGTTCCCCATGGCGAGGAAGGGGATGTTCGCCAGCATCGCGGCGATCCCGTACACGCCGAAGAGATCGAGCGGGATCATCTTCGCGAAGGTCAGCCGGTCGAGCTGGCCCACGAGGAACGTCAGGCCCGAGCTCACCAGCAGCCAGCCGCCGACGCGCGCGATCTCCCGCATCACCTCCGGCTGCAGCACGAAGGTGTGCTTGTGCCGGAAGGGGAGGAGGTAGTGGCTGATGGCGGTCTTGACGATGTTGCCCACCACCATGCCGATGACGATCGCCATCACCGCATGCGGATGGTTCGGCCCGAAGATCGCGCGGTGCGCCAGCGCGGCGAGGATCGTCACGCCGCTCGCGATGAGGGCCGCGGTGAGCTCCATCAGCGAGGTGCGCTTCAGCTGCAGGTTGCGCTGCGCGATGAAGATCGCCGTGGACTCGAAGCCCATGATCAGCGGCACGAAGCCGAGCGCCGGCAGGAGCCACACGAGCTGCGGCTGCCCGTAGAAGTGCGCCACCGGCCAGCCGATGCTGCAGCAGAGGATGAACAGCGCGATGCCGCGGAGCACCTGCAGCGTCCAGGCGGTGTCGCGGAAGCGGCCCTCTTCGGCCTTCGGGTTCTGCAGCAGCGCGACGTTGATGCCGAGGTCGGTGAGCAGCGTGAGGCCGGTGATGAAGACCATCACCAGCGACACCAGTCCGAACGCCTCCGGATAGAGCAGGCGCGTGAGCACGAGGTTGCTCACGAGCCGCAGCATGTTCGCGACGATGAAGCTCCCGAAGGTCCACGCCGCGCCGCGACGCGCGGAGCCCTGCACGGGAGCGGTGCGTGGCGTTGCGGCAGGGGCGGCGTCGGCGTTGTGCGGCTGGCTCATCGGAACTTTCGCGGGGGACTGCAGCGCGCGCACCTTACAGAGGGGCCTCGAAGTGGTCGAGAAGCGCGACGGCCTCCGAGCCCTGTCGCATCCACAGCGGCCGGCCAGTCGAAGAACCCAACGACGCGGCTCTGGCTCAGTGACAGGCCGGCGGGCCGCTCTCCACCTGCGCCATCACCGCCCGGTACACGAGGATCACCGCCGCACCCAGCGGCACCGCGCGTCGCAGCGCGAAGTCGAGCACGGCCGGCCGCTTCGCGCTCCGCCACAAGCCCGAGCCCACCTGCGCCGCGAGCAGGGCAGGGAAGCCGGCGAGCGCGAACGCACCGGCGATGATCCCTCCCGAGAAGAACCCGCCGGACGCGAGCGCCGCGGCCATGATCCCGTAGAGCAGTCCGCACGGCAGCAGCGGGGTCAGCGCGCCCATCGCGCCGGCGCGCATCGTGGGTGAGAGCCGCGCGCTCGCCCTGCCCACCCACACGATGAGCTTCGACACGCCCGGCAACGGCCGCAGCCGCTTGCCCAGCTCCAGCGCGGAGGCGACGAGCCCGGCCGCCATGATCCACGGTAGCCAAGGCTGCACCGACACGCTGAAGAGCCTCCCCACACCGCCGCCAATCCCGCCGAGCGCCGCGCCCATCAGCACGTAGCCGCCGAGCCTCGCCGCCTGGTAGCTCCACTGCGCGCGCCGTCGCTGGGGTCCTCGCTCCAATGGAAGCGTCGCGCACGCAAGCGGTCCGCACATGAGCAGGCAGTGCACGCTGCCGCCGAGCCCCACCACCAGCGCGCCCGCCGCCGCGGCCCACACCGCGCCGCCACCGAGTGAAGCGGTCATGTCCGCCAGTAGAGAAGCCGATGCATCCATGAACGGTGACTGACGCAACCGGCATGCCGTTCGCACAGCGGGGGCCACGCATGTCCTCCGCCTCTGCCTCAGCCTCGACCCGCGCCACCGCTGCGCAATGTCTGCACTGCGGCAGCCCGGTTCCCGCAGATTCTGCGCGCGCCGATTTCTGCTGCGCCGGCTGCGAGGCCGTCCACGGCCTGCTCAAGGCACAGGGACTCGAGCGCTACTACGCGCTGGCCGGTCGTGACGTCGCGCCCGTCTCCGATGCGCCGCGCGGTCGCAGTCACGCGTGGCTCGAGCCGTTGATCGAGAAGGCAGAGGGCGGCACCGCGGAGGTCTGCGCGCTCGAGCTCGACGTTCAGGGCATCCACTGCGCCGCATGCGTGTGGCTGATGAATGAGCTCTTCCGCCGGCAGACGGGCGGCGGCGGTCGCGTGATCGTCAACCCCGCGCTGGGCAAGGTGAAGCTGCAGTGGCGTCGCGGCCGCTTCGACGCGCAGCGCTACGTGCGCGACGTGGAGAGCTTCGGCTACCAGTTCGGGCCCTCGCGGAAGGAGGCCACGCGGGCGTCGGTGGACCTCCCCGTCCGGCTCGGCATCACCGCGGCCATCACGATGAACGTGATGATCTTCTCGGTGAGCTTCTATCTCGGGCTCACGCCGGCGGAGGGCGAGCTCTTCAGCCTCTTCACGCAGCTGAGCCTCTGGCTCTCGGCGGTGGTGGTCGTCGTCGGCGGCTGGCCCTTCTTCAAGGCCGCGGTGCAGGGCTTGAGGCGCGGCGTGCTGCACCTCGACCTGCCGATCGCGGTGGGCATCCTCCTCGTGTTCGCGACCTCCGTGCTGCAGGCGCGTGATGGCCGAGGTGACCTCGCCTACTTCGACACGCTGAACACCTTCGTACTGCTGATGCTCGTGGGCCGCTGGCTGCAGCAGCGCGTCGTCGAGCGCAACCGGCGCTTCCTCCTCGAGGACGACGGCGCCGCGGGTCTCTACGTCCGCCGCGTGGAAGCGGGCCGGCTGCAGACCGTCCCCGCGGCCGCGATCCGCGAGGGCGACGAGCTGCTGGTGGCGCCCGGCGATCTGGTCCCGGTGGATGGCGCGCTGCTCGAGGGCGGCGGCCGCTTCTCCACCGCGTGGATCACCGGCGAGTCCGACGTGCGCACCCACGCCGAGGGTGAAGAGGTTCCCGCCGGCGCCTGCAACGAAGGGCAGAAGGCCGCGCGCGTCCGGGCCCGTACCGCGTTCGCGGACTCTCCGCTGGTGGCGCTCCTGCGCGCGCCTCCGGACGATCGCGGCGCCCGTGTGTCCCGCTTCTGGGACGTGCTCGCGCGAGGCTGGGTGGTGGGCGTGTTCGCCGCCGCCGCGGTGGGCGTCTTCCTCTGGTGGCCCGAGGGACCGCACCGCTCGCTGGAGGTCGCCGCCGCGCTGCTCGTCGTGACCTGTCCCTGCGCGCTCGGCATCGCCACCCCGCTCGCCTACGAGCTCATGCAGTCGCGCCTTCGCCGGAGCGGCGTGTTCGTTCGCAGCCTCGACCTGCTCGACCGCGCCACGCGGGTGCGCAAGGTGCTCTTTGACAAGACTGGCACCCTCACCCTCGGCCGGCTCGAACTGGCGGATCGCCGCTCGGTGGAGGCGTTGCCCGCCGAAGTTCGCGACCTCGCCTTCTCCATGGCTGCTCGCTCGAACCACCCGGTCAGCCGCGCGCTGGCGGATGCGCTGTCGCAGATGGGCGCGCGTTTCGAAGCACTGGCGGACGTGGAGGAGCTGCCCGGCCGAGGCCTCGAGCTTCGGCGTGACGGCGCGGTGTGGCGGCTGGGCAAGGCGCAGTGGGCGAGTGGAGCGCAGGGCACCGCGGGCGTCACCGTCCTCACGAGGAATGGCGAAGAGCTCACCCGCTTCGAACTGCGCGAGGCGCTCCGTCCGGACGCGCGCCGCGAGGTGGAGACGCTCAACGCGCTGGGCCTGCAGACCTGGCTCGTCTCCGGCGACGCGCAGGCGAAGGTCTCGCGGCTGGCGGAGGAGCTGGGCATTCCCCTGGAGCGCGCGCTCGGCGGACAGCGTCCCGAGGACAAGGCCGCGGCGGTCGCGCGCGTCGAGGAGCGGGACACGCTCTTCCTCGGCGACGGGGTGAACGACTCGCTCGCCTTCGAGGCCGCGCTCTGTGCCGGAACGCCGGCGGTCGATCGGCCGGTGATGCCGGGTCGCGCGGACTTCTTTCTGCTCGGCGAAGGCGTGAACGGGGTCCGCGAACTCCTCGAGGGCGCGCAACGTTTGCGCCGCGTGGTCCGGCGGGTCCTCTTCGTCACCGTCCTCTACAACGCGCTCGCGGTCGGCGCGTGCCTCGCCGGCTGGATGACGCCGCTCCGCGCCGCGGTGGCGATGCCCGCGAGCTCGCTCACCGCCATCGCTAGCGTGGCGATCTCCCTCGGTGGACGCCGTCGCGACGGGCGAGGCGGCCGCGGCTTGCCGAACGCAGAAGACGCGCTCATCGCCCGCGCTCTGAAAACGCCTGGCGGGACCGCAGTTGGCACCGCCGCTGCACAGGAGGCCTCCGCTTGAACGTCCTCGTCCTCCAGGTCTTCGTCTCCCTGATGCTCGTCGTCGGCTCGGTGCTCCTCTTCCTGGTGAGCGTCCGCCAGCGCGACCACGAGCACGCGGATCGCCTGTCCCTCTTCCCGCTCGAAGACGACGCGCCCGTCGCTCCTCCTTCTTCTCCCGATTCGCAGTCCCGCTCCACGCCGAGGTAACCCCTTGTCCCCTACCGCCACCTCTTCAGAACGCCGCATCGTCTACGACGACGCCATCGTCCGACGTTTCCTCTGGGCCTCCGTGCTCTTCGGGATCGTGGGCATGGGCGTCGGCGCGCTCGTCGCCACGCAGCTCGCCTGGTTCCAGGCGAACTTCGACGTGCCCTGGCTGACCTACTCGCGGCTGCGCCCGCTCCACACCAACGCGGTCATCTTCGCGTTCGTGGGGAACATGATGTTCGCGGGCATCTACTACTCCTCGCAGCGCCTGCTGAAGCAGCGCATGGCGAGCGACCTGCTCTCGAAGATCCACTTCTGGGGCTGGCAGCTCATCATCGTCAGCGCGGTGATCACGCTGCCGCTCGGCATCTCCTCGTCGAAGGAGTACGCCGAGCTCGAGTGGCCGATCGACGTCGCCATCGCGGTGGTGTGGGTCGTCTTCGCGGTGAACTTCTTCTGGACGCTGGCGAAGCGGAACGAGAAGAACCTCTACGTCGCCATCTGGTTCTACATCGCGACGATCGTCACGGTGGCGGTGCTGCACATCGTGAACTCGCTCGCGCTGCCGCTGTCGGCGACGAAGAGCTACTCGGTCTTCAGCGGCGTGCAGGATGCGCTGGTGCAGTGGTGGTACGGCCACAACGCCGTCGCCTTCTTCCTCACCACGCCGATCCTCGGGATCATGTACTACTTCCTCCCGAAGGCGGCCGAGCGCCCGGTCTATTCGTACCGGCTCTCCGTCATCCACTTCTGGTCGCTGGTCTTCATCTACATCTGGGCCGGCCCGCACCACCTGCTGCACACCGCGCTGCCCGAGTGGGCGCAGTCGCTGGGGATGATCTTCAGCGTCATGCTCATCGCCCCGTCGTGGGGCGGCATGCTCAACGGCCTGCTCACGCTGAAGGGCGCGTGGAACAAGGTCCGCCAGGAGCCGGTGCTGAAGTTCTTCGTCGCCGGCGTCACCTTCTACGGCATGGCCACGTTCGAGGGCCCGCTGCTCTCGATCAAGAGCGTCTCCGCGCTCGCGCACTACACCGACTGGATCGTCGGCCACGTGCACGCCGGCGCGCTCGGCTGGAACGGGTTCATGGCGGCGGGCATGTTCTATTGGCTCGTCCCCAAGCTCTACGGGACGAAGCTGCACTCGACCCGCGCGGCGGACGCGCACTTCTGGGTCGGCACCGTCGGCATCCTTCTCTATGTGGTGTCGATGTGGGTCTCCGGCGTGACCCAGGGCCTGATGTGGAAGGCCACCGCCGCGGACGGCACGCTGCTCTACCCGAACTTCGTCGAGACGCTGCTCGCCATCCGGCCGATGTACTTCGTGCGCCTCATCGGCGGCTCCATGTTCCTCAGCGGCTTCATCCTGATGGCGTGGAACCTCTACAAGACCGCTCGCGCCGGCAAGGCCGTGGACGGTGAGACCACCGTGGTGGTGGAGGCCGAGGACGAGAGCGAGCCGTTCACCGTCTCTCCGCGCCCGGCGTGGGTGCAGGTGCTCACCGGCCGGCCGCTGGTGTTCGCGGTGGCGATCCTCGTGCCCACGCTGCTGCTCGGCTGGGGCTCTCCGATCCGCGCGGTCATCCTGATGATCATCATCGCCGGCCTCGGCGAGCTGGCGTTCGTGCTCATCCGCCGCGACCAGAAGGCGGGCAAGCCGTCGTGGTTCGCGCTGGTGGAGCGCAAGCCGCTGACCTTCACCGTGCTCACGCTGGTGGCCGTGCTCATCGGCGGCGTGGCGGAGCTGCTTCCCACGGTGATGATCCGCCAGGCGGTGCCGCGCACCGGTGAGGCTCAGCTCGCGTACTCGCCGCTCGAGCTCGAGGGCCGCGACCTCTACATCAAGGAGGGTTGCTACAACTGCCACTCGCAGATGATCCGGCCGTTCGTGCACGAGACCCAGCGCTACGGCGCCGTCTCCCGCGCGGAGGAGTTCATCTACGACCACCCCTTCCAGTGGGGCTCCAAGCGCACCGGCCCGGACCTGCACCGCCTCGGCGGCAAGTACCCGGACCTCTGGCACTACGCGCACCTGATGGATCCGCGCGCGACGTCGCCGGGTTCGAACATGCCCGCCTACAAGTGGCTCGCGGACCGCACGGTCGACGTGAAGGGCGTAAGCGGGAAGCTCTCGGTGATGCAGACGCTCGGGGTGCCGTACTCGAACTGGGACATCGACACCGCGCCGCAGCGCTACCAGCGCCAGGCGGAGCGCATCACCGCGGGCCTGAAGGAGCAGGGCGTCACGGTGAAGTGGGACAGCGAGATGGTGGCGATGATCGGCTACCTCCAGCGCATGGGACGCGGGCCGCAGGACGGGCCTCAGCCGGACGGTGCGCCGCCCCAACCCGAGAAGCCGCAGATCACCCTGGGCGCCGCCGAGGTGCCGGCGAACGCGGAGGCGAACTGATGTACCGGACCTTCTACGAAGGCATGGGCCTCGCCGAGCTGCCGCTGTTCGCGCTGGTGCTCTTCGTGTCGCTGTTCCTCGTGGTGGTCGTGCGGACGTTCGTTCTCCGCCGCAGCCGCGACTTCGATCGCCTCGCGGCGATGCCCCTGGGAGACCGTGATGAGTGAGAAGGAGCTGAAGGGCCGGGACCCCGGCGTGAAGCACGTCTTCGACGACATCGAGGAGCTGGACAACCGGCTCCCCAACTGGTGGCTGGGGATCCTCTGGGGAAGCATCCTCTTCGCGTTCGGGTACTGGTTCTACTACCACCCGGGCGGGCTCGGTCCGTCGCAGGCGCAGGTGTACGAGCAGGAGCTCGCGGCGCTGAACGCGAAGCGCGAGGCGCAGAAGCAGGAGGCGCTGGCGAAGCTCGGGGACCGCGATCCGTTCGAGGTCCTGCTCGCGGACAAGGACGCCATGGCCGCCGCGGCGGAGGCCTATGCGCAGACCTGCGCCGCCTGTCACGGCCCCGAGGGCGGCGGCATCATCGGCCCCAACCTCACCGACAACCACTACCTCCACGGCAAGACCGCGAAGGAGATCCACGAGGTCATCACCACCGGCGTGGTGGAGAAGGGCATGCCGGGCTGGGAGCCGGTGCTCGGCGCGGAGAAGGTGAACCAGCTCACCGCCTACGTGGTCTCGCTGCAGGGGAAGAACGTCGCCGGCAAGGAGCCGCAGGGCGAGCTCATCGAGTAGCCGTACCGCCGCCGTCTGAAGCACGCCGAGGAGAACAGACATGGACCGTCCCGACATCGGGAGGCTTGCGACCGTCAGGGCGGACGGCGGGCGGGTGGCGATCCATCCGGCGGACGTGCGGGGGAAGTTCATCCGCGCGCGCCGCTGGGTGTTCGCCGCGCTGCTGGCCATCTACATCGCCGCGCCGCTGGTGAAGGTGAACGGGCGGCCGCTCGTGCACCTCGACGTGGCGAGCCGGCGCTTCTACCTCTTCGGCGACACCTTCAACGCGCAGGACTTCTGGATCGTCCTCTTCCTGCTGACGACGTTCGGCTTCGGGCTGCTCTTCGTCACCGCCTGGGTGGGCCGCGTGTGGTGCGGCTGGGCCTGTCCGCAGACGGTGTTCCTCGAGGGCCTGTTCCGTCCCATCGAGCGCTTCTTCGACGGTCCGCGCGAGAAGCGCCTGCGGATGCAGAAGGCGCCGTGGACGTTCGGCCGCATGGCGCGCGCGGTGGGAAAACACGCCGCATACCTGCTCGTCGCCTCGTTCCTCACCCACGTGGCGCTGAGCCTCTTCCTCTCCGCGTGGGACCTCTTCGGGATGATCCGGGAAGGCCCGGCGAATCACCCCGTCGCCTTCACCTGGTCGGTCGTGGTGACCGGGCTCATCTATTTCAACTTCGCGTGGTTCCGCGAACAGCTGTGCGTGATCGTCTGTCCCTACGGCCGGCTGCAGTCGGTGCTGACGGATCGCGACTCGCTGATCATCGGCTACGACGCGAAGCGCGGTGAGCCTCGGGGGCGCGCGGGCACCACGACCGGCGCCTGCGTGGACTGCAACCGCTGCGTGCAGGTGTGTCCCACCGGGATCGACATCCGGCAGGGCCTCCAGCTCGAGTGCCTCGGCTGCATGCAGTGCATCGACGCGTGCGACGCGGTGATGATGAAGGTCGGCCGGCCGGTCGGCCTCATCCGCTGGGACTCGGCGAAGGGCTTCGCGGGCGAGAAGAAGCGCACGCTGCGGCCCCGCCTCCTCATCTACGGCGCGCTCGCGGTGGCCAGCGTGGTCGCGCTCACCTCGGCGCTCGTTCTCCGCTCTCCGTTCGAGGCGAACCTCCTGCGCGCGCGCGGCGTGCCCTGGGTGGCGGCAGGGGAGGGCGAGGTCCGCAACCAGTTCGAGCTGCACCTCGTGAACAAGAGCCCGGAGAAGACGACCTACGCGGTCGCGATCGCCGGCCCGGACGCGGCGAAGTTCGTGCTCCCGCAGAAGGAGATCAGCGTCGGCTCGCTGGAGAGCTTCCGCCTTCCGCTCTTCGTCACCGCGCGCACGAAGGACGTCCCCGCCGGCTTCGAGTTCACCGTGCAGGTCAGCGACCGGCGCACCGGCAAGGAGCGGCTGATGACCGGGAAGTTCCTCGGGCCGCAGGGGTAGTTCGGCTCGGGGTTATGCCGGGGGAGGTATGTTCGCCCGTCAGAGGGGCGCATGGACCGTAGAGACTTCGAGTACCTGAGAGACCTGAGCGGGAAGTCGATCACGGGCAACATCACGTTCAAGAAGTCGAAGAACACCTCGCCCGCGCTGCGCGCCGAGGACATCGTCATCAACAACGCGGCGGGCGTCGAGCGCCTGCTCGACATCAACTGGAACCCGAAGCGCGGCTCCAAGACCTTCAACGTGACGTGCGCTGGAGTGGGGCCCATCTGTCGTCTCGACGTGGATGGGCCACCACATCGCCCCGCGGGACAATCGCACAAGCATTCGCTGAAGACGCCGCGTTGTCCGGACGAAAACCTCCCGCTCGACGTGGCGGACATGCCGGCGTATTCAGGTAGGGGTCTCCGAGAGCTCTTTGACGAGTTCTGCCGCAACGCGAGCATCACGTTCACCGGCTCCTTTGAGGCACCCGACGAGGAGGCCACACATGACGACGACGCTCACGCTTGACGACGCCATCAAGACGCTCCAGTGCGTGTCCCTGGTCCGGGATGCGTCCGAGCTGCCGACCGGCTTTCTTCGCTTCGAGACGATGTTCACGTATCCCGACGGAACATCCATCGAGGTGTTCGCGCCTCGCGTGATCGACGGTGAGTCCGTTCGCCTGACGGATCTCGGGCAAACGACGGAGTGGCTCCTCGACCTGCGCCTCAAGCCCTGGCTTTCGCAGAAGCGGCGCGCGTTCCTCGAGAGTGCGTTGCGTACGTTCGACGCGAAGCAGGACGGCGGCGAGCTGGTCGTCGACGTCGAGAACGTGGATGAGATCCCGTCCGGCGTTCTTCGCCTCGCGCAAACCTGCCTGCGAGTTGCGGATCTCACGTTCACCCGGCGGTCGTCATTGCGCGTGGCATTCGCGGAAGAGCTCGAGGAGGTCCTCGAGGACAGCGACCTCCCATACGAGCCGGGCGCATCGGTCACGGGCCGTTACGGCAAGATGGTGAACGTGGACTTCGCTGTGCGAGGCCACACCACGAAGTCGCTCTTGCTAACGCTCGCCTCACAAAACCCGTCGGCCGCGCATGCCCGGGCACTCGAGGTATTCCGCAGCTGGTACGACCTTGATACCCCGGAGCGCTCCGAGCAGCGCGTCACGGTGTTCGACGACAGGTCCCGTGCATTTCGCGACGATGACCTCACTCGGCTCTCGGAAGTCTCGGCGGTGGTTCCATTTTCGGACCGCGCCGGCCTGCGCGCTCTCCTTGCTGCCTGAGCGCGACGCGGGTGAAATTTTGGACGAGGGGACACCGCATGTATGGACTGATTGGCAAGATGAAGACCGTGCCGGGGCACCGGGACGAGGTGGTGGCGCTTCTTCGCGAGGGCACGGGGGCGATGCCGGGTTGCCTCAGCTACGTCATCGCGCTCGACCCCACCGACGCGCACGCCATCTGGATCACCGAGGCGTGGGATTCGGCGGAGAGCCACCGTGCTTCGCTCGGGCTGCCGGCGGTCCAGGCGGCGATCGCACGGGCAAGGCCGCTCATCGCCGGCTTCGGCGAGCGCTTCGAGACGGTGCCGGTGGGGGGACACGGCCTCGTCAGCAGCTCGACGTAGCCCCTCGCGTTCATGGACCTCCGATCCCTCGACATCTTCTGCCGCGTCGTCGAGCGCCAGAGCTTCACCGCCGCCGCGCGGGAGCTGGACCTCGCGCAGGCCTCGGTGAGCGAACGCATCGCCGCGCTGGAGTCGGACCTCGGGCTGCGGCTGCTGGACCGGCTCGGACGTTCCGTGACGCCCACGCCCGCGGGAGAGCGGCTCTATGCCGGCGCGCGCGAGCTGCTGCGGTCGCGTGACGCGCTGCTCGACGAGCTCGCCGGGTTCGGCACCGCGGAGGCCGGCACCCTCAAGATCGCGGCGAGCACCATCCCCGCCGAGTACTTCCTCCCCGACGCCGTCGCGCGCTTCGTCTCCGCCCGCCAGAAGGTGCGCGTGACGGTTCACGTGGGCGACAGCGACGAGGTCTGCGCGCGGGTGCTCTCCGGTGAGGCGCAGCTCGGCGTCGTCGGCGCGAAGCCGGAGGGAGCGCACCTGCGGGCCACCGCGCTGTGGAGGGACCGGCTGGTGGCCATCTGCCCGCCGAAACACCCGCTGGCCTCTCCTTCGGAAGAGGTTCCGCTCTCCGCTTTCCTCAAGGAGCCGATGGTGCTGCGCGAGTCCGGCTCCGGAACGCGCCGCACGCTGGAGGAGGCCATGGGCCGGAAGCGGCCGGTGACCCTCAACGTGGCGGCGGAGTTCGGCAGCACCGCGGCGGTGAAGCGCGCGGTCTCGGCGGGCCTCGGCGTCTCGGTGGTCTCGGCGGCCGCGGTCGCGCTCGAGGTCCAGGCGCGCGAGCTGGTCGTCCTCGACGTGCGCCCCTCGCTGCCCGAGCGCCGGCTGTGGGCGGTGGTCGATTCGCGGAGGGAGAGCGGTCCGCTCGGCGCGGCGTTCCTCGAGTTCCTCGGCCGCGAGGCGGGCGGCGCGCGCGGACGCGGCTGACCCGATTCGGAAGCATCGGTTGAACCGATGGTAGCAATAGGCATTTAGTGGCGGCCCCTCTGAACGGGACGGGAGCCCCATGAACGAGATGCTGGAGAAGCTCGAGGCCATTGCCACCACCGTCGTCGCCGCGAACGCGGAGAAGGTGGACCGCGAAGGTCTCTATCCACAGGCGGCGATCGACGCGCTGAGAGGCGCGGGACTGCTCGGGCTCATCAGCGCCCGGAGCGTGGGCGGCCTCGGCGGCGGGCACCGCGAGGCGGTGACGGTGGTGGAGCGGCTCGCGCGCGAGTGCGGCTCCACCGCCATGGTCGTCTGCATGCACTACGCGGGCGCCGCGGTGGTGGAGAAGTTCGGTGACGAGGCGCTGCGCCGGCAGGTGGCGCAGGGAGAGCACCTGCTCACGCTCGCGTTCAGCGAGGCCGGCTCGCGCAGCCACTTCTGGGCGCCGGTCGGGACCGCGAAGCTCGAGGGCGAGAGCGTGCGGCTCGACGCGCGCAAGAGCTGGGTCACCTCCGCGAACCACGCCACCGCGTACGTCTGGTCCAGCCAGCCCTACGGCGGCGAGGGCGCGAGCACGATCTGGTTCGTCCCGCGGAACACGAAGGGCCTCTCGCCGGGTGGCCGCTTCGACGGGCTGGGGCTGCGCGGCAACGATTCCACCCCGGTCCTCGCGGAGAGCGTGACGGTCCCGCTGGCGAACCGGCTGGGTGCGGACGGCGCAGGGCTCTCGGTGATGCTCGAGTGCGTGCTGCCCATCTTCAACGCCATGACCGCTTCGTGCGCGGTGGGCCTGATGGAGGGCTCCACGACGGCCGCCGCGGGACACCTCTCCGGCACGCGCTACGAGCACCTCTCCTCGTCGCTCTCGGAGCTGCCCACCGTCCGCGCGTACCTCGCGCGCATGCGCATCGCCACCGACGCGGCGCGCTGCCTGCTGATGGACGCGGTGGACGCGATCGAGCGGGGCCGTCCGGACACGATGCTGCGGGTGCTCGAGTGCAAGGCCGCGGCGGGCGAGTCGGCGACGGCGGTGACGGATCTCGCGATGCGCGTGTGCGGCGGTGCGGCCTTCCGCCGCGAGGTCGGGGTCGAGCGCCGCTTCCGCGACGCGCGCGCGGGCACGGTGATGGCGCCCACGACCGACCAGCTCTACGACTTCATCGGCAAGGCGCTGTGCGGCCTGCCGGTGTTCTAGCCCCCGATCCCGGATTGGAGCCGAACGTGGATGAGACCCTGCTGCTGGGCGCTGTCGCTTACGACCCGAAGGTCGTGACCATCTGGGACGGGTTCAAGGCGTGGTTCGCGGAGCGCGGCCTCGCTTTCGACTACGTCCTCTATTCGAACTACGAGCGGCAGGTGGCCGCCCACTTCCGCGGGCAGTACCACGTCGCCTGGAACTCCCCGCTGGCGTGGCTGCAGGCGGAGCGCATCGCCGCGCTGCGAGGCCTCCGCGCCGAGGCGATCGCGATGCGCGACACCGACTGCGACCTGACCTCGGTCGTCGTCGTGCGCGCGGACTCCGGCATCACCGAGCTGGGGCAGCTCCGCGGCAAGACGGTGGCGGTGGGCGCCGCGGACTCTCCCCAGGCCACGCTCATCCCGCTGCTGCACCTCGCGGAGGCAGGGCTCGAGCCGGTGCGCGACTTCACCGTGCGGCGCTTCGACGTGCTGGTGGGCAAGCATGGCGATCACATCGGCGGTGAGCGCGACGCGGCGCGCGCGCTGGTGCGCGGCGAGGTCGAGGCCGCCTGCATGATCGACGGCAACCACCTGCTCTTCTCGAAGGAGGGCACGCTCCCCTCCGGCGCCACGCGGATCCTCGCGCAGACCGCCGCGTACGATCACTGCAACTTCACCGTGCTCGAGGGCGCTCCCCGAGAGCCGCTCGCGCGCTTCCGCGAGCTCCTCCTCTCCATGCGCTACGACGACCCCACCGTCCGGCCGCTGCTCGATCTCGAAGGCCTCAAGCAGTGGCGTCCCGGACGCACCGAGGGCTACGCGTCCCTTGCCCGCGCGGTGGAGCGCTTCGGCACCATCGACGCGTTCGTTCGCGACGTCGCGTCATCGAAAGCGTGAGCACCATCGACCGCAGCGCGACCAGTGACGTCGCGGTCGAGGTCGAGCTCGGCGCGCTCGGGCTCGATCGCGGTGGCCACCTGCTGGTGAAGCGGGCGCTCGCGTGCGTGCCGGTGGGCGGCAGGGTCGTCGTGCGCGGCGAGGCGCCGGAGCTGGCGGTGCATCTCGCCGCCTGGTGCCGCGCGGAAGGCCACCGCTTCGAACAGCCGTCGCAGGGTGCCTGCGCCGTCATCCGGGGAGACGCGGCGGGCGCGCGCTGGCGCAACGCGGAGCGGGCGGGAGACCCGGAGGGCGTGCTCTCGCAGCCGTCGCAGCGCTGGGGTGTGGCCCCGCGCGGCGCCTCGGTCGAGGTGGGTGGGCCGGAGTTCGACTTCAGGCTCGCCACGCGGGAGGAGGTGTGGGCGGAGCAGGCGGCGCGGCTCTACGCGCAGGCCGCCGCGGCGCAGTGGGATCCGGCGACCGCGCTCCCGTGGGACCTCGCCTTCGAGGTGCCGGACGAGGTGGAGGACGCGCTGAACCAGGTGCTGACCTACCTCATCGAGAACGAGACCGCGGCGCTCGTCCTCCCCGCGCGCTTCGCCTCGCAGGTGCACCCGCACTTCCGCGAGGTGATGCAACTGCTCGCGATCCAGGCCGCCGACGAGGCGCGGCACATCGAGGTCTTCACGCGGCGCGCGCTCTTGCGGAGGCCGCGATTGGGGCTCTCTACGGTGGGCGGGCAGACCTCGTTGAAGACGCTCATCGACGAGCCGGACTTCGCCGAGGCGTCCTTTCTCCTCTCGGTGCTCGGCGAGGGCAGCTTCCTCAACCTCCTCTGGTTCCTCCACGAGAACGCCCCCGAGCCGCTGACGAAGGAGCTCATGCGGTTGGCGGCGCAGGATGAGGCGCGTCACGTCGCCTTCAGCCTTGCGCACCTCGGGCGTCACACCTCGGAGGACCCGGGACTGCGCGCGAGGCTCGCGGCGGCCGTCCGCAGAAGGCACGGGACGCTGGAGCAGACCGCCGGCCTCAACGCGGAGGTGTTCGACGCGCTGGTGCTGCTCGCCGCCGGAGGCTGGGAGCCCGAAGCCATCGCGCGTGGCTTCGAGCGGGTGCAGGCGCTGGAGCGGGCGATGGACGAGGGGCGCCGCAAGCGGCTACAGCGGCTGGGGTTCGGCGTGGAGGAGGCAGCGGAGCTGTCCTCGCTGCACACGCGGAACTTCATGTAGCGGGCAGCCCACACGCGAGGAGAGACGACGATGAAGGCGAAGATTGGCGCGCGAAATCAGCTCACGGCGAAGGTCAGCGAGATCAAGGCCGGCGACGTGATGTGCGAGGTGAAGCTCGAGCTCGAAGGCCCGGGCCCCATGGCCTCGGTGATGACGGTGGAGTCGCTGAAGGAGATGGGCCTGCAGCCCGGCGACCGCGTGCGCGTGGTGGTGAAGGCGATCAACGTCCTGCTGATGAAGGACTGATCGTCCCCGCGCCTCTACGCCGTCGCCCAGCGCGTGGTCACCGGCACGCCGGCGGAGCGGAAGAGAGCCACCATCGGGCAGCGAGCCTCCACGCCTTGCTGCAGCTGCGCGAGGCGCTCGGGGGACTCGTCGGTGCTGAGCCGGACGTCGAGCCGGACGGCGGTGAAGTGGCGGGTGACCTGCGGGTCGCCCATCAGCCCGCGCACGTCGAGATCTCCCGCGGCGTCGAGCTTCACGCCCTCGTGCTTGAAGCCGAGCTCCGAGCCGACGATGCCGATCATCACCGACACGCAGCTGCTCAAGGACCCCATGAGGTACTCGACCGGGTTCGGACCCTTGTCGGTGCCGCCGAGCGCAGCGGGCTCGTCCGCGACCATGGGGGTGAAGTCCCGGACCTGGAGACGCGACCGCATCCCCTCTTCCCAGGAGAGACCACAGGTGGCGGTGACGGTGGTGGACATCGTGTTCTCGCTTTCTTCGGGTTGGGTTCGGGGGGACTACAGGAGCTCAGCGCGCAGGCGTTCCGCGGCCTGGGCCATGACGCCCAGCTTCGCTTCCGCGATGCGCGCGCCGGTGACGGGGTTGTCCGCGAAGGTGGCGAAGCCGCAGTCGGGCACGAGCCACATCCGCCCCGCGCCCAGGATCTTCGCCGCCGCACGTCCGCGCTCGACGACCTCGTCCACGGTCTCGATGCGCGCGTGCTTCTGGTTCACCACGCCCACGCCGATGCGCCGGTCCTCGGGCAGTCCGGCGAGGATCGCGAGGTCTCCCGCGCGCGGCGTGCAGGCCTCGAGCAGGTAGGTGCCCACCGGGATCCGCCGCAGCGTGGAGACCAGCGGGGAGTAGTCGCCGGAGAGCGCGGCCGACTCGTCCGGGGTCCAGTTGCCGCGGCACATATGCAGCGCGGTCCGCTCCATCGGCACGCCCTGTAGCGTCGCCTCGAGCAGCTCCAGCGCGAAGCCGAGCTCCGTCTGGGGATCCTTCTTCTCGCTCAGCGCGCCGCACATGAAGGAGCGGCCACCGGAGGGACGTCCGTGCACGACCTCGGTGAGCACCGGCTCGTCGAGCTGCACGATCGCCGCGCCCGCAGCGAGCAGGTGGAAGATCTCCTCGCGCAGGAGCCGCGCGATGTCCGCGCCCAGCTCCTCGCGCGACGCGTAGGCCTGATCACTCCAGCACTCCATCCACATGGTGCGGGTGAGCAGGTAGGGCCCCGGCAGCGCGACCTTCACCGGCCGCTTCGTCACCGTCTGCGCGAAGGCGAGCTCGTGGCCCACCAGCGGCCTCGTCCGCGCGAGCCGTGCGAACACCGCCGGGTGCCGGACCCTGTCCGCGGGCACGTCGAGGTTGTCGAGGCTCTTCTGCAGCTCCTCCGGGTGCTCCACCAGCGGGAGCAGGTCGGTGAGGGGCACGAGCTGCGTGCCCTCGAAGCGCATCCCCACGAAGGACGAGTAGCTGTCCCGCCGCTGCTCGCCGTCGGTCACCACGTCCACGCCCGCGCGCTCCTGCGCGTCGATCGCGAGCCGCACCGCATCGTCCGCGGTGGCCTGGAAGTCGTCGTCGGAGAGCCGGCCCTCGAGACGATCGTGCAGCGACTGCAGGAGCCAGCGCGGCCTCGGCCAGCTCCCCACGCCCATCACCGACAGCGGCCGGATGGGTGGGACGGAGACCGGTTCGGGAAGCGGGCCCGCTTCAGTGACCGGCGAGGCCTTCACGACCTCGACGCGCGCGCGCACCGGAGCGGGCGCAGCAGTCCTTTCGGCCCGGGCGTCTCTCGCGGAGAGCGGCCCGCGGGAGACGAGGAAGCTCAGCTGCCGGCCCTCCTTCGTGAGCGAGACGAGCTCGTTCCCCGTCATGCGGCACCAGGAGGGGAGGTCGCCCTCCACCGAGGACTCGGTGGAGCGGACCTCGAGGAGCTGACCGCCGCGCAGCGGATCGATGCTGCGACGGATGAGCAGCAACAGGCCGCTGCCGCAGTCGAGGTCGCCGCCATCGACCACGGCGTCGGCGGAGAAGAGGTGGGCCGGGCTGGGTTCCATGGCTAGTACGAGATGCTCGGAGCGCCGTCGCTCATGAACTCCACCAGCTTCGCGCCGCCGACGATCACCGCGCCGTCGATGACCTGCGTCTCGTCGAGCGCGCGCTTCTTCCAGCAGGGCGAGCAGAGGAAGATCCGGCCGCCGGCCTTGACGAAGTTCGCCATCAGGTCGCGCAAGGGCGCGAAGCCCTCCTCGTGGATGTCGTCCGCGTAGCCCTTCACGCCGAGCCGCACCGCCTCGGTGGAGAGGAAGACCACCGTCTCCTTGTCGGAGGCCACCGCCGCGTTGGCGACGACGAAGCCCAGCGTGGCCCTGTCGGTGTCCTCCTTCGCGCACGTCAGGCTCACCACGAACTTGCCAGCCATCTCACTGCTCCTTCCGACGACGGATGTCGTACTGCGGGTGTTCGGCACGCACGAGCGCGTGACCGGTCATGGCGCACCACGCGGGGATGTCCTCGCGGGCGCCGGGATCGAGGGCGCGGATCTGCAGGACCTCCAGCGGTCCCATGCTCCGAAGGCGCAGCCGCAGCTCCATCACCAGCTCGCCGCAGCCCATCTCGCCCGCGTCCCAGAAATGGTCGGGCTCGTCGGAGGCGAGCCGAAGCAGGGCGCGGTCACCGAGCACCGTCGGCTCCGCTTCCTGCGTCAGCGCGGCGGGCTCCGAGCCCTCGAGCCGCGTGCACTCGACCCAGGCCTCGTCGTAGCAGGCGCGGCGGCGGAACCACTCGGCGAGGTGCCGGCACAGCGCGGCGCTCTCCTGCTCCAGCTCCGCGGCGAGGCAGCGGAGGCAGAGCGGCGCGGTCCGGAAGCCCGCGCCGATCGACATGAGGCACTCGTGCGCGGTCACGCTTTGCTCACAGTGCGCGCAGGGCTCCCCTCTCGCTGATCGCACCGCCTGGACGAGCACGCGGGTGCGCTCGCTCGTCTCTACCGGGAGGCGCTCGGGAACGAGGGGAGGGGCCGCGGACATGGCCGGCCACGTTGCAGGCCGGGTGCCACAGTGCCGATAGGACACATCGGTAGAGGCGATGGATGTCCCGGCGCGTGACCGGCTGCCGCGCTCTCGCACGCAAGCGTTGCGGGGCCGCGCAAATGCTGCCGCGAACGCTGGCTCAGGCCGCGGGCAGCTTCACCGTGAAGGTGCAGCCGCGGTCCGGCTCGTTGGCGAACTCGACCGTGCCGCCGTGCGCTTCGACGATCTGCCGGCACAGGTAGAGGCCCAGCCCGAGCCCTCCGAAGTGCCGCGACGGCACGCCGCGGACGAATCGCCCGAAGACCTGATCGGCCACGTCGTCGGCGATCCCCGTGCCGTGGTCGCGCACGCAGAGCACCGCCTCCTCCGCCTGCCGCGAGAGCGAGACCCGCACCGGCTGCCCCTGGCCGTACTTGAAGGCGTTGGAGAGCAGGTGGGTGACGACCTGCTCGAGCCGCAGCCGGTCTGCATTCACCGGCACGTTTTCCGGCGCATCGACCGTCACCGCGCAGCCCGAGCCGGCCGCGACCTCGGTGAGCGAGTCCACCACGCCGGTGACGACCTCGCGGAGGTCCAGTGGCTCGGGCGCGAGCTGAAGCGTCCCGCTCCCCAGCCGCTGGACGTCGAGCAGCGTCTCCACCAGTTGCACGAGCCTTCGGGTGCTCCGGAGCGCGCGCGAGGCTGCGGCCGACTCACCGCTCGCCGCGAGCCCGTGAAGCTGAAGCCGCAGCGCGGTGAGCGGGGTGCGAAGCTCATGCGCGGCCACGCTGATGAACTCGTCGCGCACCGCGACCGCGGCCTGCGCCTCTTCGATCCGGCGCTTCAGCTGCCCGAGCAGCTCCACGTTCTCCATCGCCACCGAGGTGAGGTCGGCGAGCGCCTGCAGCAGCCCCACCTCCTCCTCGGTCGGCGGCCGCTGGTGCGCCCAGTAGTTCCCGATGGCGCCGATCGGCGCACTGGGCCGGATGGGCACCATGGCGAGACTCTTCACGAAGGTGGGCCGGTACGCGTCGTGAGGGATGCGCGGGTCGGCGTAGATGTCCTCGATCACCGCGGCCTGCCCGTGCCGCATCGCCCAGCCGCTGATGCAGGTGGTCATGGGAAAGCGCCGGCCCTTCCACAGCGGCGCCACCGCGTTCTCCTCCGCGTAGAAGCAGTGGTCCCCGTCGCGCAGCACGAAGGTCGCGCCATCCGCGCCGGTCAGCTCGCGCGCCGCCAGCCGGACCGTCTCCATGATCCCCTCGAGGTCTCGCGACAGGGAGAGCTCCCGCGCCGCCGCCACCAGGCGGGCCGCAGCGGGAGGAAGCGGGAGGGAGGGCTGGGCGACGTTCATGGCGTGTCCTTGATGCTCGAGCCCATGGCGGATCTCTAGCCGCCGGCCAGCGGAACTCGCAACGCGCGGCGCGCCATGGCGCTGCACGCGGGCGTCCTCTTCGTTGCGCCTCTTCCGCGGACAGCGCAGCATGCCGTCCTACATGTCCGTGAGCGTGCCTCCAGGCTCTCCGTCCGGTCGGTCCGCCCTGAGCACGGAGCTCCCCACGCGCTCGCAGCGCAGCTCGGAGCTCGCGGAGCGGGCCTTCGAACGGACCTCGGGCGCGCCGCTGGTGCAGGGCAACTCGGTACGGGTGCTGAAGGACGCGCGGGAGAACTACCCGGCGTGGCTCGCGGCGATCGAGCGCGCTCGGCGGACGGTCTTCTTCGAGAACTACATCATCGAAGAGGACGAGGTCGGCCGGCGCTTCGCCGAGGCGCTCGCGTCGAAGGCGCGCGAGGGCGTGAAGGTGCTGCTCCTGCGCGACTGGGTGGGCTCGCGCTCCACCGCGTCCTCCTCGTTCTGGCGAGGCCTCGAAGCGGCCGGCGTGCAGCTGCGCGTGTTCAACCCGTTCCGGCTGACGAGCCCCTTCGGTTGGGTGAGCCGCGACCACCGCAAGATGCTCAGCGTGGACGGAGATGTCTCCTTCGTCTCCGGGCTCTGCGTGAGCCAGCGCTGGGACACCTGGCGGGACACCGGCGTGGAGGTGCGCGGCCCGGCGGTCGCTTGCGTGGAGCGCGCCTTCGCGCAGGTCTGGGGCACCACCGGGGCGGCGCTGGACGAGGCCCTGCTCACCCCGCTCGAAGACATCCCGCGTGCCGGCGACGTCGCGCTGCGCGTGGTGGCGAGCGAGCCCGAGTCCACCGACCTCTTCCGGCTCGACCAGATGATCGCCGCTGCGGCGCAGCGCACGCTCTGGCTCACCGACGCGTACTTCGTGGGCTTCGCGCCCTACGTGCAGGCGCTCCGGGCCGCGGCGCAGGCGGGCGTGGACGTGCGGCTGCTCGTGCCCTCCACCTCGGACCTGCCCCTGCTCAGCCCTCTCTCTCGCGCGGGTTACCGGCCGCTGCTCGAAGCGGGCGTGCGCATCTACGAATGGAACGGGCCGATGATCCACGCGAAGAGCGCCACCGCGGACGGGCGCTGGGCGCGGGTCGGCTCCACCAACCTCAACCTCGCCTCCTTCATCGGCAACTACGAGCTCGACGTGGCGATCGAGGACGAGGGCGTGGCCCGCGCGCTGGAGGCGGACTACCTCGAAGACCTCTCCCACAGCACCGAGATCCTCCTCACGCCCGCGCGGCGGCTTCGCGCCGAGCGTCCGAGGTCCCGACGGCCGCACTCCTCGCAGCGCCACCGGCCTCGCGTGGGCGTGTACCGCTTCGCCCGGGCCGTGCGCACCGCCGCGGCGTCGGGAACGCGGGTCCTCGGCGCGGTGGAGACTGGCATCGAACGCGCGCTGGCGCTGACGCTCGTGGGCCTCGCGGCGGTGGGCATCCTCTGGCCGAGGGTGCTGGCCTGGCCGCTCTCGGTGGCGGCCCTCTGGTTCGCCTTCGCGCTCGCGCTCCGGCACTACCGGCGGAAGCGGCGGCGCTGACTTTCGACTCCCCACCCGGCCCTCTTGACCGCGGCGGCTGCCGGCACTAATTAACCGAAAGGCTAATTAACCAAGTGGTTCATCACGGACCCCGTGAAGGCAGGACGCGCACCCATGACCTCTGACTCCCTCGACGCGGTGTTCTCGGCGCTGTCGGACCCGACGCGTCGGGCGATCCTCGCGCGGCTCTCGGAAGGGGAGGCGGCGGTGCAGGAGCTCGCCGAGCCCTTCGACATGAGCCTCCCCGCCATCTCCAAGCATCTGAAGGTGCTCGAGCGCGCCGGGCTCATCGTTCGCGGCCGCGAGGCGCAGTGGCGGCCGTGCCGTCTGGAGGCCGCACCGCTGAAGGACGCCTCGGACTGGATCGCCGGCTACCGCCGCTTCTGGGACGAGAGCTTCGACCGCCTCGACGGGTACCTCGCGGAGCTGCAGGCCACGCAGAAGAAGAAGACCCAACCGAAGAAGGAGAGCCGTCATGAGCGCAGTCGGAAGAAGTGATCCCACCGCGGATCGCGTGATCGTGCAGGAGCGTCTCTTCGACGCGCCGCGCGCGCTGGTGTGGAAAGCGTGGACGAAGCCGGAGCTGCTCGCGCAGTGGTGGGGCCCGAAGCAGTTCACGCTGCCCGAGTGCGAGGTCGACTTCACCGTCTGCGGCCGCTACCGCATGGTCATGCGCGCGCCCGACGGCACCGACCACCCGTTCCACGGCCGCTACGAGGAGATCGTCCCGAACGAGCGCATCGTCTTCGCCGCGATCATCGAAGGTCCGCCCCGCGTCGAGGTGACCACCCGCGTCACCTTCGTCAGCGAGGAGAACGGAAAGACGCGGCTGACGGTCGTCCAGTCCACGCCCTCGGATCCGAACGTCGCAGAGGGCCAGACCGCAGGCTGGAGCGCGAGCCTGGAGAAGCTCGGCGCGATGCTGAAGGCCTAGACGGCCTGGACCGAGGCCGCGGAGAGTGGCTTCACCTCGAGGCCCCGCTGCGCGAGGAACCCGCCGTCGAACACCTTCGACGCGTAGCGGCTGCCGTGATCGCAGAGGAAGGTGACGATCCGCAGCCCGCGTCCCCGCTCCTCGCGCGCGATCTCCCACGCGGCGCGGACGTTCAGCGCGGAGGACGTGCCCACCACGAGCGCGTCCTCCCTCGCGAGGTGGTAGAGCATCTCGATCATCGCCTGGTCGCTCACCCGCCGCGCCTCGTCCACACGGGCGCGGCGGAAGTTCTCGGTGAGCCGCATGATGCCGATGCCTTCGGTGATGGAGGAGCCGGAGCCCTCCATCTTCCCCTCGCGCACCCGGCAGTAGAGCCCGCTGCCCGGCGGATCCGCGAGCACCACGCGCAGCTTCGGGTTCTTCTCCTTCAGGTAGCGCGACACGCCGCCCAGCGTCCCGCCCGAACCCACCGCGCTGACGAGCACGTCGATGCGCCCTTCGCACTGTGCCCACAGCTCCGGGCCGGTGGTCTCGTAGTGGTAGTCGGCGTTCGCGGTGTTCTCGAACTGGTTCACCCAGAACCAGCCCCTCTGCTCGGAGAGGATCCGCGCCCGGTGGTAGAAGTGCGCCTCGTTCGCGAAGGGCACGACCGGAACGCGGATGACCTCCGCGCCCATCGCCTCGAGCAGCTCGTATTTCTCGCGCGCCTGGTTGTCCGGCATCGTCACCACCACGCGGTAGCCGCGCTCGCGACCGAGCAGCGCGAGCCCGATGCCGGTGTTTCCCGCGGTGCCCTCCACCAGCGTGTCGCCGGGACGGATGCGGCCCTCGCGCTCCGCCGCGCCGATCATCCCCTTCGCCGCGCGGTCCTTCACGCTGCCGCCGGGGTTCATGAACTCGGCCTTCCCCAACAGCTCGTTGCCGGTCTGTGCCGACAACGAGCCGATGCGGAGGAGCGGCGTGTTTCCCACCGCGTCCCACAGCTGGCCGGCGGGTGGAGGCGTGCGCGTGTGCGTCATGCCCTCAGGTTACGGCTTGCAGGCCTCGACGTAGAAACGGTTCGCGTAGATGAACGGCTGCGCGGAAGGGGGCACCTGCGCCACGTGGCAGTTCGCGCCGTCGAAGGTGCCCACCGTGCACTGCCCGTTCACCGGCGAGTGGTAGAAGCCGCCGTTCCAGATGAACGCCTGGCTCCCCGGCGGGGCCGACGCGACGTGACAGTTCGCGCCGTCGAAGGTGCCGATGTAGGGACAGGCCCTCGGGCACGCGCCGTTGCAGGCACCCACGTAGTGGTTGCGCTGGTAGATGAACGGCGTAGCGCGCCAGGCCGGCACGCTGGCCACGTGGCAGTTGGCGGTGTCCCACTGGCCCACCGCGCACTGCCCGTTCACCGCCGAGTAGTAGAGCTCGTACGAGTGCCCGGTGGGGTTCAGCGTGAAGGGCTGCGAGGGCTGCGGCGGCGGGCTCGCCACGTGGCAGTTCGCGCCGTCGAACGAGCCGATGACCGGGCACTCGCCCTTGCACTGGGTACGCTGGCAGCACTCGTTGACGCCCTGCGCGTTGAACTCGGACCAGTTGAGGTCGCGCGCGGAGAAGAGCGTCGTCAGGTAGTGGCGCGGGTTCCCGCTCCCGTTTCTGTAGAGCGTGAGGTCCACACCTCCTCGGGCGGGCGAAACCGGTCCCGGCGCCAGTGCCCTGGGGTATGAATTCTCGTCGTTGGAGCTCAAAATGTTGTCCGCCGCTGAACTTTTGGGGGCTCGAGCGCCGTCGCGTCACCCCCAGTGCTCTGCGGTTCGGCTGGCCACGCCGCGCGCGCGCGTGAATGTTCGGCGCATGCGCTTCGCACTGCTCACGGCCGCCGCCCTCTTCTGCGTCTCCTGCAAGAGCTCCCAGAGCCCCGGTCCCCGCACCGCGGACTCCGGCGAGTCGCCCACCACGCCCACCACGCCCACCTCGCCGACCGGCTCCACCGGGTTCACCGCGGCCGAGGTCGCGCGCTTCGACGAACCCTGGGCGATGACCTTCCTCCCCGACGGACGGCTGCTGGTGACGGAGAAGCGCGGCGCTTTGAAGGTCGCGAACACCTCGGATGGCGCGGCGGCGGAGATCACCGGCGTGCCGCAGGTGGCGTACGGCGGCCAGGGCGGGCTGGGCGACGTGCTGCTGCACCCGGACTTCGCGAACAACGGGCTCGTGTACCTGAGCTGGGCGGAAGCGGGGCAGGGCGACACCCGCGGCGCGGCGGTGGGCAGGGCGAAGCTCGTGCTCGACGCAGAGGGCGGCCGGCTCGACGACCTGCAGGTCATCTGGCGCCAGGAGCCGAAGGTGACCGGCTCTGGGCACTACGGGCACCGGCTCGCGTTCGATCGAGATGGCAAGCTCTGGATCACCTCCGGCGACCGGCAGAAGTTCGACCCCGCGCAGGACATGGCCGCGAACCTGGGCAAGGTGCTGAGGCTGAACGACGACGGCTCGGTCCCCTCCGACAACCCCTTCGCCGACAGGGGCGGGGTCGCAGCGCAGGTGTGGTCGCTCGGGCACCGCAACCCGCTCGGGCTCGCGTTCGACTCGAGGGGCAAGCTCTGGGTGCACGAGATGGGGCCGAAGGGCGGAGACGAGCTCAACCTCATCGTGAAGGGCGCGAACTACGGCTACCCCATCGTCTCGAACGGCGACCACTACGATGGCCGCGACATCCCCGATCACTCCACGCGTCCGGAGTTCGAGGCGCCGAAGATCACCTGGACGCCGGTCATCTCGCCGGCGGGCTTCATCATCTACTCGGGCGAGCTCTTCCCCGCGTGGAAGGGCAGCGGCTTCATCGGCGGGCTGTCGTCGAAGGCGCTCATCCGCGTGAGCTTCGATGGCGACAACGCGCGCGAAGCCGAGCGCTTCGACATGGGCGAGCGCATCCGCGAGGTGGAGCAGGGACCGGACGGCGCGATCTGGCTGCTCGAGGACGGCGGCGGCGCGCGCCTGCTGAAGCTCACGCCGCGCTCTTAGCGGGCGGCCGGGTGCCTCTCCACGCTCGGCGGGAAGAAGCGCGGCTACGCCAATCGAGTAGCAGCGAATCGGGACGCGGCACGCTTCGTGCTCAATGGCAGGGGGATCCATGCCGGATCGCTGGGGCCCGAGCCGTACGCCGAGAGGGCCATGAGGAAAGCCATGTCGATGTCCCTCGATTCGCTGCTGGCCCGTTACGACGTTGCCGGCCCGCGCTACACCAGCTACCCCACCGCGCCGGAGTGGACCGAGAGCTTCGGCCCCGAGGACTACGCGCAGTTCCTGCGCAAGGCCGCGCAGGATGTGCACGCGCCGCTCTCGCTCTACGTCCACCTGCCCTTCTGCAAGAGCCTCTGCTGGTACTGCGGCTGCAACATCGTCGTCTCCAAGGAGACCGGGGCCGCGGACGCGTACCTCGATCACCTCATCATGGAGATGGACCTCGCGACGAAGGAGCTGGGCGACCGGCGGACCGTCTCGCAGCTCCACCTCGGCGGCGGCACCCCGACCTTCCTCACCGAGACGCAGCTCGAGCGCCTGGCGAGCGAGCTGAAGAAGCGCTTCACCATCCTCCCCGACGCGGAGGTCGCCATCGAGGTGCACCCCGCGCTGACCTCGGCGAAGAAGCTCGAGACCCTGCGCGGGCTCGGCTGGAACCGGGTGAGCATGGGCCTGCAGGACTTCGATCCGCAGGTGCAGCAGGCCACCAACCGCATCCAGACCTTCGAGCAGACCCGCTCGCTGCTGGAGACCGCGCGCTCGCTCGGCTTCAGCGGGATCAACTTCGACCTCATCTACGGACTGCCGCACCAGAACGCGGAGAGCTGGAAGCGCACGCTGGACCAGGTGCTCTCGCTGCGCCCGGACCGGCTCGCGGTCTATTCGTTCGCGTTCATGCCGGACACGCTGAAGCACCAGAAGCGGATGCCGGCGCACGCGATCCCGAAGGGCCGCACGAAGCTCGACCTCTTCCTCGCCACCCGTGAGGCGTTCCTCGGCGCCGGCTACAAGGCGATCGGCATGGACCACTTCGCGCTGCCGGACGACGAGCTCTCGCTCGCGCAGGGCAAGCGCAGGCTCGGTCGCAACTTCCAGGGCTACACGGTGGCCGCGGCGGGTGACGTGGTCGCCTTCGGCAGCACCGGCATCAGCGACGTGGCGGGCGCGTACTCGCAGAACGTCCGCGCGCTGCCCTACTACTACAAGCGCATCGCCGAGGGCCGCTTCGCCACCGAGCGCGGCATCGCGCTGACCGAGGACGACCGCATCCGCCGCAAGATGATCCAGCAGCTGATGTGCAACTTCTGGCTCGACCTCGGCTCGGACGACGCGTTCGCCGAGGAGCGCGAGCGCCTGCGGCCGATGGAGCAGGACGGCCTGGTGAAGATCAACGGCGGCGAGATCGAGGTCACGCCCATGGGCCAGCTCTTCGTGCGCAACCTGGCGATGGTGTTCGACGCGCGGCTGGCGCGCAGCGGCAACACGCGGTTCTCGCGGACGGTCTGAGAACGGGGACACCGCATGGGTTCCGAGCCGATCGACATCATCCGCGGCGACCACCGCGTCATCGACCGCCTGCTGGAGCGGGTGATCGCCGCGGTGGCCTCCGCCCGCAGTGGTGGGGCCGTGGATCCGCGCGCGTTCCGCAAGGTCGCCGAGTTCCTCCGCCTCTACGTGGAGGGCGCCCACTTCGCGCGCGAGCAGGCGATGCTCCTCGCCATGCGCGGCGCCGGCATGCCCGAGGACACGGGGCTGCTCGCGCAGCTCTTCGACGAGCACGCCCACGGCCGCGAGCAGACGACGGAGCTCTGCGCGCTGGCGAAGCAGCTGGAGCGCGGAGGCGGCGAAGAGGGCCTCCGCGAGGCGCTGCTCGACGGGATGGACGCCTACGCGCGGATGCACCGGGCGCACTGCGCGGTGGAGGAGCGCCACCTCCTGCCGCTCGCGCAGCGGCTCCTGAAGAACGTCCAGCAGGACGCGCTGCGCTCCCAGTTCGCCCGGGTGGAGGCCCGCTTCGGTTCGCTCGCGGATGCCGCCGCTGCGGTGGAGCGCGCGATGGACGGCACCCCGAAGGCGGCACGACCCCGGCGCGCGGCGACGGCGAAGCGGTAGGGACGCGAGCAAGCGGGCAGGCCCGAGCGCTTCCGGCGTTGCGTGCGCGCTGGTACTCTCGCGGCCTCACCGGCGGGGCATGGGCAGACAGAGCGAAGACGGCACGGCGCAGTCCGGCCCCAAAGCAGTGGATGCGGAGAGCGCGCACGTGTCCGAGCTCGCGCTGCTCGATCTGGCCGAGGGGCGCATCTCGCTCGGGCACCGCAAGCGCGTGGTGGCCCACCTCGAGACCTGCGAGCGGTGCAAGGCGGCGCTGGAGGAGATGACCCGCCGCGTCGCCGCCAACGCGGGCACGGACGAAGAGGGGAACCCGGGCGGCGTTCCGGTGCAGCTCGAGAAGACGCACGTGCCCGAACGGCCGCGCTCCGCGGAGGACCCGCTCATCGGCGAGAAGCTCGGCGAGTACGTGGTGCTCGCGGCGATGTCGCGCGGCGGGATGGGGATGGTGTACCGCGGCGAGCAGCCGGTCATCGGCAAGCCGGTGGCGATCAAGGTCCTCCTTCCGCACGTGGCGCACGACCCGGAGCAGGTGCAGCGGCTGCTGGCGGAGGCCCGCGCGGTCAACGCCATCCGCCACCCGAACATCGTGGACATCTTCAGCTTCGGGCAGCTGGTAGATGGCCGGCACTACTTCGTGATGGAGCTGCTCGACGGCGAGCCGCTCAACGAGGCGCTGCACCGGAACGGGCCCTACACGCCGCACCAGACGATCACGCTGCTCTCGCAGGCACTGGCGGCGCTGGATGCGGCGCACGCGGCGGGGATCATCCACCGCGACCTCAAGCCGGAGAACATGTTCCTCACCACGCTCCCCGACGGGACGTGGCGGGTGAAGCTGCTCGACTTCGGCATCGCCAAGGTCTCCGGCGGACGCTCGGGCACGTCGCCGAACCTGGTGATGGGAACGCCGGGCTACATGGCGCCGGAGCAGCTGCGCGGCGAGAACGTGGTCCCGCAGACGGACCTCTTCGCCATCGGCGTCATCGCCTACAAGCTCCTCACCGGCCGCGACGCGTTCGAGGGCGAGACGCTCACCGACCTGATGGAGCGCACGCTGGTGGACGCGCCGCCGCCCATCACCCAGTTCGCGCCCGCCACGCCGCCGGCGCTGCAGCGGCTCATCCTCCAGCTGCTGGAGAAGGAGCCCGACCAGCGTCCGGCCACCGCCGCGGCCGTCCGCGTGGAGCTCGTGCGCATCGCCCGGGATCTCGGCGGCACGATGAGCAACATCGCGGTGCCCACCGGCGCGCTGTCCGGCTCGCGCATCGCCCAGCCGGCCGCCACGAAGTTCGTCGACCGCGCGCAGCTTCCGAAGCCCGAGCCGCAGGCCACCCTCGTCGTTCAGCCCAATGAGAGCGTCGCCGCGCCGGAGGCTCCGTCTCGTCGTGGTCCGGGCAAGGCGCTCTACGCAGCGGGCGCGGTGCTGGTGGCCGTGCTCGTCGCGGGCGGCGTGTGGCTCGCGGGAAGTGACGACGCGGCGGCGCAGACCGATGCCCAGGTCGTTCCTCCGCAGCCTTTGACCTCCGCGCCGCCTCAGCCCGTGGTCGTGGCGCCGCCGGTCGAGCCGGTGAAGCCTCCTCCACCCACCGAGCCGGAAGAGCCCATCGCCGCGGTGGCGCCGCCGGTGGAGAAGCCGGTCAGCCCGCCGCGCCCGCCGGTGGAGAAGGAGCGCCTCGTTCGCGGTCCCTCGCGCGCGGACGTTGCCCGCCGCATCGAGAGCGCTCGCGCGAAGGGCGGCGCCCTGCCCACCGCGGGCATCCGCCGCATCGTCGCGCGCGAGCTGCAGCTGCTCGACGACCGGCTTCGCGCGGGCGAGGCCCCGGCACAGGTCGCGAGCGATCTGGAGAAGCTGGGGAAGTCGTACGGCCTGTAGCGCCGCGCGGTGGCGTCAGTCCTCGGCGATCCAGAGCACGATCGCGGTGGTCAGCAGCGCGCCCGCGGCCGCACCGGCGATCGCCGCGCCCGTGTAGCGCCGGTTCGCCCGCTCGATGCGGTCTTCGGCCTCCGCGCGCGTCAGCTCGCTGCGGCCGTCCACGTTCGCGTTCGCAGACGCTTCCGCCGCGCGACCGAGCGCGTAGAGCAACCCCGAGCCTCCGCCTGCCACCGCCGCGCTCCCGCCGACGATCCAGGGGGCTGAGCTTCTCCTTCGCGGCGGCTGTCGGGGCTCGTTCAAGCCCAGCTGCGGCTCCGTCACCGGCGCCGCGGGCTCGAGCACCGGCGGCGTCACCTCGGAGCCCTGCTGCGCCACCGGCACGTCCGTCACCGGAGGAGGGCCTCCCGTCACCGGCAGGTTCGCCCGCACCTGCACCGCGAAGGCCTGCAGGCTGCGCGCGCGCTCGGCATCCAGCGTGGAGCCGGCGGTGAAGGTGAGCTGCGCGATCGACGCGCCCTTCGCCAGCTCCAGCGCGTCCAGATCCACCGCCACGCCGCGGCTGCCAGGCGCGAGCGTCACGAGGATGAGCCCGTCCAGCCCTCGCGCCTGCGCGCGTGAACGGAGGCAGGAGACGTCCGCCTTGCACTCGTCGCGCACGCGCACCGTGGGCAGCCCGCCCTCGGCGAGTCCCTGCGCGATGAGCCCGAGCACGTTCTGCTCGCGCTCCGGAGGAACGTTCACGCTCAGCGCCACGGCGAGGCCGACCTTCGGCGGAGCGTCACGCGGGGATGGGGCGGCGGGTGCGGCCGTGAGGAGCGCCAGCACGAGCACCGAAGCGGGGGCGAGCATCGCCGCGAGTATGCCGCAAGCCTCGGCCACGCCGCGGGAACTTCGCTCGCGCGGGCCCCCAGCGCATAGACTCCCCTCCGTGCCGCGCTCGAAGCCGCTCCCGCATCCCCTCGCGCTGCCGCTGCTGCTCGCCGCCTTTGCCGGCGCGTGCCAGTGCGCCACCCTGCGCGAGGATCTCCTCTACCGCTGCGACACCGCCGCCGACTGTGCCGACGGCCAGTGCGTCGATGGCTGGTGCCAACCCGAAGCGCCTCCGGGCGACGCCGGCTCCGACGGTGGCGCTGCCGAAGACGGCGGAGGCGGGACCGACGCGGGCGCCGAGGTCTGCAACTCCTGGGAGTGCGTGCGCACCCTCTGGCCGAACCCGGACGCGGTGACGAACGCGCTCGGCGTGAGGACCTTCCCCGTTCCGAAGGACATCGTCCTCGGCACCTACGCCTGGTTCGGCGGGGTGCTCTTGCCGGACGGAAAGGTGCTCGCGATTCCGCACACCGCCAACCGCGCGCTGCTCATCGATCCTTCGGCGCTGAGCGCGGCCGCCTTCGGTCCCGAGCTGTTCCCCGCCTACGAGAACGAGCGCATGTACGCGGGCGGAGTGCTGGCGCCGGACGGCTTCGTCTATGCGTTTCCCTATGCGCGGAGCCGCCTCCTCCGGATCGATCCGGCCACCGGTGAGCGCGTCGAGGTGGGGCCGGAGCTCGTGCCGGAGACGGTCACCGAGGGCGCGCGCATGGTGGGCGGCGCGGTCGATCGCTTCGGCCACATCTGGAGCGCGTCGGAGGGCGTCCACGGCATCCTCCGCTTCGAGCCGGTGAGTGGAGAATCGCGGCTGTTCGCGAGCCCGGACGGCGGCCTCTGGGGCGGCTGGTGGGGGATGACGCGCCTCGCCGACGACCGGCTGGTGCTCTTCCCGAAGGAGGGCGTCCACGGCAAGAAGCTCTCGCCTGCCATCGTCATCGTCACCCCCACCGAGGACTTCGAGGGCCTCGTGATGGAGGAGCTCCCCGGCTACGACGCGGCGACACAGGGCATCGGCCTGCAGGGCGGCGCGCTGACGTGGAGCGGCGCGGCCTGGTCTGCCTCGGCCGGGCTCGACGAACGCGCGGTCTTCCTCCGCACCGACGATGTGCCCGAGATCGTCCTCACCGGCGCCGACGCGGGCTTCGGGTTCCTCGGCACCTTCAGCGACGGGCAGGTCTGGACGAGCCCCGACAACAGCGCGACCGGGCTGAACCTCTGGCGCTTCAACTCGGACGGGAAGCCCTCGCTGCTCCAGTCGAACGTGGTCGTCCCGCGCTACGCGTACCTCGGGCTGGTGGCCACGCCGGCGGGGCTCGTGGGCATCCCGGGCACCACCGACCTCGTGCTGCTCCTTCAGCCCGGCGCGGCAAAGCCGGACGGCGGCTACGACTCGCGGCCGATGCCGGTGCTCCTCTCGCCCTACTTCAACAAGCTCTGACGCGCGGCGCGCAGAGCTTGCGCGGCCCTTCCGGTGCGGTGCAGAAGCTGCGCGTCACTCGGCGACGGCGATGCGCGGAACGAGCACTTCGTTCTCCAGCGCGTGGTGCAGGTGGAGGTCTCGCTCGAGGCCCTCGATGCCGCGCCACAGGTCCCGCCACAGCTTGCAGGCGGTGGAGGGCAGCGCGTAGTCGCGGGTGAGCGCACGCAGGCTGGCCAGCGCCTCGTCGGTGTGTTCGTGGTCCGCGAGCATCGCCTGGATGGGACCGTCCGCCGGCAGGCGCTCGCCGGAGAGGATCCAGGGGAAGAGGACCTGCTCCTCCTTCGTCATGTGCTCCAGCAGCGAGCTGCGCAGGTGCACCAGCGCGTCGTACACGGCAGGCAGGCGCTTCGGCTCCGCGTTCATGTGGCGCTCCACCACCCGCGCGGCGAGCCCCACCAGGCGGTCCAGCTCCGCCGGCAGCGGCTGGTGGTAGCGCGTGAGGATGTGCTCGAGGATCTCCTCCATCCGCACCGCGGCGCGGCGTTCGGCGGTCGGGTTCGGCGTCTGCGCGAGCATCATGGGTCACCTCCGGCGGCGCGGTTGTCGCTGCCCGCGAAGAGGCTGAGCAAGCGTCGGGCCGAGACCCGGTTGACCCCGTGATGCGCTGCAGCATGGCCGCGCAGTCCCGAGACCCCGCGACTAGAACGCGATGGGGACGTCCAGCTGCACGATGCGGTAGCGCTGGGCGTCCATCGGATCGTCGAGCCCCATCGCGAAGGCGAGGCCGGGCCGCAGCGTGATCCCCGCGACCTTCAGGTGCGCGCGCGGGCCCGCCGCCACCGTCAGCGTGTCGCGCAGCGCCGCGTTCGCCGCCACCGCCACCGGCGTGGAGAGCCAGCGCTGGTAGCGGAGCTCCGCGCCCAGCGAGAGCTCGGGAATGACGAACGCGCCGAGGTGCAGGCCAGTGGTGAAGTTCGTGCGCGAGGCGTCCGCCTGAACGGCCTCTCCGCGCACGCGGGTGAGCTGCAGCACCGTGGCCTCCGCGGAGACGCTGAAGCGCCCCTTGATCCAGGTGAAGCCCACGCCGGGGAAGACGGTGAAGTCGTTCACCGCGAACATCGCGTTGTCCATCGCCGAGCGCGCGAGCACGCCCGAACGAGCGGCCCGCAGCGTGTTTGCGTCCGGCGAGTCGCCGCCGCCCATGCCCACCGGCACCGTCAGCCCGAGAAACAGCGCGAGCCGCATCTCCGGGTTGAGCTGCAGCTGGTAGGTCCCGCCCACCACCGGGTTCACGAACGAGGTCCCGCTCTCGGGGCCGGCGGTGTCGTGCACCACGCCCACCCGCACGAGCGGCGCGAACTGCGGCGTCACCTTCCACGACGCGAGGAGCAGGCTGGCGATGCTCGTCGCGTCCTCACCGCCCGCTTCGTAGAAGGCGAAGGCGGTGTCGGTGCGCACGACGTTCAGCGCCGCCGACGGACGGAGCTGCCAGGGGACGGAGTACTGCGCGAGTGCGGCCGGCGCGACGAGGAGCACGGCCGCGAAGAGGAAGCGGAACGGCGAGTTCATAGAGGCCTGTGGGGACAGCCTGCGCGCGGGGAGAAGTCGCACCCACCGGCGCGCGCTCGGTGGGCGGAGCGCAGGCAATCTGGGTCGGACGCGCAGGAGTGCACGTCGCCGGACGCGGGCAGTCCCTCGTCTCGTCCAGAGGGTGAAAGTGCGGCGGCCGAAGGGGGCGCGCACTGTCCTGTCGTGGGCGGCGGGCTCGGTCCTTCGTCGGATGGATCAGGAGGGCAGCTGGCCCAGCGGGATCTCGAAGGAGGCCACCTCGAGCTCACCGGTCTCCATGACCTCGTCGTCGAAGGTGTCGGTCGCGTCGTAGTCCACCCACACGAGGTCCACGACTTCGACCCCGGGCAGCTCTCGGAACGCATGCGCCACGCGGCAGACCTCGGCGGCGTGGGAGGTGTCGTAGAGCAGCGGGAGCCGCGTGCCTCGGGGGACGCCGAGGGTCACGTGACTGTCGTCGCTCAGCGCGGCCATCGCCCGGCCGAGGGACACGGGGTCGTCCTGCAGCGTCAGCATCATCGCGGCGTGGGCCATATGCGGCGGAGGCGGTGCAACGGCTGGACCACCTCCACCTACCTCCGCATCGCCCGGTCAGTGAGGACCCGGCGCGCGCGCTTCCTGCGCGGTCGGTGAGCGACCGTGCAGTCTTTTCGCGTCCCGTCCCGCAGGGCCGCTGCCCGCCGGGGTGTGCCCCTCGATGCGCACCGGCGTCGTCTCCAGCCTTCCCGAGGTGTCGGGGCGAGGCGGGTGGGCGCATGGCGGGCGGGATGGGGTCGGTGAAGTGCGTGGTGATGGCAATGGCGCTGCTGGCCTCGGGTTGCGAGCCGCCGCCGCCGGAGCTGCCCACGGAGCCCGGCGCGATGGGGCCGGCCGGGCAACAGGGGACAGGCGTCTCGACCGAGTGCCCGGTGCCGGCGGGCAGCTACAGCGCAGCCTTCCGGTTGGTGGGCACCGAGGGCAGCTGCGGCGACGCGAAGGCGGAGAGCTACGACCCGCTGGCGTTCGACGCGGAGGGCCGCTTCCTCTCACCGGTGGGGGATTCGCTCGCGCGCTGCGAGACGCTGCAGGTGGGCTGTCTGCTGGCGGTGCGCTGCACCTCGCAGGCGTTCAGCTCGCGCGCGGCGCTCGACGCGGAGCTGACGCCGGACGCGGCGCGCTTCACCGGACTGGCGACCGTGACCGGCAGCTACGCCGGCTGCCGCGAGGTCCGCTACTCAGTGGACGCGGTGCGGCTGCCGGCGAAGTGAGCGCGCTCGGAGCGCTCAGAGCGTGAGGTACACGTAGTTGAGGCACATCTCGTCGCCGGTGCCCTCGCCCCACGTCACCGTCTTCGAGGTGGGGTTGTCCCAGCCGCAGGTCATCTTCCGCCCGTGCGAGGGCGCGACCTGCACCGGCTCCTTGAACATGTAGAACTGCTGCCAGTGGAAGTTCCACTTCGGGATGTCCACGAGGCAGGTGCCGGTCTGCGCGATCTCCACCCGCAGCCGCGTGCCGAGCTGGTGCATGTGCGGGAGCACGCCCCAGACGGTGACGCCGGGATGCGGGCCGCTCTCGGTGGTGGTGACCTCGTAGCCGGTGGACTGCGGCGGGATGGCGAACGTCGCGTGCGCCTGCGGGAGGATCTGCGCCACCTTCGCCACCGGCTGCTGCGCGTACTGGAGCTTCACGCGGGTGCGGTCGGGGACGGCCGGGCCGGTCGAGGTGTTGTAGTGGATCTGCATCACCAGCACCGCCGAGGCCGGCACGCGGATGCCGGTGCCCTGCGGGTATTGCGTCACCGGCGTGCCCGGCACCCAGCCGCCCACCACCTGCGGGTTGCTCGTGCCCGGACCGCCAAAGCACTTCCAGCCGGGGCCCGCGTGCTGCGCGTCCACGGCCTGCGCGTCGGTGCGCGCCGCCGAATAGAGGAGCACGTGGTGCACCATCCGCCGCACGCCCGGCTCGATGTCGAAGCCGATGACGTCCGCCGCCTGGGTGCGCATCGGATCGAGGATGAAGCAGTGGTAGTCGTCCGGCCCGGTCGCGGTGGAGGGCGTGTAGTCGAACCCCGGATCCAGCGTGTCGCTCACCCACGGCAGCGCGAGCGGCGGCGGCGGCTCGGCGGGCGCGTCCGCCGGATCTCCTTCGGGCGCGCCCCCCGCGGACCAGGCGACGATCGTGTCGATCTCACCCTGCGTGAGCAGACGCTCGTGTTCGTAGGAGCGGCAGGAGGGATCCGCCATCCACGGCGGCATGCGGCGCTGGGCCACCGCGTCGGCGATGGCGAAGTGCATCGGCTCCGCCTGCGCGTAGGTCTGCAGCGGGAAGGGCGCCACGCCACCCTCGAGGTGACAGCCCGCGCAGCTGCGCTGGACCACCGGCAACACGTCGCGGTGCCAGGTGGGCGCGGCGGTGGTACCGCCATCCCCGTTCACGGTCCCGCCGTCCCCTCCGGACGTGCCGCTGTCGCTCGAGGGGGAGATTGCCGGCGGGGTGCCCGCGTCCGCCGGCACCGTCTGCGCCGGGCCACCGCACCCCGAGAGCAGGAGCACGGTGAGTGCCGTCATCAGCGCAGCCGCGGCGGGCTTCGGCAGGGCGTCGCGCAGGGCATGAGCGGGGCTTGTCGGGACCATGAACCGAGCATGCCACGCGCCCGGAAGCGGTGCGTTCGTGACCCGCGAAAAGGCTGCGCGCGACGTCTGGTTGGCTGCGCAAAGTTGCCGCGCCTCCGCAATGGCTGCGCGCCTCCGGGCAGAGCCGCGCAAAGCGTGCGGAGGGGCCTCAACCGCCCGATTCAAGAGGGAGAGGGAGCCGCCGTTCCGGAAGGCGGGGCCGCGGCATGACGCGAGCGCTCACTTCGCTGCGCAAACGCTGCGCTCTTCGCCAACTCAATGGAGTCTCAGGTCCACTGAGAAGCGCCGTTGGATCGGGCCGTGCACTGGAGGCGCGCAGGAAAGGGATCCTCCATGCCACGTCTCGTCCCCAAGCTCTGCCTCGCCGCCTCGCTCACCGCGCTGCTCTTTGCCTGCAACGACCCGCCGCCGCCCGCGCCGCAGAACGCGAAGCGCAACGTGGTGTCGGACACCGGCGGCTCGGCGCGCGGAGACTTTGGTCCGCCGCAGGGTGAGCCCATCCGCGCCATCCTCACCGACGCGCCGGAGGTGCCGCCGCCGACGAACCGCAACTACCCGGCGAAGGTCATCGTGGAGCTCGAGGTGGTGGAGACCGAGCTGCCGATCGCGGACGGGACCACGTACACCTTCTGGACCTTCGGCGGGAAGGTGCCGGGCAAGTTCATCCGGGTGCGCCAGGGCGACACGGTGGAGTTCCACCTGCTCAACCACCCCTCGAGCAAGATGCCGCACAACATCGACCTGCACGCGGTGACGGGTCCGGGCGGCGGCGCAAAGGCGACCTTCGTGGCGCCGGGCCAGCGCGCGGGCATGACCTTCAAGGCACTGAACCAGGGCCTCTACGTGTACCACTGCGCCACCGCGCCGGTCGGGCTGCACATCGCCAACGGCATGTACGGCCTCATCTACGTGGAGCCGCCCGAGGGCCTGCCGCCGGTCGATCGCGAGTTCTACGTGATGCAGGGCGACTTCTACACGACGGGCAAGTTCGGCGAGGGCGGGCTGCAGCCGTTCGATCAGGAGAAGGCGGTGGCGGAGCAGCCGACCTACGTCCTCTTCAACGGCAGCACCAACGCGCTGACCGGCGAGAACGCGCTGAAGGCGAAGGTCGGTGAGCGGGTCCGCATGTTCCTCGGCAACGGCGGACCGAACCTCGTGTCCTCGTTCCACGTCATCGGCGAGATCTTCGACCGCGTGTACACGGAGGGCGGAACGCGCTTCAACGAGAACATCCAGACCACGCTCATCCCCGCGGGTGGTTCGGCGGTGGCGGAGTTCCTCCTCGAGGCGCCGGGCACCTACGTGCTGGTGGACCACTCCATCTTCCGCGCCTTCAACAAGGGCGCGCTGGGCCTGATGACGGTCGAAGGTCCGGAGAACAAGGACGTCTTCAGCGGCCGTCACGACGAGGGCCCCTACGTGCCGGGCGAGAAGCGCACCGCCGAGCTGATGCCGGCCGCGCCGGCGAAGACCGAGGCCATCCCCGCGCGCGTGGTGGAGCCGGAGGCGGCGAAGAGCGGCGCGCCCCGTTCGATGGCGGAGATGATGGAGCAGGGCAAGCGCGTGTACGCCTCCACCTGCCAGGGCTGCCACCAGCCGCAGGGCGAGGGCATGAGCACCGTGTTCCCGCCGCTGGCGAAGAGCGACTGGCTGATGGGCGATACGAAGCGCTCCATCGGCGCGGTGGTCCACGGGCTGAGCGGGCCGATCACGGTGAACGGCAAGAGCTTCAACTCGCAGATGCCGCCGCTCTCCTACCTGAAGGACGAGGACGTCGCCGCGGTGCTCACCTACGTGCGCAACAGCTGGGGCAACAAGGGTGACCCGGTGCAGGCGGCGGACGTGGCGAAGGTTCGCGCGGCGGGCAGCAAGAACGCGGGAGACCACTGATGTCCGCCGGGCTCGCTCTCACCGTCGCCGCGCTGGTGCTCGCGGGTGCGCGGCCGGCACCGCAGGCCGCCGACCGGATGGTGAAGGTCGGGCCCGGCACCGTCCGCTCCGCCTACGTCACGCCCGGCGGTGAGCCGCAGAAGGTGGAGGCCTTCCTCCTCGATGCACTGCCGGTGACCAACGCGGACTTCCTCGCCTTCGTTCGCCGGAACGAGGGCTGGCGCAAAGACTCGGTCCGCAGGCTCTACGCGGACGCGGGCTACCTCGGTCACTGGAGCGGCCCGCTGGAGCTGGGTGAGGCGGTCTCACCGAAGGCGCCGGTCACCCACGTGAGCTGGTTCGCGGCGCGCGCCTACTGCAAGAGCCGCGGGGCGAGGCTTCCCACCGAGCTGGAGTGGGAGCTCGCCGCGGCGGCGAGCGCGACGCAGAAGGACGCCGGCGGAGACCCCGCGTTCGTGTCGAAGATCCTCGCCTGGTACTCGCGGCCCACGCCGAAGACTCTGCCGGACGTGGGCCAATCGGAGCCGAATGCCTGGGGCGTCCGCGACCTCCACGAGCTGGTGTGGGAGTGGGTGGACGACTTCGGCAACAGCCTCATCACCGCCGACAGCCGCGACCCGAACAACTCCGACGCGATGCGCTTCTGCGGCGCGGGGGCCATCGGCGCGGGAGACAAGAACGACTATGCGGCCTTCATGCGCAGCGCCTTCCGGAGCTCGCTCAAGGGGCCGTTCACCGTGAAGAACCTCGGCTTCCGCTGCGCGCGGAGCCTGCCTCTGTCTGGAGCCACGCCATGACCCCCCTTCGTTCCGTCCTCCTCGCGTTCGCTCTTCTGGCGCCCCTTGCTGCGTTCGCACAGGACGCCTCGCTGCACGACCTCGACACGCGGTTCACCGATCAGCGCGGCAAGGCGATGCGCTTCGAGGACCTGAAGGGCGGGCCGGTGCTCGTCACCATGTTCTACGGCAACTGCGAGTACGCCTGCCCGATGCTCGTCAGCCGGATGAAGCGGCTCGAGGCGAAGGTGCCGGAGGCGGACCGCGCGAAGCTGCGCATGGTGCTCGTCACCTTCGATCCGAAGCGGGACTCGGTGGAGGCGCTGCGCAAGATGCACGGGCTCTACTCGCTCGACGAGCGCTGGGGCTTTCTCCGCGTGGACGACGCGGAGGCGGTGAAGGAGCTCGCGGCGCTGCTGGGCGTGAAGTACCGCTTCATGCCGGACGGCGCGATCAACCACAGCAGCGTCATCACGCTGCTCGATGGGAAGGGCATCGTGCGCGCGCGGATGGACGGGATGGACCTGCCGGACGAGACGATCCTCGACCCGCTGGTGCCCATGCTCTCCGCGCGGACGGCCCGCTGAGAACCGCCTCTCGCTACGTGCCTACTCGCCGCCGAAGCGCTTGACCGCGCACTCCTCGAGCATCGCGCGGTGCGAGGGGTGCGCGATCTCGATCAGCGCCTTCGCCCGCTGCCGCAGGTTCTTGCCGTAGAGCCGCGCCGGCCCGTACTCGGTGACGATGTAGTGCACGTGCGCGCGGGTGGTGACGACGCCGGCGCCCTGCTTGAGCAGCGGCACGATGCGCGACTCGCCCTTCTTCGTGGTCGAGGGCAGCGCGATGATCGGCTTGCCGCCCTCGGAGAGCGACGCGCCGCGGATGAAGTCCATCTGCCCGCCCACGCCGGAGAACTGCTTCTCGCCGATGGAGTCCGCCACCACCTGGCCGGTGAGGTCGACCTCGATGGCGCTGTTGATCGCGGTGACCTTCGGGTTGCGGCGGATGACCGCGGTGTCGTTGACGAAGGCGATGTCGAGCATGGCCACCGCCGGGTTGTCGTCGATGAAGTCGAACAGGCGGCGGGTGCCGTTGACGAAACCGGCGACGATGCGGCCCGGCATCACCACCTTGTTCTCGCCGGTGATGACGCCGCGCTCCACGAGGTCGAGCACGCCGTCGGAGAACATCTCGGTGTGGATGCCCAGCTTGCGGTGATCGCGCAGCGCGGCGAGCACCGCGTCCGGGATGCCGCCGATGCCCATCTGCAGCGTGGCGCCGTCGTCCACCAGCGCGGCCACGTGCCGGCCGATGGCCCGCTCCACGTCGCCGAGGACCGCGGGCTGGTGCTCGGGCAGCGGAAGGTCGCCCTCCACCAGCGCGTGGAACTGGCTCACGTGCACGCGGCCGTCGCCGTGGCTGCGCGGCATGTGCTTGTTCACCTGAGCGATGACCCGACGCGCGGTCTGCACCGCGGCGAGCGACGCATCCACCGAGGTGCCCAGGGAGCAGTAGCCGTGCTTGTCCGGCGGCGAGACCGTCACCATCGCCACGTCGATGGGGAGGATGTTGCGCCGGAAGAGCAGCGGGACCTCGCTGAGGAAGACCGGCAGGTAGTCCGCGCGTCCGGCCTGGACTGCTTCGCGCACGTTGGCGCCGACGAAGAAGTTGTTCGCGCGGAAGGAGCCCGCGTACTCCGGCTTCGTGTAGGGCGCGGGGCCCTCGGTGTGGAGATGGCAGATCTCCACGTTGCGAAGCTCGGCGGCGCGGGCGGTCAGCGCCTGGATGAGGAGCTGCGGCGCGGCGGCGACGCTGTGGATGTAGACGCGGTTGCTGCTGGAGACGATGCCAACGGCCTGCTCGGCGGAGACGAATGAGGGCTGCATGAGGGGAGCAAACCTCGGCCACGGCGCGCGATCGGGCAAGCGGCAATGAACGGGCGGGTTGGAGAATCGATATGACCTCCGCTCGATGAGCGACGGGACGACGTGGTGGGTGGTGCTGGCGTTCGCGTGCGGTGCGCTGCTCGGGGGAGGAATCGCGCTGGTCCTCGCGCTGCGCGGCCGCGTGCGGAGGGCCGAGCGCGAGGCGCAGGCGGCGGCGGAACTCGCGGAGCTGCGCGCGGCGCTGGCGGCGAAGGGCGCGGACGTCTCGAGGCTCGTCACCGAGCGGGATTCGGAGCGGGCCGAGGCGCGCGCGGAGGCGCAGGAGCTGCGGCGAGAGGTCCTCCGGCTGCGCGAAGGAGGCGCCCGGCTCTCGGCCACGCTGGAGGGCGAGCGCAAGGCCCACGAGGAGAAGCTGGAGGCGCTGGCGGCGGCGGAGGTCCGGCTGCGCGAGACCTTCGAGGCGCTCGCGGCACAGGCGCTGCGTCAGAACAGCCAGAGCTTCGGCGCGATCGCGGAACAGCGGGAAAAGGCAATCGACGCGCTGGTGAAGCCGGTGCAGGAGAAGCTCGCGCAGGTGGAGGGGACGCTGCAGGGGCTGGAGAAGGAGCGCGCAGCGGCGAACGCGGAGCTGCGCAAGCACCTCGAGCTCGTGGCGCAGGCGCAGGAGGGGCTGCGGTCGGAGACGGGGAACCTCGTGAAGGCGCTGCGCCAGCCGCACGTGCGCGGACGCTGGGGCGAGGTGCAACTGCGGCGCGTGGTGGAGCTCGCGCAGATGGTGCCGCACTGCGACTTCGAAGAGCAGACCACCGTGGACACCGACGACGGCAAGCTCCGTCCGGACGCGCGGATAAGGCTGCCGGGAGGGAAGAGCGTGATCATCGACGCGAAGGCGCCGATGGCCGCGTACCTCGAGGCGCTGGAGACTCAGGACGAAGCGGTGAGGGAGCAGAAGCTTCGCGAGCACGCGCTGCAGCTCCGGGCGCACATCCAGAAGCTCTCCGCGAAGGCCTACTGGGATCAGTTCCAGCCGAGCCCCGAGTTCGTCGTCCTCTTTCTTCCGGCGGAGAGCTTCTTCAGCACCGCGCTGCAGCAGGACCCGACGCTGCTGGAGACGGGCGTCGAGCACCGCGTGTTGCCGGCGAGCCCGCTGACGCTGATCGCGCTGCTGCGCGCGGTGGCGTACGGGTGGAGGCAGGAGCGGATCGCGGAGAACGCGGAGCAGATGCGGCAGCTCGGCGCGGACCTGCACGGACGCGTACGCAAGCTTGCCGAACACGTGCTGAAGCTCGGCCGGTCGCTCAATGGTGCGGTGGAGTCCTACAACGCCGCGGTGGGATCGCTGGAGAGCCGGGTGCTCGTGGCGGCGCGCAGGTTCGGTGAGCTGGGCGCGATCTCTGAAGGAAGCGAGCTGCCGGAGGTCGGGCCGCTGGAGTCGCGCGTGCGGGAGCTGCAGGCGCTGCCCCCCGCGGAGACGCCCTCGCTTGACGCTCCGAAGACCTCCACGTAGAAGCCGCGCACCGCCGGGTCGCCCATCGTGGGCGGTCCAAGAGGGAAGCCGGTGGAACTCCGGCGCGGTCGAGCCACTGTGATCAGGTGGTCCCGTCGATGGGACCCAGCCGCTTCCAGCAGTCACCACTCCGGCTGTTTCAACGGGGGAAGGTGGGAGGCGGTACCGACCCAGCGCGTCGTGCGCACCGGTCGGACCTGAGAGCCAGGAGACCTGCCCGGCGTGCGTCGGATTCGTCCGCCGCGAAGGCCTTCTCTCTTCTCGGAAGAGAGCGGAAGGCGAAGCATGGCGTGGTCGTGTGCCCGGGCTCTGCCCCTGGCGTGCATTCTGGTCTTCTCGTCTGCGCAGGGCGCGGGCGCTGATTCGGCACCTGCGTCGGGTCCTGCGTCGGCTTCTTCGTCCGATGCGCCGAAGGCCCTCCCGCCGGTCACGGTGCCGCTGCCGCCGCCTGCTCCCGCGCAGACGCCTGAATCTCCCACCCGACGGGATCCCACCGCCGCCGTCACGGTGATCGACGTCGCGCCGCTGCGGGGTGAAGCGCGCGTGGCCTCCGAGGTCATCGCCACCGCGCCGGGCGTGGTGCTGCATCAGCGCGGCGGGCCCCTTCAGACCTCACAGCTCAGCCTCCGCGGCGCCGCTTCGACCGGCGTGCTGGTGCTGCTCGATGGCGTGCCCATCAATGGTGCGGGCGGGCTCGTCGATCTCTCGCGCATCCCGCTGCCGCTGGTGGAGCGCGTGGAGGTGCTGCGGGGTGGTGGCGCGCGGCATGCGCCGGGTGGGATCGGCGGCGTGGTGAACCTCGTCACGCGCACGCCGGAAGGTGGCTCGGTGCGGACAGCGGGGGGCGTGACCGCGGGCAGCTTCGGCACCGCGACCGCGCACCTGTCTGCGACGTCCGACGTGCTCGGAGGACAGGGGCTCTTGCTGCTTCACGGCGCGCGCAGCGACGGGCAGTTCCCCTTTCTCCACGATCCGACGCCCACGCTCGACGACGGGCGCTTCGACGAGCGGCTGCGGCGCAACAACGACGCGCAGCTCGCGGGCGGCATGCTCCGGTACCGCCGGGCGTTAAACGGAGGGTTTCCCTCCGGATCGCTCGTGGACGTGTCGGCAGAAGCCGCCGTGGACGCGCGAGGACTCGCCGGCCCGGCGCAGAACCCCTCCGAAGACATGCGGATGAGCGCGCGGCGCGTGAACGCGAGCACGCGGATGCTCGTGCCGTTGGAGCTGGGCGAGCTGTCGGTTCGCGGCTGGCTGCGGCAGGACGAGACCTCGATGCGCGGTGGGCTCTTCGGGCTCGAGCATCCGCAGCGCGAGCGCTCCTTCGGCCTCGATGCGGAGGGGAGCCTGCTCGTCGGCGGCACGCACGGGCTCAGCGCGGTGGCTCAGGTGGCGGGCGATACGCTCTCGGCGCCGGGAGAGAACGACCCTTCGTGGGCGCGCGCGGGCGTGGGCATTGCCGACGAATGGCTCCTCTTCGAGGGACGCGCGTCGCTGGTGCCTTCGATTCGCGCCGACGTGACAGGTCCCTTCTTCACGCTGTCGCCGAAGCTCGGCGCTCGGGTGGAGCTGCCGTGGAGCTTCGAGCTCAGTGCCAACGCGGGTCAGGCGCACCGGCCGCCGTCCTTCGCGGAGCTCTACGTGATGCAGGGCACGCTCCTGCCGAACCCTCAGCTGCGTCCCGAGCGCGCGCTCTTCGCGGACGGCACGCTGACGCACCGCACGTCTCGCACGCGGGTGGCGCTGACGGCCTTCCACACGCTCTACGAAGACCTCATCGCCTACGAGTACTACCCGCCGCTGCTCGCCAAGCCCTACAACTTCAGCGCCGCGCTGGCGCAGGGACTCGAGGCAGAGGCGGAGGTCCGGCTGCACCGCTTCGCGCGCGCCACGGCGTCCTACACGCTGATGCGCACGCAGAACCTGCGCGACGACCCGCGCTACTTCCTGCGCGAGCTTCCCTACCGGCCGCGTCACCGCCTTCATGCGCGCGTGACCGGCGGACCCGAGTGGCTGCAGCTCCGCGCCGAGGCCGACGTGCAGTCGCGCCAGTTCACCAACCGCACGAACCGGCAGGAGCTGCCCGCGCGCGCGTTCATCCACCTCGGGGCGACCGCGCGGGTGTGGAAGGCGCCGGACCTGCGGTTGGGCGTGGACGTGAAGAACGTGCTCGACAGCCGCGCGCAGGACTTCGACGGCTACCCGCTGCCGGGGCGCGCGCTCTTCGCGACGGTGAGCTTCGCGCTCGAGCGAGCACGGGCCGGCACCGGCACCGGTGGGCCGGACGCAGAGATCCAGCAACAAGGCACAGAAGGAGAGGTTCAATAATGAAGACGAGCAACAGGTGGTTCCTCGCGCTGTCGGCGGCGGGGATGGTGGTGACGCTGGCCGGATGTCCGGAGCAGGGCGTGGTGTGCCGCGAGGGCCAGACGGCGTGCGGCGAGCAGTGCGTGGACACGGTCGCGGACAACCGGAACTGCGGCGCGTGTGGCGTGCAGTGCGGCGGCGACCAGGTGTGTCAGGCGGGCGCGTGCAGCTGTCCGCCGGACCGCGCGGAGTGCTTCGACAGCCACGGCGTCTGCACGACCACGCAGAGCGACGTCGCCCACTGCGGTGCGTGCGGCAACGCGTGCGCGGCCGGTGAGGTGTGCGAGGCGGGCGCGTGCCTCCTCGAGTGCGCGGTCGAAGGCAACGAGCCCTGCGCGGGCGCGTGCGTGAACACGAAGACCAACGCCCAGCACTGCGGCGCGTGCGGCAACGCCTGTCCGCAGGCGCAGTCGTGCATCGACGGCGCGTGTCAGTACGACCTCGTGCTGGCCTGCTTCACCAACGGTCAGGTGCGCGGCGTTCAGGCGGGGACGCTGGTGCAGGGCCCGCTGCAGGATCTCGGAAGCGCACCGCAGGCGCTGGCGCGTTTCGGCGCGGACACGCTGCTGGCGATCGACGGCGCGGACGACCGGCTCTACCAGTCCTCGTGGCCGTCGCTGGCCGAGCGCGCGGCATCGACCACGCTCGGCGATACGCCGAACCACGTGCTCGTCGATGGGGACCACGTGTACGTCATCAACTCCTCGTCGGCGACGCTGCAGGTCCTCGTCAAGCAGGGCGACGCGGGCGCGGAGGGCATCCAGTTCGCCACCGTCGGCGAGCACAGCTTCGGCAGCAACACGTTCCCGCAGGTGGGCGTGAAGGTGGGCACGACGATCTACGTGACGCTGCTCGGAGATCTGGGCGCGGGCGCGACGGCGGGTCAGCGCGTGGTGGCGGTCGACGTGAGCGATCCGACTGCGCCGAAGCCGGGCACGACCTGGGACCTCACCGGCCTGACCGAGCCCTTCATGACCGGCGGCGAGTCGCTGCCTCGGCCCACCGGCATCACGCACGCGAACGGGAAGCTCTACGTGGCGCTGAACAACTCGGACAGCTTCTACTCGGTGGCGGGTCCGGCAGCGGTGGCGGTCATTCCGCTCGCGGGCGGCATGCCCACTGCGATCCCGCTGCCCGCGGACAAGTGCCGTAACGCCGCCTGGGTGCGCGCGACGGGCGAGTCGGTGGTGGTGAGCTGCCTCGGTCAGGCGGACTACTCCATGTGGCCGACCGTGTTGGTGGGACAGGCCGGGGTGGCGCTGATCCAGAATGACGAGGTGAAGGACGCCATCGAGATCGCCTGCGCCGAGGGCACCACCACGGAGGAGTGCCCCGACCCGTTCGTCGGACGCTTCGACATCGTGGGTGGGCGCATCTTCCTCGGCGACCAGGCGGCGGGCCGGCTCTACGTGGTCGGTCTCGACGCAGCGGCGGGCAAGCTCACGCAGCTGCGCACGCACGCGGAGGGCGGCGGTCCGCTGAACGCGTGCCCGGTGGATCCGATGAGCGGCGTCGCGAACATCGGCGACGTGCTGGGGATCGCCGCGCCGTGATCTCCCGCCGCGCGCTCTTGCTCGGTCTGCTGCTCCTCGGTGGCGCGAACGCGTCAGCCGCCGAGGGGCCACGCCGGCTGGGACCGAAGCCGCCCGCGCAGCCGAAGCGGGTGGTGACGCTGGCGCCGTCCCTCACGGAGATGGTGCTGGCGGTGGGCGAGGGCGCGCGGCTCGTCGGCGTCTCGCGCTTCGACGAGAGCCCGGCGGTGGCAAAGCTGCCGCGGGTGGGCGGCTTCATCGATCCGAGCGTGGAGGCGGTCGTCGCGCTGCGCCCGGATCTCGTGCTCGTGCAGCCGGCGCCGGGGAACAAGCGGCCGGTGGAGAAGCTCGCGGAGCTGGGCCTCCCGGTGCTCGCGCTGCCGCTGCACACGGTGACCGACACGCTCACCGCGCTGCGTGAGGTGGGCGCGGCGCTGGGCGTTCCCGAAAGGGGCGCGGCGCTGGCGGCGGACATCGAGCGCGTGCGCGCGAAGGTGCGGGCGCGCGTCGCAGAGGCGGGCAACGCGAAGAAGCGGGTGCTCTTCGTGTACGAGTGGGAGCCGCTCGTCGTGGCGGGTCCGGGTTCCTTCGCGGCGGAGCTGCTGACCGACGCGGGCGTGGTGAACGTGGCGGCCGGCGCGAGCACGCCCTATCCGGTGCTCGGCGTGGAGGCGGCCATTGCCTCACGTCCGGATGTGGTGGTGGACGCGTCGCACGATCCGTCGCGGTCGGCGCGGCTGCGTGCGTTGCCGGGACTGAAGGAGGCGCGCTGGATCCGGTTGCCGTCGCGAGATCTCATCCAGCCGGGGCCGCACCTGGGCCGGGGACTCGAGGAACTCGTCGGGCTCCTCCATCCAGCGAAGCCAGCGAGCGCAGAGTGAGGCACGCGCCGCTCCACGTCCGCGCGCTGTGGGTGCTGGGGCTGCTCGCCCTCGTGGCCCTCGGTGCGGGCGCGGTGGCGGCGATGTTCGGCGAATACCCGCTCTCCTTGGCGCAGGCCCTCGCCGAGCCGGAGAGCGAGCACGGCCGCATCTTCTTCGCGCTCCGGCTCCCGCGCGCGCTGCTGGCGTTGATCGTCGGCGCGGCGCTCGGTGCATCCGGCTGCGTGTTGCAGGCGCTGTTGCGAAACCCGCTGGCGGATCCGTTCGTGCTCGGTGTCAGTGGAGGTGCTGCGCTGGGCGCGACCCTCGCGTTGGCGCTGGGCCTCGGCACGGTGGGCGGCGTGCTGGCGGGCTTCTCGGCGCCGTCGTTCTTCGCGTTCCTCGGCTCGCTGGGCGCGACCGCGCTGGTCTTCGCCGCGGGCAAGGTCCGAGGCCGCACCACGCCCTACGCGGCGCTGCTCACCGGCGTCATCTTCAACGCCTTCGCCGCCGCGGCGATCACCTGCATCAAGACGCTCACCGCGCCGGACCGGGTGGGCGAGATCCTCTACTGGCTGGCGGGCACGCTCGGCTACGAGCGCTACGGAACCCTCGCGGCGGCGGCGGTGCTGCAGGCTGTCGCGGTCGGCGTCATGTGGGTCAACGCGGGGCGTCTCAACCTGCTCACGCTCGGTGACGAGGACGCCTCCACGCTCGGCGTGCCGGTGGAGCGCACCCGGGCAGTGCTCCTGCTCGCCGCTTCGCTCTCCGTCGCCGGCGCGGTCGCGCTCTCGGGCCTGGTGGGCTTCGTCGGCCTCATCGTGCCGCACGTGCTCCGGCTGTGGCTCGGTCCGGATACCCGACTGCTCCTGCCTGCGAGCGCGGTCGGCGGCGGCGCGTTCCTCGCCCTGTCCGACACGCTCGCGCGGCTGCTCTTTCCCGCCTTCAACGCGGAGCTGCCGGTGGGCGTGGTGACCGCGCTCCTCGGCGGGCCGTTCTTCCTCGTCATGCTCCACCGCAGAGAGACCGCCGGCAGCCAGAAGGGTTGAAGGGCAGCCGCCCGGGCGTGCGTTGCCCTGCGCGAGGGAAGTGCCGAGGGTTGACGCTGGGAGGAGTCGCGCATGCCGACGGCAATGGACGAAGTGACGGTGGCGGTGCTCGCGCAGGCGGGCGGGATGGACGACTGGAGTCTGTGGTCCTGGCTCTTCGTGGCCGCTGCGTTCCTCACCGTCGTCCTCGTGGCGCGGCTCGCGCGGTCGAGTGGCAGGGGAGGGCCACCACTCGCGCCATGACCGCTGGGGCATGAGCCGGCGATCCACCCGGGCGTCGTCGTGTAAGCTGCGTCACGCCCATGTGGCAGCTCATCATCAACGGACCGGGGTACTTCGATACCTCGTACGACCTCCCGGACGGGCTCACGCACCTCGGTCGGGCGGACGAAAACGACATCGTGCTCTCGGGCGATCTCGTGTCGCGACGCCATGCCCGCTTCCGCGCGCGCGGCGAGACGCTGGTGGTCGAGGATCTGGGCAGCCGGAATGGGAGCAAGCTCAACGGCGAGCCGCTCCGAGGTCCCGCAACGCTGAAGGCCGGCGACACGCTGCAGGTCGGTGAGAACAGCCTCGCGGTGCGTCAGCCCAGCAAGCGCGAGATCGCCGCCACCGAGGTCATCAGCCTCGACGCGGGCGGGGTGCGGCGCTTCGGACGCGGCGGCGAGATCGGCGGCTCGGTCATCTCTTCGCGGACGCTGCAGGACAGCGTGGTGCTGCGCGCGCTCGACAACGTGTCGCCGTCCACCACCGCCAACGGCCCGGTGCCCTTCGCCGAGGAGGCAGGACAGAAGGTCAGCTACGAGTGGCTGCTCACGCTGTACCGCATCAGCGAGCACCTCTCCTCCGCGCGGAGCCTGCAGGAGTTTCTCGAGCGCACCGCGGACCGGGTGATGGAGCGCGCGCGGGCGACGACGGCGGTGGTGCTCGTGCGTCATCCGTCCGGCGTGATGGTACCGGCGGCGGTGCGTCACAGCGGCAAGCTCGCGCGCGGTGAGGTCCCTGTCTCCGACGCGATCATCGACACCGCGCTGGCGAACGGCACGGCGCTCGCGGTGGCGGACGTGCGCGAGGACCAGCGCTTCGCCCTGCGCGAGAGCGTCATCCTCTACGGCGCGGACCAGGTGTTGTGCATCCCGGTGCGCCAGGGCGAAGACTTCCTCGGCGTGCTCTACCTCAACCGCACCTCGCGCGACGCGGACGACGCGAACCAGCTGCTCGATCTCTGCACCGCGGTGGCGCACCTCATCAGCACCGGCCTGCAGCGCTTCCGGGCGCAGGGCAGCCCCGCCGAAGAGCGGCTCCGTCACGCGCTGGAGCGCTTCCATCCGCCGGAGTCGATCGACCGCCGCGTGGGCGAGCTGATGGCGAACCCGCAGGCGCTGACGCGGCTCGAGGAGCGCACGGCGACCCTGCTGGTGGCGGAGCTGGCGGGCTTCTCGGTCATCGCGCACCGCGCGGGCGTGCAGAAGGCTGCGGAGGTGCTCAACGACTTCGCGCAGCGGCTGACGGGAGTGGTCTTCAGCTTCGAGGGCGCGGTGGAGCGGCTGGCGGGCGACGGGCTGCAGGCGGTGTTCGGCGCGCCGGAGGTGAAGGGTGACGATGCGCTTCGCGCGGTGCGGTGTGCTCTGGCCCTGCGCGCCGAGTGGGAGCGCACCGCGGCACGTCATCCGGCGGAGCTGCGCTGCCCGCTGAAGATCGCGCTGCACACCGGCAAGGTCTTCGCCGGCACGGTGGGCAACGAGGCGCGGCTCGAGTTCACCGCCGTCGGCGAGCCGGTGCACGTGGCGCAGTGGCTCTGTGCGTCGGCCGAGGCAGGGCAGGTGCTCATCACCGGCAAGACGCTCGCCGCGGTGGGCGCGAGGTTCGACGTCATTCCGCTCGGTGAGCGCGCGCTGCGGCCCAACCGGGATCGCGTCGCGGCGTTCGAGGTCGTCGAAGAGGACGCCGCCGAGCACACCTCTCCCGGGGTGGCATGATCGGGAGCCCTCACAGCGCGCGGCTGCGGCCCTTCCGTCCCTCCGCCTTCGGCCGCTACACGCTGCTGACGCCGCTGTCGGTGGGCGGGATGGGAGAGATCTTTCTCGCGCGGCTCGAGGGACCGCAGGGCTTCCAGAAGCTCTGCGTGATCAAGAAGATCCTCCCCGCGCTGGCGCGCGATCCGGAGTTCGTGGAGCGCTTCGTCAACGAGGCGCGCACGCTGGTGACGCTGTCGCACGGCGCCATCGCGCAGGTCCTCGACATGGGGCTGCACGAGGGCGACCCCTACATCGCGCTCGAGTACGTGGACGGGAAGGACCTCCGCAAGGTCGCGGCCCGCGCGCGCGAACGGGGCGAGGCGCTGCCCCTGTCGTTCTCGCTCTACGTGATGGGCCGGCTGCTCGACGCGCTGGCCTACGCGCACCGGAAGCGGGACGAGGACGAACGCGAGCTGGGCCTCGTGCACCGCGACGTCTCGCCGCAGAACGTCCTCATCTCCTACGAGGGCGAGATCAAGATCATCGACTTCGGCCTCGCCAAGAGCTCGCTGAACTCGGCGCGGACGAACCCGAGCATGATCCTCGGGAAGTTCCTCTACATGTCGCCGGAGCAGGCGCGGCACCAGAAGGTCGATCGCCGCGCGGACCTCTACGCCGCGGGGCTCTGCCTCTACGAGCTGGTGGCGGGGCGGCATCCGTTCGAGGACGTGCCGTCGCACGCGCTGATCACGTCGGTGGCGAACCCCTCCGTCGTCCCGCTGCGCGAGGCCCATCCCGAGTGCCCGCCGGCCCTGCACGACATCGTGATGCGCGCGCTGGAGGTGGAGCCGCAGAAGCGCTTCCAGACCGCGGAGGAGTTCCGCGCGAAGGTCGGCTCGGCGCTGCTGGAGATCGATGGGGGCGCCGGGCCGGAGAGCGCGAGCCGCTACATGCGCGAGATGTTCGCCGCCGAGTTCGGGCAGGAGCGCAAGCTGCTGGTGACGCTCCGCAGCGCGCAGCCGTCGCTGCCGACGGTGGTGGTGAGCGAGGACGTCGCCGAGCCGGGCGTGCCGAGTCCCGAGCAGCGCCCGCGCGAGAGCGATCGCGAGACGGCGGTGGTGGCGCTGCAGCAGGTGGTGCCGGAGCCCGAGGCCCAGCGCGCGCTGCAGGCGCCGGCCGCGAAGCCGCTGATGAAGAGCGCGAGCACGCTGGACGCAGGACCGATCCTCCCCGCGCCGCTCTCGTTCGCGCCCACGCGCCGCGCCGCGCCGGCTCCCTCGCGCGAGCCCGAGCAGGAGGGCGACCGGACGACGCTGCCCGGGGTGGCGCTGGGCACGCCGCTGCCGGAGCTCGACCTCACGCCGAGGCCCGGAGCGAATGACGAGCTCACCCGGCCCTCCGCGGTCGCGCCCGAGCTCCCGGTGGAGAGGATGGAGCCGCCGCTCGCGCTGTCGGCGGCGCTCGGCGATGCGGGGCCCTCACCCACGTCCGAGCTGCCGGTGTTCGATCCCTCGGCGCTGCAGTTCGACCCGGACGAGGAGCTCGCCGCCGCGCGCCAGAACGGGACGATGCCGCGCGTGGTGATCGCCGAGCTGCCGCTGGTGGACGACACCCAGCCGCGCGTGGTGGTGGGGACCCTGCTCGAGGACGACGCCGAGGAGTCGCTGGTCACCGCGGAGCTGAGCACCGAGCTGAGCGCGGAGCTGTCGGAGTCTCCCCCCGCTTCGAACCCGTTGGCAGCAGCGCCGGTGCTCGACGAGCGCACCGTGCCTGCGCGGCCGAGTCGCTGGAGAGGCCCGCTGATCCTCGGCGCGGTGATCGTGCTCGGCGCCATCGCCTTCGCCGTGTTGACCGTGACGCCGCGAGGCCGACCGGTGGAAGCGCAGGAGAAGCGCCCGGAGACGGTCACCCGAGCGGAGGAGCCGAAGCCCGCCGCGGTGGTCGAGGCGCCGCCCGGTCCGACCGCTCCTCCTCCGAACGTCCGCGCGCCTTTCACCACGTTGCCGTCGCCGCCGGAGAAGCCGGCCACGCCTGAGGTCGTCCCCTCCGGGGGCGACGTGCTGGAGCTGCTGGAGGTCGAGCCCGCGCAGATCCGCACCGAGTCGAGCACCCAAACGCAGCGCGCGGTGCAGAAGAAGCCGCCGGCGGTGACCTCGCGCGACGTGCAGCGCGAGTGGTCCCAGCTTCAGGCGGTGATGACGCGGGTGGAGAAGCGGTGGGGTTGCGACAGCGCGAAGCTGGAGACGATCTGCACGCGGCGCGACTGGCTGCGGGCCGACCTGCGGAAGCTGAAGGGCGCGTCGCAGGAGGATCTGGTGGCGATGCGCACCGCGATGCGCGAGCTGCGGATGAAGGCGGCGCGCGTGGAGAAGGGCCGGTAGCAGACGTGGAGCCGGTGCTGAGGGCAGAGGCGATCACCGCGTCGTACGCGGCCCGTCAGGTGGTGCGGGGCGTGAGCCTCGAGGTTCGACCCGGCGAGCTGTGGGCGGTGCTCGGTCCGAACGGCGCGGGCAAGAGCACCTTCCTGCGCGTGGCGCTCGGGCTCCATCCACGAGAGGGCGGAGAGCTCACGCTCTTCGGTACGCCCGTGGAGCGGTGGTCGCGCAAGGCGCTCGCGCAGCGCGTGGCGTGGGTGCCGCAGCACTTCGAGCCGGTGTTCGGCTTCACCGGTCTCGAGCTCGTCGCCATGGGCCGCTCGCCGCACCTGGGCACCTTCGCGATGACGTCCGCCTCCGACCTGAGCGCCGCACGCGAGGCGATGGCGGCGCTGGACGTGGGACACCTCGCGGACCGGCCCGCCTCCGAGATGTCCGGCGGCGAGATGCGCCTGCTCGTGCTCGCGCGCGCGCTGGTGCAGGGGCCGGAGCTGCTCTTCCTCGACGAGCCCACCGCGTTCCTCGATCTGCGCCACCAGGTGGAGTCGCTGCGCCTCGTGCGCGAGCGCGTGCGGCAGGGACTCGCGGCGGTGGCGGTGCTGCACGACGTGAACCTCGCGGCCGCGTTCGCGGACCGGGTGCTGCTGCTTCGCAATGGTGAGGTCCTCGCGCAGGGCACGCCCGAGGACACGCTCAGCGCGGAGACGCTCGGCGCGCTCTACGGCATCCCCATGCTCGTCGCCCGCGCGGAGGGAGGGCAGGCCCTCTTCGCGCCGGCGACCGGTGCCGGTGCGGGGGCCGTTTCCGGAGCGAAGCGATGACGGGCCGCCGCAGATGGCTCGTCGCCGCGGTCGCGTCCGGGGCGCTGCATGCTGGTGTCTTCGGCGCGGCGTGGATGAGCGCGCGCGTCGAGCCCGCGCTGCCGCCCACGACCGCCGCGCCCGCTCCGTCGCCCGTGCGCGCGCCGGTGCAGGTCTCGCTGCTGGGTGGGAGCAGACAGCCTCCCCGTGCGGCGGGGGCCGCTGCGTCGAGTGAGCCAGCTTCCGCGCCCGCGCGCCCGGCTCCGAAGTCGATGCGTCCAGCGCACCCGAAGAGAGAGTTCGCCGCGGCAGACGCGAACGTGCAGAGGGACTCGAGCGCTCTTCGCGGACCGGCGCCTGAGCTTGAGCCCGAGCCCGAGGAGGACGGTGAAGGCGAGGCCGGCGAAGCGTCTGGGGCTGAAGGCGGCACCGCCGTTGGCGAGGGCACAGGCGCGAGCGCAGGCACCGGCACCGGCACCGGCTCTCGAGAGGGCGCCACATCCGCCCCTCCGGCGCCCGACCTCACGCGTTTGACCGAGGCCCTCCGGCGTTCGGCGCAGCGCTGCTATCCCTCGGCGGCGGCTCGCTACCGGCTCACCGGCTCGGCGTCGATCTCCTTCTGCGTGGACGCGAGCGGCGGCTACTCGGCGGTGCAGCTCGTGCGCTCCAGCGGGCACTCATTGCTCGATCGCGCGGCGGTGGGCTGCGTGGTGCAGGGCGCGGTGCCGCTGCAGGCGCCTCCCTCCTGCTTCACCCTCCCGGTGGAGTTCGCCCCCGCTCCGCGCAGCTGACTCCGCGCCGTCGACGCGGTCTCCGAAAAGTGCACGTCCCCACCCGCTGCGTCGTCCGGCTCAGAGGGGGCAAGGAGCGCCGGTGCAGTCGGATGAGGACGTGCGGGTCCTAGATCTCAGTGGTCGTGGGGTCTCGTTTCGACTCGGTGTCCTTCGGCTTCTCGTTCTCCCCACCCTTCTCGTCCGGGCCTTCACGCGGACATCCACGACCCTCGTCCCCCGAGCCGCCGGTGGCATCGAAGCGGCGCTCCAGCTCGGCCGGCTTCTCGTCCGAAGGCTGCGGCGCCTGGGCGGACGCGCTGCCCATCCCTGCGGCCGCGAGCCCCGCGAAGATCGCCAACGCACCGATTCCGAGCGTTCGCTTCATGTTTCCGAACATGGCCACCGTCCTCGCTGCCCGGCAGGCGCGGCGTTCCGCCACGAACCGGCCGCCAGAGGAGCGGGCGGGCGGCCTGCGTGGGCCAGGCGAGGACCGGAACCCCGCGGCGGGCCGTCCGGCGTCCTTTTTCGTCCGCCTGTCCCTGCTCGCGCGCCTTCGCAGAGGCCGTCCGCCTCCTCAGGGCGTAGGGTGTCCGAATGGAGTGGCGCAGCGCAGGCGATCGTCTCATCGCCGCCCTCAACCGCATCCGCTTGCCGAGCCCTTCGGTGCTCCCGGTGGCCGGCGCGGTGGTGGGGCTCTACGCAGGTCTGGCGGCGGGGCTGTTCGCGAACCTCATCGCGCTGGTGGGCGGAGTGGCCTTCGCGCCGGCGCGTCTGCTCAACACCTTCGTCCCCGGCAGCGGCGGCTTCCAGACGGTGTGGGAGGCCTTCGCCGCGGCGCAGTGGCACTCGGAGCTCGCGGTGGTGGGCGTGCCCATGTCGCTCGCGGCCCTGCTCCTCGCGCGCTTCATCGAGCCCGGCGGTGCGCGCGACGTGGCGAGGCGCAGGCTGCGCGTGCTCGCGTTGCTGGTGCTCGGTGCGCTCGGCCTCTACTACCCGATGGTGGCGCTCACCGCGCTGAACACGGTCTTCGGCCAGTCGCACGATCTCGTCGAGGCGGTGAAGCGGCTCCCCTGGTGGCTCGCGCTCTTCGCGCCGGCGCTCGGCGGCATCGCGGTGGGCTACATCCTGCGCAACCATCCGGAGACGCACGGCCACGGCGTGCCGGAGGTGGTGGCAGCGGTGCGCCGCGCGCGCGACGGACTGCCGGCCGAGGGCGGCGTGCTCAAGCTCTTCGCCTCGGCGGTGACGATCGGCTCCGGCGGCTCGGCGGGACGCGAGGGCCCCATCGTCTATGGCGGCGCCGCGTTCGCCTCCGCGGTGGGCCGCACGCTCGGCTTCAGCCGGAAGGAGCTCTCCATTCTTCTCGCCGCGGGCGCGGGCGCGGGCATCAGCGCCTCGTTCAACGCACCGGTGGCGGGCGCCGTGTTCGCGATGGAGATCATCCTCCGCGAGTTCGAGATGAAGGTCTTCTCGCCGATCATCCTCGCCTGCGTCACCGCGACGATCGTCGGCCGAGGCGTGCTCGGCGGCGGACCGCTGCTGCGGCGCATCGACTACGAGATGGTCTCCGGCTGGGAGATCCTCCTCTACGTCACGCTCGGGCTGCTGGTGGGCCTCATCGCCTACGCGTTCATCCGGATGCTCCACCACTCGGAGAACTTCTTCGCCGGGCGCTTCGCCAACCGCGTGTCGAAGTGGCTGGGCGGGCTCACGCTTCCGGCGCGCGCGGGGCTCGGCGGTCTCATCGTGGGCGGCATGGTGCTCCTCAACCCTGTGGTCTGGGGCAGCGGGCACGACTACGTGAACCTCGCCGCGGTCCGGCAGCTCCCGTTCTGGTTTCTCGTCGGCGCGTGCGCGCTGAAGCTCATCGCCACCGCGGTGACCATCGGCAGCGGTGGCTCGGGCGGCACCTTCTTTCCCTCCGCGGTGATCGGCGCGATGGCGGGCGGCGCGTTCGGCGAGATCGCCCACGGCCTCTTCCCCGCGGCCACCGCGCCCAGCGGCGCCTACGCGATGGTGGGGATGGGCGGCGCGGTGGCGGCGCTCACCCGCGGTCCGCTCACCGGCATGATCATGCTCTACGAGCTGTCGGGGAACTACGCGATCATCCTCCCGCTGATGGTGACCTGCACCATCGCCTCCGCGCTCTGCCACACGCTCGCCGAGCGCACCGCGCCGAAGACCCTCTCCGACGACGAGCTGCTCGCGCAGACGAACGTGGGCCGCCTGATGATCGCGGTCAGCGGCGCACCGGGAGGCCTCGGACTTCGCCCGCTGGTGGATCGCCTCCTCGAGGCGGAGGACGGGGTGGTGCCGGTGACCGACGCGCAGGGACGCCCGGTGGGCATCGTGCAGGTCGAACACCTGCGCGACGTGTGGCGCGATCCGCTGCTGCACGAGACGCTGGTGGCGGCCGACGTGGCGCGCAAGGTACCGGTGGCCACGCCCGACACCGACCTGCGCACCGCGGTGGGCTGGATGGACGAGGAGGACGTGGACGCGCTTCCGGTGGTGACGCCCGGCCAGCCGGGTGAGCTCCATCTGCTCACCCGCGCCGCGATCCGCCGGCTCCTGGTCGGCGCACACCAGCGCGCCCACGAGCGGGGACAACACCCGGTCGCGCCCGCCGAGCTGTAGGCCTTGAGCGAGCCGCGCGTCAGCCTCTTCGAGCTCGCGCTCGTCCGGATCACCAACGTGCCGGTGGTCCTCGTCGGGCGCGTGTTGGACGTGCTGGTGCTCTCGCTCCGTCCGCGGCTGCTGCGTGCGTGGTTCGCGCTGTGGCTGCTCGAGCTCACCCACTCGCCCTATCGCTGGCCGCGCCGAAGCTTCGAGACCGCGCTGCGCATGGCGTCGAAGGGAAGGGGCCAGCGCGAGCTGCTCTACGGCGAGCTGCCGGTGTTCAGCGCGCTGTGGCTGCTGCGCCGGAACGGTCTCGCGAGGGGCGGAGAGCTGCTGGACATCGGCGCGGGGAGGGGACGGCCGCTGCTGGCAGCCCGTGTGCTCGGCGCGCGTGCGCGAGGCCTCGAGTTGATGGCGACGCACGTCCGGCTCGCGGCGCCGCTGCTCGCGCGCGCGGGCGTCGAGTTGCAACAGGCGGACGCGCTGGAGGCTGACCTCGGCGAGCCCACGCACGTGCTGCTCAACTGGTGCGCGTTCGGTGAGGGGACGCGGGCGAAGCTCAGCGAACGTCTTGCCGCGATGAAGCCGGGGACGGTGCTGCTGGCGGTGACGGTGCCGCTCGACGAGACGCGCTTCCCGCTCGTGCAGCGGCACCGCGTGCTCTTCACCTGGGGCACCGAGCGCGTGTACGTGCACCGCGTGCCGGAGCGGTGACGTCTCCGGGCTCGCTCAGGCCCCGAGCTCGAAGCGCATCAGCTTCGTCAGCGCCTTCGCCTGCACCGAGGCGGGCGTGAGCCGGACCATTGCGTCGCGGAGAAACACGGCGGCCGGATTCTTCAGCTGGCCCACCCGTCCGAAGGACCACGAGCGCTCCACGATCCCGTTCGCCCGCTCCACCCGCGCGCGCTCGTAGGCGGCCAGCGCTTCGGACGCGGCGCTGTGGGTCTGCAGGCACCGCGCGAGCACGGCCGCGCCCTCGATCGCCTGGCACCCGCCCTGGCCCATGTTCGGCGTCATCGGGTGCGCCGCGTCGCCGAGCAGGGTCACCCGGCCGCGGCTCCACGTCTTCACCGGCGGCCGGTCGAGGATGTCCGTGCGCAGGATCCGCTCCGGTGCGGTGCGCCGCAGCAGCTCGCCGACCGGCGCGTGCCACTTTCCGAAGAGCGCGCCGAGCCTCGCGTGCGGTCCCTCTTCCGGATCGCGCTCACCCGCGGGCGCGTTGGCGGTGCAGAACCAGTACACCTCGTCGTGACCGATGGGGACGATCCCGAAGCGCGCACCGGCGCCCCAGCTCTCGGTGACGTGGCCCTCCGCGACGAGACCTTCGTTGCGACACACCCCGCGCCAGCTCGTGTAGCCGCTGTAGCGAAGCGGCGACTCACCCAGCAGCTGCGCGCGCACCACCGACCGCAGGCCGTCCGCGCCGACGAGGAGATCGCCCTCGAGCTCGCTCCCGTCGGAGAGCCGCGCAGCGATCTTCTCGCCGCGCTCTTCGTAGCTCTGGACGCCCGCGCCGAGCCTCACGTTCTCCGCGCCCGCCGCCTCGAGCAGCACGCCGTGCAGCCGAGCGCGGTGGATGCAGATGGAGGGCACGCCCACTTCCTCCTCCAGCGCGGCGAACGGCATCCCGCTGAGCGTGCGGCCTGCCGCATCGAGCACCGCCGAGGTGCGCACCCGCTCGCCCTCCGCCGCGACCTTCTCGTCGAGCCCGAGGCCGCGCAGCGCGAGCATGGCGTTCATCTGCACCGTGATCCCCGCGCCGAGCGGCCGCCACTCCGGCGCGCGCTCGAGCACCGTCACCTGCATCCCCGCCCGCCTCAGCGCGACCGCCAGCGTCAGCCCGCCGATGCCGCCGCCCGCGACGAGGACCCTCGTCTCACTCTTCATGCGGCTACTATGTCGGCGCCCCTCCCACGCCGAAACTCGCGTTTCCCGATGCCCGCTCGCTCGCGCACCACGCCTCGTAAGCTCCCGAAACAAGAGCGTTCCCGGGCGGTGGTGGACGTGCTGCTGGAGGCGACCGCTCGCATTCTGCAGACGGAGGGCGCGCGCCGGGCGACCACCAACGAGATCGCGCGCGTGGCGGGCGTCAGCGTGGGCTCGCTCTACCAGTACTTCCCGAACAAGGAGGCGCTGGTGGCCGCGCTCATCGAGCGGAAGGTGGAGCTCGATCTCGCCGAGCTCTCCGAGTCGGTGATGCAGCACGTGGAGCGCCCGCTGCCCCTCTTCGTCCGAGGCATCGTGGACGCGATGATCGCGCTGCACCGCCGGGACCGCGGCCTGTTGCGCGCGCTGCTGGAGCTGGTGCCGCAGGTCGGTCGCTACGACAGGGTCCGGCAGCTGGCGGCGCAGGGACGTGAGCTGCTGAAGGCGGTGATGGCGGCGCGTTCGGAAGAACTTCGCGAGGGCCTCGATCTGGAGATGGCGGCCTTCATCACCGGCCGCGCGGTGGAGGAGCTCATCCACGCCGCGGTGCTCGAGAAGCCCGAGCTGCTCGAGTCGGAGCCTTTCGCCGATGAGCTCACGCTGCTGCTCCTGCGCTACCTGTCGCGGACGCCGTGAGCGAGCGGCGGTAGAGTGCGCGCGTGCGAATCCTCCTCTCGTCGGCGCTCGTCCTCCTGCTGTCCACCGCGTGCTCCTCCGAGCCCACGCCGCTTCCCGATGCGGGCCAGGTCGGAGCGGAGGGTGACGCTGGCGAACTCCTCGATGCGGGAGAGCTGCCGGACGGCGGCATGCAGACCGACGCGGGCTCGGAGTCCGATGCCGGTGAAGAGCCCGATGCGGGTCACGATGCCGACGCGGGTGAGCAGACGGATGCCGGCCCCGGGAACGACGCCGGCGAGCCGGACCTCTTCCCGCGGCCCGGCTTCGGCGCCATCGCCGGCGACTGCAACGTGCTCGACGACGAGCTGACCTCGACGATGCCGGCGCTCTTCGTCAACGAGATCGATTTCGGCACCGATCCCTACGACGCCTCGGACCTCCCGCTGCTCACGCCGGGCGGCCGGGAGATCATCGCCGACGGCAACGCGGGCGGCTCGTCGCTCTACAGCGAGGTCTTCTCCTACGAGCTGCTCGCGCGCTGCGAGGACGCGGAGCTGCTCAAGACGGAGACGGAGATCCTCTACGACACGCAGAGCAAGAAGACGGACCTCCTGGTGGAGATCGACGGTCTGAAGATCGGCGTCAGCGTCACCCGCGCGGTGGCGTTCCCCTTCGCCAATCCCTACTCGGTCGCGCAGGCGAAGACGCTGCTCGAAGGGAAGCTCGGCGACATCCACCTCTCCACCGCCAGCGTCTCCGCGGCCGACGCGTGGGAGAAGCAGATCCTCTACGTCATCGCCTACGGGCCGATGCACGCGACCTCGCTGCAGACCGCCTACGCGCAGATCGATCCCGCCATCAAGGGCGATACCGTCCTCATGATCGCGGTGAGCAACGGCGACGACGCGTTTCTCTACTGAGGCGCGTCCTACACCTCCACCACCAGCGCCTCGTCGAACCGCGTGTCCCGCTCCTCGCGCAGGTAGCCGTGCGGGTTCGCCACGATCCGCGTCTGCCCCACGTGCACGTCCACCCGCTCGTGGGTGTGCCCGTGGATCCAGAGCGCGGGCTGTCGTTCGGCGATCAGCGATGAGCGGTCGCTGACGAAGAAGGGGTTCAGCGGCGAGTCGGCGAACTTCGGGTGCACCGAACGCTGGGAGGGCAGGTGGTGGGTGACGACGACGTCTCCCCTCCGCAGCTCGCTCTGCGCGAAGCGCACCCACGCGGCGTGGCGCTCGTACACCCAGGGCTCGAAGCCCTCGATGGTGCGGAAGTCCATCAGGTAGCGCCGCCACTGCCGCCACGAGTCGGAGTGCTCGAACCACATGGTGTCCCCGAGCACGCGCTGTCCTCCGTGAAGCTCGACGACGCGGCCCGCACGCAGCACGTCGAGCGTCGGCAATGCCCGCTCCAGCTCCGCCAGGACCGCCTCTGCTTGCTCGGGTGAGGTGAGGTAGTACTCGTGGTTCCCCGGCACGAAGAGCAGCCGAGGGGCCTTCCGAGCGAACGCCTCCAGCAGCCGGCGCGCGGTCTCGAAGTCCTTCAGCGAGAGGATGTCCCCCGCGAGCACCAGCGCATCGCACTCGGGCGGCTCGAGTGACTCGATGAACGCACGGCCACCGTCGCGGTGCGATTCGAGGTGCAGATCGCTCATCACCCACAGGCGCGTCATGGCCTGAGTCTCTCGCATTCGGCGGCGCACCGCAGGCTGCAGTTGCGGCACTGCCCGGTGGGACGTTTGCTGCGCGGGCACATGCGGCACGACGACCCGACCGACCCCACGTCATCCCCCGAAAAGCAGAGGCACCTGCAGCTCCCACGAGGCGCGGGCGGCGCGCTGGTCTTCCTCTCCTCCGGCGCGGTGCTGGTGCTGGAGATCCTCAGCCTGCGACTGGTCGCGCCCTACGCCGGCCTCACGCTGCAGGTGAGCACCGCGGTCATCAGCAGCGCGCTGGCGGCGATCGCGCTCGGCGCGTGGATCGGCGGACGGCTGGCGGACTCCTCGAACCCGCGCGCATTGCTGGGGCCGGCGCTGGCGGTGTCCGGCGTGACGACGTTGCTCGTGCTCCCCGCGGTGCGCTGGGCCGGGCACTTCCTGCAGGGACAGGGCGCGGGCGCGGTGGTGCTGCTCGCCATGCTCGCGATCTTCATCCCCGCCGCGCTGCTCTCCGCGATCTCGCCGCTGGTGGTGAAGCTCCAGCTCTCCAACGTCACGCACACCGGGAAGATCGTCGGCCGCTACTCGGCGCTCGGCACCGGCGGCGCGATCGTGGCGAGCTTCCTCACCGGCTTCGTCTTCGTCGCCCTCTTCGCCACCAGCACGCTGCTCACCGCGCTGGGCGTGGCGCTGCTCGCGCTCGCCGTGGGCACGCACCTGTGGGTGGGCACGCGACGTTTCGGCGCGCGCGCGGCCGGTGCCTCCGCGGGTGGCGCGGCAGTGCTGGGCCTCGCCTTCGCGGTCCCGCTCCCGCAGGCCTGTCACGAGGAGACGCTCTACAGTTGCGTGTGGGTGCAGGAGGACCCGCGCCGTCCCTCCGGTCGCTACCTCATCGTGAACAACGGGATGCAGAGCTACGTGGACCTCGAGGATCCGCTGTACCTCCGCTTCGAGTACTCGAAGGTCTTCGCCTCGGTGCTCGAACACGTGCGCTCCGAGATGGGGCGTCCGCTGCGCGTGCTCCACGTCGGCGGCGGCGGCTCGACGGTGCCGCGCTACGTGAGGGCGCGCGATCCGGGGTCGGAGAACACCGTGTACGAGATCGACCGCGGCCTCATCGAACTGAGCCGGAAGAGGCTGGGCCTCGTGACCGGTGAAGGGCTGCGCGTCGAAGCAGCGGATGCGCGGATCGCGGTGAAGAGCGACGCGGACGATCACTACGACATCGTCTTCGGCGACGCGTTCGGGAGCGGGACGCCGCCCTGGCACCTGACGACGGTGGAGGCGATGCGCGACATCGACCGTGTGCTCGCGCCGCACGGGTTCTACGCGGTGAACCTCGTGGACTTCCCGCCCTTCGGGTTCCTCGGCGCGGAGCTGGCCACGCTGCGCGAGGTCTTTCCCCATGTGGCGCTCTTCTCGAAGCCGCAGGCCATCTCGCTGCACGCGCCGAGCGGCGAGGTGCGTGGCGACGGAGGCAATGCGGTGGTGGTGGCGTCACACCAGCCCGTGCCGTTGGAGCGTCTGCGCGAGAGCGTCCGAGCCCTGAACGGCGAGATGATCGCGCAGCCGGAAGCGGTGACCGCGCGCTTGATGAAGGAGGCGCCGGTGCTCACCGACGACTACGCACCCGTAGACCAGCTGGTGAACTTCCCCACCCAGCGGATCCTCGGCTCGCAGCCGCTCTGACCTGGGCTCAGCGAACGCAGCCGCCGTCCGGCGACTCCCACAGCGCGACGTCGTCCACGAAGAACTCGGAGCCGGCGACCGCGTCCGGGATGCCCACGCGCACCGTGACCTGGTCGTGCGTCGCGAGCGTCATCTGGGTCACGTGCAGGCGCTGCCAGTCTCCGTTCATCGGCGCGGTGAAGCTCTCGTCCTGCGCGCCGCCCCCACCGGTGAGCGCGCGGATGGAGAGCCTCGCGTTGAGGCCGGGCGCCGCGAGCACCCACGCCTCCGCGCAGAAGCGCCGCGCGCCCACGCCGCTGGTGGGCGACTGCGACGGAAAGAGGCCCATGAAGCTCACCGCGTTGGCGGTCGAGACGCGTGCGCTGCGCTCACCGGTTCGCACCGTCGCATCGTCCGACGCCAGCTGCGTGCCCAGCCCGGTGGTCCAACCCGACGGTGCGGCCGGCGTCTCCGCACCACATTCGAAGGAGGGATTCGGCAGCACGTTCAGCGGCTCGCCCGCGTCCCAGGTGCAGCCCGCGTCCGGCGCACCGGCATCGGCCTCGAGGCCCGCGTCCTCGTCTCCTCCGTCGAGCCCCGCGTCGCCAGCGTCTTCCCCCTGGCCGGCATCGGGAGAAGAGCCCGCGTCCTCGCCCGCATCGCTCCGAGTCACGCCACCGTCATCGCCGGCGGGAGGATCGGTGGGCACGGGAGGCTCGAGGGTACAGGCCGAAGCCCACAACGCGCCCACCGCACCCAACACCACGCACGCACCGGCGATTGACCGCACCGCTACTCCTTTGCCTTCAGCTTGGACTCGTTCTCGCGGATGAAGCCGCGGATGTCTTCCGCCATGTCGAGCAGCCTCGCCCACTGCTCCTTGTAGAGCGTCACCGGGAAGCGCCCGAGCCCGTAGATGGACACGCCGCCCTTCTCGCTCACCTTCATCGACACGCCCTTCGCGCCGCGGTTCTTGAGGTTCTCGTTCTCCGCGCGCAGGCGCTCGAGCTCCGCCTTCATCTCTTCTTCGGTCATGTCCGCTCCGCGTTCCGCGTTGAGGTGTTCGCGCTCAACGCAACCACAGCGCGCGGCGGCGGACAGGGCTCATCGCGGGTTCCGTCGCGTCGCGAACGGGCCCGGTCTTATCTGGGTGCACTCGGGATCGGCCTCTTCCTCGACCATCTCGCAGATGCGCTCGTCCGCCTTGCGCAGCCGCCGCACGAGCTCGCGCGAGAGGTTCTGCAGCACCATCACGTAGCCCTGCATGTCCTCCACGTAGAGCTGGTAGAGGCCGCGGTTGTTCAGCGCGTAGAGCAGCGCGTCCTTCTGCACCACCACGCTCGCCGAACGCGGCTGCGGATCGATGAGCGCCATCTCGCCGAAGAACTCACCGGGGCCGAGCCTCGCGAGCTTCACCTTCTGACCCGACGGCGTCTCGCGCCACACCAGTGCCTCGCCGCTGCGGAGGATGAACATCGCGCGGCCGTTCTCACCTTCGACGCAGACCTCCTTGCCGGCGGGAATCTCGTGCGCCTCCAGCAGCGGCGCGAGCCTGCGCAGCGTGGCCTCCGAGAGGCCGCCGAAGATCGGGATGCTCGAGAGGAAGGCTTCGAGCGTCGTCGCGTGAGGCATGTGGGATGCCGTCATACGCGTCACAGCACACCACGACGTGAGGCCGCGGCGCCAATCCCGGCCCGTGACCGCGCGGCTCCCCGGAGTCTCAGGGCGCTCGCAGACGCAGCTGCCCGTCGAGAAGGACCTCCGCGTAGCCGAGCCCAGGGCTCTCCCAATCCGGCCTCGCGTAGCGCACGTCGTAGAGGCGCACGCGGTGACCTTCGTCGCTCGAGTCCACCAGCGCGGAGGGGAAGCGCATCCAGTTCACGAGGCCCCGGATGTGAGGTGACTCGAGCGCCGCCTTCACCACCGGATCCCAGGTCACCAGGCGCGGCATCGGCATCCCGCGCCGCTCGAGGTGCTCGCCGAAGAGCCAGCCGACGAAGACGAACTCGTAGCGATCCGGGAGCACGATGATCACGTCGCGCCGGAAGGGGTTGGCGGGCAGCGGGCTCGCCATCGTCCGCTCCACCGTCCAGCCCTGCTGCGCTGCCCAGTCTCGCGCCTGCCGCTCCGCGAGCCGACCCGCGCCATACATCCCGGCCACGTACGCCGCGAGCGTTACCAGCGCCACGCGGGCGAGCACAGACACCTCCGGCAAGGGGCCGCGGCGAACACGCTGCGCGACGATCACCGCCACCGCGATGCACCACACGACCGCGGCGCCCCAGGGCACGAGCCCGCTGAAGAGCACGAGCCCGGTGGCGACCAGCGCGAGGACCGCCCAGCCCGCGATGCTGCGCTTCACCTGAGAGTGCGCGAGCACCACCGCGCAGCCCCCCAGCAGCCACATCCACGGGTCCATGATGAAGAGCGTGTCGCCGTAGAACCAACGGTCGCTGAACGGCGAGAGCACGCGCACGCCGTAGGTGTTCAGCCAGTCGAGGAACGGGTGGCTCAGCACGCCCACGTACGACAGCGCGAGCAGCACGCCGAAGCGCACCGGCGGACGGTCGGGTCTGCGTTTTCGAAGTTGCCCGTCGATCGCCCACATCAATGCGGCGAGCAGCCACGGCATCACTGCCAGCGAGATGATCCCGTGGGTGACGCCTCGGCGCAGCAGCAGCGAGGTGTCGCGGCCGGCGAAGGTCATCACCGCGTCGATGTCCGGGAGGTTCGCGCCGGCGATGAGCGTGGCGGTGGCCATCGCCGACTTGCGCTTGAGGCCGGTCTCGGCGAGCGCCGCGCCGACGAGCGTGTGTGCGAGCGGATCCATGTCCGCGTCACACTACCCGCGGACCGCTCAGAGGTCGGCGCTCTTCCTCTGTCGTGACCGCTGCTCCTTCCACGCCGAGATGCACCGCGCGAGCTCTCCCGCCCACAGCGCGTGACCCGCGGGCCCCGGATGAAAGCCGTCGCTGGCCATGTACTCGGGCGAGAAGCGCATCCTCAGCGGCACGTGGGCGAGCGCGCCGGGCTCCCTCTGAGGGAACCCCTCCAGCGCCCTGTCGAAGCGCTGTGCGCCCCGTCCGAGGTACCAACGCAACGGCTGCGGCAGGGCGGGGAAGTGGTGCATCGGCGGGATGCCGGAGAGCACGATGAACTCTGCGCCGGCGCGAGAACGCAGCAGCGCGATCACCGCGTTTACATCCGCGAGCCAGGCGCCGAGCGATCGCAGCGCGGTCACGTCGTTGAGGCCCAGCGCGACCACCGCCACGTCGCACGCCGGCAAAGGCCGTCCCTGTAGTTGGCGAAGCATCTCCCCAGTGGTCACGCCGCTCTTCGCGATGAGCGACCAGCTGACGCTGAACCGCTGCGCGAGCTGGCGGGTGAGCAGCCCGGCCATCGCCTCGCTCTGCGTTGCCGCGCCCACGCCGGCCGCCGCCGAGTCGCCGACCATCAGCAGTCGCAGTGGGTCGCCGTCACCCAGCGTGCCCTCGCGCGGACCTTCGGCCTCGGGGAGCTTCGGCGTGTCGCGGCGCACGCGACGTCCCTGGACGAGAAGTACCGGCGCGAGCGCGACGGTAGCGAGGGCCTGTGCCGGATCCATGGGCGCGAACATGCCGCACAAACGGCGAACGCCCCACGCTCCGGTGAAGGAGACGTGAGGCGCGCGCGGTGCCGCGGAGCGTGGGCGGAGGGCTACGGCGCCGGTGCGGCGACGGCCTCGGTGCCCGCGTCGGTCAGCTCGGCGGCCGGCATGGTGACGACGACCGGGGCGCTCTCGGTGAGCGCGCCGGCGGTGGCGACGACCTTCGTGTTGCCCTCGCCGACCGCGGTGAGGACCGTGCCCGTCGCCTTCGCGACCGCAGCGTTCTCCACGGTGAAGGAGACCGGCACGTTCGGCACCGGGCGGCCGAGCGCGTCCTGCACCTCGGCCTGCAGCTGCGCCACCGTGCCCGCGTTGTGGAGGTTCAGCGGCGCGCTGCCGAAGACGATCTTCGCCGGGATGCGCACGTCCACCGCCGCGGTGCCGGTCTTCTCGCCCGAGGCGACGGTGATCGTCGCGGTGCCGCTCTTCACCGCGGTGACCTTGCCGGTGCCATCGACGGTGGCGACGGCCGGATCGCTGCTCGTGTACTGGAACGTGAGGCCGGTCATCGGCTTGCCGTCGGCGTTCAGCGCGTTCGGCGTGACGATCGCGGACTTGCCCGCATCGGAGAGGGCGAGGGTCGCCGGCGACACCTCGATGCGCTCGACCTTCTGGCAGGCGGCGACGGTGACGAGGAGGGCGACGGCGGAGAGGGCGCGGGTGAACTTCATCGGGTGAGGCCTCGGGTGCGACGGGCGCGAGATGCGGCCGTGGTGGCGCAGCGCGCCGAGCAAGTGTCGTTCCAGCGCCCACCCCTCGTGGTGCTCGGAGAGGTCGGAGAATTTCTCCACACACACGCCCGGCTGCCTGTTCGGAGCCTCCCCACCTGCCCGCTCTTCGCGCGTGCACTCGCGGCAGCGGGATCGCCCATGCGCTGTTACCGTCCTCCTCCTGATGAGCGAAGGCTTCCGGCGGTTTCGAGGAACGGATGTGTACCTGGTGGACGAGGGCCTGCGCGCGGCTGTGGACTGCGCGCTGGTGCTCGAGCGTCCGCTGCTGGTGAAGGGCGAACCGGGCACGGGCAAGACGCTGCTCGCCGAGGCGGTGGCGAAGGATCTCGGCCTCAAGCTCCTGACGTGGCACGTGAAGAGCACCACCCGCGCGCAGGACGGGCTCTACGTCTACGACACCGTGCAGCGCCTCTACGACTCGCGCTTCGGCGACGGGGACGTCAAGGACATCCGCCGGTACATCAAGCTCGGGCCGCTCGGCGAGGCGTTCGCGTCGAAGGAGCGCGTGGTCCTCCTCATCGACGAGGTGGACAAGGCGGACATCGAGTTCCCCAACGACCTCCTCCACGAGCTCGACCGGATGCGCTTCCGCATCACCGAGACCGGAGACGAGGTCGCGGCGACGCAGCGCCCGGTGGTGATCATCACCTCCAACAACGAGAAGGAACTGCCGGACGCGTTCCTGCGCCGCTGCGTCTTCCACTTCATCACCTTCCCCGACGAGGCCCTCATGCGCCGCATCGTGGAGGTGCACCACCCGAAGCTCGACGAGTCCCTGGCGAAGGGCGCGATCGACGTCTTCTACGAGCTCCGCAACTTCGGGCGCCTGCGCAAGCGGCCCTCCACCAGCGAGCTCATCGACTGGATCGGCGTGCTGCGCGCGGCGGGGGTGAAGTCCGCGGACCTCGAGCGCGAGCTCCCGTTCCTCGGCGCGCTGCTGAAGAAGGAGCAGGACCTCGTGACCCTCGCCGAATCATTGCCGCGGGGACGCCGGCCACGAGCGTAGGCCCGGCGACCGCAACCGGAAAGATACTGCATGTTCATCCCCTTCCTCTACGAGCTGCGGCGGCGCAAGGTCCCGGTGGGGACGCACGAGGCGGTGGCGCTCGCGCGGGCGCTGTCGAAGGGGCTGCACGACGCGTCGCTGGACGGCTTCTACAACGTGGCCCGCGCGCTGCTCGTGCACTCGGAGAACCAGCTCGACGCGTTCGACCAGGCGTTCCTCGTCCACTTCAAGGGCGCGGAGGACGCTGGCCTGAAGCTGCACGAGGACCTCCTCTCCTGGCTGAAGGACGCGGCGCAGCGGAGGCCGGAGCTCAGCGAGGAGGAGCGCGCGCTGCTCGAGTCGCTGGACCTGAAGGAGCTGGAAGAGCTCTTCCGCAAGCGCCTGCAGGAGCAGAAGGAGCGCCACGACGGCGGGAGCAAGTGGATAGGCACCGGCGGGTCCTCACCGTTCGGCCACAGCGGCGTCGCGCGCGAGGGCATCCGCATCGGCGGCCCGGGCGGAAACCGGAGCGCGCTGCGGGTGGCGGGAGAGCGCCGGTACCAGGGCTACCGGAGCGACCTCGTGCTCGACATCCGGCAGCTGCAGGTGGCGCTGCGCAAGCTGAGGGCCTTTGCGCGCGAAGGGGGCGAGGAGGAGCTCGACCTCGAGGAGACGATCGCCGAGACCGCGCGCAACGCGGGCGAGCTGGAGGTCGTCACCCGCCCGCCGCGCCGGCCGAACACGCGCGTGGTGCTGCTGATGGACGTGGGCGGGTCGATGGACCCGTACGCGCACCTCATGTCCCGCCTCTTCACCGCGGCGAGCAAGGCGACGCACTTCAAGGACCTGCGCACCTACTACTTCCACAACTGCATCTACGGGCGCGTGTACCGGTCGGCGAACTTCACCGATCCGGTCAGCGTCCACGAGCTGCTCGCGGAGCTGGGGCCGCACTACAAGCTCATCGTCGTGGGCGACGCGCTGATGGGGCCTTACGAACTCTTCGAGCGCGGCGGCGCGCTGGGCTGGAACGACCCGGACGCGCTGGAGGGCGTTGAGTGGCTCCGGCGCATCTCGCAGCACTTCGAACGCAACGTGTGGCTGAACCCGGAGCCCGAAGGTGGCTGGTACCACCCGACCATCCGCGCCATCGGCGGGATCTTCCCCATGTTCCCGCTGACGGTGGAGGGCCTCGGCGAGGCGGTGGCGCACCTCGTCCGAGGCAAGCGGCGCGCGGCGTAGGGCGTAGAGGGTGAGTCTCTAGCCCGGCGGCCACTGCAGCTCGCGGCCGGCGAGCACGTGCAGGTGCAGGTGGAACACGGTCTGTCCCGCGTTGCGGCCGCAGTTCATGACGGTGCGGTAGCCGCTGTCACCGAAGCCGCGCTCCTTCGCGATCTTCGCCGCGGCACGGTAGAGCTGGCCGACGACCTCGCGATCATCGGGACCGATGTCGTTGATGGTGGGGATGTGCTTGAGCGGGACCACCAGCGCGTGCAGCGGCGCCTGGGGGTTGATGTCCTCGAACGCGAGGGTCAGCTCGTCGCGGTGGATGACCTTGGCCGGGATGAGGCCATCCTTGATCTTGCAGAACAGGCACTCGGACATGGCCCGCCTATAACACGCGTAGATCCTCCGGAAGCCTCGCCCGTTAGAGCGAAAGTCCCTTCGCACAACGGAGCGCGCCATGATCGCCGCCAGCCTCAAGACCCTGAAAGTGCTCGCCTTTTCCGCCCTCGTCGGCGGCTCTCTCATCGTCTCCACCGCGGCCCACGCCGGAAAGCCCGAGCCCGTGAAGTCGGTGAAGAAGGCGGAGGAGGAGCGCATCCCGCGGGTGCAGATCGCCCTGCTGCTCGACAACAGCGGCAGCATGCAGGGCCTGCTCAACCAGGCGCGCACGCAGCTGTGGGCGGTGGTGAACGAGTTCCGCGAGGCGAAGCAGGGCGGCAAGCCGGTGCGGCTCGAGCTTGCGCTCTACGAGTACGGCGACGGCGTGAAGCGGCTCTCGCACTTCACCACCAACCTCGATGCGCTCTCGGAGCAGCTCTTCGGGCTCGACATCCGCGGCGGCGCCGAGCACTGCGGCGAAGTCATCGCGAAGTCGGTGAAGGAGCTCGAGTGGAGCCGGCACCCGGACGACCTCAAGCTCATCTACATCGCCGGCAACGAGCCGTTCACCCAGGGCCCGGTGGACTACCGCGAGGCCATCGCCGACGCGAAGAAGCGCGGCATCACCGTGAACACCATCCACTGCGGCGGCGACGAGCCCTCGTGGCGTGACGGCGCGAAGCTCGCGCAGGGCGGCTACTTCACCATCAACCACAATGCGCAGGTGGCGCAGGTCACCGCGCCGCAGGACGCGAAGCTCGCGCAGCTCTCGCAGGAGCTGAACCGGACCTACGTGGGCTACGGGCGGCAGGCGGAGGAGTCGAAGCGGCGGCAGGAGCGCATGGACTCGGCCTCGGCGAGCGCGGCCCCGGCGGCGGCGGCAGAGCGCGCGGCGGCAAAGGCCAGCGCCCGGTACAACAACGCGGAGTGGGACCTCGTGGATGCCACGCGCGACGGCAAGGTGAAGGTCGAGGAGCTCTCCGACGACGCGCTGCCCGCCGAGCTGAAGAACATGAAGAAGGAGGAGCGCGCCGCCCACGTCGAAGCGCAGGCCAGGAAGCGCGAGGCGCTGCAGAAGGAGATCGCCCAGCTCTCCGAGGAGCGCCGCAAGTACCTCGCCGAGGCGCAGAAGCAGAAGGGTGGAGAGGCCACACTGGACAGCGCACTGTCGCGGTCGGTGCGCGAGGAGGGTGCGAAGAAGGCGGTGAGCTTCTAGTCGCCGAGACTCTGCGTAACCTTTGAGGCCGCCCGTTCGTGAGAGCCCGCAGGAGGCTCACGAATGGGCGGCTTTTCCTTTGCGGGAGGGCCTGACCGGTGGTGGGTGGAGGACCCAGCGGGGTGGCTCAGCCCTGCGCCTTCTCCCGCGCGCGCTGCACCGCCCACGCGATGCCCTGCGCGTTGAGATCGCGGTCGAGCTCCAGCCACTGCCACGCGCCCTCGTCGTCGCCCAGGCCTCTCACGCGGAGCTGCTCGCGGAACCACGCGTCCAGCCGCGTGCGGCAGAGCGAGACCAGCGGGTCACCACGCAGTCCGCTCGCCATCGCCTCGTCGTAGAGCCGCGCGCTGACCTCCAGGCCCTCGAGCAGCTGCGCCGCGATCTCTCCCACGTCGCTGAACGCGCCGAAGTGGGTGAGGTACACGCTGTCCGGGTTCAGCTCCGCGATCTGGCGCACGACGGCGGAGGCTTCGGCGGGGAGGTAGTCGGTGGGGCTGGTGGTGGGAAAGCTGAAGCGCCCGCCGCCCTGCAGCCGCGGATAGGTCAGCCCGAACGCGTCGCCGGTGAAGATCCCGTTGCTCCCCGAATCGTGCACGCACAGGTGGTGGTTCGCGTGACCGCGCGTGTGGAAGAACCGCAGCGTGCGCGCGCCGAGCCCGACCGTGGCGCCGTCCTCCATCGCTCGGATGCGCTCGGATGGGATGGGGAGGATGTCGCCGTAGAGCTTCCGGAAGCGCTCGGGCCCGCCGTACACCTTCGTCGCGCTGGCGATGAGCTTCTGCGGATCCGCGAGGTGCTTCGCCGCGCGCGGGTGACAGAGCAGCGTCGCGTTCGGGCACGCCTCCAACAGCGCGGAAGATCCGGCCGCATGATCGAGATGCGCATGCGTGACGATCGCCCACTCCACCTGGTCCGGCCGCAGGCCCTGCCGCGCGAGCGCCTCCAGCATCCGCGGCACCGCGTGCGCGGTGTTGTTCTCCACGAAGGCCGCGCGATCGCCGTCCACGATGAGGAACGTCGCCGCCAGCTCCGGGATGCCGAGGTACTCCGCGTCGATGGTGTGGACGCCGTTGGCGGTGTCGCGAGAGGAAGCCATGCCGCGACCCTATCGTCCGCCGCGGCGCACTCGTACCTGCCTCGGTCTGTGTGCGCTCGTGTAGGCTCGCGACGTGACGTCCAAGCAGTCCGAGCTGTCTGAGCTTTCCGACCAGACCACGCACTCCGAGCAGTCCCTGCAGGAGGAAGCGATCGATCTCCCTCCCGCGCTGCGCTGGGCCATCCGCTACGCGGGCTCGCTCTTCTTCCTCTCGTTGGCCTGGGTGCCGCTCTTCAACAGGAGCCGCTATGCGGACCTGTCGAACTGGTACACGGACCACCTGCATCACGCGTACGCGACGTGGGTCGCCCTCTCCCATGGGCTCGAGATCTACACGCGTCCCTTCGCCGAGATCCGCGACGGCACCGGCTGGCCCTACCCGGTGGAGGCCTGGGGAGAGATGCCGGGGTTCGCCTACCCGCCGGGCGTGATGGTGCTCTTCCTGCCGCTGACGCTGCTCGGCAGGTTTGCGGGCCTCTCCTTCCACGCGTTCTCCACCGTGGCGGTGCTCTTCGTGCTCGCGATCGCCGCGTGGGCGTTTCATCAGGCGGTGAGAGCGCTGCTCGTGTTGCCGCAGGGCTCTCGCGTGGCCTCGCTGGTGATCACCTGGCTTATGCTCGCGCAGATCGGGCTGCAGGGCTTCTTCGACGCGGCGTTCATCGGCGCGGGCTTCGCCGCGATCGTCTCCTGGAGGCGCGGCAAACCGGACGTGGCGCTGCTCTGGCTCTGTGCTGCGGCCTTCGTCCACTTCCGCGCCGCCGTGTTTGCACCGCTGGGCGCTGTCGTCCTCTACCGCTGCTGGCAGGAGCGCGCGCGGATCCGCCACTTCGCGCTCAAGCTCGGACTTGCGGCGGCGGCGATCCTCCTCTCCCTCGCGTCCTTCGCGCTGATGTACCCGACGACCGAAGCCTTCCGTCACCGCTCCGTGCGCGTGCTCTCCAACCCCAATGCGCTCGGGGTGGTGATCCTCACCTCGCTCCTCCTCGCGGCCGTGCTGCTCTGGCGGCGTCAGTGGCTGGCGCTCGCGACGCAGGCGATCGTCGTCGGGCTCGCCCTCGTCGAATTGCAGAACTACTGGTGGCACGGCGCGGTGGTGCTCGCTGTCCCCTTCGTCGTCGGAGCGACGAGAGCGCCCCTCTTCTCGGGCGAGTTCTCGCTCGTGCGCGGCGTCTGGCTCTTCTGGGCGCTCGCCATCCACGCGATCGTCTGGCGCGATCCACCCGGTCAGATCTTCATCGAGTTCGTGAAGTTCCTCCGGGTGACCTGAGCGCTCAGCCCCGGAAGGTCGCTTCGGGCCCGGAGGTCTGCGTGCGCTGGAAGTCCACCAGCCGGCGCAGAAAGCCCATCTCCATCTTCAGGCCGTGCAGGGCGAGCCGCGCCTCGAGGATCAGCAGCAGGCCCGCGATGAGAAAGAACGCGCCGCCGAGCATGGCGAAGCCCACCGCCACCCAGCCGAACTCGGTCTGACGCAGCGCGAGAATGCCCAGCGCGACGCTGGTGGCCACGAAGGCGCTGGCGGCGAGGTAGAGCAGGGTGAGGCTGCGCTGCAGCAGCGTGGCGCGGAACATGAGCTGCCCCATCTGCTGCTCGATGGTCACCCGGCGCTCGGTCATCAGCGCGAGCTCGATGGCGCCGGATGAGAGCTGGTCGAACTTCTCGGAGAGCGCGCGCACCCGGTCGATCACCCGGCCCAGCCGGTTCGAGGTGGAGAGCACGAACGTGCCGCACGCCGACAGCAGGAGCGTCGGTGCGAGCATGGCCGTCAGGACGGTGAGCGTCGCACTGAGGTCCGGGCCCGGCAGGTCGAGCATGTTCTCGCTCTATCACGCGGTCGTGATAGGTGAACCGGGGATGGGCGCGATCCGCATCTCCCGCCTCCTCGAGGACGCCGACTACGACCTGCAGCTCACGCTCGTTGCGGGCCGTGAGGGCCTGGGCCGTCGCATCGACTCGTCGCGCATCCAGAAGCCGGGCCTCGCGCTCGCGGGCTTCACCGAACACCTCCATCCGCACCGCGTGCAGGTCTTCGGCAACACCGAGATGAGCTTTCTTGCCACGCTCCCCGAAGCGCAGCAGCGCGAGGCGCTGGAGAAGCTCTTCCGGGAGGACCTCGCCTGCGTGGTGGTGACGAAGGACCTCGAGCTGCCGCAGGCGCTGATCGACGCGTGCAACGACGCGAAGCTGGCGCTGATGAAGACGCCGCTGCTCTCCTCGACCTTCATCCAGCAGGTGCAGGCCTTTCTCGAGGAGGCGCTGACCGAGACCTCCACGCTGCACGGCGTGCTGATGGACGTGTTCGGGGTGGGCATCCTGCTGCTGGGAAAGAGCGGGATCGGCAAGAGCGAGATCGCGCTCGACCTCGTGATGCGCGGGCACAGGCTGGTGGCGGACGACATCGTGGACGTCACCCGCCGCAAGCAGGGCGCCATCTACGGAACCGGCAACCCGATCATCAAGCACCACATGGAGATCCGGGGCCTGGGGATCATCAACATCAAGGATCTCTTCGGCATCGCCGCGGTGCGCGACCGGAAGAAGATCGAGCTCGTGGTGGAGCTGGTGGAGTGGGATCCGGCGCGCGAGTACGACCGGCTCGGGGTGGACGAGGCGCGCTTCACGGTGGTGGACGTGGAGATCCCCCTGGCGGTGGTGCCGGTTCGTCCGGGAAGAAACCTCACCACCATCATCGAAGTGGCGGCACGCAACCACCTGCTCAAGCTTCAGGGACATCACTCGGCGCGCGAGTTCGCCGACCGGCTCAACCGGGCCATCGCCGAGGGGCGCATGCGCTCCACGGTGGGCGAGGAAGTGGAATGAGCAGCGAGCACAGGCAGATCGTCATCATCACGGGCATGAGCGGCTCGGGTAAGTCCACCGCCATCCGCGCGCTGGAGGACAGCGGGTTCTTCTGCGTGGACAACCTGCCGGTGGTGCTCCTCCCCAAGCTCACCGAGATGGCCGGGCTGGGCAGTGCGCTGCCCCGGCTCGCGCTGGTGATCGACGCGCGCGAGGGCGTGTTCCTCAAGGAGGCGCCGCGCTTCATCGACGAGGTCCGCCGCAGCGGGCACCAGGTGGACGTGCTCTTCCTCGACTCGTCCGACGAGTCCCTGCACCGGCGCTTCAGCGAGACGCGCCGGCGGCACCCGCTCGCGCCCTCCGGCAGCGTGGAGGAGGGCATCCGCCGCGAGCGCGAGGCCCTGCGCGATCTGCGCGAGCTGGCGGACCAGGTGATCGACACCTCGCCGCTGAACGTGCACGACCTCAAGCGGATGGTGCAGTCGCGCTTCTCGCCCGAGCCGACGAACGCGCCTTCGATCAGCGTGATGTCCTTCGGCTACCGCTACGGCGTGCCCCCGCAGGCGGACCTCGTGTTCGACGTGCGCTTCCTTCCGAACCCCTACTTCATCCCCGAGCTGAAGGCCTTCACCGGACGCGACCCGAAGGTCGCCGCGTACGTGCTCGACCGGCCGGAGACGCAGGAGTTTCTCCAGCGCATCGAGGAGCTCTGCCGCTTCCTCTTCCCGAAGTACCAGAAGGAGGGGAAGGCCTACCTCACCGTGGCGCTGGGCTGCACCGGCGGCAAGCACCGCTCGGTGGCCATGGCGCACGAGCTGGTGCGGCGGCTGAGCGACGGCGGCACGCCGATCCACCTGTGGGATCGGGACTCGGAGAAGGAGTAGCGGCGTCTGCAGGCGACCATGCAGGCAGCCGAGCGTGTGAAGGCCGCGGGACGAAACCGGGCACGGGCTCGGGCCGATAGGTACCTTTGCCGTGGGGGCGGCCAGGCGATGAAGTTCGGAGTAGTTGCTTCGTCTGGGCCCCAGCGGTACTGAGCGTTTTTCCGGGGGGTAGGAGAGGAGGTCGCCATGGTCGGCCTGGTGGTCGCGACGCACGGACATCTCGCGGACGAGATGGTCCACACCGCAGAGCAGATCGTGGGCCCGCTGGAGGCGGTGGCCACGTGCTCCATCGAACCCGGAGCCTCGCCGGAGGCCATCCGCGAGCAGCTGAAGAACGCCGTCTCCCGCGTGGACGAGGGACAGGGCGTGATCGTGCTCGCCGACCTCATCGGCGGGACGCCCTGCAACCAGTCGCTGATGCTCTGCGGTCAGCGCCGGCTGGAGGTCGTCACCGGCGTGAACCTGCCCATGCTCATCAAGGCGAACTCGCTGCGCATGGGCGAGGGCGTGCTCCCGCTGAACGAGCTCGCGCTGGCGCTCATCGCCTACGGGCAGCGCAACATCACCTGTCCCACCGCGGCCGTGCGCGAAGCCTCCGCGGCGCGAACGAGCCAGTAGCCCCATTCTCCCGACCCCCGGACACGGCAGCCGCGCGCCTCTGCGTGCGCGGGCCGAAGGACTGCACTCCGTGATCTCGCTCGTCCGCGTCGACAACCGGCTCATCCACGGACAGGTGGTGGAGGCGTGGCTGCCGCACCTGAAGGTGGACCGCGTGGCGGTGGCGGATGACGAGGCCGCCTCGAACGACCTCATCCGCGCGGCGATGGGGCTCGCGGTGCAGCCGTCGGTGCAGGTGCTCATCCAGCCTCTGGGCGAGGTCGCGTACCGCGCGATCTCCGACGACGACGTGCCCACGCTGCTGCTCGTGCGCGACGTCGGCGGCGTCGTCCGGGCGCGCGCGCAGGGCCTGGAGTTGCGGAAGCTGAACCTCGGCAACGTGCACTTCTCCACCGGCCGCCGGCAGATCTCGCCCTCGGTCTTTCTCTCGCCAGACGAGCTGGATGCGCTCAGAATGCTCAGCGAGGGCGGCGTGGAGGTGGAGGTGCGCGCGGTGCCGGCGGAGAAGGGGCTCGGCATGGCGGAGATCACGGAGCGCTTCTCGAAGGCAGGCTGAACACGGCCATGCACGTGGCGTGGATGAACGTGGCGGTCGCCGGGCTCTTCGGCGGCTTGTTGGCGCTGGAGCGCCGGGCGTTCCTGCAGGCCATGTTGTCGCGTCCGCTCGTCGCCGCTGCGCTGACCGGCGCGCTGGTGGACGACGTCACCTCCGGCCTCTTCGTGGGGATGGTGCTGGAGTTGTTCTTTCTCGGCTCCGCATCGCTCGGCGCCTCCGTTCCCCACAACGACACCATCACCGCCACCGGCACCGCGGCGGGCGCAGCCGCACTGGCAGCGGGCTACGGCGAGAGCACCCCTGCCATCTGGTCGCTCGCGCTGCTCCTCTTCGCGGGCCTGGGGCCTTTGGGCCGGAAGATTGACCGGCTGCTCGACCGTCACAGCGGACGGCTGAACCGCACCGCGCTGCTCTCCGCAGACGAGGGCAACCTGCGCCGCGCGGTGCGCCAGAACCTGTGGGGGATGTACCCGCACTTCCTCGTGTTCGGGCTGATCACCGCGCTCTGCTTTCTTGCCGGAGCGGCCGTAGCGCCGTTGCTGCCGGAGCTGCTCACGCCGAGGGTCGCGCGCGGGCTGACCTGGGCCTATCCGGCAATGGCCTCGGTGGCGGCGGCGATCGCGGCGAAGGGCTCCAACGCGCGCAAGGCGCACGTGTGGGCGGGCGCTTCGGCGATCATCGTCACCTCGCTGGCGGCGGTGTGGCAGATCTTCGGAGCCCTCCCGTGACCGCGGCGGCGGCACCGAAGCGGGCGGCGGACTCGCGGGTCGTCGAGCGGCTCGGGCCGTGGGTGCTCCTGCAGGTCTTCGTGCGCAGCCTCTTCCTGCAGGCCTCGTGGAACCCGCAGGGGATGCAGAACCTCGGGTTCGCCTACGCGCTCTTTCCCGCGCTGCGAAGGCTCTATCCGGATCCGGAGGCGCAGAACGCGGCGGTGCGCCGGCACCTCGTGCTCTTCAACACCCATCCCTACGTGGCGGCGGCGATCCTCGGCGGCGTGCTCTTCCACGAGGAGCGGGTGGCGCGCGGCGAGTCCACGCCGGAGAAGGTCACGGTCTTCAAGCAGGCCCTCATGGGACCGCTGGCCGCGGTGGGCGACGGGTTCTTCTGGCTCTCGCTGAAGCCCGCCGTGGGCGCGCTGGCGGCGGCGCTGGTGCCGGTGCCGGCGGTGGGCGCGTGGGCGCCGCTGATCTTCCTCGTGATGTACAACCTCGTGCACCTCTTTCTCCGCATCCGCCTCTACTGGGTGGGGCTCACGCGCGGAGACCGGCTGGTGGAGGAGGTCGCGCGGGTGCGGCTTCCGGCGCGAGGCGCCCGGCTGCGCGAGGTGGCGGCGGTGGCGGCAGGTGCGCTGGCCGCGTGGCTGGCGTTGGAGTTCGGCGCGCTGGTGGGCGGACCGGAGGCGCCGCTGCTCACCGCGGGATGCCTCGTGCTCGGCGGCGTGGGGTACTGGCTGGTGAGCAGAGGCGTGTCCCGCTACGTGCTGCTGTACGTGGCGGCGTTGCTGGCGGGGCTGGCGGGCGCGTTCTTGTAATGGGAGGTCTGGCAGCGATGTCGATGGCGGTGGAAGGCGAATACGAGATCGTCAACGCGCTCGGGCTGCACGCGCGGGCGGCGGCGCAGTTGGTGAAGGTGGCGAACCGCTACAAGAGCGAGGTCACGCTCGAGTGCGAGGGCCAGACCGTCAACGCGAAGTCGATCATGGGCGTGCTGATGCTCGCGGCGGGGCAGGGGATGCGGGTGAAGGTGCGCTGCACCGGCGAGGACGCGGAGCCGTGCCTCGAGGAGTTGCGCGCGCTCATCGCGAACAAATTCGGAGAGGCGAGGTAGCGAGGACCCATGAGCACGCAGGCCACCCCCACGTTGTCGCTGCAGGGCATCGGCGCCAGTCCGGGTGTCGCGGTGGGGCGCGCGTACGTGCTCGACCGCAGGCGCATCCGCACCCCGAAGCTGCGGCTGGGCGAAGAGGAGGTGGACGCGGAGCTGATGCGGCTGAAGACCGCGCTCGAGCTCTCCGACCACCAGCTGCAGGAGCTGAAGGTGCAGGTGGGCGGCGACGGCCAGGACCACGAGCTGATCATCGAGGCGCACCGGCTGATGCTCCACGACCCGATGCTCGTGGACGAGGTCCGCAAGCTCATCGGCCGCGACCGGATCAACGCCGAGTGGGCGGTGCGGCGGGTGAGCCGGAAGATCAAGCACATGTTCGACAACATCCCGGACGAGTACTTCCGGGAGCGCCGCCAGGACGTGGACTACGTCGCCGACCGCATCGTCCGGAACCTCATGGGGCAGGTGGTGGACGAGGAGGTCGAGGTCCCCGAGGGCGGCGTGGTGGTGGCGCACGATCTGTCGCCGGCGGAGACCGCGATGCTCGTGCGCAGCGGGCGGGTGGCGGCCTTCGTCACCGACGTGGGCGGACAGACGAGCCACACCGCGATCGTCGCGCGCGCGCGGGAGACGCCGGCGGTGGTGGGCGCGGGCAGGGCGAGCGAGCAGATCTCGCCGGGCGATCTGGTGGCGATCGACGGCGGGCGCGGGCTCATCCTCGTCAACCCGAGCGACGAGCAGCTGAACCTCCTGCGCGAGACGATGCGGCGGCACCTCGTGAGCGAGCAGGTCGCGCTGCGCACGCGCGAATTGCCCGCGGTCTCCAGCGACGGCTACCGGATCCGGCTCAACGGGAACATGGAGTTCCTCGAGGAGATCTCCTCGCTGGTGGCGCACGGCGCGGAGGGGATCGGCCTCTACCGCACCGAGTTCCTCTTCCTCGGACGCGACACGCCGCCGTCGGAGGACGAGCACTACGAGTGCTACCGGAAGGTGCTCGAGCAGATGAAGGGCGCGCCGGTCACCATCCGCACGGTGGACATCGGCGGGGACAAGATCCCGGGCGCGAGGCGGCTGGACCGCGAGGCGAACCCGGCGCTGGGGCTGCGCGGCATCCGCTTCTGCCTGCACAACCGCGTGCTCTTCCGCACCCAGCTGCGGGCGCTGCTGCGGGCATCGGTGCACGGCAACCTGCGGGTAATGTTTCCGCTCATCAGCGGCATGAGCGAGCTCCGCGAGGCGCGCAGCGAGCTCGAGGCCTGCCGCAGCGAACTGGGCCGCGCGGGCGTGCCCATCGGCGGGCGCTTCCCGGTGGGCATCATGGTGGAGACGCCGTCCGCGGCGATGATCGCGGACCGGCTGGCGCTGGAGGCGGACTTCTTCTCCGTCGGCACCAACGACCTCATCCAGTACGCGCTGGCCATCGACCGTCAGAACCGCGAGGTCGCCTACCTCTACCGGCCGCTGCACCTCTCGGTGCTGCGGCTGCTGCAGACGGTGGTCAACGCGGCGCGCGGCGCGAACATCCCGGTGAGCATGTGCGGCGAGATGGCCGGCGATCCGGTGTACGTGCTCATCCTCCTCGCGCTGGGCTTCGACGAGCTGTCGATGACCGCGGGGCAGATCCCGGTGGTGAAGAACATCCTCCGCCGCTCCTCGCGCGCGGAGGCGCTGGCGCTCCTCGATCAGGCGATGGCCTACTCCACCGCCGAGGAGATCGAGCGGTTCGTGCGCGCGGAGATGGACCGCCGCTTCGCCGACCCGCAGGGCTGAGCGGCAGGCGCCGACCGGCAGACAGGCGGCACACCGTGGTCGCACGGTTGGATGTACACGGTATGTGCTGCTCGGTCGCTTCCGGTAGGCTGCGCGGACGCCTCGGGCCAAACCCGAGGCCGGGGGAAGCATGCGTTCACGGCTCGTACAACGGGTAGTCCGTCACATCGCGATGAAGCACGGGGTGGGCTTCAAGCTCTACCGGTCCCTCTGCAGTCCGGACAGCTACGAGTACGCCGAGTACCTGCGGCGCCACGGCGGCCTCTACTCGATGGGCGAGCACGTGGGCATCACCCTCGGCACCGAGATGCCCGACGCGGCGTACGTGCGCATCGGCAACAACGTGCTGCTGGCGAAGTGCACCCTCATCGGTCACGACGGTTCGGTCGCGGTGCTCAACCGCGCCTACGGGCTGAAGCTCGACCGGGTGGGGAAGATCGACATTCGCGACAACGTCTTCATCGGCCACCAGGCGGTGATCATGCCGGGCGTGACGGTCGGCCCGAACGCGATCGTCGCCGCCGGCGCGGTGGTCACGCGGGACGTGGCGGAGGGCGACATCGTGGGCGGGGTGCCGGCGAAGCCCATCGGCCGGGTGGATGATCTGGTGAAGAAGATGAAGGAGGAGACGGAGAACCTCCCCTGGGCGGAGCTCATCCGGCAGCGAACGTCGAACTTCGATCCGGAGCTCGAGCCGGAGCTGCAGCGGCTTCGCGCCGCGCACTTCTACTCGCGGGCAGGGTAGCGCTCAGGCCGGCGCGGCTTCGGCCGGTTCTGCGACCATCGGCAGCTCCACGGTGAAGGTGGAGCCCTCGCCCTTCGCGGTCTGCACCCGGATCCGTCCTTCGTGCGCGTGCACGAACTGCTGCACGAGGTAGAGCCCCAGCCCGAGCCCGCCGTAGTGGTCGAGCGGCACCGCGCGCTCGAAGCGGCCGAAGATGCGGTCCACGTCCTCCTGCGCGATGCCGATGCCGTGGTCGCGCACGACGAAGTGGGCCCAGCCTTCGCCCCCGCTCACCGTCACCTCCACAGGCTTGCCGGGCGCGTACTTGAGGGCGTTGGTCAGCAGGTTGTCCATCACCTGCTCGAGCCGCAGCCGGTCCCACGCGCCGCACACCGGCTCCGACGCGATGAGCCGAAGCTCGGTGCCCACGCGCGCGGCCTCCTCGCGGAAGCGCTCGACCATCTCGGAGGCCAGCTGCGCCAGATCGAGCGGCTCGCGCTGGAGCTGCAGCCGGCCACTCACCACGCGCGACACGTCGAGCAGGTGATCCACGAGGCTCGTCAGCCGGTCGGTGGAGCGCAGGCTCTGCCGCAGCCGACGCGCCACCATGCCCTCCTCGCCGATGGCCCGCACCGCCGCGTCGCGCGAGAGGCTCTGCAGCCCGAGCCGCAGGGTGGTGAGCGGCGTGCGCAGCTCGTGCGCGGCGATGGAGAGGAACTCGTCCCGGAGCTGCACCGCCGCGCGCGCCTCCGCGTAGAGCCGCGCGTTGTCCGTGGCGATGGCCGCGCGCCTGCCCAGCTCCTCCGCCACCGCGAGATCGCCGTCGGAGAAGGAGGGCGAGTGGGGATGCCGCATCAGCGCCATGGCGCCCTGGACGTGGCCACGCGCGTTGAGCGGGACGATGAGCAGCCGTCCGTCCGCAGCGCGCTCGCTCACCCCTTCGACGCAGACGCGCTCCACCCGCTCCGGGTCGAGCCCCTGGAGCGGAGACGGTGAGGCGAGCTGACCTGCCCGCTCCGGCCGCTCGGCGTGGCGCACCTCCAGCAACCGCATCCCGGTGGCGCCCGCGTACACCGCGCAGCCGTCCGCGAGCCGGGGCACGGTGATCTCGCCCAGCGCCTTCAGGGTCACGTCCGCGTCGAGCGACACGAGGAGCCGGCTGCTCGCCTCGTCGAGGTAACGCCACCGCTCCGCCTCGCGCCGGCGCAGCTCGTACTCCTGTTCGCGGATGGCGCTCTCGCGGAGCAGCGCGGCCTGCCGTTCGATCTCTCGGCGCTGCCGGAAGAGCTCGACGAAGACCTCCACCTTCGCCTTCACGAGGTAGGGCTCCACCGGCTTGTGCAGGTAGTCCACCGCGCCGGACTGGTAGGCGCGGGTGACGCTCTCCACGTCGTGCACCGAGGCGGTGACGAAGAGGATGGGGATGTGCCGCGAACGCTGGCGGCCCTTGAGCATCATCGCGGTCTCGAGCCCGTCGAGCCGCGGCATCGCCACGTCCATGAGGATGAGCGCGAACTCCTCGCGGAGCACCCACTTCAGCGCCTCCTCGCCGGAGGCCGCGAGCACGAGGTTGTACTCGGGGCGCTCGAGGATCGCCTTCAGCGCGATGAGGTTCGATGGCCGGTCGTCGACCAGCAGGATGTTGATCGGCTCGACCGGCTCCATGCGCTCCGGGGGCTCCATGCAGCTAGTGCTCCGTCTCCGTCCCGTCGCGGCCTTCAGCGCCCGCGAGATCGCCCGGGTCCTCGGTGTACTCGGAGGCCTCGCCCGGCGATGCGCCATCCTCTTCCGGCGCCACCGCCGCCTCCAGCGCGAGGAAGAGGCGCTCACCGTCCACCGGCTTGGTGACGAAGTCGGTGCAGCCGGCCTCGAGGCACTTCTCGCGATCGCCCGGCATCGCCTTCGCCGTCAGCGCGATGACCGGCATCGTCTCCAGCCCCCGCGTCGCGCGCAGGCGGCGGGTGGCCTCGTAGCCGTCCACGCCCGGCATCATCACGTCCATCAACACCACGTCCACGTCGCGCTCGCGGCCGAGCAGTGAGAAGGCCTCCTCCGCACCGGTCGCCGGCAGCACGCGCATCCCCACGTCCTCGAGCAGGCTCGTCACCGCGAAGAGGTTTCTCACGTCGTCGTCCACCACGAGGACCGTACGCCCGCGCAGCGCCGCGAAGCTCCTGCGTCCAGTGCCGATGTCCGACCGTGAGCGCCGCCGCCCCTCCGCGCCGTCGCCGTTTCTGCCATTGCCGGTTGTGCCTGTTTCGCCGTCCGCGTCCACGTCCACCAGCCCCGCGCCGTTGATGATCGCGTCCGGCTCCGGCGAGCCGCCCCGCGCGTGGGACCTCTCGAAGGCGCCCCACTTGTCCCCGGGCCCGCTCGGACGCAGGTCGCCCTCGGTCAGCGGGAGCACGAGGGAGAAGGTGCTGCCCTTTCCGGGCGAAGACTCGAGCTGGATCTCGCCGCCGAGCAGCCGCGCGAGCTCGCGGCTGATGGTGAGGCCGAGGCCGGTGCCGCCGTAGGTCCGGCTGGTGGAGGCGTCCGCCTGCTGGAAGGCCTCGAAGATGATCTGCTGCTTCTCCGGCGAGATGCCGATGCCGCTGTCGCGCACGTCGAAGCGCACCGCCGCCGGGGCGCTCTTCAGGGCCTGCACGTTGAACTTCGACACGTCGCGCACGAGGCTCACCTCGACCGACACCTTGCCCGTGTCGGTGAACTTGAACGCGTTGGAGAGGAGGTTGCGGAGGATCTGCTCCAGCCGGTGCGAGTCGGTGGTCAACCTCGGCGGCACCTGCGGCTGGATGGAGACCTCGAAGCCCACGCCGCGCTGCTGCGCCAGCGGTGCGAAGTGACGCTCGAGGTACGAACGCAGCTCCGCCTGCGGGAAGGGCCTGCGCTGCACCTCCATCTTCCCCGCCTCGATCTTCGACAGGTCGAGGATCTGCCCGATGAGCGCGAGCAGGTCGCGGCCGGCGGCGTTGATCGTGCGCGCGTACTCCACCTGCTGCGCGTCGAGCCGGCCCTCCTTGTTCTCACCCAGGAGCCTCGAGAGGATGAGCATGCTGTTCAGCGGCGTGCGCAGCTCGTGCGACATGTTCGCGAGGAACTCGCTCTTGTAGCGGCTGACCAGCGCGAGCTGCCGGGCCTTCTCCTCCAGCGACGCGGAGGCCTGGGCGATCTCGCGGTTCTTGTCCTCGAGCAGCGACGCCTTGTCCTCGAGCTCGCGGGAGCGGTGCTCGAGCTCCACGTTCGACTCCTTCAGCTCCTCCAGCAGCTCCTCCGTCCGCCGGCTGGCGGTGATCATGTTCAGCACCACGCCGATGGAGAGCATCAGCTGATCGAGGAAGGTGAGGTGGATGGGGCTGAACTCCTGGAAGGAGCCCAGCTCGATCACCGCGCGCACCTGGCCCTCGAAGATCACCGGCAGCACCACCACGTTGCGGGGCGGCGCCTCGCCGAGGCTGGAGGTGATCTGCACGTAGTCCTGCGGCACCTTGTCCACGAGGATGAGCTTCCGCTCCAGCGCCGCCTGGCCCACCAGCCCCTCGCCGAGCCCGTAGCGGTTCGCGCTGACCTTCCGCTTCATGTAGCCGTACGAGCTGATGAGCCGCAGCGGCTTCTCGCGGTCACCGCTGGTCTCGTCGTGCACGAAGAAGGTGCCCAGCTGCGCGGAGACCACCGGCGTCAGCTCGGACATGATCAGCTGCGCGAGCGACTCCACGCTGCGCTGGCCCTGCATCATCCCGCTGAACTTCGCGAGGTTCGTCTTCAGCCAGTCCTGCTCCTTGTTGCTGTGCGTGGTGTCGCGCAGGTTGGCGATCATCTGGTTGATGGTGTCCTTCAGCGCGAGCACCTCGCCCTGCGCCGAGACGTCCACCTCCCGCGTCAGATCGCCGCGCGTCACCGCCGTGGCCACCTCGCTGATCGCGCGGACTTGCGTGGTGAGGTTGCCCGCCAGCTGGTTCACGTTGTCCACGAGGTCGCGCCACGTCCCCGCCGCGCCCGGCACCTTCGCCTGACCGCCGAGCTTTCCTTCGAAGCCGACCTCGCGCGCCACGCCCGTCACCTGCTCCGCGAACGTGCGCAGCGTGTCGGTCATGTTGTTGATGGTGTCGGCCAGCGCGGCGATCTCACCCTTCGCCTGCACGAAGAGCTTCCGGTTCAGATCCCCGTTCGCCACCGCGGTGACCACGCCCACGATGCCGCGCACCTGTTCGGTCAGGTTCGAGGCCATGAGGTTCACGTTCTCGGTGAGGTCCTTCCACGTGCCCGCCAGCCCCGGCACGCGCGCCTGACCGCCGAGCTTTCCCTCCGTGCCCACCTCGCGCGCGACGCGGGTCACCTCGGCGCTGAAGGCCCGGAGCTGCTCCACCATCGCGTTGATGGTGTTCTTCAGCTCGAGGATCTCGCCGCTCGCCTCCACGGTGATCTGCCGCGAGAGGTCTCCGTTGGCGACCGCGGTCGTCACCAGCGCGATGTTGCGCACCTGCGAGGTGAGGTTCCCCGCGAGCATGTTCACGTTGTCGGTGAGGTCCTTCCACGTGCCCGCCGCGCCCGGCACGCGCGCCTGACCGCCGAGCTTTCCTTCGATGCCCACCTCGCGCGCGACGCTCGTCACCTGCTCGGCGAAGGTGCGCAGGGTCTGCGTCATCCCGTTGATGGTGTCCGCCAGCGCGGCGATCTCCCCGCGCGCCTCCAGCACGAGCTTCCGCGAGAGGTCGCCTTCCGCCACCGCCGTCACCACGCCCACGATGCCGCGCACCTGGTTCGTCAGGTTCGACGCCATCTGGTTCACGTTGTCGGTGAGGTCCTGCCACGTGCCCGCGACGCCCGGCACCTGCGCCTGTCCGCCGAGCTTTCCCTCCGTGCCCACCTCACGGGCCACGCGCGTCACCTCGCGCGCGAACGTCCGCAGCTGCTCCACCATGGCGTTGATGGTGTCCTTCAGCGCGAGGATCTCTCCCTGCGCGTCGACGGTGATCTTCTGCGAGAGGTCGCCCTTCGCCACCGCCGTCGTCACCAGCGCGATGTTGCGCACCTGGGACGTCAGGTTCCCCGCGAGCATGTTCACGTTGTCGGTGAGGTCCCTCCACGTGCCCGCCGCGCCCGGCACCTTCGCCTGACCCCCGAGCTTTCCTTCGATGCCCACCTCGCGGGCGACCGTGGTCACCTGCTGCGCAAAGGTCCGCAGCGTGTCGGTCATGCCGTTGATCGTGTCCGCCAGCGCGGCGATCTCGCCCTTCGCCTCGAGCACGAACTTCTGCGAGAGGTCGCCCATCGCCACCGCGGTCACGACCTTCACGATCCCGCGCACCTGGTCGGTGAGGTTCGAGGCCATGAGGTTCACGTTGTCGGTGAGGTCCTTCCAGGTGCCCGCCACGCCCGGCACCAGCGCCTGACCGCCGAGCTTTCCCTCGGTGCCCACGTCGCGCGCCACCCGCGTCACCTCCGCGGCAAAGGTGCGGAGCTGATCCACCATGGCGTTGACGGTGTTCTTCAGCGCGAGGATCTCGCCCCGCGCATCGACGGTGATCTTCTGCGACAGGTCACCCTGCGCCACCGCCGTCGTCACCAGCGCGATGTTGCGCACCTGCGAGGTGAGGTTCCCCGCGAGCATGTTCACGTTGTCGGTGAGGTCCTTCCAGGTGCCACTCGCGCCCGGCACCTTCGCCTGACCGCCGAGGATCCCCTCGATGCCCACCTCGCGCGCCACCGTGGTCACCTGCTCCGCGAAGAGGCGCAGCGTGTCGGTCATGCCGTTGATGGTGTCCGCCAGCGCGGCGATCTCGCCCTTCGCCTCGAGCACGAACTTCTGCGACAGGTCTCCGTTCGCCACCGCGGTGACGACCTTCACGATGCCGCGCACCTGGTTCGTCAGGTTCGAGGCCATGCCGTTCACGTTGTCGGTGAGGTCCTTCCACGTCCCGCCCACGTCCGGCACCCGCGCGAGGCCTCCGAGCTTTCCCTCCGTGCCCACCTCGCGGGCCACGCGCGTGACCTCCGCGGCGAAGGTCCGCAGCTGATCGACCATCGCGTTGATGGTGTTCTTCAGCTCGAGGATCTCGCCCCGCGCCTCGACGGTGATCTTCTTCGACAGGTCTCCGTTCGCGACCGCCGTCGTCACCAGCGCGATGTTCCGCACCTGGGACGTCAGGTTCCCCGCGAGCATGTTCACGTTGTCGGTGAGGTCCTTCCACGTCCCGCTGACGCCGGGCACCTCCGCCTGTCCGCCGAGCCTTCCTTCGGTGCCGACCTCCTTTGCGACGCGGGTGACCTCCGCCGCGAAGTCCCGCAGCTGATCGACCATCACGTTGACGGTGTTCTTCAGCGCGAGGATCTCTCCCTGCGCATCGACGGTGATCTTCTGCGAGAGGTCGCCCTTCGCCACCGCGGTCGTCACCAGCGCGATGTTCCGCACCTGCGAGGTGAGGTTCCCCGCGAGGATGTTCACGTTGTCGGTGAGGTCCTTCCAGGTGCCCGCCACGCCCGGCACCCGCGCCTGCCCGCCGAGCTTCCCCTCGATGCCCACCTCGCGCGCGACCGTCGTCACCTGCTCGGCGAAGGTGCGCAGCGTGTCGGTCATGTCGTTGATGGTGTCCGCGAGCGCGGCGATCTCGCCCTTCGCCTCCACCACGAACTTCTTCGACAGGTCTCCCTCGGCGACCGCGGTGACGACCTTCACGATGCCGCGCACCTGGTTCGTCAGGTTCGAGGCCATGAGGTTCACGTTGTCGGTGAGGTCCTTCCACGTTCCGCTGACGCCCTTCACGTCGGCCTGGCCGCCGAGCTTTCCCTCGGTGCCGACCTCGCGGGCGACGCGCGTGACCTCCGCGGCAAAGGTGCGGAGCTGATCCACCATGCCGTTGATGGTGTCCTTCAGAGAGAGGATCTCCCCGCGCGCATCGACGGTGATCTTCTGCGACAGGTCGCCGTGCGCGACCGCGGTCGTCACCAGCGCGATGTTGCGCACCTGCGCGGTGAGGTTGCCGGCGAGCATGTTCACGCTGTCGGTCAGCTCTCTCCACGTCCCGCTGATGCCGCGCACCTCCGCCTGGCCACCGAGCTTTCCTTCGGCGCCCACCTCGCGCGCCACGCGGATGACCTCCGAAGACACCGCGCGCAGCCGGTCCACGAACGCGTTCACCGCCGCCGCCGCCGCGAGCTGATCGCCGTTGAGCGGGCGGCCATCCACGCGCAGATCCACCTTCTGGCTGAGGTCGCCTTCGGCCAGCGCGGCGATGACCCGCACCGCCTCCAGCGTCGGCCGGCCGAGGTCCGCGATCATCGAGTTGATCGCGTCCACGGTGTGCGCCCAGCCTCCGTCGCTGAAGGGGAGGGAGGCCCGTTCGCCGAGCGCGCCCTCGCGGTTCAGCGCGCGCGCAAGTCGGCCCGTCTCCGCGCACAGCCGCTCGTTCCGGCTCACCAGCTCGTTGAACGCGCGCGCCACGGACGGCGAGACCGCGCCGCCCTCCTCGATGAGCCGCACCTTGAAGTCGCCCGCGGCGGCGGAGGAGAGCGCCCGGACGAGCACCTCTTCTGGGTCCTCGAGGTGTACCCGCAGGGGTCGACGCGCGGGCGCCGGAGCCGGGGCCGCCTTCTTGCGCACCGGAGCAGCGGTCGCAGAACCGCCCTTCGTCCGGCGCGTCTGCCCTCCGCGCCCGTTCGTCTGCCGAGTCGTTGCCAAGCCACCCTCCAGGGTTGCGACGGAAGGTTGCGTGGCGAACCCCACCCGGCAACGCCGCACCTCCCGGTCGGATCTCTGGTGACAACAGTCGAACGTCCCGGGGCAGTTCCGCGCGACCGTTGGCGTTCATAGTGTGTGTCCTCGACACAAGGTTCCCCTGTGGCCGATTCCACCCTTCCCGAAAACGTCCGGCGCCTGCTCGCCGAGCACATCACCTCCGTCGAGCAGCTCGAGGTGCTCCTGCTGCTCGCTCGTTCAGTCGAGCGGACGTGGACGGCGGAGGCGGTGAGCGAGGAGCTGCGCACGAGCGTGACCTCCGCGCGGGCGCGGCTGGAGGATCTGGAGCGGCGCGGGTTTCTCCTGTCCACGGCGGAAGGCTGCCGCTTCGAGCCCGCGGCCGCCCACACCCGCGAGGCGGTGGCGGCACTCGCCGAGGCCTACGCCGAGCGTCGCTACACGGTGATCGAGCTCATCTTCTCCAAGCCGATCGACCACCTGCGCGTGTACGCGAACGCGTTCCGGTTCAGAAAGGACGAGAACGATGGCTGAAGCGGTCTATCTGCTCTGCGCGATCGCGAGCCTCGCCTGCGCGGCCCTCCTGCTGTGGAACTGGCGGCGGGCGAAGCTGCGCCTCATCCTCTGGACGAGCCTCTGCTTCGTGGGGCTCGCGATCCAGAACGTGCTGCTCTTCGTGGACCTGGTGATGGTGCCGGACCTCGGGCTGCAGCTCGTGCGGAACCTCACCGGCCTGCTGGCGCTGGGAGTCCTCCTCTACGGGCTCATCACGGAGGGCCCCTGAATGGACTCGCTCGTCCTGCTCAACTACGCCGTGTCCGGAGGCATCGCGGTCGCCGCCGCCGCCATCGCGCTCTTCTTCACCAAGTTCTGGCGGGTGAGCCGCGAGCGCCTCTTCCTCATCCTCGCGTTCGCGTTCCTTCTCCTCGCCGTCGAGCGCGTGACGCTGCTCGTGCAGCCGCTCCCCTTCGTGCCGCTGCAGGAGGAGAGTCGTCACTGGATCTACCTGCTGCGCCTGACCGCGTTCCTCTCCATCACCGCCGCCGTGATCGACAAGAACCGATCACGGCGGCGACGGAAGGGCTGACACGCCTCTGCCTACGGCTCCTCGTCCGGCGGCGGGGGAGGAGGCGGCAGCTGGCAGGAGCCGGAGAGGCACTGCAGCCCGCTCGCGCAGTCGAGGGTGTTCGTGCACTCCGTCCCCTCCGCGCAGTCGATGCCGCCGCCGCCGCTCATGCCGGTGACGACGAACTGGCTGCTCGAGACCGTCTCGAGGATCTGCTGGTTCCCGTGCGTCCCCTGCAGCTCGTTCTGCAGCGTGACGGTGGCGCCGGTGCCCGCGGCGGTGATGAGCAGCACCGAGGCCTGCGAGGTGATCGCCGCGCGGATGGCGGCCGCGACCTGGGAGGCGGTGTCGCCGTTGCTGTAGAGGATCTCCACCCGTCCCGCCGCCGCGCTGCCGCTGCGGCGCAGCTCGAACACCACCGGCGGGTTCACGCCGTCGGAGAGGGTGAAGGTCGCGCCGTTGTTCAGGCTGTTGCCCGCCACCGCGGTGATGCTTCCCGTCGCCGCCGCGAGCTGCGCGGCGGTGCAGGTCGCGTTGCAGGTGCCGCAGGCGAGCGCGTTGCCGTCGTCGCAGGCCTCGCTCCCGTTGACGATGCCGTCGCCGCAGACGGCCCCGATGCCCGGGCTCTCCGTCTCGCAGAGCGCGTCACAGAGCGTGCAGTTCGAGGTGCCGTACGGGCAGCTCTGGGCGCCGTTCTGCGCGCCGTTGTCACAGACCTCGCCCCCGTTCACCACGCCGTCGCCGCAGGTCGGGCCGGTGAGGGGCAGCAGCGCGGTGCAGTTCGCGTTGCAGGCGTTGCAGTTCGCGGTGCCGTACGGGCAGCTCGTCTCGGTCACGGTGTTGCCGTCGTCGCAGGCCTCGGTGTGGCTGACGACGCCGTCACCACAGAACGCGCCGGTGCGCGCGACCGGAGCGGTGCAGGCCGCGTCGCAGATGTTGCAGGCCGCGGTGCCGTAGGGACACGTGGTCGCACCGTTGTTCTGGCCGTCGTCGCAGCCCTCGCCGTGGGAGACGACCCCGTCGCCGCAGGTGGCGCCGGTGCGCGGGATGCTCGCGGTGCAGTTCGCGTTGCAGACGGTGCAGCTCGCGGTGCCGTACGGGCAGGAGGTCGCGCCGTTCATCGCCGCGTCGTCACAGGCCTCGCCGTTGGAGACGACGCCGTCGCCGCAGAACGCGCCGGTGCGCGGGACGGTGGCGGTGCAGGTCGCGTTGCAGATGTTGCAGCTCGCGCTGCCGTAGGGGCAGTTGAGCGCGCCGTTCTGCGCCCCGTCGTCGCAGGTCTCGCCGAACTGGCTCTGCACCTGACCGTCGCCGCAGACAGGCCCGGTGGCGCTGAAGCCGGCGGTGCAGGTGGCGTTGCAGCCCGCGCAGCTCTGGGTGCCGTAGTCGCACGAGGTCACGCCGTTGCGCGCGCCGAGGTCGCACGCTTCGCTGTTCGTCACCTGCGAGTCGCCGCAGTAGTTGCCGGTGCGCGCCACGGTCTGCTCGCACGTCGCGTCGCAGATGTTGCAGTTCGGCGTCCCGTACGGGCAGGCGGTGGCGCCGTTCTGCGCGCCGTGGTCGCAGCCCTCGCCGTCGGTCACCTGCGAGTCGCCGCAGTAACGCCCGGTGAGGCTGTACTGCGCGGCGCAGGAGAGGTCGCAGGCCACGCAGTTCGGCTGGCCGTAGGGGCACTGGGTGCGCCCGTTGTCCGCGCCCTGGTCGCACACCTCGCCGTTCGCCGTCTGCGGGGTGCCGTCGCCGCAGTACGCGCCCACGAGGTTCAGCACGGTGCCGCAGGCCGCGTCGCAGCGGGTGCACTGCGGCTGGCCGTAGGGGCACTCGGTCTCGGTGACGGTGTTGCCGTCGTCGCAGGCCTCGGGGTTCGCGCCGCCGGTGCGCACGAAGGAGTCACCGCAGGCGGGCAGCACGCAGTTGTTCAGGCAGCCGTCCGCGTTGGAGGTGTTGCCGTCGTCGCACTGCTCATTCGCCGCCGGGTTGTGGAAGCCGTCGCCGCAGAAGGAGAAGCGGCAGTTCGCGTTGCAGAAGGGGCTGTTGCCGGCGGTGTCGCACTGCTCGTTCGCCGACGCGTTGAGCACGCCGTCGCCGCAGGCCGCGGGCGTGCAGTTCGCGTTGCAGGTCGCGCTCTCGCCCGCGGTGTCGCACAGCTCGCCGCGCGCCGCGTTGACGACGCCGTCGCCGCAGAAGGCGAAGGTGCAGTTCGCGTTGCAGGTGGTCGAATCCACCGCGCCCGGGTTGTCGCACTGCTCGTTCGCGCTGACGTTGACGATGCCGTCGCCGCATTCGGCGATCGTGCAGTCCGCGTTGCAGGAGGCGCTCTCGCCGGCGGTGTCGCACTCCTCGGGCGGGTTCGCCGCGAGGTTCACCTCGCCGTCGCCGCAGCGGGCGAACTTGCACGAGTTGAGACATCCGTCCGCGTTGCTCGCGTTGCCGTCGTCGCACTCCTCCTCGGGGTCGCGGATGCCGTTGCCGCAGCCTTCGCCGGAGAGGCAGTCCGAGGAGCAGCCGTCGCCGGAGACGGTGTTCCCGTCGTCGCAGAGTTCGTGCACGTCCTTGATGCCGTTGCCGCAGACCTCGGCGCTCTTGCAGTCGGACGAGCAGCCGTCGCCGCTCTCGTTGTTGCCGTCGTCGCAGATCTCGCCCGCGGCCACGTCGTGGATCCCGTTGCCGCAGATCTCCACCGACTTGCAGTCCGCCGAGCACCCGTCGCCCGACTCGTTGTTGCCGTCGTCGCAGACCTCGCCGCGGATGGTGTCCGGGTAGCCGTTGCCGCAGGTCTCCAGCGACAGACAGTCCGCGCTGCAGCCGTCGCCGGAGCGGGTGTTGCCGTCGTCGCAGATCTCGCCCACCGCGCTGTCCACCAGCCCGTTGCCGCACAGCTGGCTGGAGCGGCAGTCCGCCGAGCAGCCGTCGCCGTCCTCCGTGTTCCGGTCGTCGCAGACCTCGCCCACGGTGCGGTCGACGGTGCCGTTGCCGCAGACCTCGTCGGACTGGCAGTTCCGGCTGCAGCCGTCGCCGTCCACCACGTTGCCGTCGTCGCAGGTCTCGCCCGGGCCGACGATGCCGTCGCCGCAGTCGTCCTTGATGCAGACCGGCTGCGCCGCGGCGCACTTCGTTCCCGGCGGACAGACCATGCCGTTGGGACAGGCCGTGCTCTCCGGCGCGAAGCAGGAGGCGAGCATCGCCGCACCGAATGCGACGAAGAGGAGTCGAAGAGGAGCCATGACCTAGAACCTTCCGGTGGCGAGGAGCCCTGCGCTGCCGGGGCCCGCGTGGGGCACCACCGACACGCGCCGCCGCTTGTCCAGCTCTTCCTGCGTGAGCTGCACGGCCTCGGGCTTGTTGAAGTAGAGGAGCACCGCGCCGGTGGCCAGCGCCGCGCCGCCGAGGCCGTACGAGCCCCATGCGAGCTGCTGACGGCCCTCGCCGCGCTGCAGCGTCGCCGTCAGCTCGGAGCCGGGCACGCAGCCGCCGCAGTCCACGATGCTCTGGTCGTAGAGCGCGAAGTCTCCGCGCGCGCTCTGGTGGAGCGCCACGCCGCCGGCCGAGACCGCGAGCCCCGCGGCGAGCGTGGTCCAGGGCAGCCACACCGGGAAGCGCCGCTGCATCACCGTGAGCTCCTCCTGCTTGAAGAGCTCCACGTTCATCACCGTGGTCTCGCCCGGCGGCAGCGACTGGCTGAGCTCGCGGGTGAGGTAGCCGTCCGCGCTGGCGACGATGGTGTGCGGACCTGCGCGCACCCACGCCTCGTGACGGCCGGGAGCGATGAAGAGCTCGCGGCCGTCCATCACCACGCGCGCGCCGGGGATCTCGCAGCGGATGTCCACGCGCGAGAGCTGTCCTTCGACGAGCTTCTTGTACGCGCGCGCCTGGTTGAACTTGTCCGCGTCCAGCGGCGCAGCGCCGTAGCGCATCGCGGCCTCGAGGTGCTGCAGCACCTCCACCGGCTGGTCGAGGTTCAAGAGCGCGAGCACGAGGTTGTAGTGGATGGCCGGGTGGTCCCAGCTCTTCAGCGCGTCGCGGTACTGCGCGGCGGCCTGCACGAAGAGCGAGTCCTTCAGCAGCCCGTTGCCCTTGCCGAAGAGCTCGAGCGCGCGGCGCTGGTCGTCCTCGCTGACGCCCTTTGCCCACGGGCGATCGGAGGACTGCATCTCGGCAGGAGCGGAAGCGGGAGCGGGCGCCGGCTTCGCGCCCGACTGTGCGCGCACGGCCGCGGGGCCGAGGAGGAGCATCGCCGCGAGGAGCGCGGAGAGGACGCGGAGGGTGGGTACAGAACGCATGGGGTGGCTCATCACTTGAGGGTCTCGATCACCGGCGAGCCGAGCTGGCTCTGCAGCCGGCTGACGCGCTCCTGTTCCTTGAGCAGCAGCGACTGGAGGTCCTTCGCGGCCTTCAGCGCCTCCTCGCGGGCGAGCTGCGCGGCCTGCGCGCTCTCGTCCGACTCGTTCTTCGCGCGACGTGCGGCGCGGGTCGCCCACTCCGCCTTCTGCAGCGCGTCGATGAGGGCGCTGTTCTTTGCTGCCACCTCGGCGCGGGCCTCCTCCGCACGCTGCGCGGCCTCCGCGGCGCGCTTCGCCTCGGCTTCGGCGCGGCGGGCCTCGGCCTGGCGCTCGAGCTCCTTCGCCTCGACCTCGCGGAGCTGCTTCTTCACCTCTTCCGCCGAGTCGAGCGCCTTCATCTCCGCGTGCCGCGCGAGCACCGCCTGGAACTCCGCCTGCCGCTGCGCGCGCCGGATGACGACCAGCGCAATGACCGAGGCGGCCACCAGCAGGACGAGGAACGACACGCCCGCGAACGCGAGGGCCCGCTTGCGCCGGGCGACCCGCGTCTCCTGCGCGAACACCGCCTCGAGGAACTCCTGCTGCGACGCCGGCAGCGGCCTGCGGTTGCGCGCGTGGAACCGTCGCGCCTCTTCGACGACCTCACCGCGCCAGAGCAGACCGGGATCGCGTCCCTTGCCCGCCCACTGACGGGAGGCGTTGCGCAGCTGCTCGATGAACGCCGCGTCCTCGCCGCTCTCCTCCAGCCAGCGCCGGAGCATGGGCCAGGAGTGGATGAGCGACTCGTGGACGATCTCCAAGGTGCCGCCGCCCGCGCCACCGGTCTGCACCACCAGCAGGCGCGCGTGCACGAGGCTGTCCACCACCGCGCGCAGCTCGGCCGGCTCACGCGACAGCTCGGCGAGCTCCTCCAGCGAGACGATCGCGCGGGTGCGCTCGGGGGTGACGAGCCGCAGGAGCACCGTGCGCGCCAGCGCCTTCTTCTGGCCGGTCATCCCGGAGAGCACCGCGTCCGCGTGCGAGGCCAGCGCGCCGGCGATGCCGCCGATGGCGTCGTAGCTCTGCCGCGTGAGCAGCTTCCGCGACGGGTCCCGGCTCTCCCACAGGCGGGACGCCGCGAACTGGAGCAGCGGGAGTGCGCCCGGCGTGGCCTGGAGGTGGTCGAGCATGCTCTCGACCATGTCCGCCGCCTCGAAGCGGTAGCCGGCCATCTCCGCCGGCTGCACGAGCGCGGAGCGCAGCCCGTCGCGGTCCGGCGCGTTGAGGAAGAAGAGCCCGCGCGAGAGCTCGGACATGAAGCCCCGGTCCTCGGCCACGCGGTCGAGGAAGTCGCTGCGGATGGAGAGGGTCACGCGCGTCGGCGCGGTCGCGTCGTCGGCGATGCCCGCGAGGCAGGCGGTAAAGGCGAGCCGCTCCGCGGCGTCCGGCACCTGCGTGTAGAGCTCCTCGAACTGATCGACGAAGAGGAGGATCTTCCGCTTCTCGCGGCGCGCGCGGCTGCGCAGCAGCGTGCCCACGTAGCCGGGCTCGGAGCGCAGCTTCTCGATCAGCGAGCGCTGATCCGAGAGGTCGTCCGCGAGCGAGGTGGACGTCTTGAGGAGCGGCGCCACCACCGACGCCAGCGCGGCGAGCGGGTGACGCCCCGGCCGCACGACGATGCTCTCCCACGCCTCGCCGGAGCTCTTCAGCGCGGGCACCAGACCTGCGCGCACGAAGGAGCTCTTGCCCGCGCCGCTGGTGCCGACGATCGCCATCAGCGGCGTGTCCGCGAGCCGGTTCGCCAGCGCGGCGACCTCGCGGCCGCGGCCGAAGAAGCGGTGCGCGTCGCCCTCCTGGAACGAGGCGAGCCCCGCGTACGGGCTCTCGTCTTCGGAGAGGTGACCGCCGGAAGCAAAGCGGCCGGGCAGGAACGGCTCGAGCGCGCGCAGCAGCGCGTTGGCGTCGGCGAAGCGGTGCTCCTTCCGCTTCTGCAGACACTTGTCCACCACGTCCGCGAGCGCCTGCGGCACGTCCGGCGCCATGTCGCGGAGCTTCGGCATCGGCTGGTCGTAGATGCCGACCACGTAGAGCTGCTCGCCGCGCAGGTCGTGCAGCGGGTGCCGGCCCGCGAGCATGCGGAAGAGCATGATGCCCACCGCCCAGATGTCCGCGCGGTGATCGATCGTCGCCGACGCGCGCCACTGCTCCGGCGCCATGAACGGCATCGTTCCCATCATCGTGCCGTGGCGGGTCAGTTCGGTGGTGATGAGGTCGTCCGGCTTGCCGGTGGGAAGGGAGAGCGTGACCTCGTCGCCCTTGCCCTTCACCGCCGGGAGCTCCTGCGTGGGCGGCGGGTTGTCGGGGAGCTCTTCACGGCCGCCGCGCTGGAGCACCTTGGCGATGCCGAAGTCGAGCACCTTGATGGTGCCCGAGTCGGTGAGGACGATGTTCGCGGGCTTGAGGTCGCGGTGGACGATCTTCTGCGAGTGCGCGTAGGCGAGCGCGCGCACCACCGGGACCATCAGCTCCACCGTGCGCGGGATGGGAACGCGCTGGCCCTTCTCGAGCACGTCCGAGAGCGTCTTGCCCTGGAGGTACTCGAGCACCATGAACGGCGCGCCCTCGAACTGATCGACCTCGAAGATGACGACGATGTTCTCGTGGGAGCAGCGCGCCGTCGTCCGCGCCTCGAGGATGAACCGCTGCGTGAGCTGCGGGTTGTCCGAGTGCAGGAACTTGATCGCCACGCGCCGGCCGAGCCGCGTGTCTCGCGCGAGGTACACCGAGCCCATGCCGCCGCGGCCGAGCTGCCGGATGATCTCGTAGTGGTGGATGCGCGTGCCCGCGCGCGCCTCCTTGTCCGCGCCGATCTTCCCCAGCACCTCGCCGGTGCCCGCGCCCGACGACGACGGCTGCGAGTCCTCGCTCAGCACCGGCTCCGCCTGCTGCACCGCATGCGCGATGGCCGAGGCGATTTCGTTGACCGCGGATCCCTTGCCGGGGTCGGGAAGGTGCGTGGCCGCGACCTCCTCGCTGATCAGGGTCCGGTCGTCACCGCTGCCGTTGAGTTCCTTCATTGGCGCTGCACTCCGCAGCCCCCGCGCCCGCGAAAATCGGCAGGCGGGTGTCGGCTGGTGAGCGCGGACCATAGGCCACAGGCCGAGCCCGCAGAAAGGTGGAGCGACCGCCTACATGGCTCGCGTCCACTGAGAGTGGAAGCCGGGCCTGGAGGGCAGGCGGGCGGGGTGGCGACGTCGAACCGAGTCTCTCGTGGATTCCGCAGCGCGCGGATTCGCTGAGGTAGCCAGGTGGAAGAAGGAGATGGTCGCCGAGCGCATCGTCCAGATGCTGAGGGCGGGCCCTGGCCGAGCCGGCGCCGAGATGCGCCCGCCGCCCGCCTACCGCCGCTGCAGATCGACGAGCGCCTTTCCGCCGCGGCACGAGCCGTAAGGCTCGGAAACGCCGACCCGCACCCCGTACGGGCCGTCGCCAAAGTTCGCGGGGATCATCACCTCGAACCGGAAGCTCCTCCCGTCGAGGATTTCGACCGCCCGGATGTTGGGACTCACCTGCGCGTGCTCGCGCTCGCTCCAGGAGATCCACTTCGTAGCGGGATCCGTTGGGTCACCCGGTCCCGGATTGGGAGCGTTGGTCACTGAGAAGACGAGGTCTTTCCGGCTCCTCTGCGAGTCGAATGGAGCCTGAAAGACCGGGTCGGCCGCCTCGATGGAGATCGTGACCGCCTCCCACGTCTCCGGCGTCACCGCATGGGGAGTCGCCATCGCGGGAAATTCGGTATCCGACGGGCACTCATGCCCAGGCACAGCCTCACAGGAGGTGGAGAACGCCACAACGAATGCCATGACGGTCGTGACGCGGGATCTCACTTGCATCCCCACAAAGCGGACGGCACTCCCGGCTTCGACCACCACAAGCTGTAGTGATGTGAGTGGATGAAGGCGAAATCGCTGGAAGCTTCGTTGAACTCGTCGCCGCAGTCTTTGTTGTTCGTGAAGGACGACCCGCTCTGCGTCGCAACGCACTCATCGTGATCGAAGCAGTCCTGGGCGTAAAAGGGCAACGCCTTGCATGCAAGGCCGCATCTGCCGGGACAGCAAGCCGAAGCGCAGTCACTGCTTTGCGCTGCTTTGCCACAGAAGCGAAGGCTCGTCCCGCCGTTGCAGAAGCCGGGTTGCCGGGCAGTCGAAGTGGCGTCGTGGAAGAAGGCGCGCGATTTCCCGGGCGCGGTCGTAGCGCCGCAACAACCCGCGAGAATCTGAACGCCTGGCGTCCTGCAATAGAGTGGATGGTAGTACTGATGTGTGCACAGGTCGTCGTCAGGAACGGCGTTGCAGGCGCTCGCGGACGTAGCCGACGGCTCCAGTGACGTGTCTGTCGACAGGGCAGGTACGTCGAGGAACGGTTCAGCGGGAGGCCTTTCCTCATCCGTCAGGGCCTCCGGCCAGCCGGGAAGTTCGGCGAGGTCGATTCGGAACCGGCCTTCGTTCACGAAACCGTGGCGGGCCGTCGCGAAGAACGAGACCGCGTCTCGCAACATCCCCTCATGAACTCGAGCGGGGTCTTCACCGCCCACTGTTTCAGGCCACGGCAAAGCATCGCCAAGGTCGTGGGTAAGTGCGGACAACAGTCGCACGTCAGCCTCGCTCGACCACTGACCGTTCTCCACTTCGTATGCGATGACGCCGCCGACTCCCGCCGAACGGTCGCCCGTTATGGTCACCATCGTCCCCGCTACATCGACGGAGACCCGAAATGCGTTCTCGCTCTCCATTTCCGCGCGAAACCGGGCGGTCCTGCCATCAAGCGTTCGATGACCTGCGAATACGGTCTGCGTCCATTCCTCGATAACGAATGAAGTGAGCGCCTGTCTCCGCTGCGTTGTCGTTCCTGCATCATCGGATTCGGCACATCCACTGAATGTCGTCAACAGAGCCGTAGTAGCCAGAAGTGCTCTGAAAATGTTCATGGTCGTGGTTGTCCCTTCTGCAGACGCCACACGAGCATGCCCGCCTCTTCTCCGTCAATCACGTCCCCAGACGACCACACGTCGCGGCGCCTGGGAGGACGTCGGTCGGTCTTCCATGAAGGGAAAAGGATTGTCGCGGGGTTCCGGCTGTTTCACGAATTGGCAGCGGGTAAGGTCCGCGCCCGCATGCGCCACGGACTCTCTCCCTCGGAATTCGCCGCCAAGTGGCTCGGGTCATCCCGTAACGAGCGCGCCTCGGCGCAGGAGCACTTCATTGATCTCTGCCGCATGCTCGGCGAGCCCACGCCGAACGAGGCGGATCCCTCGGGCGACTGGTACGCCTTCGAGAAGGGCGCGAGGAAGGAGAGCGGGGGCGACGGCTTCGCCGACGTCTGGAAACGCGGTCACTTCGCCTGGGAGTACAAGGGCAAGCGCAAGGATCTCGACGCGGCGTACAAGCAACTCCTGCAGTACCGGGAGGCGCTGGAGAATCCGCCGCTCCTCGTGGTCTGCGACCTCGACCTCTTCCACATCCACACGAACTTCACCGGCACGAAGAAGGAGGTTCACACCTTCTCCCTTCAGGAGCTTCGAGACGCGCCCGCGCAGCCGCTGAGGATCCTGCGAGCGGTGATGCACGACCCGGCATCGCTCCGGCCCACGGAAACGCGACAGGACATCACCGAGCGCGCGGCAGGGAAGTTCGCCGCGCTGGCGCGGAAGCTCCAGAACCGCGGGCACGAACCGCACCACGTCGCGCATTTCCTCAACCGGCTCCTCTTCTGTCTCTTCGCCGAAGACGCGCGCGTCCTCCCGCACGGGCTGCTGACGCGGCTGATCGAGAAGACGCGCTCGAACCGCAGACAGCTCTTCGCCTCACTCTCCGAACTCTTCTCGCTGATGTCCGAGGGCGGCGGCTGGTTTGGCACCGACGAGATCGAGTGGTTCAACGGCGGCCTCTTCGACGGTTCGGAGGTGCTCGAGCTGCTGGAGGACGAGCTCGCGGATCTGGCGGAGGTGGCGCGCCTCGACTGGTCGAACATCGAGCCGGCGATCCTCGGCACCCTCTTCGAGCGCGGGCTCGACCCGGCGAAGCGCAGCCAGCTCGGTGCGCACTACACGGACCGCGCGGCGATCCTCCGGGTGGTCGAGCCCGTGGTCTTCGAGCCCCTGCGGCGCGAGTTCGAGGCCGTGAAGACCGAGGTCCTCGCCCTGCACGCGAAGGAGAAGGCCGCGAAGGCGAAGAAGCGGAGTTCGCCCGCGCTGAAGCGCTACCAGGCGTTCCTCGACAGGCTGCGGGCGGTGACGGTGCTCGATCCGGCGTGTGGGTCGGGGAACTTCCTCTACGTGTCGCTGCAACTGCTCAAGGACCTCGAGAAGGAGGTCATCCGCTGGGGCGCCGACACGCTGGAGACCACCCGCGAGTTCCCCCAGGTGGGGCCGCAGAACATCCTCGGCATCGAGCTCAACCCCTACGCCGCCGAGCTGGCGCGAGTCTCCGTCTGGATTGGCGAGATCCAGTGGATGATCAACAACGGCTACAGCTACTCGCGCGACCCGATCCTCAAGTCGCTCGAGCGGATCGAATGCCGGGACGCAGTCCTCGCGCGCGACGATGACGGAACACCGCGCCGCCCAGACTGGCCGGAGGCGGAGTTCATCGTGGGCAACCCGCCGTTCCTCGGCGGCAAGAAGATGCGGCGGGAGCTCGGTGACGAGTACGTGGAAGCGTTGTTTGCCGCCTGGGAGGACGGCGTGCCCAGCGAGGCAGACTTCGTCTGCTACTGGCACGAGCGCGCCCGGGAGCTCATCGAGAAGGGCAAGGTGAAACGCGCCGGCCTGCTCTCGACGAACAGCATCCGCGGCGGCGCCAGCCGCAAGGTGCTCGAACGCATCAAGGAGACGGGAGACATCTTCATGGCCTGGGCCGATGAGGAGTGGGTCGTAGAAGGTGCAGCCGTCCGCGTCTCCATCGTGGCGCAGGACGACGGCTCCGAAACGCACCGGACGCTCGACGGAAAGCCCATCGGCGTCATCCACCCCGACCTCACCGGCGGCGATGACCAGTCCGTCAACCTCACCTCGGCAAAGCGGCTCCCGGAGAACGAGGGCGTCAGCTTCATGGGCGACACCAAGGGAGGTGCTTTCGACGTGGACGAAGCCACCGCGGCGAAGCTGCTCGCTGACCGCGGCAATCCCAACGGCCGGCCGAACTCCGACGTCGTCGTGCCCTGGGTGAACGGGCTCGACATCACGCGGCGGCCTCGGGGCATGTGGATCATCGACTTCGGCGTCGACGCGACGCAGGAAGCCGTGGCCGATTACGCGGCGCCCTTCAAGCTCGTCGAGAACCTCGTTCGGCCCATCCGAGGAGAGAGCAAGCGAGACGCCTACCGCAAGCGCTGGTGGATTCACATGGAGCCCCGCCCCGCCATGCGCGCTGCCTACGCGCCGCTGTCGCGCTACCTCGCGACCGCACGCGTCGCCAAGCACCGGCTCTTCGTCTGGCTGCGCAAGCCGACCCTCCCGGACTCGCAGGTGATCGTCATCGCGCGCGAAGACGACTTCGCCTTCGGCGTCCTCCACTCGCGCGTCCACCAACTTTGGAGCCTGCGGATGTGCAGCTGGCTCGGGATGGGCAACGACCCGCGCTACACGCCCTCGACCACGTTCGAGACCTTCCCCTTCCCGTGGCCACTGAACGTGCAGCGTGAGGATCTGTCCTCCGAGCAGCTCGCCCACGAGGAGCGGATCGCGGCAGCGGCGCGCGAGCTCGACCTGAAGCGCAACCGGTGGCTGAACCCCCCCGAGTGGCTGACAGAAGCGCCGCCGCTTGCGCCCGGTCTTCCCGCCCGGCAGGTGGCAAAGGACGAGGTCTCGGCGAAGGAGCTGGCGAAGCGGACGCTCACGAAGCTCTACAACGAGCGCCCGGCGTGGCTGGACAACCTTCACCGCTCGCTCGACGAAGCGGTGATCGCCGCGTACGGCTGGCCGGCGGACGTGACCGACGACGACATCCTTCGGAGGTTGCTCGACCTGAACCATGCGCGCGCGGGAGCCTTGAAGGCGGCGTAGCCGAAGCGCGCTCTGCTCTGCTTCCCTGCCTTCCTTGCTTCCTCCTCGCTGAACCGGCTTTGCTCGCTCTACCCAATCAAGGGGGAGGAGAGACACATGCCGAAGCAGCCGACGAAGCCGAGCTGGAACGACGCGCAGACTCTCGGTGCCGCCAAGCCGTTGGCGGAGTTGCTCGAAACCTACGAAGCGAGGCTCGCGCCCCGCCTGCCTCAGGGCTTCCGGTCCACGTACCGCGAGCTGCTCTCGCAGTTCGAGACCGCCGCGGCAGGAAAGCCCGTCGTGCTCACCCAGCAGAAGAGCGCGACCGAGCAGCTCGCCAGCGCCATCCGGGACGCCATCCGCGACGCGGGTGCCATCCGGAACGCGGTGCGCAACTCCACCGACGACAAGGCGGTCCACCGGCTCTTCGGGATCGGCGCCCGCACCGGCAGCGGCACTCTGGGCAACGCGCTCAGCGCCTTCGACGCGGTGATCGAGGCAATGGAGGCGCGCAGCAATGACCTCCACCTGTTCGGACTGACCCCGGCGGACCTCGATGCGGCGAAGGCGTCGCGCAAGAACCTCATCGACATCGACCTCGCGCAGGAGGGCCAGAAGGGGAAGAAGACCGGCGCCACGCAGTCGAAGCTGTCGCTGCAGAAGCAGCTCATCACCGCCACGCGCCGGCTCATCGGCGCCGCCGAGATCGAGTTCCGCGCCGAGCCGGAGATCCTCGCCCGCTTCCGCGCTCCCGTTCCTCCTCGCGGCGGCAAGAAGGTGCCGGCGCCCGCGCCCGCACCGGCGTAGTCGGACGACACCTCGCGCGCTTCCGCGAACGTCCGTTCGGCCTCCGCGGAAGCGCGTTGGACCATCCGCCGGAGCCCGTTAGACGTCCGCCGGAGTTCGTTAGACGTCCGCCGGAGTTCGTTAGACGCCCGCCGGAGTTCGTTAGACGCCCGCCGGAACCCGTTAGACGTCCGCCGGAGTTCGTTAGGCGCCCGCCGGAGCCCGTTAGGCGTCCGCCGGAGCCCGTTAGACGCCCGCCGGAGTCCGTTAGGCGTCCGCCGGAGTTCGTTAGACGCCCGCCGGAGCCCGTCAGTCGCAGTCTCAGTCTCCGAAGTCCCCGTCGCACCTCAAGAAATGGCGGGCGAGCCGGTCGTCCGCAGCCAGGGAGAACCCGTGAAGCTCCTTCTGTCGATGGTTGGTGCCACCGCGCTGCTCGCGAGCCTGTCGATGACCACCGGTTGTGGCAGCGACGTGCGCTGCGTGAGGGCGATCGCCTGCGTCGAGACCTGCGGCGGACCGGTCGTTCACGAGGGCTGTGAGTGCCCGAGTGAAACGGTCCCGCAGGAGACGTGTGCGGCAGACGGCGGGCAGAACCCGTAGCTGGGCTCGCGAGCGCTCCCGGGCCGAGCGCTCTACTTCACCGGGTGAGCTGGCCAGCGCGCTCGGGTTGAGCGTCCTCTTCTGACGACACGGTGCGCCGTGCCCTCCGGTATGCGCACCGTTGTCCACCTCCACTCCGCGCCCCAGCCTTTCCGCACCACGAGGCGGAGGGTCGGGCATGACGGGAGCGGAGCAGTGGGTGGCCGTATCGGCCTGGCGCCGCGTGGGCGCGGGGAGGGCGGGATGAGGACGACGAGGGGAAATCCCCTTCGCGGGGTGATGGGCGGGCTCGCGCGGCGGGCGCAGTCGAACTACGTGGCCGGACCGACGCTGTCCGACGCACTGGAGGTCTGCGAGCGGCACCACCGCCGCGGCATGAAGGTGGCGCTCTGCTACTGGAACGCGCGCGCGGACGGACCCGAGATCGTGACCGACCAGTGCCTGCACGTGCTCGAGGCGCTGCCGCTCAGAGGGCTCGACGGGTACCTCTCGGTGAAGGCGCCGGCGCTGGGGTTCGACGAGGGGCGGATCCTCGCGCTCGCCGAACGGGCGCGGGAGGGCGGCGCGCGGTTGCACTTCGACGCGATGGCGCCGGACGCCGTCGAGCGCACGCAGCGGCTCGCGGAGAGCGCACTGAAGACCGGCGCGCAGGTGGGGTTCACGCTGCCGTCGCGCTGGCGGCAGAGCGGGCACGACCTTGCGTGGGCGCTGGAGACGGGCGTCGCGCTGCGGCTGGTGAAGGGGCAGTGGGCGGCGCCGGGGGCGGACTGCGATCCGGCCTGGGCGCTGCTCGCGCTGGCGGGGAGGGTGGACGCGCGGTGTCCGGCTGTCGCGGTGGCCACGCACGACGCACCGCTGGCGGTGCTCGCGCTGGAACGCCTGGCCGGGGGCGGCGCGCGGTGCGTGGAGCTCGAACAGCTTCACGGCATGCGTCCCATCGCCTCTCGCGTGCTCCCGCTCGGCCGCGCGCGCGAGCGTTGGTACGTGCCGTTCGGTCATGGCTCGCTGCCCTACGCCATCGGCAGCAGCGCGAAGGGGAGCGGAGGCCTGCGCACCTGGGGCCGCTTCGCCGGCGACGTGCTGCGCGCGAAGGGGGGATGACCTCGCGAGGGCCCCCGGGCGCATCCTCTATATGGTGCGCGCATGAACAGGCCCCTCACGCTGCTCTCGCTCGCGGCGCTCACGCTCGCCTGCCGCACCGTCCCGCCGCCGGTGCAGTCGCAGTCCGCGTCCTTCTCCAGCGCGTCGTCCTATTCGGCGGCGGTCTCGACCTACGACGCCCTCGCGGTGACTGCCGGCGCGGCGATGCCCGGCGAGCTCATCGTGCGTCCGGATCAGGTGGTGCAGTCCTTCGCCATCCGCTCGAAGGCGGGCAGCGCGAGCGAGCAGCTGGAGGCGCTGCGCGCGGCCGCCTCGGCGGTGGAGGCGCGCTTCGCGGAGAGGACGGGCGGCGCGGCGAAGGCGGTCATCGTCGGCATGCGGCTCGAGCGACGCGCGGGGAAGGTGCGCGACGGAGGGCTGGCGGCGGTGCTCGATGGAGAGGTGGTGCTGCCGCTGCCTGTCGACGCCGACGTGTGGGCGCGCGCGAAGGCGCTGGTCGGGCTGCAGGAGACGGCGGCGCTGCTCGCGGAGGAGGGGCTGAAGAAGGACGACCCGCTCGACTACAGCTTCGCGGCCCCGGCGCCTTCGGTGGCGAACGTCGAGCCGCACCGGGCCCGCCTCGTCGAGCAGTGGGCGCAGCGCGCGCGGCAGTTCTCGCAGGCTGCCAGTCATCCGAGCGCGCCGCTGGGCGTCGTCGATTGCCGCGCGGTGCCGGAGATCCGACAGCGCGTCATCTCGCTCGAGCGGGTGGCGCTGGGCCTCGAGCCGCAGTGCCGGATCGACGCGTTGACCGGTCACGGACAGCGCCGCGAGTAGGCAGCCAGGTTCGATCGGTCACGTGCTCGACGGTGTCGCGGTGCTGCGCAGGTGTGCAGCGGCGCGAGACGTTGCCCGTGCAGGGCCCGATGTCCACGTTGGCCCGCCATGACGGTCAAGACCTGGGTGCGGGGCGTGGTGTGCGGGGGAGTCATCTCCTGCCTGGCGGGGTGCAGTGGTGCGGCGTTCGATCAGCAGGACGACGGGCAGGGTGGCATCACGCCCGGACCGACGGGGAGCGAGGCGCCGGAGGTGCTGACCGAGCCGCGGTGGACGGTGGCGCCGGGCCTCTCCGACCGGCGGTGTGACGCGTCGGTGTCGTTGCTCGCGGACGGTCGCGCGCTGGTGACCGGCGGCCGCGACCCCGCGTGGTCGAAGACGGCGTGGACGACCGCGGACCTCTTCGATCCCGCGACGGACACCTGGAAGAGCGTGGCGCCGATGCTCGCGGACCGGTCCGGTCACCTGCAGATCACGCTCGGGGACGGGCGTGTGCTCGTGGCCGGCGGCGCGGAGACGATCGCCCATCCGAAGGGGCGCGTGCTGGAGCTGGCGGAGATCTTCGATCCAGGCGCCGCGGGCGGTGCCGGCGAGTGGTTCCCCACCGCGCCGCTGCCGGTGCCCATGTCCCAGGTGAGCGGCGTGCTGCTCGCGGACGGGCGCGTGTTGGCGGTCTCTCCGATGGGCGCGGCGCTGTTCGACCCTTCGCGCGAGGCCTGGGAGAACGTGTCACCGCCGAAGGCGATGAGCTCCGCGCGGCGGCTGGACGATGGACGCGTGCTCGCGCTGCACAGCGGCGGCGAGGCGCTGCTCTTCGATCCGGCGGCGAAGACGTGGGAGGCCGTCGAGGCGCTGACCTCTCCGGATGGCGCGATGTATGCGCGCTTCCTCTCCAGCGACGGTGAGCCGCTGGTGCTCGCGAACGAGCGGCTCCTGGCCTTCGATCTCGCCACGAAGTCGTGGGTTGAGCGCGAGACCCTCGCCGAGGCGCCGGCGAACTTCGGCGTGACCACGCACTACGGGACCTACGTGCCCGCGCGAAGGCTGCACCGTGCGCCGGATGCGAAGGCGGTGGAGCTGCCGGAGCTGCCTGCCACGCCGTGTGGCGACCACGGCATCACGCTGCGCGATGGGCGGCTGCTCCTGCCCGGCCCCGAGGCGACGCTGCTCCTCGAGCTGCCGCAGACGGAGCAGACGGAGTAGTCGCTCGGCCGTGACGCGGGCGCGTAGGCTCCGGCCATGCGCCCGCTCTCCTTTTCCGCGCTGCTGCTGTGGACGGCCCTTCTCGGGGCCGTGGCCTGTGGTCCGACGGTGGCGACACCCGAAGGTCCGCCGCCGCGCGAGCCCGGTGTGCGTGCGCCGCTCAGCGCCGCGTGTGATCCGACGGATGCGACGCGCTGTGCGCTGCCCTGGCCGTCGAACACGTTCACCGTCGCGGATGCGAGCCGCGCGACGGGACTGCGGGTGGCGGTCGGTGCGGGGACGTTGCCGCGGCGCGACGATCCCTCGTTCCTCAACCTCGCGGACGGCTTCTCGCGGGTGACGCCGGTGATGGCGGGCTTCCCGGTGCAGGTGGATCCGGGAACCGTCGAGGGCGCGATGCGGCTGCTCGTCGCGCAGCCCGGTGCGGCGGACGAGGCGCAGGAGGTGCCGCTCCACGTGGAGCTCGTGCCCAGCATCAGTCCGCGCACGGGGGCGCCGGAGACGCTGCTGGTCGGCCTGCCGCGACGGCCGCTGGCGGCGGCGAGCGATCACGTGGTCGTGGTGCTCGACTCGCTGCGCGCGATGGACGGCTCGGCGCTGAGACCGGAGGAGACGACGAGGGTGGACCTCGGCCTGCGCGCCGCGGAGACGGACGAGGAGCGCGCGCGCTTCGCCTACCACGCGCCGACGAGAGCGCTGCTCGCGCGTGCCGGCATCGCTCCCGAGCGCGTGCTCCGGGTGTGGGACTTCACCACCCGGTCCGCAGACGATCCGCGCGTGCGACTGCAGGCGATGCGCGCGCGGTTGCTGGAGGCGATCGACAGCGGAGAGGTGGGCCTCGCGTGGGACCGGGTGGAGCCGCGCGTGTCGGGACCGGTGGCGCTCGTCGCGGTGGGACGGCTCACCGGGCTGCCAGCGTTCCGCGATGCAGAGGGGATGCTCGCGCTGGACGAGCGTGGGATGCCTCGCGTGGAGGGCCTTCACGATGCGCCATTCCGCGTGATGGTCCCGCGCGGCGAGGGCGACTGGCGGGTGGTGATGTACGGGCACGGTACCGGCGGCAACGTGGACGACGCGGCGTTCGACGCGAGCATCGCCGGGCTCGGGTTGGGGAAGGTGGGCGGGCTCTTCTACGGCTGGGACGAGGAGGGCGTGATCGAGACCTTCCTCTCCTTCGAACGCGTGCAGAGCGGCGTGGCGCGTTCCACCGCGGGTCTGATGCAGGCGCTCGCGGATCTCTCGGCGGTGGAGCACGCGCTGAACGGGATGCTCGGCGAGGCGCTGGCCGCTCCTGTCATCGGCGGCGTGGACAACCCGGAGGCGGGGAGGAGGCCTGCGGCGGCGGAGCCCATCTGGACCGGGGGATCGCTCGGCGGAACGATGGGGCTCGTCTATTCGGGGCTCTCGCCGCGAATCCGCTTCGCGGTGCTCAACGTGGCGGGCGCGGGCTGGACTCACTTCGTGCCGGGGAGCGACCTCTTCGCGCTCATCGGTCCGTCGCACGCCGCGGGCTACGGCAGCGCGCTCGACTTCCGGTTGTCGCTGATGGCGAGCCAGCTCGCGTGGGACGACGTGGACGGCGCGAACTGGACCGATGGGCTCGCGGAGGAGGGCGGCGCGTACCTCGTGCAGCAGAGCATGGGCGATCCGATCCTCCCGAACATCGGCACCGAGCTGTGCGCGGCCTCCGTCGGCGCGGCGGCGGTGGGTGAGGTGCTCTCTGCTGTTCCGGGCGCGGAGCGAAGCGACAGGGTCGAAGGCCGCAGCGCGCTGACCCAGTACCGCGTGCCGGAGACCGTCAGTGGGCTGGGGCGGCACGGCTTCGCCGATCGCTCAGGGCCTGCCGGTGACGCCGCGCGCGAGCAGATCACCCGCTTCCTCCAGAGCGCACTCTCGGGCCAACCGGTGATCGAGCTGCCCCAGCTCTGCGCGCAGAACGTGCCGGCGGGGAGCTGCGACTTCAGCGCGTCGCCGTGAGTCTGTGTTTTGACCCCGCTCGCGGCGCGCTCCTATCGTGACCGCAACTCGCTACACGTGCAGGGAGGCCACATGGTCCGGGTCCGGAGGCAGGGCGCTTCGAGGGTGCTGGTGCTCGCAGCGCTCGCGGTGTTGGGGACGGCGGCGTGCGGCGGCGAGAAGATCCAGACGAACACCGAGCTTCCCCGTGCGTCGTTCACCGCCACGCCCACCGCGGCGAGGCCACAGGTGGTGAAGCTCGATGCGACCGCGTCCTTCGCGCTCGCGGGCAGGCTCGCCGCGTACCGCTGGTCGCTCGGAGATGGCAGCGCGGAGGTGGAGCTCGATGGCCCCACGCACGTGCACAGCTACACCGCCGCGGGCGAGTACGAGATCTCGCTGGTGGTGGTGGACGACGCGGGCGCGCAGAGCGAGCCCGTCACGCGGAAGGTGACGATCAGCGCGGTGAACAGCGCGCCGCCGAAGGCGCTCATCACCGGCCCTTCGACCGCGCTGCTCGGCGAGGAGCTCTTCTTCGACGGCAGCGGCTCGGCGCCCTCGGGCGACCTGCAGAAGTACGAGTGGGACTTCGGCGATCCGGCGTCCGGTCCGCTCAACGCGAGCGGCGCGGTGACCGCGGGACACCGGTTCCTGCAGCCGGGCTCGTACACGGTGAAGCTCACGGTGACCGACAGCCTCGGGCAGCGCGACACCGCCGAGCACCTCGTGGCGGTGGGCCAGCTGATGCCGACCGCGGTGTGCACCTTCTCGCCCGCGCAGGCACTGCAGGGCGTGCCGGTGACCTTCGACGCGACGCAGTCCACCGCGCCGGATGGCTCGAGCATCAAGCTCTACGTGTGGGATCTCGACGACGGGAGCGCGCAGAAGACCGGCGCAACGGTGACGCACACCTACAACGTGCAGGCGACCTTCAGGCCTAAGCTGCAGGTCATCGACTCGCAGAACCGTGTGGCGGAGACGACGTGCCCGGAGGTGACCGTGGCCGCGCCGCCGCTCTGCGTGGCGGAGTACTCGCTGGACGCGAACCCGAAGACGCAGCCGTGCAGCTTCTGGGGAAACACCACCTGGGGCGGCGTGAAGCTCAACCTCGAGCAGCGCGAGGACGGCACGGTCAGCGCCACCGAGCAGTTCAACAACCAGACGATCACCTTCACCGGCACCTGGGCGGGCACCAGCTTCACCATGAACGGGAGCTACACGCAGGCCGGGAGCCTCGGGGACACCATCACCACCGACGCCACCGTGCAGGGCACCTTCGCCGGCTGCGGCGCGTGGACGGGGACGTGGGTGGAGACCGCGACGTCGGATTCGCTCGGGACGCTGTGCACGCTGACGTGGAACGTCTCCGCGTCGCGGCTGTGAACGTGCCTTCGGCTTCAGCGCTTGAATCAGCGCTTGAAGAGAAAGCGCAGCGCGCCCGGCAGCCGGCGGCCCCAGTCGCTCTCGTGGTGCCGCCCCTTCGGATCGAGGCGGACGCGGAGCTGGTCGTCGCCGTAGCCGCGCGCGCGCAGCAGCGGGACGAGCTCCTTCATCCACTCGGCCATGCGACCCCCGGCCTCTCGCGCGCCGCAGTCGAGGTACAGCCGAGACCGCTCCGGAACGGGCTGCTTCTCCAGCCAGTCGAAGATGCGGCGGTCGGACCAGAAGAGCGACGAGGACATGCAGAGCGCGCCGCCGAAGACGTCCGGCCGGCGGTGGTGCGCGTAGAGCGACGCGAGCCCTCCGAGCGACGAGCCGCCGATGAAGACGCCCTCGGGTCCCGGCGTGATCGCGAACCCGTCGCGCACGCGCGGCACGAGCCGGTCCGCGATCCAGTCGATGAAGCGCGCCGCACCGCCGCCCGCGCCACCGTGGCGTCGGTCCTTCCACGGCGTCAGCTCATCCATCCGCTTCTCGCCGCCGTTGGCGAGGCCCACGAGGATCGGCACCCGGACGGTGCGCGGTCCGAGGCTCTCCGCTGCGTCGTGCGCGTGCCAGCCGCCGGCGAAAGAGCCCTCGTCGCCGAAGACGTTCTGACCGTCGAAGAGGAAGAGCGCCGGGCCTTCGTCTCTCGTGTGAAGGTCCGCGCGTTCGGGCACGTACACCCTCACCGCGCGCGGGCCGAAGCCCGGCACCTCCAGGAGCCCCAGATCGTGGAACGTCCCGCTCATGTGTCCCTCCTCCTCCTGAGCTGCCTCGCGCTCTCTATCGCGGCGTGTGGCCCGAGCGCCCGTCCCGTTGCGGATCCCGGTGGCGAACGGACGGTGGAGGTCGGCGAGAGCGTGGTCTTCGACGGCTCGGCGTCGAAGGGAGAGATCGACTCGTGGCAGTGGGACTTCGGTGACGGCTCGGAGCCGCAGACGGGGCGCAGCGTCGAGCACGTGTTCACCGCGCCCGGCGACTACAGCGTCGCGCTCACCGTGCGAGGCCCGGGCGGGTCACACACTGCCGCGGCGGTGGTGCACGTGGGACAGGGCTGCCTGCCGCAGGCGGTGCTGGAGGTGCTGACGTCGCAACCGAAGCCGGGCGAGCCGGTGCAGCTCTCCGCGGGCAACTCGGTCGCCTGCGAGAACCGGCCGCTGGTGCGCTTCCGGTGGGACTTCGGCGACGGCGTGATCGACGAAGGCCCCTCGCGCTCGTTCGTCTCGCACACGTGGGCGCGCGGCACGTACCCGCTGGTCCTGGAGATCGAAGACTCGCGCGGTGCGATCGGCCGAGCGACGCGCACGCTGAACGTGGGCGTCGTCTCCGCGAAGCCGGTCGTCCAGTGTCCGGCGTCGCTGAGCGGAGAGGCGGGGCAGGCGATCACCTTCAACGCCACCGCGTCCGATCCGGGCGGCGTGGGCATTGAACGTGTGGAGTGGCAGTTCAGCGACGGGACGAGCGCGACCGGCGCGAGCGTGACGCACACCTTCGACGCGGCGGGCAGCTACACCGCCAGCGCGCGCGCGTTCACCGAAGACGATCGGGAGAGCGATCCGTGCACCGTGGGGGTGACCGTCACCGCGCCGCTGGACTTCACCGGCACCTGGGTGCTCAACCCGGGCGCGTCTTCGCTCACCGGCTGCTCCCGTTTCGGCGTGGGTTTCCCGGCGTCGCATCTGTCGGTCACGCACGGCGCGACGTCGATGACCGCGGCGCCGAGCGGGAACGGCTGGCCGTCGGGGACGGTGCTCAGCGGGATGGAGGAGCCGCCGCCCTCGCCGGGCGGAACCTTCCGGCTTCGCGTGGTCGCGCCGCAGGTGGACCGCACGTCGTCCGGATGCGGGCCGGTGGCGCCGGAGCACTCGGTGGAGCTGACCTTCACCAACGCGACGAGCGCGACTGGGACCTGGCGCGTGATCCACGACTTCGCCTGTGTCGGCGGTGGCGGGTGCAACGTCTCCTGCAACTGCGTGGCGAGCGGGACCTTCAGCGCGAAGAAGCAGTAGCCGCCGGTGCGTAGAGCGCGGTGAAGCGCTCGCCCAGATGCGAGTGCACCGCGTCGCGCTTGAGCTTCAATGTCGGCGTCACCAGCTCGGGGTAGTCCATCGGCGTGCCGGGAAGGATCGCGACGCGCTTCGGACGCTCGTAGTCGGAGAAGGTCCCGAGCCGAGCGCGTGACAGCTCCACCAGCTCGGTCTCGGGAGTCCTGCCCTCGCTCTCGCAGCGCGCGAGCCAGTACTTGTCCACGAAGACCGTGGCGGTGACGAAGGGACGGTCGTCGCCCATCAGCATCGCGCCGGTGATCGGCGGCTCGCACACCAGCGCCTGCTCGATGGGCTCGGGCGAGATCTTCTTCCCGGTGGAAAGCACGAGGATGCTCTTGCGGCGCCCGGTCACGTGCAGCATCCCCTCCTCGTCGAGCCGCGCGAGGTCACCGGTGCGGAAGTAGCCGTCGGGCGTGAAGGCGTCCGCTGCGTCCTCCGGCTCGAGGAACCCGCTGAGCATCAGGGGGCCGCGCAGCTGCAGCTCGCCGCCCTCGCCGAGCCGCAGGTCGTGGTCGGAGGAGACGAGGCCCACGCTCCCCGCGCGCCTCGGGCCGGCGAAGAGGTTCGAGCTGATCATCCCCGCCGTCTCGCTCATCCCGTAGAGCTCCACGTAGGGCAGCCCGAGCGACTCGAAGAAGCGGAAGAGGGCGGGCGGCGTGGGCGCACCGCCGGCGAAGAGCCCGCGGATCCGGCCACCGAGCTTCTTGCGCACCGCACGACCCACCAGCAGGTCGGCCACGCGGGTGAGGAGGCGATCTCCCGCGGCGCGCGAACCGTCCACGCGCACGCGAGCGGCGGCGGCCAGTGCGGCGCGCGCGAGCTTTCGAACAGGGCCGGGCAGAGAGGAGAGCTTGTGCTCCACGCCGTCGCGGATGCGCTCGTAGATGAGCGGCACGGAGAAGAGGTAGGTCGGCGAGAGGGCCAGCGCGCGCTCCAGCTCGTTGCGCCCGGCGATCATCAGCAGCGTGTGGCCCTGCGCCAGCGCGAGCGCGAACTGGTCGTGCCCCGCCACGTGACCGAACGGGAGCAGGTGCAGCCCCACGTCCGTCTCGCCCGTACCCACCGACGCCGCGCCCGCATCGATCGCGTGCACGATCGCCCGCTGCGGCAGGCGCACGCCCTTTGCTCGGCCCGTGGTGCCGCTGGTGAAGAGCAGCAGGAAGGGATCCTCTTCGGTGACCGCCGCGGCCAGCGCGCGGAGCTCCTCGAGTGCAGCGACGTCCGGTGCGTCCGGCGCCGGTGCTGACCCGGAGAACACGTCCGCTGTCCCGTCGCGCCGAAGGCCCTCGGGCATTGCCGCGCTCACGTCCTCCTCGCTGATGACCGCCGAGAGCCCGGCCGCCACCAGCTCGGGAGCGATGGGCCGCAGCTTCTCCCACTGCGCGGCGGTGGAGACGAGCAGCACGCGCGGGCGCACGCGCCGGGCGATCTCCTGCACCGGACGCGCGCCGAGGCTCGCGAAGAGCGCTGCGGGTTCGGCCTTCAGGCACTGCGCGGCGAGCGCGATCATCTGCCACTCCGGCGTGTTCTCCGCGAGCAGCAGCACCCGGTCTCCGGCGCGGACGCCGCACGATCGGAGGTACCGCACCGCACGGGACACGCCCGCCGCGAAACCGGCGAAGGTGACCTCGCGAACGGCGTGCGGCGCGGTGGGAGGGATGAAGCGGAGGAAGGTCGCGTTGCCTCGCTGCTCGCTCGTCCGGACGAGCAGCGCCGGCAGCGTGCGCGCATCGAAGCGGGAGGGCTGAAGACGAGGGCTCATGCCCCGCGGGTACCTCAGCTCGAGGCGAGAAGCAGGCGCCAGGCGGCGGGATTCGTCGTTCCCATGACGCGGGCGTGACGAGCGCCCGAGCCCGTGCGCCCGGCCGCTCGCCCTACGCCGCGGCGTTGATCGGGGCCTCGCGGCCGGTGCTCTGCACGTACTCGGTGTAGCCGCCGCCGTACACGACGGGGCCCTTCGGCCCGAGCTCGAGCACGCGGTTGGAGAGCTCCGCGAGGAAGTGCCGGTCGTGCGAGACGAAGAGGAGGGTGCCCTCGAACTTCTTCAGCGCGTCGATGAGCATCTCCTTCGTGTGCAGGTCGAGGTGGTTCGTGGGCTCGTCGAGCACGAGGAAGTTCGGCGGGTCGTAGAGCATCACCGCCAGCACGAGCCGCGCCTTCTCACCGCCGGAGAGCACGCGCACGCTCTTCTCCACCTCGTCGCCCGGGAAGCCGAAGCAGCCGGCCAGCGCGCGCAGGGACCCTTCACCCGCACGCGGGAACGCGTCCACCAGCGTCTCCCACACGTTCTTCGACGCATCGAGCACGTCCATCGCGTGCTGCGCGAAGTAGCCGAGCTTGATGCTGTCGCCGACCTTCACCTCGCCCTTGTCCGCCTGCGCGGTGCCGGCGATGAGCTTGAGCAGCGTGCTCTTGCCCGCGCCGTTGACGCCCATCACGCACCAGCGCTCGCGGCGGCGGATGAGGAAGTCGAAGTCCCGGTAGATCTCCAGGTCCCCGTACGCCTTCGACACGCGCGCGAGCTTCGCCACGTCCTCGCCGGAGCGCGGGGGCGGCTTGAAGTCGAAGTCCACCTTCTCGTAGCGGCGCGGCGGCTCCACGCGCTCGATCTTCTCGAGCTTCTTCACCCGCGACTGCACCTGCGCCGCGTGCGAGGCCCGCGCCTTGAACCGCGCGATGAACTCGAGCTCTTTCTTCAGCATCGCCTGCTGGCGCTCGTAGGTCGCCTGCGCCTGCAGCTGCGCCTGCTCGCGCTGCTTCACGTAGAACTCGTAGTCGCCCGTGTAGGACGTCAGCTCGCCGCCCTCGATCTCGAGGATGCGGTTGCAGATGCGGTTCATGAACTCGCGGTCGTGCGAGATGAGCATCAGCGCGCCGTCGTACGCCTTGAGGAAGCTCTCCAGCCAGAGCACCGACTCGAGGTCGAGGTGGTTCGTCGGCTCGTCGAGGAGCATCGCGTCCGGCCGCATGAGGAGGATCCGCGCCAGCGCCACGCGCATCTTCCAACCGCCGGAGAGCGCATCCACCGGGCCCTCCATCACGCTCTCGCGGAACCCGAGGCCGGCGAGGATCTCCCGCGCCTTCCCCTCCAGCGCGTAGCCCCCGAGCTCGTCGAAGCGCGACTGCACCTCGCCGAAGCGCTCGATGAGCTTCTCCATCTCGTCCGCGCGATCCGGATCCGCCAGCGCGATCTCCAGCTCCTTCAGCTCGCGCGCGTACTTCGACACCGGGCCCGCGCCGTCCATCGCCTCTTCGACGACGCTCTTGCCCGCCATCTCGCCGACGTCCTGGCGGAACCAGCCGATGCTCACGCCGCGGTCGACGGAGACGGAGCCCTCGTCCGGCGTCTCCTCCCGCATGATGTAGCGGAAGAGCGTGGACTTGCCCGCGCCGTTTGGACCGACGAGGCCCACCTTCTCGCCCCTGTGCACCGCGGCCGAAGCCCCGACGAAGAGGATCTGCTTCCCGTGCTGCGCGCCAATGTTGTCGAGACGAATCACGGTGTGGAGAACTCGCACACCTTCGGAAATCCGCCAAAGGGTTCAGACAACTCGAAGGCTCGGCTGCTGGACGTCAGGCCCGCCGCGGATCGTTCGCCTCGCACCAGGCGATGACGCGGCCCGTCGCATCCACACCGTCCAGGCGTTCGATCTCCTGGATGCCCGTCGGCGAGGTCACGTTCACCTCGGTGAGGCGGCCGTCGATCACGTCGATGCCCACGAACCAGAGCCCGTCCGCCGCGAGGGTCGGAGCGATGCGCCGGACGATCTCCAGATCGCGCTCGTCCACCGGGCTCTTCTCCGCGTGCCCGCCGAGGTGGAGGTTGTTGCGCTCCTCGCCCGCGCCATGCACCCGAAGCACCGCGCCGAGCGGCTCCCCTTCGAGCATGAGCACCCGCTTGTCGCCCTTCGTCGCGCCGGGGAGATAGGCCTGCGCCTCGCAGCGCTGTCCGCGCGCGGTGGCCACTTCGATCAGGGCGGTCAGCCCCCGCATCCCCCAGTTCGCGAAGACGATGCCTTCGCCACCGGCGCCGTTGAGCGGCTTGAGCACCACCTCGCCGTGCTCGCGCACGAACTCGCGCAGCAGCTCGCGGTCCGCGCTGATCAGCGTGGGCGGGATGAGGTCGGGGAACTTCAGCGCGTACACCTTCTCGTTCGCCGCCCGGATGCCCGCCGCCGAGTTCACGACGCGGCAGCGCGACCGATCCACGTGCTCGAGGATCCACGTCGTCTCCACGTAGGCCATGTCGAACGGCGGGTCCTTGCGGATCCACACCATCGAGAAGTCCGACGCGGAGCGCCACGCCGACTCGCCCACCCACGCCCACTTCGCGTTCCGGCGATCCACCCGGACCTCGCGCGCGCGCAGGAGCGCCTCGCCTCCCTGCAACGAGAGCGACGAAGGGTGCGCGTGAAAGGTGCGGTGACCACGCTCCGCCGCACGGCCCATCAAGGCCCAGCTCGTATCGGCGGCGGGGTTCACCGCCTCCATCGGATCCATCAGGAAGAGGAGGTCCACGCGCCCTGTCTAACCTACGCCCGCCGGGCGTGCAGGCCGATTCCCCGGTTCGGTTTTCGGTGAACGGCGCTCCCTCTACTCCAGCTGCAGCCCGCAGTCGGAGCAGGCGCCCTCGACGAGCGGCGCCGCGGTCCCGCAGGCAGGGCAGGGCAGGTCTCCCTCACCCTCTTCAGCGGCCGCGAGCAGCGCCCCGGTCACCGGCACGCCCGCCGAAGGCTCCACGCCCAGCGCGCGCACCGAATCCTCCCACCGCTCGCGCAGGAGCGTCTGCACGCGGGGCACGTCCTCGTCGCGCACGAGCAGCTGCGCCTTGGTGGAGCACTTGCCGCTCCCGCACGCGTCCGGCGCGCCGACCAGCGCGGGAATTCCGGCCTCCAGACAGGCAGCCCGCAGCGCCTTCAGGTCCGCCAGCGGCGCCTCCATGCACGGCGCGACCTCCACGTCGGCACCGAGCATCCGCTGCACGTCCTCTTCGGTCAGCGCAGGGGACAGCGCGCCGTCGTCTTCGATGATCTCTTCCGGTCGTCTCATTGCGCGTGCAGGACCTTTTCGGTCTCCTCGTCCTCCGTCAGCCGCGGCTCGGGCAGCGTATCGAGCGCCGCGCGCAGCACGTTCCACGAACCGACGACGTACGGCTCGACCTCCGGCCCGAACTCGCGCACGTAGTCCGCGATCGTCTGCTCGAGCTTCTTGTCCTTCGCGCCCCACGAACCGGCCGCGTTGGCGCTCCACACCGTCTGGCCGTCCACGCAGCGGAGCAGCAGGCCCTCCACCGCGGCCTCCACGCCCTCGCCCTTCCGCTTCACGTCCGGCTTCAGCCAGAGCACGCCGTCCACCTGCTGCGGCTCCTCATCCACCACGAGCCTGCAGCGCGCGAGCGGATCGAACGCGGTGCCTTCGACGATCGGCGCCGACTCCACCGCCTTGATGATGAACTTGTTCTTCAGGTCCACGTGCCGCGCGGAGAGGGTGCTCCACATCCTCCCCACCGGCTCCGAACCATCCGGCAGCGGGCTGGTGAGGATGACCAGGCGCTTCACACGATCCTGATCCACCGCGGCCCAGTCCTCGCTCACGCGGACGTTGCGGACCACCGAAGCACAGCCCGTGAGGGCGAGGACCGCGAGGAGGGCGCCGAGTCGTCTCATGCGCCGCTCCTTTACTACAGCTCCGCAGACCGGCCAGCGCGGAGGCTACGCGGCGGCGGTGCCCTTCTTCTCCGGCGCGTCCGGCGCCGTGGGGGCCTCCCGCTTCGCGCGGCGCTCGCGGCGGTCGTGCATCACCTGCAGCAGCGCGCCGAGCAGCGTGAAGGTGGTGAACAGCGTCGTCACCAGACCGATGCAGGTCACCGCGCCGAGGCTCTGCAGGCCGTTGTGACCCGCGGCGAGCAGCGCGCCGAAGCCGGCGATCGTCGTCAGCGTGGAGGAGAGCACCGCCATGCCCACCGAGCGCAGCGCGACCATCGGCGACGTGCCCTCGAGGAACCGGTGCACGAGGTACACGCCGTGGCTCACGCCGTAGCCGAGCACGATGGGCAGCACGCAGATGTTCATGAAGTTCAGCTCGACGTTGAGCAGCGCCATCACGCCGAGCATGAGGAACATGCCGAGCACCAGCGGCACCAGCGCCGCCACCGCGAGCTTCACCGAGCGCAGGTCGAGCAGCAGCACCAGCACCAACCACACCGCGGTCAGCGCCACGGTGAGCTTGCCGTCGAAGAGGACGATCTTCGCCAGCGTGGAGTAGAGGATGGGCAGGCCCGCCGAGCGCACGACGGTGCCGTCCTCGAGCGTGATCTGCTCCACCTGCTCGACGAACTTCAGCATGCTCTTGCCGTCCCAGAGGTCGACCTTCGGGTAGACGAAGGTCAGCCAGCCGTGGTTCTCCGGCTTCGTCGTCGGCAGGTGGGTGAAGATGCTCTGGTAGGTCTGCGAGACGCCGCTCACGTCGAACGGCCGCGCGCCGAGGATCTTCTCGAACAGCTCTCCCTGCTCCTGCAGCTCAGGCGGCAGCGACTCCACGGTGATGCCGTCCTCGTCGAGCTCCGCCTTCCACTGCTCGAGGATCTTCGCGTTCGCCGCCGCGGTCTCCGGGGGCGGCACGAAGGTGTAGATGGAGACGACCTGATCGACGGTGGAGTACTTCTCCATCTTCGCGGTGTGGTCCTTGCCGAAGCCCGAGGCCGCGGCGCCCACGCCCTGCAGCGAGGGCGGGAACTCGTCCCACACCTTCTTCGCCTCCTCCACCGTGCGCGTGTAGATGGCGACCGGATCCGCGCTGATGTCGAAGCGCAGCGCGATCTCGTCCTGCAGCACCACCGAGGGCTGGTTCTCCGGGATGAGCGCGCGGGTGTTGTAGTTGAAGCGCACGCCCGCCTTGATGCGCTCGACGAGCGTCATCGGCCGGTCGCGCGGGATCTCCACCTCGCCCAGCGGCAGCGCTGCGAAGCCCAGCAGCAGCGCGATGAGGCCGAACACGCCCATCACGAGGAACGGCTTCGGGAAGCGCAGCTGCTTGCCCGTCTCGTCGTCCTCCTTCGGCGGCGGCGTGTGACCGATGAGCTTCTTCGGCCACGCGGCGTTCTTCCGGCCGAGCAGCGAGAGCAGCGCCGGCGTCCAGGTGAACAGCGTGAGGCCGATGATGAAGGTGCCCACGCCGGCGAGCAGCCCGAACTGGGAGAAGCCGCGGAACTGCGAGAAGAGCAGCGCGAAGAACGCGCCGGAGGTGGCGATGGCCGAGATGAACGCCGGCACGCCGGAGTTCACCATCGCGTCGCGGATGGCCTCGTCGTAGGGCTTGCCCGCGCCGAGCTCGAGCCGGAGCCGGTAGGTGAGGTGGAAGCCGAAGTCCACGCCCATGCCCATGAGGATGGCGCCGAGCATGGAGGTGATCATGTTCAGCTCACCGACCGCCGCCCACGCGAAGCCGACGGTGAGGATCGTCCCCAGCACCGTGCCCGAGGCGATGACGAAGATCGGCACCACCTTGCGGAAGAAGACGATCATCACCAGCAGGATGCCGAAGAAGGAGATCAGGGTCGTCGGCTTCAGCGAGTCGCGGATCGCCGTCGAGTCGTCCACCACCGTCTTGTAGGAGCCGGTGAAGCCGAAGGTGACGGTCTTCTCGGGGGCGACCTTCACCTCCGGGCCCGCGCTCTTGTACTGCTCCGCCGCCACGCTGCCGGTCGCCGGCACGCCGTTCGGCATGTCCAGCGGCGCGTAGTCCTCCACCAGCGTCACGCCGTGCGCGTTCGTCTTCGCGTACTCCGCCAGCTGCCCGCGCAGCCGCTCCACGTAGGCCTCGGTCTTGCCGAGCTCGGGCGCGTTCCACATGGGCTTGATCAGCAGCAGGATCATCTTCCTGTCGTTGCTGATCTGGTAGTCGTCGATGATGCTCTTCTTCCCGATCTTGCTGTACTTGCCGACGATGTCGTCGACGTCGAGCTTCGGGGGCTCCTTCTTCTCCGGCTGAGCGCCGAGGTCGAACGTGAAGGGGTTGTTCGCGCGGATGAGCGCGCGCATGTACGTGTTGATGCGGCCCTTGACCTCCTCGAGGTCCTCGGTGGCCACGAACAGCACCATGTTCTGCTGGATGAACTCCACCGGCAGCTTCAGCGTGACCGAGCGGACGTGCTCCTTGTCCGCCACGAGCATCGCCTCGACCTCGTCGCCCACCTTCTTCAGCTGGGCCTCGTCGTCGCCGCGCATCGCCACCATCAGGTGACCGGTGCCGCCGACCATGTCCACGATCCGCTGGACGTCCTTCACCTGCGGAAGGTCCTGCGAGATGAGGTCCAGCTGGTTCGTGTTCAGCCCCAGCCGCGTCGTTCCGAAGATGGCTCCCGCGATGAGCACCGCCAGCACGGCGAGAACGGTGCCCGGTCGGCGCACCACGACGTTCGCGTAGGCGCGAGCGATCCGGTTGTGGAGTTTCATCTTCTCGTCACTCATGTCGGCGCGCACCCTACCTTTTCGCATTTGCGCCGCAAGGAACGCCGCGTGGCAACGGGCGAGTCCGACCGGGCCCGCGAGGCGCGCCCGGCCGGCCGCCCTCCGCGCTGCAGGGCGGGCGTCGGTGAGCCGCGCGACCTCGGTGCACAACCTGTCCAGAGGAGAGGAGGAGGGGCACCCGTGAAGATTCCCGGCCGCGACATCCCGCTGAAGAAGTTCGTGATGAGGCTGAAGGACGAGTACCAGAAGGACAACGTCCAGGACGCCGCCGGCTCGCTGACCTTTTTCGGCGTGCTGGCCGTGTTCCCGTTCCTGCTCTTCCTCGTCTCGCTGGCGTCGGTGGTCATCGATCCCGCCCAGGCGCAGGCGCTGATCGACCAGCTCGCACAGGTGGCGCCGCCGGCGGTGACGCAGATCCTCGGCGAGCGGCTGAGGACGCTCGGCGAGAGTCAGAACGTGGGCCTGCTCTCCATCGGTGCGGCGGGTGCGCTCTGGTCCGCCTCCTCCGGCGTGGCGGCGGTGATGCGGGCGCTGAACACCGCGTACGGCGTGAAGGAGGGGCGCAACTTCTTCAAGGTCCGAGCCATCGCGCTCGGGTTCGTGCTCGGCGGCGGCCTGCTCGGCGTGCTCGCGGCGGTGGCCATGGTCGGTACGCCGGTGTTCGCCAACTGGGTGGGCGGCCCCATCGGGAGCGCGATCATGTGGCTGCGCTTGCCGGTGGCGGCGGTCATCGCGCTGCTCGTCTGGGCGGTCGCCTACTTCGTGCTCCCGGACGTGAAGCAGAAGTTCAAGTTCATCACCCCGGGCTCGCTGATCGGCGTGGTGGTCTGGCTCGCCGCGTCGTGGGGCTTCTCCTTCTACGTGCAGAACTTCGGCAACTACGATGCGACCTACGGGGCGCTCGGCGGCGTGATCATCCTCCTGCTCTGGATGTGGATCTCCGGGCAGGTGCTGCTGCTCGGCGCGGAGATCAACGCGATCATCGAGGACTGGTCTCCGGAGGGGAAGAACCTCGGCGAGAAGGTCCCGCCCGGCGAGGAGGGCTCGGATCGCGTGCCCGGCGAGGACCGCGCGAAGAGCCGCGGCAAGGCCATCGCCTGGGGGAGCACCGGTCATCCCGCGGCGGCGAAGCTCCAGAAGAGCGGGAAGCGTCCGCCGAGCCCCGACGCCGAGCTGCACCGGGCGCAGCGACGGGCGGGGTCGTCGAAGACGCGCAGCCTCGCCATGGCGCTGTGGGGGGCCGTGACCGCCGCGGCGCTGTTCCGTCTGCGCAAGCCGGCGTGACTTTCGGCCGATGATTCCTCCCGGCGCGCGGAGTCCAGACCGGCCCGGGAGGAATCACATGCGACGGATCGTCATGTTCAACCAGCTCTCCACCGACGGCCTCTTCGCGGCGCCGGATGGAAGCCTCGACTTCGTGGTGCCGGATCCGGAGCACGACCGTGCAGTGACGGCCTCGCTCAGCGGTCAGGGCGCACTGCTCTTCGGGCGCAAGACCTACGAGATGTTCGCGCACTTCTGGCCGGGCGCCGCCGCTGCGGACGACTCGGGAGCGAGCGACGCGCCGGATCCGCATGGCCCTCACCGCTCGGCGGAGCTGTTGAAGCTCGCGCGCTGGATCGACGGCGCGGAGAAGTACGTGTTCTCGCGCACGCTGCAGCCCTCGGCGCTCACCTGGCACCACAGCCACGTCCTCCCGGAGCTCGACGCACAGACCGTCCTCGCGTTGAAGAGGAGCGAAGGCCCGGACCTCATGCTCTTCGGCAGCGGGAGCATCGTCCGCGCGCTCGCGGGGATGGGCCTCATCGATGAGTACCAGTTGATGATGAGCCCGGTGATCCTCGGGCGCGGCCGGCCGCTCTTCGCGGACCTGCAGTCGCGCGTGCCGCTCGCGCTCATCGACGCGAAGGCCCACGCCTCGGGCAACGTGCTGCTGCGCTACCGGCCCCGCGGCAGCATGGGCCCCCTCATCGCGAAAGACCTGCGTTAGCCTGCCCGGAAGATGCCAGGAACCATCGGACTTCCACGCATGCACAAGGAGGCGGGGGAGCGCCGCGACTTCCTCCCTCCGCTGATCGCCTTCCTCGACCGCGCCGGCGCCGAGGCGATCGTGCTCGAGGACGGCTACGGCTCGGGCATGGGGCTCACCGCGGACGCGTACCTGCGCGCCTCGCCGAAGGTGCGCTTCGGCGACTACGACGAGTGCCTGTCGCAGGACGTGGTGGTGGTGCTGCGCTGTCCCGCCGAGGACGCGCTGCGGAAGGTGCGGCGCGGTGCGCGCGTGCTCTCCATGTTCCACTACCCCACCCGGCCCGGCCGCGTGCAGCTCCTGCGCGAGCTCGGGGTGCGCGGGGTGAGCCTCGACTCGCTGACCGACGAGCGGGGAAGCCGGCTGGTGCAGAACCTCGAGGCGGTGGGCTGGAACGGCGTGCGCTCCGGCATGAGGGCGCTGGCGGCGCAGTACCGGCGCTTCGAGGATCCGGGGCGAAGGCCCATCCGGGTGAAGATCCTCGGCGCGGGCGCGGTGGGCGGTCACGCGGCGCGCGCTGCCACCCGCTACGGGGATCCGAAGTGGCGCAGCGAGCTGGTTGCGCGCGGCGTGCCCGGCGTGGAGGTCACGGTGGTCGACTTCGACTGCACCTTTCGGGAGAACGACGTGCTCGATCTCCTCGAGCGGACCGATCTGCTGGTGGACGCGACCGCGCGGCCGGACCCGTCCCGATACATCCTCCCCAACCCCTGGCTCGGCGCGCTTCCCCCTCACGCGGTGATCGTGGACCTCGCGGTGGACCCCTACGACTTCACGCGCGACCCGCCGGCGGTGAAGGGGATCGAAGGCGTCCCCGAAGGCAACCTCGATCAGTACCTCTACCGGCCCGACGACCCGGTGTACGAGCGGATGGATCCGCGCATCGACACGACGAACCGGCGCACCGCGCTGTCCTGCTACTCGTGGCCTGGCGTGTATCCGCGCGAATGCATGGAGGTGTACGGCGCGCAGCTGGAGCCCGTCCTCCAGGTGGTGCTCGAATCGCCGGACCTCGACGCGCTGGATCCGATCCGTGGCCGCCCATTCGAGCGCGTGGTCGCGAGGGCGGACGTGATGCGCTGGATGCCGGCGCACTGAGCGGGCGGGTCCTCACCGAAGCGCGCGCGCCCCGAGGGCAGCCGGGCAGGCGCGACGCGGCGATCGTATGTGTTCAAACGGTGTCGGGTAACGTAGGGAAGGGCAGCTGTCGCTTTCGACAAAGGAGCTGCCCATGCACGGACTCACCCTCGGACTGCCCCGGATGCACAAGGAGAAGGGGGAGCGGCGCGACTTCCTTCCGGAGCTGGTGCGGCAGGTCACGCAGCAGGGCGTGGACGTGTACGTCGAGTCCGGGATCGGCTCGGGGATGGGCTACAGCGACGCGGACTACGCGCGCATCTCGCCGAAGGTGCACGTGGTGGGGCACGAGGAGGCCTTCCGCCAGCGCGTCGTGCTCGTGCTGCGCTGTCCCGAGCTGCCGGAGCTGGAGAAGCTCGCCGCCGGCGCCACGCTGATCTCGATGATCCACTTCCCCACCCGGCCCAACCGCATCGAGCGGCTGCGCGAGCTGGGGCTGGAGGCGATCTCGCTCGACTCCATCGCCGACGACGACGGCAAGCGGCTGGTGGAGAACATGCGCGCGGTGGCGTGGAACGGGGTCGAGACCGCGTTCGACGCGCTGGAGGACACCTACCCGCAGCTCCTCGACGAGAGCCGCGCGCCGATCCGCGTGACGGTGATGGGCAGCGGCCTCGTGGGCAAACACGCGGTGGAGGCGGCCACCAAGTACGGCAACCCGGACCGCGCGAAGCGACTCGATGCACGCGGGCTGGCGGGCGTGGAGGTCACGCTGCTCGGGCGCAACCTCACCGGGCGGTGGCGCTACATGCGCGACCGGTTCCTCCAGACGGACGTGCTGGTGGACGCGACCCAGCGCAGCGTCCCCTCGGAGCCGCTCATCCCCAACGAGTGGCTGGGCTGGCTGCCGCAGCACGCGGTGGTGTGCGACCTGGTGGTGGATCCGTACATCCTCGACGCGGACCCGCGCACGGTGCGGAGCCTCGAGGGCATCCCTCGCGGGAACCTCGATCAGTACGTGTTCGCGCCCTCGGATCCGGCCTGGGACGAGACGGTGCCGAAGGAGATCCCCAGCGCGAACCGGCGCACCACCGTGAGCTGCTACTCGTGGCCCGGCGTGCACCCCGAGGAGTGCATGCGGCTCTATGGACGCCAGCTCGCGCCGATGCTGGAGACGCTGTTCGCGCGCGGCGGCGTGGAGGGGCTCCGCGCCCGCGGCGACTTCCACGAACGCGCCCTCATCCGCGCCAGCCTCCGCGCGTGGGCCGCCGTGCCGAAGGCCGTGCGCAGCGAGGCCGCGGAGCAGCGGGTGGGCGCGGACAGGGGCTGAGCCGCGTGCAGCGCTATTCGGCCGCGGAAGCCGCCTCGAGCCCCTCGCGGTAGAGCGCGGCGTACTCGGCGGCCATCCCCTCCACCGAGTGCGCGCGCACGTGACGCCTCGCGGCCTCTCCCATCCGGTGCCGCAGCGGAGCAGACGAGGCGAGCACCCTCAGCGCCTCCGCCACCGGCTTCGCGTCACCGGGCGGCACGAGCAGGGCGGTCTCGCCGTCGCGGTGGATCTCCGCCACCGCCTCGAGCTTCGGCGCCACCGAGGGAAGCCCCGCAGCCATCGCCTCGAGCATCGCCAGCGACCGTCCCTCCCGTCGCGACGGCTGCGCATAGAGGTCCAGCGCGGGGAGCAGGCCTGCGCCGTCCGGCACCTCGCCGGTGAAGTGGATGCGCCGCCCGAGCCACGCGCCCGCGCGGCGCTGCAGGTGGCCCGCGAGTCCTCCCTCGCCGATGAGCACGAGGTTCGGTCCGAGCCCGTCGTCGCCGACGAGCCTCTTCCCCAGCGGCGTGCGGAACGCCTGCAGGAACGCCTCGACGAGCACGTCCGTGCCCTTCTCCTCCTCCAGCCGCCCGAGGTACCCGATCCAGATCCCCATCGGCAGCGGCCCGCGCACTTCCAGCGCCCGCGCGAGCCTCTCCCTTGCCGCGCTCCGCGCGCGGTCGCCCTCGCTCCCCTCGAGCAGCGGCAGCGGCACGCCGTTGCCGATCACCCGCAGCGGCACCCCGCGCGGAAGCCAGGAGGCGGTGACCGACCGCACCGCCTCGCCGCACGCCACCACCGCCCCGGTTCCCTCCGCACAGGCCATGGCCGCGTAGCGGAGCGCGCGCTCGGGCACCCTCGTCTCGTGCAGCGTGACCACCACACGGGGCGCCGGCCTCCCCGGCAGCGGGACACCTCGCGCGACGGTGGCGTTGACCCACGCCGCGAGGTCGTGCGCGTGGAGGACGTCCGGTCGGACCGCGGCGATCGCGCGACCGAGCCGGCGCAGGAGCCTCGGGCTGAGGCCCCGGGCCTCGTCGAGCGCGATCACGTCCACGCCCATCTTCCGCAGCGGCGCCTCCAGCGCGCCGCCGCCGAGAAAGGTGATGACCACCGGCTCCACGTCGAACGCGGAACCTGCCGCGCACAGGCGCATCACCAGCTGCTCGAGCCCGCCCATCGCCAGGGTCTGGATGACGTGCGCCACCCGGATGCGTCTGCCCATGGTCTCTCCTCCAGCCGGCGCCAGGCCGCACGGGACACTGCTTCGGAGAGGGCGACGCGCCAATGGGGACTGCCCTCGGGCCCGCGTACAGGGTGTGCCGCGTAGGACGTGACGGGGCGTCGAGCGGGGCGAAAAGGAATGGCCGGCGCGAGCCCCTGCCCACGCCGGCCACCGGATTTTCTCTACGTCACCGCGCCCACGTCTCGTTCGTGTGCGCGGCCGCTAGACCGTGGCGCGACGACCCCGGCGTCCTGTGGCGAGGCTGTAGAGGAACAGGACCGCGAATGCGCCCAACACGGACAGGATCAACCCTGCGGGCTGCAGCATGCCGCCCTCGCCGCCGCGGTTGAACGCGGAGCCGATGAGCCCGCCGACCAGCGAGCCGATCATGCCGAGGATCGTCGTGGCCACGAGACCCATGGACTGCTTGCCCGGCATGATCGCGCGAGCGATCAGACCCGCCACCAGACCGATGATGATGAAAGCGATGATTCCCACGTCAGCCTCCCTCTGTGCTCAGGGGAAAGAAGCTTCCCGGAGACAAACCTGAGGCGGGTCCTTCCGCGGGGCACCTCTGGCCTGATCGCCCGGCTGCTCACCGGGCGCAGACCGTCGGATCAGACGGGGCTACTTGAGCTTCTGCTTCTCCAGCTCCTTCGCCTTGCCGCGCATCTTCTCCAGCAGGTGCGGCATCCCGCCCTCCTTCATCAAAGGCTTCACCTGCTCGTCGCGGATGCCGCCCAGCATCGAGTCGCCGAGCACGCTCACGTCCACGACCTTCCAGGCCGAGCCCTCCTTGAGGAGGCTGTAGCGGACCTTGAGCTCCTGCTTCTTCACCGGGTGCTCGATCACCAGCGTGGAGGAGACGGTGGCCTTGTCGCCCTCGATCTTCGCCGGCTCGTAGTTCACCGCGCCGAGGTACTTGAAGTTCTCGCGGATCTTCGGGAACGCGATCTTCCCGAAGAGGGTGTGGAAGAGGCCGATGAACTCCTTGCGCTGCTCGGGCGTGGCCTTCTCCCAGTCGTCGCCGAGCAGCACCCGGCCCTGCGCGTCGCCGGCAAACTGCTTCAGCGCCGCGGTGTCCTTCTCGAAGCGGATGGAGCTCACCACCACCTTCAGCGGCCTGGTGAGGTCTTCGGTCTGGGCAGCGGCGGGGAGCGCGGCGGCCAGCCCCACGGCGAGGGCAAGCGAACGAACGAACGAGCGGTGCATCGAATGGACTCCAGTCAAAGGGAGGGGTGCATCTAGCCCCGCAGGACGCCTCCGCGGCACCCAAATTCAGCGCCACAGTTGGCCGCCTGCACGCCCCTCCACCAGAGGGGCGGAAGCGGAATCGGCGTATGTTCATACGTCGTTTGACTAGGACCGGGGCCGCCGTTACGGTGCGCGGCCTTCAACTTCAAGGACGAGAACGACGATGCCAAAGGACTACCTGTTCACCTCCGAGTCGGTGACCGAGGGCCATCCGGACAAGATGGCCGACCAGGTCAGTGACGGCGTGCTCGACGCGATCATCCGGCAGGACAAGAACGCGCGCGTGGCGGTGGAGACGCTGCTGAAGACGGGGTTCTGCGTCGTCGCCGGTGAGGTCTCCACGAACTGCTACGTGGACATCCCGAAGATCGTCCGCGAGACGATCTGCCGCATTGGCTACACGTCCTCGGACATGGGCTTCGACGGCAACACCTGCGGCGTGATGGTGGCCATCGAGGGGCAGTCGCAGGACATCGCCCGCGGCGTGGACAACGACAAGGACCTCGGCGCCGGCGACCAGGGGATGATGTTCGGCTACGCGTGCGACGAGACGCCGGAGCTGATGCCCGCGCCCATCCAGTACGCGCACGCGCTGACCCGCACGCTGGCGGAGGTTCGCCGCAACAAGCACACCTGGCTGCGTCCGGACGGCAAGAGCCAGGTCACGGTGGAGTACCGCGACGGCAAGCCTTTCCGGATCGACGCGGTGGTGCTCTCCACCCAGCACGCGGACACGGTGACCAACGAGCAGATCCACGAGGCCGTGCTGACGGACGTCATCCGCGCCGCGCTGCCCGCGCACCTGCTCGACGTGGGGCAGCCCACGAAGTTCCACATCAACCCCACCGGGCGCTTCGTCGTCGGCGGGCCGATGGGTGACTCCGGCCTCACCGGCCGCAAGATCATCGTGGACACCTACGGCGGCATGGGCCGTCACGGCGGCGGCGCGTTCAGCGGCAAGGACCCGTCGAAGGTGGACCGCTCGGCCGCGTACATGGGCCGCTACATCGCGAAGAACGTCGTCGCGGCGGGGCTCGCCTCGCGCTGCGAGATCCAGGTCTCCTACGCCATCGGCGTGGCGGAGCCGGTGTCGGTGATGGTGGAGACGTTCGGGACGGCGAAGGTGCCGGAGGAGCGGATCGGCCAGGCGGTGCGCGCGGTGTTCGGCCTGCGCCCGCGCGAGATCATCAAGACGCTCGACCTGTTGCGGCCCATCTACGGGCAGACCGCGGCGTACGGTCACTTCGGACGCGAGACCGCGGACTTCTACTGGGAGCGCAAGGACAAGGCGGAGGAGCTGCGGCGCGAGGCCGGGCTCAAGCTCAGCGCCTAGTTCCCGCTTCCCCCAACAACCTTTCGAGATTCACTGGAGATTCAGACGATGAGCATGCAGGCGAAGACGGGCACCGGCGGCGCGCCGGCGGTGGGCGGGACGGCGGCGAAGTACAAGGTCGCGGACATCAACCTCGCGGCGTGGGGCCGCAAGGAGATCACCATCGCCGAGAGCGAGATGCCGGGCCTGATGGCGCTGCGCAAGGAGTACGGCGCGCAGAAGCCGCTGAAGGGCGCGCGCATCGCGGGCTGCCTGCACATGACGGTGCAGACGGCGGTGCTGATCGAGACGCTGACGGCGCTCGGCGCGGAGGTCACCTGGACCTCGTGCAACATCTACTCGACGCAGGACCACGCGGCGGCGGCGATCGCGGCGACCGGCGTGCCCGTGTACGCGTGGAAGGGCGAGACCGAGGCCGAGTACGAGTGGTGCCTCGAGCAGCAGATCCACGCGTTCGAGGGCGGCAAGGGCCCGAACATGATCCTGGATGACGGTGGCGACCTGACCATCCACATCCACAAGCACCACCCGGAGCTCTTCGAAGGCGCGGATCCCATCCGGGGCCTGTCGGAGGAGACGACCACCGGCGTGCACCGGCTCTACGAGATGCACAAGCGCGGCGAGCTGAAGGTCCCCGCGATGAACGTCAACGACTCGGTGACGAAGTCGAAGTTCGACAACCTCTACGGCTGCCGCGAGTCGCTCGGTGACGGGCTCAAGCGCGCCACCGGCGTGATGTTCGCGGGCAAGCTCGCGGTCGTCGCGGGCTACGGCGACGTGGGCAAGGGCTGCGCGCAGTCGCTGCGTGGTCTGGGCGCGCGCGTGGTGGTGACGGAGATCGATCCCATCAACGCGCTGCAGGCGGCGATGGAGGGCTACCAGGTCTCCACCATGGAGGAGATGGCGCCCCAGGCGGACATCTTCGTGACCGCCACCGGCTGCAACAGCGTCATCCGCGGCGAGCACATGGCGGTGATGAAGGACCAGGCGATCATCTGCAACATCGGCCACTTCGACACCGAGATCGACGTGAAGTGGCTGGAGACGCAGCCCGGCATCCGCGAGGAGAACGTCAAGCCGCAGGTCGACCAGTTCATCTTCCCGGACGGCAAGCGGGTCACGCTGCTCGCGCGCGGCCGCCTGGTGAACCTCGGCTGCGCGAACGGCCACCCGTCGTTCGTGATGTCCACCTCCTTCTCCAACCAGACGATCGCGCAGATCGCGCTGTGGACGGAGCAGGGCAAGTACCCGGTGGGCGTGCACGTGCTGCCGAAGAAGCTCGACGAGAAGGTCGCCGCGCTGCACCTCGAGAAGCTCGGCGTGAAGCTGACGAAGCTCACCGAGGCCCAGGCCGCGTACCTCGGCATCCCGCAGGAAGGCCCGTTCAAGCCGGAGCACTACCGGTACTAGCAGGCCCTTTCAGCTGAACGTCACGACGCCGCGGTGGTCCCTCTGGATCGCCGCGGCGTTCGCGCGTTCAGGGACGGAGGTGCGGCGCCAGGGTGCACTCCGCGGCGCCGTCCTGCGAGCGGATGAACGCGCCGAGCAGCACCTCGCCCAGCTGCGACTTGAGGTAGCCGTACGCGCGCCGCCGGGCGCCGCCGAGGAGGAAGGTGTTCTCGGCCTGCAGGCGCGGCTGGTGGAGAAAGCAGGAGTAGGCGCGCACGGTGCCGTCGGAGCCGAAGACGGTGATGCCGTCCATGCCCATCATCCGGCGGATGAGCTGGGAGAAGGCGAGCATCGCGTGCGCGCCCTCAGCGGTCTCGCCCCGCTCGTCGCGGCGGATCCACGTCTCGATGTCCACCGGCTCGGCGAACCAGATGCCGTCGGAGAGAAAGGCCGGCGCCTCCGTGCCCGGCGCGAGGATCGCCGCCAGCGCGCCGTGGCCGCCGGTGAGCACCTCCACCACGATGCGGTAGTAGAAGGCCTCGAACTGCGCGCGGTGCCGCTCCGGTGCGTGAAGGGTGACCGCGCGGACGAAGGTGCGGACCGCGCTGCCCGAGTGCGGCGTTCCTTCGGCGCTGCCGGTCAGGTCGAAGAAGCCGCCGCCGCCGTCGGACGTGCGCACCTCCACCATCCCGGTGCGCAGCCGCGCGAGGCCGACGATGGCCGGACCTGCGCCGGTGCCGCGCCGCAACAGCTCGTAGGAGGTCGGACGAAGCGGCGCGCCCTGGGGACGGAAGAGCCCGAACTCGAGGCTGCCGTCGCGCACGAGGAGGAAGAGCGCCCACCGTCTGCCTTCGCCGAGCGGCGCGCACTGCTTCAGCGCCGCCCGCGCGGTGGCGACCGGTGAGGGGTGGCTCCCCACGAAGATGGGATCGGTCGCGTGGAGCTGCTCGAGCATGGGGCCGAGGTCGGAGGTGACGAACACCAGCGGCGCGTAGGCGAAGCCCTCCTCCTGCAGCGCGGAGAGCCCGACGATGAGCTCGGCGAGGATCTCGGTCACCTCGCCCGCCGCCGCGCCGAAGCGCGCCGCGTAGGGTGCGCACTGCTCGACGATGAGGGGCCGGAGCGAGATCATCGTGGCGGAGGAGTCGATGCTACTGCCCGGGTTTGCAAGCTTCTACTGAGCTCGCACTCCCGCTCATCGGGCAAGGGGGGCCCATCTCGCATCCAGTGGGGCTTCACGGTTTACAGGTGGGGCGCCGCGATCCAAGGTGAACGTGAGAGGCGCGCCGCTTGAACGTCACCGTTCCCACCCCGAAAGACGAAGCCGCGCGGCTCGACGCCCTCCGCACCTACAACGTTCTCGACACGCCGCCCGAGCCGGAGTTCGACGAGCTGTGCCGCCTCGCCGCGCAGATCTGCGAGTGCCCCATCGCCGCGGTCACCCTCGTTGACGGATCCCGCCAGTGGTACAAGGCGCGGATCGGCCTGCCGGTGCCGCACACGCCGCGCACCTCGGACGGCTTCTGCGCCAACGCGGTGCTCGGCCGCGAGCTGATGCAGATCCCCGACGTGGCGCTCGACCCGCGCTTCGCGAAGGCCCCGGCGGTGCAGCTGCTCGGGGTGCGCTTCTACGCGGGTGCGCCGCTGGTGAACCGCGAGAACCTCGTGCTGGGAACGCTCTGCGTGCTCGACCGCGAGGCGCGCGCGCTGAAGCCGGAGCAGCTGGAGGCGCTGCGCGTGCTGGCAAAGCAGGTCATGTCGCAGCTCGAGCTGAGAAGGCTCGCCATGGTGGGCGACTTCCGCGAGCGGCTCGTCTCCATCGTCGCGCACGACCTCCGCCAGCCGCTGCAGCAGGTGCTCCTTGCCGCCAGGAGCGCGCGCGGCGGGAGCGCAGGTCCGCTCTCGCTGGGCGCGGAGGAGCAGCGCAGCCTCAGCCAGATCGCGGTCAGCGCCGAGCGCCTGGTGCGCATGGTGCGGGATGCGCTCGACTTCGCGCAGACGCGGCTGGGCAACGGGCTGCGGCTCGAACCCCGGCCGGCGAAGCTCCACCTCGTCTGCCGCGCGCTGGTGCAGGAGTTCGCGCTCTCCTATCCGAACCGCAGCATCGAGCTCGAGCTCTCTGGAGACGCCTCGGGCGAGTGGGACGAGGACCGCGTGTCGCAGGCGCTCTCCAACCTGCTCGCCAACGCGCTCCGCTACGGTGCGCCGGACCGGCCGATTCGCCTCTCCTGCAGCGGCACCGACCGCGCGGTCACCCTCAGCGTCTGGAACGACGGCCCGCCCATTCCAGCGGCCATGCTCCCGAGGCTCTTCGCCCCGTGGTGTCGCGCGCCGGGCGCGGAGGAGGGACACCCGGCCGCGCCGATCACGGGACTCGGGCTGGGGCTCTTCGTGGTGAAGCAGGTCGCCACCGCGAGCGGCGGCACCGTCGAGGTCGAGAGCACGGAGGACCGCGGCACGACCTTCCGCATGGTGCTCCCGCGCCGGAACGGCGTGCACGGGCTGTTCGCCTCGCTGCTCAAGCACTGAAGCATTTGCTGAGGTGGGGCAGCGGGGGACGGGAGGCATTTCAGGCTTCCGGCTCGGCGCTGCGACAACCCTGCGGACGCAGGGACATTCCCGGTGGCAGGCGCGATGCACAGGGCCCGGCCCGGGGGTCCTATGAAGCCTGCTGCAGCGGTCTCGTTCGTGGCGCTCGCGCTGTGCGTGTCCCCTGGCTGCGGCGGCGGACAGGCGTCGTCGTTGGCGTCGGCGCTGGGGTCGGCGCAGCCGCTCGAGGTCGGACCCGCTCGCACCACCTCGAGGGCACCGCGCGAGGGCCAGGCCCCTGAGTTCCGCCACGCGTTCCGCCTCGGAGAGGTCGACGACCTGTGGACGGCGTTCGACGTGGAGGGCCTCGCGCCGGGTGAGCACGTGCTGACGGTGGATGTTCGTTGGGACGCGTTCGGCTACACGCGGCTGGAGGTCCCGTTCATCGCCGGAGGCGACGGGCGCGCGCGCGTGTGGTCGCAGCTGCGGGTCGCGGGGACGAAGATCGAGAACGAGCGGCTGCTCGGCCTGTGGCGGGTGAGCGCGCGGGTGGAGCGCCTCGACGTGTCGGTGGGCGAGGTGGCGTTCCGCCTCGACTGATCGCGCGTCCTCTGCCTCACAGATGGCGCTGCGCTGTGTCCACGCACCGAGGCGAGCAGCGGGCCGCCGCTTGCCGCTGAGCGCTGGCGGACACACCTGCACCCACGCCTTCCTATGCCGCCGCTCGCACATCGCTTCCGCGCTCGATCGCCGTTCATCCTGGGCTTCACGCTCGCCGCGGTCTTTACCGCTTCCGGCTGCGCCACTGACAAGGCCCAGGAGACGGGCCCGGTGGTCCGCTCGTTCGAGATCGAGGGCAACGAGCGGGTGAAGGACGGGCCGATCAAGGACGGCCTCTACACGCAGGAGAGCCCCTGGTACGCGTTCCTCCCGTTCGTCTCGAAGCCGCGCCTGGACGAGAACGCGTGGCGCGGGGATCTGCAGCGCATCGAGGCCTACTACCGCGCGCGCGGCTTCCACGAGGCGCGGGTGGAAGACTCGAGCGTCGAGCCCGCCGGCGAGGACAAGGTCCGGCTGCACGTGCGCGTGCGCGAGGGCGAGCCGACGATCGTGAAGAGGGTCGTGCTCGAGGGCCTCGACGGACTTCCGCCGGAGCACCGCGACGCGGTGAAGAGCGCGCTCACCATCCGCGAAGGACAGATCTTCGAGGAGGGCGCGTGGACGGGCCTTCGCGGCGCGCTGACGGGCCGGCTCCGGGAGCTCGGCTACGCGGAGGCAAAAGTGGAGGGCGAGGCGAAGGTCGATCTCGCCACCCACGAGGCGGCGCTGAACCTGCGCGCGGAGCCGGGCGCGCGCTACCAGCCGGGCGCGGTGGAGATCGTCCAGGAGCCGAACGCGCGGGTGGAGACGTGGCGCGTGGAGGAGCAGGTGCGCGAGGCCCTCGAGCCCTACGCCTGGTACTCGCCGGAAGCGCAGGAGGAGGTGCAGTCGCGCGTCTTCGACATGGGCGTGTTCGGTGCGGCAAACGTGCAGCCGGGCGCGGGCGATCCGGACACGGGGATGTTGCCGCTGCGCATCGAGCTGGCAGAGGCGCCGTTCCACGAGGTGCGCGCGGGCTTCGGCTTCGGCTTCGAGCAGCTCCGGCAGGAGGGGCGCGTCACCGGTGGCTACACCGACCGCGACTTCCTCGGCGGCTTGCGCAGGCTCGATCTGGAGGCGCGCGCCGGCTACGCGTTCATCCCCACCGCGCTCGCCACCTTCCGAGGCACCGACGCGGTCATCCGCGGTGGACCGATCGCCGGCCTGCGCGCGGAGCTCGAGCAGCCGCGGCTCTTCCACCCGAACCTCAAGCTCGTCTCGAGGCTCGAGGCGGAGCGCGCGGTGGAGCCGGCGTACACGTACAGCGGCGGCAACGGGCGCATCGGTGTGCAGTGGCGGCCGCGATCGTGGTTCCTCGTCGAGCCGTCCTACAACCTCGAGCTCTACGTGCTGCAGGCCGGCGAGACCGAGCTTCGCGGTCAGGCGCCGGAGCTCCTCTTCGGTTGCGGCGGCACCTGCGTGCTCTCCTATCTGGAGCAGAAGGTCGCCTACGACCGGCGCGACGATCCGCAGGATCCGACGAAGGGCATCTACCTGGGGATCTCGCTGCAGGAGGGCGGCGGTCCGCTGGGCGGTTCGTTCAACTACCTGCGCGTGTCGCCCGAGGCGCGCGGCTACCTCACCGTGCTCTCGTCTCGGAAGCTGACCTTCGCGGCGCGCGCGCGCCTCGGCTCGCTCATCCCCATCGGCCAGGAGGAGACGGACTCGCCGATCGTCGCGCGCTTCTTCTCCGGCGGCGACGGGATGCGCGGCTTCAGCACGCAGCGGCTGTCGCCCATGCGGCTGGTGGAGAAGCAGAACCCCACCGGTGAGTTCAACGCGGAGCCGATGCCCATTGGCGGCAACGGGCTCTACGAAGGTTCGTTCGAGGCGCGCTACCGGCTGACGAAGCCGATCACCGTCGCCGCGTTCGTGGACACCGGCTTCGTCACCACCGAGCAGCTCTCGCTGAAGGCGCCCGGAGATCTGCTCGACGACGTGCTGTGGGCGGTGGGCGCCGGCCTGCGCTACCGCACGCCGGTGGGACCCGTGCGGCTGGACCTCGCATACCGGCTGCCGTTCGGCCCGCCGCTGCAGGTCTACGACGTGCCGGGCGCGGAGCCGTTGACCTATCGGCCGACGGGGAGCTGCTTCGGGCTCGGAGGGACGTCGGCGTCGCGCGGCGGATCGCCTGAGGGCGTCTGCGCGCTGCACCTGTCGATCGGAGAGGCGTTTTGAAGCGTTGGGCGAAACGGGTGGGGTTGGGGGTGTTCGCGCTGGTCTGCCTCGTCCTCTGGGTCGTGGTGGCCGCGCTGGTGCTGCTCAACACGGAGTGGGGCGGGCGCCGCATCCTGCGTGATGAGGTCGTCGCTCGGGTGAACGAGACGCTGATGGGCGAGCTCACCGCCGAGCGCGTGCGTTTGCGCGGCGGCACGCTGGTGCTCGAAGGCGTCACCCTGCGCGATCCGGACGGCGAGGTCGTGGCCGAGGTCGAGCGGCTGCGCGCTTCCGTGGCGTTGGGACAGCTGCTGCGCCGGCGGGTGGAGATCAAAGAGGTCGTCGTCGAACGGCCCGGGCTCTACGTCGTCGCCGATGCGGAGGGCACGAACCTCCAGCGCGCGCTCGAGCCGAAGGAGCCGAAGCCCGAGGAGCCGGAAGAGCCGAAGGGCGAGCTGCCGGTGGACATCGTCCTGCGCGAGGCGCGGATCGAGGACGGGCACCTCTCCTTCGTCTCCCGCACCGGCGCCGAGCCGATGGAGGCGGAGGTGACGGACCTCGACGTGACCGCCTCGGGATCGCTGCTGGAGCGCGGCGAGAAGATCGACGGGCGCGTGCAGCTGGGCGCGATGGTGAAGGCGCCGGTGGAGGGCCCCGCGCGCTTCGAGCTTTCGGCGGATGGTCGCGGCGACGTGATGAAAGTGACCGCCGACGGTGACGTGGCGGGCGCGAAGCTGAAGGCCAACGCCACGGTGGAGTCGGAGGCGGAGCGGCTCGTCGCGACGATCGAGAACCTCGAGCTTCCGGCGGAGCTGGCGCGCGCGTTCAGCGAGGCGTACCCGCTGAAGGTCGCAGTGCGCGGAGCGGGCGAGGTGAAGCGCGAGGGCCCGAAGGTGGACGCGGACCTGACCTTCCGCGCCGGCACCGCGAAGGTCCACGCGCAGGCCCAGGCAGACATCGAGAGGAAGTGGGCGGACAGCGTGGAGGTACGCGGCGAGCGCATCGACCTCGCGCAGCTCATCGAGGGCGGGCCGAAGAGCGACGTCTCCTTCGAGCTCACCGGGAATGGTGGCGGCAGCAGCGCGGAGAATCTGGTGGGCGAGGTCCGGCTCCACGCGCCCGCGTCGAAGATGGGCGGCGAGACGTTCGGCCCGGTCGACCTGCTGGCGAAGGCCGACGGCGGCACGTACGTGCTCGAGCGCCTCGAAGCGGTGGTGCCGGGCGTGGCGCTCACCGCCCGCGGCCGCGGCGACAGGGAGCGGGTGCAGCTCTTCGCGCGGCTGGCGGCGAAAGATCTCTCAGCCTTCGCCCGCACGGTGGGCAAGTTCGCCGGTCCGGAGGGACTTCCGCTCGCCGGACAGGGCGGGCTCGCACTGCGCGTCGAGGGACCCGTGGAGGGACCGTCGGTGCAGCTCAGCGGCCGCTTCCCGTTCCTTCGCTACGACCAGAACCGTCTGCGCGACGTGCGGCTCAGCGCCAACGTGGCGGATGCGCGCGATCCACTGGCCGGCGACATCGGCGTGGACGTCCGCGCAGGCCAGGCCACGGTCGGTGAGCGCGTGCTGCAGTCGCCGAGCATGAAGGTGTCGCTGAAGAGCCGGCAGCTCGCGCTCGATGCGAGCACGCGTGGCTCGATCCGCATGGCGCTCTCCGGCCGCGGCACCGTGGACGAAGACGTGAAGGGCCTGCAGCTCTCCGCACTCTCGCTGCGCTACCCGGAGGCCTCGTGGGCGCTGGAGAGACCGGCGGCGATCCGCTTCGAGGAAGAGCTGCTGCTCGTGGACGGGCTCTCGTTGCGCGCGGGTGAGCAGCGGCTGGCGGTGACGGCCCGGCGAACGGACAAGAGGATCGACGCGCTGGTGCAGGTGGAGCGGCTCGCGCTGTCGCTGCTGCCGAAAGATCTGGTCACCGTGACCGAGCCGCTCGGCGGAACGCTGAACGTGGATCTCACCGCCGAGGGCGCCGCGGACGATCCGGCGCTGACGGTGAAGGGCGCGCTGGCCGACGCGCGCTACGGCGACATCCAGAACGTGAACGTCAACGTGGACGCGAAGTGGGCGAACGACCGCGCCACCGGTGAACTCCAGAGCGACGCGCTGGGCGCGAAGGCGCGGCTCGACTTCGACGTGCCGGTGAAGGCGCTGCAGACGGGCGCGCCGGCGCCGCTCTCCGCGGACCTCGTGCTGGAGGAGGTCTCGCTGTCGGAGCTCGCGCGGGCGATGGGCGAGAAGCCGCAAGCCGAGGGCAGGCTCTCCGCGCGGGCGAAGCTGCGTGGCACCGCGCGACTGCCGAAGCTCGATGCCGTCGCGGAGGTGCGCGGCCTCGACGCCGGTGAACACCCGCCGCTGGACGTGGCCTTCGTGGTCGACGGCACCGACGGCGAGAAGCTGCGCGCGCGCTTCACCGCCAAGGGGGACGAGGAGCAGCCCAGCGTGCTGACGCTGCAGACGCCGTGGACGCTGGCGCGGCTCATCCGCCGGCCGCCCACCGCGGAGCAGGCGCTCCGTGCACCGATCACCCTCACCGGCGCGCTGCACCGCCTGCCGGTGCCCTACGAAGATCCGTCGGTCGGCACGACCGAGCCGGTCCGTCGCTTCGCGCGGCTGTCGGGAAAGGTGGACGTGCGCGGTGCAGCGCTCGACCCGCGCGGCGACGTGGCGCTCACGCTGGATGAGTTCGGCGCCGGCGAGCTCTTCCCGCTCACCGCGGCGCTGACGCTGGACCTCGCGCGCGCGAGGCAGTTGGTGACCGCGAAGGTGACCCAGGGCGAGCGGCAGCTGCTCGATGCGACCGCTCGACTCGATGCGCCGGTGGCGAAGCTGCGGCGGCCACGTGCGCTCAGGAACGCGCCCCTGGCGCTGAAGCTCGAGGCCGGTCCGGTGACCTTGCCGGAGCTGCAGGCCTTCCAGCCGAGACCCGTGGTCCAGCCGGGTGAGCCGGTGCCGGCGCAGCTGCGCGGCATCCTTCACGCCACGCTCGACGCGAAGGGCAATCTGGACGCGCCGGTGGTGGAGGGCGGCATGTCGGTCCACGGCCTCGGGGCGCAGGAGGCGCGCGGCGTGGGCGACCTCTCGGTGCGCTTCAGTCACGAAGGAGGGAGGTCGCGGCTCGCGGCAGATCTTCTCTCGCAGGGCGGTGAGCTGGCGCTTCGTCTGGCGGCGCCGCTGGGGCTCTCGCTCGCCGCGCTGGAGAGGGGGATCGATCCCTCGAAGCTCCCGGTGCACGGATCCCTTCGCGCGAAGGACTTCAACCCGGGCTTCCTCTCCGGCGTGTCGCCGAAGCTGCTGGAGGTGGGCGGCCGCATCAATGCCGAGGCGGACCTCACCGGGCACGTGGGCCTGCCGCGGGTGAAAGGCGACCTCTCGTGGACGGACGGCGTGCTCTCGCTGCTCGGGCAGGGTCGCTACAGCGACATCCGGGTGCGCGTGCGCGGCACCGATCAGGCGGTGACGCTGGAGGAGGCCTTCGCGCGCGCCGGTGACGGCACTGCCCGGCTTACCGGAGAGCTCACGCGCCGCGGCAACGAGGCGGACGTGCGCGCGGAGGCGGAGCTGAAGGGCTTCCCGGTGGTGAGCGACTTCCAGAAGGTTGCCACCGTGAGCCTGCGCGCGACCGCGGAGGGCGACGCCAGCGTGGAGAAGATCCTCGTCTCGCGGCTGCACATCCCCGAGGCGCGCATCGAGCTGCCGTCCAACGCGCGGCGGGAGTTGCACGCACTCGCGCCGCCGGAGGGCATCACGTACTACTGGGACGGCGAGCCGCTCGACGGTGAGGACGGCGGGGCCGCGGCGAAGACGCCGAAGGATCTGCCCGGCCAGCGCGTGCAGCGCGGCCGCGCGGACGACGAGAACGCGAAGGGCACCGGCGGCGCGGCAAAGGAGGGCGAGGTCGCGGACGTCACGCCCGGCGGAGAGCAACCCGACGGGAAGGCGAAGGCGAACGAGCCTCCGGACGCAGAGGGCAGCGTGCTCCCGCGGATGGAGATCCACCTCGATGCGCCGAGAAACCTCTGGGTGCGCGGCGACGACATGAACGTGGAGGTCGGCTTCGGCGAGGACTTCCGCGTGGTGATGACCGACGAGCCCCACCTGTTCGGTCAGGTGCTCGTGCACCGAGGGCGGGTGGACGTCTTCGGGCGCAGGTTCGATCTGGCGAGCGACTCCACCGTCACCTTCACCGGACCCATGACGGAACCGCGGCTCGACGTGACCGCGACGCACGAGAACCGCCGCGAAGAAGTGCTCGTCACGCTGCGGGTGACGGGGCAGGGCGAGGACCTCCAGATCCAGCCCTCCAGCGAGCCGCCGCTCACCGAGACGGAGATCTACACGCTCATCGCCACCGGCCGTCGCAGCCTGCAGCCCGGCGGACGTTCCGCGAGCAGCGGTGGCGGCAACGCGGCGACCTCGGTGCTCGGCTCCCTCGCCACCGCGCAGCTGCAGAAGGGACTGCGGCAGGTGCTCCCGCTCGACATCCTCAGCGTCGAGCAGGGCGAGAGCGGCGTGGGCACCGCGCGGGTGGAGGCGGGCACCTACCTCACCGACCGGCTCTACCTCGGCATCGCCTCGGAGATCGGCGCCGAGCTGGAGCGGGACGAGAACCGCAACGAATTGCTGCTCGAGTACCAGCTCTGGCGTCGCTGGGTGCTGGAGCTCGAGTACGGCGACGCGCGGCAGGGCGGTGCGGACCTGCTCTGGCGCAAGCAGTACTGAGGAGGACGGCGCAGCGTGGCGAAATCGGTGCTCAGGACGCTGACCGTGGGCCTCGTGCTGGCCCTGCTCTCCGTGATCGCGGTGAGCGTGACGGCGGCAGTCTTCGTGCACCGCGAGGCCGTGCAGAGGGAGCGGGAGGTGCTGCGCCGGGTCACCCTGCTGGTGGATGCGCAGAGGCTGGCGACCCTCGCCGAGCGGCGCACCAGCCACTCGAGGCTGCTGCTCTTGACCGGCAGCCCCGCTGCGCGCGCCATCCGCGAGGCCGCGCGCCGTCAGTCCGACCAGACGATGGATCGCATGGAGGCGATGACCGTCACGCCCGAGGCGCTCGCACAGCTGGAGCGCCTCCGCCGGCTGCACGACGACGTCGCCCGCGCGATGGACGGGGTGCTGCGCCTGCGAAGCGAGGGCGTGGACCAGGCGGAGCTGCTCGCGCGGATGGAGGCGGACGTGATGCCGCTGCGCGCAGAGCTCGACACAGAGTTGGAGCGGCACATCGCCTTTCGCGAGGCGCAGCTGCGCGAGGAGATCGCCGCGGTCGAGGAGGGCCGGCAGCTCCCGTTCACGCTGCTGGTGGCAGTGGTGCCCAGCGCCCTCGCGGTGGCGGGCCTGCTGGCGTGGCGGCTGGTGCGCACGCTGCGCCGGACCCTGGGCCTCGAGGCCGCGCTGCGGGAGAGCGAGGAGCGCTTCCGGACCCTCGCCGACAACATGTCTCAGCTCGCCTGGATGGCCGACGAGAGCGGCTCCATCTTCTGGTACAACCGCCGCTGGTACGAGTTCACCGGCACCACGCTCGAGCAGATGAAGGGCTGGGGCTGGCGAAGGGTGCACGACCCGAAAGAGCTGCCCCGGGTGGAGGCCCGCTTCCGCGCCGCCATCGCCTCGGGTGAGCCCTGGGAGGACACCTTCCCGCTGCGCCGGCACGACGGTCAGCTCCGCTGGCACCTCTCCCGCGCCATGCCCGCGCGCGACTCGAGGGGGCGCGTCGTCCGCTGGTTCGGCACGAACACCGACATCGAGCAGCAGCGCCAGCAGGCAGCGGCGCTGCAGAGCGCGGTGGAGGTGCGCGACGTGTTTCTCGGGGTGGCGGCGCACGAGCTGAAGACGCCGTTGACGAGCCTCGGGCTGCGGCTGGCGCACCTGCGACAGAGCCTCGAAGGGGAGGCGAGCCCAGACGCGCGCGAGCGGGCGCTGCGGAGCCTCGACGTGGCGCAGTCGCAGGCGCAGCGCCTGATGACCCTCGTGCACACGCTGCTCGATGTGACGCGCCTGCAGGCGGACGAGGTGACGCTCACCCGCGAAGACCTCGAGGTCTCGCGCCTCGTGGAGGACACGGTGGAGAAGGTGCGCGCCCACGCGGAGCGCGCCGGCTCGCCGCTGAGGGTGGAACTCGAAGAGGGCCTCTGGGTGCACGCGGACGCCGTGCGGCTTCGTCAGGTGCTGATGAACCTGCTCTCCAACGCGATGAAGTTCGGCGCCGGCCGGCCCATCGCCGTGAGCACCCGCGCGCACGAGGGAAGCGCGCTCGTCACCGTGAGCGACGAGGGCATCGGCATGGACGAGGAGACCCGCCGCCGGCTCTTCACCCGCTTCGAACGCGGCGTGTCCGACCGGCACTACGGAGGCCTCGGGCTGGGGCTCTTCGTCAGCCGGCAGTGGGTGGAGGCGATGGGCGGCCACATCCTCGTCGAGAGCGAGCCGGGGAGGGGCTCGACCTTCACCGTGTCACTGCCTCAGTCCACCGGGGCACGCTCGGAGCCGGAGTCGACGCACTCACGCGCGACGGATGCCGAGGAGTGGCCGCACTCGCCCTGACCTCGTGGCTACGGCTTCTGCGAGAACGCGCCGTCGCACAGGGTACCCAGCGGCATCCCGCCATAGGGCCCGTTGGCGCCATAGATCTGCGACACGTGGCCGTGCAGGTCGAGCAGCGTCAGCGCGCGCTTCGCGTCACCGCTCACCCACTCGGCTGCGTTCTTCTCGCGGTCGATCTTCAGCCGGCCGTCCGCGGCGCGGAAGATGTCCCCCGCCCGGTCGCGCGCGAGCGCCTTCGCCGGCCAGGCCCGCAGCGCGCCCGGCTCGCCGAGATACACGCGGAAGTCCTCGTTGCCCTCCGGCAGCCGCGCCTGGTCCGCGAGGAACCAGTTGCCTTCGTCGTCTCGCGCCAGCGCGTGCGCCTGCCGCTGCCAGCGCACGTCGTAGAGCTTCGCCGCCGCGAGGAGCTTCTTCGCCTGCGCCGCCGGCACCGGCTGCAGCGTGTGCTCCGCGCGGTCGCAGCTGACCTTGTACTGGCCCTCGCGCATGTCGAAGTGGCCCATCGACTGGCGCCGTCCGCGCGGCTCCCAGAAGCTGAAGCTGTAGGCGATCTGGCCCTCGCTGCCGCCGCCAATGACGCGCTGCAGGTAGAGGGCCTTCGCATCGCCGGCGAAGTGCGGCCCGTAGATGGAGAAGGGCGTCACCGCCACATAGCGGCCCTTGCCGTCGGTCAGCAGCACCAGCTTCGAGCGGTCCACCTTTTCCGTGTAGGGCACGTCGGCGTACGGGGGCGGGAGAGCCGGAGGCGTCCCGACCGGCGCCACTGACGTCGTCGCTGCCGAGGCAGTCGAGGCCGTGGAACCGCTTCCCACCGCCGCGGCCGCGATCGTCGTCCCGCCCTGACCCGCGAGCGAGGGCGCGCGCTTCATGTCGCGCAGGAGCTCGTTCGCCATCGCCGGGAGCTTGTCGAGCAGCGCATCCACGCTGCCCTGCTCGCGCGCCGACGCGTGTGCCACGACCTGCGCGGTCTTCGCGTCCATGCGCTGCACCTGGAGCAGCCAGCTCTGGCCGAGCCGCGACACGGTGCCCGTCACCACCTGCTCCACGTCGAGCACGCCGGCGAGCTCGGTGAGGCAGGCCTCCTTCGCGCAGCCAATGAGCTCACGCTGCCGCTCGAGGCTGACGAGCGCGGTGACCTGCTGCGCGGTGATGAGCTCCGCGCGCTCGAGCTTGCGCAGCTCCGCGGTGAGCGCCTCGCCGACGGAGACTGCGGTCTGCGAGGAGACGCCTTCGCCCTCGTTGAGGGGCATCACGGCGACGCGGGGGGGAGCGCTCTGCGCGAGGAGCGCGGTGGCGAGAAGGGCGGCGGCAGCGGAGGGGGAGAGCACGCCGCCGTTCTACTACGAGCGCGGGGGCGACTACCGGGCGCCGGCGGGGGCGGGCGCGAACGGGTCGTAGGCCACGTTGGCCTTGCTGCGGAAGCAGGCCTTGATGTCCACGGTCCAGGGCACGTCCGGCAGCTCACCGGCCAGCCGCGTCACCACCGGCAGCTCGCCGCCGGCGAAGAGCGAGGTCAGCTCCTGCTGCGTCGGCGGCAGCAGCACCGCCTGCGTCCCGTTCACGCTGAGGTCGCCGAGGTCCGCGATGACCACCGCCGCGCCCTCGGGGTCCGCCACGATGCTCGCCGCGGTGAGGAAGCCGAGGCTGTCGATGCCCTGCGCGTTGAGCTCGATGCGGACGAGCTCCACCTCCGCGCCGGCGTTGCCGCCCTCCGGCACCGGCAGCGGGGGCAGGCCCCACAGGCCGCTGAACTCGGCCTCGGGCGGCAGGTCCGGCGGCGCGGCGGGGACCTCCTTGCGGTCCATGTTCTGGCACCACTCGGGCAGCGCGAGGTCCGCCTCCAGCAGTGGACCACAGGAGAACGGAACGGCGGCGAGGGCGGCGAAGACGAGCTTCATGGTCGGGTCCTTTGAGGTGCGACGAAGTCGATGCAGCGAGGTCAGTGAACGAAGAAGGTGAAGCCCACCTGCACCGACGGGCTGGTGAGGCCGAGCACGGTGGTCTCGGAGCCGAGCTCCGCGCCGGGGATCATCTCCTTCGCCGCGGCCTGCACCGCGGGCAGCCGCACGCGCACCTTCGACATGCCGGCGCGGACGAAGAAGGAGGTCGCGTTCGCGCGGCCGACTTCGAGGCCCACGTGCGCGGAGGCGAAGTCGTACTGCACGCGCGAGAGCAGCGTGGCCGCGGGACCCTCGAGGTTCGCGGCGAGCCGCACCAGCCCGTTGGCGTCGCCCTCGGTGAAGTGCCCCGCGTGCGCGGAGAGCGTGGGCCGCACGAAGCTCTGGAAGGGGACGAAGACGATGCCGCCGCGGACGCCGGCAGCGAAGCCGTCGCTCGCACCGCCGATTTGAAAGCGGAGCGCGGGCACCGGGCGCAGCACCACCGAGCCACCGAGGCCCTCGGGCACGCCGGCCTCGAACGCGAAGCCGACCTTGCGGTGGGACAGCGACACACCCTGCGGCGCGGGAGCAACCGGTGCGGAGGGGGCGACGGGCGCGGCGGCGAGAAGGCTGACGAGCGTGGCGGTGATCATCGCCGCCGCGTTTTGCAACGGCGGGGCCGCGCACTTCGCCAGAGTGAGCCTGCCGCTTCGGAGGGCGAAAACTCCGGTGTCAAAGAAAAGGGCCGGGTTGGGAGCGACCCCACCCGGCCCTGCGCGGCTCAGCTCGGCTCAGCGCGCTTCAGTGACTGCGCGCGTGTACGCGGCTGTCAGTGGAACTGCTCCTTCTCCGTGGACTCGCCGAGCGCGGTGGTGGACGACGTCCCGCCGGTGACGATCTGGGTGACCTCGTCGAAGTAGCCGGTGCCGACCTCGTGCTGGTGCTTCGTGGCGGTGTAGCCGTGCTTCTCCGCGGCGAACTCGGCCTGCTGCAGGCGCGAGTACGCGGCCATGCCCTCCTTCGAGTACTCCCGCGCGAGCTCGAACATCCCGAAGTTCAGCGAGTGGAAGCCGGCGAGGGTGACGAACTGGAACTTGTAGCCCATGGCCCCGAGCTCCCTCTGGAACTTCGCGATCGTCGCGTCGTCGAGGTGCTTCTTCCAGTTGAACGAGGGCGAGCAGTTGTACGCGAGCATCTTGTTCGGATGCGCCTTGCGCAGCGCCTCGGCGAACATCTTCGCCTCCTTCAGGTCCGGCGTGGAGGTCTCGCACCACACGAGGTCCGCGTAGGGCGCATAGGCGAGGCCGCGCGCGATCGCGGTCTCGATGCCGGCCTTGATCCGGAAGAAGCCCTCCGGCGTGCGCTCACCGGTGAGGAACGGCTTGTCGCGCTCGTCGATGTCCGAGGTCAGCAGCTTCGCCGAGTGCGCATCGGTGCGCGCGATGAGCACCGTGGGCGTGCCCATCACGTCGGCCGCGAGCCGCGCCGCCACCAGCGAGCGGATGAACTGCGACGAGGGCAGCAGCACCTTGCCGCCGAGGTGCCCGCACTTCTTCTCCGAGGAGAGCTGGTCCTCGAAGTGAACGCCGGAGGCGCCGGCCTCGATCATCGACTTCATCAGCTCGAAGGAGTTCAGCGGCCCGCCGAAGCCCGCCTCCGCGTCGGCGATGATCGGCGCGTACCAGTAGGTCCCGCTCTTGCCCTCGCTGTAGTCGATCTGATCCGCACGCTGCAGCGCCGCGTTGATGCGCTTCACGAGGTTCGGCACCGAGTTCGCCGGATAGAGGCTCTGGTCCGGATAGGTCTGGCCGGAGAGGTTCGCGTCCGCCGCCACCTGCCACCCGGAGCAGTAGATGGCCTTGAGGCCCGCGCGCACCATCTGCACCGCCTGCTGCCCGCTGAGCGCGCCGAGCGCCGGCACGAAGTCCTCGCTCTTGAGGAGGTCCCACAGCCTGCGCGCGCCGACGTTGGCGATGGTGTGCTCGACCTTCAGCGAGCCGCGCAGCCGCTCCACGTCCTTGCTCGAGTAGGGCCGCGTCACGCCCTCCCAACGGCTGTCCGAGAAGGTGTCTCCGATGCGGGTGTCCTGGGTCTGCGTCTGCGGGGCCATGCTCTTCTCCTTGTGAACCGGTGAGGCGGGTTGGGTGAGGAAGAAAGTCAGTTGCGCTCGAGCCGCGAGAGCGCGTCGTAGGCGGGGAGGGTGAGGAACTCCTCGAAGCGGTCGGCGAGGCAGAGGCGCTCGAAGATCTCGCGGGCCTCCTCGTAGTGGCCGGAGGCGAAGCGCTCCTCTCCGACCTCCGCGCGGACCTTGCCCAGCTCGTCGCGGATGACCGTGCGCAAGAGCTCCGGCGTCACCGTGCGGCCGTCGTCCAGCTTCGCGCCGTGGCGGATCCACTGCCACACCTGCGCGCGGCTGATCTCCGCGGTGGCGGCGTCCTCCATGAGGTTGTGGATGGGCACGCAGCCCATGCCCCCGAGCCACGCGGCGAGGTACTGCAGCGCCACGTCCACGTTCTGCCGCAGGCCCGCCTCGGTGCGTGTGCCCTCGGGCGGACGGAGCAGATCGTCTCGGCCCACGTTGACGTCGAGCCGCTTGTTGTCGAGCTGGTTCGGGCCCTTCATGTGCGCGTCGAAGATCTCGCGGGCGATGGGGACGAGGCCCGGGTGCGCGACCCAGGTGCCGTCGTGCCCGTCCTTCACCTCGCGCAGCTTGTCCTGGCGCACCTTCTCCAGCGCGGCCTCGTTCGCCTTCGGGTCGTCCTTGATGGGGATCTGCGCCGCCATGCCGCCCATCGCGTGCACGTTGCGGCGGTGGCAGGTCTTCACCACCAGCTGCGTGTACGAGCGCATGCAGTGCTGCAGCATCGTCACCTGCGCGCGGTCCGGCATCACGTAGGCGGGATCCATCCCGAGCCGCTTGATGAAGGAGAAGATGTAGTCCCAGCGCCCGCAGTTGAGGCCCGCCGAGTGGTCGCGCAGCTCCCAGAGGATCTCGTTCATCTCGAACGCCGCGGGCAGCGTCTCGATGAGCACCGTTGCCTTGATCGTCCCCTTCGGCAGCCCGAGCCGCTCCTGCGCGAGGAGGAACACGTCGTTCCACAGCCGCGCCTCGAGGTGGCTCTCGAGCTTCGGCAGGTAGAAGTAGGGCCCGCTCCCCTTCTTCAGGAGCGCCTTCGCGTTGTGGAAGAAGTAGAGGCCGAAGTCGAAGAGCGCAGCCGGGATGGCCTTGCCGCCGAGGCGCACGTGGCGCTCCGGCAGGTGCCAGCCGCGCGGCCGCACGAAGAGCACCGCGGTCTTCTCGCCGAGCCGGTACTCCTTCCCGTTCGGCGCGGTGAACTCGATGGTGCCGCGCACCGCGTCGCGCAGGTTGAGCTGACCGCTGACGCAGTTGTCCCAGGACGGCGCGTTCGAGTCCTCGAAGTCCGCCATGAACACGTGCGCGCCGGAGTTCAGCGCGTTGATGACCATCTTCCGATCCACCGGACCGGTGATCTCCACGCGCCGGTCGAGGATGTCCTTCGGCAGCGGCGCCACCGTCCAGTCGCCGTCGCGGATCTCCTTCGTTTCAGGAAGGAAGTCCGGCTTCTCGCCCTTGTCGAAGCGGGCCTGGCGCGCGCGGCGGCGCTCGAGCAGCTCCTCCACGCGAGGGCCGAAACGCGTCGCCAGCTCCTCCACCAGGGCCAGCGCGTCGGGCGTCAGGATCTCGCCGAAGCCGGGCCGCATGGGCGCCGCGATCTCGAGTCCAGAGGCTTTGGGGGAAGAGGATTCAGTCATCTGACGCTCCGCGTTACGACGTGCCGACAATGTATGGGCATTGAAGCTGTAAACGACAACTTCGACCTTGGATGAGAGGAAGAACACCCCTTTTGCCGCAGTCCGTCAACATTCGGACGGGCCGTCGTTTGTAAAATTGTTGATGCCGCTGGTGCTGCAGGTGACGGAAGTCCGCGCCGGATCTGGGGAATCAGGCGCGGGCTGCAGGGTGTGCACGCAGCGCGCGGATGCACGGGGGCCTTCACCCTGTGAACGATGGTGGCGTTCGGAATCGGGAGTTCGGGCAGAGTCCCGCGCATGAAAGCGCACAGGCCTTCGCCGGAAGGGGAGTCGTGAATGGACTGGAGTGATGGCGACTACGAGCTGACCGCGAAGGCCCTCGAGCCGGTGGCGGAGCGGGTGGTGAAGGGGCTCGAGCTGCGGGGCGGGATGCGGGTGCTCGATCTCGGATGCGGAACGGGCAACGCGTCGTTGGCCGCCGCGCGCGCGGGTGCGGAGGTCACCGCGGTGGAGCCCGCGTGGCGACTGCGCGAGGTCGCAGCAGCGCGCGCTGCCGCCGAAGGACTTGAACAGCAGCTGTCGGTGCTGATGGGCGAGGCCGCGTCGATCCCCGCCCCGGACGGCACCTTCGACGTCGCGGTCTCGATCTTCGCGCTCATCTTCGCGCCCAACGCGGAGAGCGGCGCGCGCGAGCTCCTGCGCGTGACGCGGCCGGGCGGTCGCATCGCCTTCACCTGCTGGATCCCGAGGGGCCCCATCGCCGAGGCAGGCCTCGTGCTGCGCAAGGCTGCCGCCCCTCCCGCGCCCGAAGGCCCCGCACCGAATCCCGCCGCGTGGGGAGATCCCGACTGGGTCACGGGCCTCTTCACGAGGCTCGGCGCCGCGAAGGTCGCGCACGAGGAGACGGCGCTGCTCTTCGAGTCCCCTTCGCCTGAAGCCTGGTTCGAGGAGCAGGAGCAGCATCACCCCATCTGGCGCGGCATGCGCCGGATGCTCGATGCGCAGACGTGGGAGGGCGTGCGGGTGAAAACCCTCGAGGCCCTGCGCGCCGGCAACGAAGCGTCCGACGGGACCTTCCGCTCGATGAGCCCGTACCTCATCTACACCGTCACGCGCTGAGTCCCGGGCCTGCGGTAGCGTCCGCGGACATGTACCTCCGCCCGCTGCTCGCAGTGGTCATTGCGCTCCTCTTCACCCTCACCGCCACCGGCTGCCGCCAGGCGCCGCCGGTGGAGGACACGCCCGACGCGGGCGCGCCGGAGTTTCCGGGAGGCGGCGGAGGCTCTCGCGAAGACGGAGGCGCGAGCACCGATGCAGGAACCGAAGCGGACGCCGGAATCGAATCAGACGCCGGCACCGCGCAGTGCGAGGACCCGCTCGCGAGCGCGCCAGCGGAGTGCGCGTACATCGATCTGATGATGTGGCTCGTGCACTGCCCCGGCGAGGGCTGGTCCTATCCGCGCGAGTGGAGCGATCCCTCGAACATGGCCTGCCCGAAGTTCTACGACGTGGGCGAGTCGCGCTGCGGAACGCTGGAGGACGTGCTCCGCGAAGAGGGCTGCGACCTCACCTGCATCCGGCGACCGGACAAGGCCGTCTCCTTCGTCCACTGCGGCGTGCGCAGCGACTTCGTCACCTTCGTGGACGTGAACGGGGACGAGACCGCCTGTCCCACCATGTACAAGTTCGACGACGGCTTCGCGGCCTCCTACGAGCAATGGCAGGCGGATCACCCGTGCCCGTAGTCGTCGCGCTGGGGTGCCTGCTCCTGGCGGGCGTCGCGGCGCTCAAACGCCTGCGTCTCGGCGCCGAACGAGAACCTGCTGCCGCGCTTCGGCGTGAAACCGCGCGTGCTTCGCGCAGTGCGCATCAGCGGCGAGAAGGCGGCGACCGTGTACCGCGTGCCCGTCGCACCGGAGCGCGTCGACCCGCCGAGGCCGTAGCGAAGTGCACTGCTGCTGCGTCAGCGACGAGTGCAGTCCTCGGCAACGACGAACGGGCAGCCGCGGAATGCAGCGTCCTCCTCCACGAGCTGCGCGCACACGCTCTCGGTGACCTCGCGAGGACCGAAATCGTCCGCGCGGGTGTCGATGAGCTGCACGACCCGGCAGCCATCGTCAGATGGCTCGATGGCAAGGAGCCCGACGATCGGATCTCCCTCGATGGTCGTCCGCGTCGTCTCCAGCGTCGCGCGCTGGCACGCGCTCCAGGCGTCGAGGAGGCATCGGGCCGCCTGCTGTCCGGAGTCATCGCACTCGGTGCGTGGCGCGAGGCGGCCACAGTCTTCCGCGCCCTCGGACAGCTCTGCGCGGCGTGACTCCCAGGGGTCCACCACCGCGCAGCCGGTCTCCAGACCCACGAGCACGAAGACCATCGCGGGCAGGAAGACCACGGTGGGCAGCACGAGAGATCTCATGCGCCCACTCTACCTGGACCCTGCCTACGACCTCGCCGCCGCCGCGCGCAGCTCGCGCTCGGCCTGCATCCAGTCGCTGATCTCGTGACCGTGGGCGCCGCCGCGCGCGAGGAAGAGCTCGTAGGCGCGCTTCGCGATGAGCTCGTGCGGAACGTGCGCTGGGAGGGTGGTGGTGGCGGAGGTGGCCACCGCGGCCTCGGTCTTCACCTCGGAAACGGAAGCGGGGACCGGAGCGGCCGCGGGCGCGGTCTCCAGGCTCTTCATCACCGACTTCACCGCGGGCGGGACCGACGGGATGACCGAAGGGGCCGGCGTGGAGGAGGTGACGGTGGCGCGACGGCTCGCGGCCTTCTTGGACGTGGTCGAGGTCGAGGGGGTCTTGCGGGCCATGGCTGTTGCCTCCTGTAGCGGTGGGACTTCGGGCCCTCCTCTACGTGACCGGACCGATCCCGCAAATTTCGCGCCCCTCTTTGCCCTCGGGTGCGTCCCTACTGTGGGGAAAGCAACTCGAGCATCGCCGGGACGCCGTGGGTGGGCGCCGCAATGCTGCAGCGCGCGCCGCCGTGCACGAGCCCCACCACGCGCAGGTCGCCGTCCACCACCGGCGCGCCCGAGTCACCCGGAACGCCTCGCAGCGAGGTGTGCAGCGCGCGCGGGACACCAGGCAGCGAAGGACACGGCGCGAGCCGCTCCACCATGATCGCCTGCAGCGTCGCCCCGCGATCGAAGCGGCCGGCGAAGTACGCGGCGGAGCCCTCATCCGGCAGCTCGTCGCTGAACGAGAGCCCATCGATCGCGACCGGCGACTCGAGGAAGAGCACCGCCACATCGGCCTCGCGATCCACGTGTGCGACGACGCCCATCGCCGGCGTGCCGTCGTGCAGCGCGAGCGGCACCGCGTCCTCGTGCTCCATCAGGCAGTGCGCGGCGGTGACCACGTGCACGCCGCCCGTCGCCACCACGCCCGCGCAGCGCCCGCCCACCGTCACCGTTGCGCGCGCCAGCGCGGCCGCGGTCTCGTCGAACGCCTCGGCCCCTCCCGTCCCCGCGCGATCGAAGACGCCGATGCCCTCCGAGCCGGCGCCGCCCGTTCCCTCCGGCTGCGCCTCCACCCTCGAGCAGCCCCACAGCCCCGCCACCGCCAAGCCCACCACCAGCACCCCGAGCCGTCGCGCCATGTCGTGTCCCCCGACGGCTCAGGCTGCGCACGTCGCCGGAGACAGGCCGGAAGCCGCGGTCCTCCGTGCGAGGGGCAGGCAGGCTCGACGCGCCCGCTGCACCTCACGCAACGCTCAGTAGCGCACGCCGAGCTGCAGGCCCGGCCACACCGTGGCGCGACCGACCCTCCACGTCGGCAGGAGCGTGAAGTCCGGTGCCTGGCGCGCACCGATCTCCCAGGCCACGTTGCCGGTAGGCCCTCCGACGATCGCGAAGCGCTCGCCGAGCCGGTACCCGCCGATGATCCGCAGCTGCGCGAGCTGCCGGTTCCCGGTCACCCACCGCGCGTCGTGCAGCGAGACCCAGTTGAGGTCGCCATCGACGAAGAAGCGGCCGAACGGCACGTGCGCGCCGAAGCCGAGCTGCGCCGCCCACCGCTCCTCGCGACCCGGAACCGCGAGAAACCGCCCGAGCCCGAACGAGGTGTACGCGTGCCGGCTCCCCAGCTTCACCGCCACGTTCACCGGCGTGATGTCGCTGGCGAAGGCCTCGACGTGGAACTGGCCGTTCCGCACGAAGGAGAGGAGGCCGACGCTCGCGCCCTCGACCTCGCCGCCGACGTTCACCACGCCGAACTGCGCGCCCCGCACGCGCGAGCCGATGTTCAGCACGCCCACCTGCGCGCCAGTGACCTCACCGCCCACGTTGATCACCCCGAGCTGCAGCCCCTGCATCGCGCCCGCGCGGTTGAGCAGGCCGCTCAGCTGAAGCCCCCGCATCCTCTGCGCGAGGTTGATGGCCCCCGCGAGCTGCACGCCCGTCGCCTCGCCGCCCGCGAGGTTGAACGCGCCCGCGAGCTGCACGCCCCTCACCGACGCCAGCGAGACGTTCGCCGCGCCGCCGACCTGCGCGCCGGTGAAGTCTCCCCGCTGCACGTTCAGCGCGCCCGCGAGCTGTCCTCCCGAGGCCTCGCCCCCGACCGCATTGAACGCGCCCGCCACCTGCGCGCCGTGCGCCGCGCCATCGGTCCAGTGCATCGCCAGCCCGAGCGCGAGCCCATCCACCCGCGCTGCCCTCGTGCCGATGAGGCCGAACGAGAAGTGGTTCTCCACCGGCCCGTCGAAGAGATCGTTGGTGGAGGCGAAGGGAACGAGCCCGAGGTTGAGGAACGCGCGCCTCGCCGTCGCAGCGACCTCCCCTCCGCGTCGCACCGTGGCCTCGACCGGCACGCCGAGGAAGTCGCGCTCGGCCACCGTGACCCTGCCGCCCTTCGCCACCCGCACCTGCGCCCTCGCGAAGCCGCCGCCTGCGTCCTGACGGAAGACGCTGTAGCGGCCCTCGCCGAGCCCCACCTCGACGGTCTCGCCCTCGCTCTTGCGCAGCTCCACCACCAGGCGGTCGCTCGCGTCGCGCACGAAGAGCCTGCCCGCCACGTCGCCTGCGAACGCGAGCCCCGCGCGCTGCACGCGCAGATCGGTGAGCACCAGATCGCCCGAGCCCACGAGGTCGATGTCGTACACCGGGTGCTGCGGTCCGGCCTGGGTGCCCTCGGTGCGCGCGAGCGTCTCGCGGAAGGCGAACTGGTAGGCCTCGCTCAGCGTGACCTTCCCGTCGCCGGACGCGTCCGCCGCGCCGCGCAGGCCGGAGACGAGGTGGTGCGTGAAGTAGCTCGCGCCGATGCGGTCGCTCTCCTGCGAGGCCTCGTCCGCCGACGACGAGGTGAGGATCGCCTGACCGCGCAGATCGTGCGACGCATCGAGGAGGAACGCCGGCCGCCGCTCGCCGCCCTTGCGCCGCGCCAGCGCGCCCGACGCACACGAGTCGAGCACCGCCACGCGCACGTCCGCCGGCACCGCCTCCAGCGCGCGACGGAACTCGCCGAACGCGAGGTGCTCGCCGCGCAGCAGCAGGCCCGTCTCGTCGGAGTGGCCGGAGTAGTAGAGGATCGCCTCGGTGCGCTGACCGGACGCGCGCGCTCGCTCAACCCGGCGCTGCAGCGCCTCGAGCCCCCTGAGCACGGCGGCGCGGTCCGCCTCCTCCAGCAGCACCGCGTCCTCCGGCGCCACCCCGCCCAGCTCGGAGAGCACGTGCGACACGTTGCGCGCGTCGGTCACCGCGTACTGCAGCCGCACCCGCTCGCGGCCGCCGTCGTTCGTGCCCACCAGCAGCGCGAAGCGGCGGACGCCCTGGGCCTGTGCCTCGGCGGCGAAGAGGAGGGCGAGGCAGAGGGGAATCCACTTCACGGCTGTACCCCTTCGCCGCGCGACGGCTTGAGGAGGAGGAAGTCCGACTGTTCCAACGCGGGCTCGCCGTCGAGCTGCAGAGCACCCTCACGCCCGCCGCCCGCCGCAAGCCCCTCCGCTGCATCGAGGACGCGCTGCACCGGGAAGGGGGCGGAGGAGGTGACGAAGAAGAAGCGCTCGAAGTGGGGCGCATCATCGAGCGCGTACGCATGCGGCAGGGCCACGGTCGAAGTGCCCTCGAGCGCCGCGCTCTGCGGACCCTGCTCCGGAAGGTGGAGGGTCACCGCGCCGCGCCCGTCGATGGAGACGATGACCCCGTGCGTCCGTCCCGCGCGGACGTAGCCGACCTGCAGCTCGTCGCCCTCGCGCGCGGTGTCGCCGGAGGAGAGAGCGCGCGCCCCGCCGCCCTCGCTTTCTCGTCGATGCAGCACCAATGAGGGGCGCCCACCCTTCAGCCGCGTGCCCTCGAGCAGCGCCAGGTTCCCGCCCGTTCCTCCGCTGCGGTCGAGCTCCGCGGGCGGCTCGTTGCCGGCGTTGACGAGCACGAGCAGCAGCGCCAGCGCCGCCGCGAGGGGAAGGCCCGCCGCAAACATCCACCTCGCCTTCGCCCTTGGGCGCTCTTTGCGCGTCCGCCGCCGGGAGACCTCGGCCGAGACCCGCTCCGGCGGCAGCGAGCGGAGCAGCTCCGCGTTCTCGCGCTGCAGCGACGCGAGCCGCTCGGCGCCGTCGGGCTCGGAGAGGAGTTGCGCGCGCGCGCGTTCGAGCTCGTCCGCGGGCAGCTCGCCGAGCGCGATCCGCTCCAGCTTCCAGTCTGGCGTTCTCATCCGAGTGCCTCCTTCGCCGCCGTCAGCTCGCCGAGCCGCTCGCGCAGGCCCCGCAACCGCTTGCGCACGCCGGAGACCGACAGCCCGACCTCGCGCGCGGTCTCCTCCAGCGTCATCCCGTCCACCAGGTGCAGCACCGCCATCGTCCGCGTGCTCTCCGGCTCGCGGCCGAAGAGCCTGTCGAGCACCGCGCCCGCCGCGGTCCTGCCTTCGAGATCGTCCAGCGACGCGATCTCCATCAGCAGCGCCTCGTGCTCATCCTCCGCGCTCTCCTGCCTGCGCCGCTGAGATCGCAGCCGGTTGAGGCAGACGTTGGTGGCGATGCGGTGCAGCAGGCTCGCACCACCGCCCTCCAACTGGAGCGCGTGCTGCCCGTTGAGGAGGTTCACGAACACGTCGTGCATCGCGTCCACCGCGCGGTCCTCGTCGCGGAGCAGGAACCGGCAGCGCCGGAGCACCATCGGTCCGTACCGGCGATAGAGGGCATCGACGTCGAGCGACACGCGGGCGCATGTACCACCCGGCGCCGCGCGGTCGATCGCCATTCCCAACACGGCCGCCTGCAGAGCGAACGACATGCCCGCCTAGAGCTGCACGCCGGCCACGAGCCCCGGCCACAGCGCGACGCGGGTGCGCTCGGTGCCGACCTCCCAGGTGGGCCCGATCCCGCCTGCGCCCCAGCTGTCGTCCCAGTCCACGAGCACGTTGCCGGTGAGGCCGCCGAACGCCGAGAGCCTCTGCGCGAACTGGTAGCCGCCGACCACGCGCAGCTGCGAGAGGAGCGCGCCGTCGGTCGAGGAGAGGAGCTCGCGACGAGGCGTCATCGCGGTGCCGTCGATGTCCACGTAGATCCGATCGGTGACGGGGATGTGCCCGCCGAAGCCGATGCCGGCGAGGAAGCGGCGATCGTCGGCCGGCCGCTGCACCTCGAGGCCCGCGGTGACGATCGTGTACACGTACTTGCTGCCGTACTTGAGGCTCACGTTCGTCAGCGCCACGTCGCTCGCCCAGGCCTGAACGTGGAACTGGCCATTGCCCGCGATCGAGACGAGGCCGATCGGCGCGCCGTACATCTCGCTCGACACGTTCACCACGCCGAGCTGCAGCCCGCGCACCTTCCGCGCGATGTTCACCACGCCTACCTGCGCCCCGTCCACGTCGCCGCCCACGTTGAGCACCGAGAGCTGAAGGCCGGAGAGCCGGTCTGCCACGTTCGCCGCGCCGGAGAGCTGCAGGCCCCGCATCCCGTCGGCGACGTTCACCGCCCCCGCCGTCTGCCAGCCGCGCGAGTCCCCGCCCGCGTAGTTGAACGCGCCCGCGACCTGCGCGCCTCGGAGTGAAGCGCCGCTCACGTTCACCGCGCCGCCGAGCTGCGCGCCGCGGGTCATCCCGGTCGTCACGTTCACCGCACCCGCCGTCTGCACGCCCGTCAGCGCGCCCGCCCAGTTGAACGCCCCCGCGACCTGCGCGCCGCGCGCATGGTCGGAGACCACCGTCACTGCCGGGCTCAGCGCCAGCCCATCGAGCCGGTACGAGTGCGTCGCCAGCAGCCCGAAGGCGAAGTTGTTCACCGCGTTCCCGGTGACGAACCCGTTCGTCCCGATGCCCGGGAGGATCGCCGCGCTCACCGGCACGTGGACCTCGCGCACTTCCTCGGTTGCCGCCTCCTCCGCGGCCGCCGAGCCCCCGAAGGAGAAGATCCCCGCGGCCACCGCCGCCCCCAGCCACTGCTTCCTCAACCCGTTCATTCCGTCGTTCCGAAGGCTCTGGGCAGCGCGAGCCGCCCCGTTCGCTGACTGGAACACCGGCCCCGCGCGGAAGTGTCACCGGGGTGTGGAGGGTTTTTTCGCGCCGGAAGGTGATGCGTCTCACTCCCGCGCCGCGGCGGAGGCGAAAGAAGGCTCGGCCCGCGCGGGCGCTCCAGCGATGGAGGGTCAGGGCGATGCAGCGCCTCCGACCTTGTGGGCGGCACGTGCGCGAGCGCGGATTCCGTCGCGGTCGCCATGGCCCTCGTGAGGGTCGTGGGGCTGGAGATCGCGCGGCGCGGGAAGGAACTGGCGCCCGCGACCGAGCCTGAGCCGCAGGGCGGGTGTTGTCGGCAGCGCGCGCGGCGAATGCACGGCTGCCGGACGTGCTCGAGATGAGCGGGGCAACCCGAGCGACGCGGACGCGGGCGCGGGCGCGGGCGTGGCTCCGCGACGTCGTTGCCGCCGTCCCGTCCCCGAGGGGGTTCGCACCAGGGGCCGCTCCGACGCGTGCGCTGAACGAAGGGGTGCCCTGGGCGATGGGCGCTCGGCTCGAAGGTACCGCGCGACGTCCGATGTGCGACATCCGACCTGCTCTGTGGGCGTGCCCGGGCCGCGGCGCCGTTCTGGAGGGCTCTCCGGGGATACTGGGTGGGGAGACGATCCCGCGAAAAGCTGAGTGGCGCAGCGCACTTACGCGGCGGCATCGTCACCCCGGTAGGGTTCCCCAGCGGAGGAGAAAAAAGGCTCGGCCGGCGCGGTCGCTTCCGGAGGGCAGTGTCTGCGTCGGGAGCTCGACAAGCGGTCAGTGGCGCGCCGCGCTCCCCCGAGGGAGGGGCACCGCCGCCGACCTTCTGGGCGTCACGCGCGCGTGCCCGGAGGCCGTCGTGCAGCGCACGGCGCGCTCGCACTGGTCGGGTACGAGCTGTCAGGGCCCGGGTACGAGCTGTCAGGGCTCGGGTACGAGCTGTCAGGGCTCGGGTACGAGCTGTCAGGGCTCGGGTACGAGCTGTCAGGGCCCGGTACGAGCTGTCAGGGCCCGGGTACGAGCTGTCAGGGCGCCGGTACGAGCTGTCAGAGCGCCGGTACGAGCTGCCAGGTCTCGGGCACGAGCCGTCAGGGCTCGGGTACGAGCCGTCAGGGCTCGGGTACGAGCCGTCAGGGCTCGGCTACGAGCCGTCAGGGCTCGGCTACGAGCCGTCAGGGCTCGGCTACGAGC